>NZ_JBEZDA010000001.1:0-1124239 GCF_040647855.1 Nocardia sp. NPDC049220
ACCGCCGAACCACTCATCACCACACCAGCAACCACCAAAACCGAGACGGTCATCGGAGCAGAAACACGCATTCGACCACACCCATCCTCGACGTCTTTGGGAGCGGTTGTCCGGGACATCCCTTGTCCGGGTAGCTCAGGACAACGGTGTCCAGGTTACCCATCGGTCAGGTAGTTGTTCGGTATTTCCGGTCAACGATCGGCGCCGGGTGGTGAATCCGGTGGCGCGGCCGGATTTCGGCCAGAGATTTTTTTGCGAGCGGGCTTTCCGGGTTTTTCCGAACGAGTCTCCTGGACCGCGGATTCCGCGGTGTCGAGCCGATCCAGGATCTCCTTCATCTCCTCTAGTTCACGGCGCAGGTAATCGCGCGTGGCCACTTCTCCGATGGCGAGTCGCAACGCCGCCAACTCACGCGCGAGGAACTCGGTGTCCGCCTTGGTCTGCGCGGCCCGCACGCGGTCCTCCTCCAAGGAGACCCGGTCGCGGTTGTCCTGCCGGTTCTGCGCAAGCAGGATCAGCGGCGCGGCGTACGCGGCCTGCGTGGAGAACGCCAGATTCAAGAGAATGAACGGATACGGGTCCCATCGCAGCGCGAGCACGAACACGTTCAAGACGATCCAGATCAGCACCACGATCGTCTGCATCGCCAGATAGCGCCCCGTGCCGAGGAACCGCGCCACCCGTTCGCTGCTGCGCGCCAGAGCCTCGGCGTCCCAGTCCAACCGGAACCGGGTCTCCATCGGTGTCTCCAGACGCTGACGCGCGCTGCTGTAGCCGACTCGCCCCGCGGGGTCTTTGTCACTCATGCCCGAGCATCCCGTCGTGCGTCTCTTCCTCGTCGCGCCAGTCCTCAGGCAGCAGGTGGTCGAGCACATCATCGACGCTGACCGCGCCGAGCAAGTGATTCTCCTCATCCACCACGGGGCCACAGACCAGGTTGTAGGTCGCGAAGTAGCGGGTCACCGCCGCTAGCGGGACATCGGGGCGCAGCGGCGCGAGGTCGGCGTCGAGAATCCCGCCGACCATGTGGGCGGGCGGCTCCCGCAGTAGTTGCTGGGTGTGCACCGAACCCAGATAGCGGCCGGTTGGCGTGGCGGTGGGTGGACGGACCACGAACACCATGGAGGCGAGCGCGGGGGTCAGATCGGGGTTGCGCACCCGGGCCAGCGCCTCGGCTACCGTGGTGGCCGGCGTCAGGATGATCGGCTTCGGCGTCATCAAGCCACCCGCGCTGTACGGGGAGTGTTCCAGCAGCCTGCGGACCGGCTCGGATTCCTCCGGGTCCATCAGTGCCAGCAGCGATTCGGCCTCTGCCGCGGGCAGTTCGCCGAGCAGGTCGGCGGCGTCGTCGGGGTCCATCGCCTCGAGCACGTCGGCTGCTCTGCTCGACTCCAGATGGCTGAGCAGTTCGACCTGTTCGTCGTCCGGAAGTTCCTGCACGACATCGGCGAGGCGTTCGTCGTCCAGTGCGAGGGACACCTCGATGCGCCGCTTCTCCGGCAGCTCGCGCAACAGATGCGCGACGTCGGCCGGACGCATCCCCTCGAACTGTTCCAGCAGTTGGGTGACGTCCTGCCCCGGCCTGCCGATTTCGTACGTGGTCAGGCCGGACACTCGGACCCAGTCGACCACGTGCACGGTCCGGCGCCGACCCAGCCTGCGATGCCCGCGCACGGCGACCCTGGTGACCAGCCAGTCCCTGGTGCGAGTCTGCTCGATGCCGAGATCGACCACGTGCACGTCGACGCCGTCCAGGTCCGGCAGGTCGGGATCCTGTACGCGCACCGTCGAGTCCACGATCTGCGCGAGCGCCAGCATTTCGCCGGGTCGCTGGGTGAAACGACGCAGGCTGACCGTTCCGGTGTTCAGCGTGACCACGCCGGGTTCGATCGCCGTCACCCGCAAGATCGGCACGAAAATACGCCGCCGGGTGGGCAGTTCGACGACGAGGCCGTGCACGCGCGGTTGCTGACGGTCGGACCGGATGGCGACGACGACATCGCGGACCCGGCCGATAGACTCGCCATCCGGCCCCAGCACCACCAGGCCGGCCAGCCTGGCGACGTACACCCTGGTAGCTGCCATGCTGCCAGGCTAGAGGTTCGCCGGCGGGTGTTCGCACCGCGCCACGATCGACGGGAGTGATCATGCAGCCGCGCCGTTCGGTGCTCGCTTGCCCCGGCAGCAACAAGAAGATGATCGACAAGGCTAAACAGCTCCCGGTCGACGAGGTGTTTCTCGATCTGGAGGACGCCGTCGCACCGGTCGCCAAGGCAGCGGCCCGCGCGAATATCGTGGCCGCTCTGAACGACTCCGGGTGGGGGAACCAGCTGCGTGTGGTCCGGGTGAACGACTGGACCACCGAATGGACCTACGCCGATGTGATCGCCGTGGTCGAGGGTGCGGGGACCGCGCTGGACGCGATCCTGCTGCCGAAGGTGACCGATGCCGGTCAGGTACGCGCGCTGGATCTGCTGCTGACCCAGCTCGAGAAGTCCTGCGGCCTCGAGGTCGGGCGTATCGGCATCGAGCCGCAGCTCGAGAACGCACTCGGCCTGCGCAACATCGACGCGATCGCCACAGCGAGTACTCGGGTGCAGGCGCTGGTCTTCGGCCCCGCCGACTTCATGGCGAGCATCAACATGCGCACCCTTGTGGTCGGTGAACAGCCGGAGGGCTATGACACCGGCGACGCCTACCACCACATCCTGATGACCATCCTGCTCGCCGCCCGCGCACATGGACTGCAGGCGATCGACGGCCCCTACCTTCAGATCCGTGACATCGAGGGCTTCCGGCGAGCGGCCGCGCGCACCGCGGCGCTCGGTTTCGACGGCAAGTGGGTGCTGCACCCCAGTCAGATCGCGGCGGCGAACGAGATCTTCAGCCCGCGCCAATCGGACTACGACCGCGCCGAGTTGATCCTGGACGCGTACGCCTTCCACACCTCGGCGGTGGGCGGCGCGCGCGGCGCGGTGCTGCTCGGCGACGAGATGATCGATGAGGCGAGTGCCAAGATGGCACAAGTGATCGCGGAGAAGGGCCGAGCGGCCGGAATGACGCGCACCACGTGGTTCGCACCACCGGAGCATCGGTCGGAATAGCACAATAGAGGCATGACGAATCCCATGGGGAGCTCCAATCGCGCGCGGCAGGGCTTGCCCACGCCGCCGTCTGGCTGGCCGGTCGCCTCGTACCCGACCTACGCCGAGGCGCAGAAAGCGGTCGACTATCTGGCCGACAACCAGTTTCCGGTGCAGGACGTGACGATCGTCGGTGTCGACCTGATGCAGGTCGAGCGGGTCCTCTACCGGCTGACCTGGGGCAAGGTCATCGGAGGTGGCGTGGTGTCGGGGGCTTGGCTCGGCCTTTTCCTCGGCCTGCTGTTGAGCCTGTTCACCACCAGCGGCGCGCTGGGTCCGCTGGTGGTCGGCTTGATCGGCGGCATCATCTTCGGTGTCATCTCGACCTCGATCCCGTACGCGGCGACCAGAGGGCAACGTGATTTCGCGTCCACCATGCAGTTGGTCGCGGGCCGCTACGACGTGCTGTGCGACCCGAAATCGGCCGAGCAGGCGCGCGACATGCTCGCGCGGCTGGCCATCTGACGCATGGATGTGCTGGCGTCGGTCCGCGCCGATGTGCTGGACCATTTCGGGGTGGACGCCGCGCGCGTGGACGCGGCGTCGGTGACTTTCCTCGGTGTCGAGCCGATCGAGATCCTGCGCATCGTGGCCGGCGATCTGGTGCACTACGTGACGCTGGGCGGGTCTCGGCATCCGATGGGCGATCCCACGGCGCTGCTCGCGGATCCGTTGCGCGGGCCGCGGGCGGAGCTGGTTTTGACGCTGCGATCCGGGGTTGGTGCGAGTTCCGGGCTGGCCAAGTCGCTCGGCATCCTTGCTGCCGCGCCCGTGGTAGAAGGCGTTGTCCTGCAAGCGGACGCGTTGATGGAGTTGGGTGAGTCGATGTGGCATGACGCGCCGTTCACCTCGGTCCTGCTCGGTGACAGTGACATTCCCGACGTGGTATTGCCGGATCCGGCCGAGCCCGTGCGGTACTTCACGGTGACGCCGGTGACTGCTACCGAAGCGGCGTGGGTACGGGTGCGTGGCGCGCAGGCACTGCGGGATGCGTGGCAGGAGGCGGGTATCGACGTGCGCGATCCGACGCGTCCGGCGGCCAACTTGTGATCGCCGACCGCGACCGAGCGGCTACAGCCACTTGTTGCGATGGAAGTTGAGGTATAGACCCGTGCACACGATGATGATGACCAGCCACACCGCCGGGTAACCCCAGACCTGGTGCAATTCCCACATGTGGTCGAAGTTCATGCCGTAGATGCCCGCGATCATCGTCGGCACGGCCGCGATCGCGACCCACGCCGAGATCTTGCGCATGTCGGTGTTCTGCTGCACGCCGATCTTCGCCAGCGCGGCGCTGATCAGCGCACTGAGCGCCTCGTCGAAATCGTTGATTCGTTCGGCGACGGTGGTGTGGTGCTCGGCGACGTCGCGCAGATAGCGGCGAACCTCCTTGGGCAACGGTAGATCCGGTTTATGGCCGAGTAGTTGTAGGGCCGCCGCGAGTGGGTTCACCGCGCGTCGAAGCTCCACCACCTCGCGTTTGAGCTGATAGATCGATTCGACGGTGATCTTGCTGCGCGGGGTGAAGACTTCCTCTTCCATTTCGTCGATGTCGTTCTCGACCGACTGCGCCACTTCGATATACGAGTCGACCACCCGGTCGGCGATCGCGTGCAACACGGCGCCGGGACCGAGCGACAGTTGGGCCGGAGTCTCTTCCAATGCACTGCGGACCTCGGCGAGCCCGGAATGTTCGCCATGCCGGACCGCGACCACGAAGTCGGGTCCGGTGAACACGACGATCTCACCGGTCTCGACGATCTCGCTGACGCTGTGCAATTCGTGCTCGACGTAGCTCACGGTGCGCAACACCAGCAGCAGCAGGTCGTCGTAGCGCTCCAGCTTCGGCCGCTGGTGGGGCTGTACGACGTTCTCCACGGCCAACTGGTGCAGCCCGAAGGTGCTCGCGATATCGGCCATCTGCGTCCGGTCCGGATCATGCAGACCGACCCAGACGAATCCGGTCCCGCGACCACGGACTTCTTCCAGCGCTTGCCGGTGCGTGAACCGGCCCGGGAGACGCTTGCCCTCCACGTACACGGCGCAGTCGACGATCGCCCGAGCCGTCGGTACCGGGATGGGCTGCCGCGGCTGCGTCGTCCGGCCGGGACCGCGGAAGGACGACAGCGAGGAAAAGGAGGCCACGGTGCGATGCTACGTCCCGGTGTGCCGCGGCGGGCGCCTGCGCGTGTGGGCAGGGATGCGAGCACTGTAAGACTGGGGGAGTGCGCATCGACCTGCATACTCATTCGACCGCTTCCGACGGTACCGACACTCCGGCCGAACTGGTGCGGAACGCGGCCGCCGCGGGACTGGATGTGGTCGCGATCACCGACCACGATACGACGGCAGGATGGGCGGAGGCGGTTGACGCACTGCCGAAAGGGATGACCCTGGTCCGCGGTATGGAGATGTCGTGTGTCGGACTCGGTGCGGATGGCTGGCCGGTTCCGGTCCACCTGCTCGCCTACCTGTTCGACCCGGCCGATCGCATTTTCGCCGATGAACGCGAGCGGCTACGCGCCGAGCGGGTGAATCGTCTACGGGCCATGGCGGAGCGGATGGCGGCCGATGGGCTCCCGATCGACCCCGACGCCGTGCTCGCCTCGGCCGGGCCGTCCGCTGGTCGTCCGCATCTGGCGCGGGCGCTGGTCGAGGCGGGCGTGGTGGCGAGCGTGGACGCGGCATTCGCCGAACTGCTCGCCCCGCACGGGCGCTACTACGCGGAGAAGGCCGATACCCCGCTGCGTCGCGCGGTCGAGATGATCGCCTCGGCCGGTGGCGTGAGCGTGCTCGCGCACACCAGGGCGCGCAAGCGGGGCCGGTTGCTCGCGCTCTCGGACATCCGCGAGCTGGCCGCGCTCGGGCTCGGCGGTCTGGAGATCGCCCACCCGGACCACTCCGAGGCCGATCGCGTGCTGCTGACCGACCTGGCCGCCGAACTCGGTCTGCTCACCACCGGCTCGTCGGACTATCACGGCGCCAACAAGACCATTCGGCTCGGTGAATTCACCACCGATCCCGCGCACTTCGAGGAGTTGGCGGGCAAGGCGACCGGAGTGCCGGTGGTCGCCTCGTGAGACCGGTGCGTGGGCTGAGTGGAATCGTCGCCGCCGGCACCGTCGTCCTCATGCTCGTGGTGGTGGGTACCGCTGTCATCGCCGACCGGCGCGGGTTTCCCGGGCCGGGCGGGGAGTCGGTGACCTGGCACGTGGTGGCGGCCGTCATTGCCGTTGCGGCGCAGATGTATTCGGATAGACATCGGGGTTCGGCCGCCTTTTCCGGATCAGCGGTCGTTTTTATCGTGGCCGGATTATTGCTCTGGACACAATGGTGGAGCTGAGATCCCGGTTTTAGTTGCGGCCGGGTGAATTGTGGCCGAACATTTCTCTTTGTGGATGTACTCGAGACGGACGTCCTGATCCTCGGCGGTGGCCCCGCCGGGACTTGGGCCGCCGTCTCGGCCGCTGCCACGGGGATGGGCGTCGTTGTCGCCGACAAAGCGCGCTGTGGGTCCAGTGGACCGACCGCGTTCGGTACCACGTCGCTGTGGAACATTCCGCCCGGACCCGCACGGGACGAGGCGGTCCACCACGAATACGCGCATGGTGGCGGACTCGGCGATCCGGATTGGATGTACCGCGTCCTGGAGGAAACCCACCAGCGCGTGGAACAGCTGGCCAGGTGGGGCAATCGGCTGCCGGCTGGGGCATCCGACGGCGGGCCGCGGCGGCTGTACCTGGACGGTGCGGGCTATCTGCGTCGCATGCGCCGCGGCGTACTCGCGGCCGGGGTGCGGATTCTGGACCACCATCCGGCGATGCAACTGCTCGTCGATCGGGACGGTGTGGTGTGCGGTGCGACCGGGTTGGCTCCGCACGAGGGCTTTCGGCGGTGGACCGTGCGTGCGCGCGCGGTCGTGGTCGCCACGGGGGGTTGCGCGTTCCTGTCGGGTAGGGCGGGCACCGACGTGGACACCGGCGACGGGCTGCTGTTCGCCGCGGAAGCGGGCGCCGAACTGTCGGGTATGGAGTTCTCCAACGCCTATGGTCTGACCGCGTTGCCGCGCGCCAGGACGTCCGCGGCGCGTTCGAGTTTCGCGTCCGGACTTGCCCTGCGGTTCGCCACGTTCTACGACGAATCCGGTGCCGTCGTCGACGGGCATCGGGCCGAGGCGTTCGCGGCCATCGCCGACGGGCGCCAGGTGTTCGCGGCATTCGACGACGTCCCGGAGGCGGTCCGCCGCTGGCTGGCGCGCCACGGCGTGCTCGACCACACCGGACGGGTGCCGCTGCACGCCGTCCTGGAGGGCACCGTGCGCGGCACCGGCGGCCTGCGGATCACCGGACCGGACTGCGCCACCACCGTCGCCGGGCTCTACGCCGCGGGCGACGTCACCACCCGAGAGCCGATCACCGGCGCGATCAGTGGGCTCGGTGGCCAGGGTGGCGCGTGGGCCATCGCCTCCGGTGTCTGGGCGGGTACGGCGGCGGCGGGGTTCGCGCGTGGCGCGGATCGGCGCGGGCCCGCGTACGAGGTGCCCGGCGCCGGGCTCAACGCCGTGGCCCGGATCGACCCCCGGGCAGTGGTCGGGCTGGTGCAGGAGCACACCTTGCCGCTGCGGCGCAGCTACTGGCGCAGCGCTGGTAGCTTGCGCGACAGCATCGGCGAGCTCGACGGGATGTGGCCGGGAGCGGAATTCGATCTCGGCGGCAGTGGCGTGGATCGGTTGCGCGCCAGACAGGCCGCCGCGCTGCTGGCGGTGGCGCGGTGGACGAAATACAGCGCGCTGATGCGAGCCGAGAGTCGTGGCATGCACCGCCGTACCGATCATCCCGGTGCGGCGGAGAGTTGGCGGGTGCGGCTGATGTCTGGTGGGATGCGCAGCGTGTGGGTGCGACCGGAAGGCCGCAGGATGATGCCGAGGGAGCACGCGTGCGAAATCGTCGCCTAGGTCTGCTCTCCGCTCGGCGTCACGCGATGGGGCAGCTCACCCGACAGCCGCCGTGAGCTTCCAGTTTCCGCTGACCCGACAATTTTTCCGCCGCGAGCACCGCGGCTCGACGGCGCGCGACACGGCCCAGCGAAACCAGTTTGGCAACTCGCCTACCGAACTGGCAGAATGTGTCGGATTCCTACTCGAGCCACCGCCGGGTAGGGGAGTACGGAGATCTCCGCCTCACGACGCACCGTCGCGACTCGAGGATCATGCCGCATGTTCTGTCCGGACTCACCCGTCCGGTTCTCGCTCCGAGGACCAGTGCCGCGACACGTCTTCGAGATTTCGGCAAGCCGCGTTCGTTTGCGCGTAGCCATCTCGAAACCTCCCGTTCAGCGCACCCGATGAGCGTAATGAATCACCTTTTGCTAATTACCCGGTGGTAACCGTCCCCCGGTTTAGCCCGATCCGAGCAGGAGTGAAATCGTGTCACCTGTGACTGACGCACCGAATGCCACCGAAAGCCTTTCCGAAATCACGCACGACGAAATTTTCGCGGGACACCTCGGCGGCAAACTTTCGGTCGAACTCAGCTCTCCGTTGGAGACGCAGCGCGACCTCTCGATCGCCTACACCCCGGGTGTCGCGCAGGTAAGCCGCGCGATCGCACAGGAGGAGGCGCTCGCCAAGCGCTACACCTGGACCGACCGGCTGGTGGTCGTGGTCAGCGATGGCACCGCGGTCCTCGGCCTCGGTGACATCGGCCCCCGCGCCTCGCTGCCCGTCATGGAGGGCAAAGCCGCGCTGTTCAAGAAGTTCGCCGACCTGAACTCGATCCCGATCGTCCTGGACACCAAGGACGTCGACGAGATCGTCGATACGCTGATCCGCCTTCGCCCGAGCTTCGGCGCGGTGAACCTGGAGGACATCTCCGCGCCGCGCTGCTTCGAGATCGAGAAGCGGGTCATCGAAGCGCTGGACTGCCCGGTCATGCACGACGACCAGCACGGTACTGCCATCGTGGTGCTCGCCGCGCTCAACGGCGCGGCGAAGGTGCAGGGTCGCGATATCGCGGGCCTGAAGGTCGTGGTGTCCGGAGCGGGCGCGGCCGGTGTCGCGTGCACGAACATCCTGCTGGCCGCCGGTGTTCAGGACGTCATCGTGTTGGACTCGAGGGGCATCGTCAGCCGCGACCGCGGTGACCTCAATGAGGTGAAGGCGGAACTGGCCACCCGGACCAACCCCAGGGACCTCACCGGGGGAGCCGCTGAGGCGCTCGCGGGCGCTGATGTGTTCCTCGGCCTGTCCGCCGGTCTGATCGCCGAAGAGCTCATCGGTTCCATGGCGCCGGAGTCGATCGTGTTCGCCATGTCCAACCCGGACCCAGAGATCCACCCCGACGTCGCGCGCAAGTACGCCGCGATCGTGGCCACCGGCCGGAGTGACTTCCCGAACCAGATCAACAACGTGCTGGCGTTTCCGGGCGTCTTCAAGGGTGCGCTGGACGCGGGCGCGCGCCGCATCACGGAGGGCATGAAGATCGCCGCCGCCAACGCGATTCTCGGCGTCGTCGCTGACGAGCTGGGCCCCGAGAAGATCGTGCCCAGTCCGCTCGACCCACGGGTCGCGCCGGCTGTCGCCGAGGCCGTCGCCGCCGCTGCCCGCGCCGAGGGCGTCGCGTAGCAGCTCGGCTCGATCGACCGAAGGCGCTCCGCTCGTTTCGAGCGGAGCGCCTTCGCGGTTTGTCGCGGGTTCGCGTGCGGCCCCGATGAATTCAGGCCGCGGTCGGCAAGTCGATCGCGGGAGCGATTGTCGGTCGCGGTGATCGGCGCAGCCGACCGGTGCCCGGCGCGCCGGCCCACACGGTGAAGGCCAGCAGGCCATCGAGCAGCATCGCAAGGACTGCCACCAGGAGGGCGCCGACCAGCACCCGGTCGTAGCGGTACAGGCTGATGCCGTCGAAGATGTAGCGACCGAGCCCGCCGAGGTTGACGTAGGCGGCGATGGTCGCGGTGGCGACGACCTGGAGGGTGGCGCCCCGGAGGCCGGTGAGCAGAATGGGCAGTGCGTTGGGCACTTCCACCCGGAACAAGATCTGGCGTTCGGTCATGCCCATGGCGCGTGAGGCGTCCACGACATCGGCTGGGACGTTCGCGATCCCGGCGTAGGCGCCCGCCAGCAGTGGTGGGATACCGACCGTGACCAGGGCCAGCAGTGGCGGGATCAGCCCAAGCCCGAGTAACAGCACCAGAAATGTCAGCAGGCCGAGTGTCGGCAGGGCGCGCATGGCGTTGGCGAAGCCGACCAGCACCGCCGCTCCGCGCCTGGTATGGCCGATGACCAAGCCCAGCGGCACCGCGATCACCGTGGAGATGGCGATGGTCAGGACGCTGTACCAGAGGTGCTGGGCGATCCTGGTGCCGATGCCTGCCGGGCCGCTCCAGTTCGCACCGTCGGTCAGATAGTGCCAGGCGTCGAGGAAAAAGGTCATGCGGCAGTGCCTTTCGCTTTCGCGGTTCTGGCGTCGGCTCGTACCCACGGCGTCGCCCAACGCCCGAGGCCGTACACCACCCGGTCCGCGAGTAAGGCGAGCACCAGCGTCACGATGATGCCCGCGATGATCTCATCCGGATAGTCGCGCTGATACCCCTGGGTGAACAGCTTCCCGAGTCCGCCGACGCCGATCAACGCGCCGACCGACACCATCGCGATGTTGGTGACCACCACCACCCGCAGACTGGACACGAAAACCGGGAGAGCAAGCGGCATGTCGACGGTGAGCGTCCGGCGCAGCGAACTGAAACCAACCGCGTCGGCCGCATCGAGCACGGTGACGGGCGCCGAATCCAAGGCGGCGGGGACCGCGATCACCAGCAGCGCCGTCGAGTAGATGGTGAGCGCGATGATCACATTGAACGGATCGATGGTCGAAATCCCCACCAGCGGAGGGATGATCACGAACAGTGCCAGCGACGGAATGGTGTATGCCAAACTCGCCACGGTCACCGTGACCCGCCGCAGCCACGACACCCGGCGAACGAGCGCGCCGATCGGAATCGCGATCACCAGCGCGAGCAGCAGCGGCACCAGCGCGAGATACAGATGGGTTCCGGTGAAACCCATGATCTCCGCGAAGTTGTCGATGAGATACTTCATGTCGCCTTCCGGATCTCGTTCACCCGGTCGTTCACGACACGTCCTGTTCGAAGAAGTGCCGGTTGCGTTCCGCGTCCTCGGCGGCGCGCTGGCCGGCCAGTTGCTGCAACACTTCGGTGGCCAAGACCCCACCACGCACCGATCCGGAATCATCCACGGCGACACCGATCCCGGAGGGTGAGGAGATCGCGGCGTCCAGCGCCTGGCGCAGATCCCCCGTCGAGGTGAACAGCGAGCCGCCCGCGGCCATGCTGTCGCTGAGTGCGCGCCCGGAACGCAGCGACTCGACGCCGGTCACATCCACCCAACCGAGCGGTTTGCCGGCATCGTCGACCACCAGCACCCATTCGCCGCGGTCCAGCCGCAGCGAACCCACCTGCTCCGCGACCGCGGTCCGGATCTCGTGCAGCGGTACCTCGTTCGCGGTGCGGAAGGACAGTCCGCGATACCCGCGGTCGCGGCCGACGAAGTCGGCAACGAAGTCCGTGGCAGGCTGGGCGAGTAGGTACCCAGGGGGGTCATATTGCTGCAGCACCCCGCCGCGGCCGAATACCGCCACTCGGTCACCCAGCGTGATCGCCTCGTCGATGTCGTGTGTGACGAACACGATGGTTTTATTCAGTTCCGCCTGTAGCCTTTGCATTTCGACCTGCAGTTCGGCCCGTACCACCGGATCGACGGCGCTGAACGGTTCGTCCATCAGCAACACCGGCGGATCGGCGGCCAGTGCACGGGCCACACCGACGCGCTGCTGTTGACCGCCGGACAGCTGCGCCGGGTATCGCCCGGCCAGCGATCGGTCCAGGCCGACTCGGTCGAGAAGGTCGAGCGCCGCGGCGCGTGCCGCACGGCGTGAGTCACCGCGCAGCATCGGAACGGTGGCGACGTTGTCGATGATCGTGCGGTGCGGCAGCAACCCGCCGCTTTGGATCACGTACCCGATGCCGAGGCGCAGCCGCACCGGATCGACCGCCGAAATATCCTGTCCAGCAATGGTGATCGTGCCGGAGCTGGGGGTGATCATCCGGTTGATCATCCGCATCGAGGTGGTCTTTCCACAGCCGGACGGGCCGACGAACACGGTGAACGAACCGGATTGAATGTGCAGGTCGAGGTTGGTCACGGCGTGTGTGCCGTCTGGATAGGTCTTGCTGATACCGGAGAACTCGATATCGGACAACAGTTCTCTCCTAGCCGATCGGTGTGTTCAGCCCCTGGGCGGCGACCCAGGCCACTGCGGCGGCGCGCGGCTCGGTTTTGCCGGTGCCCGAGACGGCCTCGTTCAGCTTGGTCAGCTCGGTGGTGGTCAGCTTGGCCGACGCCGCGGCGAGCGTCGCGAGCGCCTTGTCCGACTTCTTGGCCGCGTTGAACAGCGGGACGATGTTCTGTGCCGCGAAATTGTGCTTCGGGTCGGTCAGCACCACGAGATCGTTTTGCGCGATGGCGGGCGAGGTGGTGAAGATGTTGGCCGCGGTGACCTGACCGTCGACCAAGGCGCGCACCGTCGCGGGGCCGCCGCCGTCGGCGATCGGCACGAAGTTGTTCGCGGCGATGTCGAGACCGTAGTTCTTCTTCAGGCCGGGCAGCCCGCCCGCGCGCTCTTGGAATTCGGCGGGTGCGCCGAACTTCACCTCGGCGGCATGCGCGGCCAGATCGGCGATGGTGTGCAGGTTCCAGCGTTCGGCGGTAGCGCGGGTCACCACGACGGCGTCGGAGTCCTCGCCGGGCGCGGGGGTGCCGATGGCCAGGTCGGAGCCGAGTGCCTTGCCGAGCGCAGTGTCCACGTCGGTCGCGGTCGTCGCGGTCGCGCCGTTGTCCAAGTACTGCAGGAGGTTGCCGGTGTACTCGGGAAGCACCGAGATGGCGCACTGCCGCAGCGCGGGGATGTAGGCTTCGCGGCTACCGATGTTGAGTTTGGTGTCGACGGCGAATCCGTTGACCCGGAGCACCTCCGCGTACACATTGGCCACGGTCTCGGACTCCGGGAAATTCGCCGAACCGACGATCAGTCCATCGCCTGCGCAGTTGCCGGTGCCACCGAGCGGATCAGAAGTGCCGCACCCGGACAGGATCATGGCTGTCGCGAGCACCGCCGCGGCGGCGACGAGTCGGGAGGCTCGTGGCACGGAGGGCCCGTGCCAGGCGGCAGCGGGAGTTCTGGTGGATTTCACGGGAGTCCTTCCGGCATGACGGGCGGTGCGCAGTCTCGGGGCCGAACGACCACCGGTACATTCTGGGTGTCCATACTGCCCGCTTCGGAATGTTCCTGTCGGCTGAGTCGGTCTGTCGGAGAGTTGGTGTCGTCGGATGGTGGTGGCCGCGTCGGTGCGGATGATGGCTCGATCCCTGGTCATCGCGGCCGTCACGGTCGCGGTGTCATGCGGGAACGACGCGTCGGTGCCGTTCATCACGGTCGGTGCGGGCGATTCGGTGGAGTCCGCGGTACTCGCCGAGATCTACGCAGGCGCGCTGGCGCGCACGGGTGCGCGGACCGCGGTCCAATCGGGCCTGGGCGGCCGCTCCAACTATCTGGCCGCGCTCGACGCGGATCGGGTTCAGCTGGTTGGCGAGCACACCGGCGCGTTGCTCGCCTATCTCGATGAGCATGCGGCCGCACGCCTGCCACAGAAAGTCGAGGCCGCGTTGAGTGCCGCGCTGCCCGAGGGACTCGTGGTCTCCGATATCGCCGATGGTGCTGATCTCCGGCCGCGAGTGCTGCTGACCGAGCAGATGTCGACGGTTGACAGCGTGCGATCCATCGGAGATCTGATCCCGCGCTGCGGGGTGCTGACCGTCGGCGTGGTGTCCGCGCCCGGCCCGCTGCCGCTGCCGGCTGGGTCGGATCAGGTGACCGGGTGCGCCTTCGCGTCCACCGTGGCGTTTCCGGATTCGGCCGCGCTTCGAAAGGCTTTGCTGGACGGTCAGGTTCAAGCCGGAGTGCTGACCGGTCCGCCCGAACTCACCCCTGGTGTGACTGACGGGATCACTGTGCTGACCGACGACGACTACGCCGTGCGCGCCGAAAATGTGCTGCCGCTGTTCCGCAAAGGGTTGCTCGACCAGCAGCGGATCAAGAAGCTGAATTACGTCGCGGGCGAGTTGCGGACCGACGATCTCGCGGTCATGATCCGCCGTGTCCGGGACGAGGGCGCCGCGCCCGGCGAGGTCGCGCGGACCTGGTTGGACGCACACGCGTTGTAGGGACCCGTCGCAGACGGGACTTCACCGGGTCGCGGACAATACTTCGCCTGGTCACGGCAATTTCGCGAGCGGAGCGGAATCTCCGCTGATCCGTCGCTGCATTCGGTGTCCTTCGGCCAGGCCGTGAAGGTGACAAGTCTTCCCCAGCGCGAATTGCGCGAGCGCGTCGCCGGCTGCTCGGAACACCGGTCCAAATCGTCGACGCATCCATCGGACGTGGGGGTCGTCGCGGGGCCAAAAGGTGTGTTCGCGGCCCTACGTGCTCATCGCCGAACTGTCGGTGCTGGCGCCGACTCGTGTGCGCCGATCGGTACGGCAGACGCCCGTGTGGTCAACGAGTGATTGACCGCGCGGTGCCGTGTCCGCGCTGCGCAGTTCGGCACCGCGCCCATCGCACGCTGAATGTGGACTCCGACGGCTTGCCGTCTGTTGTTTCGCACCGTATATTCCACATGGAATATTAGAAGCGGAGTATGTCGGTGGCAGGGGCTAGCGTGCATCCGCAATGGTCTCGGCTCGTCGATGACAGCGGACCGGAGGACGGCGAGGCGATCTATGGGAGGTGACCGGACATGGCGCAGCAGGCGTACCCGCCGGCGACGCCGTTGGCGATCGCCGTACTCGCACTACTCGAAGAGCGGCCGATGCATCCGTACGAGATGTATCAGACGCTGATCACCCGCCGGGAGGACATGCTGATCAAGGTGCGGCCCGGCTCGCTGTATCACACCGTGGCCAGGCTGGCCGACCAGGAACTTGTTCGTTCCGAAGGCGTCGACCGGGCGGGAAACCGCCCCGAACGCACCACCTACCGGATCACCGCGCGCGGCAGGGACGCGCTACGCGATCGGATCGCCGAGATCGTGCGCAGGCCGATCGCGGAGTACCCGATATTCCCGGTGGCGCTCGGGGAATTGCACAACCTTCCCAAGCGGGACGTTCTCGCGCTGCTGCGTGAACGGCTCGGCCATCTGGACACCGAGATCGCCGATGTCGACATGCTGATCGCGTGGGCGGAGGAGCACGTCGTCCCACGTCGCTACTGGATCGCACTCCCGTATCTGCGCACCTCGCTCGACGCCGAGGCTGCCTGGGTACGCGATTTCATCGCCGAATTGGACAGTGGCGCAGTCGAATGGGCCGAATTCGACCCGGAGACCGGCGCGCGCAGCACCCAACCCGACCAGACGTGGGCGGACATCGGCTCGCGGCCGCCGCCCGTGCAGCGCAGGTCGGCGGCAAACTCCCCAGCGGATCTCAGCGTTTCGAAACCGAGTTAGGAACCGAATACATGTCCATACAACGTAATCCGTGGCATGCGCTGTCTGCGCTGGTCGTTGGATTCTTCATGATTCTGCTGGACATGACGATCGTCGCGGTCGCCAATCCCGCGATACTTTCTGATCTGCACGCCGATATCTCCCAAGTGATCTGGGTGACCAGTGCCTATCTGCTCAGCTACGCGGTGCCGCTACTGGTCACCGGCCGGCTGGGGGATCGCTTCGGCCCCAAGAACATTTATCTGATCGGTCTCACGGTGTTCACCGCCGCCTCGTTGTGGTGCGGTCTGGCCGGCACCATCGGGATGCTGATCGCCGCGCGTGCCGCGCAGGGGATCGGCGCCGCGCTGATGACACCGCAGACCATGGCGGTGATCACCAGGACTTTCCCGCCGGACCGGCGCGGCGCGGCCATGGGTCTGTGGGGCGGCGTCGCCGGTCTGGCGACCCTGGTCGGCCCGATTCTCGGCGGCGTGCTGGTCGACGGACTCGGATGGCAGTGGATCTTCATCGTGAACGTCCCGGTCGGCATCATCGCCTTCGCACTGGCGGTGTGGTTGGTGCCCGCCCTGCCGACCAGCGAGCACAAGTTCGACATTCTCGGTGTGGTGCTGAGCGGTGTCGGCATGTTCCTGCTGGTGTTCGGTATCCAAGAGGGCAACAGCTACGACTGGTCACCGCGTATCTGGTTGCTGATCGGCGCGGGCCTGCTCGTGCTCGCGGTGTTCGTGGTCACCCAGGCGCGCAGCACCGGTGAGCCGTTGTTGCCGCTCAGCCTGTTCCGCGACCGCAACTTCGCGCTGTCCAACGTGGCAATCGCCGCGATGGGAGCGGCGGTGACCTCGCTGATGGTGCCGCTGTACTTCTATCTGCAGGCGGTGCGCGAGATGTCACCGACCAAGTCCGCGCTGGTGTTCGCGCCGATGGCGGTCATGACCGGCGTCGCGGCCCCGCTGATCGGCAAGTTCGCCGACAAACTGCACCCGAGGATCGTGCCCACCGTTGGCTTCGCCCTGTTGGCGCTGTCGGTGTTCTGGTTCTCCACGCTGATGGAACCGGACTCCTCGCTCGCCTGGTTCCTGGTGTCCGCGGCGCTGGGAGGCTTCGCCAACGCGTGTATCTGGGCTCCGCTGGCGGCCACCGCCACGCACAACCTGCCGGTGCAGCAGGCGGGTGCGGGCGCTGGTATCTACAACACCACCCGCCAGGTGGGTTCGGTGCTCGGCAGCGCGGCGATCAGTGCGCTGGTAGCGGCCAGAATGACCGCGAACGGGCTCGGCGGCGGCCAAGGCGCCGAGGGCGGCGCGGGCCAAGGGCCGATCCCGGAGTTCGTGAAGGATACGTTCAGCACGGCGCTGCGCGAGTCCACGCTGCTTCCGGCAGGCATTCTGCTCATCGGAGTCGTCGCTTCGGCGCTGTTCCTCCGCCACGGTCGGGCCGCCCCGGCGGGCGTCCAGAAAATCCGCGCAAAGGCCGATTCCCTGGCTGACTGACGTCGTCGACTCCGTGCCCCGCCAGACCTGTATGCGCAGGGCACGGATCATCGACGCGTCGGCCGATCACTCGAGTGCGACGGCGCTAGGCCGGGTTCGAGATGTGATCACAGCGCTTGCTGCATCAGGGCGAGTTAGACAGTCTGGTGGTCTGTCAGGCGACCGTCCCGCCCGCGTTGCGGATCAGCCGATGGAGCACTTTCACCGTGGTGACGTAGTCCGCGTCGTCGATGCCCTCGTGGAGGGCGGCGCGGATCGCGGGCGCGTTGCGTGCGAGGTCGACGCGGGCCTGTTCCCCCTCCTCGGTCAGCCATAGCCGGTGCTCGGCGTCCCGGGTCAGCCAGCCACGCCCCAGTAGCGCCTCGGCCTCCGCTGCCAGATCGTCTTCGGGGCGGATATAGGAGGTCATAGCCTCCTGTAGCTCGGGCAGGGTCATCCCCTCGCCGTCGGGAGAGATGTCGTTGGCCGACAGATTGCGTAGCAGCCAGAACTGGGGCTGGGTGTAGCCCTTTTCGGCCTGCTGAGCCCGGGTGTACGCGATGAGCGCCTCGTAGGCGACACCGGTCCAGTACGCGGCTGGTTGTCCGGCGAGTTCGGCGTCGGAAACCTGTGGGGTCGTCATGGGGTCCATTCCTGATATTTCGGTGCGGAGCCTGCGCGCTGTGCAGGTCGTGGTGAGAAGGTAGGACATCACGTTTGGTTGAGGTCAAGGAGGTGATCCTTCGGACGCCATCGGTGCGAACACGGAATCCAGCCTCAGGTGCGAGCCGAGGCGGGTGCAAGGGTGATCAAGCCCGTGGAACGATCCAGGCATGGCTCGCGGGGATCTGACGGACGAACAATGGTCGTGCCTGGAGGTGGTGTTACCGCCGCTGCCGCAGATGGGACGCAAGCCGAGGGTTCGACGGCAGGTTTCGACGCCATCTGATGGCGGTCGAGAACTGGCTCGCCCCGGCGGGATGTTCGCCAGCGGTACAGGCCGTGGGAGACCGCGTACACGGTGTTCCGGCAGCCGGTCGACCGCCGGATCGGTCTGCTCGAAGTTCAGCGAACGTAGTGATATGGCGGTCACCCAAGCGCCGATCGACCACCCTTTGCCTACCATCGGCAACTCTCACCCACTGTTGGCGCTCTCGTCTGGTAGTGCGGAGGTCTTCGCGAGCGACCAGTGCGGAGGGGCGTTGGGAAGCTCACCTTGTATTGATCTTTGTCTGCCCGGACGTTGCTGCTCGAGCACGGTCCTGGGGCGGACGTTTCAAGCGGGAATCAATTGACCTGGACGGTGACCGCGGGGTAGCCGGTCGCGCCGTCGGGGACGACATCGCTGCGCTCGGACGTCTGGGTTTCGCCGCTGCCGTCGGTGGCGCGGGCTCGGATGGTGTGCGGGCCGACAGTGGCATCCCAGTCGAAGACCCACTGCCGCCAGGTGTCGACGGATGGTTCGTCGGCGACGCGGGTCTGCTGCCATGCGCCGTTGTCGATCTGCACCTCGACGCCGCGGATTCCGCGATGTTGCGCCCAGGCGACACCGGCGATGGGGACGCGGCCCGGCGTGATGCGACTGCGGCCACGCGGGGTATCGATACGCGTGCCGGTCTTGATCGGGCCGCGGGCCGACCAACCGCGGCGGGTCCAGTAGGCAGTGGCGCGGTCGAACCGAGTAACTTCCAGTTCGGTCACCCATTTGGTTGCGGAGACATAGCCGTAGAGACCGGGGACGACCAGACGAGCAGGGTAACCGTGTTGCGCCGGAAGGGGTTCGCCGTTCATACCGACGGCCAGTAAGGCGTCGCGTCCGTCGGTGAGAATCGATAGCGGCGTGCCCGCCGTCCAGCCGTCGGTACTGTGCGAGAGCACCATGTCGGCGTCCTGATGCGGTCCCGCCGCGGCGAGCAGTTGCGCCAGGCGATATCCGAGCCAGCGGGCGTTGCCGATCAGGTCGCCGCCGACTGGATTCGACACACAGGCGAGGGTGACGAAGTGTTCCTCCGCGGGCAGCTTCGCCAAATCCGCCCAACTGAGGTGGATCTCGCGATCCACCATGCCGTGGATACGTAGCGACCAGTCGTCGGTGGACACCTGCGGCACGATCAGCGCGGTGTCGATCCGGTAGAAGTCGTTGTTCGAGGTCAGGTACGGCGTCAGCCCAGGGACGCGCAAATCGACGCCGGGTGCGAGTGGTGGTGCGGGGGTGCTGGGCCGCGGCAACCGCACCGCGGCCCGCTCGCCGGAAATGTCGCGCCGCCGGGAGCCGAGAAGGCGCCCGCCGACACCGGTGGCCGCGGCCAACCCACCGGCCACCAACAGACCTTGCAAAACCTGTCTGCGCTCCGGTGCGACTTGCCGTCCCGCACTGTCGAGCGCCGTCGGGGATGACGCCGGAGCAGACGGCACCGCAGTGGTGTCCGACGGCGATGATGCTTCCTCACCGTCGACGGATCCAGACCCGGCGTCGTCGGTGTCGTGGCATTGCTGCCCAGCGGCGGCGGACGCGGGCAACGGGGGAGCCGGCGTCGCCCGGGTACGCTGCGCTGTCGGGGTTCGCGAAGCGGTGGCCGCTCGGCCTTCCCGGTCAGCAGCAAGTTTTTCGACCTGGGCCGCATTCTCGATTCGACGTGTCAGCACGCGCAGCGCGTAGATTCCGACAGCGACGCCGATGACGGTCGGCAGCGCGGCGGAAATTCCGGTGCCGGTTACCGCCGCGACGGTGGTGATCACTCCGAAGGAGGCCAGCAGCCATGATCCGGCGGAACGTGTTGTGCGTTCCACCGCTCCGGCCAGGCCGGCGAGGAGAATGGCGACCACGCCCATGATCAGGTACAACACGACTTTGTCGTTCGTGCCGAATGTCGTGATCGCCCATTCGCGCATCCTGTCGGGCGTGTGGTCGACCACGACAGCGCCCAGGGCGTTGAGCGGTGCGCTGTCGGCACCGACGAAAGACGCGAGCAGTTCCGCGACGCCGAGCGTCAGTCCCGCTGAGACGATCCCAGCCACTACCCGTAGTCGCAGATCGGCCATGAATCGAGCCTACTGGTGGTCCGCCCGACAAATTGTGACCATTCGATGACGTGCGAACCCGCCGGTGCTACTGGGCGAACTCAGCGGCGCGGTGTTGCCGGCTCTCGTCGCCGCGCCGGAACTGTTTCCGGCGCGCTCGACGATGTCGGTTCGCTGAGTTGGTAATGGTCTGAGGTTGGTGCCCACGTCCGGATACGCGAAAGGTGCTGCCCGCATGCGTATCGCGGGTAGCACCTTTCGGGGACCGTCAGCTATAGATCTTCGCCACGTCGGCGGAGTGCTGCTTCATCACGACCGCGCGCTTGAGCGACATCTTCGGGGTGAGCTCACCGCTCTCCTGCGTCCAGTCGACGGTCAGGATGCGAATCTTCTTGATCTGTTCGGCGTGTGAGACCTTCTTGTTCGTCTCGGCTACCGCGGTGTCGATCTCGTCGATCAGGTCCGGGTTCTCGATCAGCTTCTCCACCGGGGTGTCCGCGGGCAGACTGTGGCGTTCCTTCCAGCCGGGCAGCGACTCGGGGTCGAGAGTGATCAGCGCGCCGATGAACGGCTGGCCGTCGCCGACCACCATCACCTGACTGATCAGCGGGTGCGCCCGCAACGAGTCCTCGAGCATCGCGGGAGAGACGTTCTTGCCACCGGCGGTGACGATGATCTCTTTCTTGCGGCCGGTGATCGTGATGTAACCGTCCGCGTCGATGGCGCCGAGGTCACCGGTTTTGAACCACCCGTCCACGAGGCTGTCCTCGGTCGCCGCCTCGTTGCCCCAGTAGCCGTTGAACACCACCGAGCCGCGCAACAGCAGCTCACCATCCTCCGCGATCTTGGCGGCATGACCCTCGATCGGCCTGCCGACCGAGCCGACTCGAATGTGCCCCGGGGCGTTCGCGGCGACGGCGGCCGTGGTCTCGGTGAGGCCGTAGCCCTCGTAGATGGTCACCCCGACGCCGCGGAAGAAATGGCCGAGGCGCGCGCCGAGTGGGCCGCCGCCGGACATGGCCACCTCGCACCGGCCGCCGAGTGCCGCCCGCAGTTTGCTGTAGACCAGCTTGTCGAACAGCGCGTGCTTCAACTTGAGCGCGATCCCGGGCCCGCCGTTGTCGATCGACTCGCTCCACGCGATGGCGGTGTCGGCCGCGGCGTCGAAGATTTTGCCCTTGCCGCCGTCATGTGCCTTCTGTTTGGCGCTGTTGAACACCTTCTCGAAGACGCGCGGCACCGACACGACGAAGTCCGGCTGATAACTGCTGAACTGCTCGACCAAGGTGGACCAGTCGGCGGTGTGCGCGACCGCCACTTTGGCGTCGAACGCGGTCAATGCCAGGCCGCGTGCGTAGACGTGCGCCAGCGGCAGGAACGCGAGGGTCTTCTTGCCCTCGGTGATGTGCTTGTCGAACGCGATCCGGGTGGACGCCGACTCGGCGTAGAGGTTGGCATGCGAGAGCATGACGCCTTTGGGCCTGCCGGTGGTGCCGGAGGTGTAGATCAGGGTGGCCGGCGACGCGGCATTGACCTGAGCGCGGCGGTCGTGCACGACTTGGTCGTCCAGCTCGGCGCCCCGGGTGATCAGCTCGTCCACCGCGCCCTTGTCGATCTGCAGGACCTCCTGCAGATCCGGCAGCGACCCGGTGCCGATCTCGTCGATCACCTTGCGGTGCGTGTCGTTGTCCAGGACGAGCAGCTTGGTCGCGGAGTCCTGCAGGATCCACTTGGCCTGCTCGGCGGCGGAGCTGTCGTAGATGGCGACGGTGCAACCGCCGGCGGCCCAGATGGCGAAGTCGAAGACGGCCCACTCGTATCGGTTCGGGGCCATGAGGCCGATGCGATCGCCGAGTTCGATGCCGGAGGCGATAAGGCCTTTGGCGACCCGGGTAACGGTTTCCGCGAATTCGGTGGCCGTCACGTCCCGCCAGCCGCCACTGACGTTCGGTACGTTGAACAGCACCACGGTCGGTGACTGCTCGGCATGGCGGAAGACGTTATCGGAATTGTTCGCGTCATCCGGGACGGTGTAAGAAGCCGGGACTTCGAACTCTCGCATGTGGGCCCTTCCACGTGGGTTTACTCGCCAGTAATGTACGACACCTGTGTCAGGGCCGTGCGCCGACCACCGAAAACAGATCCGAAAGCGATCGCGGACTACGGGACCGCTCCGTATTCATCCTAAGTCGCGCAGGTGCACCGGTCGGATAGCTTCGCGCAGGAATTCGGCGAGTTCGCACAATGCGGCTGACGCGGGCGCCACCAGCGCGGCCTGCAATTGCGCCACGTGCCAAAGGTTCGTGCTTTCCGAATAACGAACCCGCACATCCGCTGCCCGCAGCGCGACGACCAACTCGACGCACTGCCCATGCAGCAGTTCGCCGACATCGACCTGGACGTAGGTCGGCGGCAGACCGCGCAGCTCGCCGTTCAGCGGAGCGTAGCCGGGGTCGGCCGGGTCGCCGGCGCCGAGGTAGGCGGCCGCGCAGGCGCGCGACCAGCGCTTACTGGTCACCAGATCGCGTTCGCGGTCCGGGATCCGGTTGGGGTCGGTCCATGGCGCGATCAGCCCGAGCGCGGCCGGCCTGGTCCCGTGCCGTGCGATCAGCCGCTGCGCCAGCGCCAACGAGAGGCCACCGCCGGCGGAGTCACCGGACACGGCGATCTGGTCGGGGCGGTAGCCGGTGCTGGATACCAGCTCCAGGAACGCTGACTCGGCATCGTCGAGCGCCGCGGGGAAAGGATGCTCCGGGGCCAGTCGGTAGTCGAGAGCGTAGACCGCGCAGCCGGTATCGCGCGCTAGCCGGGCCGCCAGCGAACGGTGCGTCGCGATCGAACCGACCGTGTACCCGCCGCCGTGCAGGTAGAGGACGGCGCCGTGGGCGGAGGTGCTCGCGAACCCGATCCGTTCGGCTGGTCGGCCGCCCAGGCGCAACGTCTGCACGACGGTCTGCGCGGGCAGCAGTTGGGCTCGCGAACTCATGTCCAGCAGCCTGCGCTGCATCGGAAACGGCAACCGCTGGTCGAGCGTGATCCGGTAGATCGAATGCAGCACCGCCCGTGCCACGGGCAGCGGAAGGTTGATGTCCCGCATGGATGCTCCTTGGATTAGTCAGGGTAAGAAGCGGCGTTCGACCTCGGCCGCGATGCGCTGGTACCCCGAGGCTGTCACCCGGACGAACAGGTCCAGCAGCTTGGCTTCCGCGCCGACCAGTACCCGGCCGTGGCCCTTGCGTACCCCTTCGGTAATGGTCTGCGCGGCCATCTCGGCGGTGTGGACGGCCAACTTCTTATCGAACGTCGAGGCGGCTGACGCGGCGTCGATGCCCTCGGCGTAGGTCGCATTGCGCGCCACCGCGGTCTTGATGCCGCCGGGGTGCACGCAGGTGACCTTGACCGGGTTCCGCGCGACCAACATTTCTTGCCGCAGCGACTCGGTGAAGCCGCGGACAGCGAACTTGGCTGCGTTGTACGCGCTTTGGCCGGGGACCGCGATCAGGCCGAACAGGCTGGACACATTGACGATGTGACCGTCACCGGATTCGATGACCATCGGCAGGAAAGCCTTGGTGCCATTCACAACGCCCCAGAAGTCGACGTCCATGACGCGCTCGAAGTCTTTGAACTCGGAGCGGATCACCTCGCCGTGGTGGGCGATACCTGCATTGTTGTACACCTGGTGCACCGTGCCGAAGTGCGCCTGCACCGCATCGGCGTAGCGCAGCACCGCTTCGCGTTCGACGACGTTCAGCCGATCGGACTCCACCTCGGCGCCGCGCTCTGCGCAGCGTCGGGCGGTTTCGGCCAGTCCCTCGGTGTCGATATCCGACAGCGCCAGTCGCGCGCCTCGCCTGGCCAGATTCTCCGCCAGCGCACGGCCGATTCCGGACCCCGCTCCGGTGATCACACATACTTTGTTGTCGAAGTAAGCGTCATTGCTCACGGCGCCACCGCTTCCTGGTCGGCTCGGAAGGTCGATGTGTCGTAGGCCGCCACATCGAAAATCTTTGTCATTCTGCGGAATTCGAAAGTGAAATCAGGCCACAACGTGGTGTTGTTCCCGTGCTTGTCCAGATACCAGCTCGAGCATCCGCCGGTCAGCCAGACACTGCCGGCCAGCTTCGCCTGCAGGTCTTTGTTATAGGCATCCTGCACGTCCCGGCGCACCTCGACGGTACGTAGTTTCATCCGGTCGACGGTGGCCAGCGCGTCGGCGATGTAATTGATCTGCGATTCGATCATGTACACCATCGACGAGTGCCCGAGGCCGACGTTCGGTCCGAGCAGGAAGAACATATTGGGGAAGTTGGCGATCGAACTGCCCTTGTAGCCTTGCTGGCCGCTGTCATCGAACACCTCTGACAGGGTGCGGCCGTCGCGGCCCACGATCGTGTCATAGGTCGGCGAGTCGGTGACGTGAAAGCCGGTCGCGACGATCAGGGCGTCGATCTCGCGCTCGGTGCCGTCCTCGGTGCGGATCGAGTTCTTGCGTACCTCGGCGATCGGGTCGGTGACCACGTCGACATGGGGGCGAGTCAGCGTCGGGTAGTAGTCGTTGGAGATCAGCATGCGCTTGCAGCCGATCCGGAAGTTCGGGGTGACTTTGGCGCGCAACTCTCGATCGCGGATCTCGTGTCTGAGTTTGCCCTTCGCGATCATTTCGAACAGCCGCATCAGTCCGGGGAATTTGGCGAGACCCAGAACCTGGGTCTCGCGTGCGGCGTAAACCCCGGCGCGATACATGCGCTGGAAACCGGGCACATACTGGAAGGCGAGCCGTTCGGCCGTGGTGTACGGGCGGTCGTAACGAGGTAGCAACCACGGCGCCGTGCGCTGATAAATGTCCAGGTGGTCGACCTCGGGGGCGATGGCAGGCACGATCTGGATGGCCGAGGCGCCGGTGCCGATGACGGCGACCCGCTTGCCGGTCAGATCGGCGTCATGATTCCAGCGTGCGGAATGGAAGACCTCGCCTTCGAACTCGCTGATGCCCTTGATGTCCGGCAGCGCGGGTTCACACAGTGCACCGACGGCGCAGACCACGGTGTCGGCGGTGAAACTGCCCTGGGTGGATTCGATCTCCCACACCGAGCGGTCGTTGTTCCACCGTGCGCTGGTCACGTCGCAATCGAAGATGTGTCGATCGCGCACACCGTAACGCTGGGACACCGCTTGGATGTATCGCTGGATCTCGCCTTGTCGGGAGAACGAGCGCGACCAGTTCGGATTCAGCGCGAACGAATACGAATACAGCTGGGAGGGGACGTCACAGGCCGCGCCGGGATAGGTGTTGTCGCGCCAGGTGCCGCCGACGTCGCCGCCGCGCTCCAGTACGAGGTAATCGCGCCGCCCCTGCTCGGTCAGTCGGATGGCTAGGCCCAGACCCGCGAATCCGCTACCGATGATGATCGTCTTGACATGGCGCGCGGGCCGGTTGACGACAGCTTTGTCTGTGACCTTGCGACTCATATACGTGAGCGTACGATTTTGTCGAGCGTGGGTCAACGATATTGACCAACGTTCAGTAGGGTGGCCCCGTGGGTAGTAGAAATCCGGGTACCACAAGTCCGGGTACCACAAGTCCGGGAGAAGCCACGAAGCGTACCCGGCTCAGTCCGGACCAACGCCGCGAGCAATTGATCGCGTTGGGCGCCGAGATGCTCGGCCAGCGCGCCTACGAGGATATCTCCGTCAGCGAAATCGCTGCCCAGGCCGGCATCTCGCGCGGCCTGCTGTTCCACTACTTCCCGACCAAGCAGGACTTCCGGCTGGCGATCGTGCGGCACGCCAACGCTGAACTACTGCACCGGATCGCACCCGACCGTCGACTCGCTGCGTTCGCGATGCTGCATGATTCGGTCGATCGTTACATCGACTACGTCAGCGAGAACCGCACGTCTTACCTCGCGCTGCTGCGCGGCCCTACCAGCGTCAGCCCGGACCTGGCCCCACTGGTCGACCAGACCCGCGACGCCATTGTCGACATCCTCCTCACCGAGGCGCCGGTCTCGGACGCCGACCACCCCCGCCTCGCGCTCGCCGTCCGCGGCTGGATCGCCTTCGTCGAGGAGGTCACGCTGAGCTGGATCCGCGCCGAGTCCATCCCGCGCGAGCAGCTGATCGACCTGTTGGTCGAGTCGTTGATCGCTATCGCGTACTCCCTCGACCCGGCGTTGGCTGCCGCGCTCCGCGGCCGATGAGCCTTCAGGTCCGTCGACGGGGTGGACGACCGCCACGATCGTTGCCCGTCCACTGTGGCGCGCCTTCCGCTCCATCATGTGACCTCGCGTCCCGGATCGAGCATTGATCACGATCCGCCCCGGCGCAGCCGAGGATCGGACGCAGACGCCTGGCCATCGCCACGGACAGCGCAGACATTCGCAGGTGGGTGGCAAGGGGCGGCGATGGTGTGCCGCTTCGACCGTCGTCGATGCGCACACCGTCGCGTCGGCCCCGTCGGCATGTCGCCCGCGGAGTGCCCTTTCGTCGTCAATACCCTGCTCTTACAGTGCCTTTCGGGATTTCGTAGAGTGTTGCGCCGAGTACCGTCAAGTGGTCGATGGTATGGGACGCGATGGAGGTGGCCGCCGGTGTTGGTCATCAGCGAACGAACGACGGCACCACGATCCGGGCAGCGTGTGCTCGGCTGGATGCGGTCCTGGACCGGGCAGTACGTCATTGTGGGAGTGGCGATATCGGGGTGCTCCTTACCCGACCGTATCGGCGAGGGCGAACTGCGAGAAGCCGACTTGGTCGTGATCACGCCCAGGGCCGCGGTCGTCGTCGACGCGCAGGGAACGGTGCCGGAAGCCACTGCCGGTGTTCTCTCGGTGCAGGCCGACGGGCGGTGGCGACTGTCCGAGTTCGACGGCGACCCGATTCAGGTGCGCGACACCGATGGCAGTCCATTCGATCAGGTGATGAACAACGTCGCCACTCTGACGGAACTGGTGCGCGATCACCACGCCGATGCCGTCGTCGACGGCCTGATCGTGGTGGTGCCACCCAGGGAGTCGACCCTCACGCTCAACATCCAATCACGCAGACGTGGTTGCGGGGTGGTGCTCGGATCCGCACCCGTCGATCTGCGCGCCTGGTTTCACCGCACCGCGAGCCGAAAGCTCGTCTGGACCGCCGAGCGCGTGCACGCCCTGCTCGGCGACCTCGACCTGGGCGCGGAGGTCTCCATCGAAGACCTTGTGGCGGACGGATTTCCGGCGGAGCGGCGGCAGTACATCGGGACCACGTCAGTGGCCGGTGCGGCGCACGAGCCGCCTCCGGTCGACGACGTATCGGCCGCCGATGCTTCGCGCGCCATCGGTAGCCCCGCGAAACCGGACATGCCGTTCTCGCGTTGCACACCCGGACAGCCGGACCTCATGCCGATCGCGCCGCAATCCAACACATCAGCGCCGAAGCGCCCGATCGAATTCGATGACGTACCAGACGAGGACGATCAGGCAGCGTGGGCGTCGGACCGACCGGTGCTGCCACCCGCCGCGAAACCCGCCCCGACGCATTTCGCCGAGTCGGAACCCTACGCGCCAGATTCCGCCGAGCCGGAACTCTTTCCAGCGGATTCTGCCGAGCCGGATTCCTACGCACCAGAACCTGCCGCGCCGGACCCCCTGTCGTCGGGCGCGGCGATCGATCCCGCGGCGCCGTCGATCTCGTCAACCTTCACCGACCAGTGGTCGTCCTGGATCGAATCCGACGATGGTCGCCCATTGCGGACGCGCCCCGCGCCGTCACCTCCGCCGACCCGGCGGCCATGGTGGTCGGACGAGGGTGCCGAAGAGCGGCCACCGCGGCGGTCCGCCGCACGGACCATCGTCGAGCGTCGCCCGCGGCTGTCGGACCTTCGACGATTGTCCGCCGTGCTCGCATGTTCGCCCGGCCGCACCACCGGAGCGCCGAAGCCGGTTACGCATCGCGCGCAACAGATCGCTGCGGTGGCATCGATCGCGGTCATCATCGGTGCCGTGTGGCTGTTATCCGCTGCCTGCTCGACTCCGCACGGTGACTCCGGCGAACAGCGACCTTTGCCCGTGTCGACCACGGAGGACGTCGCACCACCTCCGATCGTCACAAAAACCCCGGCTCAACTGAACCTGCTGCCGCTGTGTCTTCCGTTTCGATCCGATTGTTGACCCCTGCGGACCGGTGACGACGCTGGGCATGCGCGATGCCCAACTTTGCCGACCCACGGTTATCGCTACAACAGCCGGCCTCGGCGAAGTTCCCAGTTGGGGGAAGCCGGCTTTCACGTTTCGCCACATCTGTCGATTAGCGTTTCGGCGCCCGGCTCTCGTCTCCTGGTGGAGGTATTGATGACACTCGCGCCCCTGTCCACATCGGTCGCTCCCGGGCCCCGTCCGTCGGCGTCGCTCTCGACGACCATTGCATTTCAACGAGATCCGCTCGGGTACCTGTCGAAAGCGTTGGAGCGGTACGGGAACGTGGTCCGCGTGCCCGTCCTCGGCATGCCGATGGTGGTGATCAATCATCCGGACGATGTCAAGAAAGTGCTGCAGGACAACCATGTCGACTTCGACAAGGATGCGAAGATTTTCGAACTGGTGAGTCCGCTGCTCGGTGATGGACTGATCAGTGTGGTGGGCGGGGCCAGTTGGATGAGCCGGCGTCGCCTGCTGCAGCCCGCGTTCCATCGCAGGCGCATCGAGGACATGATGCGGGTGATGTCGGCACACACCGAGGACATGCTCCAACGGTGGAGCGGATTCGCCTCGGGCGGTACGGATATCGATGTCGGTCGCGAAATGTCGAACCTTACGCTGCGCATCGTGGCTCGCACGCTGTTCGCGATCGACATCGGCGCGGACGGACAGACGCATCCGTACGCACAGGCACTGGACGTCTTTATGAAGGAACTGTCGGCGTACCTCAAGTTCCCGGTGATTCCGCTGCGGGTACCGACGCCAAGTCATCGCAGGTTCTGGAGAAACCTCCGCATCATGGACGGTTTCGTGTACGACATGATCAGCCGGTACCGCGCGGGTACGGCGGAGGATCAAGGTGACCTGCTGTACATGCTGATCAACGCGCAGGACGCCGACACCGGCGAGAAGATGGACGACCGCCAACTGCGCGACGAAATCTCCAGCTTCCTCTTCGCCGGACACGAGACCAGTGCCAACGCCCTCACCTGGACCATCCAGACGTTGACCGAACACCCGGATGTCGAAAGTCGACTCAGAGCGGAGATCGACAGCGTGCTGGGCGACCGTGAGCCGACCATGGCTGATCTGCCGAAGTTGACCTATCTTGCCGCGGTCATCAACGAGAACCTCCGGATCAACCCGCCGATCTGGCAGATCATGCGGAACGCACGCGTCGACAACGAGCTCGGCGGCTATCGCGTCCCGGCCGGTTCCAACGTCTTCTGGAGCCCCTACCTGGTACACCGGAATCCTGATTTCTGGCCGGAACCCGAAAAGTTCGACCCGGATCGCTTCGCGCCCGAGATTGCGCGGAGCATCCACAAAGGTGCGTTTATTCCGTTCAGCGCCGGGCCGCGCATCTGTATCGGCAATACCTTCGCGCTGGCCGAGATCCAATTGATCCTGACGCGCATCCTGCAGCGCTTTCACTTCGAATCACGTACCGAGTTGCCCCTGCGCAAGGTGCCGGAGGCCACGGTGCGTCCGAACAAACCCATCCGTATCGCATTGCAGCCGCGTTAGACGTTCCAACCAGACACGAACACCGGGCCGAATCGTCCTAGCCAGGGCGAGATCGGCCCGGTGCCGGGTCGAGCGGTCGGCGCGTTTCGAACTATCGAGGATCGACATGTAGTCGAGGGCGGCGTCGGGCGACCGCACGGACGCGGCGTCGTCCGGCGTTCCGTCGGCGTGCACTTCGGTCCATCCGTTCTCGACTCGGTTGCGGCGTCGCCAGTGCTATTTGATCAACCGCACAGCGGACGTCGCCCAGTTCTGCCATCCGGCGAATCCGGAGCCGGCTGAGGCACATCGAGCGAATCGGAAGCCGAGCATGTTGGCGGTGATCGGCCAACCGCTATTCCGTAGCTTATGCTACGGTGCGGCGGATGGGGGTGCCTACGAGAATGATTCCAGGCGTGTGACTTTCATTGTCATTGCGGTCGAACGCGTCCAGCTGAAGTGCCCAAACGATATGTCGAATGGCTATATTCGCAGATCGGTTCGCTGCCAGTCGTTTTGACGCAAGTCGGCTTGCTCGAGCGTCCGGTACGGGCCACCCGGTGCTGTCGGAATCGGTGCGGGAGATGTCGGGTACGCGACTGCACTCTTCCCGCTAATCGCCCTAAGCTCCCTGTTGGCCCCGATGAGCCTCGGCAGAGTCTCTCGACCTTCACGGGGCAGAAGGGCTTTGCCATGTGTACCAACAGCTGACGACCATGTCGGGCAGTTGTGCTGCGGGACGCGAAACGGTATCGACGCCTGACGTGGGTGCGCGATGGCCGTGGAGTCGAGCCGCGGCCGAAGGCCTGATCCGCTGAATGGCGCGTCGAATATGCTGCATGCCATCGACGAACGTCGCCATGCCTTCGCGGTTATTGCGCCATGAACACACACATCCCGCGACAACGACCATCTGCTAATCACCGTCGACGCCCACCATGCTCCGTTCGGGATCGAACGCGACGACGAACTTCTGTTCCCCCCAGCGCTTCTCGTAGAATGTGCAACGAATAGTATGCCGCACGAGTTCTGCCCCTCGATTCCAGATCTAGAGACGATATCGATTCCAACTGCACGAATATCTACGTCGCCGTTACGCGCAACCTCTCGCGTGGAGGCATTCCTGAGAGACGCCGATTACGACGGCCCACGACTCGTCGTCGATCTCGACGTGGTGCGGCAGCGATATTCGGCATACGTTCACGCCATGCCGGGCACTCGGATCTACTATGCCGTAAAAGCCAACCCCGCGCCGGAAGTACTCCAGATCCTGGCCGACCTCGGCTCATGTTTCGACACCGCTTCGATACCGGAAATCGAAGCGGTCCTCGCTCTCGGCGTCGCTCCGGATCGTATCTCCTTCGGGAATACTATAAAGAAAGAAGTCGATATTTCTCGGGCGCATGCCATGGGGGTTCGCCTGTTCGCGTTCGACTCGGATGCCGAACTGGAGAAGATCGTCCGTTCGGCCCCGGGCGCGCAGGTATTCTGCCGGGTCCGCTGTGATGGAACAGGCGCGGATTGGCCGCTGTCGCGGAAATTCGGTTGTAGTACCCGTACGGCGGTAGAACTGCTACTCGAAGCACATCGGAAAGGTCTCGATGTGCAAGGTGTTTCGTTCCACGTCGGATCGCAGCAACGTCGAGCCGAGGCATGGGATGTCGCGCTGGCGACGGTCGCCGATGTCTATCGAACGTTGTGCGAGCGTGGCCTGAAAATGCCTGTGATCAATATGGGTGGCGGCTTTCCTGCTGCACAATACCGGGAAGAAGTGCCACCCATCGACGATTACGCCGCTTCGATCGATCACGCACTGCGCCGTCATTTCGATTGGACGTTGCCCGAAGCCATCATAGAGCCGGGCCGTGGCCTGGTTGCCGATGCTGGAGTGATCGAAGCCGAGGTTGTCCTGATCGCTCGAAAAGACCAATCGGGACCCCGGTGGGTTTATCTCGATATCGGTAGGTTCGGGGGCTTGGCGGAGACCGAGGATGAAGCGATCCGTTATGTCATTCGCACGCCGAAGGATGGAGACGACCTGGCGCCGGCAATCCTCGCCGGTCCCACATGTGACTCGATCGACGTCTTGTACGAGAAAGAGCCGTATTGGTTGCCGGTGTCTCTGGAAATCGGCGATCGGGTTCGTATCGAAGCTGCCGGAGCGTATACCGCTTCTTATTCCTCTGTGGGATTCAACGGTTTCGCGCCGCTTCAGTCATATTTCGTCTGACAAATACTGATCAAATATCCGATGGGACCAGGTACATGACTGCAACGGTTGGACCGGTACCGCTGGCAACTGCCAGCGCTGGCCAGCGCACGCACAACCCGCTTTGGCTGCATTTCACCCCTGAAAGCAGCCGAACCGACTTCCCCGTCATCGTTCGCGGCGAAGGAGCGCACGTATGGGACTCGAACGGCAAACGATACCTCGATGGGCTCGCCGGCTTGTTCGCTGTACAGGTCGGGCACGGGCGAGCCGAACTCGCTGAGGCTGCCGCGCGTCAGACACGAGAGCTGGGTTATTTCCCACTGTGGGGGTTTGCGCATCCCGTCGCAATCGAACTTGCCGAACGACTGATCGCCACCACGCCCGGCGACCTCGATCACGTCTTCTTCACGGTCAGCGGTGGGGAATCGGTCGAAACCGCGTGGAAGTTGGCACGTAAGTACTGGAAACTCGTCGGAAAACCGGGCAAGCACAAGGTGATCAGTCGGCACATGGCCTACCACGGGACCTCCATGGGGGCACTCTCGATCACCGGCCTTCCCGGTGCGAAGGTCGATTTCGAGCCACTGGTTCCTACCTCTACCCGCGTCCCGAACACCAATTTCTACCGTGCCGACGCGCACGCAGACGACCACGAGGCTTTCGGACGATGGGCCGCCGACCGTATCGAGGAGGCCATCGAGTTCGAGGGAGCCGACTCCGTGGCCGCGGTCTTCGTCGAGCCGGTACAGAACACCGGTGGCTGCTTCATCCCGCCACCCGGATACTTTCGGCGCGTTCGGGAGATCTGCGATAAACACGACGTCTTGCTGATTTCAGATGAGGTCATCTGCGCATTCGGTCGGCTCGGCTACGAATACGGCGCCCAACGATTCGGTTACGAGCCCGACCTCATCACCATTGCCAAAGGGCTCACGTCGGGCTACGCACCGCTCGGCGCCGTACTGATCAGCGAGCGTGTCGCCGAATCATTCCGGCATGGTGCCACTTTCATGCACGGCTCCACCTACGGCGGCCATCCCGTCTCCTGCGCGGTAGCACTCGCCAACCTCGACATCATCGAACGCGAAGGCCTCTACGAGCACGTCCGGACCAACGAAGCGTTGTTCTGCTCGACCCTCGGAAAACTGTTGGATCTGCCGGTTGTCGGAGATGTTCGCGGAGTCGGATACTTCTACGCGGTCGAGATCGTCAAGGACAAGAACACCAAGGAGTCATTCAGCGCTCAGGAGACCACACGCATCATTCAGCACCATGTGTCCAAGACGCTCTTCGAGTCCGGTTTGCATTGTCGAGCCGACGATCGCGCAGAACCGGTCATCCAGCTGGCGCCACCTCTCATCTGCGATCGAAGCCACTTCGTGGAGATCGAACAAATTCTCCGAGCGGCGTTGGAAGGGGTATCGGCCCTGCTCTGATGCGACCAGCCTCCAGCGACGCCCGTGGCCCGCAATCGTTCTCGTCAGTCGCCTGTGCCGCACGCTGGAGTCGAGACTGCCGCATTCGGCAATGTCCCCTAGTACTGCAACGGCACCTTGGATGATTCGGGGCCGATGAGTTGTGGACGGCTGCGGCGTCTGTGATGTGGAAGGGTTCCTTCGCCATCGAGGAGAGTTTGTGGTGAATTACATCGCTGGAGGTTTTGCGGTCGATCCTGACCTGGTCGACGCTGTCGAGGCGACGACGGCGGTTGTTCGTGGCACGGTTGCGCCGTCTGAGCTGCGCGACTTCTTCGATACATCGTTTCGCGTGTTGTCGGAGGTCGTCGCTGCGCAAGAAGCGGTGATCGGTGGTGGGGCGTTCGGCTTGTATCGGGGAGTGTCGGGCGGGTTGATCGACCTGGAGGTCGGGTTCCCCGTCGATCGGGTCGTCCGACCGGAACGCGGTGTCATCGCCGGTAGTCTGCCAGGCGGCCGGGTTGCTCGAGTCGTGCATCTCGGTGGCTTCGACGGTTTGAGCACCGCATGGGATCGGTTGCGGTCCTGGATCGACGAGCGTGATTGCCTCCCTGGCCCGGTGCGGTGGGAGGTGTATCACACGCGACCGGCTCCGGACATGGATCCGGCTGATCTTCGTACCGAACTCAACTGGCTCGTCAACGCTGGTTGAGGGCTGCGACCGACACTCGGGTGAGTGGGTGGCCTCGGCGTTCGTAGTGGCTGAGGCGGGCTTGGTGTTGCCGGCGGCGACGACATCGTGACCAGCCGCACTTCATCGGCTGGGTTGACAGGTCGCAGAACGAGATTCATCAGCAACCGGCGTATTTCGGGTAGGGCCAGCGCGATGCCCTCATCGTCTGGGCTGGTTTCCCTTTTGCAACAGCTCTGGAGCGGCCAGCCATGCCAGGGCGAGCATGGACAACGTGATGTGGGCATACCGGGCCCGATAGGCGCGGACCCGGTAGTCGTCGAGGCCGGCCTCGTTCTTGGCCTGCTGAAACGCCTCCTCGATGTGCCAACATGATCCGGCGACCCAGGCCAGATCGGCCAGGCGGGAGGTCTTCGGCCCGTAGCAGACGTAGTAGGCGACCTCGGTCGGGTCGCTGATCGAGCGTCGCGCCAGCAGCCAGCAGCCAGCAGCCAGCAGCCAGCAGCCAGCAGCCAGCAGCCAGCAGCCAGCAGCCAGTGGCTGCGGCCTTTGGCTCAGGTCCCGCCGATCGGTTTGCGGACCCAGTCGTATCCGCGGGTCCGTGCGCGCCCGCGCCGACCGACAGCCGCTGCCACGACGACACCGACATCTCGGCCACCAGCACATCGATCCGCTCGATCCGGCCGGGTGGCGAGCCGGTCGTCGCAGCGGGTGGCCATCACATGGAACACGTCACGCTGCTCCAGTCGTTGCCGCAGGTAACCGGCCTGGCCGTAGGCTCCGTCAGCGGTGAACCAGGAAAACGGCACCCGCGCCGCCAACACCCGCTCGAGCATGGCGATGACCTGGCGGGGCTTGGTCGCGAACTCGACCTCGTCGGGGATACCCGCCGCACGGCAGCGCTGCCGGTCCTCTGTCGACGACTGCGGGACATCCAGCTCCCGATCGATCAACGCGTGCCCGTGCCGCGACGTGTAGGCCAGGAAAACCCCGGTCTGGCAGTTCTCCGTACGTCCGGCGGTACCGGCGTATTGCCGCTGAACCCCGGCCGAGCGCACTCCCTTCTTCAAGAACCCGGTCTCATCGGCCGCCAACACCGCCTCCGGGTCACCTAGCTGCTCGACCACGTAATCACGAAGGTCATCGCGCACCCCATCGACATCCCAGCAGCATCACCCAGGTGCCGTTGCAGTACTAGGTCGCCGGGGCGTCCCTGTGCCAGCATGTTCGCCCGGCGGTCCGCAGCGTTCCACGGCTGGGGCCGGGTGAGCCGGTTGCGGTGGGTTTCGCTCGATTCTGCAATCCAGCGATAGATATCCCCAAGGCGGATAAGGTGATTCGGGTCACAACACGCTGTCTGGTAGACCGCAAGGAGCTGGGATGGTTCGCCACACCTCTGACCCGGCGCATCGACAGGTCGCAGCGGCGAATCACTGGTCCAGCGCGCGCGCCCTGATCAAGAGCGTGCGCCTATGGCCCATCGGCACCAAGGGAGCTCATCGATGTCTGTCCGCAAATCCTCAATGCTTTGGCTGGTGTTGGGGATCGTCCTGATCATCGGCGCGGTGATCATCAAGTTCGTGGCGTTGCCGTCGCTGACGAAACTGCCCGCCGACCTGAACCAGGCGCAGAAGTACGAAGGCACAGTGCAGGCGCTGAATCCGCAGGCGTTCGCGTCCAACGATCTGGCGAATCTGCTCACGCCGGAGCTGCCGATCACCGCCGACCGCTCGCTCACCGTCGACGCGGTCGACGGAGACACCGCCATCATCACCAGCAAGGCGGTACTCAACCTGCCGGACGCGTCCACGCAGGACGATGTGCACACCTATGCCGTGAACCGCGTGGACTATTCGCCGGTCGCGATTAGCGAAAGTCAACAACAGTCGCTGGTCCCCGCGGACAAGCAGGCAACGTTCGAGGCGCACAGTGGCATAGCCTTCAGCTGGCCGATGGATCCGCCGAAGGATGGCACTACCCTCTACGACTCGGTGACTCGCTCAGCCCAGGCGGCCACCTACATCGACGAGGGCACTCTCGCCGGCCGCGAGGTGTTCAACTACAAGGTGGATGCTGCCGGTCCGATCACCAGCCCGACTGTCCTCGCCCAATTCAAAGACTTCCCGAAGCAGCTTCCCAAGACGGCGGTGGCCGGCTTGTTGCAGGCGGGTGTCGTACCGGAATCATCGCGCGCGATCCTCACTGCGGCACTGCCGACCCTGCCTGACGTGGTGAACATCGGGTTCGGCAGCACGAATGTGATCGCGGCCGCGGTGGACAATCGACTCGGCGCGCCGCTGAAGGTCGACCAAGCCCAAACGATGGCGGTGACCGTTCCGGTAGACGGAAAGGACGTGCCGACGCTTCCGCTGTCGATCGTGAAGCTGCATACGGCGGACTCCGAGGTTTCCGCCGCCGCGGACACGATGTCGAAGAACTCGACGATATTGTCGGTGCTCGGAATATGGCTGCCGGTCGCTCTGGTGATCGTCGGGATCGGCCTCGCCGTGCTCGCCCTGGTCCGCTGGCGCAAGCCTCGGACGACAACTCCGTGATCTGCCGCCACCGCGCTGTCGCGGGCCTGCTCCGACACCCTCGATAGCTGTCGAGATGTCGCCGGGGCGGGACTGCCCAACTGCCGGCGACACAGTCGGTCGAAAGACGAACGCCGGGTCGAATCGCACTGAGTGAGAGAGCGATTCGACCCGGCGTCAGGTCCGGGGACTATGCGGTCGGTTCGAACGCTTCCGCGACGATCTCGGCCTGCTCCACCGCATGCACCTTGCTCGAACCCGAAGAGGGGGCCGACATGGCGCGGCGGGAAATGCGGCGCAGTCTGCCGAGGCGGTCGGGCAGAATCTCCGGGAGGTTGAGGCCGAAGAAGGGCCATGCGCCCTGGTTGGCCGGTTCCTCCTGGACCCAGACGATGTCGGTGGCGTTGGCGTAACCGGCCAGCGCCTCGTTCAGGCGGAAGGTCGGCAGCGGGTAGAGCTGCTCGATCCGTACGATCGCGACATCCTCACGCTTCTGCTTGGCCTTCTCGGCAGCCAGCTCGTAGTAGAGCTTGCCGCTGGTCAGCAGAATCCGCTTCACCTTGCTGCGGTCGCCGATGCCCTGCTCGTAGGCGGGCTCGTCGAACACCGAGCGGAACTTGCTCTCGGTGAAGTCCTTCAGGTCCGAGACCACGGCCTTGTTGCGCAGCATCGACTTCGGGGTGAAGACGATCAGCGGGCGGCGGATGCCGTCCAGTGCGTGCCTGCGCAGCAGGTGGAAGTAGTTCGCCGGGGTGGACGGCACCGCGACGGTCATCGAACCTTCCGCGCACAGCTGTAGGAAGCGCTCGATGCGGCCGGAGGTGTGGTCCGGGCCCTGGCCCTCGTGGCCGTGCGGCAGTAGCAGCACGACGTCCGACAGTTGGCCCCACTTGGCTTCACCGGAGGAGATGAACTCATCGATGATCGGCTGGGCGCCGTTGACGAAGTCACCGAACTGCGCCTCCCACAACACCAGCGCATTGGGGTTGCCCAGCGAGTAGCCGTATTCGAAACCGACAGCGGCGAATTCACTCAGGGCCGAGTCGTGCACCGCGAACCAGCCCGGGTGCTCGCTGCCGATGTTGTGCAGCGGGGTGTACTCCTCGGCGGTCTTGCGGTCGATGATCACCGCGTGCCGCTGGGTGAAGGTGCCGCGACGCGAGTCCTGACCGGTCAGGCGCACCGCGCGGCCCTCGTCGATCAGCGTGCCGAAAGCCAGCAACTCGGCGAAGGCCCAGTCGACTTTGCCCTCGTAGGCCATTTCGCGACGCTTCTCCAGCACCGGCTTGACCCGCGGATGCACGTTGAAGCCATCGGGCACGTTGAGGAACGCGTCGCCGATGCGTTGCAGGACCGTCTTGTCCACGGCGGTCACGACGGTCGCGGGCACCGTCTGGTCGCCCTCGACCGATTCGCTCGGTTCCGGCGAATACTTCTCCAGCTCACGGACCTCGTTGAACACGCGCTCCAGCTGGCCCTGGTAGTCGCGCAGCGCGTCCTCGGCCTCTTTCAGCGAGATGTCGCCACGGCCGATCAGACTCTCGGTGTAGGCCTTGCGGACCGACCGCTTGGTGTCGATGACGTCGTACATGTACGGCTGGGTCATCGACGGGTCGTCGCCCTCGTTGTGGCCGCGACGGCGGTAGCAGATCATGTCGATCACGACGTCCTTGCGGAACTTCTGCTTGAAGTCGACCGCCAGACGCGCCACCCAGTCGCACGCCTCCGGGTCGTCGCCGTTCACGTGGAAGATCGGCGCGCCGATGAACTTCGCGAGGTCGGTGGAGTACTCGGTGGAGCGGCTGTTCTCCGGCGCCGTGGTGAAGCCGATCTGGTTGTTCACCACGATGTGGATGGTGCCACCGACGCGGTAACCGCGCAGACCCGACAGGTTCAGCGTCTCGGCGACCACGCCCTGACCGGCGAACGCGGCGTCGCCGTGCAGCATCAGCGGCACAACCGAGTAGCCCTCCGGGCCATCGCCCTTGTCCAGCAGGTCCTGCTTGGCGCGGGCCAGACCCTCCAGGACCGGGTCGACCGCCTCCAGGTGGGAGGGATTGGCGGTCAGTGAGACCTCGATCTCGTTGTCGCCGAACATCTGCAGGTAGGTGCCGTGCGCGCCGAGGTGGTACTTCACGTCGCCGGAGCCGTGCGCGCCCGCCGGGTTCATGTTGCCCTCGAACTCGGTGAAGATCTTCGAGTAGGGCTTGCCGACGATGTTGGCCAGCACGTTCAGGCGGCCACGGTGCGGCATACCGATGATGACCTCGTCGAGCGAGTGCTCGGCGCACTGGTCGATGACAGCGTCCATCATCGGGATGACGGTCTCGGCGCCTTCCAGCGAGAAGCGCTTCTGCCCGACGTACTTGGTCTGCAAGAAGGTCTCGAACGCCTCGGCCGCGTTCAGCCGGTTCAGGATGTACTTCTGTTGCGCGACAGTCGGTTTCGCGTGCTTCTGCTCGGCCCGCTCCTGGATCCACTCCAGCTGCTCGGGATCGAGGATGTGGGTGTACTCCACACCGACATGGCGACAGTAGGCATCGCGCAGGACCGACAGCACGTCGCGCAGCTTCATCTGATCCTGACCGTGGAAGCCCGCCACGTTGAACGTGCGGTCCAGGTCCCAGAGGGTCAGGCCGTGCTGGGTGACGTCGAGGTCCGGGTGGCTGCGGAACTTGTCCTTGACCAGGCGCAGGGGATCGGTGTCGGCCATCAGGTGGCCGCGATTGCGGTATGCCGCGATCATTTCCATCACGCGCGCGCTCTTGTCGACACCGCGCTCCCGGACGTCCTTGCGCCAGCGCACCGGCTCGTACGGCACGCCGAGGCCGTGGAAGATCTCGTCGTAGAACTCGTCGGCGATGAGCAACTGATGGATGGTGCGCAAGAAGTCACCGGACTCCGCGCCCTGGATGATCCGGTGGTCGTAGGTGGAGGTCAGCGTCATCAGCTTGCCGATGCCGAGCTCGGCGATGCGCTCGTCGCTCATGCCCTGGAACTCGGCCGGGTACTCCATGGCGCCCGCGCCGATGATCGCGCCTTGCCCGTTCATCAGGCGGGGGACCGAATGCACGGTGCCGATGGTGCCGGGATTGGTCAGCGAGATGGTGACACCCGAGAAGTCCTCGGCGGTCAGCTTGCCTTCGCGAGCGCGGCGCACGACGTCCTCGTAGGCGGTGTGGAACTGCCCGAAGGTCATCGCCTCGCAGCCTTTGATGGCCGCGACGACCAGGGAGCGGCTGCCGTCCTTGCCCGGCAGGTCGATGGCGAGGCCGAGGTTGGTGTGCGCAGGGGTGACCGCGTTCGGCTTGCCGTCGATCTCGGCGTAGTGCCGGTTCATGTTCGGGAATGCCCGGACCGCGTGCACGATGGCGTAGCCGAGCAGATGGGTGAAGGAGATCTTGCCGCCGCGGGTGCGGGCGAGGTGATTGTTGATGACCAGGCGGTTGTCGATCATCAGCTTGGCCGGGATGGCGCGCACACTGGTCGCGGTGGGGATGGCCAGCGAAGCGGCCATGTTCTTCGCCACCGCCGCCGCGGCGCCACGCAGCACCTTGGTCTCATCGGTGGCGGTGTCGGCTTGCTTCGGACCGGAGGTGGGCGCCGCGTTCGAGGTCGGTGCCGGGGTGGTCTGCGGGGCGCGTGCGGTGACCGGGGCGGGCTTCGAGGCCGCCGCGGGGGCCGTCTTCGGGGCGGCGAGAGCAGCGACCGCGGTGGCCGGAGCTGGTGACGGCGCGGCTGCCGGAGTCGGGGCGGCATTCTGTGGCGCGGGCGCGGCGGCGGTCTGGCTGTTACCAGAATCACCGCTCACCTCAGGCGTGTAGTCGGCCAGGAACTCGTGCCAGCTCGCGTCGACCGAAGATGGATCCTGCTTGTACTTCTGATACATCTCGTCGACTAGCCACTGGTTCTGTCCGAACTGGGAAGTTGTGCTGCTCACAGCAGGTGTTCGCCTCATTTCGTTCTTTGCGCTGCGACGTGTGTGACGTGCCCGGCACGGGGATCAGCAATCGCGCCGATGCGCCCTATCCGAGGATAGGCCCAGCAGCCGATCGGCGGATCTACCGACCACCCGACACCCCCGACCACATTGGTGACGACTCGTCAGTACCTGAGAATATTCCTTCGGTCTCGTGTGCCGCTGCCCACAGCCGGGCATACGGTCCCGCGGCCGCGAGTAGTTCGACGTGCGCACCGAATTCCACGATTTTTCCGTGGTCGACCACGGCGATCTGGTCTGCGCGCGCGGCGGTGCCGAGCCGGTGCGCGACGATCACCGTGGTGCGGTTTCGACTCAGCGATCGGCTCGCTGCCAGCACCGATGCCTCGGCTTCCGGATCGAGCGTCGCGGTGGCCTCGTCGAGCAGCAGCAGATCAGGGGCCACCAGTTCGGCGCGGGCGAGCGCGATCAGTTGACGCTGTCCCGCCGAAAGTCCGCGGCCGCGCTCGCCGACCGGCTGGCCCATCCCGAGCGGCAGGGCGGCGATCATGTCGGTCGCGCCGACCGCGGCGGCGGCTGCGTCGATCTCCGCGGGGGTCGCGGACGGTTTTCCGAAGGCGATGTTGCTTGCCACGTTGCCGGTGAACAGGTGCGCTTCCTGCGGGACGATGCCGAGGCGGGCGCGGTAATCGGCGAGGCGGTAGTCGCGGATATCGACACCGTCCACGCGGATCGCGCCAGGTCGGACGGGGTCGGCACCGTTCTGTTCGGCCGCACCGGCACTGTCGCGCACGGCCGGGACCGCTCTGTTCTTCGTTGCGACAGCACCGCCGGCGGGTCCGGATCCGCCCGATGTCGAGACTTCCACCACATCGGAATCCGGCACAGCACCGTCTGTGCCGTTCGACACATCACCGGGCAGGTCATACAGACGTGCCAACAACTTGACGACGGTCGACTTGCCCGCGCCGGTCGGCCCGACCAGGGCGAGGGTGGAACCCGGCGGGATCCGCAGCGACACACCGTCCAGAGCCGGAACCGGACTGCCCGCGTACCGGAATCGGACGTCATCGAAGGCGACGTCGCCGCGTAACCCCGCCTCGATCGGCGCCGGGTCGGCCGGATCGGCGGTGATCGACGAAGGCGTGCGCAGCAACTCACCTATCCGGCGCAGGCCGACCCGGGCCTGCTGGTACCCGTCGAACACCTGGGACAGCTGCATGATCGGCCCGAACAACAGCTGCAGATACAGCACGAACGCGATCAGCGTTCCGGCGCTGGTGGCATCGGCGGCGACCTCGCGCGCCCCGACGAATACCACCGCGGCCAGCGCCAGATCCGCCCATCCGACGACGAACGCGAAATAGAGTGCGATGGCCCGTTGCGCCCGCATCCGGCTGTCGCGGTAGCGCTGCGAGTACTCGGCGAAGCGGCGGGCCGCACGTGGCTCGTGCCGGTTGGCCTGCACCGCACGCAATCCAGAGACGTTCTCCTGGAAATCGGCGTTGACTGCCGATACGTGCTCCCGCGACACCGTGTACGCGGTGGACGACACCCGTCGGAACAGTGCCGTGGCGAAGATCAGAACGGGCAGCGTCACCAGCACCACGAGCGCCAGCGAGACATCGATCACCAGCAGCGCGACCGCGATGCCCACCAGCGTCAGCACTCCGACCAGGGCGCTGGCCACCCCGGTCTGCAGGAATGTCGACAGGGCATCGACGTCGGTGGTCATCCTGGTCATGATCCGGCCGGAGAGTTCACGTTCGTAATAGTCCAGCCCTAGTCGTTGCAAGTGCGCGAAGCTGCGCACCCGCAGGGTGAACAGCACCCGCTCCCCGGTGCGCGCGGTCAGCACCGTGGTCGCCGCACCGACCGCCCATCCGGTGGCGGCCAGGGCGACCCCGAACAGGGTGGTGTGCACGAGCACCTCGGCGTGATCGCCGAGCACGCCGTCATCGATCGCGTAGCGCACCAGCGGCGGGAACGCGATGCCGATCAGCGCGTCCGCCGCCAGCAGCGCCATCACCGTCAGCACCAGCAGGCGGACCGGGCGCAGCATGCGGGTAAGCCGGAACAACGGATCGGGCGCGCGCAAGCGCTGTGCGTCCAGCTCCGGTTGCTCGGTGGCGGGTGGCAGGCGCTCGATGGCGCGGCGCAACTCGGGCGTCTCGCTCAGGTCTGCCGCCGCGCCCGCGAAAGCGCCGCCGCCGGGACGCGCGGATGGTGCCCGCCCGGTCCGGATTCCGGCAGCCCCGGTGTCCGGTGCGGCGGCGACGTGCCCGGTGGGTGCGGGCAGCCGGACGACGCGGTCAGCGTGCGCGAGAGTTGATTCCCGGTGCGCCAGGATGAGCGTGGTCCGTTCGCCGTCGTCGGGCAGCGCGTCGAAGATCGCGGCCTCGGTCACCGCGTCCACCGCGGAGGTGGCGTCGTCGAGTACCAGGATGCGCGGCCGCGCCAGCAATGCCCTGGCCAGAGCGACCCGCTGCCGCTGTCCGCCGGAGAGGGTGAGGCCACGCTCGCCGACCACGGTGTCGTATCCGTCGGGCAGTTCGGTGATGAAGTCGTCGGCGGCGGCTTGTGCCGCTGCCTGCCTGATCTCCTCGTCGGTGGCCTCCGGTCGCCCCAGCGCGATGTTGGCGGCGATGGTGTCGGAGAACAGGAAGGGGTCATCGAAGACGACACCGATCGCAGCGCGCAGGTCGGCGGCGCGGACGTCGGCGATGTCGACACCGAGCGCATCGCCTGTGCGTGACTGTTCGAGGCTGGAGTGGTCCGCTCCATTGTCGCGTTGTGCCTGCGACACGGCATAGTTGGACCACAATCGGATGCTGCCGGAATTCGGTGCGTAGAACCGGGGAAGCAGCAGGGCGAGCGTGGACTTGCCCGAGCCTGCCGGTCCGATGATCGCCACCGTCTCGCCGGGCCGCACCCGCAGATCCAACTCGCGCAGAATGGGCTGATCGGCGTCGAAGCCGAAGGTGAGTGCGTCGATTTCGATGCCGAGCGGTCCGTCCGGCAGCACGACCGGATGTTCCGGATCGGCGAGATCGGGCGCCGCGTCGATCACCTGAAAAACTCGCTCGGCCGCGGCCCTGGTCAGCTGGGCCATCACGATCACCGACGACAGGATGCGCGCGGTACCGGTCATGGTGGCGACGTAGGCGGCGAACGCGACGAAGGTACCGATCCCGATCATCCCGTGCAGCGCGAGCAGACCTCCGAGCGCGATCACCGCGACCATGCCGACCTGCGGAATCGCCGCGACGGTCGGCGCGAAAGCGGCGTCGATCCGCGCGGCGCGCATCCGCTCGGCGAACAGCCGGCGGCCGAGCCGTTCCACCAGGTCGACCATCCGCGCTTCTTGCCCGAAGCCCTTGACCACCCGCACGCCGGTGACGGTCTCCTCCACGTGCTGCGCGAGGTCGGCGGCGCGCTGTTGCGCCGACCAGGTCGCCGCGTGCAACCGGGGGCGCATCCGGTAGACCACGACCGCGATCGCGGGAACCACCAGCAGCGCGACGGCCGCCAACGGCGGCGAGAGCCAGACCATGACCGCGGCGGCGAGCACGAACTCCAGCAACGCCATGCCCGACAGCGGGGCCATCGCCAGCAGACCCTGCACCAGCTGCAGATCGGTGATCGACCGCGATACCACCTGCCCGGTGCGGATGGTGTCCTGTCCGGTGCCGTCCAGCCGCTGCAACGACCCGAGGATGTCCAACCGCAACGTGTGTTGCACGTCCAACGACAGTCGGCCGGCCAGCATCCGGCGCCCGAACCCCGCCAGGGACCGGCCGATCGCCACCAGCACGATCAATCCCGCGACCGCGCCGATCGCGGCCGTGTCAGCGCTGCCCGCGGCGTCGACCGCTCGCTTGGTCAGCAGCGGCCCCGCGGTCTCGACCATCGCGCCGACCAGTACCGCCGTCGCGATCCCGCCCAGCACCCTGCCGTGTGGCCTGCATTCGGCCCACAGCCTCCGTATCCACCCCGGACCGGCGCCCCCGTTCACGTCTGGTGCTCACCCTCTTTGCCGTCATGCGCTACTCATCGACGGTACCGATACCCGTCGATGAGTAGCGCACGCCGTCTGCTCGGCGAGGATCACAGATCGCGGGTGCGCAGGCTCCACCAGCTCGCCGCACCGAAGCCGACGGTCCACAGCAGCAGGACCACTATGGCGGCCGGCGTGGGGGCGAGGAAATCGCTGTCGGGATAGGAGCCGACCGCCACCGTGCCGATGGTGGCCGAGACCGGCAGTAGGGTCACGCTCTCGGCCATGCCGATACCGCGCGCGATCAGCCACAACAGCGGCTCGGCGACGATGATTCCGCCGAGCAGCAACCACACCGCCGTGACGGACGAACGCAGCAGGATGCCGACGCTCGCGCCGATCAGTGACCAGCAGACCGCGGCGAGCAACCCGCCGCCGAGCACGGCGACCAACTCGGCGGTGAAGCCGAATTTGCCCCGGCCGATGCCGAGCAGGGGGACGAGAGCGACCAATTCCACCAGGAACGCCGTCGCCAAGGCGAAGCACCCGGTGACCAGAAACTTGGCTGCGGCGAGCCGATCACGATCGGCGCTGAACAGCGCGGTCACCGGCATGGTGTGATGCTGATATTCCCCGCCGCCGGCTACGGCGCCGAAGACCGCGGCCGCGAGCACGAGTACCGCGAGACCCACGTAGAGCCCGATCGTCGCGGCTCCGGTGGCCGGTTCGCCCTTGGGGTCCGCCGGGCCGGCCAGGCTCGCCGACCCGATACCGGCGATCAAGGCGATGCCGAGAATCGAGTAGCCGAGTACGCGGGTCGCCGGCAAGGTGAGGGTCTTGCGGACCTCGGCGTCGACATTCGGCAGGAGGTCTGGCGGAAGGCGGGGGATCATCGTGAGATTCCGTAGGGCATCGGCGACGGTTGTTGGTTGGCGACTCCGACGGGCGCGGGCGGACCCGGATACCGCGGTGCGGGAGCGGCGGTGGGTTTGGTCAACGACGCGAGTACCCGGTCGGGGTGGATCTGGTCGGGGATGATGCTGTCCAGCCGAACGTGCGCGGCAGCGGCCGCCGCCCTGATCTGTGGCTCGGTCGCCTCGGCCACGGCGAGCCGTCCATCGGTGCGAATCACCGCGTCGGTAAAGCCTCGAGCGGCAAGCATGGTCGCCAGTGCGATCGGCGACGACGCCGCAACGACCAGCCGATCCGGATGTCCGCGCCGCAGCCGCGCCGGGCTGCCCTCGTAGATCACGGTGCCCTCGTTCAATACGATCAGGCTGTCCGCCCCGGGGAGCACCGCCGCGAGGCTTTCGCTGGACAGTAGCGCGCTGCCGCCTCGTCGGCTGTGCTCGCGCAGAAAGTCTCGCAGCCAGGCACTTTCGGCGGTGTCGAGTCCGTTCATCGGCTCGTCGAGCACGAGCAACGCGGGATCGCCGAGCAGCGCGGTCGCCAGCGCGAGCCGGGTCTGCTGCCCGAGCGACATGGCGCCGATCTTCGTCGCGGCCGCCGCGCGCAGATCGACCATCTCCAGCACCTCGAGCACCCGGGCGGCCGCGACACTCGCCGCGGCCGCGTAGATGCGCAGATGATCTCGCGCCGTCCTGGCCGGATGCAGACCGCGCGGTGCGAGCACGCCACCGACAGCATGACCGGGCGCGGACCCGGCCGCCGTGGGTCCCGCGACCGAGGCGGTTCCGGAAGTAGCGGAGGTCAGGCCGAGCAGCACTCGCAGGATGGTGGTCTTGCCCGCGCCGGGCGGACCGACCAGAGCCGCCGTCGTGCCGAACGCCACGGTGAAACTCACGTTCTCCACGGCGGTCGTCACGTCGTACCGCTTGGTCAGGGCCCGGACCGAGAGTGCGAGCTGACGCGCTCCGCTCATCGCGGCGGGGCCGGAGGTTGTGGCTTCGTCGGATCGATCGCGGCGAGCGGATCGGCGTCGACGATGAGATGCCGGTCGGTGGACCACACCACCGGCGCGGGCCCGAAGGCCTTGCGCGCGTTGGTGATCGTCGCCTTGCCCAGTGCGCGGTTGCCCGCGCCTCCGATCACCGCGCCGATGCCCGCGGGCAGCACCTTGCCCGCCATGAGCGCCGCGCGCTTGGTGATGAACCGGATGATGAACCGCTTCAACAGCGAATCGTTCATGCTCGACAGGCCGGGAATCCGGTTCGCGAACACGGCGCCCCAGTTCTTCGCCGACGTGCCGACGCTCTTCTGCACGATCTCCATACCGCTCTCACCGAGCACGACGGCGAGCACCAGCGCCCTGCGCTGCTCCTGGTCCTCCGGCGAGATGCCGTGCACGGCCGCCACCGCGAGCGTGAACACCGCCGACGCTTCCATGAAGAACGTGGTCTCGGCGCTGACCGCCGCGATCGCCGCGATGGTGCCGACACCAGGCACGGCGGCCGTCGCGCCGACCGCGCTGCCGCTACCGGTCACCACGAGCAGGTACTGCTTCTCCAACCGCTCGATGACCTGCGCGGGGCTTTCGTCCGGATGGGAGCGCCGGATTCGGTCGACGTATCTGGCGACCGCGGGTGCCTGTAGGCGGGACCCGGTATCGAGCAGCTGAACCACCGTTTTCTCGAACGCGCCTTGGTACATCGGCGGCATCCTCCTCTTCCGGTCTGCTTGGAGAACTGTAGGGCACCGGTGGCCGTCAGCTCGTCAGTACAACGAACTACCCGGCCGGATCGGTTCCACTAGTCCGGACCGGATATCGCGGGTACGCGTTCGGTCGGCCGCGGTGGAGGTGGCGGGGTCCCGTCGCCGAACGGTCTGCCGCCGAGGGCTTCCCTCCCGTGCGGCGTCAGCCAGTTCGACAGGTCGGGTCCCTGCGGGACGATCCCGGTCGGGTTGATGTCGCGGTGCACGACGTAGTAGTGCGTCTTGATCTGCCCGAAGTCGATGGTGTCGCCGAAACCGGGAGTTTGGTAGAGGTCGCGCGCGTAGGCCCAGAGCACGGGCATCTCGGTCAGTCTGGAGCGGTTGCATTTGAAGTGCCCGTGGTACACCGGATCGAATCGAGCCAGCGTGGTGAACAGCCGCACGTCGGCCTCGGTGATCGTATCGCCGACCAGATAGCGTTGCGTGGCAAGGCGTTCCGACAGCCAGTCCAGCCGGTGGAAGAGACGGTCGTAGGCGGCGTCGTACGCGTCCTGCGCCCCGGCGAAACCGCAGCGGTAGACGCCATTGTTGACGTCGCGGAACACCGCGAGACTCACCTCGTCGATCTCCGCGCGCAGCGCCTCTGGGTACAGCTGCGGCGCACCGGGCCGGTGCAGGTCGGTCCACTCCGTGGCGAAGTCCAGGGTGATCTGTGCGTAGTCGTTGGTGACGACCTGCCCGGTCGGCACGTCCACGATCGCGGGCACCGTGATGCCGCGGGGGTACTCCGGGAACCGAGCCAGATACGCGTCACGCAGCCGGGGGATCCCGAGCACCGGGTCGACTCCGCCGGGATCCAGGTCGAAGGTCCAGCTGAGCTTGTCGTGGGTGGGGCCACACAGGCCGAGCGAGAGCACCTCTTCGAGTCCGAGCAGGCGGCGCACGATCAGCGTCCGGTTGGCCCACGGGCAGGCTCGCGCGGCGACCAGCCGGTAGCGCCCCGGTTCGACCGGATAGCCGTCGCGGCCATCGGCCGTGATCCGGGTGGTGATGTAGTTGGTGTCCCGTTCGAACTCGCCGGGTTCGACGTAGGAACCGCTTTCGCTGGCCGACTTGGTCACCAGAACAGTGTCGCAGATCGAGGTCCTAGGCTGGTCGGATGAGTGCACCGAAGGCGACGCTGCTGGAACACGAGATCACCAACAGTGGCGCGGAGGTGGCGACGTTGACCCTCGCCCATCCGCCGCTCAACCTGTTCGATCGGTCGATGCTGGACGCCCTGATCGCCGATATCGCCGAGTTGTCGGCCCGCCCGCCGCGCGCGGTCCTGCTGCGCGCGGAGGGCAAGGTGGTTTCCGGCGGTGTCGATGTGCACGTGTTCGACGGACTGACCGTCGAGCAGGGCGCCGAACTGTGGCGCACGCTGTTCGCGCAGATTATCCACCCGCTGGAGGCACTGCCGTGCCCCGTGGTGTTCGCTGCGCACGGGCTGACCTTGACCGCCGCGTTCGAGATCGCGCTCGCCTGCGACATCCTGCTCGCCGCGCCGAAGGCGAAGTTCGGTCTGGTGGAGACCGTGGTCGGGCTGACCCCGTCGATGGGCGGCCCGCAGCGCCTCGCCGAGCGGGCGGGCTCCGGTCGGGCGCGAGAATTCGTGCTGACCGGTGATCTGTACGACGCGGCGACCATGGCCGATTGGGGCGTGGTGAACGCCGTGCACGACGACGTCGACACGGCGGCGAGGGCCCTGACCCACCGGCTGGCTCAAGGCCCGACGATGGCGCACGCGGCGACCAAGAAAATCATCGAAGCATGGCGTTCCGGCGGTGTGGCGCACGCGGATTCGGTGACGCCGGAGGTGTCTGCCGGACTGTTCGCCACCGACGATCTGCGCGGTGCGGTACGCAGCTTCCTCGCGGTCGGTCCGGGGAAGGCCAGTTACTCCGGCCGGTGACAGGTAGGACACGTTCACCGCCTATTCCAGCGAAATTGTGACACCCGTCATATAGTCGCAGTGCCTGCTGACCCGAGGCACGCGGAGGACGAATGTCGCCATTGCTCGTCGAATATCCCCTGCCCCGTCCACATGTCTGGGACAACCCGCTGGCCAGGGGCGCCGATGGGGTGTTGCGCTACGGAAACCTCACGCCCGCGCTGACCGAGCTGCTGGATCTGCAAGTACACGCGTTCTCCATGCGCGAGGCGGTGGTGGAGGTCGGCGGTCCGCGCCTGACCTACCGCGAGTTGTGGCACTCCGCCTCCCGGATCGCGGGCGGTTTGCAAGAGCACGGGATCGGTTACGGCGACCGGGTCGCCATCCACATGCCCGCAGGCGCGCGCTGGGTGCAGTCCTTTCTCGGCGCGTTGCTCAGTGGCGCGGTGCCGGTGCTCGTGCACGATGGGCTGCCCGAGGCGGTCGCCAAGCGGGTGATCGCCGATAGCCGCGCTGATTTCGTGCTCGGACGCGCGTGCGGTGACGCCGAATTGCCCGACGGAGCGGCGTACATCGATGACGGTGCGGCACTGGGTGATCTGGCGTTGCTGTGCTACACCAGCGGAACCGCCACGCCCAAGGGTGTCGAGTTGACCAACGAGAACCTGCTGTCGGCTGTGCGTTCGATGGTCGCCACACTGGATCTGCCGACCGACGGGCTACGCAACCTGATGCTGTTGCCGCTGGCGCATGCCAGCGGCTGTGTCGATCAAATGCTGCCGACCTTCGCGGTCGGTGGCACCGTCGTGCTCGCCCGCGGTACCCGAGCGCTCGCCGAAGCCATTGCGTCCGAACGGATCGATATGGTCTCGGCGACCCCGCGGATCTTCGCGGGCCTGCTGCCCGAACTCGCCGAGTTGCGCGCCGATGGTTTGTGCACCGACGGCATCGCCCGGATCAGCAAGGCCGGTCACCGCTCGGAACGCGCCGCCGTACCGGCCACGTCCGCCGACCTCGCGGCGCAACTGCGCGGCATGTTCCCGAGTGCCCGCCAGTGGTCGGTCTGGGGCGCGACCGAGACCAGTGGCATCGGCCTCGCCGTGGACGACGCCGAGCGGTCGGCGGGCCGGTTGGACCCTGAAGTGGTACTCGGATTTCCCTTCGGTGGTACCGAATTGGCGCTGTGGGGCCCGAAGGCGACCGTGGGCCACGGCGAGTTGCTGTGCCGTGGACCGAATGTCACGCCGCGCTACTGGAACGACCCGACCACCACTGCCGCGCGGTTCACTGGAACCTGGTTCCACACCGGCGATCAGGTGACCATCGACGCCGACGGCCTGGTGCGCAGGGATGTGGTGAGCGCCGAATGATTTCGTCTCACTCCAGCATTCGCGTGCGCAGCCGAGCGAGTAGGTCGGCGCCGAATCCGATCGCGGACAGGTAGCCGTCGAGATCACCATGCAACTCGCGCATCGCGTCGCCCGCGATGTCGAGGTACTCCTCGCGCACGCCCAGCAGGTCTACCGAGATCTCCTCACCGGCAAGCAGTTTCGAGGTGATCAGCGAGCGAAGGGCCGGAATGGCTCCGTTGCTGAGTAGGTAGTCGGCCAGAATGTCGGCCTCGGTGACGCCGACGGCGCGCAGGATCGTGGCAACGGCCCAGCCGGTCCGGTCCTTGCCCGCGGCGCAGTGCACGAGCACGGCGCCCTCGTCACGCACGATGGACTCGGCGATGGCGACGATCGCGGCGTGCGCCTCGGGCAGCGCGGGAAACATTCGATAGACCTCGAGCATGTGGGTGTAGGCGGTCTGCGCGGTCGCTTCGTGTGGCGGTGCCTCGGCCATCCTGGAGTCGAACGGAGTGACGGCGAGCCGGATGCCCTCGGGCAGCCGGTCGGCGCCGAAGTGGTCGATCTCGTGGTGTCCGCGCAGGTCGTGCACGTGGTTGATGCGCAACTCGCGCAGGGCCGCATGGCCGTCGTCGTCCAGCCCGCTCAGTTGAGCCGAGCGCAGTAGCACGCTCGGGCGAACCTTGGCGCCGTCGACCGTGCGCAACCCGCCGGTGTCCCGGAAGTTGAACGTGCCGGAGAGGAAATACTGATCGGCGGGGGGCGAGACAGTCACGGATCCAGGTTATCGGCCTGATGGCGGAAAGGCGTGGTGGCACCGGATTGGGACAAGGCCCGATTTGAGTGATTCTAATGTGTGATCGATCACAGGATGCGGTGCGCTGACAGCCGGACCGTAGAGTGGTTGACGGTTTCTCATGGAGCCGGGCACGGCTGAGATCCACCGGCATGGCAGGAATTCCGCGCGCCGAGCGGTGCCCAGACGGGCATTCCGTTTGGGTAACAAAACATTCTTCTGGTCTGGAATTACCCACTGAAACTGTTCTCAAACCCCGAAAGCGCACTACCATTGGTGAGCGTTGGACCGGGCAGCCTGGGGGGTTTCCCGAGGTTGCCCGCCATGTTCAGCGAGTCGCGCCGACGTAGGTGCGTCGCGTTCTTTCCCTGAGGGAGTCGTCGTTGAGCGTACGTGGAGAAGTGGCAGGGGCACGGCTGCGGCCGACCATCTGCGAGGCGGTCGAAGGCGCGGCGGCCGGGCTCGATTACACCGGGGTCCGTGCGCTGCGGGTCCTACTGCACGCGGGGGTCAGTGCGTACTGGCCGTTGATTACGGCCGCCCCGACCAAGCACATCAAGGCATATGAGGCGACAGTGCACACGCTGAGCGCTCGCTGGGGTCTGCGAACCTCGTGTGCGAATGACCCGACCGCGTTGGCTGCGTACCAGGAGATGGACACCGAGGTCGGCGCGTTTCTGAAGTTGTGCGCCGCGCGATCGGCGACCCAGTGGATCGAACCGGTGGAGGCGATCGCCGCCTATGTCGTCTCACTGGTCCGGGGAGCCGTTCTGCGCTGGCTGGCCGACGGCAACGATGAAACCATGCTGGTTGTCATGGACGATCTCGTCTGTTGCTTGGCAACGAAGGCCGTCGAGTTGTAGCTTACCAGGGTTACTGGACGCCTGACCAGTTTGATGGTTGAGTGATGCTGGTGACCGAGACGTCGCCGATCGCGGGGCTGGACGCCGCCACCGCAGAACTCGAACCACCCTTGGCCGCCCTCGACTTGGCCGTGTTGCGCGCGAACGCCGCCGATCTGGTCCGCCGCGCCGGCGGCACACCGATTCGTATCGCCAGTAAGTCTGTGCGCTGCCGCGCCGTCCTCGCCGAAGTGCTCGGCGCCGATCTCACCGCCGCCGGCGGTTTCGCCGGCATCATGGCCTACTCCCTGCGCGAGGCTCTTTGGCTGGTGGGCCACGGGGCCCGCGACATCCTGCTCGGCTACCCCAGTGTGGATCGGGCGGCACTGGCCGAACTGGCTGCTGACGACATCCTGGTGCGGTCGATCACGCTGATGATCGACGATGTCGCCCACCTCGAGCTGATCCGCGCCGCCGTAGGCACCGACCGAGTGCACCCGCGCGTGTGCCTGGACGTGGACGCTTCTCTGCGGATCGGCCCGCTCCACCTCGGCGTGCGCCGTTCGCCGGTGCGCTCGCCGGATCAGGCCGCCGCGCTCGCGAGCGCGGCGGTGCGCCGCGGCTTCGAGGTGGTAGGCGTGATGACCTACGAGGCCCAGATCGCCGGGCTGTCCGACGCCAATGCCGCAGTGCGCCTTATGAAGCGGGCGTCGGCGGCGGAGATCGGCAAACGCCGTGGCGCGGTGCTCGACGCGGTCCGCTCGGTGGCCGGCAAGCTGGCGATCGTGAACAGCGGTGGCACCGGATCGATCGAGGTCAGCGTGGCCGATCCGGAAGTCACGGAGGTCACCGCGGGTTCCGGCCTGTACGTGCCGACGCTGTTCGACAGCTACCGCTCCTTCACCCCGCGGCCGGCCCTGTATTTCGCCACCTCCGTGCTGCGGCGACCAGCACCGAGCGTCGCCACGGTGTTCGCGGGTGGCTATATCGCCTCCGGTCCGGCCGGGCCGTCGCGGGTGCCCAAGCCGGTCTGGCCGAGCGGAGTGAAGTTGCTCGGCGCCGAGGGCGCCGGGGAGGTACAGACTCCGCTGTCCGGCGCCGCGCGGCTGCGCATCGGTGATCGGGTGTGGTTTCGGCACGCGAAGGCCGGTGAACTCTGTGAGCGATTCGACACGGTGCATCTGGTCGACACCGACGGTTCCCGCACTTCCGTGCCGACCTACCGCGGCGAAGGTGTCTGCTTCGGCTGACCGCCGCCCAGTCGCAGAAAGCCGGCCAGGTCGGCGACCTCGTCCGGTATGGCGGGCAGGTATTCGGTGAGCAGCGGCGAGCGGATGATGACCGCCTCCCACATGGCGCGGCACAGTGCCGCGAGGATCAGGCCGCGCGACAACAGGAACGGCATGCCGTAGGGGGCGTCGGCGGGGCTGGAGGTGGTCATCGAGAGCAACACTACGGCCGCTTCCCGGCCGCGGAACCGATCCGGCGTGCCCACCAGAACGTCTTCGATCTTCGCGCGGGCCAGCAAGGTTTGGATCTGCCCGACCTGTGCGGCGTAGGGCGCCACCACGAAGATGTCGTGTGGGTGCAGCTTGCGGGTCGTCGTACCGATCGTCCACGACATGCCGAGCAACGTGCGGACCCGCCGCACCACCTCGCGTGCCTCGGCCACCGATTCGGTGGAGTTGCCGTGATGGTCGACGAGGACGGTGCGCACGCCGGGTTCCTCGCCGTCGAGTTGCCGTGCGAGCGTGATTGTTTCGTTGGCGCGCAGCCGGCCGTCGTAGTACAGCCGGGAGATTGGCTCGCACACCGCCGGATGCATGCGCCAGGTCCGGTCCAGGAAGTAGCCGCGGGCCGCGGGCAGGGTCTGGCGGCCCTCGGCCAGCCAGCCGAGTGCCGACTCGCCGACCGGGGCCGGGTGGGCGCTGCGCGCGGCCGAGAGGACGGGATCGCCGAGCAGCAGCAGGTTTCGCGCGCACGCCGCGACCGCGACGGCGTCGGCCAGCGGCAAGCGGCCGGCGTCGGCGACCACGAGCAGATCGAGGCACGCACGCGGCACTACGTCCTCGTTCGTGAAATCGGCCGGGGTGCCACCGACTACGCACCCGCTGATGGCGTTGGCCAGGAAGCGCGGATAGCGCTCGGCATCGATCACGGCCCATTCCGGAGCGAGGGCCGCGACATCCTTCTTGGCGACCAGTTCCGGAAGCACGCCGATCCGCACGATCGCGTCGAGCAGGTTCTCCACAGTCGAGTGTTCCTGTGCGACCACGCCGATCCGCCACTTGTGCCGGGTGACCAGCCGTTCGAGTACCCGGGCCACGGTCGAGGTCTTGCCGGTTCCAGATGGTCCCTGCACCGCGAGGTACGAGCGGTCGAGGTCGCGTACGGCGCGGGTGATCGCCGCGGCGTGATCGCCGTGCACCGGCGGAAGCCCGGCTGTGTCGCGCAGCCGGGGTGGGCGGCGCGCAAGAAGGTCGAAGACGGCCTCGCGCGGTATGTCCGGCAACGTCATGAGCAAGTGCTGCGCCGCGACTTCCACCGCCATCTCGGCGTTCTCGTCCCAGGCGGGCAGACCGGGCGCGATCGCGGTCGGCAGTTCTTCGTAAGGGTCGCAGCCGTCGGGTAGCCGTTCTTCCAGTCGGACGGTGTCGTCGAACTCCGCGTCCACCGAACAGCCGAGTACTGTCGCCGTCGCCGTCGCGCGTCGGCCGACGGCGGTGACCATACCGGCGGCCACCGGCCGCTCGTAGAAGGTGTAGACGGTGGTGCCAGGGGCCAGCGCGCTCGGCCCCGCAGCGCCGTTCCCGTTCGTCGCGATCCGACCGGTCAGCGTCAGGTATCGCCGCATCGTCGAACGGTCGGGGACGCGATGCCATTTGGTGTCGACCGTGCCCCACTCGGCGATCAGCACCCCGGGGGCATCGGCCCATTCGTCGACCGGATGGCTGAGTCGGTCGGCATGCGCCCACCACAACGGCTGCCGCTCGCGTCGATGGTAGCCGAGCGCGGCGGCCATCATGGCGGCGGCATGCAACGGATTATGCTGTGCCGCAGCATATTCCGTGAGCGCGGCCTCCAGTGACGATGGTCGGGACGGCGGCGCGGACTCTTCACCGGGGCCTGCTACGGCGCACCACGAGGTTGTCCGGTCCAGTGTCACCCCCCGCGGATCTATGCGCTGCTCGGCGGCGCGGTCGAGCAACCAGTCGCGCAGCCGCAACAGAGTGAGGCAATCACGTTCGGCGGCAGGCGAATGCGCCGCGTCGGGCAGCAGCCGCCGCACGCTGCGAAGTCGGTAGGACTGCTCGCCGACGATCATGGCACTGCGCACGATCGGATAGAGGTCGACGAGGACGCCGTCGCACAGGAGCTCGCCCACCATCTCCTCGCCGACGCCGTATCGCCCTGTGCAATGCTGCAGCGCCGTTCGGACGGCTGAGGTGTAGTGATAGATGTGCAAATCCGGATACATCCGCCGCCGCCGGACGAGATAGTCGAGCACCTGCTCGAGCGCCCGGCGCCGCCCGGCCGCCTCGCTGTCCGGCTCGCCTGCCACACCGAATGGACCGCGGAACGACAGATGCACGGTGCCCGGCCCACCCACCTCGACGATGAGTGGTCGCCGCCCGCCACCGGCGACGGTGAGCGAGAGATCACCGGGGGAGGCCGGCGGCAGCGCACCGAGGGCGATCGCGTCCACCAGGCTGTGCGTCGGCTGTCCCGAATCCTCACGTCGCAGTTGGATTTTCGCCTGACGTCGCAGAGCGGTCAGGGTGCGTTGCGACACGCCGGGCACGGTGATCTCGGTGACAGCCAGTCGATCGATGCTGCTCACGCCGGCGTCGCGGAGGCGGATGCGGGTCGCCGCCGGCATTCCTGCCACGAGCAGCAGATCGCGCGCGGCAGACAAGGCCGCGGTGCAGGTCGGGCAGCGGCCGCAAGCCGGATAGCGGGGATCGCCCCACTGCACCGGAAGCAGTTCGCCGAGTTTCTCGTCCAGAATGCGTTCCACGCGACGTCGGCGCGCGCGATACACGGGCAACAGCTCGCTCAGCGCGTGGGCGCTGCTATCCGCGCCCAGGTGCAGCCGCAGCAGCGGCGCGGTCAGCGCGCCGGCGCGGTCCAAGGCGTCGGCACAAGCGGCGAGTTCGATTGCGCCGCCGACCCGATCCGGCAGGGTGCGCGCGGTGCCGTGCACGGTGTAACGGACCCGATGATCCGCGCGCAGCAAGAAGTCGCAGGAGAAATCGAATCGCCCATCGAAGAACGTCGGATCGTAAATCGCCGGCGCGCCCGCGCGCAGCGCCGCGACGGTGTGCGTGTGCGCCGCGGTCAGTGTCGCTATCCATTCGGCAGGGTCCCCGACTGCGTCGGGTGGGCGTTTGACCTCCACCATCGCATCGCCGAACCGGTCGCGGTCGGCGATGCGGCGGCTCCGGTGTTCGTCGAATCCGCGCGACGATTCGGACAGGTGTTCCGCGGCACCGGGATCGACCTGGATGGTGCCCACTTCGGCGTCGAGGGCACGCAGCAGCGCGAATTCGCAGCGCGCCGCGCGCACCAAATCGACGGCGGTGCAGATGACACGATCACCGAACACGAACAAACGCGCCCCTCCTGTGTCTTCGCGGGACACCCGCTGCCAGCGTGCGCCTCATTACGCACGGACGGCAACACTGTAGCTAGCGCGTCTGACCTCGGCGAACCCTCCCCGGTTCAGGAGCGTGGCTTGCGCCGCTCCGGCCGTTTGACATGGTCGCGCTCCCGGCGCGGGCCCCGGGTGAACGAGCGGCTCTGCGGCGGGCCCTGGTCGAGTTGCAGCTGGATCAGCACACCACTGATCCTGGTGCGCCGCAATGCTTCCAGTGTTTCGGCGGGCAGTTGCGCGGGCAACTCCACCAGGCTGTGGTCGGGACGAATGCTGATATGCCCGAAATCGCTGCGCCGTAGGCCGCCCTCGTTGGCGATGGCGCCGACGATCGCGCCGGGCACCACACGATGCCGTTTGCCGACGCTGATCCGGTAGGTCGCCAGTTCTGCTCCGGTGGTGGGGTGGTGTGAAGGGCCGGCGTGGCGGTCGTCTTCGAAGCGACGCGCGGGCCGCTCACGCGGGGCTCGGTCGCGCTGCGGACGCTCGACCGGTTCCGGCTCGGGTTCCATGAAGAAGTTGTCGCCGTCGTAGGAACCGATTGCCAGCGCTGCCGCGATATCGACGAGCGGGATGTTGTGCTCGCGCTCGTAATCCTCGATCAGGGTGCGAAACAGTGCGACATTGGCCGCGGCGAGATTCTCGGTGATGGTATCGCCGAACTTGGCGACCCGCTGCGCGTTGACGTCCTCCACACTGGGCAGTTGCATCTCGGTCAGCGGGTGGCGGGTCGCCCGCTCGATCGACTTGAGCAGGTGCCGCTCGCGCGGCGCGACGAACAACAGTGCCTCGCCACTGCGCCCGGCCCGCCCGGTGCGGCCGATGCGATGCACGTAGGACTCGGTGTCATGTGGGATGTCGTAGTTGACCACGTGCGAGATGCGGTCCACGTCCAGCCCGCGTGCGGCGACATCGGTGGCGACCAGGATGTCCAGCGCACCGGACTTGAGCTGACCGATGGTGCGCTCGCGTTGGTTCTGCGCGATGTCGCCGTTGATCGCGGCGGCGGAAAAGCCCCTGGCGCGCAGCTTTTCGGCGAGTTCCTCGGTGGCCTGCTTGGTGCGCACGAAGATGATCATCGCCTCGAACGACTCGACCTCGAGGATCCTGGTGAGCGCGTCCAGCTTGCGCTGATGCGAGACCTGCACCCAACGCTGCGTGATGTTGGTGGCCGTCGAGGTCTTCGCCTTGACCGTGATCTCGACCGGATCGTGCAGATACTGCTTGGAGATCTTGCGGATCGCGGCGGGCATCGTCGCGGAGAACAACGCCACCTGCTTGTCCGACGGCGTGTCCGCGAGGATGCGTTCGACGTCCTCCTGGAAGCCCATTTTCAGCATCTCGTCGGCCTCGTCGAGCACCAGGTACTGCAACTGCGACAGGTCGAGCGTTCCCTTTTCCAGGTGATCGATCACGCGGCCCGGCGTGCCGACCACGACGTGCGCGCCACGGCGGAGGCCGGACAGCTGGACGCCGTAACTCTGGCCGCCGTAGATCGGCAGCACGTGCAGCCCCGGGATGTGCGCGGCGTAGCGGCCGAACGCCTCGGCGACCTGGATCGCCAGCTCGCGGGTCGGGGCGAGCACGAGAGCGCGGGGGTGTCGGCCGGAAGCCTCCAAGCCCATCAGGATCGGGATGGCGAAGGCGGCGGTCTTGCCGGTACCGGTCTGCGCCAGACCGACGACATCGGCGCCGGAGAGCAGCGGAGGAATCGTCGCAGCCTGGATGGGTGACGGCGACTCGTAGCCGACGTCCGCGATGGCCGCGAGGATACGGTCATCGATACCGAGGTCGGCGAAAGACGGGCCTTCGGTGTCCCTGTCGTTGTCGCCAGGAACGCTGTCGACCTGATTGGTGCTCATTGACCAGGAGTTTACTGCCTCCTGCTGGTCGTCCCGGCCACCGCCCCAATACGGTGAGACCTATGCAACTGGACACCTCGCTCGCGCATGAGAACCTGGCGCCGGATCAGCTGGACGTGGCGGTCGTCCAGTTCGCCCCCTCGACCGATCCGTCGGCCAACCTCGACGCGCTGCGCGGGTACGTGCGCACGGCCCGCGATCGTGGGGCGCGGGTGGTCGTCGCGCCGGAATACTCGATGTTTGCGGTGACGCGGCTCGATGAGCGGGTCGTAGCCGTCGCCGAACCGTTGACCGGCCCGTTCGTCACCGGCCTCGGGGCCATCGCGCGCGATTTCGGGGTGTTTCTGGTCGCTGGAACAGTGGAGGAGGTCGCCCCCGACGGCGACCGGATCCGCAACACCCTGGTCGTGCTCGGACCGGACGGCTCCCTCATCGAACGCTATCGGAAGGTGCATCTCTACGACGCCTTCGGACACCTGGAGTCCCACGTGGTCGAACCCGGCGCCATCGAGACGCCCGTCACATTCACCGTCGCGGGTGTGACATTCGGCATGCAGACCTGCTTCGATCTGCGCTTCCCCGAGGGCATCCGCCGGGTCGCCGCGGCGGGCGCGCAGGTGGTGCTGCTGCCCGCGCAGTGGATTCCCGGTCCGGCGAAAATCGACCAATGGACCACGCTCGTGCGAGCGCGCGCCATCGAGAACACCGTGTACCTCGCCGCCGCCGATCAGTCCGCCCCGCGTGGCGCGGGCGCCTCGATGATCGTCGGCCCGACCGGCGTGGTGCTCGCCGAACTCGGGGACGAGCCCGGTGTGCTCACCACCCGAATCGACCTCGCGCACCTGGCCGAGGTCCGTAGCGTCAATCCCAGTCTCGCGTTGCGTCGATTCGCGATCACCGAGCGTGCACCGGAGTAGCGTTCGAATGGATGATGTACACCGATCGGGCATCAGCCGGTCGCGCGTTGGGTGCGCGTTTGGAACACCTGCGAGACTCGAATCCGTTGGTGCTCGGCTTGCCGCGCGGCGGTGTCCCGGTCGCCGCCGCGGTGCGTGCGGTCATCGGGGGTGATCTGGACATCCTGTTGGTGCGCAAGCTCGGGGTGCCGTGGCAGCCGGAACTTGCGATGGGCGCCCTCGGCGAGGACGGGGTGCGGGTACTGAATCCGGATGTGCTGTCGCACACCGGGGTATCGCCGCAGCAGTTGGCGTCGATCGAAGATGACGAGCGCGCCGAGTTGGAGCGGCGCAAGCAGGTGCTGCGTGGCGCCACTGGAAGGATTCCGCTGCGAGGACGCACAGTGGTGATCGTGGACGACGGGATGGCGACCGGCGCCACCGTGGTGGTCGCCTGCCGGGTCGCGCGCCTGCATCAGCCCACCCGGATCGTGGCCGCGGTCCCGGTGTCTTCCGCGGAGGCGGTGCAGCGCGTCGCCGAGGACGCCGACGAGGTGGTCTGTCCGTGGGTGCCGAGGTCGCTCGGCGGTGTCGGCACCGCCTACCACGACTTCCATCAACTCGACGACGACGAGGTCACGGTGCTGCTGCGCTGAACGTGGCTCAGACCTCGGCGATCCCGGTGCGGTGGCGCTGTGCGAGTTCGGCGTAGAAGCCGGGGTTCTGCTGGATCCACAGCTGTGCGGGGGTGCCCTCGATCGGCCGCTTCACCTGCGCGGGTGATCCGGCCGCCAGCACACCATCGGGTATCTCGGTGCCGGGCTGAACCAGCGAGTGCGCGGCGATCATGGTGCCCGCGCCGATCTTGGCCAGGTCGAGCACCGTGGTGCCGTTGCCGACAATGGCCTCCGCGCCGACCGCGGCGCCGTGGAACACCACACTGTGCGCGATGGTCGCGCCTGGGCCGATCTCCATCGGTACGTCCGGCGGCACATGCAGGACCGCGTTGTCCTGAATGTTGGCGCGCTCTCGGATGGTGATCGGCGCCAGGTCGGCGCGCAGCACCGCGCCGTACCAGATCGAGGCCCCCGCCTCGACTCGCACGTCACCGATCAGGGTCGCGGTCGGCGCGATGAACGCCGTCGGATCGACCCGGGGTCGTTTGCCTTCGAATTCGTAGAGTGGCACTCGTACACCGTAAACGCTCGTCGCGCGCGATAGTTCGCGGCGGACGCCACGTGCGGGTCAGTGCTCGGCGTACGCCGAGCTGGTGCGTGCGGCCGCGGTAAGCATCGGACGCAGGTGTGCGGCGAACCGCTCGGCCGTCACCGCGACGATGTCGACATCGGCGCCGGTGCGCACCACATATCGCCCATCGCCGGCCACGTCGATCCAACACAGCACACCGAACGGGCGCGGCTCGCCCACTTCGTGGCGAGCGGAGACGACGATCTGGCCGATGCCCGCACGCGGCCGCTTCAGTAGGGTGCGGATTCTGGCCGCCGTCGAGGGCCCGGCGACCGGGACGGTCACCAGGTCGCGGCTGTCTTCGCCGACCTGAGTGCGGGGAGCGGTCAGGCGGGGGAGAGCACCCGGGGTGTTCTCCGGCAGCATCGAAACCAACCGTGCGGAAAGGCTTTTCGGAGTGCCGACGAACAGCCGCACCGCGTCGCCGCGGTCTGAGGTCTCGCCGGGACGCTGCGCCGCGACCACCGCGACATTCCCGGCGGCGCCACCGAGAATGCGTACCGGACGCACCGCCGGGCCGAGTTCTCGATCGGGGGTGCGCTCGCCTTCCTGGAGCGGCGTGCGAGGTTCGCCGTCCCGGTGTGGATCGGGGCCGTGTGTAACCGGCACCGGATCGCGCTGCCCATACACCTCGACGCGCAGGTCCGGATGCGCGAGGATCCGCAGCGCCGCCTCCAGATCCGCGTCCAGCACGCGATCACACCAGTGGTCGAGCGCGGGCAGTTGCGCAGCGCGTTCCGCGCTGTCGCGCGCGGACAGGCGGACGGCCAGCGGGTAGGGGATTCGATCTCCGTCGGTGCGTGACCAAGCCAGCGCGAACTGGTCCGGGGTCAGCGTCCAGTTCACTCGTACTCGGTCCAGTCGCCGACCACGGGCGGCGTCGTCGGATCGAGAGACCCGATGAGTTCGCCACCGTCATCGGACGGCTCGAGGTAGGTCGGGAGGTCGTCGAAGTCGAATTCGTCGTCCTCGTCGTGGTGCGCGGTCCGTGCGGTCATCGCGTTCGCGGCCACACTCTGCCCTGGTCTCGGAGTGTCCGCGGTGGTCAGCGCGCCACCCATCAGACCACCTATCGCGCCGGCACCGAGGCTGTTGACCGCGTCATTGCCCGGGGTTTCGGGGCGCCGCTCGTCGCGTTTGCGCTCCTGCTCCGACAGGGTTGGGCTACCGGTGCCCGCGGCGGTTGGGACGACGGTAGACGCGGCGGCCGTGGTCGTCGTCGGCGTGGGGCCGGTGCCGAGCGGGGGTGCGGCCAGAGCGGTGGCGGACGACGTCTCGGCGGTGGTCTGCGCGACGCGGGGCGGTGGGGGCGAGGCGTCGCCGGTGCCAGCGTCGGCGTCGGCGGCCGACGTGGCGGCGGCCGACGCCGACTCGCTGTCGGGTGTTCGGGCGGTGGGTGCCTTGGTTGTGGCAAGGCTTGCCGACTGCTCTGTCGTTTCGATCGGAATTCGCGGTAGGACGGATATTTTCGCGCCAGGACCGGTGGGCGTGCTCGACGGTGACTCGGGCTGGATTCCCTCGACCGTGTCGGGGAACGCGGGAACGTTGTCGCCGGTCTGGATGAATACGCCCGCGTAGATGTCGTTCATCGCACGCACGGCATCCTGACGTGCGTGCTCGCTCGCCTTCTGGCCGTCGACGTTGCTGGTTGCTTGATTCGGATCCAGCAGCGCCGCGGCCAGATCCGGCGCGACTGCGGACGGTTCGGCCACGGCGGCCCGCACGGCCTCCGCCGCGTCGCTCGCCTGGCCGAGGCGCTGCGCGACCACGGCGAGCACGTCGGCGAGGTCCTGGCCGCTCTGCTCGAACACGCCTACCACGGCGGCCGCGCTCGCCGCCGCGCCGCCGCGCCATCCGTCGGTGAGCGCGGCCCGAATCGCGATGTGCGCCTGCGAAACCGCGTCGGCGAGCTCGGCCGCGGAATCGGCCCAGCCCTGCCGGCCCGTCGCGAGTACGGCGGGTTCCAGCAGTTGGACCTTGGCGTGGATCTCCTCGTGGGTAAGACTATCGAAGATCTCGACGTTCGGAACGTAGGCGGGATCTGTGCGTCGGTGCGTGGCTCGCTCGAAAGCCCGCGGCATCTTACGCATGGGTCGCTCCGGTCCGGCCGATTCGGTCGACCGCCGCGGCGAGCGCGTGGTCGGCATGCTGGTAGGCGGTCGCCGCCGCGCGGAAGGTCTGGGCGAGTTCCCTGGCCGCCGTGGCGTATGCCAGCAGCCGAGCGATCGCGTCATCGGCCTTTCGCTCGAAACCGGCGCGCAGGGCGTCACCGGAAGCGAATCCGCCGAAGCCGGGTAACGAGGTTGCCGCGCTCAGGATATGGATCTGCGCCTCGACTCGGTCGGCGAGCTGCTCGTAGTGGCGCGCGCACCGTTCGGGCGCGCCGTCCGCGACGAGCAGACCATCGATCCACAGGGTCCCGTCCTCGACTGCTCGGTTCAGTGCGGCGACGTCGACACCCGGGGCCGTGACCTCGGCAAGCGGTTCCCCGCCGGACCCGTTTTCGTTCGTAGGCATCTGCGCCGTCCCCCTTCCTCGTCCGAACAGCGTGCTCGAGCGTGTCGACCCCTGAAGACACGCCGCGTCCAGTCGGTGCCGTCCGCACCGGCCCGCACATGTACCAGCTGTGCGCCAAGTCGTGCGGGGCTTCGGTGAACCTCCGCAATTCTAAGCAGAACCTTCACGTATGGATCCCTAATCGCCAGTGGGACCGTTGATTACCCGGCAGCGCAACGGTTTCAGCGGCGGAATCGAGGTTCGTCCCCCCGTGTCGACCCGTCCATCGCCGCCGCCATGATCGGTGCTTCGCGGCGGGCGCCGAGTACCGCGTCGACCCGAACATGCTCCTGCCCGCCGGGACACACTCAACCGGCGGCGGCGCGCACTCCCGTGACAACTTCGTGCATCCAGGTCGCGATGTTCGCGCCGACTCGCGCGTGCGCTGGCTCGTGCAGCAGGTCGTGCCCGGTGTCGGCATACTCCAGCAGATCTACGGACCGGTGGCGGCCGGCCCAGGCCCTGATCGCATCGACCGGTGCGCGTCGGTCCTCGACGCCGTGCACCGCGAGCACTGGAAGTGCGCGTGGCAGCGGAGTTCCCGGTGCGCCGGGCGCACCACCGCCGAGGGCCCGCTTCGGCACGCCGGACAGCACCAAACCGGCCACCGCGTGTGCGGGCAGGGCAGGCCGCAGTGGATAGTCTCGTTCCAGGGCGGGCGAATCGGTTGTCGCGCCCTGGGTATCCGGCACCGCGGCGCCGAGCATGCCCAGCGCGGTGACCGCGCCGAGCGAATGGCCCATCAGGATCAGCGGGCCTCGCGGCTGCGCCGCGCGGGCCAGATCCACCAGGCGCGACGCGTCGGCCACCAGTTCGACCAGGGTGCCCGGCTGGTTCGGATCACCTTCGCTCAACCCGTGTCCGGCGGTGTCCAACGCCCACATCTCGATGTCGACCGGCTTGATCACGCGGGCGAAGCGGTGATAATGGCCGCTGTGCTGGCCCATTCCGGGCAGTAGCACCACGGTCAGCAGAGGTTGTTCGATCGGCCACCGCCGATAGTGCATCCGGCCGCGCGCGCCGTCGAAAAATGGCATTCACCGATCTTGCCAAAGATCCTGCCGCTCAGGTGTGCCACACCTGCTCGGCAAAGAGCGCTACACTGCGCCGCAACTCCGCCCTCACCCCGCCGAGGTGCCCAGATGCGAACCTCTCGTCGTCGAGCCGCAGTGATGCTATCCGCCGCCGTCTTCACGCTGCCCGGCGTGTTCGCGCCCAGCGGCGCCGCGGATCCGGCTGCGAGGGCGATGGCCTCCTGCGCTCCCGCCTCCGTCACGACCGCCCTGCCCGCCGGACTGCCGCTGCTCGACTGGTCGGAGAACCTGGGGTACGACGCGCAGGGCAACCTGTGGGTCTCTCGGCTCTACCGCAACGAAGTCCAGCGCTATGACGCCGCCGGCACGCTGACCGCGTCCGTCCCGATCGAATTCCCCGGTGCGGTCCGGCTCGGACCGGACGGACTGCTGTACGTCGTCTATGGCGACACACCGAGCAGCGCCGTGCGCCCTGGTGGCGTGGTCCGCTTCGACCCCGCGTCCAGTGCCCCCGAGCCCGCGGTGTTCGTGTCGGGTTTCGTCATGCCGAATGGCGCGGCGTTCGATTCGAGCGGCGACTTGTATGTCGCGACCCTGTCCGGGGTAGTGCGGGTTCACGCGGACGCCACCATCGATACCGGGTGGGGCAGGTCGGCGGCCGGCGTCGCGGCGAACGGCATCGCTGTGCACGGTGAGGACCTCTACGTGACGTCCAATGGCGGTCCGCTGGGCCGGGTCGTGCGCATCCCGCTTGCCGCGCCCACCGACCGGGTGACCGTCGTGGATCTGGCGTCGCCACTCGCTGGTGTCCCGGATTTCGCCGACGATCTGCTGGCCGACCCCGCTGGCGTGCTCTTCGTGACGACTCTCGCAGGTCAGCTGATCCGCGTCGATCCCGCCACCGGTTCCGTGTGCGTGGTGCTCAGCGGCCAGCCGATGACCTCGGTCGTCGCAGTTCCCGATCATCCGGAGGAAGTGCTCGCGGGCACCGAAGGCGGCGATATCGTGCGGATCCGCCTGTCCGGTTGACCGCGGCCGGGCGGCGCAAGCGGCGCGAAGCCCGAATTCCCCACTTCTCGGATGTCGGTCGCGGCGGCTGGCGTTGCGGCGGTCTGCCGACTCCCGCAAGCGGTAGCGTCAATCGCTTCGTGACGAGGGAGTTTCCACACCCGCACGCCGCGGGCAGCCGAGGTTCTTCGCCACTGAGTGATCCGGGTCGGGGCCGGTAGCGGTGTGCTTTGTTGGAGGGTGACTCCGATGGACGCCGTGGGCGTAACGCTCGCCGCGATCTCCGTGAATTTACGCGGCGGGAGCGGTCGCGGGCGGCGGCGGCGCGATCGGCTCGGATGGGCTGGCGGGTGCACCGGTTGTCCCCTCGGGGCCCGGCCTGAGCAGGCGGGTTTCCGGCGCTTGCGGCGCCGCGGGGGTGTAGGTCGGTTTGTCCGACACCGTGAACAAGCCGACTGTCGGCGTCATCACGCAGTGTGCGAACGGGTAGTCGATGATGCCCCACATCGAGGCGATGACCGTGCCCGGACCGCTCTTGACCGTCTTGGACAGCGAAGGGAGGTGGTACTCGGTGACATCGTCGAGCGCAGCGATGCCGCTGGCGCCGGTGTTCACGTTCAACCATGCGACGACAAGACCGGAGGCGAGCGGCGCGCCAGGGTGCGAGGGGGTGGCGCTGAACCGCAGCATGCCCGGCGCGACGTTCAGGTCCTGGGCGCCACCCGGCCCATCGGTGGTCGCCGCGGCGATGATCGTCGTGATCGGCCCGTTGCTACCGCAACCGAAAGTGGGGGCCGCGTAGGCGAATGGGGTGAAAGCGCTGGAGATATCGCGCAGGTGCGCGACGTCGACCAACGAGGTGTATTGCGAGATCGCCGCGACACCCGCCGCGGCGGTCGGATCGGTTCCGGCGGCTTCGGCGAGATTGTGCTGGCCTGCGTCCAGTGGTGTCCGAGGTTGTTCGGCGGCCGCCGTGCCGGAGAGGGTCAGGACCGCGCCGATGCCGAGAGCTGTCGCGGCCGTGACGGCGCGCGCGATGGTTCTGCCGTTCAAGTCGTACTCCTCGATACCAAACCTTACGTTGTCCCCGACCCCACGACCAGCAACGTACCAGCTCGGCGGGTCATTTGCCCAGGGATAGCGGTAGTAGCAGACCGGGAGACGGGGTGCGACACCTCGGCGTATCGGCGAGGTGCCGCGACGGTGATCCACTCGACCGCGGAGAACTACCGCGGGGTAGGTTCGACTAGGACGTACGAGACACACTGGGAGATGCGTATGAAACTATCCTTGTCCCCCGATGACGCCGCTTTCCGCGACGAACTGCGTAACTTCTATCGGACCGAGATCCCGGCCGACATTCGCGAACGCGCCCGCGATGGCCGCGAACTGTCCCGCGCCGACATCGTCACCACGCACAAGATCCTCAACGACCACGGCCTCGCGGTGCCGAACTGGCCGGTCGAGTGGGGCGGCAAGGACTGGACACCGATGCGTCGGCATCTCTGGCAGGACGAGATGCAGCTCGCCTCGGTCCCCGAGCCGCTGACGTTCAACGCGCAGATGGTCGGTCCGGTGATCGCCCAGTTCGGCTCCCAAGAGCTGAAGGAGCGCTTTCTGCCACCCACCGCCGCGCTGGACATCTGGTGGTGCCAGGGTTTCTCCGAACCGGATGCCGGGTCCGACCTGGCCTCGCTGCGCACCACCGCGGTACGCGACGGTGACTCCTACATCGTCAACGGGCAGAAGATCTGGACCACGCTGGCCCAGTACGCGGACTGGATCTTCTGCCTGGTGCGTACCGACCCGAGTGCGACGAAGAAACAGGCGGGCATCTCGTTCCTGCTGTTCGACGTGAAATCGCCTGGCGTCACCATCCGTCCGATCAAGCTGATCGATGGCGGTTACGAGGTGAACGAGGTCTTCTTCGAGAATGTTCGAGTACCTGCCGATCAGCTGGTCGGCGAGGAGAATATGGGCTGGACCTACGCCAAGTTCCTGCTCGGCAACGAGCGCACCGGTATCACCGGCGTCGGCCGCACCAAAGTCAAGATCGGTGTCGCGAAACAGCATGCGGCGCAGATCAGGTCCGGCAGCGGCACCCTACTGGAGGACCCGCAGTTCGCGGCGCGGGTCGCCGAGCTGGAGAACGAGCTACTCGCGCTGGAACTCACCCAACTGCGCGTGGTATCCAACTCGTCGGACGGACGGCCCAATCCGGCCTCTTCGGTGCTCAAGTTGCGCGGCTCGGAACTTCAGCAGGCGGCCACCGAGTTGCTGCTCGATATCGCGGGACCGGATGCCATCGCGGTGGCGGCGGACGACATCGCCTCGCCGGGCTGGGCGCAGCGGAGCGGCCCGAGCTACCTGAACTATCGCAAGACAACCATCTACGGAGGCTCCAGCGAGGTGCAGCGCACCATCATCGCCTCCACGATCCTCGGATTGTGAGGCGACACCATGGATTTCGATCTGACCGATGAACAGGTCATGCTGCGTGACACGGTCCGCGACCTGCTCGCGCGCGACTACGACGCCGAATCCCGGCTGAAGACCACCGATACCGAACTGGGCTGGAGCCGCGACGTGTGGCGTCAGCTCGCCGAACTGGGCGTGCTCGGGTTGAGCTTCGCCGAGGAGGACGGCGGCGTCGGCGCGGGTCCGGTGGAGACGATGGTCGTGCTGGAGGAAGTCGGCCGCAGGTTGGCGCCGGAGCCGATCGTGGACGCTGTCCTGGTTCCGGGTGGGCTCGTCGCGGCGGCGGGGAGTGCCGGCCAGCGCAAGCGCATCCTGCCGGAGGTGGCCGCGGGCGCGTGGTTGCTCGCGTTCGCCCATGCCGAGCCCGGTGTGCGGTGGCCGTCCGCCGAGCTCGCGACCACCGCCACGGCGCACGGGGACACATACACACTGACCGGCGTCAAGAATCCCGTCCCGCACGGCGACAGTGCCGACCAACTCGTAGTCAGCGCCGTACTGCCCGGGGGCGAAGTGGGGCTGTTCTTGGTCGCTCCCAACGCGCCGGGAGTTGTTCGCAAGCCCTATCGCACGGTGGACGGTCGGCGCGCTGCGCAGTTGGAGTTCGAGAGCGCGACGGCCGAACGCCTCGGCGGCGGCGAGGTGGACGCCGCCCGAGCGATCGCATCGGTACTTGGGTACGCGCAGGCGAGCCTGTGCGCGGAATCGGTCGGCGCGATGGCGGAGACGTTGCGGCTGACCACCGAGTACTTGCGGCAGCGTAAGCAGTTCGGTGTCACGCTGTCGAAGTTCCAGACGCTCACCCAGCGGGCCGCCGACATGTACGTCTCGCTGGAGCTCGCGCGCAGTATGAGCCTGTACGCCACGGCGTCACTGGCGGACGGTACCGACGACCCGGTGATCGCGTCCCGCGCGCGGTGGCAAGTCGGCCGGGCCGCGCGACACATCGGGCAGGAAGCGATCCAGATGCACGGCGGCATCGGCGTGACCTCCGAGTACCCGGTCGCGCACTACGTGGCACGGTTGACCGCCATCGAGCGCACGCTCGGCGGAGGGCTCGAACATCTGCGGGTGCTCAGCGACAGCATCGGCGATTACGAATTGCCTGAACTGTAACGGCCGGTGTGGTGGTGCGCGTGCTGGGCGCACCACCATGAATTGCTGGTTCGTCTCGCGCGGTGGCGACTCAGCGCTGCGGCGTGGTCGGCTCGTCGGGCGTCGGGTCGCGCGGTTCGATCGCGGCTGGTGGCCGCAGGTTCTCGGCGGAAGCCGCTCCGGCGGCCTCCGGTGGCTCGGCGGCGGTTGTGCTGCTGCTGAATCCGGCGAACGGGGTTGCGCGGCGCTGCTCGTACGGGGCGACCTTCCAGGTCGGCGAGGGTGGGATGACGACCCTGGGCGCGGTCTGGCCGGTGCTGCCCTCGCGGGCCACCGGCTCGATGTACTGACCGGCCTTCAGCGGCGGGGGCGGGACGTAGGTGTCGTGTCTGCCGACGCCGCACGCACCGATGAGAACGAGTCCGATGGAAACGGCTCCTGCGGCGACCGCCGGACCGGCGATCCTGGCCCTGCTTCTCTCCATCGGTGACACTCCTCGTGTGTATCGAGTGGCCTCACCCTAATCGAGGCTGGTCGGCCAGGCCAGGTGAGTCGGACAGGAACGCGCCAGGTGGCGCTGTCAAATAGTTGTAGTTCAGATATCGAATTGGTCTCTTCGGCGTGTCGCGGGCACGTGTCGCTGTCGTCTGGCGTCCCGGAGTCGTAGCGTGTGTGAGCAAAGTTACGCGTGAGACGCCCGTATCAGAATGAGAGACACGTTGTGTGAGAGCGTGGAAGTGGTTCTCTGACCGGCGTCATCGAGGAGTAGATGATGGGAGCTTACTCGACAACGTCGCGGCGGGGTTCATCCCGCGCCGCGGAAGATGCGGTGTCGGAAACTACGCCGCATCGGGTGTCGAATCGGCAGGTACGCAAGCTGTCCAGAACGGTGTCGCGGACCATGGCCTGGTTGATCTTCGTCGGCGGACTCGTCGGGGCGGTCCTCGGCATCGCCGGCCTGCACGTCGAAATCACGGTTGCCGGGCTCATTCTCGCGTGCACCGCGGGCTTGGTCCTGCTCAAGCTCCGCGCGGGTGGCGGCGAGGTGGACTGAAACGACCGGTCGGTCTCCGATGTGACGATCTCCCCGTGCGACGAAAAATCGCGGTGTACAACGCTTTAGACGCTTACCGTGGTGGGCATGAGGATCCAGATCACCACGGACGCCGCGGAGTTCCGTTCGCGGGTCGAGCCGTTTCTACTGCGTGATCCCCTGCGGCACACGGTGCTCACGACCAGCATCGCCAACCACGCGACGGGCATCGATTCCGTTGTCGGAGTTTCGAGGTTCCTCTCCGTGCACGCCGAGGACGCCGCCGTAGTCGGCGCCGCCATGCGGCTGGCAGACCACGACCTGTATCTCGGGGAATTGCCTCGTGACAGCGTGTCCGCGGTGGCTGCGGCCCTGGCCGAGGTGGCCCCTGACAGCGCGGGCGTGGAGGGAGTACTCGAGGTGGCCACCTCGTTCGCCCAACGGTGGTGCGAACTGCTCGGCCGGGGTTTTCATCAGTCCTATACGGTCCGGTTGCACCGTCTCGGCGAGCTGCGCGTTCCGTACGTCACGGGAACTGCGCGCCGGGCCGCCGAATCCGATGTCGCGCTGTGCCGTGCCTGGACCGAGGCGATGCGCGCGGAGTTGGGCATGCCGCCGCCCGGGTTGGACGAAGCCGCGATCCGGCGTCGGGTCGCCGCCGGACGCTGGTGGCTGTGGGAATGTGACGGCGAGCCGGTAAGCCTTGCCGCCCATCAGGTTCCCGTGCACAACTGGTCGCGGATCGGGCCGGTCTACACGCCGCCGGACGCACGCGGCCACGGCTACGCCAGCGCCGTGACCGCGTCTGTGGCGAAGTCGCTTCGGGCCGACGGCTTGGACGTCTGCCTGTTCGCGGACACGTCCAACAGCACGGCGAATCGGATCTACCGAACCATCGGCTTCCATCCGACCCACGAATTCGTGCATTACGCCTTCGATTAGGTAGACGTGTCCGACCGATCGGGGCGCAGGTCCGCGAGTTCCGCTCGGGCGTCACGCTGTTCCCGGCGTCGGATCGTTCGGTGGTTTCGGTACCGACGAACGGACGCGCGCTCAGTGCACCATCGGGCCGCGCGCCCCAACGCAGGCCCGCGTCAGTTCAACGGCGCCGAGCGCCACCAGCGCAACAGCTCGTTGATCGTCGTGGAACTGAAGCCGTCGGTGTACATCAGGAACTGAGTGCGGTCCGGATCACCGGTGAACGCGGTGACCATCTTGGCGCCATCATCGACGTATTTGTAGTTGGTGTAGGACTTTCCGCCGTTGGTGTCGTGCGACTCGGCAGCCTGTGCGGGCAGCCGGTTCAGCACGTTCTGCACGTCGGCGGGCGTTTTGTAGGCGTAGATGCGGTAGTACGGATCCTTGTTGTTGCCGCCCTTGTAGCAGCGCCACTGGGCCGCCCAGGTGCCGAAGTCCGGCTCGCCCTTGGACGGAGACGGTGGCGAACTCGCCGAGGCCAACCAGCACTCGGCGCCGTTGTACCCGACATCTGCGGTCTTGGACGCGGGCACCATCCGCGGGAAGGCCGCACTGATCGACTCCGCGGTGGGATCGACGAGGTTCGGTTTCACCGCGGACGTGGTGGTCGTGCCACCGTTGTTCGAGTTCGAGTCGGCGACCGTGCCGATGATGCCGAGCACCACCAGGATCAGGAGGACGACGCCGACCGCGAGGCCGATGATCAGGCCGTTGTTCGTCTTTCGTGGCGGTCCGGCCGGTGGGTATCGATGCGCGCCGAACGGTGGTGCGGGCGGCGCGTTGAAGGAGGAGAACCCGGATTGCGGGGGGTAGGCGTTGCCGACGTTCGGCTGCGGCGCCGAGCCGGAACGCGGTGGCTGACTCACCGGCGACGCGCCGGCCATCGGCCTCGGGCCCGTTGCCGGGCGCGGACTGCTGGCGACCGACTGCGGTGGTCCGGAGCCCGGCCAGGGTCCGCCCACCATCGGCATCGAGTGCCTGCTCGGAGCGGTCAGCGCGTGCATGGCGGCCGCGGCGAGGTCCGCGCAGCTGGCGAACCGGTCGTCGGGACGCTTGGCCATCGCCCTGGCCAGCACGCCGTCCAGCGAGTAGGGCAGGCCGGGGCGAACGCTGCTCAGCGCGGGCGGGGAACCCTGCAGATGCCCCTGGATCACCGCGGCGGGGTTCGTCGCCGAGAACGGGCCGGTCCCGGTGAACAGCCAGAACATCGAGCAGGCCAGTGAGTATTGGTCGGACCGGTGGTCGAGCGAGGCACCGGTCAGCTGCTCGGGCGAGGCGTAGGCGAGGGTCGCGGTGAAGGTGCCGGTCTGGGTGAGATGACCGGTGTCGTCGCGCAGTCGCGCGATACCGAAGTCTGTGAGGTACACCCGCTCTCCGCGGCCGGGACTGGAGCGGGCCAGCAGGATGTTGGCGGGTTTCACGTCACGATGCAACACACCGCTGCCGTGCGCATGATCCAGCGCGTCCGCGGTCTCCTTGATGATCTGCACCGCGCGTTCGGGCGGAAGTAATGTCGGTTCCACCGAGGCGGCGTCGATGCCATCGACGTACTGCATCGAAATCCACAGCTGTTCGTCCTCGACTCCACGGTCGTACACCGTGACGATGTTCGGATGATCGAGCTGGGCGACCAGATCCGCCTCCCGCTCGAACCGCGCCCGCAGCTCCTTGTCGAAAAACAACTCCCGGTTCAGCAGTTTCAGCGCGGTCAGGCGCGGCAGCCGCGGATGCTTCGCCAGGTATACCGATCCCATGCCTCCGCGGCCCAGTTGCCGCTCGATGACATAGCCGGCGAAAACATCACCGCTGGCCAGCATGACTGCTCCACTTCCCGCCGCGCGCCGGGACCCGCCGGCGAACAGGCGTACAGCATAAGAACGCGTGGTCCGAGCCACGCTCCAGCACGGAAAACATCGAAACCATAGCAGCAGGTGCCGGATGACAGGTCGTGCGTCGGTTCGGGTTCGTGGCGGGTGATCGGCGACAACCGAGAACTGTCGGTGGGGGGCGCGGATCGGGTAATTGCCGGTGCCCGGCCGAGCCCGGCCGCCTCCGCAGGTCGGGCAGCTCGATCGTGCCGGGGTGCGCAGTGCGCCGCGGCGGCGGGAAACTCGGCCGCGGTCGCGGCGCCGGTTCTCGCGGCATCGCGTGGTGCGTCGCCGCGGGCTGCCATGGCACGGTCGGGGGCGCCGGAGGATGTGTCCGCGATGGTGTGACGTGCCGGTCGGCATTCATGTCGAGATGCCGAGGGGGCGAGCCGGCGGCGAGGGCGTGCCCGGCCGCGGCGGCGAACTCCGTGCAACTGGCGAACCGATCGGCCGGGCGCTTCGCCATGGCGCGTGCCAACACCGGATCCAGCGTGGCGGGCAGGCTGGGGCGCGCTCTGCTCAGCAGCGGAATCGGGGCATAGATATGGCTGTTCACCACGGCCGCCGGGGTGGCAGCGGGATAGGGGGCCGTGCCGGTAAGCATCCAGAACAGCGTGCAGGCTAGCGAATACTGGTCGCCTCGGTCGTCCAGTGGCTGGCCGGTCAGCTGTTCCGGCGCGCCGAAGGCCAGGGTCGCGGTAATCGAGCCGGACGAGTCGATCGCGGGGTCGGCGCCACGCACACCCGCGATGCCGAAGTCGGTCAGCAGTACCCGCTCCTGCTGTCCGATCGGCGCCTTGGCCAGCAGGATGTTCGCCGGTTTCACATCGCGGTGCAGCACCTGGTTGGCGTGGGCGAAATCGAGCGCGGCCGCGGTGTCGGTGGCGATCTGCACCGCGCGGCCGGGCGCGAGTACGTTGACGTCCGCGCAGGAGGCGTCCGCGCCGGGCACGTATTGCATGGAGATCCACAGCTGGCGGTGCTCGGCGCCGCGGTCGTACACCGTGACGATGTTCGGGTGGTCCAGCCGTGCGACCAGGTCGGCCTCGCGTTCGAAGCGGCGGCGACTGTCCACGTCGGAGTACAGCTCACGGTTGAGCAGTTTCAGCGCCGTCAGGCGCGGCAGCCGGGGATGTCGCGCCAGGTAGACGGTGCCCATGCCACCGAAACCGAGCACTCGCTTGATGACATAGCCGGCGAAGACGTCGCCGTTCTGCAACACCGTATGCACCCCCTCATCGTGTCGAGCATGCGGATACCAACGATGTATCTCGCTGGGCCAGCAGGATGCAACAACGGCGGTGCATCCGCAGGGCGCCGTCGGTCGCGCCTTCCGCGGTTCGGCCCGCGCGGGCTACGGGCGGAGTTCGTCCGACCGTGCCCTTAGGCTGACCCTATGCGCATTGGAGCACATGTCCGGCTCGACAGCGACCCGATCGGCTTCGGTGAGAAACTGGGTGCCGACGTCATCCAGATGTTCGTCGTCGATCCCCAGAGTTGGGACAAGCCGACCCCACATCCGCGGACCGAGGAGATCCTCGCGAGTCCGATCGATGTCGTGGTGCATTCCTCTTACCAGATCAACGTGGCAAGTCTGAACAATCGGCTGCGGATGCCCTCGCGCAACGCGGTGGCGCAGCAGGCGAAGGCGGCCGCCGAGCTCGGTGCGTTCGGCCTGGTAGTCCACGGCGGCCATGTGCGTTCGGACGCCGAAGTGGAAACCGGAATCGACAACTGGCGCAAGCTGTTCGAGCGCCAGCAGGACAAGGGCGGCTTCGCGGTGCCGATTCTGATCGAGAACACCGCGGGCGGAAACCACGCCATGGCCAGGCACTTCGACATGATCGCGCGGCTGTGGGACGCGGTCGGTGGGTACGGCGCGGGTTTCTGCCTGGACACCTGCCACGCCTGGGCCGGTGGCGAGGAGTTGCTCGGCGTCGTCGACCGGATCAAGGCGATCACCGGCCGCATCGACCTGGTGCACCTGAATTCCTCCCGGGACGAGTTCAACTCCGGCGCCGACCGGCACGCCAATTTCGCCGACGGAACGATCGATCCGCAGTTGCTCGCCGAGGTATGTTCGACGGCCGACGCCCCGGTGATCTTGGAGACCCCCGCCGACGGCGTCGCGGACGATCTGGCCTACCTGCGCGAACACCTGGCCTGATCGTCCCCGTCGCGATCAGAATGTGGCGTGGCGTCGCGCCGCGGCGGGTCGGTGGACGCGCCCGAATCAGAGCTGTGGTTTACCGGCCGGGTCACGCATCCGACCGGGTCGGCCCCGGTCTGTCTCGCCGTGGCCGTGCGCCGAGGTTCACGCCGAGTCCGTTGCGGGATGGTCCACACTGGTGACCATGAGTATTCGGCCGCTGGACGGGGTGCGCGTCCTGGAACTCGGCAACTACATCGCCGCGCCGACCGCAGGGCGCATCCTCGGCGACTTCGGCGCCGAGGTGATCAAAGTGGAACGGCCGAAAGCCGGTGACGAGCTGCGCAACTGGCGGCTCTACGGTGGCGACACCTCGATGCTCTACCGGACCATCAACCGCAACAAGAAGTCCATCACGCTGGATTTGCGCACCGAGGCGGGGCGCGGCATCGTGCTCGATCTGATCCGGCACTGTGATGTGCTGCTGGAGAACTTTCGGCCGGGCATGCTGGAGAAGTGGGGTTTGGGGCCCGACGTGGTGAACGAGGCGAATCCGGAGCTGGTGATCACCAGGATCTCCGCTTACGGGCAGACCGGTCCGCTGTCCGCACGCCCCGGTTTCGCCGCGGTGGCCGAGGCGGTCGGCGGCCTGCGGGAGCTGGTCGGTGACCCGGATCGTCCGCCGGTGCGCACCGGTGTCTCGATCGGCGATTCCATCGCCGGCATCTACGCCGCGTTCGGCACCGTGATGGCATTGTTCCAGCGCGAACGCCGCAGCACCGGGGACGCGCCGGCACCGTTGCGGGAGCGCGTGATCGATGTGGCACTCAACGAGGCGATCCTGTCGGTGATGGAGTCGCTGGTGCCGGATTATCTCGCCTACGGCATCCAACGTGAACGCGTCGGTGGCCGGATGGAGGGCATCGCGCCGAGCAACGCCTACCCGTGCGGTGATGGAACCAGCATCATCATCGGCGGTAACGGCGACGCCATCTTCCAGCGCTACATGGCCGTCATCGACCGGCCCGACCTGGCTGCCGACCCGGACCTGCGGGACAACGCCGGCCGCTGGCGCGAGCGCGAGCGGCTGGACGCGGCCATCGGCGAGTGGACGATCCGGCACACCCGCGCCGAGGCGCTCACCCTGTTGGAGGCCGCCGCCATTCCCTGCGGGCCGATCTACACCGCCGCCGACATCGTGGTCGACGAGCAGTATCGGGCGCGCAACATGATCCAGCCGTTCGCCGTCGATGTCGGCGAACCGGAGCCGAAGACGGTCGGTTTCCCCGGCATCGTCCCGGTGATCGGTGCGCAGTCCCTCCCCATCCGCACGGTCGGGCCCGACTTGGGGGAACACACCCGCGAGGTATTGTCCGAGTTGCTCGGCATGAGCGAGGCCGAGATCGACGCGCTGGGGGTGTTATGAACACACGGTCACACGATCGCAGGCGACCCGAGGGTCGTGGGGCACGGGAACTGCGATCGCCGGGCAGCAGCCGACCGGTGGTGCAACCGAATCCGACCGGAGCGGGGGAGAAACCGTGGGGCGGCGTGATGTGCGGCCGTCGCCACGTGCGGGAACAGCGATGACCGCGCCTGTCCTGCGCGACGTGACGCTGCGCGACGGGCTGCAGTTGACCGGCAAGCTATTGCCGGTCGGGCGCAAGGTGGCGGTGGTTCGCCGCCTGCTCGCACTCGGAGTGCCCGCGGTGGAGATCGGCTCCATGGCGCGGCCGGACCTGGTGGCGCCGATGGCGAACACGATGGAACTCGTCGCCGCGTTGACGCCCGAAGAGCTGCGACACTGCTGGGTGTGGGTGGCCACCCCGCGGCACGTCGAGAAGGCCGCCGCCGCGGGCGTGCGCAACTTCCAGTACTGCCTGTCGGTGTCGGATGCGCACAACCGGGCCAACCTCGGGCGCGGCACCGAGGACAGCCTCGCCGCGATGCCGGAGGCGATCCGGCTGGCCGAATCGGTGGGCGGGTCGATTCAGCTGTGTCTGGCAACGGCTTTTACCTGTCCGTTCGACGGTCCCGTCGATCCAGAGCGGGTGCTGGCCATCGCGTGCGACCCGCGTACAGCGGGTGCGGACGACATCGTTCTCGCCGACACGCTCGGGCAGGCGTATCCCGGTCAGATCGCCGCACTCGTCACCGCGGTGCGGGAACGAACACCTCGGCGGCGCATCGTCTTCCACGGTCACGACACCTGGGGGATGGGCGTGGCCAATACCCTCGCCGCGGTCGCGGCCGGCGCGGACATGGTCGACGGGGCCCTCGGTGGCCTCGGAGGTTGCCCCTTCGCGCCGGGTGCGAGCGGGAATACCGCCTCCGAAGACATTCTGTTCGCGACCAGGCCGCAGTGGTTCACCCCGGCGACACTGGCCGCGCTGGTGGCCCTGTCGGAGGAGTTGCTCACCGAACTCGGCGAATCCAACCGTTCCCGTGCCGCCGAGGGCGCACTGTCCAAGGCGGCTGCCTTCGAGTGGGTTGTCAACTGAATTCGGACCTGAGCGGCCCCGCGCGCTCGCCGGGTGCAGTCGCTGCTCGCATCGACCGATCGCGGACTCCGAGCCCTTGATAGTCATGGGCATGGGCAGCCTGCCGGGCATGTCCCTCGAGACGAGTTCTGCCGTGCATGTGCTGGCTGGGGAGCCCGGTCAGGAGGGTCTCCGGCGCCCGCTCCGGCGGTGCGCTGGAGCGAGTCGGGGACTTCCCTGATGGGCGCGCAAGCGCGAACCTGTAACACTGGACCCATGACTTCGCAAGCCATCGGCGCCGAAACCGCCGAGACGACGGCTCCGACCGATGTCGCGGCCAACGCTATCGCCCTGACCAAGGTCTACGGATCGGGAGATACCCAGGTCAGGGCGCTGGATGGCGTATCGGCCGAGTTTGCGAAGGGGGAGTTCACCGCGATCATGGGCCCGTCCGGATCGGGTAAATCGACCCTGATGCACTGCTTGGCCGGGCTCGACAGTGCCACTTCCGGATCGGTCCGGATCGGGGACACCGATCTCACCACCCTGTCCGACAAGCAGATGACGCGGCTGCGGCGGGACCGCATCGGCTTCGTCTTCCAGGCGTTCAACCTGGTGCCGACGCTCACGGCACTGGAGAACATCACGCTGCCGCTGGACATCGCCGGGCGCAAACCGGACCAGGAGTGGCTGGATACCGTTCTGAAGCGACTCGGGCTGACCGATCGGCTCACCCACCGCCCCAGCGAGTTGTCCGGCGGACAGCAGCAGCGCGTGGCGTGCGCGCGGGCGCTCGCGGGCAAGCCGGAGATCATTTTCGGTGACGAGCCGACCGGCAACCTGGACTCCCGTGCCTCGGAGGAGGTGCTCTCGATCCTGCGCGCCGCGGTGGACGAATTCGGGCAGACGGTCGTCATCGTCACCCACGAGCCGCATGCGGCTGGGTTCGCAGACCGGGTGATCTTCCTCGCCGATGGTTGCATAGTGGACGAACTGCGCGATCCGACCGCGGACACCGTACTGGACCGGATGAAGTCGTTGGAGCAGGCGTGATCGGGCTGTTGCGGAAGAACCTGGAGTGGGCGTAATGGCCGGAAGTCCGATGCGGAAGGTAGCGCTGCGCAATCTCGCCGCACACAAGGTGCGCCTTGCCTTGACCCTGTTGTCGGTCGTGCTCGGCACTGCCTTTATCGCGGGATCGTTCGTGTTCACCGATACACTGCAGCGCACCTTCGAGGGGATCTTCGCCAACGAGGCCGTCGGCGTCGATGTCAGGGTGAGTCCGAAAGAGCGCCAAGCGCAAGGTATTTCGAACAATGTGGTGGACGAACTCGAGAAGTATCCCGGCGTCCGTACGGCGGCGCCCAGTGTGAACGGCCCGGTGGTGCTGCTGGATCCCGCCGGGAAGAAAGCAGTGCAGACCGGCGGAGCGCCCAGTTTCGGCCAGTCGTACCTGCCGCCGGGCAAGGCCGTCGCGGTGCCGGACAAGTTCGTGCAGGGTGTGCCGCCTGCTCGACCCGGTGAGATCGGGCTCAACGTCGGCGGGGCCGAGCAGGCCGGGCTGCATGTCGGTGACCGAACCAAGATCCTGATCCCCTCGCAGCCCGACCCGATCGACGTGACTCTCACCGGTATCTACGAAGTCTCGTCGGACACCGGCGGTCTCATCGGTGTGTTGTTCGACGACACGCAGGCGCGCAAGCTGTTCACCGACGGCGCGCACGTCGCCTACGTGGACCTCGCCGCCGACGGTATTCCCGCTGACGAGCTACGCGACGAACTGGCCGCGGCGCTGCCGAACTACAAGGTGCAGAACGGCGAACAGGTCCGCGCCGACCTGAAGAAAGACATCTCCAACGCGCTCAATTTCATCAATTACTTCCTGCTCGCGTTCGGCGCGATCGCGCTGATCGTCGGCACCTTCATCATCTACAACACCTTCTCGATGATCGTCGCACAGCGCCTGCGCGAACTCGCTCTGCTGCGCGCGGTCGGGGCGAGCCGCAGGCAGGTCGGCCGGTCGGTGGTGGCCGAGGCGTTCGTCATCGGGTTGATCGGCAGTGCGATCGGTCTGGCGGGCGGCGTCGGATTGGCGTTCGGGTTGTCGGCGTTGCTGAATGCCTTCGACCTCGGGCTGCCCACCGGATCGCTGACGGTGCTGCCGCGCACCATTCTGATCGGCTTGCTGGTCGGTCTCGTGGTGACGATGGTCAGCGCCTACGCGCCCGCACGCCGGGCGTCGAGGATTCCGCCCGTGCAGGCTATGCGCGAGGAGTTCGCCTCTGCAGGTGAGTCGCTGCGGCGTCGCACGGCGATCGGCGCGGTGCTGGCGGTACTCGGCGTCGGGTTCGTCGTAGTGGGTGCGCGGTCCGCCGGTGGCACGGCGGCCATCACGGTGGGGGTCGGCGCGCTCGCGTTGATCTTCGCGGTGCTGCTCGCCGCGCCCGCGCTGTCGCGGCCGGTGGTGGCCTGGCTCGGGGTGCTGGTGCGCCCGTTCGGACCGATCGGCCGGATGGCACGCAACAACGCGGTGCGCAACCCCCGCCGCACCGCCGCGACGGCCTTCGCGCTCACCCTGGGACTGATGCTGGTGTCGGCGATCGGCATGCTCGGCGCGTCCGCGAAGGCCAGCGTCGGAGTTCTGGTCGACAAGGGTGTCCGGGCCGATTATGTGCTCGCGGGTCCCCAGTTGCTCGGGGTGCCGTTCGGCGCCGCAGACGCGGTCCGCGCTTCGGTGCCGGGCGTCGCCGAGGTGATCGGGATCCGCGCTGCCAGTGTGAAGATCGGTGACGACCAGGTACTCGCCGGTTCAGCGGACGGTCCACTGGACGGGGTGCTGAACTACGACATCGTGCGTGGTTCGAGCACCCTCGGCGACCGCGACGTGCACGTGTCCGATGCCGAGGCCGCCGACCGGGGCTGGCATGTCGGCGATCGGGTCGCCGTGACCAGCTTCGATGGCAAGAAGATTCCGCTCACCGTGACCGGCGTGTACAAGAAGACACCGCTGCTCGGCTCGCTGGTGGTCTCGCAGTCGGTGTACGAGGATGTGGTGCCGCTGAACTTCCGGACCGATTACCTCGTGCTGATCACAGCGAAGCCGGGCGCGAATATCCCCCAGATGCGCACCGATCTGGAAAAAGCGACCGAGCAGTTCGTCGTGGTGCAGGTGCAGGACCGCGAGCAGTTCAAGGGTGCGCAGGGGCGGCAGATCAACACGCTGCTGGCCATCCTCTACGGGCTACTCGCGCTGGCGGTGGTGATCGCGATCCTCGGCATCGTGAACACGCTCGCGTTGTCAGTGGTGGAGCGGCGGCGGGAGATCGGCATGCTGCGCGCCGTCGGTATGCGTCGTGCCCAGGTGCGCCAGTCGATCTACCTGGAGTCGATGCTGATCGCGGTGTTCGGCGCCCTGGTCGGCATGGGGCTCGGTCTCGGGTTGGGTGTCGGATTTCTGCGTACCTTGCGTGATCTGGGTCTCGACCAGATCGCGATTCCATGGTCGCAGTTGGTGCTTGTCCTGATCGGTTCCGCGGTGGTCGGCGTGCTCGCCGCGCTGTGGCCCGCGGTGCGGGCGGCGCGGACGCCGCCGCTCGCGGCCATCGCCGACCTCTGACGGATCGCGCGGCGCACGTTCGAGGTGCGCCGGGCAGTTCTTGCTGGGACTGTCGGTTCAGTATGGCGCGATCGGATCGCAACCATGGCAGGTGCGGCGACGACCTCGGCGCGCAGCGATCATTCTGATGCCGTGGCGCACGGGCGTCGGAAGAAGGTGGGAACAGCCCGGTTGCCGTGGCCGCACCTCGCTGTCGGCGGCTGGCGCCGGCATTGCCGCGCTGGGCCTACCAACTCTGGTCGGCCGCGCGCACAAGTATTTCGTTGACTGCTACGCGTCGGGGCCGGCCCACCATGTAGGTCACCGCGTCGGCGATGTCCTCGGGCATGAGCCGCTCGATGGAGTTGATCTGGGCTTGCACACCCTCGTGTAGTTCGACTCGGGTGTGCGATGCCAACTCGGTGTCGACATTGCCGGGCTCGATCACGCCGACGCGCACGCGCTGGGGTTGCAGTTCCTGTCGAAGCGCTTCGCTGAACGCGTTGACGCCGAACTTGGTGAGACTGTAAACGGCTGTCCCCGGTCGAGCCACCCGGCCCGCGGTGGAGCTGATGGTGACGATGTCGGAGACTTGGCGTGGACCGGTGTTGGTGGATTTCCGCAGATGCGGGAGCGCCGTCTGGGTGATGTACAGCGTTCCATTGACGTTCACATCGATCATTCGTTCCCATTCACCCTCGGGCGCGTCGGCGACCGGCCCTACCAGCATCGCTCCGGCGTTGTTGACGACGATGTCCAGGCGCCCGAACTCCGAGATCGCGTGCTCCACGGCACGGGTGGCCTGTGCACGCTGGGAGATGTCTGCGGTGAAGACACTGGCGGTCCCACCGCTGGCGCGAATCTGCGCCGCGACATCTTCCAGCGGGGCCGGGCGTCGCCCGACCAGGACAACCGCCGCGCCGTCTCTGGCGAGCGCGCGTGAGATCGCCGCGCCGATACCGGTCCCCGCGCCGGTGATCAGCGCAACGGTGCCTGCTAGATGTGCGTGCATGTCCGAACTCCGTTCGCGACAGTCGGATCGAGAGGGATGGCGGGTGCTCGGCCTCGCCTTCGAGGTGAGGCAGCGGTTTCCCACCATAACAGAACAGCGTTCTGCTAACAAGGGAACGGTGTTCTGTTAAAGTGGCGTGGTGTCGGAACCGGTGCCGTTCCAGCGGGCGCGCAGGCCCGCGCAGGTCGAGATGCGTCGCGTGGCGATCTTCGCCGCGGCCCGGCGCATGCTGTCGGAGCGGTCGGTGCGGGAAGTCACACTGCGGGATCTCGCCGAACACGCAGGTATGGCCAAATCGAATGTGCTGCGTTACTTCGACAGCAGAGAAGCTGTGTTCCTCGAATTATTGATCGAGGAATGGGAGTCGTGGCTCGATCATCTCGCGGTCGAAATAGCGGCCGAGCGTGATACCGCTGCCGATGATGCCGCCGGCCAGGCGCGTCGTTTGGCAGCTATGCTCGCCGAAACGCTGAGCGGCAGGCCGGTGCTGTGCGACCTGTTCGCTGCCATGTCGATCGAGTTGGAAACCAACGTGTCGTTCGCGACCGCACGATCGTTCAAGCAGCGTGCTTACGGACTCAACGATCGTCTCGTCGAACTGATCCTGCTTGCCTCGCCCGGTCTGACCGAGACCGCCGCCACCGGGATCGGTCGCGCCCTCATCATCACCGCGGCCGGTTTGTGGCCCTTCGCCCACCCCAACGACATCGTCGCGGCAGCGGCCCTCGAGTCCGGCATCCGACTCGGCCCGGAAAGATTCCAGAAGGAGTTCGGTGACATCACCACAGCACTCGTGATCGGCTTCGCGGCGCGGCGCGGCGACTGAATCCGGCCCCGGCCCCTTGGCCGTGACCGCGCTGCCGCACGGTCTCGATGACGACCCGAGCCGCCCGCCTGTGGCCGACATCGTTGGCGGCTGTACGACGTCCTTGTCGGTAACAGGCGTGAGACGGTGACGTCGTTGTCACCGCGGCCGATCGGCGCGGGAGCGCGAATTCGCCGAATCCTGTTCCCCACCTCGCGGCTCCCATTCAGCGAACACCACGGGGGTGCGACAAGTCCACGACCTGTCTCCGATGACTGATAGGCGCTGCTTCGCAACGCAGGTACGTCGCTCGCGGTGGATACCGAACCAGGGCTGGTCGGGCGTGCGCCGCGACCGCGTCAGCGGCGCAGAAACGCCTAAGCTCGACTTATGGAACTACGGCAGCTGCGGTACTTCGTCGCCGTCGCTGAGGAGCTTCATTTCGGCCGTGCCGCCGCGCGGCTGCACATCTCCGGCCCCGCGTTGTCTCAGCAGATCATCGCGTTGGAGCGGGACCTCGGAGGGCAGCTGTTCGGCCGCGACCGTCGCAGTGTGCAACTTACCGAAGCCGGACGGTCGCTGCTCGAGGACGCGCGTCAGATCCTCGCCATCGCGGCGGGCGCGCGGCAACGGGTCCGCCACCGCGCGGCCGAAGCCATACCACTGCGGCTTGGCTACGTCAGTTGGCTCCCCGACGACGTCATCGCTTGTATCGGCCCGACAGTGTCGCTGCTCATCGACGACTGGGTGCTGCCGTCACATGTGCAGGTCGGCCGTGTGGCCGAAGGCAGCCTCGACCTCGCGCTGGCTTGGACCAGCGCCCAGGACGCCGAGGCACGGGGCCTCAGCGCGCATCTGTTGCGCGCGGAACCGCTTCGGGCGGTCTGCCCCGGGGTGAGTGCGGTCGAGACGGTGCCCGCCGCCGACGTCACCGTGCTGATCGACAGCGACGATTGGGCCTGGTCGTCATGGCACCGGTTCGCTTTCGAATTCGCCACCCAGGTGGGCGCGAGCATCGCGAAAATCGATGACGGCGGGGTGTCGGGCGAAGCGTTCTACGCGCATGTCCGCGATATCAACGCACCTGTTCTCGCCTCGCCCAAACGGCACACCGCCGTCGCGCCGCCCAGCCTCCGATATCGTCCAGTCGCCGACCCGATTCCGTTGTGGACGTGGTCATTACTGCATCGCTCCGATGACGATCGCGGGAGTGTTCGGCACGCCGTCGCATCGCTACTCACCCTCGCCGGCAACCACCACTGGCCCCGCCCGCCGACCGATCGATGGTGGGTACCTTCCGACGATCCGTACCGTGCTGCGCTCACCAGCGGCGATTAGCGCGATGCCGGTGCGAAGTCCGGCCGATCACAGGTAGGACCTTCGTCCTGGACTCTGTCTCCCCGCCGGGTTTGAATCGGAGTGCGGGGTTTCCGGGAAAGGAGGGAGTGCTGATGTCACGCGACCACGTTGCGCACCATCGCGCCGAGTTCGCGAGCGCGGCCGAACCGGACGATGTGGCCGGATATCGTCGATCGACACTGACACGCACTGTGCTCGACAAACTGAATCCACAGCGATCGCGACAGCACGCAGCCGAGGGCACGATCTCGCGGGGCCCACGGTCTCGACCACACGCTCGATGGACGAGGGCGCGAGCCGTCGATGCCGACCGGGGGGCCGCGGAACGCGATGACGCGCATCGAACCGAAGTCGATGGCGTGCGGGTGACGTGGCGCTTGATCGAGCACCATCTGATCGCCATCCTCGCCGTCAACGCGTGTGACGCCTCGCCGGTCGTGTCCTTCGGTCCGGATCACTATCCGGATCTGGCGCAGGCTCGCGAATTGCTTCCAGAACTGGCGAAACTGTGGGATGCGGTGCGCCACGAATTCTGGGCCAAACTCATTCCGCCGCATCCGCGATTGTCGAGTGGTTGGCAATCGGCGTAACCGGGGGTGCGGCCGTTTCAGCGGCTGCGGGCAGCGGTCACATCCGTTGCCTGGTGCGCGCGCGCTGCGCTCGCGGGCTCACGGCGCCGAGAAGTCCGGTCAGCTCGGCGGTGGGGATCTGGTCCAGATGACGCACCGCGGCGATGATCTGCTCACGTAATCCGGAGTCGGCGAACGGTTCACCGAGCCAGTGGAATTTGTCCACGACCCGATCCCATGACATCGGTCGCGTCGGTGATCCCTCGAAGTCCGCCTGTGCACGGTGGAACTCCCGGCCGTCGTGCAGAACGACATGCACGCGCGCCGCGGTGCGTTTCGGGTATTCCGCGGTCAGGTCCGGCGCGGCGACCACGTCCACGCGCCGCAGCAGATCCTGGACGTCGGTTCGGCGGACCCGCTGGGTTCGCGTCTGGTCGGGGCCGACCTGCCCGTCGAGCAACGCGACCGCGGTGAGGTATTTCAGGTTGTAGTCGCCTTGTTCCCTGGTCCAGGGATGGTCTTTGTCGCCGTAGCGACCGCCGCCCGCAAATTCGTAGGCGCCTTGGAAGACCTCGAGGGTGACTCGGGCGACATCGGCCCCGCTGAGATTGTGCTCGTCGCGTATGGCGAGTGTCGCGTCGATGATGGCCTGACCGTGGATCAACGAGCAGTACTGCTTGAGGTAGGTCTGCTCGACAGCATGGAGCGAGCGCTTGCCGGTGTGGAAATCGATCGTCTGATCGAACAACTGGTTGAGGCCATAGGGGCCTTCGAACAGCGTCTTCGGTCCGGTGACACCGCGCTCGGCAAGCAAGGTGGTGTGGACGGCGCGCATCGCGGTATTGGCGGGCGAGACGCCTTTCCAGGTCGAGACCGGTTCAGTGTGCACGGCGGCCAGGGAAACGTTGTCCACTGTCGACGCAGCGATGGCATCCGCGGTGCGTGCCGCGTCGAGTCCGAGTAACTTGGCCGAGCCGGCGGCGACCGACATCGCCAGTTGCAACGCGTGGTTGAGGCCGTGGGCCATGACCGGAACCTGCGCGCTGAATCGACACTGGATCTCGTAGGCGATCGCGAGAGCGAGTAGAAAATCCGCCCCGCTGGCGTCGACATGTTCGGCCATCGCGAGGATGGCGCCGAAGTTGTCGGCAGGGTGACACAATCCGCCGGGAGTCAGATAGGTGTCCAGTAGATCGGAATAACGCACCAAGACCGAGTTGAAGAACGCCGCCTGGTCGACCGATGCCCGCCCGCCACTGATGAAGGTCGAGGTCGGACGACTGCTGAATTGTTCGGCGTGGGCACGTACCCCAGGGATCAGTTCGCCGTCGATCGCGCCGAGCGCACAGGCGAGGCTATCGAGTACGTTGCGTTTCAGCGTCGGCAGGATGTGTTCGGCCACATCGGTCGATCCGGCAACCACCACGAACTCCGCGAGGTCGTCGACAACATAGCTGTGTGTCATCAGTGCTCCGTCCCTTTCGAGGTCGTTTCGTCGCGATCCGCAGCGGCGCGTGACATCGATTCCTGGACAAAGCTCTGATCGGTGGTCGGCCAGACTTTCAAGGAAAGTGTTGAAAGGTCCGCTGTGGTATTTCAATCCAGCTTGGACACCTGATAATGCGTGATTCTGCCACCGTTCGCCCAGTCGGTCACCAGTACGCTGAGGTACACCGAAATTGTCGGCTTATCGGTGAAGGAAAAATCGACGGTCAAATAACCGAGAACAAGATCGTCGGCGAGTCGGCGAGTTTCCAGAATTCGGTAGACGGCCGTCATGCCGAGCGGTTGCGAAGCGTAGTACTCGGCGACGCCTTCGGGTCCGATGGTGTAGGGGTGCAGGCCCTGGAAAATCGCGTCCGCGGTGAAATTCGCGGCCACCTGCTCGGGTTCGTGCGCGTCGAGCGCGGTCTGCCACCGGTCCAGTACGCCACGCAGGATGGCTTCGTTCTCCGCCTTGTGGTTCATCCGACCCACCCGGCGGTACGGATGCCATGGGAGACGTCGCTCGCTACAGCGACTCGCGGAATGGAACTCATTGCTGAACACCTGCTTTCGATCGGGAATAGCGGCAAGAGCTGTGCTGGCTGGTGTCGCATCCCGCAGAACCGGCCGCTGTCGATCTGCTCTGGCGACGACGTCGGGCGCTTCCGGTCGCCCGCAGCACAGCTGACTAATGCAGTGCCTCGAGCAGCTTCTGCGCCAGAGGTGCGGCGGAGGCGGGGTTCTGCCCGGTGTAGAGGTTGCGGTCCACCACCGTGTACGGCTTCCAGATCTCGCCGCGCGTGAAGTTGAGGCCCATGTTGCGCACTTCGTCCTCCAGCAGCCACCGGGCCTTGACGCCCAGTCCGACGGCGTTCTCTTCATCGTTGGTGAACCCCGTGACCTGATAGCCGACGAAGGGTGAGACGCCTTTCACTCGGGTGGCCAGCAGCGCGACCGGTGCGTGGCAGACGATGGCGAGGGGCTTGCCGGACGCGAGCGCCGCGATCAGCAGCCGACCCGAGTCGGCGTCGACGCAGAGATCCTCCATCGGACCGTGGCCGCCGGGGTAGTAGACGGCGTCGTAGTCCTCCAAGCGGACGTCCGCCAGTTCGATCGGCCGCCGCAGTTCCTCGGCGGCGCGCAGGGTGCTCTCCTGCTCCAGGGCGATCTGCTCACTGCCGGCCATCGAAGGACGTAGGCTCATCACATCGACGTACGGCGTCACCCCGCCGGGTGTGGCTACCACCACCGAGTGGCCGGCCCCGGTGAGCGTGCTGTACGGTGCCGCGAACTCTTCAGCCCAGTAACCGGTCGGATGCCGGGTACCGTCTTTGAGCGTCCAATAACTCGATCCGGTCATTACGAAGAGAATCTTGGCCATCTGAGAATCGCCTCCTTGTTCCGACTGCGGCAGGTTTGGGAGGAAGCCTGTATCGAGTGATATTTTATCGCCCCGAAAGTGAATTGACGTGAATAACTACACGGGCTGGAGAGATTGTGCTCGCCCGTGACACCCGGTCGCCGGCCACCGCCGGAAACCACAGCTAGCGGCGGGCGGCGTCCGCGTCTGCCCAGGCTCGAATGTCACCGCGGTCGAGGGCCACGGCCAGCAGTGCGGGAAACTTATCGGGGGTACAGGCGAAAGCGGGAATGCCGAGGGCCGCGAGCGCGGCGGCATTCTCGTGGTCGAAGGAGGGAGCGCCGTCGTCGGAGAGGGCGAGCAGCACGACGATCTGGACACCGGACTCCTTCATCGCGGTGACGCGGCGGAGCATGTCGTCGCGGATGCCGCCTTCGTACAGGTCGGAGATGAGGACGAAGAGCGTGTTGGCGGGTCGGGTGACAAGCGACCGGCAGTAGGCCAGAGCCCGGTTGATGTCGGTGCCACCACCTAGTTGGGTTCCGAACAGCACCTCCACCGGATCGTCGAGTTTGTCTGTGAGATCGACGATTTCGGTATCGAAGACGACCAGCGATGTCCGCAGCGAGCGAACGGCCGCCAGCACCGCGCCGAACACCGCCGCGTATACGACGCTGGTGGCCATCGATCCGGATTGGTCGATGGCGAGCACCACGTCGTGCTGCACAGCCTGCGCCCTACGGCCGTAACCGATCAGGCGTTCCGGCACCACCGTGCGATGCTCGGGGAGATAGGTGGCGAGATTCTTGCGAATGGTGCGGTCCCAGTCGATATCTCGCGGTCGCGGGCGGTCGACCCGAGCCGCACGGTTCAGCGCGCCGGAGACCGCGGCGACAGTCTGGTTTGCGATGCGCTGTTCGATCTCGCGCACCACCTTCGCCACCACCACGCGCGCGGTCGCCTTGGTGGTCTCGGGCATGACCCGGTTGAGGCTCAGCAAGGTGCCGACCAGATGCACGTCCGGTTCCACCGCGTCGAGCAACTCCGGCTCCAGCAGTAGTTGGTTGAGGTTCAGCCGCTGGATGGCGTCGCGCTGCATCACCTCGACGACGGTGCCGGGGAAGTAGCCTCGAATATCGCCGAGCCAACGGGCGACCCGTGGCGCCGAGCCCTGTAGCCCGCCGGTGCGCTTGCCCGGCGACTGATCGTCCGCGGTGTTGTACAGCGCCGACAGCGCCCGATCCATGGCCGCGTCCTCGGCGGATCCGAGGCCACCGAGAACGTCCTCGGCCGCCGCGCCGAGCACCAAACGCCAACGCCGCGACTGTGTTTCGTCGATGGTGTTCACACTGTCACCCCTAGGATCTGCGCCGCGGTGTGCGCCGCGATCGTTCCCCGTTTCAGGTCGATGCCCGCGGTGGTGCCCGCTGCTGTCCGGACCGGCCCGCCGTCGCGCACCGCCTGCCCGATCGCGCGTCGCTCGCCTGATTCGAACGCGCCGAAGGTCCGGCGCAGCAGCGGCAGCGTCTCGACGAACGCGTCGTGGTCGAGTCCGCGCAGCCAATCGTCGATCAGCCGCAATAACTCTCGGTCGTGCACCAGCAGCAGTCCGCGGCCGCCGAGAAATCCATCGATCCACGCCGCCTTGGCCGTAGTCGTGGTGCCGACCGACAGGGCCGCGGCCAGCCTGCCGGCGGACTCGGCGCCGTCGAAGCGGCCTGCGTCGGCGAGCAGGCGGACAGCCCGCCCCACCAGCGCGCCATGGACGTCGTCGCGGTCGGCGAGACGGCGCAGCGCGGCCAACCACGCACCGGTCGCCCAGCTGTCGTCTCTGGTGTGGATGGCCGTGTGCGCCGCGTCGAGCAGGCGGCGCAGTTCGGTGGCTGCGTCGGTGTCCAGCGCCGTCACCGCGGTGGGCAGTCCCGCGCACACGCGCACCAACAGTGCGTCGGCCACGTGTCCGAGCGCCTTGGTGTCGGTGCCACGCACGTCGCCGTATCGCAGCGTTCTGATCAAGCCGGGCAGGACGGCGAGCAGATGGGTGACGTCGTGGTCGAGCGCGGCGGCGGATTCCAGCCGGGCGATCAGGCCATCGGTGGCGCCGCCGAGATCGGCGAGCAGGGCCACCTCCAGCGCGGCGGTGAGCTCACCGACGGTACGCTGCGCCCGGCCCGCGACATCGAGGATTTTCGCCTCGGCCGCGAGGCGAACGGTGGTGCCCCAGAGCGAGGCCTCGATGATCGAAATGGCGTACTCGGGCCGCCATTCCAGCGTCCAGGTCTCCCGGAAGGTGCCGGTGGCGCGCACCTCGCTCGTGGTGAGCGTGCCCCACCCGATGTCGAGCACGCGCAGTCTGTGCAGCAGCCGCGACCGTTCGACCTGACGGTCTTTGCGCAGGTCCAGGTCGATTGCGCGGGGGTGTGGTTCCTGTTTCATACGCAACGAGCGGATCGTGGCGCGCAGGTCCGCTGCCAGCGGCACAGTCGGGGTCGCCGCGGGAACGCTGCCGATCGCCTCGCCGACGACGAGTTCGCCGGTCACCAGACGCAGCATCGTCTCGTCGCCCGCGCACAGCACCGCTCGCGTCGCCTCGGTGACCTCTGACAGACCCGCGAGCGGACGGCCGCGCATCGCGGCGAGCGTGTCCGCGAGCCGAACGGATTCGATGATGTGCGCGGTGGAGACAGGCAGATCGTGCGCGCGCAGCACGCCGGCGACTTTCGTCAGCCACCGGACGATCGGCTGCTCGGTCGCGGTGAACAGGTGGTGATACCAACCCGGTGAGGTGACGCCCGCGCCGTACCCGGAGGTGGCGGCCAACCGCGAGTGCGTCCACGGCACCCAGGTGAGTCGCGCTCTGGTCTTCGGAAGTCCTTTCAGCAGCCGGGCATCGGCTGCGGCGGGACCGAGATCGCCCGCCAGTGCGGGCGCGTGCCATGCCCCGCACACCACCGCCAGCCGGACCGCCCCGCCGTTGTGCGCCATGCGCATGGTCTGCCGCATGTGGGCTTCGCGCCGCAGTGTGTGCGCGTCGATGATGATCGGCTCGGGCGGCGTCGGTCGGCCGATGCCGGTGTCGGCGAGTGCCTCGGCAACCGAATTCGCCTCGTGCGACTGTTCGCTGTGTGACGGTGGGTCGTTCGCCGATTCGGCCTGCGTTGCTGGGTGCTCCGCGGGGTCCGCCTCCGACGGGCATTCGGGCGCCGTCGACTCGGCGGATTCCCGTAACGCTGCCATCGCCTCGGTGATGGCGTCGAACACGTCCGCGTCGGGTGCGGATTCGACGACCGCGTCCCACCACCGCTCGGCATCGTCGTAGCCGCCCGCTTCGGCCAGGGCGGTCAGTGGATCGAACCGGTCTCCCGGTTCGTCCTCCGTGGCGAGCACGACGGTCGCGGGCAGATCACAGAATCGCACGGGCACCTCGTTGTGCACGGCATAGTGCAGGGCCTGCCACTCGGGTGAGAAGACGGCGTACGGCCAGAATGCGGCTTTGGCCGGCGTATTCGGCACATAGGCCAGCAGCGCGACCGGCGGTGTCATCCTTTCGGCCGCGATATAGCCCACCAGCGGGTCGGCGTCCGCGGGCCCCTCGATGAGGATCATGTCGGGACCGTAGGCGGCCAAGGCGAGTCGCAGCGAGCGCGCCGAGCCGGGACCATGGTGTCGAATGCCGAACACCCTGGTCACCGGCCCGGACGCGGTGCGGGAACTCACCCGGTAACTTCGCGGCAGGCCCGATAGAAATCCGACCAGTCGGGTCGTTCACGGACTACGGCCTCCAGATACTCGGTCCAGACCACGGCGTCGGCCACCGGGTCCTTGATCACCGATCCGAGCACCGCGCCCGCAATGTCGGAGGCCCGCAACACTCCGTCGCCGAAGTGGGCCGACAGCGCGATCCCGTTGGTGATCACCGAGATCGCCTCGGCGGTGGACAGCGTTCCCGACGGAGACTTGAGCTTGGTCCGCCCGTCGGCCGTGCTGCCGGAGCGCAGTTCGCGGAAGACCCGCACCACCCGCCGCACCTCCTCCGCCGCGGCGGGTACGGGGGGAAGGTCCAGGGCGGACCCCAACTGCTCGACCCGCCTGCGGACGATGGCGACCTCCTCGTCCTCGCTGGACGGCAGCGGAAGCACCACTGTGTTGAACCGGCGGCGCAGCGCGGAGGACAGGTCGTTGACTCCGCGGTCGCGGTCGTTGGCGGTGGCGATGACGTTGAATCCTTTGGCGGCCTGCACCTCCATGCCGAGTTCCGCCACTGGGAGCGTCTTCTCCGACAGCACGGTGATCAGCGCGTCCTGTACGTCGGAGGGGATGCGGGTGAGTTCCTCGATTCTGGCGATGGCGCCGGTGCGCATCGCGGTCAGCACGGGCGAGGGCACCAGCGCGCCCTCGGTCGGTCCTTCGGCGAGCAGTCGAGCGTAGTTCCAGCCGTACCGGATCGCTTCCTCAGCGGTGCCCGAGGTGCCCTGGACAAGCAACGTGGACCTTCCGCTGATGGCGGCCGAAAGATGCTCCGAGACCCAGGTTTTGGCGGTTCCCGGCACCCCGAGCAGCAGCAGCGCCCGGTCGGTGGCCAGCGTCGTGACCGCGACTTCCATCAGCCTGCGCGGCCCGACGTACTTCGGGCTGATCACGGTGCCGTCATCGAGTGTGCCGCCGAGCAGGTAGGTGACCACCGCCCAGGGCGACAGTCGCCACGACGGTGGCCGTGGCCGTTCGTCGGCCGTGGCGAGTGCGCGTAGTTCGTCGGCGTACTCCTGTTCGGCATGTGGGCGCAGTAGCGGCGGCATCGGGTCGGTCGTGGTCACTGCAACTCCTCGAGCATCATCGAGCGCTGGTTGAGGTCATCGGCGAGCTGGTCGAACGCGTGCTCCCAGGCGGGGTCGTCGCACCGGCGCGCCACTGCGCCGACGGCGCCCGCGGTGGCGACCGGGAGATGCACGGCGGCAGCGGCGAGGAGCGATCGATGCGCGTTCGGTGCGGTGCCATGCGTGTCCGGGCGGCGGGCCGCGGTACGCGCCCGCTCGAACAGCAACAGGATCAGATGCTGCGCCAGCGATTCCGGCCACGGATGGCCCATCGCGGGCAACAGCGCCTCGATTTCGGACAGCCAGGAGCCGTCCAACCGGGTCAGATGCCCCGTCCGGTGGGACGGCGGGAGCAGCGCGAACAACTCACGCCTGCGCAGCATAGCCAGATCGGTGGGCACTCCCGCCTCGAACAGCGCCCGTCCCCACGACGTGTCCTGCTGCGCCAGTGTGGCATCCACCCATCCGTCGAAAATCGGCTGGCGAAACCGGTCCTCGATCGAGGCGCGCACCACCCGCTCCGGTGTATCGAGCAGCCGTGTCCAGTGGGCCAGCGGGGTCGCCGCGACCAGCTGCCGCAATAGGGTGGCGGCATTGTCGGGCGCGCCGTTCCATCGGTAGCTGAATTCGACGGTGCGATCGGTGATCCCGTCGCGGCGGGTCGCGGCGTCGAGCGTATCCGGCAGGGCGAGAACGAGATTTGTGTGCCGGAACCGGTGTTCGACGCGTACCCATGCGTGCGCCCGGTCGCGCATGCGCCGCGCGAATGCCGAATCCGGCAGCAGCGCCAAGAGCGCGGCCGCGGTACGGCGCACGTCAGCACGCCGATCGTCCAGCGCTGCCTCCAGTAGGGGTTCGTCATCCGGCGTGATGCCCTCGGTGAGCACGGCGAGTAGCTCCGCCTTGATCGGACCGGATTCCGTCGGCCAGGCCGCGGTGAGTCGCTGCCTGGCCGCGGTGGCGTCGCACCGCCGGAGCTCGGCGAGCCAGTCGCGTCGCTCGGGCGGCTGACCGAATCGCCAGGTGTCCTCGGCACGCTCGGACATGCCGGGCTGCCGCACCAGGCTCCGCCACTCCGGACGCCACGCCGCCAGCCAACTGCCTCGGACGCCGGCCAGCCGGAGTAACGGTTCGCGCAATACGACATCGATCGTCGCGTGCTCCAGCAGTTGCCCGCTCAACGCGTCCGGGGCCCGATAGTTGTGCGGCGCTGCCGCGTCGAACCATTCGGGCAGAAAGACCGAGCGCTGCTCCAGCAGGCGGGCCAGGCGTGCCGCCGCCGCGCGTGGCAACAGGCGACGACTATCGTCCGCCGCGGGTTCGGGCGCGGTCGCGACAGACGGGCAGACGCCGCCGCGGACGAAAACATCGTGCAGCGCAGCGGATTCCAGCAGCCGCAACGCCGGATCGGTCGACAGCCGGGCCGTGGCGCGTGCCACCGGCGGCGGGAGCCGGTCGAGATCCGGTTTTTTGCGTGCCGTACCGAGCAGTGCGACGGAGGTGAGATCGGTGCCCGAGGTGGGCGCGGCAGGTGGATGCGGCGTGTCGCGGCCGACCCGGTCCGCCACCGCCAAGTCGATGACCTCGCCCGCCGTGAACACCGACATCGGAATCAGACCGCCGGTACTCCATTCGGCGGCCACCGTGACCGGGTGGCCACCGGAGACGCCGAGCAACCGCCACGACTGGTCGGTACCTGTGATAGGCAGTGCCGTCCCATCGAATTCGGTGACGTACCAGCCCTCGGCGGTCCACGTGGGAACCACATCGACCAGCAGCATCGGCCAGGTGCGCAGCCACGGGTCGCGGCCGAGCGCGGCGGCGTGGGCGGTCAGCGCGGTGGCGATCGTGTTCGGCCGCTCCGAGTCGACGGGCAGTGTGGTGAACGGTTCGGCGGCGCCGTACTGTTCGCCCCACAGCGCGCGCAGCGGTGCGGCGCCCGGGTAGTAGTGCAACTCGGCGTCGGCGAGTTCACCGGGGGCGGGGAGATCGGCGGGGAAGCTCGGGGAGCCGAAGGAGTGGTCGATGATCAGCCCCCACCGTCTGTGGACGCGCCCGTACAACCAGGTGCGCCTGGTGTAGAGCCGCTCGTCGGCCGAGATCTGTCGAGCGAACACCATCCAGCGGTCCCGCACCGGGGGCTCGGCGCGCACCAGCTCGGCCGAGGTCGGGTAGCCGATATGGGCGCGGACGCTGGCGCGCAACGCCGGCGACAAGTCGTCGAGCTGCCGGTGCGCGGCGACGAGTAGGTGTATCCGCGCGTATTCGCGCAGGACGACATCGGGCCAGTCGGCCCTGGTGACCATCGTCGTCGCCAGTCCGCGCAGGGCCGAGGCGATGCCGGGCGCTTGCGCGTCGACCATTCTCGCGGCGATGGACTCGAAGGCGTGCGACGAGCGGTCGGTCTGTGCCAATCCGGTGCGTATCTGGTCACCGAGCCAGATATCCAGTTCCACCATCCCCGCGGTGACCCGCGTCCTGCGCTGTTCGGCGGTGGCCGGGTTCGGCGTGTGGACGCGTTGTCCGACCCGGGTGGCCGCCCGGCCGCCGAGCCAGGCCGCGGCGAAGTCCGCGGTCTGCGCGACCACGGGAACCTCGCCCGCTGCCCAGGCCAGCAGCAGCGCCAACGCGTGCTGGCACGGAAACTTGCGGCTGGAGCAGGTGCAGCTGTAGGCGGGACCGGACAGCTCGATGATGGTCTGGCACGGCGTGGCGCCGCTGCCCGGATACCGTCCCCACAATGCGGTCTCGTGCTGCCCGGCATCGCGCCGACGGCCCGCGAGTTTCCGCGCCGCGGACAGTACGTTCGCGTCCGGGGCGAGCGCTGTGACCTGGTCTTCGGTCCACGGCGTCGTCATTGCGCGGCTCGATGGTGCCTCATCGCCTTCCCCGTTCCTCGGTTGACCGGATTTCTACCGCAGGCCACCGACAAGCGCCGCCCCCGATGGCGCTTGTGCACGGAATATCCTGTCTCGGCCGCACATTCGCCGGCCGAGGTGATCTTGCGTCGATCAACGCGCTCTGGCATTCTGTGCTGTTCGGCTGGGCCGAGCCACCCGGAACGGGTGTGGACACCATCGAGCTGCCCGCCGGGGTTGGCGAGGGGTGGACATCGAAACGGGGCCGAGTCGTTTCGATGGCCATATCCATCCCCGCGGGCAGATTCGCACCAGCCCTGTGGGCGAATTCGTCGGCTTCGGGTAGCGTTTCGCACAGCTTCGACAATGCTGCCGTGCACGGGGCCGGAGGACGTGGCGGCTCCGTGGTGAGGGGATTTTCGCATGCGCCCGGATCCCGACGCCGTCCATGTCGTCCACGTCGGCGGCCCCTCGGCGTCCGCACCCCGGCTGTCCGACGTGGTGACCAGGCGCCTCGCCGAGGATCCTGCGGTGACGCCGTCGGTCACCCGGACCGTGCTGCGCGCGCTCGGTGGCACCGAGTCCGATAATTCCGCAACGGAATTCGATCACTCCGGGATCTTCCTGCGTTCCATCCGGGTGCGTGGATTCCGTGGCATCGGCCCGGAGGCGACGCTGCACCTGCCGCCCGGTCCCGGCCTCACCCTGGTGGTCGGCCGCAACGGCAGCGGTAAATCCAGTTTCGCCGAAGCTGCCGAACTGGCGCTGACCGGCGGGAATCGCCGATGGGATGGCCGTTCGGCCGCGTGGCGAGAAGGCTGGCGCAACCTGCACGACGGCAGCGCGGCCCGCATCGAGTTGGCGCTGCTGACCGCGGGGGGTGCGCCCAGCTCGACCATCATGAAGGAGTGGGAACCCACCGCCGATCTGGCCGACGCGCACTGGACCGAGCAGCATCCGCCTGGTCCGCCAGCGGAATTCGACACCGACCGGTGGGCGGCCCAACTGGAGCTCTACCGTCCCTTCCTGTCCTACAGCGAGCTCGGTGCGCTGGTCGACGGCAAGCCGAGTGATCTGTTCGATGCCTTGCACCAGTTACTCGGCCTCGACGAACTCACCGTGGCGCAGGAACGAATCCGGGTTCGCCGGCTGGAATTGGAACGTGCCGTCCGAGACTCGCGCCTGGAACGCTTGGAACTGCTCGAACTGCTCGCGTCGGTGGACGACGATCGGGCGGTGCGCGTGGCCGATCTGCTGCGCCTCGCACAGCCGGATCTCGCCGCGGTCGGTCGTGAGGTGCTCGGTGTCGTCGACGACCCGGTCGGATCGGACGGGTTGCGGGCCATCGTTCGGCTCGCGCTGCCGACCGGCACGGACGTGGCGGAGGCCGCCGTCCGGCTGACGGAGTGTGGCGCGGCCCTGGCCAGGGACACGACTACCGACGCGGCGGCCGACCTTCGGGTCCTGGAGCTGTTGCGGAAGGCGCGCGATCACCGGACGGCGAGCGGGACCTGTCCGTGCCCGGTCTGCGGACGCGGCGCACTCGACGATGAGTGGTTCCGCGACACCGAGGCCGCTATCGACCAGCTCGCCGTCCGGGTCGACGCGCTCGCCACCGCGCGCGCCGACCTGGATGATGCCGTACGCGCGGCACGGGCACTGCCGAATCTCGTACCCGCGGAACTGGATTTCGATCCGCGCACGCCGCCGTCGGTGGACACCTCCGCGGTGCGCGCGGCATGGGCCGACTGGGCGGCGATATCCGGCGCCGACTACACCCCGGAACTGCCCGATCGGCTGCGTGGCGTGCACGCGCGACTGGCCGACGAGCTCGAACTGCTGCAGCAGGGGACCCGTAAGGAACTCGACCGCTTGCACGAGGTGTGGACGCCGCTGGTGCCGCGGATCGCGAGCTGGTTGGAGGGCGCCCACAAGGTCGCCGCCGACACGGCCGAACTGCGGACGGTGAAAAAGGCCGAGGACTGGCTGAAGTCGGCTACCGCGGGCTTACGGGGTGAGCGCATGACACCGTTGGCGACGACGGCGCGTTGGGTGTGGCAGACGCTGCGCCAGCAGAGCAACGTCGAGCTCGGCGCGATTCGGTTGCAGGGCAACGCGGGAACTGCGCGTCGGGTGCTGCTGGACGTGACCGTGGACGACGTGGACGGCGCCGCGCTCGGTGTGATGAGCCAGGGGGAACTGCACGCGCTCGGCCTTTCGCTGTTCCTGCCCCGGGCCACGGTCGAAGAGAGCCCCTTTCGTTTCGTCATGATCGATGACCCGGTGCAGGCGATGGACCCGGCCAAGGTGGACGGTCTGGCTCAGGTGCTCGCCACGGTCGCGTGGACCCGCCAGGTGGTGGTCTTCACCCATGACGAGCGACTCGCCGAGGCGGTGCGGCGGATGTCGCTCGACGCCACCGTGCTGGAGGTGCAGCGCCGCGACCGTTCGGTGGTCGAGGTCCGGGTGTCGAGCGATCCGATCCGCCGCTACCTCGACGACGCCCGCGCGTTGGTGCGCACTCCGCAGTTGCCCGCAGCGATCGCCGACGAACTCGTCGCCACCTGCTGCCGTTCCGCGGTTGAGGCGGCCAGCCTGGCCAGGGCCCGGCGCACCCTGCTCGCCGCGGGGATCAACCACCGCGAGGTCGAACGCCACATCGACGCCGCGCACTCCACCAGGGCAAAGGTGGCGCTCGCGGTGTTCGGGGTCGGCAGCAAGGTGGACGACTTGAACAAGAACTTGGTTGCGCGCGAGGGAAGGTGGGTGGTGGACGCGCTGCGTGACGCAACGGCGGGCGCGCATGTGCCGATCGGGCGCACTATGCGCGAGTTGATCGGCGAGACCGAGAAGTTCGTCGACTGGCTGAGCCGGTGAGGCGGCGGTGAGCGGGCGGCGTCCACCGGCCGGCGCGCGCCGTGGACCCGGGCCGCGCAACGGCTCGCGGCGCCCACGCGCGAATCGTCCTTCGGTGGCCGAGCGGTTCGACACCGTGGATCGACTGCTGGCCGGTTCGGTGACCGATGCGGGCGGCCTGTGGTCCAGGGCGGTCGCGTGGATTCTGCGCATCGCTCTGGAACAGTCGGTCGACGACCTGTGGTTGCGGCTGGCGCCCGCGTTGGCCCGCTGTCCGATGCGGGCGCAGTTGATCGCATTGCGTGCCTTCGCCGGACCGGAGGTGGCGGCCCGAGTCGCGGCATTGTGGGCGGCGCTGTCACGGGCCGCGCACTACCACGACTACGAACTCGCGCCGAGCGTCACCGATCTACGCCGGTGGCGGGAACAGGCCATCGCGCTCACCGCGGAGTTGGCGGCCGTCGACGCGCACCGTCGTTAGTCGCGCGCACCGTCCGGGAGGGCGCGGCTAGGGCGTCGACCTCGGTGGGCCGCCGATGACGTGGTCGATGATCCCGTATTCCTTGGCCTCGGCCGGACTGAACCACCGATCGCGGTCCCAGTCGGTCAGGATCTGCTCGTGCGTCCGACCGGTGCGCTCGGCGACAAGCCCGGCGAGTTGGCGCTTCATGAGCGCTTGCTGCTCGGCCATGATGAGGATGTCGGTCGCGGAGCCGCCGAGTCCGGCGGAGGGCTGATGCATCAGGATGCGCGTGTGCGCGAGCGCATGACGTTTGCCCGCGGTGCCGCAGGTGAGCAGGACCTGCGCCATCGACCCGGCCAAACCCATCGCGTAGGTCGCGATGTCGCAGCCGACGTAGGTCATCGTGTCGTAGATGGCCATGCCCGCGTCCACCGAGCCGCCCGGGGAGTTGATGTAGAAGCTGATATCGCGGTTCGGATCTTCTGCGGCGAGCAGCAGCAACTGCGCGCACAGCCGGTTGGCGATGTCGTCGTCGACCTGTCGGCCGAGAAAGATGACGCGTTCACAAAGGAGTCGTTCGTACACCGCGTCGTCGAAGGTGAGTCCACTGGTAGCCATGGCCAGAGCGTAGGAGTTGGCCGAGCATCTTGGAATGGGAGTTCTCCAACAGCGAATTACGCTGTGAGCGAACGTAATTCCGCATCAGGCTACGGTTTTTCGGGGTATCGGCGACACCCGAAGCGGGTGTGTCGTTCGTCCGGCGGCAAGATCGATGGCATGAGCGAGGGCAGGCGAGGAACAGTCGAGAGCGGATCGCGTAGGTGCCCGTGCGGTCGGGGCGAGGCATTCGACGACTGCTGCGGCCCGGTGCTGCGCGGAGAACGATCCGCCGCGACGGCGGAGGCGCTGATGCGGTCGCGCTACACCGCGTTCGCGAGCGGGGACGTCGACTACCTGCTGCGTTCCTGGCATCCGCGCACCCGCCCACCGGAGGTGTGGCTCGATCCGGCGCAGCGCTGGCTGTTCCTGGAGATTCGCGCGGCCGAACGGGGCGGTTTGTTCGACGATAGCGGCACGGTGGAGTTCGTCGCGCACTATCGCGACGACAACGGTCGCGGCACGCTACACGAGGTCGGTAGGTTTGCCCGGTCCGATGGCGCATGGGTCTACCTGGACGGCACACTCCAGGCGTGATCGGTAGCGTCGGTGGGCATGGCACGCGTCGCGATCGAATACTGCACCCAATGCCGCTGGCTGTTGCGGGCGAGCTGGATGGCGCAGGAGTTGCTGAGCACCTTCGCCGCGGAATTGGGCGAGGTCGCGCTGATCCCTGGTTCCGGTGGGATATTCCGGATCACCGTCGACAGCGAGCAGATCTGGGAGCGCAAGGCCGATGGCGGGTTCCCTGAGATCGCGATGCTCAAGCAACGAGTGCGCGACCGGGTAGCGCCCGAGCGTGATCTAGGTCACGTGGATCGGCGGGACTGACGCCGGTCCCGGCCGGATCTCTCAGCCGCAGCAGCCGCCGCCGCAGCAGCCGCCCGCCGGGCCCGGCGCTGGTGCGCCGCCGCCGCTGGTGACCGTGGCGAAGGTGGTCAGCAATTTGACCGTGTCGTCGTGGCCGCGCGGACAGGTCGCGGGCGCCGAGGCTTCCGCCATCGGGCGGGTCATCTCGAACGTGTCACCGCAGCCGCGGCACCGATAGCTGTAACTCGGCATTGGGCCAGTGTAAGGCCTGTGCGACCGTGGTGTTCGGGTCGGCCCGCGCACACCCGTCTCGCTCCGTCGCATCCTCCGTGTGCCGGCATCGCGTCCGCGGCCCGATCGGCCGCGGTTGCGACGGACGTGACCGATTCGACACGGCTCATCTCGACCCGGCCTGAACAGCGGTTGATTCCTCCGGCATGCGGCAATGTGCTGGCAACGAAACGTTGTCGGCTTGATCTCCGACGTACCCTCGACAAGAGGTTATGAGGAGGTCTGAGATGAGCGCTCAGTTCTTCGAGACGGAGCCCGGTCCCGACGACCTCGCCGCACCGGTCGCGCGTACCACTTACGGCGACGTTCGTGGCGTGCGCGCGGGGTCGGTCGCGGTCTGGCGCAGCATTCCCTACGCGGCCGCGCCATCGGGAACGTCGCGATTCGCGCCCCCGCAGCCGCCATCGACCTGGGAAGGGGTGCGTGACTGCACCAACTTCGGTCAGATCGCGCCGCAGACGATGGGCGCCATGGTCCCGGTCGACTCGGATCTGACGATGGGCGAGGACTGTCTGTGGCTGAACGTCTGGTCGTCGCGGCACGACAACGCCCGGGACCGTACCTCGAACGCGGACGAGCCGCGGCCGGTCCTGGTCTGGCTGCACGGTGGTGCGTACTGCCTTGGCACCGCCGCGCAGCAGATCTACGACGGGCACAAGCTGGCTGCGACCGGCGACGTCGTGGTCGTCGGCGTGAACTATCGCTTGGGCGCGCTCGGCTTTCTCGACCTGTCATCGCTCGGCGACGACTTCGTGCCCAATCTCGGTCTGCGCGACCAGATCGCCGCGCTGGAGTGGGTGCGCGACAACATCGCCGCGTTCGGTGGCGACCCGGGCAATGTCACGCTGTTCGGTGAGTCGTCCGGCGCGGGCTGTGTCACCGCGTTGCTGACCTCGCCGCGCGCGGGCGGTCTGTTCCACAAGGCGATTGCGCAGAGTCCGCCCGCGACCACGGTCTTCGGGCAGGAGCGTGCGGCGGTGGTGGCGCGACGGTTCCTGGAGCTGATGGATTTGCCTGCTGCGCGGGCCAAAGAGCTGTTGGCATGCCCGATCGACCGGATCGTCGAGGCGGCGGGAGTGCTGCTCGACGAGATCCCGCTGAAGGAGCCGGGTAGGTTGGCGGCGGCTCCGGTAGTCGATGGCGAGTTATTGCCCACCTACCCGATCGATCGGTTCCAGCAGGGCCGCTCGCACCGGGTGCCGCTGATCATCGGCACCAACAAGGACGAGGCGTCGCTGTTCCGGTTGTTCCGCTCGCCGATCATGCCGGTGACCCCGGACGCGGTGAACGTGATGCTGCGTGACGTCGCGGCCGGCCACCCGGAGTGGTCACCAGAGCGGATCGCCGAGATCACCTCGGCCTATCCCGATCTGGCCAAGACTCGTGGCGCGCTGGCGATGTCCACCGACGCGGCCTTCCGGATGCCGGCGCACTGGGTGGCCGACGCGCACGCCCAGCACTCGCCGACCTGGATGTACCGCTTCGACTACGCCACTCCGATGCTGCGTGCGGCTCGTGTCGGTGCGGGTCACGCCACCGAATTGCCCTATGTCTTCGGCAACTTCGGTACCTTGAACCACGATCCGACCTTCTGGCTCGGTGGCCGCAAGATCGCGATGGAGGTATCCGGGCGAATGATGCGCCGCTGGGTCGCTTTCGCGACCCACGGCGTCCCCGCCGCCCTCGACGGTTCGAAACACTGGCCCCCCTACCGTCTGTCCGCCCGGACCACTCTGGTCGTCGACACCGTCGACCGAGCGGTGGACGACCCTGATCGCGAATTGCACAGCGTGTGGGGCGAACAGGCCGTGGGATTCAGCTAGTGCGGTGCCGCGACGCCATTCGTCCTGTTCGACATATTTCTGACTGCGGATCGCTGGCAGGGCGATTGCCAGCGCACCAACCTGGTGTTCGGAATGTTGTCGCTGAGTACCTGGACTCCGGCGGGTAGCTGCCGATCGGTCCGATGGGCGACGTCCGGTCTCGCAGCGACAGGCGCGGTCCCGAGGCGTTGCTGTTAACATTCGAGTCTATTTTCGCGAAAAACCGGTCGGTATATTTTTCGTGGACAGGTGTGGTGGACATGCAGGCGACCAACGTGCTGGTCATGGCCTTTCGGCGCGTGGCCGCGGACCTCGCTCGCGCAGCCGTCGAACCTCGCCCAGCCCTCGACCACGAGACACCTGCCCTCGCCTGGGCACTACGGCGTGCCGGGGAACAGGTGCGCAGAGTGATGGATGATCTGGTCGACATGGACCGCCACGGCGAAATGCGGTTGGCTACCCATGCGGGGCGGGTTGCGGAACCCAGGGAAATGACCGAAGTCTCCTCCCTACGGTGGGGCGACGACTTCGTGTGGTTCGATCCGCGATCACTGCGCTCGGACCGGGTCAACCGAGAAGTCGACGACTCCCTCGCCAGGGTGAGTCCGCATTTCGATCCAAATGATCCGCGCCGGAGGAATAACTGTGTAGCCGTGGCGACCGCCTACGAGTTGCGGCGGCGAGGGTACGACGTCGAGGCAGGGCAGGTGTCCTTCCCGTTCGAGGCCGGGTTCCCGCACAGTTTTACCGAGATCGCCTGGGAGCGCCGGTTCACGACAGTGTTTCAGCGCAGCCATCTGCGCGATGCGTTTCAGGAACCGGGTTCCCGGGGAATCGTCATCGCGGACTGGCCTCCGGGGCAGCACCTCGACCTCGGCGATTCCCATGTATTCAATGTCGAGCACGTGCCCGGTACCGGTATCCGTTTTGTCGACGGACAGCCCAATCCCCCGTTGACGGACGCCACAGAACATATCCAGCGGGCGGCAGCGTTGCGCTATCTGCGGGTGGATGATCTGCCGGACCCGGAGCCGAGCATCGTCAACTACCTCGGAATACATACGCCGCGTCGCTGATGGGGCGGTTCGGATCGGCATGCGCCGGACCACCATTCGACACGGTCCGGCTACACGTCTGTTGAGAAGCGGATTCCGCCGTCCGGGATCACGACGCCGGGCCAGACCCGGGCCCCGCGCAGCAATTCGCAGCGCGCGCCGATGTTCGCGCCGTCGCCGATGACGCCGTCACGAACCAGTGCGCGCGGGCCGATACGCGCACCGAAGCCGATGATGGTGCGTTCGACCGTGGCGCCCGCCTCGATCACCGCGCCGTCGAAGACGACCGCGCCGTCCAGCCGCGCGCCCGCGCCGACCTCGGCGCCGCGGCCGACCACGGTGCCGCCGATGAGCACCGCTCCCGGCGCGACACCCGCACCGGGATGAACCAACGATTCACCGCGCTGACCAGGCAGGGCGGGGGAAGGCGCGATACCGCGCACCAGGTCGGCGGAGCCGCGGACGAAGTCCTCGGGAGTGCCCATGTCACGCCAGTAGGAGGTGTCGACGTGACCCTGGACGCGGGCGCCCTCGGCGAGCAGCGACGGGAAGACCTCGCGCTCCACCGAGACCGGACGCCCGGCCGGGATCTTCTCGATGTACTCGCGGCGGAAGACGTAGCAGCCGGCGTTGATCTGGTCGGTCGGTGGATCCTGGGTCTTCTCCAGGAACGCGGTGACCCGGCCGTTCTCGTCGGTCGGCACACAGCCGAACGCGCGCGGGTCGCTGACCCGGACCAGGTGCAGTGTCACGTCGGCATCGGTGGACTCGTGGGTGTCGAGTACCGCACCGAGATCCGTGCCGCCGAGCACGTCACCGTTGAACACCATCACGTTGTCCGCGCGCAGTTTGGGCAGCACGTTGCGGATGCCGCCGCCGGTGCCGAGCGGCTCGCTCTCGGTGACGTACTCGAGGTCGAGTCCGAGTTCGGCACCGTCGCCGAAGTGCTCCTCGAACACCGCTGCCTTGAACGACGTGCCCAACACCACGTGGGTGATCCCGGCCTCCGCGATACGGGCGAGCAGATGGGTCAGGAACGGCAACCCGGCCGTCGGCAGCATCGGCTTGGGAGCCGACAGGGTCAGGGGACGCAGCCGCGTCCCCTGACCGCCCACCAGAATCACGGCGTCGGTGCCTGCATTTCCTGCCATCAAGCTCCCCTGTTCACAGTGGGTCGTTCTCGCTCATGCCTGCGCCTGGCCGACGTTCGGCTCCGTCATGGGCGATGCGCGCGGTGTCGATGATCACTCGCCGCGCTCGCTCATGTCGTTCACTCGGCGCTGCGCGCCTGTTGGCGCAGGGCAGATCGAACCGCAATCCGTGAGCGCACCGCAAGTCCGGCCCGCAACGCCAGTCGCAACGGTGCCTGCCACCAGTGCGGATGCCGGTCGGCCTGGAACCGGTAGGCGCTGGCGTGGTGCGCGGGCAGCATCAGCTCCGGATGACGGGCGGCGGCATGGCCCTTGGCATGAGTGACCTCGGCATCCGGCACGAACACGTTGTGCCAGCCCGCCTTGCCCATGCGGTCGCCGAAGTCGACGTCCTCCATATACATGAAGTAGCGCGAGTCGAAGCCGTCGATCGAGTCGAAAGCCGCGCGCCGCACCAGCAGGCACGACCCTGACAGCCAGCCGACGGCCCGCTCGGAGACCTCTTCGTTCTCCTGCCGGTACCGGCGGGTCCACGGGTTGGACTTCCACACCGCGCCGAGGATCGCGTGACCCGCGCCGTCGAGCAGCCCCGGTACCCGGCGGGCGGAGGGGTACACGCTGCCGTCCGGTTCGAGCACCATCGGCCCGAGTGCGCCCGCCCGCGGCCAGCGCTCGGCGGCGGCGAGTAGCGTGTCGATGGCGTCGCTGCCCCAGCGAATGTCCGGATTGGAGATCACGATGAACTCGATGTCCGGGTCGATCTCCGCGACTGCCAGGTTGATCGCGCCGCCGTAGCCGATGTTGCCGCCGGTGTGGAGCAGCCGCACGTGCGAATTGGCCTCGGCGACCAGCTCCGGCACCCCGTCCACCGACCCGTTGTCGGCGAGGATCACCTGCGGCTTTTCGGTGGTTGCCGCGGCGAGGGTGGTGATGAAGTGCTCGAGGTGCTCACCCGGTGAATAGGTGACGGTGACGACGGCCAGGCCCGCGGGGCCAACGGAATCGGATGCACTCACGACGCGGCCTCGCTGACGCTGGGCCTCGCCGGACGTGAAGCTGCTGGGTCTAGGGTTCGCTCGCTGCGCTCACTCACGACCACCTACCCTAGTCGGACCGTCGCGCCAGCGCGTCGCCCAGTGCCGACCGCCAATCGCGCAGCGGGGTCAGTCCGGCCTCCGTCCACGAGCGCGGCGACAACACCGAGAATGCCGGGCGCCGTGCGGGTCTCGGAAACACGGAGGAGTCACACGGACGCACACGCGTCGGCTCGGCGCCGATCCCGGCGAACACCGCGCGCGCCAACTCGAACCGACTGGCTTCGCCCGCGTTGGTAGCGTGCAGCACCCGGGGAGCCTCCGGCCGCTGCGTCAGCTCCAGCAGGGCCGCGGCCAGGTCGGGGGCGTAGGTGGGTGAGCCGACTTCGTCGTCCACCACGTCGACGGTGTCGCGTTCGCGTTCCAGCCGCAGCATGGTCGCGACGAAATCGCTGCCGCGCCCGGTGTATACCCACGCGGTGCGCACCACGTGCGCATCCGGGCACTGCGCGAGCACCGCCTGTTCGCCCGCGAGTTTGGACTTGCCGTAGACGGTGCCCGGCCCGGTGGGGTCGGAGGTGTCGTACGGCCGATCATGGGTGCCTGGAAAGACGTAGTCGGTGGACAGATGGATCAGTCGGGCACCAAGGTCGGCGCAGGTCGCGGCGAGGACGGCCGGCCCGGTCGCATTGCCCGCGTATGCCGCCTCGGTATCGGTTTCGGCGCGGTCCACGGCGGTGTAGGCGGCGCAATTCACCACCACGTCGCCGGGTGCGAGGAGCGCGCGTACCGCGGCGGCATCGGTGATATCGAGGTCGGCGCGGCCGTAGCCGAGCGCGGCCGGAGCCAGACGCAGCAGTTCTCGTCCCACCTGCCCGTGTGCCCCGGTGACAACGAGGCGTGCGGAGACGGTGGGGCCGGGCGGGGTGGGGTCGGTCACGGCCGCAAGTCTGGCACGCCGCCACACCGGCGGTTGAGGTCCTTCGCGATAACGGTTCGTTAGCCTTGAGGTATCAGGGGCTCCCGGAACCGGGTGGGGCAGGCGGAATCATCAGGGGCGGAGCGGTTGCGCACGCGTCGCCAGGACATCGAGTTTCGGCGAGAGGATGCAGAGTTGTCGCAGCGCAGGGGCACACCGATGTCGGCACGGCCAACCGGCCGCGCCGCGCCGCGGTTCAGGCCGCTGCGTTCGTTCGTCGCGGTCGCTTCGGTGCTCGTCCTCGTTCTCACCGGGTTCGCGTGGCGCAGTGTCGAAGCGCTGATCTCCGGCATCGAGCGCATCGGCGACCTCGGTCTCGGCGGTGGCCGCGACGGCGCGGTGGACATCCTGCTGGTCGGCGTGGACAGCCGCACCGACGCCCACGGCAACCCGCTGTCGGATCGCGAGCGGCTCATGCTGCACGCCGGCAACGAGGTCGGCACCAATACCGACACGATCGTGTTGCTGCGCGTGCCGAACGATGGCCGTTCCGCGACCGCGATCTCGATTCCGCGCGACTCCTATGTCAACATTCCCGGTTTCGGCATGGGCAAGATCAACTCGGCCTATGGCGCTACCAAGGAAACTCAGCGACAGAAGCTGATCGACCAGGACGTCTCGGAGGCCGACGCGGAGCAGCAGTCCACCCAGGCGGGTCGGCAGGCGCTGATCAAGACCGTGGCCAACCTGACCGGGATCACCGTCGACCACTACGCGGAGGTGAGTCTGCTCGGCTTCGTGCTGCTCACCGATGCCATCGGCGGCGTCACCGTGTGCTTGAACAACCCGGTCGACGAATGGATGTCCGGCGCCGACTTCCCCGCGGGCCGTCAGCGCCTGGACGGTCCGCACGCGCTGAGCTTCGTGCGCCAGCGCCATGATCTGGAACGCGGTGACCTCGATCGCATCGTGCGCCAGCAGGTGTTCATGGCGCAGTTGGTGCGGCAAGTGCTCAGCGCGAAGACACTGAGCAGTCCGAGCACGCTACGCCAGCTCAGCGAAGCGGTGGGTCGGACGGTCGTGCTCGACGACGATTGGGATGTATTGACGTTCCTACAGCAGTTGAAGGATCTGTCCGGCGGAGAGGTGAAGTTCGAGACCATCCCTGTTGTCGATCTCAACGGTGAGACCAGCAGCGGCGAATCGGTGGTGAAGGTGGACCCCAAGTCGGTCAAGGCGTATATCGGCTCGTTGGTCGGCGACGGCACCTCCACGCACCGCGCCGAGCCCGCTTCCGACTCGGCGACGCTGACCGTCAGCGTCTACAACGCCACCGGCATCGGTGGACTCGCTGGACAGGTGGCGCGGGTGCTGAGTGCCAAAGGGTTCCACCAAGGCGTGGTGACCAACTACACCGGGCAACGCGTCACGAGCAGTCGGGTGCTCGCCGCGGACACCGCGAACCAGAAGGCGCGAGCGGTGGCCAAGGCGCTCGGCGGGCTGACGATCCTCGCCGACCCGGATTTGTCGCCGGATTCGGTGAGTGTCGTGCTGGCGAGCGACTATTCTGGTCCGGGCTCCGCGGCAAGCAGTACGTTCGACTTGTCCGGGACGTCGACGTCGCCCACACCCGTCCCGCCCGCCCCCCCGATCGATGCAGGCCAGAACGGACCGAAATGCGTGAACTAACCCATGCGTGATATCCATCAGGTACACACCCTCACCGAAGCGGTACTCGATCCGATCCTCGCCCGCGAGCCGGCCGCGCCGCGCGTCACCTATTACGACGACGCCACCGGCGCGCGGATCGAACTGTCCGGACTGACGTTGGCGAACTGGGCGGCCAAGACCGCCAATCTGATCCGCGACGAGTTCGGCCTCAGTCCCGGTGCTCGGGTCGCCGTGCTGCTGCCCGCGCACTGGCAGACCGCCGCTGTGCTGCTCGGTTGCTGGTGGGCGGGCGCCGAAGTGGTGCTGCACCCGGACGCGGACGCCGATCTGGCCCTGGTCACCCTCGACCGAGTGGACGAGTCGGAGGGTGTCGGCGAGGTCGCCGCGCTCTCGCTGGACGCGATGGGCACCCCGGTGCGCGACCTGCCGGTGGGGGTCACCGATTTCGCGACCGCGGTGCGCGTGCACGGCGACCAATTCCTGCCCAGGGGAGCCGGTGTCGCGCTCGACGGAATGCCGGTGGCGGAGGTGCTGGCGCAAGCGCGGAAAGCGGCTGCGCGGCAGGGCTTCTCCGAGGTCGACCGGGTGCTGTCCAGTACGCCGTGGGACACGTCGGCCGAGTTGATCGACGGATATGTGGCCGTGCTCGCCGCAGGCGCTTCGTTGGTGCAGGTGGTCAATCCCGATCCGGCGCAGCGCGAACGGCGAATCATCTCGGAACGGGTGACCGCGCAGCGCGGGTGAGTCCACCCGGCGCCGCAGACATCGGTGCCCTATCGCGGTATCCGTCGGGGTCCGACCCGAAGATGTTCCACAATTGGTCCGTGTTCCGTACGGTGGAGTAATCGCACAACGACGGGGTTGGTGAATGCATGAAGCCGCAGTACTGGTTCCGCTGGTTGCAGGTGCACGGCATGCCTCGTGTCGTACTGCGGGTACAGGCTCGCCGCGGTGACCCGTTCGCCGAGCTGACGGCCGGGCCCACCGGCTACGCCGATCCCTACCCCTTGATCGAACGGCTGCGCGGTGAGGGCAGGATCATCCGCACCGCGATCGCGTTTGCCACCTTCGATCATGAACTGTGCCGTTCCCTCTTGCGCGACAACAGGTTCGGCGTGCGCACGCAGGAGAGCTTCCGTGTCCCCACATCGATGACGAAGTTCGCCGAGCGCTTCCCGCTACCACCGAACCCGGTCGAGCCGCCGTCGATGCTGGTGATCGACCCACCGGAGCACACGGCAATGCGTAAACCGGTTGCTTCGGCGTTCACGCCGCGCGCGGTCGGCAGGTTGCGTGACCGCGTCGAGTCCGTCACCGAGGAACTGCTCGACGCGCTGCCCTCGGACGGGTCCGCGGACCTGATCGAATCGTTCGCCGCACAGGTCCCGATCGCGATCATCTCCGAGATGCTCGGTTTCCCGGACGAGGACACCGCGATGTTCCTGGACTGGGGCGATCGGATGACACCGTTGCTGGACCTCGGCATTCGATGGCGTGTGCACCGGAGGGCGCTGCGGGCAATGGAAGTGATGAACGATTACCTCGACCGGCATCTCGAGCGATTGCGCCGCGACCCGGGTGAGGACATCCTCAGCAGTCTGGTCACCACGGGCGAGCTGGACGATCACGCACTCGAGGCGACCGCGAGCCTGCTCATGGGGGCGGGGTTCGAAACGACGGTCAATCTGATCGGCAACGGTGTCGTGCAGCTACTCGCCCATCCCGACCAGCAGGAGCGGCTGCGCGCCGAGCCGGAGTTGTGGCCGAACGCTATCGAGGAGATCCTGCGTTTCGACTCGCCGGTGCAGACCACGGCACGCACGGCGCTGACCGACGTGGATATCGACGGCGTGCGGATCCGCGAAGGCGACACCGTTGTGCTGTCGCTGGCGGGCGCCAACCGCGACCCGGCGGTCTTCGCCGAACCCGACCGCTTCGACGTAGGTCGCGCGAATGCCAAGGACCACCTCTCCTTCAGCAGCGGCGTGCACGTGTGCCTCGGCGCCAGCCTGGCCAGGATGGAAGGGGTCTATGCGCTGCGGGCACTGTTCGGTCGGTTCCCCGAGTTGCGACTGGACGGCCCGCCGCAGCGCCGCGAGTTGTTCACCTTGCACGGCTACCAGCGGGTGCCGATCCACCTCGGGCGCCGCGCGGCGATGCCGGAGCCGAGCGCGGTCTGATCTGCGCGGCGCGACTACTCTCAACTGGCGGATGTGGCTTTCCACACGTAGCGAGTTTTCGGTCGGCCCGCTCTCCCGTAGTCCGAGCGGCGAATGACCAGACCATCGTCGGCCAGTTTCTCCAGATAGCGCCAGGCCGTGATGCGGGAGACCCCGATCGAGGTCGCGGTATCAGCCGCGGTGACGCCCTCGGTTTCGGCGGCACGGACGGTGCGCGAGATCTCGTCGAGGGTTTGTGGCGCAACGCCTTTGGGTGTAGTAGCGCGCTGGTCCGGGGTGCGCAGCGCGCTCAGCGCCCGGTCGATGTCGTGTTGGGAGATCGCCGACTCGCCCGCCGGTAGGGCGGTGCGGAATTCGCGGTAGCGGTCCAGCTTGTCGCGGAACGCCGCGAAAGTGAACGGTTTCAGCAGGTACAGCACGACGCCGTGCGACACGGCGGTGCGCACCATGGCCAGGTCGCGTGCGGAGGTGATGGCGATGACGTCCGGTCGCGGTGCCAGGCCGGTCAGTGCGGCGGCGACATCGAGGCCGCTCGCGTCCGGCAGGCCGATGTCCATCAGCACCAGGTCGATCGGTGTGCCTTCGGCCGCGGCATCGGCCGCCGCTCGCATCGCCTCCCGTCCGGTGTGGGCGACTCCGACCGGAGTGAAGCCGGAGATGCGCTCCACGTAGGCGCGGTGCGCCTCGGCGATCAGTGGTTCGTCCTCGACGATCAGCACTCGGATCATCGTGCTTCCTTTCGTGGAATCATCACGGTCACCGCGCTTTCGGGATCCCGTTCGGTGTGGATGGTTCCGCTGTGGCGGCCCACCAGCCGGTGGACCAGTGCCAGGCCGAGCCCGTGATGGTCGGCTTTGGTCGAATAGCCACGCTGGGACGCGCGCGCGAACATCTCCGCCGACATGCCGGGCCCGCTGTCGGCGACGCGGACGAAAAATTCCGACGTGCCGGACGCTGCCGTTTCCTCGGTCTGTTGATACCGCAGGGTGATCTCGACCCAGCCGGACGAGCTGGCCGCCGCGGCGTCGATGGCGTTGTCGATGAGATTGCCGACCAGGGTGACGGCTTCGTGCGGGGACAGTGGATCCACCGAGTCGAGGGCCGTGTCCTCGGTGATCGTCAGTTCGATGCCGCGCTCGGCGGCTTGGTTCACTTTGCCGAGCAGCAGTGCGGCGAGGGCGGGCGCGCCCACCGCGGCGAGGAGTCGGTCGATCAGCGCCTGGGACAGTTCGAGTTCCGCGGTCGCGAACTCGACGGCTTCCTGGTTGCGGCCCAACTCGACCATGGTGACGACGGTGTGCAGCCGGTTGGCGGACTCGTGTGCCTGAGCCTGCAGCGACTGCGCGAAACTGCGCACCGAATCGAGTTCGCCCATGACCGAGCGCAATTCGGTGTGGTCCCGGATGGTCATCACGGTGCCGATCGTCCGACCGTTCCGCTCCACGATGTCTTGATTGACCAGCAGGATCCGGTCGGCGGTCACGTGCATCTCGTCGCGCACCACGCTCCAGCTCAACCGCTGCAGCGAGAGCGGAAGGTCGCTGCGCTGGATCGCGCCGCAGGGCAGGTCGAGCAGCCTGCGCGCCTCGTCGTTGACCACCTCCGCGTTCGCGCCGGACGGTCCGAACACGACCAGACCCTCGTGGATGGAATGCAGCACGGCGTCGTGGTGCTCGTAGAGCACGCGCAGTTCGTCGGGCGCGAGACCGTGGGTCTGCCGCCGCAGCCTACGGCTGAGCAGGAACGAGCCCGCCGCCGCCACCGCGAGTCCCGCGCCCGCGACGCCGAGAATCATCGGCAGCTGGGTGGCGACCTGGTCGCCGATCTTCGCGCGAGTCACTCCCGCGGAGACCAAAGCGACGATCTTCCCGTCGTCGTAGACAGGGGTGACCGCCCGGATGGAGGGGCCGAGGGTGCCCGCGTAGGTTTCGGTGAAGGTCGCGCCCGCCAGCGCGCGATCGATGTTTCCGCTGAACGGCAGCCCGATGATGGCGGGGTTGGTGTGCGTATAGCGGGTCCGATCCGGCGCCATGACCACGATGAAGTCCATGCCGGTCTGCTGCCGGATTCGCTCGGTCACCGGCTGCAACAGCGGCGTGGGGTCGGTGGTGCGGACCGCGGCGACGGTGGACGGCGCGTCCGCGACGCTCACCGCGACGTCGATGACCTCGCGGGTGGTGGTGACGTCGCTGTCGTGCCTTGCGTCCAGTACCGCGAGCACCGCGCCGATCGCGACCACCAGCGCCAGCACGACCAGCTGAAGGGCAAATGCCTGACCGGCCAGAGATAGCCGACCGTGTCTCACAAGCTCTTCCTTCGCTGAACGTAATGCACCAAACAGTGACCGGAATCACCCCGGCCAGCCATCATTCTGCCTGGGGTGCGTGAAGCACCTCACTTCGGTACCACTGGTAAGGGAAACCCATCGCTATGAGCGACTCGATTCGAACGCGGCGCGACCGCACTCATTGGCTATATCTGGCCGTCATTGTGGCGGTGGTCGCCGGCGTGCTCGTCGGCTGGCTGGCGCCGAGCGTCGGACAGTCGTTCGCACCACTGGGGACCATTTTCGTCAATCTCATCAAGATGATGATCGCCCCCGTCATCTTCTGCACCATCGTCCTCGGCATCGGCTCGGTGCGCGCCGCCGCCACGGTCGGCAAGGTCGGTGGACTCGCCATCGGATACTTCTTGATCATGTCGACTGTCGCACTCGGCATCGGCGTCGTGGTCGGCAACCTGCTGCAACCGGGCACCGGTTTGAACATCGCTTCGACGGTCAAGGCCGGCCAGGATCTGGCCAAGACCGCGCACAACGCGGGCGGGACCTGGGACTTCATTCAGGGAATCGTGCCGAGCACGCTGTTGTCGTCGCTTACCACGGGCAACGTGCTGCAGGCGCTGTTCGTGGCGCTGCTGGTCGGCTTCGCGGTGCAGGCCATGGGCACCTCGGGCGAGCCGATCCTGCGCGGCGTGGCAGCTATCCAGAAGCTCGTCTTCCGCATCTTGGTGATGGTCCTGTGGCTGGCTCCGGTCGGCGCCTTCGGCGCGATCGCGAACGTGGTCGGCCGGACCGGGCTCGACGCGGTGGTGAAACTGGCCACGTTGATGGCCGCGTTCTATCTGACCTGCCTGGTGTTCGTCTTCGGTGTGCTCGGCGTGCTGCTGTGGTCGGTCTCGCGGGTGTCGATCTTCAAGCTGGTCCGCTACCTGGCACGGGAGTTCCTGCTGATCCTCGCGACCTCGTCGTCGGAGTCCGCACTGCCGCGTCTGATCGCGAAGATGGACCACATGGGTGTGGACCGCACCACGGTGGGTGTTGTTGTGCCGACCGGGTATTCGTTCAACTTGGACGGCACCGCCATCTACCTGACCATGGCGTCGATCTTCATCGCCGACGCGATGGGCAAGCCGCTCGCGCTCGGCGAGCAGATCGGCCTGCTGGTGTTCATGGTCATCGCGTCCAAGGGTGCGGCGGGTGTCACGGGTGCCGGTCTCGCGACGCTGGCCGGCGGGTTGCAGAGCCACCGGCCCGAACTGCTCGACGGTGTCGGCCTGATCGTGGGCATCGACCGCTTCATGTCCGAGGCGCGTGCGTTGACCAACTTCTCGGGCAATGCGGTAGCCACCGTATTGATCGGCACCTGGACCAAGACCATCGACGTGGATCGGGTGCGCGACGTGCTCGATCGCAAGGTGCCCTTCGACGAGCGGACCATGGTCGACAACGACCACGGGACATCTCCGCAGCCGGGGGAGGCCAAGGACCTGGTCAGGGCCTGACAGCACGGTGAGGGACGAAGGGCCCGCTCTCGCGGGCCCTTCGTGCGTTGCTGGTCAGGATGCCCATTTCTCCGGGTGCAGGTGGTGCTGGGTAATCGCGGAGGCGTGACCGTGTCCGAAACCGTGCTCGGTCTTCAGCCACTCGACGAGTTCCTTGTGCGACGTCAGCCCGGTATCACGCATGGCGGCCTTCCACTCTTCGATGGTGCGGCCGTAACGAGCCTCGATGGACGGGAAGTAGGAGGCGGGGCCGTGTGCCTTGGTCGTCATGGGTCGATCTCCTTGCTTGTCTGTTCAGTTCTGGAGACGGGGCGGACTTCGGTGATTCGTCGCCGCGACAGTGAGTGTGTTCCGGATCGCACCGGAGCCGGTTCCGGGGGAGTCGCCGTCACGCGGTCGCACTCGCGCCGATCTCGTCGGACCGCTGGGTGCGATCGCGCCTACTGTGCTCGCGGATCAGCAGCACACCGGTGAGTGCGACCAATACGGCGGTCAGTCCGTGGACGCCGAGCGCGGTTGCGGTGGAACCGTTCCAGCGCAGCACGGTCAGCATGTCGCCGACCGGCACCAGCGCGATGACAAGGGTCGCGATGCCCAGCGCGTACCGCTGCCGCGCGCCGAGCAGCACCAGGATCAACACCCCGGACACCGTGTCGCGCACGCCCTTCAGGTTCATGAACGCGGCAGCGTCGCCGTCCGGCCAGGCGGGCAGCCCGAAACCGGGGGCGATGGTGTCGGGAGTGAACAGGTAGCTGATCCCGATGTAGAGGATGAAAGCGGCACCGATCAAGGACAGGACGGTGGCGATGCGGGAAAGGTTCATGGCGTGCTCCTGACGGGTCGTCCTAGCTGAAATCTAGCGTCGCTAGATATAAGAGCGACAGTAACTGAGCCTTGATAGATTGTCTAGCACTGCTAGGATTTGTGGCATGAGCACTCAGACACGGAAAGAGCGGGAGCGGACCGAACGTCGGCAACGCATTATCGATGCCGCCCGCGACCTAGCCGAAGCACAAGGGTGGGAGGCGGTGACCGTGCGCCGCCTCGCCGACCGGATCGAATACAGCCAGCCCGTGCTCTACAGCCACTTCGCGGGCAAGTCGGCGATCGTCTCGGCCGTGGCGGAACAGGGATTCGCCGACCTCGCCACCACCCTTGGGCAGGCACGCGCCGGGATGACCGGCTCGGCCGAGCGGTTGGCCGGTGCCGCGCGGGCCTACCTCGATTTCGCCGCGGTCAACCCGGCACTCTACGACGCGATGTTCTCGATGAGCACCGATCTCACCTTCGGACCGGAGGCGTCACAGCCATTGCGCGATGCCTTCGGCGAACTGGAGGCGATATTCCGCCCCCTGGTCGAGGAAGCCGACCTCGGTGCCCGCGCCGAAGTCGCCTGGAGCGCTCTGCACGGTCTGGCCACGCTCGAGCGTGGCAGGCGTCTGCGCCCCGAACTCCGAGAACGACGCCTCGCCCTCCTCGTCGCGGAATGGCTCGCCGCGATCGACGTGTCACCGGCCTGACCGCCTCGCGTCGGATCGCCATCGGGCTCGGTATCGGCCGGTAGCGTGGAGGCATGGCTGATGCGGTCGTGGTCGGGTCCGGGCCGAACGGGCTGGCCGCCGCGGTGATCCTGGCAAGGGCCGGGCTCACGGTGGACGTGTACGAGGCCGAGGCGACGGCGGGGGGTGGATCGCGGACGGCCGAGTTGACCTTGCCCGGGTACCGGCACGATGTGTGCGCCGGTGCGCATCCGATGGCGTTGGCGTCGCCGATCTTTCGCGCGTTCGACCTGGAAGCCCACGGCGTCGAGTTGCTCGCGCCGGAGGTGTCCTACGCGCATCCGCTCGACGGCGGTGCGGCCGGGCTGGCCTGGCGGGATCTGGAGCGGACCGCAGCCGGCCTCGGCCGGGACGGTGCCGCCTGGCGTTCGCTCTTCGCACCATTGGTGCGGCACTGGTCGGACGTGGTCGACGTCGCCATGTCGGACCTACGCAGGCTGCCACACGGGCTCGCGACCGCGATACGGTTCGGGCTGCGGACCCTGGAGCAGGGATCGCCAATGTGGAACAGCAGGTTTCGGGAACCGGTCGCCCCCGCCTTGCTCACCGGCATCGCCACCCACGCGATCACCCCGCCGCGCGCCGTCCCGGCCGCGGGCGCCGCACTGCTGCTCGGCACCCTGGCCCATGTCGGGGGCTGGGTGCTTCCACGCGGCGGTAGCCAGGCGATTCCGGATGCGTTGATCGCCGAACTCGAGCGCCTCGGCGGACGGGTGCACACCGGCCACCGGGTCGACACACTGGACGAGTTCGCCGGTACCCGCTCGATAATGCTCGATCTCGCCCCGGCCGAACTGCTGCGGATCGCGGGAGACCGGTTGCCCGCGCGCTACGCCCAGCGGCTGCGCGGTTTTCGCTACGGCGGCGCGGCCTGCAAGATCGACTTCGCGCTGTCCGGGCCGGTGCCGTGGCGGGCCGAGGGCTGTGAGCTGGCCGGAACGGTGCATGTGATCGGCACCAGGGCGGAGGCCATGGTGGCCGAACACGCGGTCGCCGCGGGACAGCACGCCGAACGGCCCTACGTGCTGGCTATCCAGCCCGGCGTAGTCGATCCGACCCGCGCGCCCGCCGGCGGCCACACGTTCTACACCTACGCGCACGTCCCGAACGGCTCTCCGCGCGATGTCAGCGACGCCGTGATCGCCCAGATCGAGCGTTTCGCACCAGGTTTCCGCGATGTGATCGTGGCCCGGAATGTCCGCACCGCGGCCGAGATGTCCACGCACAACGCCAACTATGTCGGCGGCGACATCTCTGCGGGCGCGATGACCTTGCGCCAGTTCGCCTTCCGTCCCGTTCCGCGCTGGAACCCGTACGCCACACCGATTCCCGGCGTGTACCTGTGCTCGTCATCGACCCCACCCGGACCCGGCGTGCACGGCATGAACGGACTGCACGCCGCCCGCCATGCCCTCCGCGAACGCTTCGCTGTGCGCACCGACCCGCTGGCGCTGTTGCGGACTCGCCCACTCCAGTATCGCTGAGTGCCTGGTGCGCGCGGACCTACTTCTCCGCGGGTTCGGTGCGGTAGAGGTCGGGTTCGAGATAGATGACGCGTGCGGCGGGGACCGCGGTGCGGACGCGGGACTCGGCATCGTCGATCGCGGTCGCGATCGCGGTGACGTCCAGGTCGGGGACCACGCCGATCTTCGCCGCCACGAGCAGCTCTTCCGGGCCGAGGTACTGGGTCTTGAGGTGGATCACCCGATCGATGCGAGTGTCGTCGACCAGGTGCGCGCGGATCAGCCGGTCCTCCTCGGGCGTGGCGCCCTCACCGATCAGCAGGCTCTGCATCTCCACGATCAGCACAACGGCGATCACGCCGAGCAGCGCGCCGATGGCGAGGGTTCCGACGCCATCCCAGACCGGATCGTGGGTGAGCATGGTCAGGCCGACGCCCGCGAACGCGAAGAGCAGACCGATCAGCGCGCCGGCGTCCTCCAGCAGCACCACCGGAAGTTCCGGGCTGCGCGAATTACGGATGAATCGCCACCAGGTGGCGTCACCCTTGAGCGGCCGGGACTCGCGCACCGCGGTCAGGAAACTGTAGGACTCCAGCCCGATCGCGAGCAGCAGGATGATGATCGCCACGATCGGCGAACTCAGCTCCTCCGGATGCTGGATCTTGTGGATGCCCTCGTAGATGGCGTAACCGGAGCCGAGCGTGAACAGCACCAGCGCCACGATGAACGAATAGAAGTAGCGGTTGCGCGCGTACCCGAAGGGGTGCAGTGCGTCCGCTTCCTTGTCGGCGCGAGCCTGCCCGAGCAGCAGCAATCCCTGATTGCCGGTGTCGGCGACGGAGTGCACGGCCTCGGCGAGCATCGACCCCGAGCCGGTGATCGCCGCGCCGACGAACTTCGCCGCGGCGATCCCCGCATTCGCGGACAACGCCGCGACAATCGCCTTCTTGCCACCACCAGCCGACATAGCAGCGTGTCCTCTCTGTTTTTCGGTCTACCCGCGAACAGACTAGGGCAGCCGGACCGGACAATCCGGATGGGTCAGGTGGTCGCGCCCACGCAGGCGCAGAACAGTTGAGCGGCGCCGGCTACCGCCTGCGCGCGGATGTCGCTGTCGGCGGCCGAGATCCACGCTGCCATGCCGCGTTCGAGTTCCAATGGCGCACCGTTCTGAATCAGCCGAACCGTACCCGCCGTGCACAAGACGATGCCCGGTCCGGCCGCGGTCAGCGGCACCTGCGCGGAGCCGGCGACGAGGTCGAAACGCCGCAGGGCGAACTCCGGCGCGGGCGTGCGGTAGCGCACCGACCCGTCGCCTGCCGGTTCCGGCAGCACGACCGGCAGGTCGATGGGCTCGAAGTCCAGCACCCGCAGCAGTTCCGGGACATCGACGTGCTTGGGCGTGAGCCCGCCGCGCAGTACGTTGTCGGAATTGGCCATGATCTCCACGCCGAGTCCGCGCAGGTAGGCGTGCAGGTTTCCGGCCGCGAGGAACAGGCCCTGGCCCGGTTCCAGGGTCAACCGGTTCAGCAGCAGAGCCGCGAGTACCCCGGCGTCGCCCGGGTAGGCCTCCGCGAGCTCGAGCGCAGTGCGTGCCTCGGCGGTGAATTCGCGCGTGCCCGTGCCGGAAAGGTACCGTACGCAGCCGTCCAGCACGGCGGGAAGCAGCGTCGCGAGCACGTTCTGTGGCAGCGTGATCCAGGTGGTGAACAGCGTGCGCAGACCTGCCGAATCTGGTTGCGCGGCAAGCAGTTCGGCATAGGAGCCGAGCCCATCCACGCGCAGCGCCCGCAACAGCTCGACTGTGCGCCGCGGATCACGAAATCCGGCCAGCGCCTCGAATCGATCCAGCGCGACGACGAGTTCGGGTTTGTGGTTCTCATCGCGATAGTTGCGCATCGGCGAATCCAGTGGCACCCGTGCCCGGTTCTCTCGTTCGAACCCGACTTCGGCCTGCGTTGTGCTCGGGTGCGCCTGCAGCGACAAGGGCTCCTCGGCGGCCAGTACCTTCAACAGAAACGGCAGTTTCTCATCGAATTGCGTTGCGACAGCGCCTAGTTCGCGGACCGGGTCAGTGGCGACCAGCTCCAGCAGGGAGATGGTGCGGTCGCCTGTTCGTACCTGCGCGGGGTCGGCGGGGTGGGCGCCGAACCACAGTTCGGCCTCCGGGTGCGCGGACGGGACGGGCCGGCCACACAACTGAGCGAGCGCGGTGCGCGATCCCCAGGCGTACGAGCGAAGCGCACCAACGAGTTCGTGCACTAGTAGCTGCCCCCGTACTGCCCCTGACCGTCGGCCGCGGCGGCGCGGGAACCGATCAGCCGTAGGTAGGCGGCGGCCATCTCCAGTCGCAGCGCGAGCACCGCGAGCTGTTCGAGTTCGGTGCCCTGCCCCAGCGCGGAGTCCTCGGCCTTGGTCTGCGCGGGCGCGGCGGGATCGGTCAGATCGGTGTGCAGTAGGTCGACGTCGGCATTCACCAGATCGGCGTCCACCAGGCTGGATCCGGTGCCGGCGAACACGGCGAGCCGGCGGCGTGCGGCGGACCGATCGCGATCGGCGCTGAGCACGAACACCCGAATGCGTTCCACCGGCGCGGGTCCGTCGAGTTCCTCGTCGTGGAACATCGGATCGAAGTCGGACGCGGATTCGCCTGCCGCCTCAGCCATTCGAGCACGCGCCGCGACAGCCTCGGCGAGATCCACTGCGGCGGACACCCGACCGGCGGACTGCAGAAGCACCTCCGCCCCATGTTCAGCCAGTTCGGCCGCGGCCGGCGAGTCACCGGCGAGCACGATGCCGTGCTGCAGCATCCGTGCCGCCAGTGTCTTGGCCGGGTTGTGGAAGACCTCGTTCTGTGGGCTGTCGCGCAGCGCCTCCGCATCGAGGACGTCGGCCAGATCGGTGAGATCGGGAACGGCGGTGCCACTGCGCGTCGGATCGACAGCGCGCAACACCGCGATTCCGGCGGCCAGGAAGCGCAGCAGGCGGTTGTGATCGAGCACCCGCACCCTCGGTTCCAGCACCGCGGCCCGACCGGCCGCAGCGGCCCGCAGTGGACCTTCGTGCGGCGCGGCGACAACCACCTCGGCGCCTCGGCGCAGGGCCCGGTCGACGGCGTCGATCAGGCGCGGATCGCCCGCGTCGTCGCCGGAGACGAGCACCACGTCCAACGGCCCGACCCACGGCGGCAAGGCCGCGGCGGGCACGACGGGTAGTCCCGCCCGATCGCCCAGCGTGGCGACCAGCAGGCTCGCGGCACGCGCCGCCCGCCCTGACCCCGCGACCAGGACCACGCTGCGTGGTCTGAGGTCGGTCAAACCGGCCAGCGCGTCCTCACCAACGGCGGCCGCGGTGGCGCGTACCTGGGCGCCGCCGGAGGCGGCCGAGCGGAGGGCGCCGTCGGCATCGGCCGCCTCGAGTGAAGCGGCATCGTCGAGGTCGAGCACCGGTGTTCCAGCGATCATCGGGCGTCCCACCTCCCCTCATCGCGCTGTGTCGTTTCCGCCCCCGCGTCCACCCGGTTCAGCTGCCACACCGAGACCGAGTTGGACGACTCCAAGGCCTGTGATTCCACTATTCCAGTCAGGAGCGGACGATGCTCAAGATCTCGGTTACGAGTGCGTCTACTTCCTCCGCCGACCGGGCCTCGACGTTGAGCCGGAGCAGCGGTTCAGTGTTCGACGCGCGCAGATTGAACCAGGCGTTGTCGACCAGTTGCACGGTCACTCCGTCCAGTCGGTCCACGGCGTGTGCCCGGTCCGCGAACGCGTCCACCACCGCCATCGTCCGCCCCTGGGCGTCTCGCACGGTGGAATTGATTTCGCCGGAGGCCGCGTAGGTCGCATAGGACGACATCAGCTCCGAGATCGGCCGGTCCTTCTCGCCGAGCGCGGCCAGGACATGCAGCGCCGCGAGCATGCCGGAGTCGGCGCCCCAGAAGTCCCGGAAGTAGTAGTGCGCGGAGTGTTCGCCGCCGAAAACGGCTCCGGTGGCGGCCATCTGCTGCTTGATGAACGAGTGGCCGACTCTGGTACGCATCGGTGTGCCGCCGAGTTCGTGGACGAGTTCGGGCACCGCGCGCGAGGTGATCAGGTTGTGGATGATCACCGCACCCGGTTCCTTGGCCAGCTCGCGCTCGGCGACGAGGGCGGTGATCACCGAGGGTGACACCGGATCGCCGTTCTCGTCCACCACGAAGCAGCGGTCGGCATCGCCGTCGAAGGCGAGGCCGATATCCGCCCCGGACGAGCGCACCAGTTTCTGCAGGTCCACCAAGTTCGCCGGATCGAGCGGATTGGCCTCGTGGTTGGGAAAACTTCCGTCCAGTTCGAAGTACAGCGGGACGATGGTCACCTGGGGCAGCGCGCCGAGCACCGCGGGGACGGTGTGGCCGCCCATGCCGTTGCCCGCGTCCACCGCGATGGTCAGCGGGCGGATGCTACCGAGATCGACGAGCCCGCGCAGGAAGTTCGCGTACTCGGCGAGCAGGTCGAGTTCGGTCGCGGTGCCGCGGGGGCCTTCGTAGCCCGGTACCCCCTCGATCATCTCCGCTGCGATGGTCGCCAGACCGGTGTCCTGCCCGACCGGAAGAGCCTTGGCCCGACAGAGTTTGATGCCGTTGTAGCGGGCCGGATTGTGGCTGGCGGTGAACATGGCGCCCGGGCAGTTCAGCTGACCGGAGGCGAAGTACAACTGGTCGGTCGAGGCGAGGCCGATGTGCGTGACATCGAGGCCCTGACCGAGCACACCGTCGGCGAAGGCGGCGGACAGTTCGGGCGAGGAGTCGCGCATATCGTGTCCGATGACGACTCGGCCGGCACCCTCCGCGCGCATCAGACGGGCGAAGGCCGCTCCGACATCTCCGACGAATTCCGCGTCGATCTGATCACCGACCACGCCGCGAACGTCATAGGCCTTGATCACCGCGTTCACGAATTCGGCAGAGCGGGCGACTGTCATGCCCAACACCCTAGTGGTTGCGCCAGGTCGGTCCGACATCGTCCCGGTCTGGTTCAGGAAGGCGGGTCGGGGAGGACGCGAAGATGGCCGCGGCGGCCGGTGCGCGTGGTACGCGGCGGTGGGGGAGCGTAGTCATGGTATCCGCGCTGCTCATGTTCCGGCGGGCGACGGCGTAGTCCGGCTTCGCGGACTGCTTCGGCGAGCGCGGTCAGATCATCGTCGTCCGGTGTGCTGGAGGAGAATCCGCCTTCGTGGCGAACCAGCTCCCAGCCCTTCGGGGCGGTGATTCGTGAGCCGTGCGTTTCACAGAGATCCCAGGAGTGCGGTTCGGCGACCGTCGCGAGGGGCCCGACCACCGCCGTCGAGTCCGAATACACATAGGTGAGCGTCGCAACAGCCGGATTCTTGCAGCCTGGTCGGCAGCAACGACGCATCGGGATCACGCCGATGAGAGTAACCCCCCTGGCATGGCGATGGGGTCAGACACGCTTGAATAATCTTGGTCCGCTCTCCGCGGAGTGCGGGCATCACGAGGTCGGTGGGACGCGCGCAGCGCCCCCACGGCGTGTTCCGCGGTGGAGAGTCCGAGTACCCACCCGCGACCGATCGCGATGCACATCGTTCGCGCTTACCCCGCAACGCCATTCGACGAGCGCGGGTGCGTGGATGGGTGCGAATTGCGCGTCTTCCGGAGTTACTGGTCTTCCGGAGTTACTCCTCTTCCGGATCGATCACATCCGGGTCGACGCCCAGATAGGTCGCGACCTGCTGGACCAGCACCTCGCGCAACAGGTCGACCAGGTCGTCGGGATCGCTGGCGCGCAGCTCGAGCGGCTTGCGGAACAGCACCACTCTCGCGCGGGTCGCCGCGCCGTGGCGGTCGACACCGGCCGGGATGAGTCGCGACAGCGGGACCGGGCCGTCGGCGACCACCTCGTCCGGCCAGGTGACCGAATCGGGGTGCAACGGACGAATTTTCGGGACATCGTCGACCGCGATGTCGAGCTTGGTGAGCCGGTCGTGCCAGCGGGTGTCCAACGGGGCGAACGCCTCCAGCACCAGCCGGTCGAACTTCTGGCCCCGGGTCCGCCAGGCCGGCACCGTGGGTGGCAGCATCGGCCCGCGCACCCCGCGGCCGCGGCGAATCACCGACCTGGCGGTCGGTGGTCGACGGTTACGGGAACGTGCCATGACACAAAATCTAGGGCAGCCGACCCTCGTCCGGTGCATCGAGGCGGCGTGATCGGTCTGGTCGTGTCGCCACCGCGTCGAAGAATGTCGGGTCGGCCGTGCCGCGGACGAACGGTCGGGTACCGGCTCGGCCGGCCCGCGTTCCCGGAGTCGCCCTGGTGGGGGCGGGCAACTCCGGGCATCGCGGACGTCTCAGCCGATGCCGCGCTTGAGGCGGCGGCGCTCCCGCTCGGAGAGGCCGCCCCAGATGCCGAAGCGCTCATCGTGTGCGAGTGCGTACTCCAGGCACTCGTCGCGTACCTCGCAGCCCATGCAGATCCGTTTCGCCTCGCGGGTCGAGCCGCCCTTCTCGGGGAAGAACGCCTCCGGATCGGTCTGCGCGCACAGGGCACGCTCCTGCCATTGCTCTTCGATGGACTCGAACATCTCGTCGAAGCCGGTCACGACCAGGCTGAGCCGGGCTGACGAGACCGCGTCACCCCCCTCTTCATCCCTCCAGTCGTTGTCTGCGCAGACGCCACGTGCTGCGCCTGCTGTGGAATCGGTCGGCGAGACCATCTCGTTGGCCATCGCTCCGCCTCCTCACTGTGTGTTAGCGCAGAATGATTCTTTCCGTCGGACCAACACGCATACCGACGGCCATACCCCGCGACGTTGTCCCGCGGACGTCCCCGAGCCTGTCACCCCTATGCGAACATCTGTTCGAAAACTCGCTCACGCCTTGCACTCTCGCGCGAGTACCGGAATGACATGTCTGTGATTAGACACGCCGGACGTGGGGGTGGTCAAGCCGCCGACGCTATTCCGTTACTATCCGCAGCTGCATTCCGAACTGATCTTGTTACCTGCAATAGCAAATGACCAGCAAATTTGCCGGGAATCGGACCGGCACGGGCACCGCATAGGCTGTGCGGATGTGACTGGACAACAAGCGGACGCCGTACCCGCGAGCGTGCCCCGGATCGCCGTCCTCGTCGGCGGTGTGGGAGGCGCGCGGTTCCTCCAGGGCGTTCGGGAGCTACTGCCCGCGGCGGAAGTTTCCGCGATCGTGAACGTCGGTGACGACGTCTGGATGCACGGCCTTCGGATCTGCCCCGACCTCGATACCTGCATGTACACCCTCGGTGGTGGCATCGACACCGAGCGCGGCTGGGGCCGGATCGGCGAGACATGGCACGCGAAGGAAGAGCTCGCGAAATATTCTGCCCAGCCGGACTGGTTCGGCCTGGGGGACAGGGATATCGCCACACACCTGATCCGAACCGAAATGTTACGTGCCGGGTACCCGCTCTCCGCGGTCACCGAGGCGCTGTGTAACCGATGGCAGCCCGGCGTAAAACTCATCCCCGCAACCGATGATCGATGCGAAACGCATGTCGTTGTGTCCGACCCGGACAGTCCTGGCGAACGGCGCGCGATCCATTTTCAAGAGTGGTGGGTCCGCTACCGCGCGAACATCGATACCCATGGATTCGCCACAATTGGCGCCGAAGACGCCCGACCGGCGCCAAATGTGACAGAGATCATAGAATCCGCTGATGTGGTTCTGCTCGCCCCGTCGAACCCGGTCGTGAGCATCGGCGCCATCCTCGCGGTGCCGGGTATTCGGGGAGCGCTGCGCACCTCCGCCGCCAAGGTGATCGGTGTGTCCGGCGTGATCGACGGGAAACCGCTGCGCGGCATGGCCGACGAGTGCCTGTCGGTGATCGGGGTGGACACCACCTCCGAGGCCATCGGCCGGTACTACGGTGCTCGCTCGGCCACCGGAATCCTGGATGGCTGGCTGATCCACACCACCGACACCGCCGACGTGCCCGGCGTGGAGGTGCGTAGCGTGCCTTTGCTGATGACCGACCCGCCGACCACCGCTGAAATGGTGCGTCAGGCACTGGATCTCGCGGGAGTGAAGCCATGACGACACCGACCGACCACGCGGCAGGCGAGCTGCGCATCCTGCCGATCACCAGCCTTCCGGAGTTCCGGCCCGGCGACGACCTGGCCGAGCAGATCGCGCGTTGCGCGCCCTGGCTGGCCGACGGAGACGTGCTTGTGGTCACCAGCAAGATCGTCGCGAAGGTCGAGGGCCGGATCGTGGAGGCGCCGCTCGACCCGGACGAGCGTGATGCCGCCCGGCGCACGCTCGTCGACCAAGAGGCGGTGCGAGTACTCGCGCGCAAGGGTCGCACGATGATCACGGAGAACAAGCTCGGTATAGTGCAGGCGGCCTCCGGTGTCGACGGCTCGAATGTCGAACAGGGCGAACTGGTCCTGCTGCCCACCGATCCGGATGCCAGCGCCAAGGCGCTACGGTCCGCCCTGGCCGCGCGGCTCGGTGTGACCGTCGGGGTAGTGATCACCGACACCATGGGGCGCGCGTGGCGCAACGGGCAGACCGACGCGGCGATCGGCGCGGCCGGGCTTCGGGTGCTGCACGACTACGCGGGCGCGGTCGACGGTCAGGGCAACGAGCTGTTCGTCACCCAGGTCGCGGTGGCTGACGAGTTGGCCGCCGCCGCCGACCTGGTGAAGGGCAAGCTCGGCGGCGTGCCTGTCGCCGTGGTGCGCGGGTTTCCGGTGGTCGACGACGGGTCCAGCGCCGCCGATCTGCTGCGCGGTGGCACCGACGACCTGTTCTGGCTCGGCACCGCGGAGGCGATCGAGCAGGGACGGCGGGAGGCGATCCTGCTCCGTCGTTCGATTCGCCGGTTCGCCGACACTCCCGTCGATCCCGAACGCATCCGGGCGGCGGTATCGGTCGCGTTGACCGCCCCCGCCCCGCATCACACCCGCCCGGTACGGTTCGTCTGGGTGCGGAAACCGGGCCTGCGCGCCCAACTGCTGGAGGCGATGGCGCAGAAGTGGCGCGCCGACCTCACCGCCGACGGGCTCGCGCCGGATCGGGTCGAGCGTCGAGTTGCCCGCGGCCGGATTCTGTTCGACGCTCCCGAGGTGATCATCCCGTTCTGCGTGCCGGACGGCGCGCACGACTATCCGGACGAGCGGCGACGCGCTGATGAGCGCACCATGTTCACCGTCGCAGTGGGCGCGGCGGTGCAAGGTTTGCTCGTCGGGTTGGCCACCGAGGGGATCGGCAGTTGCTGGATCGGGTCGACCATCTTCGCCCCCGAGGTGACCCGTGACGTGCTCGGTCTGGGCGATGAGTGGAGCCCGTTGGGCGCCATCGCCATCGGCCATCCGCTCGAAGAGCTGACTCCGCGCCCGGTGCCCGGCGCCGGTGTCGGGCTGGTTGAACTGTGAGGCGGGTCGTGCGTCGGATGGCGCTGGAGGAGCTGGTTCCGCGTCCGGTGTGTGGCGCCGGTGTCGGGTTGGTTGAACTGTGAGGCGGGTTGTGCGTCGGATGGCCGGACGAAGGAGCGGGCGGTGAGCGCGGAATCCCTGCACGCCTCGGCGACCGCCCTGCTCGAATCGTGGTATCCGGCCCTCGATTCGGATCGGTCGCTGCGTGAGGCGATGCTGGCATTCCTCGGATCCGCGCCGCGCGGGTGCCTGCGTGAGCACGCAGCCGGGCATATCACCGCCTCCGCGGTGATCTTCTCACCCGACGGTGGCGAGGTGCTGCTGACCCTGCATCCCAGGGTCGGCCGCTGGATCCAGCTAGGCGGCCACTGTGAGGAGAACGACGCCACCATCGCGGCTGCCGCGCTGCGTGAGGCGATCGAGGAGTCCGGCATCGAGGAACTCCGGATGGCGCCGGAGCTATACGGCGCCCAGGCGCACCCGATCACCTGCTCACTAGGTGTGCCCACCCGACATCTGGACCTGCTGTTCCGGATCACCGCGCCGGCCGACGCCGTGCCGGTGCGCAGCAGCGAGTCCACCGATCTGCGCTGGTGGCCGGTGGACGCGCTGCCCGCGAATGCCGACGTCCTGCTGCGCTGAAACGAGATCGATCCCGAAGACCTATCGCACACCTGTCACTGCGGACGGCACTGGACCGTACTGGGCGGCACCGGACCGCATAGGGCGATTCGGGTGGTGGTTCGGGCGACGCTGGATAGTTTCGCGTGGCGCTGGCTGGCGTCGGGCACTTCGGACGGCATCGCGGTCGGTGGTCTCGCCGGTGACCGCAACCGCGTCGATCCCGCCGGTGCCGCCCCGTTATTCCCACTTCTTGGCGGGAGTTGGATGGTGCCTCTGCACACATTTCGGGTCGCCACTTCACTACGTCCGCTATGGAATTGTGCAGGAATGCGGAAGTGCCTGGTTGGGGTGGTATCAGGCCGGTGGCAGTGGGGTGGTTTCGCCTAATTTCGCGTAGCGCTGGCTGGCATCGCGCTGCCATGGTCTCACCAATGGCCGCAATCACGTCGATCCCGCCGGTGCCGCCCGTTATTCCCACTTCTTGACGGGAGTTGGATGGTGCCTCTGCGCACATTTCGGGTCTCCACATCACTACGCTCGGTGCGGAATTTGCGGCTGTGCGGGGTGGGGTGATGGCTGGTTGGGGGGCGGAATCAGGGCGGGGATGTGACTCGGTGCTGCCGGCGGTGGATCGGGCGGCGGGTCGCGAGGGCGGCGGAATCCTCGGATATCGGCGGTAGTGCCCGCGCCCGTCGGCTGAATCCATGACGTCGATGTTCGTTGCGCGGTTGAAGCAGCGGTGTGGTGAAGCCGAATCGCGGCCGGTGTGCTTCGGCGCTGGTCGCGGGCGCTCAGATCGGGCTGTGCGATAGGTCGTACTCGTTCTTTACAAAATCTCTGATTTGTCTAGACAGGCGACAAATATAGAGATATTGTCAATCTTGGATGTCATGCACGTCACACATGACGTGCCGCCTTGAACGGAGACGACGATGTCGACAGACGCCGACATGGCCGCGCAGCCGGTCGATGTGCCGGCTTGGCGTGACCGCAAGCGCTACATGTGGCTGTGGGGGCTGTTCGCTCCGACCGGCCTGTTCACGATCGGCCTCCCGCTGATCTGGGCGTTCAACGAACTCGGCTGGCCCCGCGTGGCCCAGGTGCCGTTCTGGCTGGGGCCGATCCTGATCTACCTGCTGATTCCGCTGGCCGACCTCTTCTTCGGCCCGGACGGCGACAATGCGCCGGACGAGGTGATGGAGTACTTGGAGAACGACAAGTACTACCGACATCTGACCTACCTATACCTCCCGTTCCAGTACGCGACGTTGCTGCTCGCCGCCTACCTGATCACCGCCGACAACGTGAGCTGGTTGGGCATCGACGGCGGCCTGCATCTGGTGGACAAGATCGGCCTGGCGATCACGGTCGGCATGATCGGTGGCATCGGGATCAATACCGCGCACGAACTCGGCCACAAGAAGGTGAACCTGGAGCGCTGGCTGTCGCGCATCGCGTTGGCGCAATCGTTCTACGGGCACTTCTACATCGAGCACAATCGTGGCCATCATGTGCGCGTCGCGACGCCCGAGGACCCGGCGAGTTCCCGGGTCGGCGAGACATTTTGGGCATTTTGGCCGCGCACTGTGTGGGGCAGCCTGAAGTCGTCCTTGCGCCTGGAGAAGGTTCGGCTGGAGCGGCTCGGTAAGAGGCCGCTGAGCCTGCGAAACGAGGTGCTCAGTGCCTGGCTGATGTCGGCGGTGCTGTACGCGGCATTGCTCGCGATCTTCGGAATCGAGTTGCTTCCGTATCTGGTCCTGCAGGCGGTAATCGGCTTCAGCCTGCTGGAGTCGGTCAACTACCTGGAGCACTACGGCCTGGTACGGCAGCGCACGGCCGGCGGACGCTATGAGCGACCCGCTCCGGTGCACAGCTGGAACAGCGACCACATCGTCACCAACATCTTCCTGTACCACCTGCAGCGGCACAGCGACCACCACGCCTATCCAACCCGGCGCTACCAGACTCTGCGCAGCTGGGACGGCGCGCCCAACCTGCCGAGTGGCTACGCGAGCATGATCTTGCTCGCTTATTTCCCTCCACTGTGGCGCCGCGTCATGGACAAGCGAGTGCTCGCACACTACGGCGGCGACATCACCCGCGCCAACGTGCAACCGGGCAAGCGGGACACAGTGTTCGCGCGCTACGGCGCGGAGGTGGCGACCGGCGGCGCGGAAGGAATCGGTGCATGAGCGCGTTTCGGTGTCCGGTCTGCGATTATGTCTTCGATGAGATGAAAGGCGCGCCGCACGAGGGTTTTCCGGCGGGAACCCGGTGGGAGATCGTGCCGGACGACTGGTGTTGTCCCGACTGTGGTGTGCGGGAAAAGATCGACTTCGAGCCGATAGGGGTGAGGAAATGACCGAATACAAGCTCTACCAGTGCATCCAGTGCGGATTCGAATATGACGAGGCCACGGGCTGGCCGGAGGACGGTATCGCGCCGGGCACCCGCTGGGATGACATCCCGGCTGACTGGACCTGCCCGGACTGTGGTGCCGCCAAGGCGGACTTCTACATGGTCGAGATCGAACGGTCGTGAGGTTTTGACCGCGGTAAACGCCCGTGACAGTGTCGCGGGTATGCCGCGCAACGGGACCAGGAGTTCCTATCAGGAAGCCGCGCGCGAACTGCTGCGTACGTCGGTCCTCGATGCGATGCGTGAGCTGCTGACCGAGCGAGACTGGTCCAAGATCACGCTCGGTGATATCGCGGCCCGCGCCGGGGTGAGCAGGCAGACGCTCTACAACGAGTTCGGCTCGCGCAACGGTCTCTCGCAGGCTTACGCGCTGCGTCTGGCGGATGATTTGGTCGACCATGTCGACGCGGCGATCACCGGCAATGTCGATGACGTTCGAGCGGCGTTCCGTGAGGGGGTGGCCAATTTCGTCGCCGACGCGGCCGCTGATCCGTTGGTGCGGTCGCTGCTGGCCGGCGAGGTGAAGTTGGACCTGTTGCGGCTGATCACGCTTGATGCCGGCCCGCTGCTCGATCACGCGACGGAGCGATTGTCGAGTGCGTTCCAGCACAGCTGGGTAGCGGCGACGCCGGCCGAATCGACGGTGATCGCACACGCGCTGGTGCGGATCGCGCTCAGCTATATCCCGACTCCGCCCGGCCCGGGGCGGGATGCGCCGGAAGAGTTGAGTATGCTCTTGAGTCCGTACGTCGAGGCGATTCTCGCGGCGCGCGTGCGAAACTGAACCGTGTGGCAACCAGGGTGCGACTCATGCGATGATCGTGCTCACCTGTGAAGCTGCTGAGAATGTGACTGGCCGGCATGTAACTGCCGCCATGTCTACGCGGTCAACTGGGTGTAACAGACGTACAGTCTGCAAGTATTCTCCAGGCGTCAAATAAGGGTCTTCAGGGTCTTTCATTTAGCGGGGCAAACGTGCAAACGGTTGGCAAACCGGCGGGGTCGGTCGATCCCAAACGCCATCTGTGGGTTTTGGGCCTGATCGCCCCGTCGTCGGCATTGCTGCCGTCGCAACTGGTACTGCATACCGGCGCGACGGTGTTCTGGTGGATCGGACCGATCATCGTGTTGGTCGTGATCCCGTTGCTGGACTGGACGATCGGAGAGGACGGCAGCAACCCGCGGGACGAGGACTACGAGTTGCTGTCGAAAGACAGGTACTACCGGTGGTGTACGTACCTGTTTTTGCCGATCCAGCTGATCGGTTTGGGTGTCGCGTGCTACATGTGGGCAGGCCACGAGTTGAGCGTGGTCGACAAGCTCGGGTTGGCCGCCACCTTGGGATTCGTCAGCGGCATCGGGATCAATGCCGCGCACGAACTCGGGCACCGGGTCGAGCGCTTGGAGCGTTGGCTGGCCAAGATCGCTCTCGCCCAGTCCGGGTACGGGCATTTCTTCGTCGAGCACAACCGCGGACATCACGTGCGGGTGGCGACGCCGGAGGACCCGGCCAGCGGTCGGCTGGGCGAGTCGCTCTGGGAGTTTTTGCCGCGCAGCGTGTCGGGGAGTTTCCGCTCGGCGATCGGTCTGGAGCGTGCGCGGCTGGCCCGCAAGGGCAAGCGCTGGTGGAGCGTGGGCAACCACATCTTGCAGGCGTGGTCGATGACCTTGATCCTGTTCGGCGGCTTGGTCGTGGGCTTCGGCCCAGCAGTGCTGCCGTGGCTCGCACTGCAGGCCGTGGTCGGCATCGCCCTGCTGGAGACGGTGAACTACGTCGAGCACTACGGCCTGCTGCGCGCACGGCGCCCGAACGGGCTCTATGCGCGCTGCTCCCCTGGTGACAGCTGGAACAGCGACCACCTGGTTACCAACATTTTCCTGTTCCATCTGCAGCGCCACAGCGACCACCACGCCAATCCCGGTCGTCGGTACCAGACGTTGCGCAGTTCGGAGGAGGCTCCGCAACTGCCCTCGGGGTACGCGACGATGATCCTGCTCGCCGCCATTCCGCCGCTGTGGCGGCGGGTGATGGACAAGCGGGTTCTCGGCCACTACGACGGCGACGTCACATTGGCGAACATCCAACCGCGCAAGCGCCGCCGCATACTGTCGGCCTACGGGCTGACCGCGTAATCCGCTCGCGAAATTCAGCGACTAGCGTTACTTCGGTACTTGCCGAACCAGGAGAGGCTGATGACGACCTCAGAACTTCCCGCACGCACGTCCATGACCGCCGATGTCCGTAACGGCATCGACTACAAGGTGGCGGACTTGGCTCTGGCCGAATTCGGCCGCAAGGAGATCCGCCTCGCCGAACACGAGATGCCTGGTCTGATGGCGCTGCGCCGTGAGTACGCCGAGGTGCGGCCGCTGCAGGGCGCGCGCATCTCGGGCTCGCTGCACATGACCGTTCAGACCGCGGTGCTCATCGAGACCCTGACGGAGCTGGGCGCGCGGGTGCGCTGGGCTTCGTGCAATATCTTCTCCACCCAGGACCATGCGGCCGCCGCGGTGGTCGTCGGCCCGCACGGCACCGTCGACGAGCCCGAGGGCACGCCCGTGTTCGCCTGGAAGGGCGAGACCCTGGAGGAGTACTGGTGGGCGGCCGAGCAGATGCTCACCTGGCCTTCCGCTGCAGACGGAGCGCCGCTTCATGCCAACATGATCCTCGACGACGGCGGCGACGCCACGATGCTCGTGCTGCGCGGCGCGCAGTTCGAGAAGGCGGGCGTGGTCCCGCCGGAGGACGAGGACCACTCCGCCGAGTTCAAGGTGTTCCTGAGTCTGCTGCGCGAGCGGTTCGAGAGCGATAAGGACAAATGGAGCACGATCGCCGAGTCGGTTCGCGGTGTCACCGAGGAGACCACCACCGGCGTGCTGCGGCTGTATCAGTTCGCGGCGGCGGGCGAGCTGGTGTTTCCGGCGATCAACGTCAATGACTCGGTCACCAAGAGCAAGTTCGACAACAAGTACGGCACTCGCCACTCGCTGATCGACGGCATCAACCGCGGTACCGACGTGCTGATCGGCGGCAAGAAGATATTGATCTGCGGCTACGGCGACGTCGGAAAGGGCTGCGCGGAATCGCTTGCCGGACAGGGCGCACGCGTGCAGGTCACCGAGATCGACCCGATCAACGCGCTGCAGGCACTGATGGACGGCTACGACGTGGTGACCGTGGCGAAGGCGATCGGTGACGCCGACATCGTCATCACCGCGACCGGCAACAAGGACATCATCACCCTCGAGCACATGAAGGCGATGAAGGACCAGGCCATCCTGGGCAATATCGGTCACTTCGACAACGAGATCGATATGGCCGCGCTGGAGCATTCCGACGCAACGAAATTGACGATCAAGCCGCAGGTCGACCTGTGGACGTTCAAAGGGTCCGGGCGCTCGATCCTGGTGCTGTCGGAGGGACGCCTGCTGAATCTGGGCAACGCGACCGGCCACCCGTCGTTCGTGATGTCGAACAGCTTCTCCAACCAGGTGATCGCGCAGATCGAGCTGTGGACCAAGCCGCAGGAGTACGACAACGAGGTCTACCGCCTGCCGAAGCACCTGGATGAGAAGGTCGCGCGCATCCACGTCGAGGCGCTCGGCGGCGAGTTGACCAAGCTCAGCAAGGATCAGGCCGAGTACATCGGTGTGGACGTCGAGGGGCCGTACAAGCCGGAGCACTACCGCTACTGAGCGGTGCGCACGGGATGTCGCGCCGACCGTCCGATCGGCGCGACGTCCCCCGGCTGGTCACCACGCCGCGCCCGGCCACGTGACCCGCCATCGGCCCTGGTCAGTCGGCTACGGCGGAGCAATGGCGACGGAGTACCCTGCGTGGCTATGGGAGTGCTGATTGCGGTCGAGGGCCTGGACGGCGCGGGCAAGCGAACGCTGATCGACCGGGTCGTCGCCGAGCTGCGCGGGCGGGGGCTACGCGCCGCGACGATGGCCTTCCCGCGCTACGGTCACTCGGTGCACGCGGATCTGGCCGCCGAGGCGCTGCGCGGCGCACATGGCGATCTCGCGGACTCGGTCTGCGGCATGGCGGTGCTGTTCGCGCTGGACCGCGCGGGCGCCCACGACGAACTGTCGAAGCTATTGGCCGACAACGACGTTGTCATCCTCGACCGCTACGCCGCGTCCAACGCCGCCTATTCCGCCGCGCGGCTCGGGCAGTCCGCCGACGGCGAAATCATCGACTGGGTGGCTGAATTGGAGTTCGACAGGTTCGCCCTGCCCGCGCCGGCAGTGCAGGTGCTGCTCGACATACCTGTCGAGGTCGCGGCTGAGCGTGCCCGCAGGCGAGGCGAACTCGACGCCGACCGTGCGCTGGATGTCTACGAGCGCGATGGCGGTCTGCAACACCGCACCGGTGCGGTGTACCGTGAGCTGGCCGCACGCGACTGGCACGGACCATGGTGGACATACCGATCCGATGACGATCCGGCTAAGCTGTCCGCGCGGATCGCCGAACTCGTTGGTCGGTAAGGTTGGATTACGCGCGGGTTCACACGAGTGTTGGCGTGGCGGCCCGATCCTGGCCTGGGAGATGACAACATAGTAATTATGAAGCCGAAGATTCTGGTCGTCGACGACGATATGGCACTCGCTGAGATGCTCACGATCGTCTTGCGCGGGGAAGGGTTCGACCCGCATGTGGTCGGCGACGGCACACAGGCCCTTGCGGCGGTTCGGGAGATCCGCCCCGATCTGGTGTTGCTGGACCTGATGCTGCCTGGCATGAACGGCATCGATGTGTGCCGGGTGCTGCGGGCCGATTCCGGGGTTCCGATCGTGATGCTCACGGCCAAGACCGACACGGTCGACGTCGTGCTCGGTCTCGAGTCCGGTGCCGACGATTACATCGTCAAGCCGTTCAAGCCGAAAGAACTCGTCGCCCGCGTGCGAGCTCGTCTCCGCCGGACCGAGGACGAGCCCGCCGAGCTGCTGTCGATCGCGGATATCGTGATCGACGTGCCCGCGCACAAGGTCAGCCGCGGCGGCGCGCAGATCTCGCTGACGCCGCTGGAGTTCGATCTGCTGGTCGCGCTGGCGCGGAAGCCGCGGCAGGTGTTCACCCGCGAGGTCCTGCTCGAGCAGGTCTGGGGGTATCGGCACGCCGCCGATACCCGTCTGGTGAACGTCCACGTGCAGCGGCTGCGGGCGAAGGTGGAGAAAGATCCCGAGAATCCGGAGATCGTGCTCACCGTCCGTGGTGTCGGCTACAAGGCCGGACCGCCGTGATCCGGCCTGAGCTCATGGCCTGGAGGCGCTAGTTTGCGTGACCACGAAGGGCCCCGCGAAGGCCGGAATTCGGACACCGACGGCGTGGTCACGCGTCTTCGACGGTCGCTGGTACCCGTGGTTGCGTGGTCCCAAGCGGTAGGCAGCGCCTTGGGGCACCTCTGGCGCCGCTCGCTGCAGTTGCGCGTCATCGTGTCGACGTTGACCCTGTCGCTGATCGTCATCACGATTCTCGGCGTGGTGCTGACCAGTCAGATCACCGACCGTCTCCTGGATGCCAAGATCAACGCGGCGGTGGAGGAGATGGGCCGGGCGCGCAATACGGTGCAGAGCCAGTTGGTCGGCGTGCACGACATCGGGACCCAGCAACAGCGCTTGCAGGAGGCCCGCAACGCGTTGTCCAACCGCGGCGGTACCGGCCAATCCACCGGCGCCGCAGGCAGTTTCGACTCGGCGCTGAGCATCATCAGCGGCACGCCACAGCAGCAGATCTCCGCTGGTCCGATCCAGGAGGTGCCGGACGAGCTGCGTCGGTTCGTACAGCGCAACCAGGTCAGTTACCAGTTCGCCACGGTCGCCGATTCGGATGGCTACCACGGCCGCGCGCTGATCATCGGCAGCCCGAGCGCGGACATCCCCACCCTGGAGATATACCTGATCTTCCCGCTGTCCAACGAGGAACGCAGCCTGGCGCTGATGCGCGGCACCATGCTCGTCGGCGGCATCGTGCTGTTGGTGTTGTTGGCCGCGATCACCGCGCTCGTGACAAGACAGGTGGTGCTGCCGATCCGTTCCGCGGCCAGGATCGCGGGCCGGTTCGCGGACGGCAGGCTCAAGGAACGCATGCTGGTGCGCGGCGAGGACGACATGGCGCGGCTGGCCCAGGTGTTCAACGAGATGGCCGAAAGCTTGTCCAACCAGATCACCCAGTTGGAGGAGTTCGGCAACCTGCAGCGCCGGTTCACCTCCGACGTCAGCCATGAACTGCGCACGCCGCTCACCACGGTGCGCATGGCGGCCGACCTGATCCACGGCAGCAGCGACGACCTCGACCCCGCCCTGGCTCGCAGCGCCGAGCTGCTGGTCAACGAGCTGGACCGGTTCGAGGGCCTGCTCAACGATCTGCTCGAGATCAGTCGCCACGACGCGGGCGTCGCCGAACTCCAGGTCGAATCACTCGACGTGCGGATGTGTGCGCGGGCCGCGATCTCCACCGTGCGGCACCTGGCCAAGGACACCGGTGTCGAGGTGATCGTCGACCTGCCGGATGATCCGTTGGTCGCCGAGGTGGACCCACGCCGGGTGGAACGGGTTTTGCGCAATCTGCTGGCCAATGCGCTCGACCACAGTGAGGGCAAGCCGGTGCTGATCCGGATGCGCGGCGATGTCCTCGCGAACGCGGTCGCTGTCGTCGTCCGCGACCACGGTGTCGGTCTGCGGCCCGGCGAGGAAAAATTGGTCTTCAATCGGTTCTGGCGCTCGGACCCATCTCGGATGCGCCGTTCCGGTGGTACCGGCCTCGGCCTGTCGATCAGTGTGGAGGACGCGAATCTGCACGAGGGCAGGTTGGAGGCGTGGGGCGAGGCAGGCGTGGGCGCCAGTTTTCGGTTGACCTTGCCGCTGGTACGCGGGAGGAAGCTCGGCGTGAGTCCGCTGCCGCTGGAACCCGCCCGCAAGTCGATGCGACTCGTCGAACCGGAACCGCCCGCCGAGGAACCGATTGTGGTTGAGCCGGTCGGCGTGGAACCGGACGTCGTGGGCGCTCCGGCGTCGCCATCCAGCGATCCCGCGTCGGAATCTGCTATGGGATCTGCGTCGAGTGATACGTCCACATCCGGTGGTGCGCTGGAACCGGGTGCGCCTCGATCGGGTGACGGTTCTGGCTCTGATCGTGCGCGTGCGGGTGAGTCGGTGTCCGGTGGTTCATCGGTGCTCGGTGATGGGCCCGCCGCTGGTGACCGGACGGTATCTGGTGATTCGCCGGAGTCTGGTGACGGTTGGGCTGCTGGTGATCCGTCGACCGGTGACCAGTCGCCCTCGGACGATGCCTCCGGTCCGGCGTCCATGTCCAGCGACGGACCGGTGTCCGGTGCCGAACCCGTATTCGGGTTCGGTAGCACGCCCGCGGCCAGTGCGAATGGATCGCAGGCGCCGCTGTCGGCACCGGATCACGGTGGAGTGGCGCGTACTTCCAGGGACATACAGTCATGAGAATCCGTGCCGGGTCAGCGATGATGCGACGGCTGCCCGCGCTGGTCGCGGTCGCCGTCGCGACAGTCTTGACGCTCACCGGATGCGCCAGCCTGCCCGAGTCGTCCGCGCCGCAGGCGCTGGGCACCATCAACCGCGAGCCCACCTTGGAGGGCCCGCCGCCACCGATCGCCAACCGGGATCCGGATCTACTGCTGCGCGACTTCTTGCAGGCCACCGCGGACCCGGCCAATCGTCATCTGGCCGCGCGCCAGTACATGACCCCCGCGGCCTCGGTCCAGTGGGACGACGCGGCGAGCACTGCGATCGTGGAGAAGCCGGACACGCTGCGGGAGTCCCGTGCCGGCGATCAGGCGACGTATCGGATCCGTGCGCGCAAGGTCGGTGAGCTGTCCGCGGACGGTGGGTACCGCCCCAGTGACGACATCATCGAGAACAAGATCGAGATGACCAAGGTCGATGGCGAGTGGCGCATCGACGATCTGCCGGATGGTGTCGTGATGGACTCCACCGCGTTCGCCAAGTCCTACCGGCGCTACGTGTTGTACTTCGTCGACCCGAGCGGAACGACGGTCGTGCCGGATCTGCGCTGGATCTCGGTGCCCAAGGCGCAGCTTGCCCAGAAGTTGCTAAGCCTGCTGATCGCGGGCCCGCAGCCGGCACTCACCCCGGTACTGCACAATGAGTTGGCCGCTCCGGTCGCGTTACGCGGCACGATCACCAAGGCGAACGGCGACCCGGATGATGTCGGGGTCGGGCTCGGCGGCGTCAAGATCGACTTCGCCGGCGCGTCGGCGCTGAGCCCACGTGATCGTGATCTGTTGGCCGCCCAGGTGGTGATCACCCTGTCCGGCGCCGACATCCTCGGACCGTACGTCCTGCTCGCCGACGGCAAACCGCTCGACGAGCGGTTCGCCGTGAACGGGTGGACAGTCGCCGACGTCCAGCAATTCAGCCCGGCGGCGTCGCGCAGCCAGATCGGGTTGCATGCGCTCCGCGGTGGCGGACTGGTGCAATTCCGGGAGAACGGCGCCATCACGCCGGCGCCGGGGTACTTCGGCGGGGTGAGCACCCTGCAGTCTGCGGCGCTGTCCGACGACGGCCAGCTGGTGGCCGCGGTGGCGGAGACCGGACGGCCCGAGCAGCCGCGCATGTTGATGGTGGGCACCTACGGCGGCAATGCCTTCCCGGTTGCCGCAGGCTCGACGATCACCCGACCGTCGTGGGCCCCTGACGGTGGTTCGGCGTGGGCGGTGGTCGACGGCGACCGAGTGATCCGGGCGGTGAACGACCGGGCCACCTCGACGGTCTCCGTGCAGGATATCGACACCTCGGCGCTGGCGACGGTGTCGTCCGGCATCGCGCCGAGATCGCCGATCACCGAGTTGCAAATCTCCAGCAGCGGCGTTCGCGCGGCGCTGATCGCCGACGGCAGGGTCTATGTCGCGGTGGTGGTACGGCGACCGGACGGCCGCTACGCGCTCACCTCGCCGCAGCAGATCGCGATCACTCTGAGCACCCGCGCGGTATCGCTCAGCTGGCTCAACCTGGACACCATCATGATCGCCCGAGAAGGCGAGGTCGACCCGGTGAATACCGTCGGGGTGGATGGTTCCCAGCCTGCGCCCCAGACCAGCCGGAACTTGACGGCGCCGGTGCGGGAGGTCAGCGCGACACCGGACCACCAATATGTTGTGGACTCCCGCGCGGTGCTCGAACTGACCAGTAATCCGGATGGCGGCGAGCCGTACTGGCGCGAGGTGCCCGGTCTCGGCGCTAATGCCGTTCCGGTGCTACCCGGCTGACATTGTGCGCCGCGTCCCCGCACCGACGCGCCGAAGGCGGTGCCGGGCCGCTCGAGCATCGAGTCGATTGCGCGTGGGTGGATGACCGGTCAGCTGCCGTAACCGTTCGGCGGGCAGCGATGTTACGGGCTCTGTCGTAATCCGTTCCGCGGGAGGTGAGCCCGCCACCGTGGCCGAGTGAAGTTGTCGGTGTGCCAATGCAGACTCGGGCGATGGGGATGCTGCTGGAGCTGATTCTGCCGACGGCGTGTGGTGGGTGCGGTCTGCCTGGAACAGGGTGGTGTGCCGACTGCGCCGCCGCGTTGGACGTGCCCCCGGTGCGGGTGCGGCCGCGCATGGATCCGGGCGTGCCGTGCTGGGCGCTCGGTCCTTATCGTGGCCCGGCCAGACGCGCGGTGCTTGCGGCCAAGGAACGGGGGCGGCGGGATCTGGTCGAACCGCTGGGAGTAGCGCTGGCGGGCGGGCTGGCGCGACTGCGGTCGGTCGATCGGTCGTTGGTGCTGGTACCCGCGCCGAGCAGAACCGCGGCGGCACGGCGTCGGGGCGGAGATCCGGTGCTGCGGACAGCGCGCGTCGCCGCGAGGCGACTGCCAGAGAGCCGGGTGGTGCCAGTGTTGCGCGTGTGGCGAGGCGTCCGCGATTCGGTGGGCTTGACGCCGGATGAACGGGTACACAATCTGCGCGGTCGGGTCATGACTGTGCCAGGTTTCGGGACCGACTGGACGCTGCCGGTAAACGCCGAGGTGGTGGTGGTCGACGATGTCCTGACAACCGGCGCGACGGTCCGCGAATCGGTTCGCGCGCTGGCGCGAATCGGCCTACCGGCACAGGGTGTCTTGGTCACTTGTGCTGCTTGACTGGGGAAAATTTGCGTGAACACTGGCGGTCGGCCCGTAGTCGTACTAGCGTCGCGAGCACACACCCGAACCGGGAGTTTGGAGGTGGCGCCTCGGACAACTTGTGCCGCGCAATTGTCGATCGGCACAGCTCAATCCCGCCGCATGTGCATTGGTGTGTGCGGCCATATCCGGGAGGTACGCGTGACGACTTCTTCACGAACGTCAGTGAAAGAATCTGCTCCTTCGGTGCTGGATGCCGGCACCCAGGACGCGATAGAGCAATCCGCAACAGACAGTCAACGGGCGACCCGCGCCGATGTCGTGGTGAAAGGCCGCAACGTCGAGGTGCCCGACCATTTTCGAATCTACGTCGCGGAGAAACTCTCCCGCCTCGAGCGCTTCGACCCGTCGATCTTTCTCTTCGACGTGGAGCTGTTCCACGAACGTAACCGTCGTCAGCGCAAGAGTTGCCAGCGCGTCGAAATCACCGCGCGCGGTAAGGGGCCCGTCGTTCGGGCCGAGGCCTGCGCGGACAGCTTCTACGCCGCTTTCGAGTCGGTGACCGCGAAACTGGAGAGCAGACTACGCCGCACCAAGGATCGGCGCCGGGTGCACTACGGAGATAAGACCCCCGTCTCCGTCGCCCAGGCCACGGCCGACCTGGTGGACGACTCCTTGTTCGAGCGGCCGAGCGGGTCGAGCGCCGCACACGATCATCCCGAGGGCGAAACCCGCCGCGTCGACGAAGCGGCGGAGATCCCGGATTACGCCGTCGGCCCTGGCCATATCGTGCGCACGAAGGCGCACTCGGCGACCCCGATGTCCGTTGACGACGCCCTCTATCAGATGGAACTCGTCGGGCACGACTTCTTCCTCTTCCAGGACAAGGAGACCGACCGGCCGTCGGTCGTCTATCGGCGCCATGCCTTCGACTATGGCCTGATCCGGCTCGCCTGACCTGGCCTTTCCCTCGTTGCTCCGGGTACTCGGCCCCGCGGTCGGGTGCCCGGAGAACTTTGTTCGAAAGTTTTTCGCGCCCTTGCCTATCGGCGCGTCGTTAGCCGCCGCCGCTGATCCGAGTCCATGGCGACCGCATCCCGCATGTGTTCATCGCCGCGCGATCGGCGGTAGCGCAAGGGTCGCCCAGCCGATCGATATATGCCCGAAAGTCGTTGTCGACCAATGTGATAGCGAGGATCGGCTGGCTGTCGCGGGATGCGCCGGAGTACGAAGATCGCCACCGCACGCGAACCGACGACGATCACCGCGATGCGGTTTGTCACGCTGAATCGTCCAGGGTCGGTTCGCCGATGGGTGGCGGGTACCGCCCGGACAGATGGAACTCGCGTGCGACGTCCTCGTGCACGCGCCACCGCTGTCGAGTAACGGGTCGCGAACCATCCGGCCCGGCTACCAACAGGTTGCGGTTCCACGCCAATCAGGGGTGGCCGACATCGACCTCGCGGTGGTACTGGGACGAGCAGGTCGTTCGTCGGGACGGCCGTCTGCGGCCTATCGTGCGATGGCATGCGGTGCGGCAGACCGGTTCAGCGGCGGTGGAGGGGATGGTCGCTGGCCGGTGTCCACCCTCGGCGAGCGAGGCGCACTAGGCTTGTGACTGCTCCGGCGGGCGCGGCCGACGAACGCGCCCCTCGTCGGCGATGAGCCGCAAACAGGTGTCGTAATCCGTTTCGCCGGGTGCGCTCTCCCGGCGCAAGCGCAACGCCGCCTGCACCAGGTCGATGCCCAGCTCGTTCGACAGCCGAATAGCATCAACCTTGGCCACTGCACAAACCTCCTGAAACGAAGCAGACTGCCTACGAAGCAGTTCCGCCTTGTCGTACCCACTCGCCCGGCATTTGAATCATGAATGATCCACTCTGCCGGGTGAACTCGACGCACCGGTGTCGGCGCGGGTGGAGATCCGCACCGCAAGACTCGACGGCACGGCCGAGCGCGCGGAGTTCGCAGTGGTGAGCGCTCGACGGATCGTCAACCGCGATACTTCTCTCGGTGCACGGCATCGGTCAGCGGTCGTCTGGTGCGCCAACCGAAGCGCTCCAGGTCGGGGATGAGCTGGAATCGGTGGACCGGGCCCACACACAACCAGGCGACCGGACGGATGCCGTTGGGCAGGCCGACCAGTTCGGTGAGGAACGCGGGGTCGTAGAACGACACCCAGCCGACGCCGACCCCTTCGGCGGTGGCGGCCAACCAAAGGTTCTGAATCGCGAGCACGGTCGAATAGATCCCGGTCTCGGGCACGGTCGCTCGACCGAGTATCTGTGGTCCACCGCGGCCGTGGTCATAGCTGACCGTGATGCCGGTGCCGCTCTCGATGATGCCTTCTACCTTGATCGGGTCGAACGTCGCGGCCCGCTCGGGCGGCAACGTGCTCCGGAATTCGACGCGCTTGCTCGCCACGTGGTCGGCGAACTCTCGTAGTGTCGCCGGGTCGCGGACGACGACGAAGTCCCACGGCTGGGAGTTTCCGACGCTGGGCGCCTGATGTGCGGCCTCGAGAATCCGCCACAGCGTCACGTCGTCCACGATGTCGCCGGTGAACTCCGCGCGCACGTCGCGACGGAGCCGGATCGCCTCGTAGACGCTCAGATCATCAGCACACACGATCCTCAGTCAACCAGCAGCGCCAGCACGCCTGTACCGCCCGGGGGCGGGTCGCCGAGCGGTACAGGTCGCCGTGCGGTCAGCCGAGGGCGGCCGAGCGCCGCGTGAACCGGCGTCGGCTCTTCGCGATAGCGGTCCGCAGTCCCCGTCGTTTGCCGGTGACCGGGTCGATGGTGGCCGCCGCGTTGCCGCCGAACTTGCGCTCGGACGCGGTCTCGGGGGCGTCGTCGACGGTGGCACGCAGGTATTTGTTCGGCAGTGACAACTTGAGAATGGTTCGCCAGGCCTTGAAGTACTGCACCGGGAGCGAGCCGGTGGTGTAGGGCAGGTCGTACTTGTCGGCCAGCTCGCGCACCCGCACCGCGATGTCGGCGTACCGGTTGCTCGGCAGGTCGGGGAACAGATGGTGCTCGATCTGATGACTCAGGTTGCCGGTCATGAAGTGCATGACCGGTCCGCCGGAGATGTTGGCGCTGCCGAGCATCTGGCGCAAATACCACTGGCCCTGCGTCTCGCCGTCGATGTCGGCCTTGGTGAACTTCTCCGCGCCATCGGGGAAGTGCCCGCAGAAGATCACCGCGTTGGTCCACACGTTGCGGACCGCGTTCGCGGCCAGGTTGGCGGTCAGGGTGGAGAAGAATGCCGGACCGGTGAGCGCGGGGAAGATCACGTAGTCCTTGACGACCTGCTTGCCGATCTTGCTGAACGCCTCGCCGCGCTTGCGCTTGAACTCGTCGCGCTCCGGGCTGCCCGGCTTGTACCGGCCTGCGGCAAGTTTGCCCAGTTCCAGATGCTGGATGGCCACGCCGTACTCGAAGAACAGCTGTAGCAGCAGGTTGAAGACCGGGTTGCCCAGGTTGAACGGCTTCCATCGCTGATCGCGGGTCACCCGAAGCAGGCCGTAGCCGATGTCGTCGTCCATGCCGAGCACGTTGGTGTACTTGTGGTGCAGGTAGTTGTGCGTGTGTTTCCAGTGCTTGGACGGGCCCGTGTTGTCCCATTCCCAGGAGCTGGAGTGGATCTCCGGATCGTTCATCCAGTCCCACTGACCGTGCATGACGTTGTGCCCGATCTCCATGTTCTCGATGATCTTGGAGGTGCTGAGCAGTGCCACGCCGGCCAGCCAGGCCGGGCGCGCGGAGCTCGCGAACAGCACCGCGCGCCCGCTGATCTCCAGTGCGCGTTGGAGCCGGATGACACGGCGGATGTACTTCGCGTCGCGCTCGCCGCGCGAAGCTTCGATTTCCCGTCGAATCGCGTCGAACTCCGCGCCGAGTGCTTCCACATCGGCCTCGGTCAGGTGCGCGTATTCCTTGACATCCGAGATCGCCATGCCGGTTACTCTACCGTAAGTTACGAGACCGTAGGTTGTGTGGAAATGGTCACAACCACGCCCGGGGCCGCATTACGGCCCGGACGGTCCGCCGTCGGTCGAAGTCACCTGCGGCTGAAGCGAAAAGACTTGTCCCGCACGGCCTTCCGGCTCAGTGCCGCCTGTTCCTGGGCGCGTTCCTGCAGTGCGTGGGTGGCCTCGCGAAGTAGCGCCCGCTCGTGCTTGGCCTTCTCCCGCAATGTCGCCTTCGCCTCGCGCAGCATCTGCTTCTCCTGGCGTGCCTTCTCTTTGAGTGCGACCTTCGCTTCGCGCAGCGCCGAACGCAGACCGCGACGCTTGCCGGTCTCTGGGTCGATGCGCAACCAATGCGTGGACTCCGCGGCCGGCAGCGGTAGATCGCCGAGTGACGGCAGCGTGATGCCGACGAATTTGCGTTCCGAGGAGGTTTCGGGGGCATTATCGGCGGTCGCCTTGAGCAGCCGGTCCGGCAGAGCGAGCTTGTGGATAGTGCGGAAGGCGAGTAGATACTGCTTGCCCAGCGAACCGGTGGTGTAGGGCAGGTCGTACTTGTCGCACAGTTCGCGTACCCGTGCCGCGATCTCCGGATACCGGTTGCTGGGGAGGTCCGGGAACAGGTGGTGCTCGATCTGGTAGCACAGATTGCCACTCATGAACGCCATCGCGGGGCCGGCTTTGAAATTGGCGCTGCCCAGCATCTGACGCAGGTACCACTCGCCGCTGGTTTCGTTCTCGAGTTGCTCGATGGTGAACTTCTCCGCGCCGTCCGGGAAATGGCCACAGAAGATCACCGCGTATGCCCACAGGTTGCGCACCAGATTGGCCGTCGCGTTCGCCTTCAGGGTCTGCTTGAAGGCCGGTCCGGTGAGTGCGGGGTAGATCAGGAAGTCCTTGGCCAACTGCCGGGAGATCTTGCGGCCGAATTCCCGGTTCGGCGGCGACATGAGCTGTCGGGGCGGGGTGCCCGCCAGCTCTTTCTCGATGCTCCAGTCGTGCAGCGCGATGCCCCACTCGAACGTCGCGGCCAGCACCAGGTTCGCCAGGGGTTGTACCAGGTGGACCGGCCGCCACGGTTCGTCGCGGGTCATCCGCAAAATGCCGAAGCCGAGGTCCTCGTCCTTGCCGAGGACGTTGGTGTAGGTGTGATGGGAGTAGTTGTGCGCGCGGCGCCACTGTGACGAGGGGCCGGTCATGTCCCACTCCCAAGAGCTGGAGTGGATCTCCGGGTCGTTCATCCAGTCCCACTGCCCGTGGCTGACATTGTGCCCGAGCTCCATGTTCTCGATGATCTTGGCGACCGAGAGCAGCGCGGTGCCGGTCAGCCAGGCCCAGCGGTCGCGGCTGCCGAACAATACGACACGTCCGGCCACCTCCAGACCACGCTGTGCGGCGATCGTGCGTCGGATGTACTTCGCGTCTCGCGCACCGCGGGACAGCTCGATCGAGCGCCGGATCGAATCCAGCTCCTGCCCCAGGGTTTCGATGTCGCCTGCCGTGAGGTGGGCGAACGCCTTGATATCGGTGATGGCCACCGGGGTCCTTTCACTACTCGATTTAGATCGAGGGTACCTGCCGGACTACACGTCCAGGGTGCAGTCGCCGGCGGCCGCCGAGATGCAGGTTTGCACCTTGTCGCCCTCGCGGTGCTCGTCGCCGTTGCGCAGATCGCGGACATGGCCGGACCGCAACGTGACGACACAGGTTTGGCAGATGCCCATGCGGCAGCCGAACGGCATCTGGACACCAACCGACTCGCCCGCCTCCAGCAGGCTGGTCGCGCCGTCCACCTCGGTGGTGCGTCCGGTCTTACCGAAGGTGACCGTGCCGCCCTCGCCGACCGCCGAGCGTTCGATCTCGAACCGCTCCACATGCAGCCGGTCGGACAGGTCCGCGTCGCGCCAGTACTTTTCGATCTCGTCCAGCATGGCGGCGGGCCCGCACGCCCAGGTCTGCCGCTCACGCCAGTCCGGGAACGTCGTGTCGAGGTCGGCGAGCGCGAACTTACCGTGCTCGCCGGTCAGATGCAGCTGTGAGCGGAAACTCGGATTCCGATCGTGCAGTGCGCGCAACTCCGCAGCGAACATCACGTCGTCGGCGGTGCGAGCGGAGTGCAGATGCACTACATCGGTGACCAGTTCGCGACGGTCCATCGCGCGCAGCATCGACATGACCGGAGTGATGCCACTGCCCGCGGTGAGGAACAAAACCCGTTCCGGCGGCGGGTAGGGCAGCACGAATCCGCCCTGCGGCGCCGCGAGCCGGACCACGGTGCCGACCGGAACGCCGCTGACCAGGTGGCTGGACAGAAACCCCTCCGGCATCGCCTTCACCGCGATCGAAATCAGTCGCTTGCCGCCGTGTCCCGGTTCGGACCAGTTCGGCGGACAGGTCAACGAGTACGAGCGCCAGTGCCAGCGGCCGTCGATCAGGATGCCGATGCCGATGTACTGACCGGGTTGGTACTTGAAGTCGAACCCCCAGCCCGGCTTGATCACCAGGGTCGCGGAGTCGGTGGTTTCCTTGCGCACCTCGACGATGCGCCCGCGCAGTTCCCGCGCCGACCACAGCGGGTTGGCCAGGTGCAGATAGTCGTCCGGCAGCAGCGGGGTGGTCATCCTGGCGACGGCGCCGCGCAGCACGTTCAGCTTGCCACCGCGTTCGGCGACACTCGCGGCAGGCGCCTCCAGCCACGCACGGACGCCCCGCACCGAGAATGCCGCTTTTTTCGAGCCCATCGCTGCCGTTCGTCTCCTCGTCGTCGGATGCGTCGGCCACCGTCGAACCGATCGGACACCGCCTCGGCAGCAAGGTTACGGCATCGTAGGTTGACGCGGCGAGTAAGCCTCGGCGAACCCGCGCCGAACACCGATCGGGCCCGCCGGCTCACGGCTCAGAGCAGATCGAGCAGGAAGGGCAGTTCCTGCGCGGCGTACCAGGCCAGCTGATGGTCTTCGGCATCGCCGAGCACGAACTCGGCGTCGATATCGCCGAGATCGGCCGCGTCGATCACGTCGACAGCCTTGGCCACGGCCGGCTCCGCGTCGGCCAGGTCGACGTGCACCGAGGCGATCTGCTGGTAGCTGATCGGACCCGCGAGTCGCACGACAGCGTCGTCGAGGTCGGGGCGCAGTTTCGTGCCGTTCACGTCGGCGGCGATCACCGCCCGCCGGTAGACCGGGCTGCCGGACGAGAACGGCGCGTCGTCATCGGTCGATACTGGTGGCGCTGTCGGTTCTGTGTGTTCCTCTTCTTCACCCGGCTCCGTGATCTGCTCGCGCTCGGCGGCGAGCAGGCGTAGCGAGGCGAGGGCGGCTTCGGCCATGGCCACTTCGCCGAGTTCCTCGTCGTCACCGGCGGCGTACGCCTCACGCAGCGCGGGCGTGACCGCGAACGCGGTGCCGCTGACGGCGGCCAGCTCCCGGTTCGTGACCAGTTCGCGCAGCATCGGCACCGTCGCCGGGATGTAAACCCGTAGCTTCGTGTCGTCAGACGCAGGCACCGAGCATCTCCTCCATGGACTCGCGCACCGCCGCGGCGAGCACGTCGATGTCGGCCATCGCGTCGCGGTCGGCGTTGAGTCCGTAGAAGACGCGTCCGTCGTAGGACGTGATCCCGATACTCGACGCCTGATTGCGCAGCAGTGGCGACACCGGGTACATCTCCAGCATCCGCGCGCCGCCGATGAACATCGGCGTCTGCGGACCCGGCGCGTTGGTGATCACCAAGTTGAACGTGTGCTCTGCGAACGTACTCGCCGCGCGCACGCTCATCGCATGCAGGCTGGCTGGAGCGAACCCGGCCAGATGGACGAGGGTGCGCGCGCGGATGCCGCGCCGCTGTCTGCCGTTGAGTTCGGTGGCGTGTGCGATGTGCGACAACCGCATCACGGGATTCGGCTCGCCGACCGGAAGATCGATCAGGAACGACGACACCTCGGCCTCGGGTTTCAGCTGGTCCCCGTCGCTTCCTTCGACATACACCGACATCGGAACGACTGCCCGCAGCGTGGTCGACTCGGTGAGCGCCTCGCCACGCGAGAGCAGCCAGTTACGCAGCGCACCGGTGACCACCGCGAGGATCGCGTCGTTGATCGAGCAGTTGAAGCGCCCGCGGATCGTGCGGTAGTCCGCCAGATCGGTCCGCACCACATCGAAGCGCCGGTTGCGGGAGGTGCGGGTGTTGAGCGGACTGTCCGGTGCGCCGGTGGCCGCTGTCCGCACCGCCGAGACCACCGAGTCCACCGCGCGCCCCGCCGTGCCGATCACCGCGAAGGCTCCGGCGCTCGCGTCGCGCGCCACCTCCCAAGCCTTGCGCGGCTGCGCGGCGAGATGAGTCAGCGCGCCGACCAGCAGTTCGACATCGCTGGGTTCGCGGGGCGCGATCCAGGCGTCGTCGGCCAGTTCCCGAGGTGAAGGCCCGGTGTCGAGGATCACATGGCCGATCTCCAGCGCGGTATCCCCGTCGACCAGCGCCGAATGCGACTTGGTGAAGATCGCGCAGCGGCCCTCGGACAGGCCCTCGATCAGATGCATCTCCCATAACGGCCTGCTCTGATCCAACGGATACGAGGCGAGTCGAGCGACCAGATCGTGCAGCTGTTCGTCGGTGCCGGGATCAGGGAGCGCCGAGCGCCGGATGTGGTAGGTGATGTCGAATCGGCTGTCCTCGACCCAAACCGGCCGCCCGAGCGCCAGCGGGATCTCGCGCACCCTGCGCCGGTACCTCGGTACCAGCGGGAGCCTGCTCTCGACCAGGTCGACCAACCGGTCGTAGTTCAGGATCGGTGGGCCGGCGCCGTCGCCGGCGTCGGTGCTGCGGACGATCGCGAGGGAGCCGATATGGATCGGATTGCTGCTCGACTCGAGCCGGTAGAACTCCGCGTCTTGCGGCGTCAGTCTCGTGATCACGCTGCCCGGTACTCCTTTTCCCGATGCCGTCCCCATCCATTGTGCTGCCGCATCAGCGGTTGCCTCGCCTGTTGTGGCATATCCGGTGAAATCAGTGCCGCTTCCCCGCCCGGGTGGTCCGTGCCACGCTCTTGCGTTCGAGCTCGAGAACCCGATTCGATCACAGCGGGAAGCAGGATGCACCGTGGACGATCGTACGGTCGCTCAGCGTGTCGGTCGCCGCGCCGGATCTGAGGAACCCCGCCTGTCCACCGCCACCCGGTCGGTGCGTTCAGCCGGGTCGACGTTGTGGGACGGGCACAGCGCGGGATCAATGTTCGTCCACGCTGAGACGACCGCGGGAAACAGGTTCCGGGGCAAGGGATTCGCGGGGAGTTCGCTGTCCGCGTGGACAGTGCCGATGCCGTGCGCAGGTGGCCGGCTTCCCCGGATAGCGCGTCCCGCGGACGGACGCCACCCGCGTCCGGCGCGTACCGTGAGAGAGGGCGTGCTCGTCAGGGGGCGTGACGACCTGGGTGAGGCGGCACATCGCTGCTCGTCGACGCCTACCATGGGTGCCGCATTACCATGAAGCGTGCAGCGGATTCCACGCGACCGTGTGGGTCCGCACACCGGCCCGGGGGGCCGACGAGACGACTGACACACCGACCAGAGGACTGACGAGACCCGTGCCTGCGCTGACACTGACGAGGTTGCTACGGATTGGTGAGGGTCGCATGGTCAAGCGACTGTCGAACTTCGCCGACCAAGTCCTCGACCTCGAGTCGGAATACGAGGATCTCACCGACGCCGAGCTGCGCGGCAAGACCGACGAGTTCCGCGAGCGCTACGCCGACATGGTCGAGGACGGCGAAGTCGACCCGCTCGGCCAGCTCATGGCCGAGGCCTTCGCGGTGGCCCGCGAGGCATCCTGGCGCGTGCTGAACCAGAAGCACTACAAGGTCCAGATGATGGGTGGCGCGGCGCTGCACACCGGCAACATCGCCGAGATGAAGACCGGTGAGGGCAAGACTCTCACCTCGGTGCTCCCCGCCTACCTCAACGCGATCAGCGGTGACGGCGTGCACGTGGTAACCACCAACGATTACCTGGCCAAGCGCGACTCCGAGTGGATGGGCCGGGTGCACCGCTTCCTGGGCCTCGAGGTGGGCGTGATCTTGTCCGGTATGACCCCCGCTCAACGGCGGGTGGCCTACAACGCCGATATCACCTACGGCACGAACAACGAGTTCGGCTTCGACTACTTGCGCGACAACATGACCCACTCGCTGGAAGACCTGGTGCAGCGCGGGCACAATTTCGCCATCGTCGACGAGGTCGACTCCATCCTGATCGACGAGGCGCGCACCCCGCTGATCATCTCGGGTCCGGCCGACGCCTCGTCCAAGTGGTACGCCGAGTTCGCGCGCATCGCCCCGCTGCTGAAGAAGGACCTGCACTACGAGGTCGACATCAAGAAGCGCACCATCGGCGTGCACGAGGCAGGCGTCGAGTTCGTCGAGGATCAGCTCGGCATCGACAACCTGTACGAGGCCGCCAACTCACCGCTGGTGAGCTACCTGAACAACGCCATCAAGGCCAAGGAGCTCTACACCCGCGACAAGGATTACATCGTCCGCGACGGCGAAGTGATCATCGTCGATGAGTTCACCGGCCGCATCCTGGTGGGACGCCGCTACAACGAGGGCATGCACCAGGCGATCGAGGCCAAGGAAGAGGTCGAGATCCAGGCGGAGAACCAGACCCTCGCCACGATCACGTTGCAGAACTACTTCCGCCTCTACGACAAGCTGTCCGGCATGACCGGTACCGCCGAGACCGAGGCCGCCGAGCTGCACCAGATCTACCACCTCGGCGTTGTTCCGATCCCGACGAACAGGCCGATGGTCCGCGCCGACCAGTCCGATCTGATCTACAAGACCGAAGAGGCCAAGTTCGCCGCCGTAGTGGACGACGTCACCGAGCGGCACGAGAACGGCCAGCCGGTGCTGATCGGTACCACCAGCGTCGAGCGCTCGGAGTACCTGTCGAAACAGTTCACCAAGCGCGGCATCCCGCACAACGTGCTGAACGCGAAGTTCCACGAGAAGGAAGCCGAGATCATCGCCGAGGCCGGTCGTCCGGGCGCGGTGACGGTCGCGACGAACATGGCCGGTCGCGGTACCGACATCGTGCTCGGCGGCAACCCGGACATCGTCACTGACGTCCTGCTGCGCAAGCAGGGGCTCGACCCGGTCGAGACGCCCGACGATTACGAGCGGGCGTGGCTGCCTACCTTGGAGCAGGTCAAGGCGCAAACCGCTGAGGACGCGGAGGCGGTTCGCGACGCGGGTGGCCTGTATGTGCTGGGCACCGAGCGCCATGAGTCGCGCCGCATCGACAACCAGTTGCGCGGCCGCTCCGGTCGTCAGGGCGACCCGGGCGAGTCCCGCTTCTACCTGTCGCTGGGCGACGAGTTGATGCGCCGCTTCAACGGCGCAGCGCTGGAAGCGATCATGACCCGGTTGAACCTGCCCGACGATGTGCCGATCGAGGCGAAGATGGTCTCCAAGGCCATCAAGAGCGCGCAGACCCAGGTCGAGCAGCAGAACTTCGAGATCCGCAAGAACGTGCTCAAGTACGACGAGGTGATGAATCAGCAGCGCACCATCATCTACGCGGAGCGCGAACGGATCCTGCGCGGCGAGGACATGGAGGGCCAGGTCCAGAGCATGATCACGGATGTGATCACCGCGTACGTGGACGGTGCCACCGCCGAGGGCTATGTCGAGGACTGGGACCTGGACAAGTTGTGGACGGCGCTCAAGACGCTGTACCCGGTGGGGATCGCCTACCAGGATCTGACCGGCGAAACCGAGATCGGGGAAGCGGGCGAACTATCACGCGAAGAACTGCTCGAGGCGCTGCTGGATGACGCGCACGATGCCTACGAGCGTCGCGAATCCGAGATCGACGGCCTCGCGGGTGTGGGCAGCATGCGCAATCTCGAACGGCAAGTGCTGCTGTCGGTACTCGATCGCAAGTGGCGCGAGCACCTCTACGAGATGGATTACCTCAAGGAAGGGATCGGCCTGCGCGCCATGGCACAGCGCGACCCGTTGGTCGAGTATCAGCGGGAGGGCTTCGACATGTTCACCGCTATGCTCGACGGCCTGAAGGAGGAGTCCGTCGGATTCCTGTTCAACCTCCAGGTCGAAGTGCAGCAGCCGCAGCCGGAAGGCGTCGCGGTCGACCCCGGCCTGCGTTCGCCGGTCGGCGCCATGACCGCGCCGCGCCCGCTGCCCACCGAAGAGGCTCGGGTCGCCAACGGCCACGGCGCCCCAGCCGCCTTGCGCGCCAAGGGCATCGACCAGGCCGGAGCCCGCGGATTCAGCTACTCGGGCCCCAATGAGGGCGGCCGCGCAGAGGTGCACAGCGACGCCGAGGAATACGGTGCCGACACGACCCAGCCCACCCGTCGCGAGCGTCGCGAGGCGGCCCGGTCGGAGGCGAAAGGCACGCGTGCGCCGAAGACCCGCCGTCGGCACTGAGGTCATCGGCTGAGCGCGCAGGCGCCCGGGGATTCCCCGGGCGCCTGCGCTGTCACTGTGCGCGGATCATGAGCCAGTGGTGTGCCGATCACGGCATGGCTGGGAGCTCGATTCAGAATCGATTCCACGGGCAATACGCTTCAACCGCCGCACCCAGGAACAAGAATGGGTAGTCGACGAATTTGTTGGTCTCGTCGGCCAGATAGATCCGATTGCCGGCGGTGTTGCCGTGCTTGTTCAGGTAGTCGCATTCGGTTCGAGCCAGTTCGATGACAGCGTTCTGCATGCTGTAACTGGCGTCCTCGTAGTAGCTTTCGCGCAGGAACTGCCGGTCGGCGCTACTGCGCGCCGGGCTGGAAGTGCCACTCGCCGAACTGGGGTTCGGCGCGGCGATCGCGGTGTGCGCGCCGCCGAAGATCAGCGCGGTGCAGAAGACGCTGGCGATGACGAGATTGCGCATGGGTCCTTCCGGGATCGGAATCGGGTTGAATGAGCTGGTTACTGGCCTGCGGCGGCGGTAGCTCGCGGCGTCCGTCGCTGTCGCTATCGAGACCTGGACCGGGTCATGTCCCCGGACCCCTGTTCTGCGAGCGCGCAGAGCGCAGTTGCATAACCCCTGGTAGCAGCGTATGGACGCTAGCGGAAAACGCTGCGCGGTAGCGAATTTCGCGGACCTTCCGTCGAATCTTTCGGGTGTCGACCTGCCTGGGGTTTGGACTCGCCGCGATCGGCTTGTCCGCAGTCCATCGCCGACCGCCGAAACCGGGAGCCATCCGAACGGTGCACCGCAGCTTGCCGGGCGACCCCGGGCCGAAATCGACGTAGAGCCGGTATGCGCGTTGCCCGAGTTCGCTGACCTGTGCTGCCGTCGCGTAGGAGATGGCGTTCCTCGAAGTCTGGCGGAGAACTCCGGTCCACCGAGTGCCGAAGGGACTGGTCGGGCACGACACTCGGCGGTTCGCGGAATGCGCGTGCGACACGGGGAACGGGGGTAGTTTGCTGGCGTGGACCGCGCGGCTGTCGAAGCATGGGTTGCCGGATACGAACGGGCTTGGCGGGCGCCGGGTACCGAACGGCTCGCTGATCTCTTCACCGCTGATGCCGGATATCTGATTTCGCCATGGGCCGAGCCACTGATCGGGCTGACCTCGCTGGCCGATTTCTGGGCGGGCGGTCGGGACGGGCCGGGCGAGGCGTTCACGATGGAGACCGAGGTGGTTGCCGTGGACTGGCCGAACGCGGTGGTCCGTGTCGAGGTCGAGTACGCGAAGGACGAGCCGTCGCGCTGGCGCGATCTGTGGGTACTGCGATTCGACGGCGACGGGCGCTGCGCCTGGTTCGAGGAATGGCCCTTCGCGCCACGACAGCCCAACGGACACTAGGGCGGCAGCATCATCCGATATGCGCTCGCGGGATTCGCCGCGTTACGACCAACTGTCATTGGAGTTGAGGGCGGTCAACAATATCCGGATGGCGGCCACCCGGCGTTGTTTGCCGGGGAGGTGGTCGAGGGCGCATTCGGGATCGGCAGGTGGGCCGAGATGGGTGCAGCCACGGGGACAGTCGTCGATGGCGGCGGCGAGGTCGTCGAAGGCAGCGATGACATCGTCGGGGTTGATGTGGGCCAGGCCGAACGAGCGGACGCCTGGGGTGTCGATCACCCAGCCGCCGTCGGGGAGGGGGAGCGCCACCGACTGGGTGGATGTGTGTTTGCCCTTGCCGACGCCGGAGACCTCGCCGACCGCCCGAGCCGCCTCCGGCACAAGGCGATTCACCAACGTCGACTTGCCCACACCGGAGTGTCCGATGAGGGCGGTGAGCCTGCCGTCGAGTAGCTCGAGAACCGGCGCCAGCGGGTCGTCGACGCCACCGTAGATGATGGTGAGGTCCAGATCGTCGAAGGACGACGCGAACTCGGAGTCGGCGGCCAAGTCGTATTTGGTCAGGCACAGGATCGGCCGCAGCCCACCGGCATACGCCGCGACCATCGCACGCTCGACGAATCCGGTACGCGGCGGCGGGTCGGCCAAGGCGACCACGATGAACAGCTGCTCGGCGTTGCCGACCACGATCCGCTCGAAGGGATCGGTGTCATCGGCGGTGCGGCGCAACACCGTTGTCCGGTCGGCGACTCGCACGATGCGGGCGAGAGTGTCCGGCTTCCCGGATCGGTCGCCGACCACGTCGACCTGGTCGCCCACCACGATCGGGGTGCGTCCGAGTTCCCTGGCCCGCATCGCCACGATCCGGCGAGCCGGATCACCATCGAGCACACACCCCCAGCGCCCCCGATCGACCGAGACCACCATGGCGGCTTCGGCATCGTTGTGCCGCGGCCGGGTCTTGGTGCGCGGGCGCGAAGTCCGACCGGGCCGGATGCGGACGTCGGATTCGTCGTAGCTGGCGGTCGCGCGTCCTGCCCGGTTCAGTGCGCCGCCCCCGCATCGGATGACGTGGAATCGAGCATCCGCTCCCACAGCGAGACAAAGTTCGGCAGGGTCTTCGCGGTGGTCCCGATGTCCTCGATCTCGACGCCGGGAACCCGAAGGCCGAGAATCGCACCCGCCGTCGCCATGCGGTGATCGGCGTAGGAGTGCCAGGTGCCGCGGTGCAACTCGGCTGGCATGATCTCCAAACCGTCCTCGGTCTCGGTGACCGTGCCGCCGAGTCGGTTGATCTCGGTGGACAGTGCGGCCAGCCGGTCCGTCTCATGCCCGCGCAGATGCCCGATACCACGCAACCGAGACGGGGAGTCGGCCAGCGCGGCCAGGGCCGCGACGGTCGGGGTCAATTCGCCCACGTCGTGCAGATCGATATCGATGCCCGCCAAGCGATCGGGGCCACGCACAGTCAGCACGCTGTCGGAGAACCGCGCCTCAGCGCCCATCCGCACCAGAATCTCGCGGATCACGTCCCCCGGTTGGGTAGTCAGCCGCGGCCAATGCGGAATGCTGACCACGCCGCCGGTGACCGCGGCCGCGGCGAGGAACGGGGTGGCGTTGGACAGATCCGGCTCGACCTCCCAGTCCACCGCTCGGATCGGTCCGGGTTGTACGATCCAGGTCTGCGCTTTGCGGCTGTCCACGGGCGCCTGCACCTGCACGTCGGCACGGCGCAGCATCTCCACGGTCATTTCGATATGCGGCATCGAGGGCAGCGGCTTCCCGTCGTGATGCACGACCAGGCCCTCCTCGAAACGGGCGGCCGACAGCAGCAGGCCCGAGACGAACTGCGACGACCCCGACGCATCGATCGTCACCGTGCCGCCGCGCAGCGCGCCGGTGCCGTGCACGGTGAACGGTAGCGCGTCACCGTCGATATCCGCGCCGAGGCTGCGCAACGCTTGCAGGATGGTGCGCAGCGGGCGGATCCGAGCCTGCTCGTCACCGTCGAATGCCACATCGCCCGACGCCAACGTCGCGACCGGCGGGAGGAAACGCATCACCGTGCCCGCGAGGCCGCAATCGACCGTGCCGCCGCCCAACAGGGCCGGAGTGACGGTCACCGTGTCGCCGTCATCGTCGATACTCGCGCCCAGCGTGCGCAACGCGGCGATCATGAGGTTCGTGTCCCGGCTACGCAGCGCACCAGAGATCGTCGACGGACCGTCGGCAAGAGTCGCCAGGATCAAGGCCCGATTGGTGATCGATTTGGATCCGGGCAGGGTCACGGTCGCGTGCACGGGTACATCGACATGGGGCGCTGGCCAGAAAGTCACTCGTCCATCATCGCCCATCGGTTGTGTTGGTTCGGCAGCGCCTGCGGCGCCGCGGGTTCGCGAGCCCGGCCGCGAACGGGCGATGCTCGATCTCGCTTCGCTCGGAAGTGATGGTTGAGCTGGTTGGGGTGGATTTGGTCGGCAGTGCCTGGGTGTTGGGAGTGTGCGGCTTGTCGTTACTTGTGGCGTCCGTGCAGCAACGGCACCAGTTTACGCAGCAGCTTCATGGTGAAGGCGGTGCGAGAGTAACTCAGCAGCGCCAGGCCAGGGATGGCGAAGCGCTGCCGTGCGATCGAGTGCGAGCGCACGAATTCCCGCAGGCCGGGCTCGCCGTGGATGCGACCGATGCCGGAGTCTCCGACGCCGCCGAAGGGAAGGCCGGGAATGGCGGCGAAGGCGAGTACCGAATTCACCGAGGTGGCGCCGGTGCGCAGCCTGCGTGCGATCGCCAGGCCGTTCTGCTTCGAATACACCGCCGAGGACAGACCGTACTTGGCGTTGTTGGCCAGTTCGACCGCTTCGTCCGCGCTGTTCACGGTGCGGATCGTGACCGTGGGGCCGAACGTCTCCTCGCGCACCGCCTCGGCGTTCTCGTCCACGTCCACGAGCACGACCGGCTCGATGAACGGGGCCTTGACGGACTCGAGTCCGCCGAGCACGGCGGTGCCCCCGTTCTCCAGTGCGTCCGCGATGTGGCGGCGCACGACGTCGACCTGGCTCGGCATAATCATCGGGCCGTAGGCGGCCTTGTCGTCGGAACCGGGCCGGATGACGCTGAGGATGCGGGTGACCTCGGCGATGAACTCCTCGCGCACCGCCCGATCCACGTACACGCGCTCCACGCCCGCACAGGTCTGTCCGCTATTGGCGGTGGCGCCCCAGGCGACCGCGTCGGCAGCGGCCTTGATGTCGGCATCGGCCGCGACGATCACCGCGTCCTTGCCGCCGCACTCCAGCAGGACAGGGGTGAGATTCTCCGCCGCGGCGGCCATGATCCGTTTGCCGGTGGCGGTGGAGCCGGTGAAGGCGATCTTGTCGACGTCCGAGTGCACCAGCGCCGCGCCCGTGCGGCCGTAGCCGTTGATCGTGCGGAACACGCCCTCGGGCAACTCCGGGTTGGCCTCGGCGAACGCGTCGGCGAGAAAATTGCCGACGCTCGTGGCGAATTCGCTCGGCTTGAACACCACGGTGTTGCCCGCGGCCAGCGCGTAGGCGATCGAGCCGTTCGGCGTGTAGACGGGATAGTTCCACGGTCCGATCACGCCGATGACGCCGAGCGGGCGTTGTTCGATCCGCGCGGCGAAGTTCGACATCAGCGCGCCGGGAAAGACGGTTTTTGGGGCCAGCGCCTTCTTGGCATTCTTGGCCGCCCAGGCGATGTGCTCGAGCGCGAGCGTCAGCTCCAGGTAGGCGTCGTCGAGTGGTTTGCCGTTCTCGGCGTGGATCAGCGCGCAGAACGTCTCAGAGTTCTGCACCAACTTGCTCGACCAGCGCAGCAGATGCGTGCGCCGCGCGTCGAAACTCAGCGTGCCCCAGGTGGCCGCCGCCGCACGAGCCTTGGCGACCGCCGCGGTCACCGCAGCGTCGTCGGCGATGACGTGCCTGCCGATCACCTCGCCGGTCGCCGGATTGACCGACGTGAGCGCCGTATCGTGGTCGGCCGGTGTGGTGTCGGTGGATGTCACGATGGTTCTCCTTTTGCCGTCTGCGGGGCAGGTTCGTGCGCACGCACCACGGACGGGCGCGGTCGACCACCCATGCCCTGAGAGAATGTTATGCCAGAACTCTCAGGCAGTCACCTGGCTACGGACCAATTGTCCCCGAGATTGTCGGTCACGGGTGGGAGTATCGGGATATGTGCGGACGATATGCGACCACCACCGACCCGGGCAGGTTGGCGGTCGAGTTGGATGCGATCGATGAAACCGGTGCCACCGGTGACCAGGGCGCCTTCGCCAACTACAACGTCGCCCCGACCACCCAGATCCTTACCGTCGTCGAGCGGCACGAGCACGGACGCACCGACGATGAGCCGGCATTGCGCGTCCGACGCATGCGCTGGGGACTCATTCCAGGCTGGACCAAGACCGCCGAGCCCGGCGTCCCGGTGAAGGGCAAGCCGCTGTTCAACGCCCGCGCGGATAAGGCGGCCGGCGCCCCCTCGTTCCGTGACGCGGTGAAATACCGGCGCTGCCTGGTGCCGATGGACGGCTGGTACGAGTGGGTCGTCGAGCCGGACGCCGCCGGTGCGAAGGGCAAGGTCGCCAAACATCCGTACTACATGGCGAACGCGGACGGTTCGCGGCTGTACATGGCAGGTTTGTGGTCGGTGTGGCGTGATCGTGCCAAGTCGGAGAGCGAACCGCTGCTGTCCTGCGCCATCCTGACTACCGATGCGATCGGCGATCTGACTCGCATCCATGACCGGATGCCGCTGCCCATGCCGAAACAGCACTGGGAGGCTTGGTTGGATCCGGATCACCCGGCGCCGGCGAGCCTGTTGGCGACGCCTGGTGCCGAAGTGGTTGCGGGTATCGTGGCGCGGCCAGTGCCCATGCTGGTCAACAGCGTGCGCAACAACGGGCCGGAATTGCTTGCCCGGGTGACGGATCAAGCCGAGGCCGGGCAGATCGGTCTGCTCTGATCCGCCCCGCCTCGGGCGCGGAACCGGGCAACCGAACTGCCCAGTTCCAGATCAGCGACTCACAACTTGCACTTCACGCTCGGGGTCGCGATGTTCAATCCGCACTTGATGATCCCGGTAATGAGGTCGATGACCTTGGTGGTGACATTCCCGCCGAGTTTCTCTGCTTTCTCGGAACTGTCGTCCTTCTTCGAACTACTCCCGCCGCTTTGAGCGCCATGGGTGCCCTCACCGGCGAAGGGGTAGTCGCTGACCTGCGTGAGCGACGGAGTGTTCGGTGCGGCGGCGGCCTGCGGGCCGAGCAATGTCATCGAACCGAGAGCCAAGACGACAGCTCCGAACAACGCGACGATCATGGTGCGCAAACGCTGCTGCGCGGACATTCGCATCACCTCTTCGAGTCGAATGAATCTGGCCAGTTCAGTAACGCATAGATCAAGCTCGATCGGGCCGAATCACACGGATGTGACCGGTGCTGTCACCGCGGCGGTGAGCCGGATCAGGTCGGCGGGCGCCAACTCGATCTCCAGTCCGCGCCGCCCCGCGCTGCACAGCACCCGATCCCAGGACAACGCCGAGGCGTCGATCACGGTGGGCAGCGACTTCCGTTGACCGAGCGGGGAGATCCCGCCGAGTACATATCCGGTCGTCTTCTCCGCCCGTGTCTTGTCGGCCATACCCGCCTTCGACGCACCGAGCGCCGCTGCGGCGGATTTGAGCGACAACGTATTCGGCACCGGGAGCACCGCCACCGCGAGCGAGCCGGTGGCCAGCTCGATGACGAGAGTCTTGAAGACCTGCTCGGCGGCAACCCCCAGTTCGGCGGCCAGCGCGTCGACCGCCTCGGCGCCGTAGGAGTCGGCGCGCGGATCGTGTTTGTAGGCGTGCACGCGATGGGCAACCTTGGCCTGGGTCAGGGTGCGGATCGCCGGGGTCGAGGCTGCTGCCATGGCGGAAACCTTAGCGGTGTGACCCCGGAGGCCGGCAACGGGAATCTGGCGCATCACCGTGGTCACGGGAACACCGCGCGGCCTGCACATGTTGTAGCGGATACATCACGATCGGAGGGCGTTTCCACCGCCCCGTCGTGCGTGAGCAAACTTTGATGAACGACGTGAAGGAGATGTCGGTGCCCGTTCTGCTCGACGAACGTCCAGTGCCGATTGTGGCGTCACCGACCGAAGCCGGGTTCTCGCTCGATATGCCGTTGCCGGTAGATTTGGCTAGTACGGCGATCGAAGGGACAGGTGTGACGAGCGACGATGACGTGGTGACCGGCGATGTCGCCGCGGTCGACGATGCCGAGCTGGCACAGCGATTCGAGCGGGACGCGCTCCCGTTGCTCGACCAGCTCTACGGCGCCGCGCTGCGCATGACCAGGAACCCGGCCGACGCCGAAGACCTGGTACAGGAGACCTACGTCAAGGCTTTCCAGGGATTCAAATCCTTCAAAGAGGGCACCAACCTCCGTGCCTGGCTATATCGCATTCTGACCAACACCTACATCAACTCCTACCGCAAGAAGCAACGTCAGCCCGCGCAATACCCGACCGACGAGATCACCGACTGGCAGCTGGCCGCGACAGCCGAGCACACCTCGCAAGGGCTGCGCTCGGCCGAGGTCGAGGCGTTGGACGCACTGCCGGACGACGACATCAAGACCGCGTTGCAGGAACTGCCGGAGGAATTCCGGATGGCGGTGTATTACGCGGACGTCGAGGGCTTCCCGTATAAGGAAATCGCCGACATCATGGGCACCCCCATCGGTACGGTGATGTCCCGGCTGCACCGGGGTCGCAAGCAACTGAAAGGTTTGCTCGCCGATGTGGCGCGCGAGCGTGGATTCAACCGTTCGGGGGAACGCCAGGAGGTCAAGCAGTGAGCGAGCGGAGCGAGCGAACCACACACGCAGCCACTCCGGTGGTGACGACGGAGTCCGGCGCCGACGAGGTGACGTTGTGAGTACCGAGCGGGACCCCGACCTCGAGCTCGACTGCACGGCCGTACTCGCCGATGTGTGGTTGATGCTGGACGGCGAATGCGACGACAATACTCGTGCTCGGTTGCGCCACCACATGGAACACTGCAGTCCCTGCATCGAGGCCTACGGCATCGAAGAGAAGATCAAGGGTTTGCTCAGCCGCAAGTGCGGCGGCGACCGTGCGCCGGATTCGCTGCGCGAACGGCTGACCATCGAGATCCGGCGATCGATCAGGGTTATCGAGAGCACCGTGGACAGCCCGGAGTAGTTCGGCTGGAAAATGCCGAGCGGCACGCCTTCCCAGCGGGGGAGGCGTGCCGCTCCGTGCTCTCGGCCGAGCGTTTCGCTCAGGCGTTGGGCCGCTTGCCGTGGTTGGCCGCATTGCCCTTCCGGCTACGCTTCTTACGTCCGCGCTTACCCATGTGTAGTCTCCCTTCTCGTTGAGGGCCAGTATTTCACGTGTGGTTGGCTGTAGTTTCAGCGGATGCTGGCCAACGAGTGAATGGGGTGCCATGGCCGAGGAAGTACTCGCCGAGCTGGTATCGGTCGTCTATCAGGTGGTTGTCACGGAAGGCGACGAGGTGCAAGAGGGTGACACCCTGGTGATCCTCGAGTCGATGAAAATGGAGATCCCGGTGCTCGCGGAGTCCGGCGGCACGGTGACCGCGGTCGGTGTCAAGGAAGGTGACGCGATCAAGGCCGGTCATGTGATCGCCGTCATTTCCTGATCGTTTGCGGCGGTAGACCTTCATGGCGACTCTGAGCGAGCTTCTGGCCGAGCACACCGATCTCCCCGGTGTCGCGGTAGATCATCTGCAGCGTGTGGTGGGTGATTGGCAATTGCTCGCCGATCTGTCCTTCGCGGATCTGCTGCTGTGGGTCGGCGCGGGTCCGGTGTCCGAGGGCGCCGACATCGTGTGCGTCGCCCAGTGTCGCCCCACCACAGCGCCGACCGTGCACCAGGAGGACCTGGTCGGCATGCTTGCCCTGCGCGACGACCATCCCCAGGTGATCGACGCGCTGCTGACCGGCAATATCGTGCGCGCGGACAGTGATGTCGAGGCCTCCGGCGTCTATCATCCGCGCCCGGTGCACGCGGTCCGCGAGGCCATCCCGGTGCGGTGTGGCGAGGACGTGATCGCGGTGCTCAGCCGCGATACCGATCTGCAACGCTCCCGGGTGCGCAGCTCACTGGAGATCGCTTACGTCGCTTGCTCCGATGACTTGTGCCAGATGATCGCCGACGGCACCTTCCCGACCACCGAGGACCGTGCCGCGACGCATTCCAGCCCCCGCGCCGGGGACGGTTTCATCCGGCTCGATACCGAGGGCATCGTGGTCTACGCCAGTCCGAACGCCCTGTCGGCCTACCATCGGATGGGGTTGCAGGCCGACCTCGCCGGGCAGGATCTCGCTGTCACCACCCGCTCGCTGATCACGGACCCGTTCGACGCGCAGGAGGTGGTCGGCGATATCCAAGCCGCTCTGGCCGGCCGGACCGGACGGCGCATGGAAGTGGAGGCGCGCGGCGCGACCGTGCTGCTACGGACCCTTGTGCTGCGTCCGCACGGTGAACTGGCCGGCGCGGCAGTGCTGGTCCGCGATGTCACCGAGGTCAAGCGGCGCGACCGCGCGCTGCTCAGCAAGGACGCCACCATCCGTGAGATTCACCATCGGGTGAAGAACAATTTGCAGACCGTCGCGGCCCTGCTGCGTCTGCAGGCTCGCCGTACCGAGAACGAGGAAGCGCAGGTCGCGCTCACCGAGTCGGTGCGCAGGGTCACCTCGATCGCGTCGGTACACGAGATGTTGTCGATGTCGGTGGACGAAGAAGTCGATCTCGACGAGGTTGTCGATCGCTTGCTGCCGATCATGGCCGATGTCGCGACCGTGCACACCGCCCGCATCAAGGTGCGCCGCGCCGGCTCACTCGGGGTGTTCTCCGCGGAACGCGCGACCCCGCTGGTGATGGTGCTGACCGAACTGGTGCAGAACGCCATCGAGCACGCTTTCGATTCCGGTGAGAACGGCACCGTCACCATCCGTTCCGAACGCTCGGCCCGCTGGCTCGATGTGATCATCAGCGACGACGGCCGCGGCCTTCCCCCCGGTTTCAGTCTGGAATCTTCCGACCGCCTCGGCCTCCAAATCGTCCGCACCCTGGTCACAGCCGAGCTGGGCGGTTCCATCGGTCTACACCCCGGCGCCGATATCGGCACCGACGCAGTCCTGCGCGTCCCCCTCGGCCGCCGCTCCGCTCGCTGACCCGGGCAACCGCCGCTGACCCGTGCGGTGGCGCCACACGCGAGACCGGCTCACTCGACTACGGAGATCGGACCGCCCTTTTCGTTCTCGTCCGGAGTCGAGGCCGGTGTCCGAGCCGCCTATTCCAAGCCCGCGGAGTTTGTCGTGCCGAGTTCGGCCCGGTCGTTGCCTCGCCGCGAGCCCCCCACGCCGAGATCGAAGCGGCATCAGTCGGATTGTGCAGGAGCCAACCAAACAACCCCCAACAACGCTCGCGTCGCTTCCCATCTGGCGCGGGCGTCTGGCACAGGCCACCCTCTCAGCCGATGGTCACCGAACGAGAGTCCTGCCGATCCACGCGATCGCCGCATTGGACGCGCTCCGGTCCCTCGCGCGACAGGCCGCCGGTATTCCGAAGGTGATCACGCGGCCGTAGTACACCAACGTGTGGATTCGGTGATCAGCGTCGGCCGCTGACGCGCTTGCCGAGAACAGTGTCCGACCAACCGGTTCCGATTTGTCCCAATGCCGCCCGGGTGGATGTCCTTGCCGCACATGCTGCCTGGATACAGACCCGCGCGGTCACATCAACGCAATCGGCTCCCCGCAGCCGACGAGCCGTCCGCAGCCCGACGAGGAGCACCCGCGCATCAACCGCGTGGGTGCCCGGACCGCCAGGTTACAACTTCCAGCAGGTAGTGAATACGCCGCGATCGGGACCGGTGGGCTCTGGCACGTCGCGCCGGCAGCCAAATCTCAGCACCCCCGCGGCCATCCATTCCTCCACCGCTCGCGGACAGCGTCCGACCACCAGCTCTGAGATCACCCGACTTCCGCTCCGAAAGTCATCTCCGACACGAAATGGCGAATTCCCCTCACCCGCAACGAGCCGCGCGGCGCCCCTGACCATCTTCGCTGCCCCCGCCACAATCCCCCTATGCCAACGGAACCGCTTGGCAAACAACAACTTCTGAGGGTAGTGAGACCGAGCATTCCCCGTTCGCGGCCCGACGCGAGCCACAAAGGGGCCGCGAACAGCGCAGCGCCGCAGGCACTGCCGAACAACACAGCTGCCGAACAACACAGCTGCCAAAAACAAAGAGCCCGGCACCTCGTGGGTGCCGGGCTGAAATGCGTTACCGGGCCGGGCTGAATGGCCCGGTAAGGCTGATCGTCTCGCTAGACGACGGTGCGGGTGCGGGTGCGCGCGTTGCGACGCTTGAGCGCCCGGCGCTCGTCCTCGCTCATACCACCCCACACACCGGCATCCTGTCCGGACTTCAGGGCCCAGGACAGGCAGTCGGCGGTTACGGGGCAGCGAGCGCAGACCAGCTTGGCATCGGCAATCTGCGCGAGCGCCGGACCACTGTTCCCCACCGGGAAGAACAGCTCGGGGTCCTCATCGCGACAGATGGCCTTGTGGCGCCAGTCCATTCCTCTGCTCCTTTGCTGGGCGCCGCAGACGGCGCCGATGGTTTGTGGATCGTTCACTTGTGCGACTCGAATGTTTCCGCACGGTTGCTTGTGAATGCTTTCACGAACACCGTAGATGTCAATAGCCACGCGGTGCACCGTGGGGAAGCTCACGCTCTCTAGCTCCTATGGGGAGCCAACCCGGTCCTTTGTACTCGCTCTACTCGGTTTTTGCAGCACAACCACGATGTTTTTTTGTGATCTTTCGCGGTCAGTTCGGCTGCGGTGCGACGACACTCAGGACGTTGGGCATCGAGGTGAAATCCACCACGTTGCGCTTCCCGATGAAGTCGCCATCGATTTGCAGGCCGATGGGCTCTGTGCTCTCGATGCGTACGGCGGGAACGTCGTCTTCGCGAAATAATCTGCGGGATTTGGGCTTTCCGGCGGCGGCGAGAAGTTGACGCGCGAGTAGGAGGGTGCGGACCACTGCCATCGAGCGCACGGCGAACACGCCGAGTCCTGTCTCGAATCGGGTGTCCGGGTTGGTGTGTACCGGCGTGGCGTTCAGGTAGGTCCATGGTGTCGTGTTCGTTACGAAGGCGTAATGAACACCCTCCACGGCCGGGCGGCCTGGGATCTCGATCCGAACGGTCGGTTCTTTGCGCCGGGCTCGGAAGAACTGTCGCACGGTTGTTCGAATGTAGCGCGCGGGGGTGGCGGCGTGGCCATCGGCGCGACTGGCGTCGATGGCCTCGCAGACGTCGGCATCCAGGCCGACGCCCGCGCTGAAGCAGAACCAGCGGTCGTCAGCCATGCCGAGGCCGATGCGGCGGTCCTTGTCCAGCGTGAGCAGGTCGATGAGCTGGTTGGTTGCGGTGACCGGGTCGGGTGAGATGCCCAGTGCCCTGGCGAAGACGTTCGCCGAGCCGCCGGGGATGACACCGAGGCGGGGCAGCCAGGCCTGGCCGTCGTCGAGTTCGGGCAGCGGCAGGAAGCCGTTGATGGTCTCGTTGACCGTCCCGTCGCCGCCGTGCACGACGATCAGATCCATTTGGTTGGTTGATGCCCATTGCGCCAGTTCGGCGGCGTGGCCGCGATGCTGGGTGTGCGCAACGGTCAACTGGGTGCGGCTCTCCAGTGCGTGCGCCAACAGGTCCCGGGTCGCCGGTGTAGTCGAGGTGGCGTTCGGGTTCACGATCAGCAACGTCCGCACGTTCGCAGCCTAGTTGGCTCCGCGCGCGCGCCGGAAACGGCGAAGGAGACCACCGGTCCGCCGATCGCGTTCGCCTGCCGACGCCACAGCGGTGTCCCGCTGGTTCGAGTCGTACGCTTGCCGCGTGAGCGAGCGTCAGCGAGTGTATCGAGGATACGGTGCGCGATCGCGCCCGACGGAGCCGAGCCCGAGTGGTGCGCAGTCGTGAGTGACCGAGGTACGAATTCGGTGAGTGTGCCGACGACGGTGCGTGCCGCCGGCGCTCTGGTGACGCTGGAGGGTGTGGTCGCCGCGGTCGTCGTGGTCGTACTGATCGTGCGTGGGGTGGCCGGCCATGACCAGAGCGCGGCGAGCGGGTACGGCACCGCCGCCTGGTTCGGCATTCTGGGCGGCGCGGTATCGGCCGCGGGCGTCGGGTTGCTGCTCGGGAAGCGCTGGGGTCGCGCGATCGCGGTCATCGCCCAGTTGCTCCTGCTTCCGGTCACCTGGTCGTTGCTGACCGATTCGCATCAGCCCGTCTACGGCGCGCTGCTCGGCACTGTCGCGGTGGTCGCACTGGTTCTGCTGTTCGCGCCGCCGTCGATCCGCTGGCTGGCGCAGGATTACGGGGCTGAACCGGAGTAGTCCGGCCCGAAGCGAGGCGAGGTCTGCGTGGACCTTTGTGCGTGTAACGCCGCACGGCAGAGGTGGTCGGCATGCCTGGTGGTCTCGGGCAGCCGGAAGTGTGGGGTGATGGCCAGCACCTGCGCGCAGGCGGTGTCCAGGTCGATGCGGTGTCCGACGGACACGAAGACCGGTTTCACCGCGGTCCGGGTGCGCAGTGCGCGTCCGACGATCTCGCCGTCGATGGTGATATCGGTGCTGGCGCCGCGTCCCCGGCCGGGCTGGGCGTAGTCGCCCCATGCGGTCTTCGCGACGCCGATCGTCGGCACACCGGTGAGTAGTCCGATGTGGCAGGCCAGCCCGAAACGGCGCGGGTGCGCGAGCCCCTGCCCATCGCAGACCAGCAGGTCCGGTGCGGTGTCGAGTTCTGCCAGGGCGGCGAGGGTGGTCGGGATCTCGCGGAAGGCGAGCAGGCCGGGCACGTACGGGAAGGTGGTGACGCCGTGCGCGACCGCGGAGGTAACAGGTTTCAGCGTGGTGGCATCCAGTACGACGACCGCCGCGGCGACGGCGCCGGTGCTGTCATAGGCGGAGTCGACCCCCGCCACCGTGCGGAACCGTGTGCCGGGCCCGCCGACCGGATCGACCTGCGGTCGCAAGTCGTCTTGGATCGCCATGGCCGCCGCGGCGGTCGTCGGCCAGGGATGGTGATCGACCCGCGCGAGCCATGACATCGCTCGAACCGTTACCGGGACTCGGCGGCCAGCGCGCCGAGGGCGGCGCCGGCGAGTCGGTAGCCGACCCACTCGTCCTGAGCTACCGCACCGATCGATTCGTAGAAGTCGATCGAGGGCGTGTTCCAGGTCAGCACCGACCAGGCGACCCGGCTGTAGCTGTTGTCGACGGCTTCCTTCGCCAGCGCCGCCAACAGCGCCTTGCCGTAGCCCTTGCCGCGGGTCTCCGGCTTGACGTAGAGGTCCTCCAGGTAGATGCCGTGCACGCCATCCCAGGTGGAGAAGTTGAGGAACCAGATGGCGCAGCCGACCAGATCCGTCCGCTCGGCGACAACGTGGGCGAAGACCTTCGGTTGCGGCCCGAACAGTGCGGCGTTCAGGTGCTCGGTGGTGACCGTGCATTCGTGCCGGGCCTTCTCATATTCGGCCAGGTCGTAGATGAGAGTTACCAGCGCGGGTACGTCGGAGGGGACAGCACGACGCAGCACGGCGTCGCCCGAGCCGAGGGCGGGTGAGGCGGCGGCCGGGTCGGTGGCGGTGGGGCCGGATCGGGTCACAATGTCGCTCCGTCGGGTACCAGGTTGTGTTCATGGATGGTTCGCACGTCGTGTTCGTAGCCGAGCACGGTCAGCGCGCCGGTCGACATCGCGAAGCGGCGGCCTTCCCGCACGCCGAATTCGGCCCACCGGGCAATCAACGCCCGGGAGAAGTGGCCGTGCCCGACCAGCACGATATCGCGCTGCGGCAGGACGTCCCGCATCGAGGCGAGCACCCGGTCGGCTCGCGCGCACACCTCATCGGCGGTCTCGCCATCGGGGACGTCGCCAGTCCAGATCGTCCAACCGGGCGCGGACTCGCGGATCTGCGGGGTGGTCAATCCTTCGTAGGCGCCGTAGTCCCATTCGACCAGGTCGTCATCGACCGTGGCATCGGCGAGCCCGGCCAGCGCAGCGGTCTGCACCGCGCGATGCCGCGGGCTGGTCAAGGTGCGCGGGTTTCGCAGCCGCAGCGCGATCAGGAGGGAACCCGCCGCCCTGGCCTGTACCTCGCCGCGTTCGGTGAGCGGCAGATCGGTGCGGCTGGTGTGCCTGCCCTGCGTGGACCAGCTGGTCTCGCCGTGCCGGAGCAGGACAACGCGGGCGTCGTCGAGTGCGGACATGAATCCATCATGGGCTATCCGATGATCACGGTGTGTCGCGGTCGGGAGCGATCCGACGCACCGCTCGCCCGGTGCCGGATCAGCCGAGGGCGACGAGTTCGGTACCGCGTTTCTCCAGCACAGTCGTGCCGACTGCCGCCAGCGAGAGGGGGGATCCGTCGTACTGGCTGCGCGTCACAGGGATTCGTCCCACTTCGGTGCCCGAAGCGGGATCGAGAACGGCGATCGCGCCCGTCGTAGGCAGCAACAGCTTGCCCGCCATCAGAATGGGCGCGCCGAGGGCTCCGCCCGCGGTCCACAGCGGGTCGAAGGTGCCACCGTTCAGGGCGATCACGCTGTTGCCGGTGAACACCAGGTAGGCCGAGCCGATCCGGGTCGTCGTGGTCTGCTCGCTCAGCGGTGCCGAAAGCTCGTGCGTCGCAATCGGATTCGCGTTCCCGTCGTATACGGCCAGCCGCGGGGGGAGCTTGTCCGCGCCCGCGGTGGTGGCCGGCAGAGACAGAACGATCCGGTTGTCGGATACCGCGACCACCACCGCCTCGGGGGAGTCGGTGCCGGGACCGGTCAAGACGTGCGAACCGAACTCTTCGGGCACGGTGTTGTCCTTGGGCGCCGGGTTGAGCACGGTCAGTCGGTCGGCCGGGTCGGCGGGGCAGCGTTCGAGCACAGCGAGCCGGGACGGGCTGGAACCCGCCGACAGCAACGCGCAGCCCTTGCGCGGTTGGGTCTTCACGTTCACCGGTGCGTCGACGAAGCCGTACTCCAGAGTGCGGACCAGATCCGAGCGCCACATCTCCAGCCGCTGTGGGCCCTGCGCGAGGACATAGGTCCCATCGACCGACAGTCGCAGGTCCGGATCCATGTAGCTGCTGCGCGCGGTCCGCCGGGCGCCGCTGTCGCCGGCGAGCAGTGTCGCCTGGCTACAGCCGCGGTGGTCGCGATACACCGCGACCACCATGCCGAACTGGCCCTCGATCCCGCACAGCGGCATATCGCGCCGGTACTTCCACAGTTGGTCGCCGGTGTGCGGGTCGCGCCCGGTCACGGTGCCGTCGTCACCGGTCACCACGACGCCGCCGGACACGAGCGCTCGCGCGCTCGCGTTGTCCGGCGCGCGCCACAACTCGCGCAATGCGCCGGGCAGCTGATCTGCCGCTGCCGGGGTCGGCACACTGGTCGGCGCGGTAACCGATTCGGTACCGCGAGCGTCGCCGCGCGCCCACACCACGACCCCCGCGACCACCAGGAGAACCACGATGGCTACGGCGGCGGTGATGTCGGCGCGCGTCCGCCGCTCGGGTGCGAGCACGAATGCGAGACTAGCGGATCCGGCCGATCACGCCGTCGCGGCCGTCGCGGGCTCGGAGTTGCTTTCCGTGGCCCCCTCGCCCTCGGTGGGCTTGCGGCGCCTGCGCCGACGACGCGCGGGACGGTCGGCCGTCTCGGTGTCACCCGCACCGCGGTCGTGCGCGGTGGCGGCATCGGTGTCGGCTGTCGCGTCCGACGGGGTGTCGTTGTCGGAGGTTCCGCTGTCGGGCACGTCACCGGTGGCCTTGCGCCGTCTGCGCCTGCGGCGTGCGGGCTTGTCGGCGTCCTCGGCCGTCTCCGACACCGGCCGGGCTTCGTCGCCGGCTTCGTCGCCGGTCTCATTCGGCTCGACGCTGTCGATCGGCTGGCCGCCGCGAGTGCGCCTGCGGTTGCGCTTGCGCGGCGCCCGGGCGCCGCGCTCCACCACGACCGCGTCCGGGTCGCGTTCCGGCTTCGGCGTGCGGACCACGCCGGTCACGCCTTCCGGAATGCCGAGGTCCGAGTGCAGGTGCGGTGAGCGCGAATACGTCTCGACCGGATCGGGGATGCCGAGGCCGAGTGCGGTGTTGATCGAGGACCAGCGGTTCAGTTCGTCCCAGTCGATCAAGGTCACCGCGACACCGGTGCGGCCGGCTCGGCCGGTGCGGCCGATCCGATGCACATAGGTCTTCTCGTCCTCGGGGCACTGGTAGTTGATGACGTGCGTGACGTCGTCGATGTCGATGCCGCGCGCTGCGACATCGGTCGCGACCAGCACGTCGATCGTGCCCTTGCGGAACTTGGTCAGCGCCTTCTCGCGGGCGATCTGACCGAGGTCGCCGTGCACCGCGCCGACCGCGAAGCCGCGCTCGGACATGTCGTCGGCCACCTTCTGCGCGGTGCGTTTGGTCCGGGTGAAGACCATTGTGGCGCCCCGGCCCTCCGCCTGTAGCACACGGGCGATCAGCTCGCTCTTGTCCAGCGCGTGCGCACGGTAGACGAACTGAGCGGTGCGTTCGTGTATGGCGGAGTCGTGCGGTTCCTCGGCCCGGATGTGTGTCGGGCGGGTCAAGAAGGTGCGTGCCAGCGTGATGATCGGCCCGGGCATGGTCGCCGAGAACAGCATCGTCTGGCGCTTGTCCGGGACCATCCCGAGAATGCGTTCGATGTCGGGCAGGAAGCCGAGGTCGAGCATCTCGTCGGCCTCGTCGAGTACCAGCACGCCGACCTTGCCGAGAATCAGGTGTTGTTGGTCGGCGAGGTCGAGTAGTCGGCCGGGGGTGCCGACCACCACGTCGACGCCCGAGCGCAGCGCCTGAATCTGTGCCTCATACGGGCGGCCGCCGTAGATCGATGCGACGCTCAGCGGACCCTGGTGATTGGTCAGGTATTTACCTGCATTTTCCAGGTCCTGGGTGACCTGGATGCACAATTCCCGGGTCGGCACGATGACCAACGCCCGGGGCGTACCGTCCAGCGGTGTCGTGCCGGATTCGGCGGTCGCGATCCGGTGCAGCAGTGGCACGCCGAATCCGAAGGTTTTTCCCATGCCGGTGCGGGCTTGGCCGATGAGATCCTCACCGCCGAGCGCCAGCGGGAGGGTCAGTTCTTGAATGGCGAAAGTACGTTCGATACCGATCTCGCCGAGTGCGCGGACGATTTCGTCGCGAACTCCCAATTCTGCGAAAGTCGGGGCGGTATGCGTTGCGTCCAGTTCGGCCGTCAACAGGGTATCCGCCAGTCCCGGTTCCTGATCGACTGTGATCTTGCTCAGGTTCGTGCCTTCCTCGTAATCGCGTCACGCGCGCACGAAGTGGGGCGGACCGGCTGGTCCGCGACAACCACGACCCCGCCTGCGATACTCACCCGGCCACGCTCTGGATGTCGTGCCGGCCGTGAAAAACGGCGGCTACCTCGAAAGACATCGGCGCGGCGCACTGGTGACGCGGATCTGGTGCGCGCACATTTTCTTGTCCAACGAAAACCTCGGACCCGAAACCGGTCGGCGTTCGTGACGCGTTCCCGCGATGTTCGCGGGCATGGCATCCGGCAACTCTCTCAGGTGGGAATTTTCGCTGTCCGCAGAGATTGTAGCGTGATAATGTGCGCGGCTCGAATTGTCGACAGGGTGCGTTGCCGAATTTCCCGCAAGCCGGCGCGCGCTTTCGTGCCGAATCGTGCCGACGTACACTGCGCCACATGGTAATTCATCCGGCGCGGCAAATCTGGACCACTCTCGAGCCGGTCCATGATGTCGTGTATTTCGGGGCCGGCGTCAAGGAGGCGGGCGTCGGGATCGGGCTGCGTGGTTACTGGCAAACCTACTTCGCCTTCCGTGCCGCGCCGCTCGGCGCGGTGACACCCGCCACGGTGCAGGCCGCCTTCGCCGGATTTCATCCGGACATGGTGCGCAGGGCGCTGCCGGAGGCGTGGGAACGAGCCAACCCGCAGCGCTGCCTCGACGCCAGGCTCGCACTCGCCACCGGGCTGCTGCGCGGCCTCGGCGCCGCCGTGGCGGATTGCGCTCGCGCGGTCGAACTGCTCGCGCCTGCGCGGAGCGCGGCCGACGCGACCGGTCGCGTGTTGTTCGCCGCGAATGCGGCGCTGCCGTTGCCCGCTGACCCGGTAGCCGCGCTGTGGCAGCTGGCCACCGCGTTGCGCGAGCACCGCGGTGACGGCCATGTCGCGGCTCTGGTCACGCGCGGCTTGACCGGATGGCAGGCGTTGGTTATGCAGGTGGCGGCGGGGAAAGTGCCTGAGTCGGTGCTGCGGCCTGCGCGCGGAGTTTCGGAAACGGAGTGGTCGGACACTGTCGACGAGCTGCGGGCCAGGGGATTGATCGAGGGCGAGCCACTGGCTCCCGTTCTCACCGGCAGCGGCGCCGAATTGTTGGCGCGGGTGGAAGCCGACACCGACGAGGCGGCGTGGACCGGCGCGCTCGCCGTACTGTCCGCGGACGCGGTCGCGGAGTTGACAACTTCGCTCGCGCCTCTGGTGCGGAGCGCGCGCGAGGGCATGGTCGCGCCGGTGCAGCGGATTGCTTCGGGGGAGCGCTGAGCGCATCCGGGACTTGCCTGTTACCGCCGGTACCGGCATGTGCGACATTCTTCGGTGTGACCCTCGCAGACACTGTCGCCACCGCCGTCCGCAATGCCTGGGCATTGACCTTCGGCTCCGGCATCGAGGCGCCGGACCGCACCGCGTCGACGGTGCTGTGGGACATGCCGCATCGTCGACTGCTCCGGTTCGAGGACGCCGACGGTATCGCGCCGGTCGACGGTTCGGCCGTACTGCTGGTTCCGCCCCTGGCCGCACCCGCCACCTGCTTCGACCTCCGGCCCGACCAGAGCCTTGCCCGATTCCTGCTGGCGACCGGTCGCCACCCGTATGTCATCGACTACGGCGAGATCACCTTCGACGACCGGCGCATGGGTTTCGAAGACTGGATCGACGACATCCTGCCCGAGGCGGTGCTGCGGGTCAGCGCCGACCGTGCCGGGCGTCCCGTCGATCTGGTGGGGTGGTCGATCGGCGGCACACTTGCCTTGCTGGCCGCGGCGGCACATGCCGAACTGCCGATTCGGTCCATCACCGCTGTCGGCTCGCCGCTGGATTACGATGAGATGACCGGCATCCCACAGCTGCGTAAGGTCGCGAAACTCACCGGGGGACTGGTCACTTCGATGGTCATCCGCGCGGCCGGAGGTGTGCCCGCACCGCTCACCAGGATCGGTTACAAGATCACCGCGCTGGACCGTGAACTCACCCGCCCATGGTTCGTCGCGAGCAATATCACCCGCACCGAGACGCTCGCCAGAATGGAGGCGGTCGACCGCTTCATGGCCGAAATGCCCGGCTATCCGGGCCGTTTCTACGGTCAGCTGTGGGGCAGGCTGATCCTGAACAACGACATCGGCCGCGGCATAGTCCGGCTCGGCGCCCGCCGGATCGAGTTGGCGAAGGTCACCGCGCCCGTCCTGCTGGTCGGCGGGCCCGACGACGTGATCACTCCAGCCGCCGCCGTGCGGGCGGGTACCCGGACGCTCGACGGTTCGGCCATGGTTCGCTACGAAACGGCGCCGGGCGGGCACCTCGGCATCCTGGCCGGACCTGCGGCACGGGACACGACATGGAGTTACCTGGACAAATTCTTGGCCGAGACGGCGTGATCGGAGCGGAGTACTACGCTGGGGCGCATGGGAGCACAGTCACCTGCCGCGTTAGGTGTTTCGTCGACCGACCCAGCAAACCTCTCCATCCCCGCCAGCCACCCCGGCGTGACCGACCTGTTCGCGGTTCTCGCCTACGGTGAGATCTCCGCGTTCTATCGGCTGGCCGAGGAGGCCAAGCTGTCACCGTCGCTGCGCGGCAAGGTGGCCGTGGCCACGATGGCCGCCGCCGAGATGGAGCACTTCAAGACGCTCGAGTCCGCGCTCGCCGAGCGTGGCGCCGACATCTTCGAGGCCATGGCGCCATTTGTGCGGGCGCTGGACGCGTTTCACGCCTCGACCGATCCCTCGACGTGGCTCGAGTCGATGGTGAAGTTCTATGTGGGTGACGGCATCGCCGCCGACTTCTACACCGAGATCGCCGGAGTACTCACGCCTGAGGTCGCCGCAGTGGTCCGTGATGTGCTCGCCGAGACCAACCATTCGGAGTTCGTGGTGGAAGAGGTCCGTCGCGCCGTCACGGCCAGTCGCGCCGAGCGCGATCGACTCACCCTGTGGGGCAGGCGCCTGCTCGGCGAGGCGATCACCCAGGCCCAATACGTGATGGCGCAGCGCGACGAACTCACCGATCTGGTTCTCACCGCCACCGGTGATCTCAACGGCATCGCCGCGCTCTTCGAGCGTATGCAGAACAGCTACGCCGAACGCATGGCGGTGCTCGGCATCTGATACCTGGTGCGGGTGCGGTGCCGTCCTGCGGCTCTTGACGTTTCGCAGCGGCGATCGCGTGGTGCTCGCCGTGCGGATTGTTACTCGTTCACCGCACGGTTGGGGACCAGACGCAGGCCTGGCGAGTGGATGCGGGCGCGGTCGGCCAGCCAGACGATGAGGCTTTGATCACGATCGGCCTCCAGTGTCTCGAAGGGTACGTCGATCGGCCCGTGGACGGGATGGTCGAGACGCAGGATCCCGGAGACGGCGGCGCCGACCTGCTGTGGCTTCCACCGCTGCGCGAAGTCCGGGTGGCGGTGCAGCGTCTCGATGGTCTCCAACAGCGAATTATCGCCTGGCCAGCGCAATTTGGCGCGGCGTAGTACGGCGGAGAAGATATCGGCGGCCTCGTCCCAGTTTCGCAGGACGCGCCGTGCGGCCGGATGCGTGAAGGTGTACTCGGCCAGGTTGGGCTGATCGTCGCCATCCAACAGGCCGAGCGGGGCGACCAGGTCGGCCCATGCCTTATTCCAGCCGAGCACGTTCAGCCGACGGCCGACCACGAACGCGGGTGTCGGGTGCAGTGCGTGCAGAATTGTCTCGATCGTCTCGGCAATTCGTTCCTCCGCGGATTCGCTGCCAGGGCAGCGGGATTCGTTTCCGGAGGCCAACGCGAGCAAGCTGAAATGATGGCGGCCCTCGCCGTGCAACAGCAGCGCGTCGGCCAAGGCTTCGATGACCGCGCCAGACGGGTTGGTGTCGCGGCCCTGCTCCAGCCGAGCCAGGTAGTCGGCGCTGACGCCCGCGCGGACGGCGACCTCCTCGCGGCGCAGGCCGGGCGTTCGGCGCCGACCGCCCCCGGGCATCCCGATATCCGACGGCCGCAGTTCGGCGCGCCGTGCGATGAGGAATTCCGCGAATCCGTTACGAGCCATGTCTCCCATCGTGCCCTGTCCCGGGACTGTTAGCCGCGCCCTGGCAGGTCCAGGATAACCGCGGTCTGGTTAACGGACCGCGGTCCGGCAATCGTCGACCGCATGACAACTTCGGAATCCACTACTGCCAGCCAGCTGCTGAAGACCGGATCGTGGGCGCTGGACGCCGCACACTCTTCGGTCGCGTTCACCATTCGTCACCTCGGCATCTCCAAGGTGCGCGGCGGGTTCACCCGGTTCGAGACCGACTTCGTGGTCGACGAGTCCGGGGCTGTGTCGCTAGGCGCGACAATCCACCTCGACTCGTTCGACACCGGGAATGCGGATCGGGACGCGCACATCCGCAACGCCGACTTCCTCGACGTCGCCAACCGTCCCACCCTCACCTTCCATGCGACCCACCCCGTCGTCGTCGCGGAGACCTTCGAAGTACAGGGCCAGGTCACGCTCGGTGCGGTAACCAAGCCGGTCACCCTGGAGGTCGAGTGGGGCGGTCTCCAGGAGTTCGGCCCGTCCGGCGACCGGCACGCGGGCTTCTCGGCCACCGGCACCATCAAGCGGACCGATTTCGGCGTCGGCGGCCTGATGCCCGGCATGCTCAGCGACACGGTGAAGATCGAACTGGAGATCCAGTTGGTCGAGCCGAAATAAGACCTGTGGACGGACCGCCGGGACGGTGTTCGCGAAAGGCGAACACCGTCCGGCCCGATCAGCCGACATGATCTTCGAGTACCCGGCATCGCGACTGATTTCGCAGGTACACACGTAACTCGTCGGGTACGCGCAGCACGCGAGTGGCACAGACGCAGGGCCTGAACGCAAATCCCGCGCCACCTGACCGGCACAGTCTGAATACTCGCAGCGGCGGACTGGCACTAGCCTTGGATCGACAGCACAGGACTCTTAGGTTCGGAGGTTGACCGTGGAGGTCAAGATCGGTATTTCGGATAGCCCGCGCGAACTGGTGATCAACAGCGCGCAGTCCCCGGACGAGGTCGAAAAGCTGGTGTCCGGTGCATTGAGCGGTGACAACGGCGTCGTGTCGCTCACTGACGAGAAGGGCCGGAAGTTTCTGATCCAGGCTTCGAAGGTCGCCTACGTCGAGATCGGCACGGCCACCGGCGGCCGGGTCGGATTCGCCGCAGTCTGATCCCAGCCTCCGGCCCACACGCATCGAGCCCCTGTTTCCCGATCGCTCGGGGACAGGGGCTCGTTCGTCGATGCGACGCTCAGGCGATCGGGTGCAGCGGCACGTGCTTGAGGCCGCCCCACGCCAGCTGAACGGTGGTGTCGACCGCCTCTTCCTTCGGGATCGGCCGATCGGCCTCGAGCCAGTAGCGTGCCGTGAACTGACTCGCGCCGACCAAACCGACGGCCAGTATGCGCGCACGGTATGGGTCCAGACCCGAGTCGTGCGCCACCAGGTCGAAGACCGCGTCCACACAGGACTCGGTGGCCTGCTCGACCCGGCGCTGCACCTGCGGCTCGCTGGTCAGATCGGACTCGAAGACCAGGCGGAATCCCTGCATCTCGTTGTCCACGAAATCGAAGTAGGCCTGCACCGCCGCGCGCACGCGTTGCTTGTTGTCGGTGGTCGACCGCAGCGCCTGCCGGACGCTGGACACCAGGATGTCCACATAGTTCTGCAACACCGCCAGGTACAGCTCCAACTTGCTGCTGAAGTGTTGGTACAGCACCGGCTTGCTCACGCCCGCGCACTGCGAGATCTCGTCCATCCCCGCGGCGTGGTAACCGCGTTGCACGAAGACTTCGCTTGCCGCCAGGAGGAGCTGCTGACGTCTCTCATCGCGCGGAAGCCGGGTACCGCGTTTGGCGCGTGCCATGGCCTCGGACGACGATCTGCGGGACGTCATCCGGTCCACGAGGTCAGTCATTTCGGCTCTCCCAGTCGATTCCCCGGCAAAAGGGGTGTGCACCGGGTTATCCCATGAACGATACCCGTTAGTCGCCTGCCCGCAGATCGGGGCGGGGCAACTGGTGCCACCTGAGGACAATTGTCGCACCGAAGCAGGTCCTCCTGTGCCCGTCGGTGGGGGCTTCCGCGCTGTGAGACGCTGGTCTTTGTGACCGACCGACCGGAGCGACCGTCCGGCGGGAGGCGCACAGCGCGCCACCCGGCTGGCTCCGGCACGTCCGGTTCCGTAGGGTCGGACGCCGTGGCGAGAACCGGCCCAGACGCACTATCGGGCACACCGGCTCGACCCGACACCGCGAAGCGGTGGGGAGTCGGTAGTCGATTATCCGGCCGCGGTGCGGCCGCCGAGAATCAGAAGCGCTCGACTCGCATCCCCGAACCGCCTGAGCAGCAGCCTGATTCGAAGCAGGCACCCGCCGATGACGACGGCGTCGAGATCTACGATCCACTCGGCCTCTACCGCACCGGCAACGGATCGCACCAACCGCTGCGCGCCCACTGGGATCCCACCGCCCAGGCCGAGGGGCGGGTGCGGGCCCGCCCCGAACGGGACGCGAAGAAGCAAAGTGCGCTCGGCAGATTCGTTTCCACCTACGGCTGGCGGGCGTACGCGCTCCCGGTGCTCTTCGTGATCACCGTGCTGGTGGTTGTGGACGCGGTCCGCGGCACCGACACCGCGGTCGTCGCGGGCGGCTCTCCCGGACTCGGACGACTGAGCTCGCGCGCCGCAACCGCGGGCATCATCGGCGCCCCGCCGGGGGACGGTCATTTTCCCACCGATCTGCCGACCGGGGCACTGCCCGAGGGGGGCGCGTTCGCCGAGACCGGCGCCGACACCTGGCGCATGGTGCGGGGCGGCACCGATCAGGTCGGCGTCGGGGCGGATGCGGTCTTCCGCTACACCGTGGAGATCGAGAACGGCATGGACACTTCCGGTTTCGGTGGCGACGAGTCGTTCGCCACCATGGTCGACTCCACGCTCGCCAACCCGAAGAGCTGGGCGCACGATCCGAAGTTCGCGTTCCGGCGGGTCGACCAGGGCGCCGTCGATTTCCGTGTCTCGCTCACCTCCCGCGAATCCAGCCGCAGGGAATGCGGCTTCGACATCCCGATCGACACCTCCTGCTACAACGCCAACAGCCGCAGAGTCGTACTCTCCGAGGTCCGCTGGGTGCGGGGCGCGCTGGCCTTCGACGGAGACATCGGGTCGTATCGGCAATACCAGATCAACCACGAGGTGGGCCACGCCATCGGCTACCACCAGCATCAGCCCTGCGAGACCGACGACGGCCTCGCGCCGGTGATGATGCAGCAGACCTTCGGAACCTCGAACAACGACATAGCCGCCCTCGACCCACACGGCGTCGTCCCGATGGACGGCAAGCGCTGTCGCTTCAACCCCTGGCCCTACCCGCGTGGGTAGTGCCGAATCCGGTGCGCGACGATAGAGCGCGGGAAGAACGGTTCGGTCGCCGGTGTTGCACTGATGAGTAGCCAGTAAGGGGCCGACTGTCGCTGCGATCGGCCCACGTGATTCGAGGAGTCCTGGACGTGTCATCACCGAAGTCCCTGCCGCCACTTGTCGCGCCGGCCGCGGAGCTGTCCAAGGACGAGGTCGCCCGCTACAGCCGGCACCTGATCATCCCGGATCTCGGCGTCGACGGGCAGAAGCGGCTGAAGAACGCCAAGGTGCTGGTGATCGGCGCGGGCGGCCTGGGCTCGCCCGCCCTGCTGTACCTCGCCGCCGCGGGTGTCGGCACCCTCGGCATCGTCGAGTTCGACGAGGTCGATGCCTCCAATTTGCAGCGCCAGATCATCCACGGCGAATCCGACATCGGCCGCCCGAAGGCCGACAGCGCGCGCGACTCGATCCTGGAGATCAATTCCGGTATCGACGTGCGACTGCACAAGATCCGGTTGGAGCCGGACAACGCGGTCGAACTGTTTCGCGAGTACGACCTCATCGTCGACGGCACCGACAACTTCGCGACCCGCTATTTGGTCAACGACGCCGCGGTACTCGCGGGAAAGCCCTACGTGTGGGGCTCGATCTATCGCTTCGAAGGCCAGGTCTCGGTGTTCTGGGAGGACGCGCCGGACGGCCGCGGCATCAACTACCGCGATCTGTACCCGGAGGCCCCGCCGCCCGGCATGGTGCCCTCATGCGCCGAAGGCGGCGTGCTCGGCGTGCTGTGCGCATCGATCGGATCGGTCATGGTGACCGAGGCGATCAAACTGATCACCGGCATCGGCGAGCCACTGCTCGGCAGGCTCATGGTGTACGACGCACTGGACATGAACTACCGGACGATCAAGTTGCGCCGCGATCCGGAGCGTCAGCCGATCACAGAACTGATCGACTACGAGGCGTTCTGCGGCGTGGTGTCCGAGGAAGGCCAGGCCGCGGCCGTCGGCGCGACGATCACCGCCCGCGAGCTCAAGGAACTGATCGACGCGGGCAAACCGATCGAACTGATCGATGTACGCGAGCCGGTCGAGTGGGACATCGTGCACATCGAGGGCGCCAAGCTGATCCCGAAGGACCGCATCCTGTCCGGTGAAGCCCTGTCCGAACTGCCACAGAACCGCCCCATCGTGCTGCACTGCAAGACCGGTATCCGCTCCGCGGAGGCCCTGGCCGCGCTCAAACGCGCGGGCTTCGCCGACGCCACCCATCTGCAAGGTGGCGTGATCGCGTGGGCCAACCAGGTGGATACATCACTGCCGGTGTACTAGCTGTGTTGGTTTGGCAGCGCCTGCGGCGCTGCGTGTTCGCGGCCCCTGTGTGGCTCGCGTCCGAGTGACCGCTGCTTGCGACTTCGTCGCGGGCGCATCGGTCGCTCGGAGGCGAGCCGGGCCGCGAACGGGCAATGCTAGGTCTTGCTTCGCTCGGAAATTGGGTGGGGTGCTGTGGTCGCCTCGGGGGCGCGTTGTCGATCTGTAGTGCTTGCGCGCTATGTGTTCGCGTTGTGTTTGCGGGTGTGGTTCGGCGTGGTGTGGTTGTTCCTTCGGGCTTCACCTCGTCGACCCGACCACGCGCTGGTGACGATGTGTTTCTTCGGGGGTTGGCACCTTGCTAGGTGATCGCGAGCGATCCGTGGAGTGTTCGCCTGAGTCTCATCTCGTCGACCCGCTCACCGGCTGGGGACGATGTGTCTCGCTCTGGCGGGGCGGCAACCGCCGGTAATCCGTCTGTCGATCGGCGGTGAGTAGGTGGGAACTGCGGGCCGGTAGGCGGGTAGGCATGGCGTCCCCATCGAGTGTTGCCTGCGCTCGCCGGCCGGGGAGCTACCGTGCTAGTCGCCGGGTAGGTACGGCGTTGTCCCTTGTGGAGATGCTGGAACTCAGGGCCTTTTCGACGCTTGGCGGACATTCTCGACGCTTCGCGACGCAGTTGTCGCACAGGCGGGGAATTACCAGCCACCTCACAGTTTGATCGACGCTATCAGCCAGCTTTCCTTCCTAGGGTCATGCTTGCTCCACATCCGTGGTGTCAGCAGGACAAGGATTGGATCAATCATGTTGGGAAGAAAGACCTCAACACGTCGGAAGTTGGCCGGAGCCGCCATCCTCGGCTCTTTGGTCGCGTTGCCCGCCGGCTTGGTCGCGGCCCCCGCGATGGCGGCTCCGGTGGCGCATACCGGCTGGAATCATGATCACGGATGGGATCGCGACTGCGACCACACGGGCAACTTCCGCTGGAATCCCGGCCGTGGCCACAACGAATGGAACGACTGCGACTTCGGTCGTGGCTACTGGGAATGGCACGGCTTCCGCGACGGGCATTGGGACTGGAGTTGGCATCACGGCCGCTGATCCGACCACCCCTGCGTGTGCTTCGAACCGACAATGGCGGCCCTGAGAGGTGGTGATCGTCTCGGTGTCGGGCAACAGCGCCAGGAACTTCGCGGGTAGCGGGTCGATGACGCACGACGCGACGACAGGCACGGTGACTCCCACACAGGGGCCGCGAACACGCGGCGCGGTAGGCGCTGCCAAACGATTACACCCCGGCGTGCCGAAGGCGCGCCTGATGAGACGGAGCGTTACGGTACGGCCGTGACTTCTGTGGAACCCCCCGAGCATGTGCGTGCCACGTTCGGTCTGCGCGAAGTGACCCCGGTTTCACTCGGTGACTGGGAGGGTGGCTGGCGTTGCGGGGACGTGGTGCTCAGTCCGGTCGCCGATCATGCGCGTGCGGCGTGGTCGGCGCGGGTGCGTGAGTCGCTGAAGGTGGACGGGTTGCGGGTGGCCCGGCCGGTGCGGGCTACCGATGGCCGCTACGTGGTGTCGGGCTGGCGTGCGGATACCTATGTGGAGGGTACGCCCGAGCCCCGGCACGACGAGGTCGTTTCGGTGTCGCTTCGCTTGCACGAAGCCACGGCGACGTTGGAGCGGCCGCGGTTTCTGGTGCAGCCGCCGGCCGCGCCGTGGGTGGATGTGGATGTGTTCGTCGCGGCGGACCGCGCGGCGTGGGAGGCGATGCCCTTGCACAGCCTCGATGCGGGTGGTGTGCCGCTGTCGACCTCGCCGGACGGCCGGCGCAGCATCGAGCTGATCGGTCAGCTCGCCACGTTGCGCAAGCCGTTGCGGACGCCGTCGCAACTGGTGCACGGTGACCTGTTCGGCACGGTCTTGTTCGCGGGTACGCACACCCCCGGCCTCACCGACATCACGCCGTACTGGCGGCCTGTGCCGTGGGCGGCGGGCGTGATCGTGGTGGATGCGCTGGCTTGGGGCGGAGCGGACGACGGTTTGCTGGATCGGTGGGCGGAGCTGCCGGAGTGGCCGCAGATGCTGTTGCGGGCGGTCATGTTCCGGCTCGCGGTGCACGCGCTGCACCCACGTTCCATGCCGGAGGCCTTTCCCGGTTTGGCGCGCACTGCCGACATGGTGCGGCTGACGCTCTGAATTCGGAATACTGCCGTTCGGAATGGCTGTGCGCGCAGTGCGATATCGAATTGCGCGGAGCTCGACGCCGCGGGTCGGGCCCGTGCTAAGTTTTGCCCAGTATCGCCGTCGGGGGTCTCTGCTGGGCTGGAGGCCGGTGCGGCTCGCGACGAGGGGTGAGGGATAGGGGCAGGTGAGAATTCAACCGAGGCAACAGATTCTGGATCTGTGGCGTTCGGTGCTGTCCGCGTCGTGGGATGGCGGTCAGTGGCGCTGGGGTGGTCGTGGACCGGCGAACTCGATCAGTGATTCAGAGCAGTTGCTGTGTCTGCTCTACCCGGCGACCGAGATCGAAAGCCTCGCACTGGATCGTCCCGACGGTATGGCCGATGACGTCAGTTCGGTGCTTTCGCCGTTCGGCGGTCAGACGAGGATCGGCACCGTCGTTGTCCTCTTGCTGGAGGAGTACATCTTCCGCAATACCCAGCGCGTGGGTCCGGACGGCGCACCCGACAGTTCCGGCGAACCGGACGGGAAGCCCCTGTTCGCCGGAGGCAGCTACCTGCGCTCCGCTGACGAGCGTGAACCCACTGCGGCGCAGCAGGATATCGAAGTCGTCGACGCGTATTCCATGTCGTTGACGCTGTGCCTCGCGGGGCTGCGTTTTCTCCGGGTTTATGAGGGGTGGGTGCGTGCGGAGGCGCGGACCAACCTGGCTGATCGGATCGAACGGCTCACCGAGCGGCTCAGCGTTCGACTCACCGCCGCGATGACCGGGCTGGTCCGCAGTTTCGTGGTCAAGACGGTCGCGCCGAAATCCGATGCGGGGCAAATAATGCTCGGCATGCTCAATCAGAGCGACCTGCCGGAGCGGGCGGTTGTCGAGGGCGTCACCCGCAGTCTGGAGCGGGTCCGGGCGCGGTTGCGCAACGACATCACGTTGGGCCAGACTCCGGACACCGAACTCGACGATGAGGATTTGCTGTTCGAATGCGGCTGGAGCTGGGGTTTGGTTCGGGAGGCTGCTCCGGTCGAATTCGTGGACGGCGATATCGCCAGAAAGCCGGGAATCGCCGATCCGCGCCCCTACCTGTACTTCACGGTGATCGCGCTGGACGGTATCAACGACCTGATCTCGCAGCGCACCAGGGAGCTGGACCTGCTCGACGAGCAGCAGTACCGGCTGGCCGAGGCATTGCGCATTCGCTGGGATCTGACCCAGCGCTATTGGTCGACGGTCGCCCGATTCGGTTCCGGCTCGTGGCCGTTGGAGGACATCCCCTGGCGCACCTCCGATGGCGAGGAATCGGACTATTTCAGTCTCATCGTGTCCGCGGTGCTGATCCAGGATCTGGTCAACCGCACGGCCTCGGACGACGACTTGACCAGAGCCGTCGCGATTTTCGACGAGCTCGCCAGACGCGGACGGATCATCCGCCGGACCACGCGCGACGATCCCGCGGTGGAAATGCACGCTCCTGGTGTTCGGTTGGGTTTGCGCGGCAGTGAGACCGTGGACGACGGGCCGCTGCTGCAGTGGGAGGTGTCGGATTTCGCGCCGGTGCTGTTGAAGCGCCTGTTGCAGGCGGCCCGGCTGTCTCGCAACATCACCGCCCGCGATCGGCTGATGGATCTGGCCAAGTCGACGATGGATCATCTGGAAGCGCGAATGATCAGCACCGGCGCCGCGTCCGGGCTCTGGGATGATCCCGCCGGTGCGTTCGGTAACGGGACGCCACGCGAGACCGAGCCATCCTGGTACATGACGGAGCGGGTGATCGAATGCCTGGTCACCGCCGACCGGACCTTCCGCGAGCCGCCGCTGACCTCGCCCGCGATGGTGGTGCGCGCGGTCGAATTGCTCAACGAGGCCGAGCATCTGCTCAACCAGGAGATGCTCGGCGTCAGTATCGACGATTTCTCGGAGCACCGGATCACCCTCGACCGGGTGGAGGAGCACCTCGAACAGGCCAGGCAACTGGTGGTGCGCAGACAGGCGGGCACCGCGTTCGTGCTGGCCGCCGACGCGCTGCGCGAACTGCATCGTCTGGCCTATGCCCGAATGGACGCGACAAGGAGCACGTGACCGCATGATCGTGTTCGCGACCTCCGACAAAGGCGGCACCGGACGTTCGGTGACCAGCTGCAATCTCGCCTACCGGCTGTGCCTGAGCGGCATGAGCGTGGCATACCTCGATTTCGACTTCGGTTCGCCAACCGCGGGCGCCCTATTCGAGATCGGCTCCCTGGAGCGGGGAACGCCCGATCGGGACGGGCTGCACGAATACCTGCTCGGGAAGAACGGGATCGCCCGGCAGATCGACGTGCGTGCCAAAACCGATCGCGGTGGCCTGCGCAAGATGCGGACCAGGACCGGACGGCTCGTGCTGTTTCCCGGTGATGAAGGTGGCGCCGAGTTCGACAGCCTCAACGACGACGTGGTCAAGCGTTGCGCTGAACTGCTTGTCGGTCTCGAACAGGAATTCAAGGTCTGTTTCGTGGATCTGAGCGCGGGCCGCTCGCTGGCGATGGAGTTGGTCCTGCGCGCGACGGCGGCGCCGCAGCTGGCCTCGAAGACGGTGCGCTGGCTGGTCTTCCACCGCTGGACCCGCCAGCACATCTTGGCGGCGAGCGGATTGGTGCACGGGCCGCACGGGTTGTTGGAGACCGGCAGCCAGTGGAAACACGATCCGAAAAAGCTTCTCGCGAACATCCGCTACGTGCGTACCGCGGTGCCACAATTGAACGATATGATCGGCGGTCCAGGCGCGGCGCAGGTCAAGTGGTTGCAGGAACAGAATGGAGCATTGGTCACGTTGGCCGGGAAGAACCGGCTCGGCGCGACATCCTTGCTCGGCAAGACCCCGGTGGAGCCGGTGCTGCAATGGCGCGAGCAGATCATTCTCGATGCCGATGTAGCCAACAGTATTGCCAACGAGGACACCGCCGCGGCGTTCAACCAGCTTGCCGGTCGCCTCGTGCACGCCGCGACCTGGGAATAGATCCGCACTCGCCGACGCTGTGCGAAAGCGCCATCCTGGAAGGGTTTTCGATCACCAGTGGACCACGTAGCAGGTTATAGCGAGGCGGCCGAGCAGGCGCGGGTCGCCAAGGTTCCGTTGTCCCACCTGTCCATCGAGGTCGGACACTTCTACATGAACGATCTCTGCAACGGCGAGGATCGTATCCGCGCGCAGTTCCGCAAGATCGCTCCGCTGGTCACCGCCTTTACCGCGGCGGCGCAAGCCGAGTTCGGGCCGCGCGCGCGGGTGAGCACCTGCTTCCTGATCGACGACTATTTCCGGCATGACACCGATCCAGCCGAGATCCTCGGCACACTGCTCGCCACCGCCGCGGAGTGTGGCGTGCGGATCGACTATCTGGCTCGCGAGGCGGGCTGCTGGGAGACGCCGTCGGGCTCGGCCGGTGAGCACCGCATCCAGTTGGCCGAGATGGTCGCCGCACGCATCGTGGCCGAACCGCCGGAGGGGTCGAACGGGCGCCGCCCGCCCACCGCGGAGTCGGGCTGGCTGTGCAACGGCCGTCGCGCCTCCGACGACGAGCCGGGCCAGGCCATGCATCGCTCGCCCTACGAGCCGCCGGAGGAGTTCGGCCGACGCGAGCATTCGATCTTCCTCGATGTGCAGATGTGGGCCAAACAGACCAAGAAGGTGAACGGGCGGGCCGAGGTGCACACCAAATGGTCGTGCCCGTTCCTGGCGTCGATTTGGCAGTTGCTGCGGCTCGGAATGCTGCGCTATGACGGTGAACCGATCGTGAATCCGCAGCTGTGGCGTCCGGAGGACGGCTGGCCGCAACAGTGGTGGGAAATGCCCGCCGTGGTGAAACTCAATCCGCGAGCCACTCCGTTCGCCGCCTATCGCTCGCTGTCGTTGCTGCCGCAGCGGTACTTGGGAATCGAACACGCGGTGCGGGTGATCCTGGATCACATCGATCTCGAAGAAGAAGTGGTCGACCAGATCATCGAGCGAGGCAAGAACGAGGACATCGCGATGACGGTGCCGCGCAAGGCGACCGAGCGGATGAGCCACGTGCTGCTGGATGGTTCCTGATATGGACGCGGCAACGGACTCCTGTTCCGACGCCCACCGGCCCGCGCATGGCGAGCGGCTGCGCCGGTTGGCGGCAGTGGCGCGTGCCAGACGCGACCGTCGGCCGGTTCGGCAGCCTCCGCTGGCGGGTAGGTCCGCTCGCTCGAGTGACGAAAAGCCCATAGCGTCAGCACCTTCCGGCAACGCACCGCTGATCCTGCTCGGGGAGGTCCGCACCTGCCTGGTACCGGATTCGACTGCGCTCGGCCGTGACATGCTGGAGGAACTACTCGCACTGATCCCGGGCCGACGGATGCGGTGGCGGGAGCGGCCGACCACGCTCGCCACCTCGCCGACCACCGCTGTCGGGGTGGATTGTCAGCTGGCCACCCGACCCGGCGGCGGTGTCCGCGCGGTCGGGACGGTGGCGACCAACGCGCTGGTTTTCGGTGGACGAGTGCTACAGAGTTCGGTGCACACCACGGTCGTTCCGGCCGAGGCGAGTAATCGGCAGACCTGGTCGCACTATCTGACCCGAGTCGGGGTGATGGAGGTGATCTCGCGGGTCACCGCCGCGACCGGCGCCGAGCTGGCCAACACTTTTCTCGCCGCGGGGGAGCAGCCCGACGGCACGCTGGATCTGGCCTCGATCAGCCAGCGGCTGCTCGCCAGAATCCGGATGGACATGCGGCTCGACCAGCACCCGCCGATGCAGACGCGGACGGCGCGCCTGCGCTGGGCCGCGCGGATCGCCGATGTGCCGCAGCCGATGCTGACCTTCCAGCTCCAAGACGAGTTGGTGCGCACGGTGCTGGTGACCGTGCGCGACGAGTCGGAACTCGCTGTGGCGCATCGCTTCTGCGAGGAGCTCGCGTTGCACGACTGGCTGCTCACGGTCGCCGACTCGGTGGTCGAGGAGGCCGATCTCTACCCGCCGTCCAGCCCGGAGTCCGCCGAGCTCATCGCGCCCCTGATCACCCATCTGGCGCACCTCTGGATGCCCGGCGCGCATGCGCCCGCGCCGTTGCGCGGGCTATGGAAGCAGCTGGATCACGAACCCGGTTTCACCCGGGAATGGCAGGCACGGGTGGGCCAACTGCGCGACCGGATGTCGGTGGCGATACTGGCCGCCATGCGGCCCTCAGCGATCAACACCCCGGATTGACCTCCGGCCTACCTACAGTCGAAACCATCGGCGGACGAGCAGCGCGAAAAAGACCGAGGTGGAGACGATCCCGGCGTACGCCTCGAGGATGAGCACGGGGCGGCCGACGCGGCCGACCTCCTCGAGGTCGCCGAGCCCCAGTGGATTGAGGAAGTTGATCAGGCACATGTGCAGCGATGTGGTGATCGAAATGGGCGTGGCAAGCCACAGTGCGATGGTGAACACAAGCAACTGCGCGGCGATCCAACCGAGTAGCTGGAAGGGACGATAGCCATAGCCGCACAACAGATCCGAGGCCCAGCCGGGACTCCGGCGCCAGGCCGGGTAGGTCGCCGACCGGCGCGCTCTGGCCAGCGCGAGGCCGCAGCGGTCCTGTGCGTCGATATCTTCATTGAGCGCATGCAGACCGGAAGCGCGCAGAAAGGCCATGGCCGCGTGTCCTGGGAGAAAGCTCTTGACCCGTTGACCGGGCCGCTCGGCCGCAAGGAGATGGCGACCGAGCTTTTCGTAGGTATCGGCCAACCGCATGTTCTGGGTGCGGCTCAGACGCAGCGGGCCGCGCAGTTCGACCTCCGCGGCCAGCAGTGCCATCAGTAACTCGATGTGCGCCCGCTGCAGGACCTCGTCCATCGCGGTGCTGGCGGCCTCAGCGGCGGCGTAGATATCGGAAAAGAGCAGGCTGTCACCGCGGTGCTTGACCTTCGAATGGTCGAACGCGGTGACCACCTTTTCGACGTGATTGTTGAACGAGTCGAGCAGTGGCTTCTCGTCCGGTTTTCTGGTCGCGGCACTCAACTCGTCGAGGTAGTCTGCGACTTCTTGGGCGTAGCCCGTGGCGTGTTGATCGATCCAGATGTCGGGCGAATTCCGGAATTGCACATGGGTGACCACGTCCTCGTGTTCGGTCATAGGCGTTCCTCCCCCGGGTCGGCGCATCAGCGCGCCGTGATATCCACCATAGCAACGGATTTCGTCATCTAATCGGGCCGTGAGCCGCGCTTGCGCCAGATGTTCGAGGTCGGATCGCTGATCGACCGGGCGCCGGGACGGTACTGGATTCGACAGACCAAGACGTCGCGCGGTTCACCCGCGCCGAAGTAGCGCTCCTCATGCCCGGTCCAGACGAACCCGGTCTTCTGGTACAGGTTCGACGCAGAGTGATCGGTGGGCCGGACAGTGAGGAACACATCGTCCACTTGGGCGACCTGGCAGCGGGCCAGCGCGCCGTTCAGGAGCGTACGTCCGTAACCGCGGCCCCGGCACTGGGGTGCGACGGCGAGCCCGATCACCCAGGCGTGCTGTGGCGAGCCGAGTGCCACCATCACATAGCCGCACACCGATCCGTCGAGATCGGCGACCACCCATTGTGTTCCGTGCAGATCGAAGAGCTGGCGCAGCGCGAAGTACGGGTACGCGAGGTCGGCGAATTCGGTCTGCTCGAGCGTGGCGATATTCGGAAGATCACCCAGCGTCGCAGACCGGAATACCGGCGCCGCGGCCTCGTTCGCGATTGTCACATGCTCACCTCTGTCGCCCCGTTGTGAGTTCGGCTTCCAGAGTAGAGCGCTGGTGTGGCGCGTGGGTGAAAAGCCATACACGGTGAATGTGATTCAGGCAGTGTGACTTTCGCCTAGACATGGAGCGGGCGTGCCGCGACCCACTCGAGGATGGGCATCAGCGAGTGGAGCGGCGTCCCGTGCGCGGTTGGTAAATTCCCGTACGGGGGGCTTACCAACCTCCGGCGACGCCGCCGCACCGAGACCCCCAGGGGTCGTTTCGGCGATGGCTTCAGTGTTGCGAGAAGGGCAGTGTGGCAGACGAATCGAACGAGGCGAACGACGAAGGCCCACTCGTCGACGCTCTTATTACCCAGGCTCCCGCGGGCTGGCATCAGGCGGATGCGGTCTTCGCGGTCACCGCGACCTCCGAAGTCGGCCATGTCGTGTACTCCGTCGGTGCGCACACCGTATCGATGAGGCCGACTGATGGGATGTTCACGATTGTCCGGCGACAACGGTCCGTCGCGGCCCGATCGGGTGTGCGTCCCTGGTGGCGAATACTTGTGGTGCTGACCAGTTCCGGCGAGATCGACCTCCGCTATGACTACGGCGACTATCCGTTCCCGTCGGGGCAGCTGTTCGGCCCGCAGGTCTACCGCGCGGACCTGGACGCCCATCCGCGCGAGCGGGTGCCGATCTGGATGGCCGCGTATATCGGTCACGGCGGCCGGCAACTGCGTAGTCCACAACAAGCGGCAGCGCAGGCGCGCGCCGACCGGTCCAGTCAGGTATGGGCGACTCTGGCCATAGACGAGTTTCCGCCTTTTCCCGCGATGTGGGCGCGGTGGGCGACGATCGCCGCGGCCTTCGTGGCCGTCGGGTCGGACCAGGGTCCGCGGATGCTGCCGTGGACCGGCCTGTTCGAGAGCGATACGTTGAGCGGGGCGACGCTGCACGCGCTGCCGGCGGGACGGGCCGTCCTGTCGGGTGGGGTGTGGAACGCACCCAGCTTGGACGCGGTCTACACCGATGGTGCTCCGATGCCGAATCTCTACGCGGGCGCGCCCGATTGGGTGACCGATCAGGCGCTGAACGCTCGCGCCTCCTCCGGCCTGCTGTCGTTCTGCTACTGGTGGGAGTCGGGGCGGTGGTATCGCGGGCAGTCACCTTCGGGTGCGGACTGCGCCGCGGCGGTCCCAGGCATGTGGACCCGCGACACGGTGATCGCGATCGCCGCTGGTCTCGTCCCGGACCTAGGCGACGAGCCGCGCGCCGCGATCGCGTCGTTGGTGTCCGCGGCCGAGGCGGGCACGGTGACTCGCGCGACGCTGCTCGAGGTGTTCGGCGATACCGAGCGTTTCGATGTCGACGGCGCCCTCTACCAGTACTCGTCGGCTGGTTTGGTGCCACCGATCCCGGAACGGATGTCGGCGGCGGAGGCGATCTCCCGGGTCCGGGACTACGTCATCGGGTGGCGGCTGGACACTACGGGATATCCGCTGTCGCAGTTGGTCGCCGAACGGTTCAGCGTCGGTTGGATGGTGTTCGTGCCGGTGCCGGAGGGGCACATCGCGATCGGTCGGGCGATTTTCTACGTCGGTGACGACGGCGTGCTCGAACATTCGTCGTCCTCCATTGCGCCGGAGGTCTACCTGGCCGAGTTCGAGGATCGTTTCGCCGAACGGCACGGCTCGGTGCGCTGAGACGAAGCCTCCGAGTCCCATCTCGTCCGGCTCCGGAATAAGCCGAGGCACCGATGACTATCGCGCTGAGTTGTGCATGCTGGCGTGCCGCCCTTGCACAACTGCCCTGGGAGCGCAACGGTGTGAATATCAGTCTTACCCCCGCCGGGTTCGTCAGACGAACCGACGGACCGACGAAATCTTGGGAGGAAATATGGCGACCAGGTGGACGGAGCGAGACATACCAGATCAGCAGGGCCGAGTGGCGATTGTCACCGGAGCCAATAGCGGACTCGGGTTCGCCGCCGCTCGGGCACTCGCGGCGCACGGCGCATCGGTCGTGTTGGCGGTGCGCGATGTGGACAAGGGCAAACATGCCGCCGCCCGCATCGCCGATGCCGTCCCGGGCGCGGACACCACCGTCCAGCACCTCGATCTCACCTCGCTGGAATCCGTGCGCAATGCCGCCGAACAGCTCAGGGCCGCCTATTCGACGATCGATCTGTTGGTCAACAACGCCGGGGTGATGTACCCGCCGAGGCAGACCACCCGTGACGGGTTCGAGCTGCAATTCGGTACGAATCATCTGGGACACTTCGCGCTCACCGGGCTGTTGCTCGACAGAATGCTGTCGGTACCGGGCTCGCGGGTGGTCACGGTCAGCAGCGTCGGCCATCGAATCCGCGCGCGGATACATTTCGACGATCTGCAGGGCGAACGGTCCTACAACCGGGTCGAGGCATACGGCCAGTCCAAGCTGGCGAATCTGATGTTCACCTACGAGTTGCAGCGTCGCCTCTCCGGCACCGCCAGTACGATCGCCGTCGCCGCGCACCCAGGTGCCGCCAACACCGATTTGATGCGCTACACGCCGACCCCGCTGCGCGCGCTCGTGCCCGTTCTCGCGCCCATCGTCACGCAGAGCGCGGCGATGGGCGCCTTGCCGGTACTGCGCGCGGCCACTGGTCCCGACGTGCGCGGTGGTCAGTACTACGGACCGGGCGGATTCTTGGAGACCCGCGGGTACCCGAAAATTGTCGAATCGAGTCGACAATCGCATGACACGGCGATTCAGCAACGCCTGTGGACGGTCTCGGAGGATTTGACTGGAGTCACCTTTCCGGTCTGAGGGCGGGACCGGCCATCACGCTGTGCCATTTCGAACGGACCCGGGGTCTTTCTCCGACGTGCTGGCCGGTCTGCTGTCGACGTCCCGGTGGGGATTCGTCCGCAATACCGCCGAAGGTATCAGTTCAGCGTCCTCATGGTGTCCGTAGCCGGGCTACGGTGGCGTGGTTGCCGTCCGGGTCCAGCGCTATCGCCGCCGCCCACGCGTGCGCCGCGACGGCACGCTGATCGAACAGGGCGATCCAAGAGTCGGTGGACTTGCGTGTGTCGTTGATCCAGGTGGGGGTCGGCCCGAGTTCGGGTAGGTGGGTATAGGTCAGTGCGGTGTATGACCATGCGCGGGCATCGAAAATCGTTGCCGCGTACATTTCGTCGGCGCCAGCGCGTTCGTTCAGTCTGCCCGACCTCGCCGCCCTGATCGCGTCCTCGGGTACGCCATCGGTTCCGGCGAACATCTCGCCGACCGTCCGGTACGCCAACCCGAACCCCCATAGGCGGCCGGAGAGTCTCCGCATCAGCCATGCGGCCGAATCCAGGATCGGTGAGCGCTCGGCGTCAGGATCGAGGACTATCGCGGTATGAGCCGTCTCTTGTGCCATCAGGTTGTCCGCGCTGGCGAATCCCCAGAAGTGAACGGTGTCGATATTCGGGTCGGCCGTGTCGGCCTTGCGTTCGGCCATCATGGCCGTGAGTAGCGCGTCGATCGTGGCACGGGGCGGGTAGCGGATGGTGGGGCCGGTCCGCTCCGGTTGGCGCAACGTTGTCGGATTGTGCCGCGGTCGATTTCGTCGTTTGGACATTCTTCCTTCTTTCGGATAGGCGACCCGCATCAGGTCGCTGGTGCGTTAGGCGACCCCGCCGCGTCCGGCGGATCGGTAGGACGGGGGATCCGCGGTTCTGAGGAGTGGCACACCACAGCGGGGCCTACTCGCGTTATCGCGCAGTCATGTGCCACTCGTCGGGCGGCGGGTGCCGCCCGGGGGCAACAACGCGTCCCAGAATTGCGCCCGCACCGCATCCCACAGTCGGAAGTGGTGTGGGAACCATTCCCGCGCCTGAGCCAGATCAGGCAACGCGCGCTCGTCGAACGCGACAAGACCGCACCGCCCCAACGGAATCGGGACGATATCGCCGTTATCGCGTAGCCGGTAGGCGGGTGTGGGGTCGGCGTCGTCGCGCAAGAACAGGATTTCGATGCGATGACCCACCATTCGCCAACCGGTATGTATGTCTCCGATCGTGGTCCGATGCACCCGTTTCACCCCTGCCGCGGTTCCGGTGGCGTGGCCAACTCCGACAGCCGTTCGAGCACCTCATGCAGCGTCTCCGCGACCGGGCTCCGATCGGCGCGGCCGGGCTCTTCCACGGGCGGATAATGCGCGCTGCGCGCGGCGGCGCGCTCGTGCGGGCTCACCGCCTGCGGCGTGAGCCGCCCCGTAGACACCAGTGTGTGATACGCCGCCGCTTTCCAAGCACACCGTTCGACCCGGCAGTCCCGATGCATCCGCATCTGCTCATGCGCCAGCCGCACATCGGCGTGACCACAGACTTCGGTGGGTGTGCGCAGAGCGTCCCGATTCATCGCCCCGCCACCTCGGCGATGGTTGGTGCTGATGCGGTGGCCCGCGCCCACCTGCCCGGCGGGCACACTGTTTCCAGGTCGAAGTCCGCGCAGACCCGCGCCGGCTGGTCATCGACATGGGCCAGGTCGGAGACCACGATCGCGTCCACGTTCAGCCCGACCGCGATAGCCAGCACGAACCCGATCGGGTCGGCGTTGTCACGCGGGGGCGTGACGGTGTACACGTACCGATAGCCCAGTGAGCGGGCGTGACATCGGACGGCGACCGCGTGTCGCGGTGCATACGGCCCCGACACCTCACCCCGCACAAACCCCACCGCGTTCGGTTGGGTGCGGGGATCGGGTGAATTCGGTTCTGCCGATTGCGTTTGCGAACGTTCGGAGTTCTCATTCATGTCGTTGGTCATGCCCTTATGCTGCGGAGAGTGCTCATGAAGGCGGGCGGGAAATCGACGGCGTACCGCAATCCATGCATATGCCCTGCGAGTTTCCCGAGTTCGGCACACGAGAACTCTCGCCGTGGGAAAAAGCAGGGCACATCGTGAGAACAAGGGGAGGACACAGCGGAGTGGTGGGTACGAAGTCAGACCTCAGCAGGACGACGCTGCCGCGTCGCCAGTTGGGCCGGGCGCTACGCGACGCGCGGCAGGCCAGTGGTCACACCCTCGAACAGGTAGCCGAAGTTTTGGAGATCAGCCGGTCCACGCTCAGTCGGCTCGAACTCGGCCAGAACGAGAAGGTCAAGGTTCGGGATGTCGAATTCATCTGTCAGTTCTACGGGCTACCGGCGGACATGACAGAGTATCTCAAATCGCTTGTAACGCATTCAAATGCGAAGGTATGGTGGCAGCACTTCCGGAGTCTGATTCGACCGGGATTCAACACGTATCTGCAACTGGAAGCAGTAGCAACCGAATTGCACTTCTTTCAATCTCTGATCATACCGGGGCTGCTGCAAACCGCCGACTATGCACGAAACGTCGAAGTATATCTCCGTACAGATACAAGGGAAGAGATGGAGCGGCGCGTTGAGCTGCGATTGCAACGGGCGAGAATACTGACTCGCCGGCACAAGCCAGTGCGTGCCGAGTTTATACTGCATGAATCGGTGTTGCGTACCGTTGTCGGCTCCGATCGGGTCATGTCCTCAGTACTTCGCCATGTTGCCGATATGGGTACGCGAGAGAACGTCTCGGTCCGGATACTACCGTCCGCAGCGGGGTTCCCGACCGGAGGCGCGCAACCACCGCACATCATCATCGACTTCCCGCGCACCGAACCGTCCGTTGTCTACACCGAAAGTGCCACAGGGACAATAATCTTCGAGGAGAATGATGACGTGGAGCGTTATCGCGAGATCTACGAAACACTTCGAGGTGCTGCACTGGAGGAACGGCCTTCGAGAGATTTGCTCAGGAACATAGCAAGGAGATACGAATAGTGACCAGCGACCTATCCGGCGCGCAGTGGTTCAAGTCGGGCTGGAGTTCCGGTGGTGAGGCGTGTGTCGAAGTAGCGTGGCTCGCCGCCGGGCAGGTTGGAATCCGTGATTCGAAAAACCCGGCGGGTCCGGCACTGATCTTCACTTCGGGCGAGTGGGACGCCTTCACTGCGGGTGTGATGGACAACGAATTCCAATCGCCCGCGTGACCAGTCGAATTGCATCACGAGCAGGCGGTGATCCCGATTCCAACGCGCCACGACTGAGGTGGTCGTCTGCTAGTGTTTGCGCAACCTGAGTTTTCACGGGTCGAGAGGTGGGAATGGTCCGTCGAATCACGTTGGTACTGCTCGGCTTTCTACTTGCACTGAGCGTCGCAGGGTGTGGGGATACCACGAGCGGATCGCCCGCCACAGACACCGCCGCAGTCAAGGCGCTGTTCGACCCGTGCACGGGGATTCCTGATGATGCAGTGCGGGAGGCGGGCGCAGACCCGGTGACCAAGGAGCCCGGTATCGCCGGAGTGCATCAGTCGGGCTGGGAGATCTGTGGTTGGAAGGGACCCACGTATTTCATCACGGTGTACTCCACCGGTCGCACCGTGTCCGAGTTCGAGCGCAAGCCTGGGAACGTCGAGTTCAAGGATGTAACCGTCGCAGGCCGTCAAGGTAGGCAATTCAGGGTCGAGGGCGCATCGAAATATCTTGGGTGCGACGTCCTGTTCGCCGCATCCCAGGGTGTCCTGCAATTGGCTGTCACGAACCGACCTGGCCAGGACAGTCTCGAGGACCCGTGCACTGTCCTGTATCGCGTCGGTGAGCCAATCGTGCCCTTGCTTCCACGCTGATCAGGGAGGCGTCGGATGAGCGAGGACGATGCTGCGGTGTGGAGTCGGCTTGCCAGCCAGGCCCGTTCCGGAGAGTTGTATCTGGACGACGAGAATGCCGCGTATCACTGTGCGAAGGCCTGTGACCAGCGCATCGCGGACCTGGAAGACATACTCGCTGCGGCTCGCAGAACTCAGAACGTCTCCGGTTTCGGCGACTTCAAGATGGCCCAAGATCTGGAAAATAAGTTCCTGAAGCAGGCAACGGGCGACGACAACTCGATTGACAGGGTCATCCTCGAACACATCGAGACTGTGAAGGACATGCGGGAGGTCATGGCGATCTCCTTCAAGCGCATCACCGGTCAGGATGTCGAGAACGCGACTCGGATCGTGAATACCACCGATCAAGGGGGCTGATTATCGACACGTTCGGTGCGGGTTCGGCGGTGTCCGGCGCGACGGGCGGGATCACGGGCATTGAGGCCGGCGGGCCTGCGCTGGCGGATCTATTCACGGCAGCTGCGGAGAATATGCGGGAAAAGGGCATCGTGTCTAACGAACTCGAGAATCTTCGAAACAACCCATGCGTCCTACCGAAAATAGATGGCCGAGCTCTGTGTCCAATACATTCGAGGACTGCTATCGTTGCCGCAGCCCGAGTCGGGACGGAGAGGGTGGGGATGGGCCGTCGAATCGTGTTGATGCTGCTCGGTTTCCCGCTTGCGTCGGGTGCCGTTCGGTACAGGGCCGACGGTACGGAAGGGTCGCTCGCCACGAATACCACTTGCGCGAATACCACGTGGCCGGTGGGCTGATGGGTAACCCGTTCAGTGGTCTGGAAAAGATCGACCTCGGCTCGATTGTGCTCCGCAACATTACCGATTGGATTTCCGGTGCGGAGTTGCGGCCGGATGCCGATCCATACGATGTGCAGGACAGATACAACCAGCAGCGGGATGGCGTGCGTAGCCGGACCGCCGATATCGGATTCCAGGGCCAATTCCGGCCGCGAGAAGTGCTCGACATCGATGAGTTCGAGAGGCACGACGTCGCGGCGTTGCGCGGCAAGGTCGACCACATCGATCTGAATTCAGTCGGTGACCTGATAGCCAGCTGGAACAGCATCGCCGATCGTGCCCAGGCTTCACTCGACGTCTTCACAAAGGAAATGGCCCGCGGAACCGATGAGAGTGTGTGGCGCGGTGCGGCACGCGACGCGGCGGTGAACGGGGTTCGCGACTATGCCGCCCAGGGTGCGCAGGTCTCGAACGCGGCCCGATTGACCAGCGGCAAGCTGGCGGAATTGCGGACCGGGTTGGAGCCGACAAAACAACTGGTCCCCCATGCGCCGCAACATCAGAGCGGAGTGGACAACTTCCGTTCCTGGGTAGCCGGACGTGGCTGGCGCAATGACGATGTCGCCGAACATAATGCCAAGACCGAGGCGTTGCGGGTGCTGCGCACCGTGTACGCCCCGGTCGTGATGGAGTCCGATATCAATGTGCCGGTGATCCCCCGTCCGGCGCCGGCCACGAATCCGGGCGACAGCCACCCAGTCATCGATAATGGCGGCAACAACTCCGGTGGTACCGCTACTGGCGGCGGAAGATTCTCGGGCACATCATCATCCGGCTCGAACCCTTCCGACTCCGCCGAGGATTCGACCACTCCCACGAGCACGCGGGTCACGGACGATCGTGCCGGGACACCGCAGTCGACCACCGATTCCACGTCCACGACGCCGGCTTCGACCACACCCGCTTCGACCGCACCAGCCCCGAGCACCGTGCCCAGCACCACCGGCAGCCCGCTTCACGGCACGCCGGGCAGCATCGGAAGTCCCGCCAGCCCAACTGGTCCCGGCGCACCAGGCGTTTCGGTGCCACCCAGGGGTACACCGAACACCTCGACGGCGGCCCCGGCCGCGGCAACCGCTCCCGGCCGCGCAGGCATGGGCGGCGCGCCAGGCGGAATGGGGACCGGTGCGCGCAATGGCAAATCCGATGAGGAGTCCAGCAAGGGCATTCCGGAGTACCTGATCACTCAGGAACACGGCGATGAGCTCACCGGGCTGGCGGACATACCCAAGGCCGTGCCACCGGTCATCGGCGAATAGCCCGGCACAATAAGGAAACACCCATGACTGCTGAGCGGAGCTGGCGGTTCACCGCGCTCGAATTCCGGACTCTGTGGGAATCCACCGGCCGTGACGTGCTGCCCTATCCGTTGCGGCACCAGTACACGACAAAGTTCCGGTCGGAGAGTCTGCGGTTGCGGCAGGCGGCGGCGCGGTCACTGCGTCCGCATCTTGGCGACGATCTGCTGCGCGCGATCGAAGTGCTGCTGGCGCCGGAGGCTCGGGTGGAACTCGCCGGGTTCGTCGGTGCGTGCCGGGACCGCACACTGCGTGCACATGCCGGGGTGCACGACCTGCACGGAGTGGTGGCGGTGCAGGAACCGGGGCCGGACCACAAGCAGGGCGGTGATGTGGTGTTGACGCTGCTGCCGCCGGGCGAGGTGGCGCGCTCGGTGGTCGACGTGCTCCCCGCGTGCGCCGCGGGGCGGGGTAAACCGTTGCAGGCTTCGGTCGAGGAGTTGGAGCGGCCACGGCCACCGGTGCGCGACGCTTGGCGACCGACACCGCGGGAGGAGTTCGAACAGTTCTTCACCCGTGCGATGACCACGATCTCGCATGTCGGGGTGTACGCGATGGGCAGCGTAGACAATCGGCATATACACGGTCGCAAGGATTTCCAGGTCAACGACGTGGAAGATGACGGCCGCTACGTCACCTTCGGCACCCAGACGCTGACCATCAAACCCACCACAGCCGAGCGGATCATCGCCACCTTGCAGCAGCTGATCACCCGGACCGTCACCGAAGTGCGCGACGGTGTTCACCGACCGTACTGAGCCACGCGCGGACGGACCCGCCCAACGCGCAGTGAGCGATGGTTGTCGATGATAGGCAAAGGGTGGTCGATCGGCGTCGCGTGGCTGGCATTTCACTACGTTCGCTGAGCGAGGCGATGAGCGGGCCTGCGCTGGATGTTCGCTGCCGGTTGGTGTAGTGCGGTGGAGCGCGGAGCGATTGCCGTTGCTTTCCACTGGTGCGAGATCGGGAAGTGGCGAGGTGCCGTGTCTTCGGGATGTGCAGTACGGGTGGCGCTTTCACCTTTGGCTTCGATCGGTGTAAGGAATCTCTGGTGTCGTAACCCTCCAGGGCGCCGGAGCGACAGACAGGTATGCAGACGAACAGGATCACCGATGGCATCATCCGGCTGGCTGCGATCACCAGCATCGCGTGCACAGCGCTGATCGGTGGGGCGGGCGTCGCGGCGGCCGACGAATGGCCGCCCGAACCGACGCAGCCGAGCCCTACCGCTCCCTACGAGACCAAGAACTTCCTCACCCCAACCGACCTGGCGTATTGGAACCCGCTCGACACCAGGAGCAGACTCACCTCGCCATACGGCACGAGCACCCGCATCGTGTGCACCGGCTTCCATGGTGTCACCTACGGCTGCTGGCAGGCAGACCGCGACGGCAACCCGCACAAACTGATCGCGCTGCCGTTCAACTTCCCTGCGATCACCGGCTCCGCCCAACCGGGTGGCGGCGCGTCCCATTACATTTACCCCGGTCTCGGATGAAGGAACGAGGGGTCGTCACACTGTCGGCCCCTCACTCCATCCGGGCGATCGATGCGCGTGTGCCGCAAGGTGTTCGGGTGACGCTCGGGCAGTTGCCAAGTCCGCACGCCATGGCTTCGGGCGTCCTACCCACGATGGTGCGCAGCTACCGCGCGTCCGGGTATTCCGCGATCAAGGACTGGAGAAAGCACTGGGTAGCCGAGGCGGACCGCTCGGAGTCGCCATCGATCACCGCGTGCACCAATTCCGCGTGCTCGTCTGTATAGGAGTCGTCGGACTTCAAAGTCCGTGCGCGGATGACCTGTTCGATGATCGGTAGCAGTGAGTCGTAGAACTCGAGGTACACCGTGTTGTGGCTCGCGACGACGATCGCGCGGTGCAACTCGACATCCGCGGTGACCCCGGCGGCCGGGTCGTCTTCCCATTGTTTGTCGCGTTCGTCGAGCAGGCGGAGCAAATTCGCGATGTCGGTGTCGTCGCGGCGGCGCGCCGCTAGTGCGGCCGCGGTGGTATCCAAGGCCAACCGCAGCTCCAGCACATCGCGTTCCTCGGCGTCGGCGAAGTATTTCGCCAGGGTGCCGCCGAGGTCGGAGGCTGCGATCACGTAGGTTCCCGAGCCTTGCCGCCGCTCCAGCATGCCGGCGTGCACGAGGGCTTGGACGGCCTCGCGTACGGTGTTTCGGCCGGTCCCGGTGAGCTCGGTGAGTTCCGGTTCGGTGGGGATGCGGGAGCCGATCGGCCAACGACCGGAGCGAATTTCGGCACGCAGCTGTTCGGTGACCTGAGCGATGAGGCTGGTACGCCGGACGTGTTGCACACCGACAGAGTACCGCCCATCACAAACCGTTGCCCTCCATCATCCGGTCATCCTATGATTTCGCAGTGACTGCGACCCTCTCCGAAACTTCCGCCGGCCAGGAATCTGTCCTGGTCGAGCGCCGTCGACGCGCTTTGACGGAGGGTCGCCTGCTGGTCCTTACCGCCATTGTGATGTCCGCGCTCACCCTGCGGGTCGCCGTCACCGCGTTCAGCCCCCTTGCCGAGCAGATCGGCGCCGAGATCGGTTACGGCGCCGTCGTTGTCGGGGTGTTCGGCATGATCCCGACCGCGATGTTCGCGCTGTCCGGACTGCTCACCCCGATTCTGGCGCGCCGGCTCGGGTTGGAGCGGACCGCGCTGACCGCCATGCTGATGGCCGGCGCGGGCATGCTGATCCGGGTGTTGTTGTCGGGCACCGTGGGATTGCTCACCTTCTCCGCGCTCGCGCTCGCCGGGATGGGTATCGGCAACGTGGTTATTCCGCCGTTGGTCAAGCGGTACTTTCCCGATCGCCTCGCGGTGGTGAGTTCGCTGTACATCGTGATGGTCCAGATCGGCAGCATCGTGCCTGCGTTCGCCGCGATCCCGGTCGCCGACGCGTACGGCTGGCGAGTGTCGCTCGGAATGTGGGCGCTGGCCGGGTTCGCTGCGGCGCTGCCGTGGATCGCGATCCTGCTGGGCCGGCGCGGTCGCGACCGGATGGACACGACGGCCGTACCGGCGCCGACCCCGCGCGTCGGACGTGTCTGGCGTTCGCCGATCGCCTGGGGAATGGCCGGTATGTTCGGCATGACATCGTTGACCACTTATGCCATGTTCACCTGGCTGCCGAAGATCCTGCGCGAGGCGGGCGCGAGCGCCGGGTTCGGCGGCGCGATGGTCGGACTGTTCTCTGTGGTCGGTCTGGTCGCGGCGCTCACCGCGCCTACGGTGGTCGCTCGGTTCCGGAACCCGTATCTGGTCGTGGTGGTCTGCGCGGTGTTCTTCTACGCCGCGTTCGCGGGGCTGCTGATCGCCCCGATGGGCGCGCCGATCCTGTGGGTTGTGCTGCTCGGCCTCGGCCCGAGCACCTTCCCGATGGCGCTGACGCTGATCAACCTGCGCACTCGCACGCCAGGCGGGTCGGCCGCGCTGTCCGGGTTCACCCAGGGTGTCGGGTATGCGGTGGCCTGCGTCGGTCCGCTGCTGTTCGGCATGTTGCGCACGGCGACCGACGGATGGCTCGCCCCGTTCACGATGCTCGGCGTCGCGGTGCTCATTCTGCTCGCGGGCGCCTGGCAGGCGTGCAAGCCGCGCATGCTCGAAGATACCTGGTGAATCGGTGCTGGGCGGGCTTCGGCGCTGCGACCGCCTCACCCGGTGCGGTGCGCAGGCGTGAGCAACCTTTGATTTGACGGTCATTTCGCGCAGCATTTCGGCAATACCCGTTACCTACCGTTGGGCCAACCTAATTGTGGGAGGCCCTGATGAGCTCGCTGACGCGTCACCGCCCGGGAGCGCCGGAACGAACGAAGATCCGGCGGTCGCCGATCGAGCAGTGGGATGCCGAGGATGTCGTGGCCTGGGAAGCGGGCGGCAAGGACATCGCCAAGCGCAACCTGGTCTGGTCGGTCGTCGCCGAACACATGGGATTCTCGATCTGGTCGATTTGGTCGGTGATGGTGCTGTTCATGCCCACCGACCAGTTCGGTATCGACGCGGCGGGCAAGTTCTTCCTGGTCGCGATGCCGACGCTCGTCGGCGCGTTGCTTCGGATTCCCTACACCGTCGCGACCGCGCGGTTCGGCGGACGCAACTGGACAGTGTTCAGCGCGCTGCTGCTGCTGGTCCCGACCCTGCTCACGCTGTATTTCATCAACCAACCGGGTACCTCGTACGCCACGTTTCTCGTGGTCGCGGCGTTCGCGGGCTTCGGCGGCGGCAACTTCGCCTCGTCGATGACAAACATCAACGCCTTCTACCCGCAGCGGCTCAAGGGTTGGGCGCTCGGCCTGAACGCGGGCGGCGGCAATATCGGTGTTCCGGTGATCCAGCTGATCGGTCTGCTGGTCATCGCGATGCTCGGCAACGGGTACGCCTCGGTGGTCTGTGCGGTCTACTTGGTGCTGGTCGCGCTGGCCGGGCTCGGCGCGGCCCGGTACATGGACAACCTGCCCAATCAACATGCCGATCTGTCCGCTCTGGTCACCGCGCTGAAGGTGCCGCAGTCCTGGGCGATCGCGTTCCTTTATATCGGCACCTTCGGTTCGTTCATCGGCTACAGCTTCGCCTTCGGCCAGGTGCTACAGATCAGTTTCAAGGCCGGTGGTGACACTGTCGCGCAGGCCACCCTGCACGCCGCGCAGATCGCGTTCCTCGGTCCGTTGCTCGGTTCGCTGGCCAGGCCTTACGGCGGCAAATGGGCCGACCGGATCGGCGGTAGCCGGGTCACCCTGTTCGTGTTCGCCGCCATGACGGCGGCCGCGGTGCTGGTCGCGGTGGCCGCCGCGATGGCCGACCAGCACGGCGGTGTGGCGAGCGGAATCGTGCTGACCGCCCTCGTCGTCGGCTTCATCGCGTTGTTCGTGCTGTCGGGCATCGGCAACGGATCGGTCACCAAGATCATTCCGTCGGTCTTCGAAGCGAAGTCCCACAGCCTGGACGCCACTGCCGCGGCGCGGGCCGAGTGGTCGCGCAACACCTCCGGTGCGGTGATCGGCTTCGTCGGCGCCGTCGGCGCGCTCGGGGGTGTCGCGATCAACCTCGTGCTGCGCTCCTCGTACTCCTCGACAGCCTCGGCTACCACAGCGTTCTGGGTGTTCACGGCGTTCTATGTGGTGTGCGCCGTGGCGGTTTGGGCGGTATTCCTGCGCCGTCCCGGCGCCGGCGGCGTGTCCGCCGACCCCGGTGTCGTCGCGGCGGCCGAGACAGTGGCGCTCGCCGCCGATGCCGCCCGTTCCGGGCCGGGCGGCGCCCCGTCCGAGTCCGCCGTGTCGGTCCGCGCCTGACACCCGATCCAGTCCAGGAGGACCACCAGATGCAGCCCACAGTCGATCGCAAGACCGCGGTGGTGGTCGGCCATGGGATGGTCGGGCACCGGTTCGTCGAGGCGCTGCGCTCGCGCGACAGCGACGGCCGCTGGCAGGTCGTCATCCTCGGCGAGGAGCGGCTACCCGCTTATGACCGGGTCGGCCTCTCGTCCTACGTCGGCGCCTGGGACGCGAACTCACTCGCGCTGCCGGGCAACGAGTACGTCGGTGACGGCCTGATCGAACTGCGGCTCGGTGAGCGGGCCGAGACGATCGACCGTACGGCGCGCACGGTGACCACCTCGGCGGGGGACACCCTTGCCTACGACGCGCTGGTGCTCGCCACCGGCTCCTACCCGTTCGTGCCGCCGGTGCCCGGCCACGACCACCCGGCGTGCTTCGTCTACCGGACCATCGACGACTTGGACGGCATCCGCGCGGCCGCCGAAGCGGCGGGCCCCGGCGCGGCCGGCGTGGTGGTCGGCGGCGGCCTGCTCGGTCTGGAGGCGGCGAACGCGCTGCGGCTGCTCGGGCTCACCCCGCACGTGGTCGAGTTCAACGCCAGGTTGATGCCTGCCCAGGTGGATGCGGGAGGCGGCGCGATCCTGGAGCGGCTGGTCGCCGATCTCGGCCTGCGAGTGCGCACCGGCGTCGGTACCTCGTCGATCGAAACGGGTGATCAGGGTGTGCGGGTCACGCTGTCGGACGGATCGGTCATCGAGGCCGGGCTGGTGGTGTTCTCCGCCGGCGTCCGCCCGCGCGACCAGATCGCCCACGACGCGGGCCTCGAGGTCGGACCGCGCGGTGGCATCGTCACCGACCTCGGGATGCGGACCAGCGACCCGAACATCTGGGCCATCGGGGAGTGCGCCGCCGTGCAGGGCGTGTGCTACGGGCTGGTCGCGCCCGGTTACAGCACCGCCGAGGTCGTCGCGGACCGACTACTCGGCGGCGCGGGCGAATTCCCCGGCGCGGACCTGTCGACCAAGCTCAAACTGCTCGGCGTGGACGTGGCCAGTTTCGGTGATGCGCACGGCAGCACCGACGGCGCGCTGTCGGTCGTGCTGCACGACGCGGCCAAGGGCACCTACGCGAAGCTTGTCGTCTCCGATGACGCGAAGATCCTGCTCGGCGGCATCCTGGTCGGCGATGCCACCGCCTACGCGGCGCTGCGCCCACTGGTCGGCCGTCCGCTGCCCGCGGAACCCGCCGCGCTGATCTCGCCCGCGGGCCGGGAGCTCGGCGCGGACGCGCTGCCGGACGACGCGCAGATCTGCTCCTGCAACAACGTGACGAAGGGCGCGATCCGCGGTGCGATCGCCGACGGCGCCTGCGACATCCCCGGCATCAAGACGTGCACCGCCGCCGGGACCTCGTGCGGCGGTTGCGTTCCCATGCTCGCGAAGTTGCTCGAGCAGTCCGGTGTGCAGCTGTCCAAAGCACTATGCGAGCACTTCGAGCAGTCCCGCGCCGAGCTGTTCCAGATCGTCCAGGTGACCGGCATCCGTACCTTCTCCGGCCTGATCACCAAGTACGGTAAGGGCACCGGTTGCGATATCTGCAAGCCGACCGTCGCCTCCATTCTCGCCTCCACCTCGAGCGAGCACATCCTCGACGGCGAGCAGGCCGCCCTGCAGGACACCAACGACCACTTCCTGGCCAACTTGCAGAAGAACGGCACCTACTCGGTGGTGCCGCGGATGCCGGGGGGCGAAGTCACCGCCGAGCAGTTGATCACCATCGGCGAGGTGGCCAAAGAATTCGGCCTGTATGTGAAGGTGACCGGCGGCCAGCGCATCGACCTGTTCGGCGCCCGCGTCGAACAACTCCCGGTGATCTGGCGGCGACTGGTCGACGCGGGCATGGAATCCGGTCACGCGTACGGCAAGTCGTTGCGCACCGTGAAGAGCTGCGTCGGTTCTGCCTGGTGCCGTTACGGCCAGCAGGATTCGGTCGGCATGGCCGTGCTGCTGGAGAAGCGCTACCGAGGTCTGCGCTCGCCGCACAAGTTGAAACTGGCCGTCTCCGGCTGCGCCCGCGAATGCGCCGAGGCCCGCGGCAAGGACGTCGGTGTGATCGCCACCGAGAACGGCTGGAACCTGTATGTCGGTGGCAACGGCGGCCTCACTCCCCAACATGGCGTGCTGCTCGCGGGCGATCTCGATGACGAGACCCTGATCAAGTACATCGACCGCTATCTGATGTTCTACATCCGCACCGCCGATCGGCTGCAGCGCACCGCGCCGTGGCAAGCGGCGCTGGAGGGCGGCCTGACTCAGCTTCGACGGGTGATCTGCGAGGACGGCCTCAGCATCGCCGACGATCTGGAGGCGGCGATGGCCCAGCATGTCGCCGGCTACCGCGACGAGTGGGCCGCGGTGCTGGACGACGACGAGAAGCTGTCTCGCTTCGTCTCGTTCGTCAACGCCCCTGAGGAAGCCGATCCGACGATTTCCTTCGACGAAACCGGCGAGCGGAAGGTGCCCGTCCTGCTCGGACTGCCGGAAATACCGGTTGCCACGCAGGGGCAATGATCGCTTAACCGCACAGAAACAGAACGCCGGTACGAATGGTCAAGGCGTTTGGAGGATGACACCGATGACTGTGATCGATACTCCCGGCATCGCCGCAGCTACCGCCACGGGGTGGACGCAGGCATGTCGGCTCGACTACCTGATTCCCGGCCGCGGCGTCGCGGTGTTGTTGAAAGGTGGCCGACAGGCCGCTCTGTTCCTATTAGCCGACGGCATGCTCTACGCCGTTGGCAATATCGACCCGATCGGCCGGGCCGCGGTCATCTCGCGCGGGATCGTCGGCGATCGCGGCGGCGTGCCCGTCGTCGCGTCACCTTTGCTGAAGCAGGCCTTCTCGCTGGTCGACGGGCGCTGCCTGGACGACGAATCGGCGATGCTGCCGGTGTACGCGGTGCGCGTGGGTGACGGCATCGTCTCGGTCTCCAACGAACCGGTGATCCCCGGGCTCGGCTCGGAGGAATGACAGCATGACCACCCTCGCGGCGGATGCCTGTCTGGCCGGGTTCACCATCGGCATCACGGCGTCCAGACGGGCCGAAGAGTTCGCCACGCTGCTGCGGCGACGGGGCGCGGAGATCGTGTTCGCACCGGCCATCCGGATCATTCCGCTCGCCGACGACACCGAACTGGAGCGGGTCACCCGGCTGCTGGTCGCCGAACCGCCCCAGATCACCGTGGCCACCACCGGCATCGGCTTCCGCGGGTGGATGGAGGCGGCTGAAGGCTGGGGATTGGCCGACGATCTGCGGAACACCCTCGGCGCCACTCGGATGCTCGCGCGCGGTCCGAAGGCCAAAGGCGCGATCCGCGCCGCGGAACTGCGTGAGGAATGGTCGCCCGGCTCCGAGTCTTCCGCCGAAGTGCTCGACCATCTGCTCGCCGAAGGTGTGTCGGGTGTGCGGATCGCGGTGCAGTTGCATGGCGCGACCACCGAGTGGGAACCGGTTCCCGACTTCTGCGAGGTATTGCGGTGCGCCGGCGCGGATGTCGTCCCGGTTCCGGTGTACCGATGGGTTCCCCCGGACGACCAGGGCCCGTTGGATCAGCTGATCGAGGCCGTCGTCACCTCCGGTCTGGACTGCGTCACCTTCACCAGCGCGCCCGCCGTCGCGTCGATGTTGATGCGCGCCAACGGAACCGGCCTGCTCGAACGACTGGTGTACGCACTGCGCGGTCGGGTGCTCGCGGCGTGCGTCGGCCCGATCACGGCGGCGCCGCTGGAAGAACTCGGGGTGCCCACCTCGATGCCGGGCCGGGCGCGGCTCGGCGCGCTGGCCCGCCACGTCGCCGAGGAACTGCCACGGCGCGCCAACCGGATTCACGCCGCCGGGCATCACATCAGCGTGCGCGGCGCCGGTGTGGTGGTCGACGGCCAGGTGCGCCAGCTGGCGCCGGCGCCGATGGCCTTGATGCGTGCGCTGGCCGGGCAGCCCGGTCGGGTCGTCTCCCGCGAGGACCTACTTGCCGCGCTGCCCGGCGGCGGTGAGGACACCCACGCGGTAGAAACCGCCATCGCTCGCCTGCGTGCCGGGCTCGGGACACCCAAAGTGATTCAGACCGTGGTCAAACGTGGATATCGGCTCGCGCTGGACCCAGCGGAATACGCCGACGACAATCCACCCCATCAGATGGCCGGAGGCCAGCGGGCGCCCGGAGTCGACCTTCCGCCCCGGGGCCCGCAGTATGTCCAGCCTGCGGGCAACTGGTGACCGCGCCAGCCTTGGTGCTGGTGGCGCACGGGACTCGCAGCAGCAAGGGCGTGCAGATGATCGCGGCGCTCGCCGAGGCCGTGTCGAAGGAACTCGGCGCCGGGATTTCTGGGCGTGGCACCACGCCGACACCTAGAGTGCGTACGGCCTTCGTCGACGTGCTGGGTCCTTCGCCCGCCGAAGTGCTGCGCGGTCTGGTGACGCCGTCCGGGAAATTCGAGTCCGCCGTGGTGGTTCCGGCGTTCCTGGCCTCGGGATATCACGTCTACCAGGACGTGCCGCGCGAGGTGGCCGACAGTGCCCATCCGGCGGTGGTGGTCACCGCCGCGATGGGGCCCGATCGCGCGTTGGCGCGGATCATGGCCGTGCGCCTGCGTGCCGCGGGTTGGGGGCCGGGTGATGCGGTGGTCTTCGCCGCGGCGGGCTCGTCGGACGCCCGCGCCCGCGCGGATATTCGGCGTGCGGCCGCGCTGCTGGCCGAATATCTCGGTGCTCCGGTCCGCATCGGTTATGTCGCGACCGGCGCGCCACGGATACCGGAGGTGGTCGCCGAGCTACGTGCCACCGGCGCGCGGCGGGTGCTCATCGCCTCGTACCTGCTGGCGCACGGACTGTTCCACCAGCGTTTGTCCGAGGCGGGCGCGGACGGCGTCGCCGAACCCATCGGGGTTCATCCGGCAGCGGTCCGGCTGCTCGCCGACCGATACCGGACCGCTGCGCGCGAGATGGTCCGGGTGCGGGCGCGCTGAGTATTCGACAGTTCCGCTGGGGAATCGGGTGCCGCGCCGAGCGCATTCCGCGGGGTGCGTAACCGATTGTCCTACACCCGGATCGGAGAGCGCCGATGACGGTTCCAGGTTCGTAGACATCGAGATCGCCTCGGAAAGAGACGGTCAGCTAGGGAATGCCTCGTCATTGCGGTCCCGGCACGGCGCCGCGTACCGGACGGCGGTCGGCGCGGACGTGAAGAGCATTCGCGCGGCGTCGGCCGTACGAATCCGCAAACGTCGCTGATAAATAGCTGCGCCGCTGCATATTCTCGAGTCCACCGAATGTATCACTGCTGAACTGCGCTTATGCTCCGATTGGATAACGTGCCCGAAGGATGCTGTATGGGTTTGGCTGGCGTGATACAAACTCGATCCATGTACCGGCCCATGCGATGCCTGGTTTCCCTCCTCGCGGTCTGCGCCGCACTCCTTCCGGCCGCGAAGGCCGCCGCCGACCCTGGCTCACAGATTCTCGACGTTCGGCCGCTGGGCGGGCGGCAGTTCGAAGTCGTCGTGCATTCGGCCGCGATGGACCGTCCCATCACCCTGTGGATGTCGCATCCCGGGGCCGGCGCCCCCGCGCTGTACCTCCTGAACGCGGTGGACGGTGGCGAGGATGGTGGACCGTGGATGCGGCGCACCGACGTCGCGGAGTTCTTCGCCGACAAGCCGGTCAACGTGATCGTGCCGATGGGCGGGCGCGCCAGCTACTACACCGACTGGCTGCACGACGATCCGGTCCTCGGCCGCAATCGGTGGACCACCTTCCTGACCAAGGAACTGCCCCCTTTGCTGGAATCCAGGTTCGGGATGAACGGACGTAACGCCGTCGCCGGCACGTCCATGTCGGCGACGTCCGCGTTGAACCTGGCGATCGGTGCGCCGGGCATGTACCGCGCGGTCGGCGCGTACAGCGGATGCCCGCGCATCAGCGACCCGGTGTCGCAGGCATACGTCAACTCGCAGCTCGCGGTATTCGGCGCGAACGCGAGCAACATGTGGGGCGGGCCGGAGGATCCGGCCTGGGCCGAGCACGATCCGATGGTGCAGGCGGAGCGGCTGCGCGGCGTGGCGCTGTATATCTCGTCGGGTTCCGGCGTCGCGGGCGAGCACGAGACGCTCGATGACACGGGTATCGAGGGCAACCCGATCCGGCTGCTGGATCGGATTTTGGTCGGCGGTCTCATGGAGACGGTGGTCAACGGATGCGCCCGCCCGCTGGTAGACCGGCTGGAGTCCCTAGGCATCCCGGTCACCGCCAATTTCCGTCCGGCGGGCACACACGCCTGGTCGTATTGGCAGGACGATGTGCACCAGTCCTGGCCGCTGTTCGCCGCGGCGCTCGGCGTATAGCGGCGAACCTGTCGTACCCGAGGTGGACAATCCCGCCATGGCATACGACGAGGAACTGGCCGAGCGAATCCGTGAGTTGATCGTGCCGGGGCCGGAACTCACCGAGCAGCGGATGTTCGGCGGCCTGGCGTTCCTGATCGGCGGCAACATGGCGGTGGCGGCCAGTGGCCGAGGCGGCCTGCTGGTCCGGGTCGACCCGGAGGAGGGGGAGCGGCTAGTCGGCGCCGCGGTCGAGCCCATGATCATGGGTGGTCGCGAGATGGTCGGCTGGCTTCGGGTCGACCCAGCGGCGGCCGACGACGACGAAGTGCTGCGGGAGTGGGTTGGGCGCGGCATCGCCTACGCCCGGACCCTCCCACCGAAAAGGGCGAAGAAATAGCGCGTCAGGGCCGGACCTGGCGGCGGAAGGTCACCCGGTCGAACTCGCGGCCGTACTCGTCGACCGCGACCACGTCCATCTCGCTGGCGAAGACGCCGGGGCGCACGTCGACGCGCAGGAACGAGTAGTTCCGGAAGCGGACCCGCGACCATGGTGCGGCCTCATCCTGCTTGCCACCGTCGGGCGTCCAGACATAGCTGTTGGGCACCGTGGTGTCGGGCAATTCATTGCCACGGAAGGACTCCAGCGAACCGGGTTGGAAGTCGTAGCGCGGGCGTCCGCCGCCTCCGACGGTGTAGTAGACGGTCCCCTCGGTGTCGGGGTAGACGATCGAGTTGTCGCCCGCGACTTTCGTCGCACTCCCACCGCGGATCGGATCGGTGCGCTCATAGACGTGGTTGTGGCCCTGCAATACCAGATCCACCTGGTACCGGTCGAACAGTCCGACCCAGGCGTCGCGCACCCCGCCGTCGCTGGCGTGCGCCTCGGTGGTCGAGTAGGCACAGTGGTGGAAGAAACAGACGATGAAATCGATGTCGCGATCGGCGCGGTAGGCCGCGAGCGTGCGCTCCACCCAACTTGTCTGCGTGCCAACGGAATAACCGGTGTTGGCACGGATCTCGTAGGTGACGTCGTTGGCATCGAGCGAGAGCACCGCGACATTGCCGTAGGTGAACGAATACGCCGAGGGGCAGCCCGCCGGACCGTTGCCCGGAGGGTCGAGTCGCGCGAGATGTCCGCCGTAGCCGTTGTTCCCGTACGTCGCTTCCATGTCGTGGTTGCCGGTGGCGAACATCCACGGCGTCTGCGCGGCGCTGACCTCGATGGCGCCGAAATAGACATCCCAGACATAGGGGTTGTACTTGTCGAACCCGCTCACCGGTTGTGCTTCGTGGCCGACGAATTGACCTGGTTTGCCTGCGCCGGAGGGGTCGGCGTAGGCGATGTCGCCCGCCAGGATGTGGAAATCCGGCCGGGCCGCCGCGATCTGGCGCAGCACGTTGTCCGCGTGGGAAACGGTCGGATCGTTGTCGGCTTTGTAGTACTTGTCGTCGTAGTCGCCCGCGGCGACACCGTCCGGCAGCCCAGGAGTCGCGTCGGTCCCCTGGTCGCCCATCATGGTGAAGCGGAACGGCAGGATTGCGGCCCGTCCGGTCGGCATCGCCGGTGCGGCGGCGCGGATGTCGCCGACGAATCCGTCGGAGGTCCGCCAGCGGTAGAAATGCGGCACTCGGCCGGGCAGGCCGTCCACCGGGGCGTGGACGTAGAACTGTTCCGCCGCGAGGACTCCGCCGTCGGCCGTGGGCACCTGAGTGAGCAAATTGCGCACTTCGGCCTCGACTGTCGCGCCCAGGGCAGGGGAGGGGCCATGATCGAGGTACACCGTGGCGCCTGCCGGTCGCCGGGACAATTGGCCGGCGAAGCGCAGCTGGCTCGCGGCGTCCTGCCCGTATCCGACATGTCGTCCGCCGACCGCGAGCGGGGCGTCCTCGGCGTAGGCGCGCCGGCCGAACGGCGAAACACCGACCGTGGCGACGGCGGCGGCCGCGGCGGCGCCCCGCAGGATGTTGCGCCGCGACACCGGATGGCGGCGCAGATAGGCGCGGTGCCACTCGTGTTGTTCCGTCATTGTCATATCGGCGGCGAGACGGCCAGGGATTCCGGTGTCCGGAATGTCGCCTGCTGGGTTCAGCGGAGTGGACGGCATACCGCCGATGCTGTACGGACTGAGCATTTTCAGCAACTTGACCAGCACCGTGTGCGGGAATAACGGATCAACCGCGCCCGTCTGTGTTTGTTACCACTGGATAGCTCCGGACAATCCGCGCAAACATCACAAAACCCTGATTCTGGACCGGTTCTCGCTCGGGTGACGGATTCGGCGCACCGCTCGAGTTTCCGGCGCCCGGTCATGAGCTGTTCCTCGAGCGCAGTCGACAGGTGGTCATCAGGGGGCAGAACAGCAGCCATCACACTGCGCTCACCGAGCAGCCGGGGCGTCAGCACCACAACGTATTTGGACCAGGAACTAGGCTGCGCGGATGGCGATTTTCACCCGTTCCGCCGTCGCGGTGGCCGTGCTCGTCGGCTCGCCGGTGCTGGCGGCGAACGCTCACGCGACCCCAGGTAGCGACATCACCGCGGTCACCCTCAGCCAGGCGCAGATTCCCGCGGGACTGCTCCCCTTCGTCGCCGGCACCGACTTCGTCGTCCGCGAGATCACCATCGGCCCCGGCGGTTCCACCGGCTGGCACCACCATGACGGCCCGGTTTTCGGATTCGTCCGCGCCGGTACCCTCACCCATCCCGGGCCCGAGTGTGACGCGCCGGTCTACCGAGCGGGCGATTTCATCTTCGAGCCCGCCGGCGAGTGGAACGTGCACATCGGCCACAATCTCGGCCGCGAACCGCTGATCCTCGACGTGGTCTACGCCCCACCCACCGGAATGCCGCTGTTCGTGGACGAACCCGCGCCGCCCTGTGCGTAGTTGACGTTCGCGCACCATCGGCCGCCATCGCCCGCGCGGGGAGAGGCACGGAGCCCGTGTTGCACCAGCGATTGTGCGAGGTTCGGAAGAAAGTTCGCGAAATGTGTCGAACGCGCACCGACAGTTCCGACCAACGGGCGACAACAGGACACACACCGACAGAGGAGCACATCATGTCCGTCAACACTTTCTTCTGGTTCGACGGCGGCGCCGAGGAGGCCGCTGCCCGCTACACCTCGGTGGTGCCGAACTCGCGGATCGTCGATATCGCGCGCAACTCCGACGGGTCCGCGTTCATCGTCTCGATCGACCTGGACGGTCAGGCGATCACGCTCATGAACGGCGGCCCGGACCACCCGCTCACCGAGGCGGCTTCGCTGCAGATCGTCGTGGACACCCAGGACGAGGTCGACCGGCTGTGGGATGCCCTCACCGCGGACGGTGGGAAGCCAGGTCCCTGCGGTTGGCTGACCGACCGTTACGGTCTGTCCTGGCAGGTGGTGCCCTCCGTGCTGCCGAAATTGATGAGCGGCGCGGACTCCGCCAAGACCATCGCTGTCGGCACCGCACTGCGCGGCATGTCCAAACTCGACATCGCGGCGCTCCGGGACGCCTACGACAACGCCTGACCCGGATGGGGACCCGCCCGGCCCGCGCATTCCGCTCCCGGGTGGGTCTTCTCGCGCACCGCCGCCGCGGTCACTCAGCGGGATCCACGTCCGCGAACGTGTCGACCCAGCGATGGGGCGGCCGTGGCGGATTGGGCTCGCCGGCGCGGTCGAGACCGACGACCCGCCAGCCGGCCGCGACGGCTGCGTCGAGCTCATCCGGGTGGTCCGACAAGAACAGGATGCGTTCGGCCGGGAGGCCGATCGCGCTCGCGATCTTCGCGTACGAGGACGGTTCGCGTTTGCCGCCTGCCGTTGTCAGGTCGAAATATCCGCTGATCAGCGCGGACAGGCTGCCGCCGCGCGCGAAGGCGAACCAATCCTGTTGATTGCGAACCGTTCCCGAGGAATAGACATACAGCGCAGCGCCCGCGGCATGCCATGCGGCGAGCGCGGGCGGCACATCTGCGAAGAATTCGCCGTGCAGCGCGCCGCCGCGGAAGCCCTCCGCGCAGATCAGGCCCTGCGCGGTCTTGAGCGGTTCGGCCTTCACATCCGAATCGAGCCAGGTGCGCAAGATCTCGGCGATCTCGGCCGTATCGGCGTTCGGCCGCCCCGCCAGTCGCCTGGTCGCGGCGAGGATCGGCGCCGCCGCCGCGGAGCCGTGCTCGGCCAGCCAGGCCGCAAGCCGTTCTCGGGTGTAGCCGTACAGGTCCTCGCGGACCGAACTGGTCGGACTGGTGGTGCCCTCGATGTCGATGACGACGGCGCCGATCACGGCGCGGTCAGCAGCTCGTCGAGGGTCGGGAAGCCCGCGCTGATTCGGTCGCCGGTGAAATCGCCGACCCAGCCGTCCGCCTCCTCGAAGAAGCGGATAGCGATGAAGTCCGGGCGGGCGCCCATGTCGAACCAATGCAGCGTTCCGGCGGGCACCGAGAGCAGGTCGCCGCCCTCGCACACCACAGCGAGGACCTCGCCGTCGAGGTGCAGGTAGAAGCAGCCGCGGCCGGCGGCGAAGAAACGCACCTCGTCCTCGGCGTGCCGGTGCTCGTCGAGGAACTTCTCGCGCGCGCCCTTGGCGACCTGCGGCCATTGCGGGTCGGCGTCGTCGGGATGGATGCGGGCGACGTCGATGTGCTGGTAGCGCCCGGACTCGTTCAGCTCGGCGACCTCGGCGGCGTAATGCGCGAGCAGATCATCGGAGGAGCGAGACGCGGCGTCCTCCACCACCGGCCAGCGGCCGAAGGTGATGCCGTGCCTGGCCAATTCGGTGCCGATCAGCTCGTCGTCGGTCGTACGCACACGCACGTCGGCCGCATTGCCGGCGGCCATCACCTGGAGCAGGGTCATGTCAGTCCAATCTCGAGAACATCCGCACGAGTGCCGAACGCCGCCGGGCTGCCGGTGTGCGACACCAGCTCACACAGCGCTTCCAGACATTCGGCGCGATCGCGCGCCTGCGAGAGATTATCCCCCCACGCGGTGATCCCGTGGCCCGCGATGAACAGGATCGGGGCAGCGTCGGGGTGGTCGAGGAGATAGCGCTCGATGTCCGCGCCGATCCGCGGTACGTCGGGCCAATTCGGGAACACCGGGATGTCGATGGCGGCCGGATCGGCGCCACCGAGCCCCTTGATGAGCTCGTAGTCGGTGATGCGCACGGTGCCGACCGTGCCGGGAACGGCCGAACGGGTGGCCAGTGCCGTGGCGTACGGCGGATGGATGTGCACCACGGCCCGCGCCGGGCCGGTCCGGTAGACAGCGGTGTGAATCGTGGTCTCCGCCGAGGGACGACGGCCGCGGTCGGACACCGCCGCCGAGTCCTCGACGCGGACGGTGACCATATCGTGCTCGGTGAGTTCGCCTTTGGACAAACCGCTTCCGGTGACAACGGCGGTCTCGCCGGTGCGCACCGAGATGTTGCCCGCCGTGCCTGGCATCCAGCCGCGCTGGTAGAGCTCGCGTGCGAGGTCGGCGATCGCCGTGCCGGGCGCGGGATCCGAGCGATGGACCACGCCGCGCTCGGTGATCACCGCCGTCACCAGGTCTCCCGGTGTCACGTCGAAGGCGGGATTGAAGACCTCGGTGTCCACGGGAGCCGTTGCGACGCCGGCGAATCCGGTTATTTCGGTCGCCGCGCGCTCCTCGACGACGATCTCGCGGCCGGTGGCCATCGTCAGATCGCGGGTCGACTCCGGGGCGACCACGAGAAACGGGATGCCGTGGTGGCGGGCCGCGAGTGCCAGGGCGTAGGTACCGATCTTGTTGGCGACGTCGCCGTTCGCCGTCACGCGGTCGGCGCCGACCAGGACGCAGTCGACCTGACCGGTCGCCATCGCCCACGCGGCGGCGGAGTCGATGGTCAGCCGATGCGGGATGCCTGCCTCGGCCAGTTCCCAGGTGGTCAGCCGGGCGCCTTGCAGCAGCGGTCGGGTCTCGTCGACCAGGACGTGTTCGATCGCGCCGCGCTCGGACAGCACCCGCAGCGCGCCGATGGCGGTGCCGAACGCGCTGGTCGCGAGCCTTCCAGTGTTGCAATGGGTCAGCACGCGCAGCGGCCGGCGGGGGCAGAGTTCTTGCACGAGGTCCGCGGCATTGGCCGCGGCGGCCCGGTTCACCCTGCCGTCCTCGGCGAGCATGGCGAGCGTTTCGGCGAGCACCGCATCGGTACCCTGCGCCACTTTTGCCCGGACGCGCTCGACTGCCCAAGCCAGGTTGACCGCGGTCGGGCGGGCCTTCGTGATCCGATCGGCGTCGGCCAGTACCGCCGGTTCGTCGAGCACCCCCTCGGTGGTGTGCGCCGCAGCGGCGATGACGACGCCGAACGCACCCGCGATGCCGATGGCGGGCGCGCCGCGGATGGCCAGTGTCTTGATCGCGTCGATCACCTGGTCGACCGTGCTCAGGCGCAGTTCGCGCACTTCGTGCGGCAGTCCGCGCTGGTCGATAGTGACCAGCGCACCATCCTCCCAGGTCAGAGAACTGTCCTCCATCCGGCCATCCTTCATCGCGTCGAGCCTTGTTGTGCCTGGTCAACGGTATCGGACGGCGCTCGATGGGCGAAAGTCCCGTCAGGTGGTGGTCCCGGATGCCTCGGCGCGCAGTTTCGCGGCGCGTTCGCGCGGGTCGTAGTGCGGGCCGACGCCCTCGATCAGCAGTAGGTCGCCCTCGATGTGGTCGGCGCGCAGCGGCAGGATCGCCTGATAGGCGGCCGAGTGGTACCACTCTCGGGCCTCGGCCAGGTCAGGGAATTCGATCAGCACCATGCTGCCCGGCCAGGCGCCCTCCAGGACTTCGGTCGGCGGTCCGTGGATGACGAATCGGCCGCCGAACGGATCGAGCGTTGCCTGGATTCGCTGTAGATACTCGAGGATGTCGGTATGCGGTGTGCGACTGCGCAGGTGGGCGAAACCATAAGCGGGCATGGGATTCCGTTCCTCGGTCCGATGACACCGAAGGGCATCGAACCGAACCTAGGCCCGTGCGGCCGTGGGTCGCAATTACCTCTCAGGTAGGCGCCACATCACCGAATCGGCGCTGTCACCTGTGTGTTTCGCGTCGAGGAGGCTCGCGGCGAGCGGCGTGCACCCGACGGTCGGTTCGGCCGACGAATCCGTGTCGGCCAGAAGATCGTTCGACAATCGGCATCGGCGGGTCCGCACGACCGCCGCCGGCCCCCGGGGAGGACGGGAACCGGCGGCGGAGGTGGCGCAGATCAGTTAGTGGCCGAGGCGGCGGTCCTGCTCGCCGCGCCGTTCGGGTGCGTCCGACTGGCGCTGGCTGCCCTGCCGGCGGCCTTCGTTCGCGTCGGGCATGCCCTGCTCCTGACGCTGTTGCTGCTGTTGCCTCGGCATCTGCTTCGGCATTTTCTTAGGCGCTTTCTTAGACTTTTCAGCCATCTTCCACTCGGTCCTTTCCGGGTGATTGATATTCGCCTAACAAAACACACGATAGCGACCGGATATCAGTTGTGGAAGAGGACCGGAAAAATATGGGCTGTAGCGGCCATCCATGCTGGTAGACAGCCTATTGATGGTGAGATTAGATAAGGAATCGGGACGTGTGGGCGGCGTATAGGTTCATTGTGTGTCGAAAACGTCGACGGGCTCGACGATTCTCGGTTTCAGTGCGGTCAGGCGACATCCGGCGGGTGTTGTGCGCGAAGTGCTCGACCGCAGATATTTGAACGGCATATTCGGGATTCGAAAACCGGGTGTGGTCGGGGCGGTGCGGCGCGGAAGTGTCTCTGTCGCACCGGCGCGCACCGCGGAGCGATCCGATCGGCAAGCGCCACGGCCACTTTCGTCAGCGCATCGCGTCACTGCGCGGCCACCGACTCTGCGCCCGCTGGATCAACACGTAAGCCGGGCGAATCCATCCCTCGTTCGGGGAATCGCACAAGCCTGCCCGCTGTGCTGACGAGCACATATTCCGGTTTACGCACGGAGACGAGCGCCAGGTGCGTGGCGTTGGTGGTCGTGTTCTGGGTGCTGCCGCGCTCGACCTCGGTGGGAGAACTGCCCGCGGGCTTCGGTGCACCGCACAGGATGTGTTGGAGGAGCCAGAAGTTCGTCGGCTCGCTGGGCTGGGTGGGTTCCGGAGGATTGGATTCGAACGCTTGCACCGGTCCAACGGTGCGGACCAATACTTTTCGCGTGGCGTGGTCACCTTGTGTTGATCACGGTGTTGTAGATGACCGATGCGTCGTCCGGTCAGGAGCGTGCGCGTGCCCAGCTCGACGCGGTGCTCCGCTGCCTGCCTGGACTCTCGCGCGTGCTTCCGGCATGTCGGGCCAGGTGAAAAAGTACACGTCGACGTATGAGAACTCGGCACACGGGCCGCTGCGCGGGCGTGAAAGCACCCGGTACACAACTTCCACGTCCAAAACGCCGGACTTGCAACGGTTGCGGCGCGAGATCTACTACCCGACCGTCGACCGGCATCCCGCGATGGCCCAGCAGCGACCTCAGCGGCGCAGTGGGAGGAATTCGACGATCGCGTCGTCGACGGCATGCTCCCCGACAACGACCAGGCCGTCGCGGTCGATCAGGCCACCGAGGTGGGCGGTCCGGGTGGCGGGGTCGCCGACCCAGCCACCCTCGTCGGCGACGCGGACCGGAACGATGCGGGGAATCGGGCCTGCGACAGCGGCCGCATTGCGCAGCGGACCGCGCAGCGGACGGGCGGGAACCGCGCCGGTCCTACCCGTCACGATGGCGGGCGCCATGGTCATCAGGGCCGCGACGGCCGCGAACGGGTTGCCGGGGAGGCCGAGGACGGTGGTGCCGGAGGCGAGTTCGGCGATTACGGTGGAGCCGCCCGGGCGCAGCCGCAGGCGCCGCACCAGAATCCGGGCGTCGGCGCGGGCCAACGCCGCCCGCAATTGATCGGCGGCGCCGCCGCCGGTCGCGCCGACGACCACCAGCAGATCGCGATCCGGCGCGTCGGCCAAGAGTTCGTCGAAGCCGTGCGGGGTATCGCGCAGATGCACGTGGTCGGTGCTGCGAATGCCATACCAGGACAACAGGTCCGGCAGGATCGGTCCGAGCGAGTCGCGGGTCTGGCCCGCCTGTAGTGGCCCCTCGCCACGGATCTCGTCGCCGGTCATGACGATGCGCGCGCGCACCGGGCCGCGCACCAGAGCGGTGGTGACCTCGACGCTGGCCGCCGCGGAGACCAGCGCCGCGGTGACCGGAGTGCCTTCGGGCGCGACGAGATCGCCGATTTCACGGTCTTCGCCGTGATGGCGGATGTCGTCGCGAAGCGGGGTGTCCGGCAGCCGGTGGAGGGTGTCGTCGGCGGTATGGGCGAACTCGTCGCGGAGCACGCCGGTGGTGCCATCCGGCACATGTGCGCCGGTCGCGACCCGCACGGCCTCGCCGGACACCAGTCCGACCGGACGCTGTCCACCCGCGAAGCCGATATCGCGCCGCAGCCGCCACGGGCCGTTGCCCGCCACCGCGTAGCCATCCATCGCCGACACGTCGAAGCGGGGCAGTGGCGCCGCGGCCGTCAGCGGTCCCGCGAGCGTCGCGCCGCTGACCGAGCGCAGGTCGGCCGGATAGGCGGTGAGTCGCGACAGCGCGCCACGCACAATGTTTCGTGCCTCGTCGAGGTCGACCGGCAGGTGTCGGCGCGGCGTGCCGACCGCCGCCCTGGCCCGCCGCACCTGCTCCTCGGTGTCGCAGTCGGTGACGCCTGGCAGCGCGATGATCGCCGAATCTGCCGGAACGAGTGCTTTCATCGGCTGATTGATCAGCGAGTCCAGCCCGTCCAGCGCGGCCACCAGCGCGGAGCGTCGCCACACCCCGATCAAGTACTGGGGGCGTCCGGACTCGTCGGCCGCGAACACCGCGTCCGCGCCGGATTCGGTGCAGTGTCGGATGAGTTCACTCATCGTCCGCCCCGACACGAACGGCAGATCTGCGGCGAGCACCAGCACCAACGGCGCGGCCGCGCCGAGCGCGCGCAGGCCCGCGCCGAGCGCGGACACCGGCCCCGACCCCGGAGGCACCTCGGTGACCTGTCGGATCTCCGGGGGCAGCTCGGGACGATGCGGTCCGACGACCACGGTGTGCGCGCAGCAGGCCACCGCGGCCAGCGCCGCCTCGAGCATGGAGCGGCCACCGATGACAATCGCGGGCTTGTCCACGCCGCCCATCCGGCTGGCCCGTCCGCCCGCGAGCACGATCGCGTCGGCGGCAGTCACACGCCACGACCTAGGTACACCATGGCGACATGCTAAGTCGTCGCTACCAGGAGGGCGGGCAGCGGATGGCGCCGATCACGTGGTCGACCAGTCATGCGCCAGCCAGCGCAGGCGGAACTCGTTGGTCTCCGGGTCGGTGAGCGCCAGGCAGTTCACACGGTCGGAGTCGATCGGGGTCGCACCGGCGGCGCGGAGCCGGTCCAGCTCGGCGGCCTGGTCAACGGCCGGAAACGCGGCGAGATCCAGGGACAGCCGGCACCGGCCGGGACTCGGCTGCGCGCTGTGTACGAACTCCAGCCAGGAGCCGAGTCCGGTCGCCGAACGCAACCCGGTCAGCCGCGCGGCGTGGCGGGTCACCGGCCACCCCGACGCGGCCGACCAGAAATCGGCGAGGCGTACATGGTCGCGCGTGTCGACGACGATGGCCGCCACGGCGCCGGCGTCCACGTACTCCGCCCTCGGCTCCAACACACAGAACTCGTTGCCCTCCGGATCGGCGAGCACCACCCAGGGGACCACGCCCTGGCCGATGTCGACGGGATGCGCGCCGAGTGCCAACGCCTGGTCCACCTGGGTGCGTTGATGGTCGAGTGAGCGGCTGGCCAGATCGAGGTGTAGGCGGTTCTTGCCGCGCTTGGCGCGCGTCGACGGCAGGAAGGTGAGGGCGAGTTCCGGGCTGTCGGGGTCGGGTGCCGCGACGTCCACTTGGTCGGGCCGATCGAGAGTTACCGTCCAGCCGAGTAGCTCAGCCCAGAAGCCCGCGACGGACCGTGGCCGGTCCGCGTCGAACACGACACATGCCAGGCGGGTGGACATGAAATCCACGGTACTGGGCGCGGCTCGATCGGGACGGCTTTCGACCGGGTGTGAATCAGCGCGCGGGCGTATCGGGGAAACGAAAGCGCGCGGCGGGCAGATCCACTCGTCCATCCCGGACCGGAACGCCCTCCTCGACGAGTAGGCGTAGCTGGCGGTGGGCCAAGTGCGCGGCGGGCTTGCCACCCGCGCCGATCACCCGATGCCAAGGGAGGTCGGCAGCGTCGGTGCGCATGATCCAACCGACCGTGCGCGGCGTGGACAGTCCCGCGGCCATGGCGATGTCGCCGTAGGTGGCCACGCGGCCCGCGGGGATCGAGGCGACCAGGGCACGTACCTGCTCGACCTGGGCATCGGTGGTGGCCACCGGTTACAGCACCGAGCGCACGAGTTCGCCGGTCTCGACCGGATGCGCCTGAGCGACCATGTGATCGCTGTTCCATTCGAGCACGGTCGAATTCGGGCCCAGGTGCGCGACGAGCGCCGCGCGGAACTCCGGTGTGACGAACGGCGGATCGACCTTCATCGCCTGCACCAGCACCGTCGGCAGGTCGGCGGGTGGCAGCACCCACTGACGCGCCAACTGCCCCCAGTAGGAGTTGATCGCGGGCAGACTCACCCGCCACCCGAAGCGCCCGTCCGTGCGGGACATCAGGTGCTCGGTGAGCTCGGCCTCCAGTAGCCGCGGCGCCACGTCGCCCCAACCGGTGTCCAGTTTGTCCTGGCGAGCCTGCTCGACGCTGTCGTAATCGGCAGATACCAGGGTGGACAGCGCGATCTCGTTGAGCCATTCCGGTGCCAGCGCGATGGCCGGGTCGAGCAGGACGAGCGCGCGCACCAGTTCCGGATGATGGTGGGCCAGATGCAGCGCACACGCGCCGCCGAACGAGTGCGCCAAGACAACCACCGGCCCGTCGGCCTCCGCGGTGAGCAATTCGACCAGGTCGGCGACGATGGTCTCGAAGTTCCACGGCGGCAGCGCCGTCGAGCCGCCGTGTCCGCGCAGGTCGGGCGCCAGCACGCGCAGGTCGGGCAGTTGTCGGGTGGCCAGGTCCGCCCAGCGTCCGCCGTGACCGGTGATGCCGTGTAGCGCGAGCACCACCGGCGCTGTCGTCGGACCGAATCGGTGCACATTCAAGGCAGACACCGGTCCATTCTGGCCTGCGCCGGAATCGGTCGCAGAGCGAGTCGCGCCGAGCGGGGTACCGGCGTGTCGGTCGTGTCTGTTGCAATAGCCCGCGTGGTGCGATCGGATGGCGCGGTGCGACTTGTTCGCCGGAATGTGGTGGCGCCCCGGCCGCGGGTCTGGGGCGCCGAGGTCCGGGCGCTGGTGGATGCCGCGACCGAGGCGGGGCCGTCGCGCCCGGGATGGCAGGCCTGGCAGGTGCTCGGCGGACCAGGCACGGGTAAGACGGCCTTGCTCGTCGATGTCGCCGCCGCGCGCATCGCGGCCGGGGTCGACCCCGAATCGGTGCTGGTACTTGCCCACTCGAAGCAGGCGGTGCGCGCCCTGCGCGACGCGATCACCCAACGGCTGGCCGGGCCGGAACCCGGCGCCGCCGGCGGGGTGCCCGGCGCCACTCGTGAGCCGCTGGTCCGCACGCTGCACTCGTACGCGTTCTCCGTCCTGCGCCGGCAGGCGACAGCGCACGGCAACCCGCCGCCACGTTTGCTCACCGGTGCCGAGCAGGACGCGGTGCTGCGCGAGATGCTGCGCGGCGACTTGGCCGACATCGCGGACGGCGCGCAGGGGCTGTGGCCGGAACGGCTGCGGCCCGCGCTCGCGCTCGGTGGGTTCGCCGAGGAGTTGCGCGACCTGATGCTCCGGGCCACCGAACGCGGTATCGGCCCGGAAGATCTGGTGCGGCTCGGGCGCGAGCGCGCCAGGCCGGAATGGGTGGCGGCGGGCAGGTTCGCGCTGCGTTACGAACAGACGATGCTGCTGCGCTGGTCGGTCGGTGTGACGGCGCCGGAGGCGACGGCGCCCGCGCTGGATGCCGCCGAACTGGTCGGCGCTGCACTGGACGCGCTTGCCGCCGATCCGAATCTGCTGGCCGCCGAGCGCGCCAGGATCAGGTACCTGCTGGTCGACGATGCGCAGCACCTCGACCCGCAGGCGGCGATCCTGGTCAAGGCGATCGGACGCAGCGCGCGAACCACGGTGATAGCGGGGGATCCCGATCAAAGCGTCTTCGCCTTCCGCGGCGCCGACGCGGGCTTTCTCGCCGACCTCGACGCACCGGACGGGCAGCGCATCGTCTTGCGCGACAGTCATCGATTCACCGGCCAGTTGCGACTCGCGGTCGCGCGGATCGCGGCGCGCTTGCCCGGTAGTGCGCCGCATCGTTTCGTCATACCGCACCGCGCGGTCGAACCGGGGGACGACGGCACCGAGGTCCGGGTTCGGGTACTCGCCACTCCCGCGAAGGAGGGTGCGCTCATCGCCGACCATTTGCGCCGCGCGCACCTGACCGCCGGGGTGCCGTGGTCGCGGATGGCGGTGATCGTGCGTTCGGTGCCGTTGTCCTTGGCGCCACTGCGGCGCGCGCTGCTCGCGGCGGGGGTGCCGGTGCAGCAGCCCGCACTCGATACGCCGCTGGCCCGCAGGCGCGGCGCCGCCTGGATGTTGCTGTCGCTGCGCGCGGTGCTGGCGGCCGACGACGCGCGCGGGCGCGGCGCGCCGGCGGTGTTCGAACCGGAGGACGCCCTCGATCTGCTGGCCGGCCCACTCGGCGGCGCCGACCAGATTGCGTTGCGCCGGTTGCGGCGTGGCATCCGGCGTGCGGCACTCGACGTGCAACGCATCGGGTCGAAAGCCGCACCGATGTCGGACGACGCCGAGTCGGATACCGCCGGACAACCGCCGGATCGCGGCGGGGAGATCGATCGCCCTTCCGCGCAGGTGCTGCGCGACCTGCTGATCGGGATCGGTGAGCAGGCGATTCTGGACCGCCTGACCGAGGTCGAGGCGGCGCCGCTGCGCCGGGTGCTCGACGCGCTGGAGCGGGCGCGCAAGGCACATCGGCGCGGCGCCGGCCTGGAGGATGTGCTGTGGGCACTGTGGACCGGTTCCCGGTTGGAACGGCGCTGGGTGGCTCAATCCGGGCGCGGCGGGGCGGTCGCGATGCAGGCCGACCGCGATCTGGACGCCGCGGTGGGGCTGTTCGACGCGGCCGCCGCCTATGTCGACCGGCTGCCGCGCGCGAGCATCGAGGGCTTCGTCGACTACCAGAGCAGGCAGGAGATCCCGAGCGATGCCGCGGCACGCACCCCGGCGGGGGACGCGGTCGCGTTGCTGAGCGCACACGCCGCCGCGGGCCGCGAATGGGATGTGGTCGCGGTCGCCGCTGTGCAGGAGGGAATTTGGCCCAACCCTCGTTCGCGCGGCACCATACTGCGCACGGAGGATCTGGTCGATCTCACCGCGGGCGTGGCCGATGCCGGCGAGCGGGTGAGCCGCGTGGCGCCGATCCTCGCCGAAGAGCGCAGGTTGCTGCTCGTCGCGTGCAGCAGGGCGCGGCGGTCGCTGCTGGTGACCGCCGTGGAGTCGGTGTCGGGGGAGCGCGACCTGGTGCCGTCCCGGTTTCTGGCCGAATTGCTCGGGCATGACGAAGACGACGCTGCCGGCGCGACCGGCGCGGTTGCGGTGGTCGATCCCGGCCGTGCCCTGGTGATGCACTCGCTGGTGGCCGAATTGCGCGGTGTGGTCTGTGATCCCGAGTCCGACACGCAGCGCAGGCGCCGCGCCGCGCACCAGCTGGCGCGGCTCGCGGACGCGGGTGTGCCCGGCACCCATCCCGACGACTGGTACGGCACCGCCGAACTCAGTTCGGCGCGTCCGCTGTGGACCGACGACGACGGCGCGGTGGGGCTTTCCCCCTCCACTGTCGAGTTGCTGCGCACCTGCCCGCTGCGCTGGGCGCTGGAACGCCACGGCGGCACCGATGGCGACAACCGGCACGCCGTGCAGGGCAACCTGGTGCACACACTGGTGCAGGCCCTGGCGGGGCAGGTGTCCGACGCCGAGGTGCGCGCGGCGCTGGACCGGACATGGCGCGCGGTGGATCCCGGGTCCGGCTGGCATTCCCGGCAGGAGTTGCGCCGCACCGAGGCGATGCTGGAGACCTTCCTGTCCTGGGTCCGCACTACTCGAGGCGAACTCACCCAGGCCGGAGTGGAGGTGCCGGTCGACTGTGTCTTGCCCGCGCGCACCGACGGCGAACGGGAGGTGCGGATCAAGGGGCGGGTCGACCGTCTGGAGCGGGATGCACTGGGGCGCTTCGTGATCGTCGACGTGAAGACCGGGAAGACGCCCGTGACCAAGCAGGCCGCCGTCGATCACGCCCAGTTGGCGACCTACCAGGTGGCGGCCGCGATGGGTGCGCTCGATGTCGCGGACGGATCCGAGGTCGCCGTGGACCGAGCCGAGCCGATCGGTGAGCCCGGCGGCGCACGCCTGGTGTACGTCGCCAAACCGAGTAGCAAAGAGGGTGCGGCGCAGCGTATGCAGCCCGCGCTGGACTCCGAGGCGATCGACAAGTGGCGCACGACGATTCACGAGGCCGCCGCGGCCACCCAGGGCCCGAACTACCTCGCCGTGCGCAACGACGGGTGCCGCCACTGCGCAGTCGCGGGCAGCTGCCCCGTACAGGACCGTGGAAGGCAGGTGACCGACGAGTGAACGAGCCGACCGCGGGTGCGCCGTCCCCCGCGAAGGCGCGGATCGCTGGGGAGGCGCGGTCGTGACCGGCCTGGTGACACCGCACCAACTGGCGGAGGCGCTCGGCCTGCCGCCGCCGACCGCCGAGCAGGCTGCCGTGATCGCGGCGGCGCCGGGTCCGACGCTGGTGGTCGCTGGCGCTGGCGCGGGCAAAACCGAGACGATGGCCGCGCGCGTGGTGTGGATGGTCGCGAATCGGCTCGTGCGGCCCGACGAGGTGCTCGGGCTGACTTTCACGCGTAAGGCCGCACAGCAGTTGACCGCCCGTATCCGCACCAGGCTGGCCCGGCTCGCGGGCGCCCCGCTGCTGCGTGAACTCGACGTGACCGGCCGGCTGCGTGCCGAGCTCGCTGGCGCGGAGCCGGAGATCAGCACCTATCACTCGTACGCGGGCAGGTTGCTCGGCGAACACGGACTGCTGCTGCCCGTGGAACCCTCGGCGACGCTGCTCACCGCGACCCAGCTCTGGCAGTTGGCGCACCAGGTAGTTCGTGGCTGGGACGGCGACTTGGACACCGATCGCACGCCGGTGTCGGTAACCGAGGCGGTGCTGGCGCTGTCCGGGCAGTTGGCCGAGCATCTGGTCGAGGCAGAGCAGTTGGCCGAGGCGCACACCGAGCTGGAGAAGCTGGTGCACACGCTGCCCGCTGGTCCGCGCCAGCGGGGCGGGCCGAGTCAGACACTATTGAACATTCTGCGGGTACAACGCGAACGGGTCACCCTGCTGCCGCTGCTGCGCCAACTCACGGATGCGCTGCGCCGCCGCGGCGCACTGGATTTCGGTGCACAGATGTCGCTTGCGGCGCGGCTGGCCGCCGAGCATCCCGAGGTCGCCGCCGCCGAGCGTGCCCGTTTCCGGTTGGTTCTGCTCGACGAATACCAGGACACCGGCCATGCCCAGCGTGTGCTGCTCGCCGCACTGTTCGGGGGCGTGCCCGAGGCCGCGAATTCGGAGGTCGAGCCCGAAACGCCCCGAGGCGCCGACGCGGTCCGCCCTTCCGAACCGTCGGCGTGGTCCGTGCCGAAACATGAGGACACGCTGCTGTCCCGCGCTGATACCGAGGACCAGCTGGAACCTCCGGACGAGCCGCGCAGCAGACCACTCGCCGTGACAGCGGTCGGCGACCCGATGCAGTCGATCTATGGCTGGCGCGGCGCCTCCGCGGCGAACCTGCCCCGGTTCGCCACCGACTTCCCCAGCGCGCCGGGGATTCCCGCCCCCACGCTGCCGCTGTTGACCAGCTGGCGCAATCCGCCGGAGGCGCTGGCACTGGCGAATCTGGTAGCGGAACCATTGCGGCGCACCGCGATCGAGGCCGGCGGTGTGACCGTCGACGCGCTGCGCGCCAAGCCTGACGCGGGACCGGGTGTCGTGGCGTCGGCGCTGACCGACACCATTGCCGCCGAACGCGAGTGGGTAGCCGAGCGGATCGCGGCGGAATGGTCGGCTCGGCGGGCGGCGGGCCGGGAGCCACCGACGTCGGCGGTGTTGGTGCGGCGCAACGCCGATGCCGCGCCGCTCGCGGAAGCGCTTCGCGAGCAGGGACTTCCGGTGGAGATTGTGGGGCTCGGTGGTCTGTTGGCTACACCGGAGGTGGCCGACATCGTCGCTACGCTGCGGTTGATCGCCGAGCCCGGGGCAGGCAGCGCGGCTGTGCGAGTGCTGACCGGCGCACGCTGGCGTATCGGCGTCGCCGACCTCGCCGCCTTGGCCCGCCGGGCCAGAGACCTGTCGATCCGTCATCCGGTCTCCGGGAACGCGGCCGAGATCGCCGATCGTGCGTCGCTGGACGCCGCGTTGCGCGAGGTGGCGCCGGAACCCGCGGAGCAGGCCGGGCTGGCCGACGCGATCGCGGATCCCGGTCCGGCCGGGCAGTATTCGGTGGCCGGATTCGCCAGGATCCAGGCGCTGGGTCGGGAGTTGGCCGCGTTGCGCGAGCGCAGTGGGCAGCCGTTGGCGGAGTTGGTGGCCGATGTCGAACGCACCATCGGTGTGGGGGTGGAGACCCAGGCGCGTCGCGCCATGGCGGGTACGGGCGCGGGACGCGAACACTTGGACGCGTTCGCCGAGGTGGTCGCCGGATATGCCGCGGACACCGGGGTTTCGCTGGGCGGGCTGCTCGCGTTCCTCGCCGCGGCGGAAGAAGTCGAGAACGGGCTGGAGCCGGGCGAAGTGGAGGTCGCCCGGGATCGGGTGCAGGTGCTGACCGTACACGCCGCCAAGGGCCTGGAATGGGAAGTCGTCGCGGTCCCGCACGTGGTCGGTGGTGTGTTTCCGTCCAAGGTCGGTTCCGGCACGTGGCTCGGCGCACTCGCCGAGCTGCCGACGACGCTGCGTGGCGACCGCAGACAAGACGACGCCGCCGAAGGCGTCCCGGTGCTCGACCTCGCCGACCTGTACGACCGCGCGGACCTCGACCGCGCGATCACAGCGCACAAGGAGGCGCTGGAGCGCCGCCGGATCGACGAGGAGCGCCGCCTTTTCTATGTAGCGCTCACCAGAACCGAACGCGTCCTTCTCGTTTCGGCCCATCACTGGGCCGAAACCGGAACGTCGCCCAAAGGGCCGTCGGACTTTCTCCTGGAGCTGAAGCGCGCGGGGGAAGACCCCGACAGTCCCGCGTACGGCGTCCTGGAGGTCGCCCGGTGGGACGACCCACCCGCACCGGACGCGGTCAACCCGTTCACCGACAACCCTGCTGCCGCGCACTGGCCACGCGACCCGCTCGGTCCCCGTCGCGACCCTATCGAGCAGGGCGCCGCGCTGGTCCGCGCCGCGCTCGCCGAACTCCGAACCCACCCCGCCGCCACGGTGTCCGCGGCGCGGGAACCAGGAGTGCGCGGCGTCGGTCCGGATCGCCGTGCGCAGCAGCCCGTCCTCGACGTCGGCGACCCCACCGCGTCCACCGCTGCCGACATCGAGGAATACCCGGACGCAGCTGAGCCCAGCAGCGCCTTCTCCGACTACTATCCGCCGGACGACGAGTATCCCCCGGACCAGATGGACGAGTTCGCGGAAGTCCCCGACATCTCCCTCGCCACCGCGGAATACGCCGACCCGTTCGCGGATATCGAACCGGACTATGGCGCGGACCTGCCCCCTGACCTGGCGGCGGAGTATCCAGCGGCCGACGATCGGGCGTTCGACGCGCATTTCGCCCACCCGCCGGAGAATCCGGACGATCCCGAAGGCTGGGCTGCCGATGTCGACGCCCTGCTCGCCGAACACCAGGCCGTCGCGGTCGCTGCCGAAGCGGTGGAACTCCCCGGCCAGATCGCGGCGACGGCCATGGTCGAGCTGCGTGCCGACCCGGCGAGACTCGCCGCCCGTCTGCGCCGACCGCTGCCGTATCCGCCGAATCCGTTGGCCCGCCGCGGCACCGCGTTCCACGCCTGGGTGCAGCGCTGGTTCGGCGCCACCCGCCTCCTCGGCCTGGACGAATTGCCCGGCGCGGCCGACGGCGGTACGGCCGACGCGGGCCTGGACGCCGAGTTGACCGCCATGCAGGATGCGTTCCTGAACTCGCCGTGGGCCAACCGCAGCCCGATCGAGGTCGAGGTCCCGTTCGAGACCTCGATCGCGGGCACCGTGATCCGCGGGCGAATGGACGCGGTGTTCGCCGAACCGGGCGGCGGCTGGCTCATCGTCGACTGGAAGACCGGCGCCGAGCCGACCCCCGCCGAGGAACCTGCCGTCGCCATGCAACTGGCCGTCTATCGCCTGGCCTGGGCTCGGCTGATGGCCGCCCGCGAGGGCCGGCCCGAGCAGCAGATGCTGGACCGGATCGGCGCCGCGTTCCACTACGTGCGTACCGGGCGCACCATCGCGCCCGCGACGCTGGCCGGTCCGGCCGAACTGGCCGAGCTGATCACAGCAGCCGCACCCGTCGACCCACCGCAAGCGGCGACCGAATGATCAGTGGGTCCGCGGCGGCGAACTCGCGCGCCGATCCGATCCTGACCAGCGGTGGCACCATCTTCGGCACAGCACGTCAACGGTGAACTGGGCGTCCGCCGAGAACACCGAACATGAACAGCAGCGCGGCGAGGGTCCCGCCGATACCACCGATCCCCCGGCGCCGCGCCGCCCACGATATAGGGCTACCTGGCGCGCGTCCGGTGCGCTACGGCTCTGGCGATGGCATGGGTTTCGCCAGCAGCTACTTCTATGCCGCGGTCTACCAAGCGATCCGGCCTTCGAACCTGATCGCGAAGGAGCATGGCGCTGCCTCGGCGGGTTTCCCGAATCGAAGTACGCCATCGTTGAGCACTTCGACCCGTACATCGAGCAGGTGTGGGAGACGAAGACCGAGCCGATACGTCAACTCGTCGCCGCCGGCGTGCACATCCCGACCGAAGCAGACTGGCGTGAGCTGAGGCACCGTACGCCGTGGTCAGGTCCCGCCCAGATGACAAGCGACATCATCGAGTCGATGGAATGGACCAACCCCCGACACCCCGCAGGCCAGCACGGCACCTCGAGCCCGGCGACGATGATGTGACCGGTCACCACGCCGTCGACGTCGAACGCATCCCACCAGCACCCCTCCCTTTCTCCCTCCTCCCACTCCGCTCCCACTCCGCTCCCACTCCGCTCCCACTCCGCTCCCACTCCGCTCCCGTTTCCGAGTGAAGCGAGACCGAGCATTCCCCGTTCGCGGCCCGGTTCGCGTCCGAGCGGTCGACGCGCCCGCGACGAAGTCGCAAGCGGCGGTCGCTCGGACGCGAGTCACACAGGGGCCGCGAACCCGCAGCGCCGCAGGCGCTGCAAAGACAAACACAGTAGGCTCCCGTGCTGTGCCGGAGGGACGAGGAAGGTCGGGGTTGACCGACGCGAGCGGCGAGATGGTGGGTGTGTTCGGTGTTCGGTGATCGGACGCGCGGGATCGGGGTGGCGGGCCGCCCGGACTTCGCGCTGGTCGGTGTGCTGCGGATCCCGGAGATTCAGACGAGTCCATGGATTTCGTTGACCCGGAGGGTGTTGTTCGCGACCGGCCTGCTGTTTCTGGCCGCGCTGGTGGTGTATCTCGGTCGCCACGGGTATCACGACAATTCGGGTGACGAACTGTCCTTCCTGGACGCGCTCTACTACGCGACGGTGTCGCTGTCGACCACCGGATACGGCGATATCGCTCCGGTGACCGCCGAGGCGCGTCTGACGAACATCATCATCATTACCCCGCTGCGGATCCTGTTCCTCATCGTCCTCGTCGGAACCACGCTCGGCGTGCTGACGGAACGCTCCCGGCAGGCTTTCAAGATTCAGCGATGGAGGCACAGCGTGCGCAATCACACCGTGGTCGTCGGATATGGCACGAAGGGCCGGACCGCGATCGACGCCATGCTCGGTGACGGCGTGCAGCCTGCCGACATCGTGGTGGTCGACACCGATGTCGTCGCGCTGGAGGCCGCCGCGAACGCTGGACTGGTCACGGTGCACGGCTCGGCCACCAAGTCCGACGTGTTGCGGCTGTCCGGTGTGCAGAATGCCTCCTCGGTGGTGGTCGCCACCAATCGCGACGACACAGCGGTGCTGGTTACTCTGACCGCCCGCGAGTTGAACAAATCCGCCAAGATCGTGGTCGCGATCCGGGAGGCGGAGAACACCCACTTGGTGCGCCAGTCGGGCGCCGATTCGGTGGTGGTGTCCTCCGAGACTGCCGGACGGTTGCTCGGCATCGCGACAACTACGCCGACGGTGGTGGAGATGATGGAGGATCTGCTCACCCCGCAGGAGGGTTTCGCCGTCGCCGAACGTGAGGTCGATTTCGCTGAGATCGGCGGTTCGCCACGGCATCTCAGCGATCTGGTGCTCGGTGTTGTGCGCGGTGGTGAGTTGATTCGGGTCGGGGAGCCGGAGGTCGACGCGATCGAGGCGGGCGACAAACTGTTGTACATCCGCCGTTCGGGCAAGTGACACCGGCGCGAGCGGGACGGTAACTCGGGCGCGATAGTCTCGAAGCGTGCCCGCATTTCAGCTCAATGGCGTTCCTCTGCTGTCCCGTTTCGTAGTCGACCGGGCCGAGGAGATCCGCGGCGATGCGCAGGCGCTCGAGAAAGGTTGGCGCGAGGCGCGACTGTTGCGGGTCAACCCGCGCGGGCAGGTGCGTTTCGAGGACGGCGCGCTGGTCATGGACGCGGCCGTCGATTTGTCCGCCGAGCCGAGCCCGTCCGCGGTCTTTCTCGGTGTCGAGGACGGGATCCACCTGTGGGCGGTGCGTGATGCGGAACTCGAGGGACAGCTGACCGATCTTCGGGCGCTGGCGGGTGGCGGTGTCGACGACCGCACCGCCGGGTTGCTCTCGACCGCGATCGCGCTGCTGAACTGGCACGACAAAGCCGGTTTCCACGGCGCGGATGGCACGTTGACCGTCTCGTCCAAAGCCGGTTGGTCGCGGGTCGCCGAGAGTGGTTACGAGGAATTTCCCCGCATCGACCCCGCGGTGATCTGTCTGATCCACGACGGCGGCGAGCGGGCGCTGCTCGCACGGCAGCACAGCTGGCCGAACACGTTGTTCTCGCTACTGGCCGGTTTCGTCGAGGCCGGGGAGTCGTTGGAGCGCTGCGTTGAGCGGGAGATGCGTGAGGAGGTGGGTTTGGATGTGCGTGAGATCAGCTACTTGGGTAGCCAGCCCTGGCCGTTTCCGCGCTCGCTGATGGTCGGCTTCGCGGCGGTCGGCGATCCCGATCAGCCGCTGACCTTCTCCGACGGGGAGATCGCCGAGGCACAGTGGTTCACGCGCGCCGAGGTACGGGAGGCGCTCGCCGTGGGCGACTGGTCGGCGCGGGGCGAGGGACAGCGTCTGTTGTTGCCCGGCTCGATCTCCATCGCGCGCACGATCGTCGAATCCTGGGCGGCGATCGACTGAGTTCCGCGCGCGGGCTGTTGGGCCCGCGCGACGGCTGATCAGGACAGTGCGGCGAGAGTCTGCTTGACGACCACGAGTGACGGGTTCGTCGCGGTCGACCCATCGGCGAACTTCACTGTCGGCACGACGTGGTTGCCGCCGTTGACACTGCCGACGAACTCGGCGGATGCCGGATCTTGCTCGATGTCGATCTCGGCGTAGCTGATACCGGCCTCGTCCAGCTGTTTCTTGAGCCTGCGGCAGTAGCCGCACCAGGTGGTCGAGTACATCGTCAGGTCAGGAGTCACGTCAGTCACGGACGGTGCAACGCCGGACGGCTGCCGACTGTTCCACCTCGAACTGTGTCGAACGCGAAATACGCCGCCCCGAGCGGGCGCCACGGCGGCACGGTGCGTGTCGGTGGACCCTGACATGATGGACCGCGTGCCCGCACTCGACCTCGCCGCCCTCGATCCGGAGCAGGCTGTGGCCGTGCGTGCGCCGCGTGGTCCGGTGTGTGTGCTCGCGGGCGCGGGCACCGGCAAGACCAGGACTATCACCCACCGCATCGGCTATCTGGTGTCCGAGGGGCACGTCCGGGCCGACCAGGTGCTCGCGGTGACGTTCACCGCGCGCGCGGCGGGGGAGCTGCGCAGTCGCCTGCGTGCACTGGGTCTCGGTGGCACGGCGACCCAGGTGCAGGCGCGCACGTTTCACGCGGCCGCGTTGCGGCAACTCACCTACTTCTGGCCGCAGATCGTCGGTGACGTGCCGTGGCGGCTGATCGATGGCAAGTTTCCGATCGTCGCGCAAGCGGCGAGGCGGGCGGGCCTGTCCACGGCCACCGAGAGCGTGCGCGATGTGTTGAGTGAAATCGAGTGGGCGAAGGCCACGCTGATCGCGCCGGAAGACTACGCGGCGGCGGTCGCCGTGCATCGGCGCGAGCCGCCCTACGACGCGATGCGGGTGGCCGAGGTCTACTCGGGCTACGAGAAACTCAAGGCGACACCGGACGGACTGCTGCTGGATTTCGACGATCTGCTACTGCACACCGCGGCAGCGCTGGAGGACTATCCTGCGGTGGCGGACGAATTCCGCGGCCGTTACCGCAGTTTCGTGGTCGACGAGTACCAGGACGTCACACCGCTGCAGCAGCGCGTACTCGACGCCTGGCTGGGTGACCGTGACGATCTCACCGTGGTGGGCGACGCCAACCAGACGATCTATTCGTTCACCGGTGCCACTCCGAGTTACCTGCTCGACTTCTCCCGCCGCTTCCCCGAGGCCACGGTGGTCCGCCTGGAACGGGACTATCGCTCGACTCCGCAGGTGGTGTCGCTGGCCAACCGGGTGATCGGGGTGGCGCGCGGCCGGATCGCGGGCAGCAGGCTGCAGTTGATCGGACAGCGTGCCGATGGTCCAGAGCCGGCGTTCGCCGAGTACGACGATGGTCCCGCCGAGGCTGCCGCGGTGGTCGGGGCGATCGAGCGGCTGCTCGAGGCGGGTACACCGGCCGCTGAGATCGCCGTCCTCTACCGCATCAACGCCCAGTCCGAAGGCTACGAGCAGGTGCTCACCGAGCGGGGCATCCCATACCAGTTGCGCGGTGGCGAAGGTTTCTTCGTGCGTGCCGAAGTCAGGCAGGGGGTGCGGGCGCTGCGGCAGGCCGCGGCCCGTGATGATCTGCCCGAGCAGGCTCGCCGCGGTACCGCCCTGGTTTCGCTGGTGCGCGCGGTGCTCGCCCCGGTCGGTCTCACCACCACGGAGCCGGCGGGCGCTCAGGCGCGGGAACGTTGGTCCTCGCTGGTCGCCCTGGTTCGGCTGACCGAGGAACTGGTCGGCCACGACGACCAACTCGATCTGCCCGGGCTGCTGCGCGAACTCGCGATCCGCGCCGAGGCCAGGCATCCACCCACGGTGCAGGGCGTCACGCTGGCCTCGTTGCATGCCGCGAAGGGCCTGGAGTGGGACGCGGTGTTTCTCGTCGGTCTGTCCGACGGCACCATGCCGATCGCGCACGTCCTCGCCGATGACGGCTCGGTCGCCGACGCGGCCGCCCTGGAGGAGGAGCGGCGGCTGCTCTATGTCGGCGTCACCAGGGCGCGGGAGCATCTGCGACTGTCCTGGGCGCTGGCCAGAAACGAAGGCGGCAGACGATCCCGGCGGCGCTCGCGGTTCCTCAACGGTCTGGTGCCCGACGACTCGCCCGCGTCGCGTGTCGCCGCGCCGGCTACCGCCCCCGCGTCGAACGGTGTCCGCCCGACCTGCCGGGTCTGTGCCAAGCCGCTGATCGGCACCTATGCGACCATGCTCGGCCGCTGCCGTCGCTGCCCGGCCGAGCTGGACGCCGAACTGCTTGTCGCACTACAGGAGTGGCGTGCGGAGAAGTCAGCGGCGCAGCAGGTGCGCGAGTTCGTGGTGTTCACCGACACCACGCTCACTGCGATCGCCGAACAACTGCCCGCCGATGATGCTGCGCTGGCCGCGATTCCCGGTATCGGTGCGAAGAAGCTCGACCGATACGGCGCCGACGTTCTCGCGATAGTCGCGTCCCGGCTCCGATCGACATCACAAAACCGCAGGTAGAAAATAGGTTGTCGGCATCGCCGATCTTGCATATTGTGAGAGCACGCACCGGGAGGGCATCTCGGCGCGCATCGTCACCGACACACCACGAGTACAGGAGGGAGGCAGAGCAATGGACAACATGATGAACCCAGGCGCCAATGGCGTTGCGGTCACTGCTCCCATGGCAGCCTCCCGGGGGATCCTCACTTTGCAGGGGATCGGTCTGTCCTGCAGCGGTGCATTCGGCGCTTCTGGCCCGCAGACGAATTACGCCGCCGTGCATGCGTCCATCCGCACCGTCATCCAGGACAAGCCCAGCGTGGGTTGGCACCCGGCAGTTGCCCAGGCAGCAGTCGGCGTCGTCGCAGCGGAAGCCGGCGCTCCGGCGGATCTGCCGGCGGCACGCCTCCGCACCGCATACCCAGCGACCGTGATCAGGACTCGACACAGATGTCGACCTAGGTAGGGACCTCCTTCCCGACCTCCTGGCCACGGATCGCACGAAGCGAAACCGTGGCCAATGTTTTTGGCCCTTCAGCCACCGGCACCGGTTTCGCGCCACAACCACACGAACCGCTGCAAACAAGCTGAAGGAGAACGACGTGTTCACCGCACAGAGTTGGCCGCAGGCCACTACTGACGTGACATGCCGAACCGTGGCGTCGACTATTCCGGCCCGACCGGTCACCAAGGTTCTGCCTTGCCGTGCCGGAGACCCGGACCTCTGGTTCGCCGAGAGCCCGGTCCAGTTGGAGCAGGCCAAGGCGCTGTGCGCGACCTGCCCCATCCGCAAGGGCTGCCTCAGCGCGGCCATGGATCGTGGTGAGCCGTGGGGTGTTTGGGGCGGTGAGATCTTCGACCAGGGTGTCGTGATCGCCCGCAAGCGCCCGCGTGGCCGTCCGCGCAAGGTCGCGATTCCGGCGTGAGTATCCGGCGCGGAGTCGATACCTCGCATCACCACGTGGCACCCCGCTCATGCCGTCGTCGACGCATGAGCGGGGAAGTGACTTCCCTCCCTCCGGTCGATGTGCTCGATTCGGTCTTTCCCGACGCGGACCGGGCAAACGAACGAGAAAGCAGGCCAGCCGCTCACCATTGCCCGGTGGGCGGCTCGCCTGCGTCCCGGAGCGAGCTTCGATAACGCGAATTCGCGGTGATTGTCGGTGTTCCGGGACCCCTGGGTCAGGAAGCGGTGCGTTCCGCGCGGAAGCCCGGCATCCAGGTGCGGACGAGTTGCATGAATGGCAGCTCCGCGTCCAGCTGGGCCAGGATGCCGACGGTACCGCTGAGGACCCGGAAGATCATCACGTAATCGGCCGGAAGTTGGAGCGCTCGTGCGGTTTTCATCTCAGTACTGGAGATGTCGGACGCCTTGCCCGCCACTCGCCGCATCCACTCGCGGGTGAAGTGAAAGGAGTCGGTCTGGATCGGGTCGGTGAACGGTCGCAGGTAGTCGGCGATCTCCGCGTGGGTGACTATGCGGCCGGGAATCACCCAGCCGTGGTCGTACATCAGCTCGGTGAGTTCGGCGAAGCGTTCCTCGACCGCGAGAGCAAGCATCTGGCCGAGTATCGGAGGGAACCCACCGGGCATCGGAGCGCACGCCCCGAAATCGATGACGGCGAGTTTGCCGTCGGGCAGCATCATGAAGTTGCCGGGATGCGGGTCGGCGTGCAGCAGCCCGACGACCTCGGGGGAGGAGAAGTGGAACCGGCCCATCAGACCTGCGACACGGTTGCGCATCGCGAGGGTGCCGGCCCGATCCTCGGCGCCCTGAGTGATGATCGCGGAAACGGCGGTGCCGTCCAGCCATTCGGTGACGATCACCTTGGGCGCGCTGGCCACCACCTTCGGCACGACGATTTCGCCGTGTCCGTCGAAACCCTTGGCGAAGACGCGTTGGTTGGCCGCCTCGTTGCGGTAATCCAGCTCTTCCTCGGTGCGCAAGGTGATCTCGGCGAGGATCGGCTTCACATCCGCGCCCGGGATCACCGACCCGATCAGGCCGCTCATTCGCGACAGCGTTTTGAGGTCCGCGCGCAGCGCTTCGTCCGCGCCGGGGTACTGGACCTTCACCGCTACTGTTCGACCGTCCGACCACACCGCCTTGTGCACTTGGCCGATGCTGGCCGACGCGGCCGGGGTGTCGTCGAACTCGCGGAAGCGCTGTCGCCACTGGGTGCCGAGCTGCTGGTCGAGCACGTGGTGAACGGTCGCGGCGGGCACCGGCGGAGCGGCGGCCTGTAGCTTGGTGAGTGCCTCGCGGTAGTGCTCGCCGAACTCCTCCGGGACGGCGGCCTCCATCACGCTGAGAGCTTGCCCGAACTTCATCGCGCCGCCCTTGAGTTCACCCAGCACGGTGAACAACTGCTCGGCGGCCTTCTGGTTGAGCTGTGCGTTGATCTCGGATCTGTCGCCGCCGGCGAGCTTTTTGCCGAGCCCTACGGCGGCCCGGCCGGCAATGCCCAGCGGGATCTTGGCCAGCTTGGCGTTGCGGGACGAGCGACGGCGCACGATCTCAGACACGTACCCATCATGGCGGACCTGATCCCGAGCTGCCACGGCAATCTCGGTCACGGTGTCGTTCCTGCGGTGAGACCAGGGGAAATGCGAGCACACGGGCACGCGGGGTGTCGGGCCCACACGCGCCGATCCAGGACATGCGAGTCAAGATCCAACTCCACGGTCGCGTTCAGCGTGGCCGGTGCGCGGCCCGGCGAGCACTCCACTATCGCCTCGAGTTCGCCGAGTGCGACCGCCGTCGTGGCGGCGATTCCGGCGGGAGAGGCGCAACCCACTCGGCCGAGCAGTTGGGCGGCCAGATGCGGCCAGGCGACGTCGTTCTGGGCGCGAGTCAGATCCGCGCAGCGCAGACAGCTGGTGGCGCCGGGTAGTACCAGCGGTCCGATGACGCCCTTGTTGTCCCGAATGCGTACTTGCAGATGAGGAATCCGGTGCAGTACAAGGTCGTTGACCAGCTGCGGGTCGGGCATCAGCGCATCGGCGAGCACCACCAGATCGGCCTGCCAGGTGCGCACCGTCGACGCATGTGGTGCGTAGTCGTGCGAACAGCTCGGACGCACCCCCAGCGTGCGCAGTCCGGCCGAGACCGCGTCCGACAGCGGGCCGAGGCCGTGCACTTGTACGGCACGGACCTGTCCGACTCGGTCTTCGGGGTGGTCGAGCAGTCCGGCCTCATCGATGAGGGTGAGAAGCGCGACAGCCCTGTCCGGGGCGATGCCATGTTCCCCGGCTCGCCAGAGGATCTGCGGCTGGGTTCGCAAGCCGTCCAGCAGACGCAGGAAACCGAGCACGGTCTCGGCGTCCATTCCCTCCGGATCCAGCACCAAGGCGGTCTCGGGGTCACACCCGAGTTGGACCACGCCGGTCGGGCGCACCAGAACGGTCACCCTCGAACGCAGCCTCGGACCGCGACACATCGTTGTCATGTTCAGCAGTATGCGAGGCGCGCTTCGTCGGACCCGCCCCGAAACCCATGGTTATCCACAGGCTCGGGGGCATCAACAGGGCGGGCTCAGTCGGATGCGCTGCTGTCCTTGCCCAGGTCGGGGCCGCCCTCTTGCTGTTCGCGCTCGGCCTTCTCGCGCGCTTCCGTCTCGGCGAGTTGGGCGAGCGGGTCGTCGAACGCGGTGCTTGCGCCACCGGTCACCGAGTCGATGAAGCCGGCGGGGGAGTCCAGGTCGTCGGAGACGGGCAACAGATCGGGGTGCGCCCAGATACCGTCGCGGGTGGCTATGTCCGCGTCGGTGGTGAGCCTGCGCCACAATGCCGCCGCCTCGCGCAACTTGCGCGGACGCAGCTCGAGGCCGACCAGGGTCGCGAACGTCTGCTCGGCCGGGCCACCGGTCGCGCGCCGCCTGCGCAGGGTCTCGGCCAGCGCGCCCGCGCCGGGCAACCGGTCGCCGACGGCGTCGGTGACCACGACCTGCACCCAGCCCTCGATCAGCGCGAGCAACGTCTCCAGACGCTCCAGCGCCTGCTTCTGCTCCGGCGTGGTCTGCGGCTCGAACGTGCCCTGCGCCAGGATCTCCTCGAGCTTCGACGGATCGTTCAGCGCCATCGGGTCGATCTCTTGCGCGGCCTGTTCCAGCGCGGAGAAGTCCATGCGGATGCCACGCGCGAAGTCCTCGACCGCGCCGAGTACTTGCTGGCGCAGCCACGGCACATGCGCGAACAGCCGCTGGTGGGCGGCCTCGCGTGCGGCGAGAAACACCAGGATCTCGCTTTCCGACTGCTCCAGACCCGCGCTGAATTCCGAGATTGCCGTGGGCAGTAGCGCCGCGGTGCCGGAGGGCCCCAGCGGAAGACCGATATCAGTGGAGGTCAGCACCTCCTTGGCGAGCTGGCCGAGCGCTTGCCCCAGCTGCGAGCCGAAGGCCAGACCGCCCATCTGACCGAGCACGCCGACCATCGGTGCGGCGAACTGCCTGGCCTCCTCGGGCAGCGACGTCGTCCACATCCCGGCGATCTGCTCAGCGACCGGGTCGCACAGCCGCTGCCAGGTGGGCAGGGTCTGCTCGATCCAGTCGTTGGCGGTCCAGGCGACGGTCTTCGTGGCGCCCGCCGGCAGGGTCGTCGCACTGTCCAGCCATAGTTCGGCCAGGTGCGCGGCATCGCTCACCGCGCTTGTGGTGCTCGCCGAGATGGGTACGACCGTGGCGCCGAGCTGCTGGCGGGCCAGTCGTTTGGCGACGTCGTAGTTCACCGGCCCGGCCTGGCCCGAACCCGGTTGGCCCATGCCGCTCAGCATCTGCCCCAGCGAGGTCAGCATCTGCCCGAGCTGCGCGGGGTCGAATCCCCCGGCCCCGGCCCCACCGATCCCGAAGCCCAGCGGATCGCTCGGACCGGGACCGCCCGGCTCGTCGCCGCGCTTGCGTTCGTCGTCGTCGCGGTTCGAGAATCCGAAGGGGAGGTCACTCATGCCCATTACGTTACGCGCGTAGCACAGTGCCTCGATGTTCGCGCGGCGCGAAATCGGGGGGACGCGCGCGAGGCCAAAAAACCGCCTCTGCCGTCCCGCCACGAGGCTGATCACTACTGTGGTCCAGGTGAATCGTCGGATCCTCACTCTGGTGGCCGCTCTGATCCCCGTTGTCGTGCTCGGTGTCGTCGGCAGCGTGCTCACGGTGCCATTCGTCGCACTCGGCCCCGGTCCCACCTTCAATACCCTTGGCGAGGTGGATGGCAAGCAGGTCGTGGACGTCCAGGGTGCGCAGGTGGATCCGACCACGGGGCATCTCAACATGACCACGGTCTCGGTGCGCGACAAGCTGAGCATCTTCGAGGCATTCGGCTTCTGGGCCAGCGGCCAGCACGGTCTGGTGCCGCGCTCGGAGGTCTATCCGCCCGGGGTCTCGCGCGAGGAGATCGACAAGTCCAACCAGCAGGACTTCAAGGACTCCGAGGGCAACGCCGAGGTCGCGGCGCTGCATTATCTGAAACTGCCGACGGTGGTGCTGTTGCGCAAAGTGTCCGACGACGGCCCGGCCAACGGGGTGCTGCGGGCGGGTGACGAGCTGGTCAGCGTCAACGGCGCGCCGATGGCCACCCCGCAGGACGTCGTCACCACGGTGTCGGCGCAGGCTCCCGGCGCACCGCTGACCGTGGTGTACCGGCGCGACACCACCGAGCAGACCGCGACGATCACCCTCGGCACCCGACCCGGCGACGCCACCAAGGGCTACCTCGGCGTGACGCCGGGCGAGGGCGCCCGTCCGCCCATGCAGGTCGATTTCAATCTCGCCGACATCGGCGGGCCCTCCGCCGGGCTGATGTTCAGTCTCGCGCTGATCGACAAGCTCACGCCCGGTGAACTGGACGGCGGCAGATTCGTGGCGGGTACCGGGACCATCGATCAGGACGGCAAGGTCGGCCCGATCGGGGGGATCCAATACAAGATGATGGCCGCGCGTGACGCGGGCGCGGAGACCTTCCTGGTTCCTGCCGCCAACTGCAACGAAGCCAAGTCGCGGACCCCCGCCGGCCTGCGGTTGGTGCGGGTCGAGAACCTCACCGGCGCACTGCAATCGCTCGATGAGATCAACACCGGCAAAAACCCTGTCGGCTGCGGATGAGCCTCAGTCCAGTGTGTGGTGCAGTGCGTCGATGATATTCGGCGCCAGGTTCGGGTAGGTGCGCAGTTCGAGGTCGGCGAAGTCGTCGGCATCGTCTTCGGGGCGCAACTGCAGCAGGGACAAGGCGGTTCCGCTGCGCAGCACCGCGGCGAACAAGCGCGCCTCCCTGCGCTCCGGATGCGCCTCCGCGGCGGCGCGAGCGGCCGCGTCGGCGGCGTCGTGGTCGGCGAGCAGTGGGGCCAGCGCGTCATCCAGTGTGGATTCGGCGTCGGGCGGCAGCACCACGATCTCCTGGACCAAGACACAGCCCTCGACCGCGGGTGGCCAGGTCGTGGTCGCCAGGAACTCGTCCAGCGCCATCGATCCGCCGGTCACGTCCTCGGGGAACGCCTCCTGGGCGACGGGGGTGAGTTCGGCTCCCGCGTCGAGTTGATCGATCAACTCGGGCTGTACCGCGACCAGGTCGGCGGTCGGCACCAGCGCGAACATCTGGGGCGGGCGACCCCACCCCTCGGCATCGACGAATTCCGCCACCTCCCGGACGGAACGGGCCAGGACGAGTTCGGCGTGCAGGTTTGCGGTCACGGGGAACATCCAACCAAACCCGCGTCCGGGGACAAGCACAAACCCGCACGATCCACCTTCCTGCGCGGCATGCGCAACCCTGGCAGTCACATGGTGTCCGATTTCCGTAGAGTGGGCCGGGAACGGGTCCGGAAGGACCATCCGCAACATCGGACTGCGGCGTATCGGCCGGGTGTATCGGTGCGAACGCCGCCGGACCTTGGAGAGTGGCATCGTGGGCATGCGGCCCCCCACCGGCTTACCTTCGCTGTCCCGACGCAGCCGTGTGCTGCTGGTGGCAGCCATCGTCCTGGCGGCATTGCTGCTACTGGGACCGCGGCTGACGGACACCTACACCAACTGGTTGTGGTTCGGCGAAGTCGGTTTCCGCACGGTATATCTCACCGTGCTGCGGACCCGAATCCTGCTGCTATTGGCTGTGGCGATCTTCGTCGGCCTCGTCGTCTGGCTGGCGCTGCTGCTGGCTTACCGGTCCAGACCGGTGTTCGTCCCGGTGGCGGGCCCGAACGATCCGATCGCGCGCTATCGCACCACCGTGATGAGCAGGCTGCGGCTGTTCGGCGTCGGGATTCCGGTGCTGCTCGGTCTGCTGTCCGGCTTGGTGGCGCAGTCGAATTGGGTCACGGTGCAGCTGTTCTTGAACGGCTCCTCGTTCGGAGCGCAGGACCCCCAGTTCCACTTGGACGTCGGCTTCTACGCGTTCGATCTTGCCTTCTATCGGATGGTGCTCAACTGGCTGTTCGTCGCGGTGGTCATCGCGTTCTTCGCCAGCCTGGTCACCCACTATGTCTTCGGCGGCCTGCGGCTGACCGGACGTGAAGGCACCCTGACACGCGCCGCGCGCGTCCAGTTGGCTGTGCTCGCCGGACTTTTCGTGCTGCTCAAGGCGATCGCGTATTGGTTCGACCGCTACGAACTGCTCTCCAGCAGCCGTAAGGAGCCCACCTTCACCGGCGGTTCCTTCACCGATATCAACGCGGTGCTGCCCGCCAAGCTCATCCTGCTGTCCATCGCGGTCATCTGCGCGATCGCGTTCTTCGCCGGGATCGTGCTGCGCGATCTGCGCGTGCCCGCGATGGCCGCCGCGCTGCTCGTGCTGTCCTCGATCCTGGTCGGCGCGGTGTGGCCGCTGGTGGTCGAACAGTTCTCGGTGCGTCCCAACGCCGCGGACAAGGAAAGCGAGTACATCGAACGCAACATCGCCGCTACCAGGCAGGCGTTCGGCATCACGGACGACAGGATCGACTACAAGGACTACAAGGGCGAAAGCAACAAGAGCCCGCAAACCGTTCCGGTGGACGCGGCGACCATCGGCAACGCCCGGCTGCTCGACCCGAATATTCTGTCGCCCACCTTCACCCAGCTGCGCCAGCTGAAGAACTTCTACGGCTTCCCCGAGTCGCTGGACATCGACCGCTACAAACTCGACGGCGACGTGCAGGACTACATCGTGGCCGCGCGGGAGCTCTCGCCCGCGGCGCTGAGCGGCAACCAGACCGACTGGATCAACAAGCACACCGTCTACACCCACGGCAACGGCTTCGTCGCCGCCCCCGCCAACCGAGTGAACAAGCCGCAGTCCGAAGACCCCAACGCGACCGGGGGCAGTAGCGACAGCGGCTACCCGATCTTCATGGTCAGTGACCTGTTCACCCCGGCGGACAAGCAGCGGATCAGGGTGGACCAGCCGCGCGTCTATTACGGCGAGCTGATCTCGCAGTCCCATCCGGACTACGCGATCGTGGGCGCGATGGACGGCCAGCGTCCGCGCGAGTACGACTCCGACACCGCGCAGTACACCTACACCGGCAAGGGCGGTGTGCCGATCGGCAACTGGTTCAACCGCCTCGCCTTCGCGGCCAAGTACGCCGAGCGCAATATCCTGTTCTCCTCGGCGATCGACGACCACTCCAAGATCATCTACAACCGCAGCCCGCGCGAGCGGGTGCAGAAGGTCGCGCCGTGGCTGACCACGGACGGCAACGCATACCCGGCGGTCGTCGGTGGTCGCATCGTCTGGATCGTGGACGCCTACACCACGCTGGACAACTATCCGTACGCGCAGAGCACCTCGTTGGAGGGCGCTGTCGAGGACAGTATCGACAAGAAGACCGGCAGGCTGGTGCCGCGTAAGTCGGTCAGTTACATCCGTAACTCGGTCAAGGCCACGGTCGACGCATACGACGGTTCTGTCACGCTGTACGAGGTCGACTCGTCGGATCCGGTGCTGAAGGCGTGGCGTGGCGTGTTCCCCGGCGCCGTGAAACCGGAAAGCGAGATCTCCCCGGAACTGCGGGCGCATTTCCGGTACCCGGAGGACCTGTTCAAGGTGCAGCGGGAGATGCTGACCAAGTATCACGTGGACGATCCGCGCGAGTTCTTCACCAACAACGCGTTCTGGTCGGTACCCGCCGACCCGACCACCGAGGGCGGGACAACCGCGAACCAGCCGCCGTACTACGTGCTGCTCGGTGACCCACAGACGAACAAGCCGACCTTCAACCTGACCAGTGCCATGGTCGGGTACAACCGGCAGTTCTTGTCGGCCTACATCTCGGTGCGGTCGGACCCGGAAGGGTACGGCAAGTTCACCATTCTGCGTTTGCCCACCGATACGCAGACCCTGGGGCCGCAACAGACGCAGAACCGGATGACCACGGCGCCGGAGGTCTCGCGCGAGAAGACTTTGCTGTCCAACTCGAACAAGATCAAGTACGGCAACCTGCTGACCTTGCCGATCGCCGACGGCGGGATTCTCTACGTCGAGCCGTTCTACAACGAGCGCAATACGGGTCCGAACACCGCGACCTTCCCGCAGCTGCTACGGGTGCTGGTGAGCTATCGGGACGAGGCCGGCAGCGTCAAAGTGGGCTATGCCTCCACACTGGCCGAGGCATTGGATCAGGTGATCCCAGGTGCGGGCACGCTGGCGACGCCATTCGGCGGTGACTCGGGCACCCGACCGAAACCGGGCACGATTCCGCCGCCCGCCGGCCAGTCCGGCTCCGGTACCACTGGGGGCGCGACCGCGCCGCCCGCGGTTGCCCCGCCACCGTCGACCGGATCGTCTTCCAGCAAGGACGCCGCGGCGGCCGAGTTGAACCGGAAGATCGAGAACGTGCGAAATGCCATGCGCACCGGAAACTTCCAGGACTTCGGCAAGGCGCTCGATGAGCTCGAAACCGCTGTCAAGGCGTATCAGGACGCGGGGCGCTGAAATAGGACGAACTGGGTAGGCGGAATGGGGCTGCAATCGGAGAGTGGATTGCAGCCCCATTCACGGTCGGTGCACCGCCGGTGTCAGCGACCGAGAGAGTCGATAATCGTGTCGTTCTGCTGCAGCAGCAGCTGATACGGGCCCACCAGGCCGTACTTTTCGGCGAGCTTGTCCGCGGCCGCCTTGGCTCGCTCGGCCAGGGTCTGGGCGCTCTTTGGGGCCGGTGCAGGCGCGGCGGGAGCCTGCTCCTGGCCGTCGGGCTCGGGCTCGGGCGTAGCGGCGCGCAGGTACTGACCACACTGCGGCCAGGCTCCGACGCCCTGCGTGGCGAGCACTCGCTCCGCCACGCGAATCTGCTCTTGTTTGCTGGCGGTGTGCGCGGAGCCCCGACCACCGTTGGCGGCCCAGGTGCTCGGTGAGAACTGCAGCCCGCCGTAGTAGCCGTTTCCGGTGTTGATTCCCCAGTTGCCACCGCTCTCGCACTGCGCGACGCCGTCCCAGTCGTGGGCCGGCGCGGCGGAGGCCGATGCGGTGGAGAGTGTGCACGGGATGGCAACAAGTGCGCCGGTGACGGCGGCGAAGCCGAGGACGCGAGTGCTGAACTTCCGGTTCTCAGTCATAGTCGTTTCCCTCCCCGCGCCCGCCGACACGGCGATCAGGCATGCCGTGTCCCTGTCCCCAGGTCGTCGGGGATCCTCGAACCGCGGGACAGGGTTGCCGGTGTTCGGCGGTTCGAGTGCTAGCCCATCACGGTTGATCCGGGCCGTTTGGAGTGACGGTAACGAAGAAATCTCGGTAGATCACATCTCGATAACATCCGATTCGCGGAATGCGAATAACCTGAATATCGACGTTTTTGCGGGATGTAAACGTGCTCAACACGCTGATATGACAGTTGGTTATCGCATCGTTATGTGGCTGATATCACCTCGGAATAGCTCACGCATTTAACCCCGCGCTACTTCGGGTTCGGCCGATGTCACGGGAGCATTGCGGCGCCAGGTGGTGCCGTCGCGGTGGTCCTGCTCTCGTGATCCGTCGAACAGCCCGTCGCGCCACCGTGTTCCCTGCCCGGCAAACCGCTCGAATGGGCACCCGACCTGGTGATTTGCAGTCTCTGCGAACCCGTGTGTAAGGTTGTGTTTACCGACGCGGGGTGGAGCAGCTCGGTAGCTCGCTGGGCTCATAACCCAGAGGTCGCAGGTTCAAATCCTGTCCCCGCTACTAGCGAGATGGCCCCCGGAGAACTTCTCCGGGGGCCATCTCGTTTCTGTTCCGCACGGATGGGGGTGCGACCTGTTCGGCCTCGCGGGTCCTCGTCGATCGCCGAAGTGGAAATCGCAGATGTGTAATTCGCTGGTCCGGCGTCCGAGCCTGCCCCCGGAAGGTGGTGGCGATCTGTTCCGAATCGTCCGGTCGGAGTCGATTCGGTAGTTCGAATTCGGCAGCCGCAATGGGTCGGCGACTGTGTGGAAATCGGAGTAAGCCGGGCGCTGAACCTTCATAGATCTTCGAAAGGGTTGCGGCATAGCGAGAAACACCTTCTCGGCTCGCTGATGTGGAACCACGGTCATGACACGGTGACCGGTCCGAGTTCTGTGCGGTGCCGCCTCGCGCGGTGCGGCCTGGTGTCGTGCGGTGGGGGCTGGTCTGGTGTGATGCGATCTGGTGCGGTGCAGCCGTCTTTACGGTCGATCGCTAGGCTCACCGCCACGTCGGCGGCCGCTTTGTCTACCGGCGCAAGCTGGACATTCGCCGGGATCGGTCGGGGCGGTCGGTCGATTCGGGGTACTCGAGCTGTGTGCTGATGATTAACTGGCCGTGTGTCGGCTGTCCAGGTCGCACCTCAGCAATCCATGTCAGGAGGCATCGCAATGCCCACTCGTGACGGTAGCTGGCCGCAAGGAACGCCCTGTTGGGTCGACTGCCAAGTCGACGACACCACTCGTGCCCGTGAGTTCTATGGCCAACTCTTCGGCTGGGAAATCGAAGGCCCGCCCGAAGCAGGCGGGTATCTGATGGCCATGCGCGGCGGACGTCCCGCCGCGGGTATCGGTCCCAAACCCGAGGGCATGCCGATGCCATCGGTCTGGACGACCTACTTCGCCGCCGACAACGCCGACGCGGTCGCGGAGAAGATCGCCGCCGCGGGTGGCTCGCTGATGATGGCGCCGTTCGACGTGCTGGACGTCGGGCGGATGTGTATCGCCGCCGATCCTACGGGGGCGGTCTTCGGCATCTGGGAAGCCAAAGCGCACAGCGGTGCGGGCGTCTACAACGAGCACGGCGCATACAGCTGGAATGAGCTGCACACCGCCGACTACAAGCAGGCCCAGGAGTTCTATGCAGAGGTATTCGGCTGGCACTACACCGAGATCGGCGACGGGCAGAACTTCATCTACTCCACCTTCAGCCTGACCACGGACGGCGATGCCATCGGCGGCATCAACGACTCGACCAAGACATCGGGTGATAACCCGGCTTATTGGTTGACCTGGTTCCAGGTCGACAGCACGGATGCCGCCCTCGCCGCGGCGGGCGAACTCGGCGGCACCACCATGATGGGGCCCGATGACAGCCCCTTCGGTCGCATGGGCGTCGTTCAGGGCCCGCAAGGCGAGGTATTCGGCGTCATCGACCCGACAATGTCCGTCGGTGAACCGCCGACCGGCGCCTGACCTGTCGCGGCGGGGTGGTGCGGGTCGCCATCCCGCCGTTTTCACCGTCGAAGAAGGCGGGTCAGTCCGAGCTCGGCGGTTCGAAGGAGACCAAGCCGTGCTGATAGGCGTACACGACCGCGTGGATGCGGTCGCGGACATCGAGTTTGGCCAGGACGTGTGAGACGTGGGTCTTCACCGTTTCCTCGCCCACGCCGAGCTGCGCGGCGATCTCGGCATTGCTGCGCGCGTCGGCGAGCAGCAGCAGCACCTCGAGTTCGCGGGCGGTGAGCTGTTCGACCTCAGGGGGTGTCCGCGGCGGCGCGAGGCTGCTCGCGAACCGGGATATCAGGCGGCGGGTCATCGAGGGGTCGATCAGCGCGTCGCCGCGCGCCGCGATGCGGATGGCGGCGACGAGTTCCTCCGGCGAGAGACTTTTCAGCAGGAAGCCGCTCGCGCCCGCTTGCAACGCGCGATACAGATTGGCGTCGCTGTCGTAGGTGGTGAGCACCAGGACATGGGTGCCGCCCGCAGCGGCGATCGCGGCGGTGGCGGCCAGCCCGTCCAGTTTCGGCATGCGGATGTCGAGGATCGCGACGTCCGGTCGCAGCCGTGCGGTCTCGGCGATGGCGGTACGTCCGTCGCTCACCTCGGCGACGCAATCCAGGTCGGCCTGGCTGTCGACGACGGCACGGAGGCCGGAGCGGAACATGCTGTGGTCGTCGGCGAGCAGGACGCGAATGGGGGAGTTCACGATCCTCCGATCGGCAAGGAAACCGTAGTGTGCCATTGGGTTTCGTCTCGTCCGAAATCCAGCTCGCCGTCGAACAGCTCGGCGCGTCGACGGATTCCCGCGAGTCCGCGCGGCGCCGTAGGCTCGGTGCCGGCCGGTTCCGGGGCGAGCGGGTTTGTCGTGCGCAGTACCACCCGCTTCGGCAGGTACCGCACCTCCAGCCGCGCGTGCGCGCCGTCGCCATGGCGCAGCGCGTTGGTCAGCATCTCCTGCACGATGCGATACAGCGTGATGTTCAGCGATTCCGGCAGCTCGACCGCGATGCCACGCACCTCGAGCGCGACATCCAGGCCGGCCGCGCGCACGTGCTCGATCAACCCGTCGATCTCGGCGAGCCCGGGCTGGCGGTGCCCTTCGTCGTCGTTGCCGTGCAACAGATCGAGCTGGCGGCGTAGATCCACCATCGCCGCCCTGCTGCTGGCTTCCACGGCCGCCAGCGAACGGACTGCGGTGGCCTTCGCGTCGTCACCCATGGCCAGGCGCGCCGCGCCCGCGTGGATGCCGATCGCGCTGACGTGATGGGAGATCCCGTCGTGCAGGTCACGTGCGATCGCGGCGCGCTCCTCGGTCACGGCGCGCTCCAACGCGACGCGATGCTCCTGCTGGCGCAGCTGGGCGCGCTGCTCCAGATCGGCGATATAGGCGCCGCGTGCCGCGGTGTAGCGGCCGACGAGCCACGGCACACACCCGGCGGATACGGTCGAGGCGAGCAGCAACCTCCAGTCGTGTGCCGCGGTGCTGTCGGTGGCCAGATGCGCGAAGGCGACGCCGCCGCACAGGGCGAGCGCGGTCAGCACGGCCTTCGGTCCGTTCAGCCATGCCCCAGCGCGGTAACCGGCCACCAGGAATCCGACGTCGGCGAAGCGCGCCGGCAGGCCGTGCCGATGCATCACCGACGCGGCAAGCAGCCTAACCAGGACATGGATCACGGCCACCACGGCGGCGGTCCGCGGTGGCGCGGCCAGCGCGAGGTCCGCGGCCACGATTGCGACCATGGCCGTGACGGTCTGCCACGGCGCCACGGCGAATACGCCACTCAGACCTAGCACGACGGTATCGACCAGCGCGGCCACCACTGCGACCAGCACGGACTGCCGAGCCAGTGATCTGCTCACATCCAACAGTTCGCCACCGCCTCCCTCTCGTCACAATGCCGAGGTTCGCGGCGAACCCAGCGTGTAGGCCGCGCGCTACCGTGTCTGCCGACCGTCAACTCTGCCCGCGGTACCGCCGGGCGTCCCCCGTGCGAGGGAGGCAAAATCACTCGTCGGCGCGATGTTCGCGCAGGCCCGCGCCCGTAGCGTCGAATCAGACGGTAGACGATGAAGGAGATTTCATGGGCCGTGTGGAGTTGTTGGGCTATGCCGTTCCGGCGTTCGCGCTACTCATGCTGGTGGAGTGGATCGGCTACCGCCGCGATCCCGACCGATCCGGCAACGGCGGGTCCGCCCGCGATACCGCGTCCAACGTGGCGACGTTCACGCTGGGCAGACTGACGAAGCCGCTGTTGCAGTACCTTGTCCCGTTCTCGGCGGTACTGGGTGCCGCGGCGCTCACGCCATGGCACCTCTCGCCGCGATCATGGTGGGTCTGGGTGCTCGGGCTGGTCGTGACCGACTTCTGCTACTACTGGGCGCACCGCGCCGACCATCGGGTCCGCCTGATGTGGACCGCGCACAGCGTGCACCACTCCAGTGAGCACTTCAATCTCTCCACCGCGCTGCGTCTGTCCTGGTTGCACCCGGTCGCCAATATCCTGCGGGGGCTGGCGTGGGTCCCTGCCGCGCTGCTCGGCTTCCCGGCGTGGATGATCTTCCTGCTGCAGAGTATCGGCCTGCTCTACCAGTTCCCGATTCACACCCAGCGCGTCAGGACGCTGCCGCGTCCGATCGAGTTCCTGTTCAATACCCCCGCGCACCACCGTGTCCATCATGGGGCGAATCTCCCCTACATCGATAAGAACTACGGCGGTGTGTTCATCATCTGGGACCGTATGTTCGGCAGTTTCGCCGCGGAATCCGAACCGATCCGCTATGGCCTCACCAAGAACATCGGCACCCACAATCCATTGAAGGTCAACTACTATGAGCTCGCCGCCCTGATCCGGGACGTGCGGGGGGCGAGCACCTGGCGTGGACGTCTCGGGTACGTGTTCGGTCCGCCCGGGTGGACCGAACACCAGGCGCCGATGGTGTCCGCGCCCACTATGGCCAGCGAGTCTGCCTCGGTCCTCTCGTCCGACGCGGCGGTGTCACCGGTCGAATCCGTGCAGCTGACATCCTGATCGGTCGGCATGGGTGCAGCGACTGCGCGGCGGTGCCGCGCAGTCGCGCCCAGATCGGCCGGTTCTGATCACCGTCGCGTCGAGTCCGGCCGCTACTCGACCTATGGGGTCGTAGTTCCCGGAACAGGTGTGTGGTCTCGGCAGCACCCGCCCCTCGGTCGGGTGCGGTCACACCGCGTAGAGATAGAACCGGAGGGTTGCGATGCGAGCCGCTCCGGTGAACTCGGCGACCGCGACGCCGTGCGCGTCGTCGAGCCGAATGCTCGCGGTGACGGTACGACCGGCGGCGATCACCTTGTTCCAGCGCATGTTTCGCGCCCGGTTGGTGAACTCCTCCAGCGGGACCGGTGTTCCGGCGGGCAGCTCGACCACGGCCCGAGGGCCGAGCAGGCCGCGCACCCTCGGCAGATCCGTGCTCGCCGCGGCGGCGAAAACCCGAGTCGTCGTGCGCTTTCCGGTGCGTCCGACGCCCCCAAATGCCCGCATCATCCCGATTGCCCCGCCGAAGCCCTGATTGGCGATCAGCTGCGGTCCCAGCCTCAGCGCGGCGCCGAGTCCGGGCGGTCCGGTGCGCAGCAGCTGCCAGATCATTGCGGCCAACTCCCAGTGCGCGGCGAGGTGGGCGATCTTCCAGCGCCCCTTTTCCTCGACGAGGCGATAGCGCAGATGCATCGGTACGACCACAGTGGCGCCGGTCGACATCGTGGTCACGATGGTCAGGTCACGCACTACCGTCGGCGGGTGCACGAGGTCGCGTTCGACCCGGAACGCGATGGTATTCGGTCCGATGAACGTGTCGTAGAAGCGTGCGATGGCGCCGCGGCCGATGTGCGGGCGGGAGCCGACTGGGTCGTGGACCTCGGCGTCCGCGACGAACAGTTCGATCCAAGCGGCCTTGTCGTGTGCGGTGACCGCGCGCGGCGAGGCCTCGACGGCGGTCAATAGCGCCGCGGCCGAGGGATCCAGCGGCATGCGATGTCTCCGTTCTCGCGGGGGAGCGTCTCGACACCCATGATAGAACAGGTTCTAATTTTGGCGTGTTTCGCCACGCCTCAGTCGTGGTGGGATGGGTTCGGCGACAATCGAACGTTCACAAGGCACAGATCCCGGTCCATCGTCTGAGTGCGTGTCCGAGAACTTGGGCACAGGTCTGGCTTCGGCGCCTGACGCGTCGATCGGCCGTTGGCGGTGCCTGTGTACGCATCGTTGAACGGCTCTCAGCCGTTGCGTCGGCTGACGGTGCGTGCCTCGGCCATTCCGCCCGCGTCGACTTCACACCCACGTGGGCACACGGCGGCGGTCTCGCGTCATCGCGCGATGGAATTGCGGGTCCGCGCAGCCGAACGCACGAACCTGAGATATCTGCGGGGTTATGATCGGCAGGCCAACTCCGCGGCACTGCGGCGAGAACGGCAAGGCAGGGCCGTGCACCAGCACTCAGACCGGGTGCAGCGGAGGGGACTTCGGAAAAACCACCGGCAGCGAAGCGAGAGCGCGGTGGAAGGGGCCTGGCCGCCAGGTCAATGCCTCGGCGGGGATGGCGAGGCGTATTTCGGCCAGTGCATCGAGCAACTGATCGATGGCCTCTTGCACCACCAGATATGCCACCGATCGAGCGGGGCAGGCATGAACTCCGACACTCCACGACAGATGTGATCTGTTGACAGTCTGGTTGTCCGCGGTGATCGCGGGATCGTTGTTGCACGCAGCCATGCTGATGACGACCGGCTGGTTCGCAGGCAGCCACACGTTCTCGATCAGGATGGGCTGCCGGGGAAAGGAGACGCAGAAATTATGCATTGGCGGGTCGATGAACAGCGCCTCGTCCAGTGCGTCGCGGGTCGAGAGGCTGCCTCCGATCAGGCCGCCGGCGAATCGGCCGTCGGTGAGCATGATCCGAAGCGTGTTGATGATCAGGTTCTGCTGGTGCTCGATTCCGGCGCCGTAGAAGGTGAGCAGCTGATGAATCATCTCCATATCGTCAAGGCCGACCGGGTGCTGGAGCAGTCGTGTGGTGATGTCATCGGCTGGCTCGGCACGTTTGAGCGTGATGAGGTCGAACATCGCCCGCGCGAGTTCGGCGTTCGCTTGGTCCGCGTGTTCGCCGTCGAGTATCGAGTGAATGGCCTGTGCTGCGCGCTGGCCGATCTCGCGCGGGCACCCGAGCAGGGCGTTGATCACCTCGAAAGTGAGTGGGTATGCGTACTGTTCGATCAGCTCGGCGGTGCCGGCCTCGCAGAAGGAGTTGATCAGCGGAATAGCGATCCGCTCGACCGTGTGCTGCAGCGCGAACAAGTCGACCTTGTCCAGGCCGGCGACCGTGGCCTGCCGGTAGCGGAGATGTTCGACGCCCGCGGTGCGAACCGCGCAGGGACGCCACTCCAGCATCGGTCGAACCGGGCAGTCGGCGGGTATGTCCTGCTGCCAGATCCGTGAATCGGCGGGGAAGTGGTCGGGATCGTTGAGGATACGCAGGGCGGAGCGGTAGCCGACGACGAGGGTTCCGGGTACACCGGGTGCTAGGTCGACCGGCACCAGCGAGCCGTATCGTTCGCGCATCTCCCGGTACGCGCGATGCGGGTCGGCGGCGAACTCCTCGGTGTACAGCGGTACCCGAGGACCATCGGTGTCAATGGGGGAGTAGGGCCCAACGGTTCGGGTCGGAAGCTGCGGCGAAGTCACAGATGAATCTCCGGTTCGACGGATTGAGGACTCGATGAACTCCCGTGCTGGGCACCCGCTTCGGCACCCAGATACTCGGAACTCGTCCAGGGCAGGGCTTTTGGCCGCACTGGCTAGAAGTCGGCGGTTGTCCGCACTTCTCGGCTGTGTTCAACGTCCATGGATACCCCGCAGCGTACTCGAAATCATCAGTTGCCCTTGCCGTTCCGAGATGTCTCCGGTTCGGCTGGCCGAACGTCGGCTCAATGAGCGCTTTCCAGGCCGACGGCGCGGCGGCAGTACACCCAGAGCCGTCCGGCCTGTTCGCTGGAGTATTCGGTGCGGCGCAGATAGTGCTCGGGCCTGGGACGTCGGTCGTGCCAGAAGTGACCGGAAGGCGGTGTGGGATGGGTGGCCGCGAGCCAGACCGCGGTGTCGGCGCCCATGGCGGGGCTGCGTAGCAATGGACCGGTGAGCCGGTGGAAACCGGGCAGCGCGGTGGCGATGCCCGGGGTGTCCACCCAGCCGGGATGCATACTGTGCACGGAGATGCCATGGGGTGCGTAGTGTTCGGCGAGTAGCGGCGTCAATGCGACCTGCATGCGCTTGGTGCGCGCGTAAGCGGTCGCGCCGCGATAGTGTCCGTCGCGGAATTCCGGGTCGTCGACGGCCAGTGGCGCGGTGTACATTCCGCCCGAGGCTACGAAGATCACCCTGGGGTCGGCGGCCGTGCTCAGCGGGCGCTTCAGTAGTTCGGTGAGCAGCAGTGGTCCGAGTACATGGGTCGCCAGCGTCAACTCGTGCCCGTCGGCGGTCTCGGTGCGCTCGGCGGGCAGCACCCCCGCGTTGTGGATGAGCACGTTCAGTCCGCGGTCACCGAGCGTTGCCGCGCACTGGGTGACCGATTCGGTGTCGGCCAGATCGCAGAGCGTCACGGTCACGTCGGCGTTCGGCACGGCGGTGCGAATGTCCCGGCACGCCTGCTCGCCGCGTTCGCGGTCGCGGACGCCGAGAAGCACCGTGCCACCGAGCCCGGCGAGCGCGGCGGCGATGGACTTGCCGATTCCGGAGTTCGCACCGGTCACCAGGGCGGTGCGCCCGCGCATGGCATCGGGACGGGGGTCGTCCGATGGCCATCGTGAATGGCGCAGGTAAAATCCGAGGCGGCTGTATCCGGGGGCGATCGTCCGGTCCAGCAGAGATTCGAGCCACGGGGCTGCATCGTTTTGCACGGCCATCTGTCAATTCTCCGCATAATCGGACGATGGCGCCATCAAGCGATGCGTAAACGTTGCATCACTCGGCTCCGGGGTTACAGTCGAATGATGGGCATCGAGATTTCGAGCGTCGTCGATCTTCCTCGGTCCGAGGTGTTCGCCTGGCATGCCCGACCCGGGGCGCTCACCCGGCTCGCCCCGCCCTGGCAGCCGGTGTCACCGCGCGTCGAATCCGATTCGCTGTCCGACGGACAAGCCGTGCTCGGTTTGCCGGGCGGGCTGCGCTGGGTGGCCCGGCACGATCCCCGCGAGTATGACCCGCCGCGCCGGTTCGTCGACGCGGTCACCGTAGACGGCCTCGGCTCGCTACCTGCCGGCCTACTGCCCTGGCGTCATACCCACGATTTCGAGGTCGTCGACGAGACACATACGCGGATCGTGGACCGGATCGACGCGCCGGTCCCCGCCACGGTGCTGCGGCCCATGTTCGCGTACCGCCATCGACAACTCGCCGATGATCTGGCGGCCCACGCGCGGGCGACGCGACGAGGCTTCGTGGCGAAGACCATCGCGGTGACGGGCGCGTCCGGCATGGTGGGTTCGGCGCTGACCGCGTTTCTGACCACCGGAGGGCACACTGTGCTCGAGTTGGTCCGCCACGTGCCGCGCGCCGCGGACGAAAGGCAATGGGACACCGAGGATCCCGCGCCCGATCTACTGGATGGCGTCGACGCGGTCGTCCACTTGGCCGGCGCGTCGATCGCGGGCCGGTTCACCGAACGGCACAAACGTGCCATTGCCGAGAGCCGGCTCGAACCGACGCGCAAGCTCGCCGAGATCGCGGCACGGGCAGCGGTGCCGGTCTTCGTCAGTGCCTCCGCGATCGGTTACTACGGTGCCGACCGCGGTGACGAGACGCTGGGGGAGCATGCGTCGCGCGGCGCCGGTTTCCTCGCGGACGTGGTCGACGGGTGGGAAGCCGCGGCGCGCGGCGCCACCGAATCCGGCGTCCGGGTGGTGCGGGTGCGTACCGGGATCGTGCAGTCTCCCCGCGGCGGCACGCTGCGATTGCTGCGCCCGTTGTTCGCCGCGGGGCTCGGCGGACGCATCGCCGACGGTCGGCAGTGGCTGTCTTGGATCGGGATCGACGACCTGGTCGATGTCTACCACCGTGCGCTGTGGGACATCGATCTGGCCGGGCCGATCAATGCTGTCGCCCCGCAGCCGGTTCGCAATGCCGAGTACACCAGGGTCTTGGCCCGAGTGCTGCATCGGCCCGCGGTGCTTCCGGTACCCAGCTTCGGCCCCGCGCTGCTGCTGGGTGGGGAGGGCAACCGGGAACTGGCGTGCGCCAGCCAGCGCGTGGTCCCGGCACGGTTGACGCAAAGCGGTCACCGATTCCGTGCGCCCGCGCTCGAGCCGGCGCTGCGGCATCTGCTCGGAAAGACGGCGGGCTGAACTACCGCGTCACTGCGCGCCGGACTTGGTGAGCAGGATGTGGTGCACATCGAGATAGCCGCATCGGAATCCGGCTTCCGCGTGCGCCAGATACAGCCGCCACATCCGCTGGAAGATCGAATCGAAACCGAGTGCGGCGACCTGGTCGGCGTGGCTGTCGAACCGCTGCTGCCACAGTCGCAGAGTGTGCGCGTAGTGCGCGCCCATCGACAGCTCCTCGCGCACGACCAGTCCGGTGCTTCGGGCGACCACCTCACGCAGCAATCGAGTGGACGGAAGGAAACCGCCGGGAAATATGTACTTCTGCACCCAGGTGTAGGTGTGGCGGGTGGCCAGCATCCGATGGTGTGGCATGGTGATCGCCTGTAGGACCGCCCGGCCGCCCGGCACGAGGACGCGGTCGATGGTCTGGAAGAAGGTGTCCAGATAGTCATAACCGACGGCCTCGATCATCTCGACGGAGACCACCGCGTCGAATTCCCCCTCGACGCAGCGATAGTCGAGCAGATCGATGGTCACCCGGTCGGCTCGGCCCGTCGCCCGTATCCGGTCCAGCACCAGTGCTCGTTGCTCGGTGGACAGTGTCACCGACCGCACCACGGCACCGCGTGCCGCCGCGCGCAACGCCAGTTCGCCCCAACCGGTGCCGATTTCGAGCAACCGGGTGCCGGGTCCGACCTGCGCGCGATCCAAGATCCGGTCGATCTTGGCGCGTTGGGCCGCGGCGAGATCGGACCAGCGCGGTGGCGGTTCGATGGCCGGAAACAACGCGCTGGAGTAGCTCAACGTCTCATCGAGGAACAGCTCGAACAGAGCGTTGGACAAGTCATAGTGGCGTGCGATGTTCCCGCGGGTGTTCGACTCGCTGTTGTGCTCGGTCGCCGGGTGTTTCGCGACGTAGAGGTGACGCAGTGCGCGCAGCGGCGCGGGGACGAGGGTCTCGATCGACCCGGCGAACACGGTCAGCGTCGCGGCGGGATCAGGCGCCGACCAATCGCCCGCCATATAGGACTCGCCGAACCCGATCAGTCCGGCGGTGCCGAGCCGGGCGGCGAAATCCGCTGGACGGTGCAGGATCATCTGAGGCGCATCCCGGTCCGCGGCGTTCCGGCCGAGCACCGTGCCATCCGGGTACCGCACCCGGATCGGGAGCGTGCGCACGGCGTTGCGGAATAGTCGGTCTGCCACAGCGGCTGCGACGCGGGCGCGGGCGCCGGAGGGCATCCGTTCGACATCGGGCCACGCCGAAGGTCCCCCTATCGCAGAGTCCGAGGTGACCGGAGTTTCGACACTCACTGCGAAGACTCCTCGTTCGGGGTGGGACGGGGGATGACCGGCAGGCCGCGTGTCCATAGACGGATGCCCTGCCAGCGAATGAGCGCTGCGACCGCGAGGGGAGCGAGTGGTACCGACACTGCCGCGCGCAGCACCGTACGGATGGTGGCCGGGTAGCAACGCCCGGTCATCGCGGCGGCGAAGATGGGACGGCCGTCGGTGAGTGCGATCGACACGCACAGCCGATCGTTCGGCTCGGGCAGCCGCATTCGGTAGGAGCCGCGCACCGGATTGAACGGCGAGACGTAGAACTGTTTGTCGGTGTTCGCTTTGCCCTGCTCGTCCGGCCGTACGAGATAGCAGTGCCGCCCACCGTATGTGTTGTGCACCTCCGCGATGACGCAGAGCGGCTTGCCCGCATGATCACGGCACCAGAACAGCGTGAGCGGATTGAATACATAACCGAGCACCCGTGCGTTGGTGAGCATGCGCACCGTGCCGCCGCGCAGGTCGATGCCGTGCGCGGCGAGGAAAGCGTCGACATTCTCGCGCAGCGTGTTTCGCGGGTCGCCCAGGTGGTCGGCGGCGCGGAACCCGGCCAACGGCCGCAGCATGCGTGGCAGCCGGGGCAGGTCGTCGAGGTCGACCAGCCAGCCGTAACTGCGATAGCGGAATTCATGGCGCACCGGAGCGACCCGCACATGCCGGATCCGGGTGCGGACGATCTGCGCGGTCATACCGTCGGCACCCGCGCCGCCGCGGGTGCGCCCCGGTGCGCGCCGAGCCGCGCGGCGGCGCGTAGGCCCGCGGCGGCGCCGTCCTCGTGGAAACCCCAGCCGTGATAGGCCCCGGCGAATGCCACACGCGCACTGCCGATTTCGGGGATTCGTCGCTGAGCGGCCACCGACTCGGGGGTGTAGGTGGGGTGTTCGTACACCATGCGGTCCAGCACGGCATCCTGGTCGACGCGGTCATGGTCACCGAGCGTGACGAAGAATCGGCGGTCGCCGGTGCGGTCGAGCCGCTGCAGGCGAGTGAGGTCATAACTGACCAGCACGCGGTCCACCGCCGCGGTGCACGAGGGCAGGCGGTAGTTCCACGACGCGCGGGCACGCGGCGCGTTCGGCAGCACCGAACTGTCGGTGTGCAGGACGGTGTGGTTCACCGAGTACGGCATCGCGGACAGGATTTCGCGTTCGGCCCGGGTCGGTTCGGCCAGCAGGCGCAGTGCCTGGGCGGGATGGGTGGCGATCACGACGGCATCGAATACCTGTACCTCGTCGGCGTCGTCGCGGATGACGACCGCGTCGACCAGTCGATGCACGGCGCGGACGGGGGTCGCGACCAGGACGTGGTCCAGCCGATTCGCGATGGCGCGAACGTAGGTCGCCGAGCCGCCGGTGACGGTACGCCACGTTGGTGAGCCGAATGCGGTCAGCATCCCGTGATGGTCCAGGAACGTCAGCAGGTACCTGGCCGGATAGCGCAGCGCCGTCCTCGGATCGCAGGACCACACCGCCGCCACCAGCGGGGTCAGGAAGTGTGCGACGAAATAGTCGGAGAAGCCGGCCGCGCGGACGAATTCGCCGAGGGTGCGCGCGGAGTCGCTGCCCGAATCCAGTTCCGCGCGGGCCAGCCGGTGCCAGCGCGGCACCTCGGCGAGCAGGCGCAGATAGCGGCCGCGGACCAGCGAGCGCGGCGTGGCGAACAGTCCGCCGAGACCGCGTGCGCCCGCGTACTGCAGGCCGCAACCGTCGCAGCGGACCGACATGCTCATGTCGGAGTCTTGGGTGGCGATACCCAGCTCGGCGAACAGCCGCAGCAGGGTGGGATAGGTGCGGTCGTTGTGCACGATGAATCCGGTATCCAGACTCACGATTTCGCCATTCTCCGCGGTGACGCGATGGGTGTCGGCATGCCCGCCGAGCCGGGAGTCGGCCTCGTAGAGGGTTACCTCGGCGGACGCGGAGAGCGCCCAGGCGGCGGTCAGTCCTGCCACGCCGCTGCCGATCACCGCCACGCGACGGATGTCTGTCGTCTCCCACTCGGTGTGCTCGATCATTGCGCTCCTCCGAAATTCCGCATTGCTGCCATCCCCCAACGGGCAACGATGCATCAATTATGCATCGTTTTATGCCCGGGTGTGCACTGCGGGTGGAAATCGCGCGGTGAGCGGGGCGTATCGGGCGCGGGTGTGCACACACGTCCGCGGCGCGGTGGGCCGTCCGAGGAAAGACGGAAAGTGGTCAGGAGAGCCGGTCGGCGGCGTCGATGAGGCTCGCGACGTGTTCGACACCGTCGGGCAGGAAGACCGCATCCCATCCGGGGCCACCGACGAAGACCTGGGCGCCCGCGTCGAGGCAGGTGCGCACCGCGGAGGTCAGCGCGGTGGATTCCTGCTGCGACCACAGCAGCACGGCGGCGTCGCGGTCGAACCGGGCCAGGGTGTCGGCCAGCGCGCCGCTGGGCACGTCGGCGCCGAGCATCCGCGCTCCGACGCCGCGTTCGGCCAAGGCCGCGCGCAAGACCTCCAGCGGAAGCGAATGCGTCTCGCCGCTGGTGCAGGCCAGTACCACCGGCGTAGGGCTCGACAAGTCCGGTGGAGGATTCGTGCGGTGCATGACCGAGACGACGCACCAGGACAGCAGATGCTCGATATCGATGCATCCCTCGCCGCCGAGCTGGCGGCCGACCAGGTCGGCGAAGGCAGGGCGGCACAGCAGATCCCAGGTGTCCACCACGCCGAAGGCCCGGACGTGGGCCGCCAGCTGATTCGACACCGACCTCGTATCCAGTGCGAAGGCCGCGGCCAGCAGTGACGCGTGTTCGCCGCGCGTCGGTGCGGGGCCGCGCACTGCCGCCGCGGCGCCCGCCGGACTCGCGCCCTCGCTGATCAGGGTCCGCATGCGCTCGAGCTCGGCGATGTCGGCCTCGGTGTAGAGGCGATGCTTGCCCGGGCGCGGTTGCGGCGGTCCGATGTTGTAGCGACGGTTCCAACTGCGCAAGGTCGCGGTGGGAATGCCGAGACGTTCGGCTACCGCGCGCACCGTATATCCGGCCGCATCGGATACGGAAGCGGAACCGGAGGGCATCGGCCCATTCTGCCCGTATCGGCCGATCGGTTCCCGTCCGCCCGGGTGGCTCGTCGCCGCGGTGGGTCCGCGGGGCAGGTCTACCCCGTCCGGGTCGCGGCGATTGTCGCGGCGCACAGCAGCCCCCAACCCACAGTTGCCGCAATGGCTTTGGCGCGCTGTGGTCGTCCGCGTAACGCACGCCCGAGAACAACGGCATCGCTCAGATCCGAGCCGACCCGGATCGCTATCGCCAGCCGCATCGTGTTCGGTCGCGCGGCGACGGCCATGGCGAGTCCCGAGGCGAGATCGCGCATCCCGGCCATCCGTGCGACGGCGCGTCCGGCGGTGTTGTCATCGGACCACCCACACGGGCCGAGTAACACGCCGGGTCGCAGCGCGACCGCGAGACCGTATCCGGCGGTCGCGACACCCGCGATGCGGGGTGCGGACATGGTGGTCATAGATCCTCCTTGCGTCCGGCAATTTGCATCATTGATGCATCGTTATATGCTAGCGTGTAATCGACGCCAATTGACGAGGAGTTTGCGTGACCTGTCGCCGAATGCCACGCTCGTCCACCCGCCGCCTTGCCTGGATGGTGTCCACGGTCGCCATGGTGACGCTCATGGCTGGCGGGGCCACCGCGTCGGCGGCGCCCGCGCCGGTACCGCGGCTCGATGTGGAGAGGTACCTGGGCACGTGGCATCAGCTCGCCGCCATCCCGCAGTACTTCAATCTGGTCTGCGCTCGCGATACCGAGGCGAACTATGCGCTCGACCCGCAGGGAAATATCGCGGTGCGCAACAGGTGCACCACGTGGGCGAACACACCCAACGAGATCACCGGTACCGCGACGTCCAACGACCCGGAGACCGGGGCTCAGTTGCACGTCAGCTTTCCCGGGGTGCCGACCCAGGACCGAGTGAACGGCCCGACCAACTACATCGTCACGGCGCTCGGACCGGAGTACTCGTGGGCGGTGGTCACCGACCCGAGCGCGTTGTCCGGGTTCGTCCTTGCCCGCGGAGTCGCGCTGGACAACGCCGCCTGGCAAGAGGTGCGTGCTTCGATCGTCGCCGCGGGCCAGAACCCGTGCCTGTATCTGACCTCGCCTGTCACGGGCGGTGAGTCGGCCATCGTGCCCTTGTGCATCAGATGAGTCGAGTGTTCGGCGTTCGCGAGGGCCGCGTCGTCGGCGGTATGGCTGAGCCGCCCGACCCCGCCCCGGCGCGACCCTCACGAATGCCGAACCTCTCCGACACCCCAGGCCGGCCACACACCGTTCGATCAGGAGTGCGCGCGATGAAGAGGCGTCACCGCGGCCGGGACGTCGGCCGATGACCGTCACGATCGCTCTGTTCACCCGCGACCTGCGGGTCCGCGACAACCCGGTCCTCACCGCCGCCCACCGCGAAGGCACTGCTGTCGTTCCACTGTTCGTCCTCGATGACGCGATCCTGTCCGGCCGGTTCGCCGCGGTGAACCGGGCGCATTTCCTGGCTGCGGCCCTCGCCGAATTGGACGCCGAACTGCGGGCCATCGGTGGAAGGTTGGTCCTGCGCCGCGGCGACGTGGTCGCCGAGGTCGACCGGGTGGCAGCCGAGGTGCGTGCCGCGAGCGTGCACATCGCCGCGGACGTCAGCGGTTACAGCACACGGCGCGAACGTGCGTTGCGCGAACGTCTGGCGCCACGCGACTGCCTGGTGCACGCGCACGCCACCACGATCACCGTCGCGGATCCGGAGGCGCTGGTACCGTCCACCGGGCGCGACCACTTCGCCGTGTTCACCCCCTACTTTCGACGCTGGTGTGCGGCGCATCGGCGTACGCCGTTCGGCAAGCCGCGCGAACTCACGGTGCCCAAGGCGGCGAGTATGCCGTTGCCGGACGCCGCCGCGCTGCACTCGGGCCGGCCGTCGCCGCAACTCGACATCGGCGGCGAGACGTCGGGGCGAAAGAAGATGCGGGAGTGGCTGTCCGGCCCGATCGGGGATTACGCGCGACACAGCGACGACCTCGCCGCCGACGCGACGTCGCGGCTGTCGCCGTATCTGCACTTCGGGTGCGTGTCCGCAGCGGAACTGGTACATCGGGTCGATGCGTCCACCGACGGTGGGTACGCGTTCGTCCGGCAGCTGGCATGGCGCGACTTCCACCACCAAGTGTTGGCCGCTCGCCCGGCCGCCGCGTGGTCGGACTACCACGCCCGCTCGATCCCTTGGCGGCACGATCCGCGGGCCGTCACGGCGTGGCGCGAGGGCCGCACCGGGCACCCGATCGTCGATGCCGGGATGCGCCAGCTGCGCGCGCAGGGCTGGATGCCGGGCCGGGCCCGGCTGATCACCGCGAGCTTCCTGGCCAAGTCGCTGCGGGTGGACTGGCGGGTCGGTGCGGAGCACTTCTTGCACTGGCTGGTCGATGCGGATCTGGCGAACAATCAGCTCAATTGGCAGTGGGTCGCCGGAACCGGAACCGACACCAGGCCGAATCGGGTGCTCAACCCGCTGCGCCAAGCCGAACGCTACGACCCCAACGGCGACTATGTGCGGCTCTGGGTTCCGGAGCTGGCGCATCTTCCCGGCGCCCGGGTACACCGGCCGTGGCGTGAGAATGTCGACCCGGCCGACTATCCCGCGCCGATCGTCGACTGCGTCGGCATGTAGGACGCGATTCTCCTGCACCGCTGTGATATTCGAACGCGTGCGCGCGGAAGTTGTTCCGGCGGAGTCGGTTCATCAATTGCGTACTGAATCGAAATGCGATGTGTGCTTGGCGAGTCCTGGCCGCCCAGGCTTGAATTGATATGTCGTGAATCTGCATATCCGAGGAAAGGGGCCTGTGATGGGCACCGTCGACATCGCGATCACCATCGGCCGCATCGTGGACACCCTGCAGAAGGCGCTACTGCTGATCATTCTGCGGGGCTGATCGCGTCCGAGCCGCCCGTGGGATCGTCGGCTGAGCCAGCACCGCGTTCTGGCTCCGCACTGGCAACTTCCGGTGCCTCGAATTCCGCTCCCCCAGTGCGGTCAGGTCGATTACCTCGCGCGCCCGCTGGCAGCGGCTGACGCTCATGGTCGACGTGCTCGACGCCGCGTACATGTGGCCCGCGGCGATGTGCGGCGCCGGGCGGCGTTGGCGATGGCGACCCTGACTGGGAGCTACATGCTGATCGGCGTCGCAAGGCTGGCCGAGAATCTGAGTGCGAGTTGTCGCGCGTGGGAGAGGGCGCACTCCGGTGCGACCTGAGGCTTGCAGCGTGCGGGGGTAACAGCCACGCGGTGGTGACAGATATGGGTATGGCCGGGCCGGCGGTATCGCGATTCTGATGGTCGCGCGAGGGGCCGACTGGCGCACCAGGGGCGTACCGATCAGAGGGGAAGATCATGTACACAGTCAACAGGCTGGCCAGAATCACGGCGGCCGTCGCAGTGGCCTGCGTTCCAGCGTTCGTTGCCGCGGGTGCTGCCTCGGCCGAGTCGGTCGAGATTCCGGTCCTCAACACCTCGGCGACGGAAGCCGGTTTCTGCTACGGGACGATCCGCGGGAACGTCGACCAGGATTCCTCGTCGGGAATCCATCTCACCAGCGCGTTCGAAGGCCTCGGCACCTGCGCGACGACGGCCTACATCTCCTGGCGCAATACCGACACCGGGGCTCGGGGAAACACCACGGTGAAACTGGTCGGCTCGTGGTACAACTCGGCTACCATCCCGTCGGGGCCGGGGCATGTCGAATTGTCCGTCACCACAAAGGAATTCTCGCACTCGCCCGATTCGGTCCAGGTCAGGTACGTGATCCCGGGATAGTCGCCACGCCGACGGTCATGCACCCCCGTACCGTTCGGCGGGCATCGTTCGGCGCTTGATCGCGGGTACTGGCACCGTCGAAAGCGAGACCGGATGCTTCAGGCTTTCGGATGAGTTCGGTTGGTGGTCGACGACCGTCTGCGCGGGGGCGCAGGCTGTGCGAGTGGGCGCCCATTGTGCGATTGGTCGCGGTGTGACCGATCTTCGAGGGAAACGCCGTGGTGTGACGGTGGGCGGCTACCCGACCCGGCCGAGACACTACGGTGGGATGGCATGGACACCGCTGCACCCGTATTGTCGGCGTCGGAGTGCGTCCCCTCAGCGGCATCGTCGACGAAAATCCGAATCCGGCCGACGCTGTGGAATACACCGCCGGTGGTCATCGCGGCCGGGTGTCTCATCGTGCTACAGCTGGTGGTCCGTTGGTGGATAGCCGACAGCGGCTACTTCTATTGGGACGATCTCATCCTCGTCGGCCGAGCAGCCAGATACCCGCTGCTGTCCACGGATCTAGTGCTGTACAGCCATGACGGACATTTCATGCCATTGGCCTTCGCTGCTGCGTGGGCGGTGACCGCGGTGGCGCCGTTGGCCTGGGCCGGGCCGGTCGTGCTGCTGCTCGTCCTCCAACTCGGGGCATCGGTGGCCGTGCTGCGCATGCTGACGGTGTTGCTGGGCGCGCGGTGGACGATGCTGGTCCCGTTGATCTTCTATCTCTTCTGCCCGTTGACGATCCCGGCGTTCGCGTGGTGGGCGGCCGCCCTGAACGCGCTGCCGCTGCAATTCGCGCTCGCTTGGATGGTCGGCGATGCGGTGCTACTGGTTCAGGACGGTCGGCGTCGGTATGTCGTGTCGGGAACTGTGGTGCTTGCGGTGGCGCTGCTCTTTTTCGAGAAGTCGGTGATCGTCCCGTTCGTCGCCTTCGCCGTCGCGGTACTCGTTCGATACGTCGACGGTCACGGGTCCGCACTGCGTGAGGTGGCTCGGCGCGCTGCGCCGTTATGGACCGGATCAGGCTTGGTGCTCGTGTGTTGGTTGGTCGGCTATCTCGCGGTGATCGGCGACCCAGCGGTGCACACCAGCACGCACGAGCTGCGAGAATTGCTGCCCACCGCGGCATCACAGGGTATCGTGCCCACCCTGTTCGGCGGGCCGTGGATCTGGGAGCGGTGGCTACCGTCGACGCCGTGGGCAGATCCGCCGGGTTGGGCAGGAACTCCGGCCTGGCTCGCGCTGGCTGCGCTGGTGGTGCTGTCCATCGGTGCGCGGCGCCGAGCAGGGCCGGTCTGGCTGATGGCCGCGACCTACGTTCTGATAGCCCAGCTACCGGTGGCGCTGGCCCGTGGCGGACCGAACACCGCCGGAGAACTGATGCAGTCCTTACGCTATTTCGCCGATATGGCCGTGGTGTCGGCTGCCGCGGGCGCGCTGATCTTGCGTGCCCGTCCCCGGGCGCGACCATCGCTCGGCCGGATGCACGCGACCCTTCCGGGCCCCCGCTTGGCGGCCGTGGTGATGGCGGTGTTCCTGGTGAGCAGTCTCTGGTCCACCTACACCTTCGTGCGATCGTGGCGGGTCAGCCCGACGAGAACCTACCTCACGAACGTGAAGTCGTCGCTGACGACGTGGGACGGCGCGCCTCTGCTGGAACAGGAGGTGCCGTGGAATGTGCTCAGTCCGCTGACATATCCACAGAATAAGACCAGCCGGGTGCTGTCGGCACTCGCTCCCGGTGCCTTCGCCGACTCGACGCCGCACTTGCGGATGATCACCGATACCGGCGAGATCGTCGAAGCGGCGGTCTGGTGGAATCGAAGCATCCGCCCCGGCCCGGAGCCGGACTGCGGATATCGGATCCAGGGGGACGCGCCGGTTCGACTGTTGCTCGACGGGCCGATGTTCGACCACGAATGGACGGCGCAGCTCAACTATCTCGTGAATCGGGATGGTCTGATCACGGTCGGCCTCGAGAACGGCGACGCTGTCGATGCTCCGGTTCGGCGGGGGCTGAACACCGTGTTCGTTCGGGTGCGGGGCACTGGATCCAGTCTCAGGATTGCTTCTCGCACACCAGGACTCGATCTCTGTGTTGGCGTCGGTCCGGTTGGCGTCGCGTCCTATGACAACTGACCTCGGGTCGGCACTGGATTCTCGCCTTTCCCGGTGGACATCCGCCGCGCTGACGCCTCGGGTCGGTGTGGGGACTGGCCGATTGTCGGTCGCCGACCCAACCGAGCGGCGGTACCGGGCCGCGGCCGATCCGACACTTGGCCGTTCACTGTACTCCGCTGCCCGCCACTGCCGGCACCGCGGATACCCGCGGCAGCACTACCGTGAAAGTCGCGCCGCTGCCTGGTGTGCTGTCCACCGAGACCCGGCCACCGTGCGCGGCGACCAACCCCTGCACGATGGACAATCCGAGACCGCTGCCGCCGCTGGCGCGGGTGCGGGAGGAGTCGGTACGGAAGAACCGTTCGAAGACCCGTGCTCTGGCCGCTGGGGACAACCCGGGACCGGAGTCGACCACATCGATGCGCACGTGGTCCGGGAACGGTGTGAGCCGCACCATGATCGGCGCCTCCGGCGGGGTGTGGGTGAGCGCGTTGCCGAGCAGGTTGGCCAGCACTTGACGCAGGCGCGCCTCGTCGCCGATCACGTCCATCGTTCCTTCGCCGTCGCCGAGCGCCAACGTGATCGGTCGATCCGGTGCTGTCGAGGTCGCTTTCTGCCGGGCGGCCATGGCTCGGGCATTGTGCACCGCGTCCCCGGCGAGGCCGAGCAGATCAACCGGTTTGCTTGCCAGCGGGCGTTTTTCGTCCAACCGTGCCAGCAGTAGTAGGTCCTCGACGAGAAGTCCCATCCGTTCGGCCTCTGCCTCGATCCGCCCGATTACCATCCTCGTGTCAGCGCTGGCGCCCTGACGGTACAGCTCGGCGAAACCGCGAATCGTGGTCAGCGGAGTGCGTAACTCGTGACTGGCGTCGGCGATGAAGCGGCGCATCCGCGCTTCCGAACGCCTGGCGGCCTCTTCGGACGCCGCGCTCGCGGCCACGCCGTGCTGAATCTGCGCGAGCATCTCGTTCAACGACTGGGCCAGATGGTCGACCTCGGTGTCGACGCCGCGCACCGGGACCCGCCGGTGCAGGTCGCCGCCCGCGATCGCGGCGGCGGTCTGTTCCACCACTCGCAGCGGGCGCAGGCTGCGCCGGACCACCAGGTAGCCGACCACAGCCAGGGCGAGTAGCGCGCTGGTTCCGGTACCGATCTCGAAGAAGATCAGTCGGGAGACGGTCTCCTGGTTGTCGGTCACCGGTAGGCCGATGGTGGTCGAACCGAACTGGTTGGTCGTGGTCAGCACCCGCCAGCGCACTGCGGAATCGTCGACGGACCGCACTGTCGTCGGGGTGTCGGCGGTCGTGCCGCCGAGATCCGGTGTGCCGGAGACGCTGGCCCCGCCGGGCACTTCGTACGCCTGTCCTTCGGGGCCGGTGCGCGATTCGAAAAACCGGCGCGGCTGCTCGCCCGCCGACCGGGGCTGGACCGGCGCGGCGGGCAAGTCGGCCGGAATCCATTGCGTACGACCGTCATTGGTGGTGAACCGCCGCATCGGACGCGGTTGCGCCCAGGAGCGTGCCGCGTCGTAGAGCTGCTCATCGGTGCGCTGGGTCAGTGAACGGCTCAGCGCCGAGGTCACCGCGGTCCCTGAAGCGAACAATGCCGTCGCAGTCAGCATCAGCAGCAGCACGACCAGCCCCACTCGCAGCGGGACCGCCGAAACCCGCTGCGCCAGTTTCGCCCGCGCGTTCATGTCCGGCTCGGACACGGTTCGCGCAAGACGTGTCGCGGGCCACGCAACTGATGCCACGGCCTCGGTGGACTCGGGACGCGGTATGGCGGCAGGATGAAGTGGGTGGGTGACACCTGCGCACTCGGCTTCCACACCGGGTGCCCGCTCTCGGAGCGGATCGGATCGGCCGTGCCGACCCGAAGGAGCGGTCTCGCGGGTTCGGCACCGACAACGAGGACGTGGGCTTCGGTTCCGGTGCTGGTCATGGACCCATGATCGGACCGCAGGCAGCGGGCCGCCTGCAAGGCAGCTGGGTATTTCCTGTGAGCATTCGGCACCCGGACGACAACGGTCGTGTCGCCTGGATGCGCGCGCGGTCAGGCGCGGCGAATTCGCAGGATGTTGTCCTTGCGGCTACCCGGCTGGCCCTCCGGTCCGGGGTGCTCGCGCTCGACGACCTCCTCGACCTCCACCCGCCACTCGGAGTGGTCCAGCGCCAACGCCTCGCGTACTTCGTCGGTGGTCGGGAAGTGCACGTCTTCGGGCGGGTCCAGCACCCAGGTCGGCCATTGCGCGTGGCCCACGATCAGCAGCAGCCCGCCGGGCGCTACCGCCTCCGCCGCCCTGCGCAGGATCTTCGTCCGCTTATCGGCCAGCTCCGGCGGTGAGTGCAAATAGTGCGCCGAGACAAGATCGAAACGTCCGGAAGGAAAGGTCTCGGCCAGATCGTGCTGCTGCCATTCGATCGCACCCGACAAACCCTGCTGCTGCGCGTGTGCCCTGGCGCGGCCGAGTGCGGTCTCCGACACGTCGGTCGCGGTAACCCGCCAGCCGCGCTCGGCAAGCCAGATCGCGTCGGCGCCCTCGGCGCAGCCGAGGTCGAGTGCCGAACCCGCCGCCACCGAGTCGAGTTCGCGGACCAGCAGGAAGTTCGGCCGACCCGACCAGATCTGCTCGCGTTCCTGGTAGAAGGCTTCCCAATACTCGACTGTCGTCGGTGTGGGCCGGTCGGCGTGGTGATGTGTCGTGCTCATGAAACACACGATCCGCCGAGGTGAGCAGTTCGGCAAACATTGTTGCCGGATTGGCAACAGCGGAGAGCTGCGGCCGCGCCACCTCGACTGGTCACCCAGGGGCCGACTCGGTCGCCACCGTCGTGCGGGGCCGCCCAGCCGCGAGAATGTGCTCGGCGCGTGCGGCGGCCCGCGCCTCGCTCGGTGACCGCGGTGGGCGGACCCTCCGGACCCTGGTCAATATTCGTCGAGAGGATCGCGCAAGATCATGCCCTCGGCGGCGCGCAAGCGGCCGGTCATGGTCACCAGCAAGTCGACGGAATCGTCGGAAAGGCCTATGGCCGTGTGGGTCAGCCTGCGTAGCAGCAGACTGGAGAATAGGTTGGCCACGGCGGCATCATGCTCGGTCGGTGCGACGCCGAGCTGTCGGTCGAGATCCACGGCAAGGTACTCACAATCGGTTATCGGGCCCCGGGAACCATTGCGGATGCGCCCGACCGCGCACCGGAACGATGTGGAGACACCGGGCGGGATTCCTCCGGCGCGGGGAGCGTACATCGCGGGCACTTCGTGGCTGGCGCGCGTCGGAACGTTTCGCAAGGTATTCGTTGCCGCGATCGGGTGGTCTAGCCGGTGTCACGGACGTGCGCGAACCGGCGTCTATTCGATCGAGGCAGGCCCCATTGTTGCACTGTCCGTGCGGATTTCGGCAATGTGCGTCGTCAGCGCGCACTCCGACACCCCGCGGGCGCGCGGCGGCGCGTGTCCGGGGGCGGGTTCCCAGCTGCGGGAAATCGCCGCGACGCGCAGCGGTGGAAACTGGGAATCCACCGTTCGTGCGTGACACGATGGGTGCGGCCGAAACACATACCTCACTGATGAGGAGCCCGATGTGGCGAATCTCGACGACCGGGTAGCGGTGATCACCGGCGGTGCCAGAGGGCAGGGCCGGGCGCACGCGCTGGCGCTGGCAGGCGCGGGCGCCGACATCGTGGTGTGCGATATCGCCGAACCGATCGGTGGTCTGCCGTATGCGCTGAGCACCGCGGACGACCTGGTCGAGACGGTCGAACTGGTCGAGAAGACCGGCCGGCGATGCGTCGCGGTGCAGGCCGATGTGCGCAGTCAGGACCAGATGCATGCGGTCGCCGAGCGTGCGATCGAGGAGTTCGGCCGAATCGACATCCTGATCGCCAACGCGGGCATCGCGTCCAACTCGCCGCTCGCCGAGATGGACGGGCAGATGTGGCGGGACATGATCGATATCAATCTGACCGGCGTTTTTCACAGTTTTCGCGCGGTGGTGCCGCACATGATCGAGCGTCGGTGGGGGCGCGTTGTCGCCACCTCGTCGATCGTGGCGAGGATGGGCGTGCGCAACGCAGGGCATTACGCGGCGGCCAAGTGGGGCGTGCTCGGGCTGGTGAAATCGCTGGCGTTGGAGGTGGTGGATTACGGCATCACGGTCAACGCTGTGCTGCCCTCCGGCGTAGACACCGACATGATCCAGAACCCGTCCACGTGGCGACTCATGGTGCCGGACAAGGAGAATCCCACCCGGGAGGACTGGATGGCGATCATCGAATCCGGCCCCCCGAACGGGGATCTGATTCAACCCGCCGAGGTCGCTGATGCCGTCCTGCTGCTGGTTTCCGAACACGGCCGTCATTTCAACGGGGAAGCTATGACGATTTCCGGTGGGCTGAGCGCGAATACCGTCTGACCGAGGCGCACGGGGAGCGAAAACCCTGTCGTGGCACGTGATTCGGTCACTGCGTCAGCAGGCCTCGAGCCGTATGGCGCCACGACTCTGGGACCCAAGTGCCTGTACAGTCCCGCCCCACCGTGTTTCACTAAAGGGGCACGGTCTGTGCCGTACCAGCGTCGGGCCAGGAGTCAATGCATGTCCCGCCACACCGAACGATCTGATCCGCTGCAGTTTTCGATGTGTCGACCGCGCCGCGACGTCACGCTACTGATGGTCGGCGGCGAGATCGACCTGGCGACGGCGCCTCGGCTGCGCGCCGAGCTGACCAGCGTCGGCGCAAGCCGTACCGAGACACTCGTGCTCGACCTCTCACCGGTCACTTTCCTCGCGGCGGCCGGCCTGACGGTGTTGGTCGAGGCGCAGGCCGAAGCGGTGCGGTCGCATTGCCGTGTCCTGGTGATCACGACGGCGCGCAGTGTCGAGCGCGTCCTCGGGATCACCGGCCTTTCCACGGAGTTTCATCTGGTCGGCTCGGTGGACGCGGCGCTCGCCGAGAGCGCGTCCGGCTACGGCGAGACCGCCTAGCGGAAGCCTCGTCTCGCCGCGGCACCGGTCAGCGCCGTCGCGCCTCGGCCTTGTGGCGTGCGGCGTGCGCGGTCTGCGCCCCGCGTTCCCGGGCGGCGTCAACGATTTCGGGTCCGCGTTGCTTGGCGCGTTCGGCTAACTCCGCCCCGCGCTCCTTGGCGATCTCTGTCCATTCCGCGCTTCGCTGCTTGGCCAGATCGGCGAGCAGTGCGCTGCGCTCCTTGGCGATCTCGGCCCAGTCGGCGCTGCGCGCTTTGGCAGTCTCGGCCCAGTCGGCGCCGTGCTCTCTGGCGATGTCGGCCCAGTCGGCGCCGTGCTCCTTCGCGAAGCCGGCCCAGTCCGCGCCGTGCTCCTTCGCGAAGCCGGCCCAGTCCGCGCCGTGCTCCTTCGCGGTCTCGACCCAGTCAACGCCGTGCTCTTTGGCGGTCTCGGCCCAGTCGGCGCCGTGCTCTCTCGCCGCACCGGTCCAGTCCGGCCCGTGGCGTTGGGCGGCCTCGGCCAGCTCCGCACCCTTGCTCGCGGCGACAACGCCGAGCACGCGTGCCCGCTCCGCCGCGTCGTGCGCATGCTTGCGGAGCGCCGCGCCGCCCGCGTTCTCCGAGGTCGCACTGAACGGCAGCGCCGCCGACACCGCGGCGGCGGCGTCGCGCGCGGCCCGGCGCCCACGCCAGCCCAGTGAAGGTCTGCCCTCGGTATCGGCAGTGGCGATCATCAGGCCGCCGAGCAGCCCGAGGTCCTTGAGGAACGCAGTCCGCTTCGCCGACTTGCGCGCGGGGTCCTGCTCATTCCAGAAATCTTGTTCGGTGACGGCCGCGGGCACGACGGTCGCGGCGAGCACCATAGCCGCCAGGCGCGGCGCCTTGCCCAGTGCCAACAACACACCGCCGGCGACCTGGGCGGCCGCGTTGATCTGGACCACGGTTGCAGGATCGGCGGGCAGCTTCGTAGCAATCCCGTCGGGGAGCTGCCGCTGTCCCCGCTGAACCAGTTCGGTCGCCACCTTGACCCGCGCCTCCGGGCGCCGCAGCGTGTCGACCCCATCCACGACGAATGCGGTGGCCAGTAGTGGCCGGGCGAGTCGGCGCAACAACATGACAAAACCCCTTCTCTCGATGTCCGTACAGATCGGTTTCCCGACGAACTCCCGGTCAAACACGCCCGCTCTCCGGCGCAGACCCGACGAAATTCGCGGGAGTCAGCTAACTGACAGCATTGCTATGGCGTGGTCAGTGGGCGGAATTGTCCCCGCGAAGCGGGCCCGTTGGACATACCGCGTGGAGTGGATTTCGGCCCGGGATGTCGCACTGCGCATCCACCATCGCGCCCGGCACGGTCGGACCCGCCCACGGTCCGACCGCGTGCCGAGTTCGGCCCAGGTGCAGATCGTCGCCGGTCTCCTGGACGGCCGCGGTGGCGGTGTGGCCAGAAACCGGAGCTGAGCGCGGTGAACCCGGTCTACGTCCAACCATCGGAAGGGTGCTGCGGTTTCCGGCGTCGAGCGTGGGTGCCCAACTGGTTGGCGATCATCAGCGCGCCGGCACCGCGGGGCAGACGAGCCTGCTGGCAAGCGCACCCGCGGGGAGCCTGGCGTCGATGTGCCCGGTTGAGAGCGAGCACGAGCGGAGGTGCTCCCGTACGAATCACCGTCGGTTCGGGACGGCGGTGTGCGGCATCCGGCTTCTCTCACACCTCGATCTCCGTGCGCACGATCTTGCCGGTCGCGTTGCGTGGAAGCGCGGTCGTGGTGAGCCGCCAGTGCGCTGGCACCTTGTAGTAGGCGAGTCGGGCGGCGACGAACGCGCGTAACTCATCCTCCCGTGTCGCGACGCCGCCTTCGACGACGACCAGGGCGGCGACCCGCTGCCCGAGTTCGGCGTCGGGCACGCCGACGACCGCGCATTCGCGTACCGCGGGATGTTCCTCCAGGCACTGTTCGATTTCGGTCGGATAGACGTTCTCGCCGCCGCGCAGGATGAGATCCGAACGCCGCCCGGACAATCGCAGCCGGCCGTCTTCCAGGATGCCGATGTCACCGGTGCGCAGCCAGCGGTCGGCGGTGATCGCCTCGGCCGTCGCTGTCTCGTCCTGCCAGTAGCCGAGCATCACGTACGGACTGCGCACGCAGATCTCGCCTTCGGTGCCGTCGGAAACGGTGTTACCCGCGCTGTCGCGAATCTCCAGTGTGACGCCGAGGACGGGTCGACCGACGGTGTCCGGAAACGCGGCGAGTTCGGCCGGACTCGCCAGTGTCGCCGCCGTGCCGCATTCGGTGAGCCCGTAACTGGTCACCAGCGCGTTTCGCGCGACAGGGAGCTGATCGCGCAGTGCCTGCTGGAGCGCGGCGGACGAGGGCGCCGAGTTGAGCGAGAACGCGGCCACCGAGGACAAGTCGTAGGCGGACAGGTCGAGTTCGAGCATCCTGGTGGCCATGGTCGGCATAGCGCCCCAGTTGGTGATCTGTTCGCGCTCGATCAACCGCAGCACCCGGTCGGCGTCGAACGATCCCTGGTGGATGACGGCCACGTCACCGGTGACCAGCCGGGGCACCACCAGGTTGTGCAGGCTGGCGATATGGAACAACGGCGAGGTGAGCAGGTAGCGGCGCCCGGTCGGCAAATCGCCCGTCCCGGTGAGTTCCGCGGCAAGCGCGTCGTTGAACACGTGATAGCCGATGACCGCCACCAGGTTTCGGTGCGAGTGCACCGCGCCCTTGGGGCGCCCGCTGGTACCGCTGGTGTAGAGGATCACCGCTGGGTCGTCCTCGTCGATCGTGGTCTGCGGCAACTCGGCGGTTCGGTAATCGGCCAGCAGCGCCGGGACGTCGTGCTCCATCGTGAGGATGGGGATCCGGATGCCCAGCTGCGCGACCTGCGCGGCGCGCTTCGCGTCGACCACGAGCACAGCGGGGCTGGTGTGGCGGAGGCCGTAGCCGATCTCGCGCGGCGCCCACCACGCGTTGTAGCCGACCGCGATGGCGCCGAGTGCCTGTGCCGCCCAGAACGTCAGAACCCATTCGGGCGTGTTCGCCGCGAGAATGCCGATGCGGTCGCCCTTCCGGACGCCGTAACGTTCCCGCAGAGCCGTGGCCAGCGCCGCGACGGCGGCCGCGTGCTCGGTGAAGGACCAGCGGTGCTCCATGGTGACCAGGTAGTCGCGGTCGCCGTGCGTGATCGAAGCGGCGAGCACCTCGCCCAGCGAACTGCTGCGGTGCCGCAGCACCGGCATCGGCGCACCGAGCACCTCCTCGACCACCATCTCGAAACGTCCGCCGGGCCCGGTCAGTCGGGCCGCCGCCTCCGCCACGGATGCCTGCGGATCGAAAGGCTTTGTCATATCGACTTCCTCGTCACTGCGCGGGGTCGGTTCGTCATGACCGGGAAACCGAGACCTCGGCCGGACCGCGGCGCCGGCCCGATGTGCGGGCTCGTCGGGTTGGGTTCCGACGAGGGGCGACTACGCCGGGGCCGGTCGGCCGCACGTCCACATCGTCCGCGCACCGCCGTCGCGTGCGGGCAGGTGTCGCCATGATCGGTGCCGTCATTCACGGTCCTCGTGCCGGGGGCCGTCACCTACCCGCGGTAGCGCCTGAACCGGCACCGAACTGTCCGGGGCGGTCGGTCACCTGAGTGATGTAGGTAACAGGCTAGAGCGTACGAAAGTTCCTCGTCGCGCGCCATTGAAATGCGGCTCACGGCATGTAGCCAAGGGTTCGCTGTTGGCGCTCCGTCGAGTGTTCGCCGACTCGATTCGGTGGTGGCCCGAGAAACTGTCGGAGCCGTACGGCATCATCTGTGCACGCAGCCATCCACGAATACCGCTCGGAGTCATCATGCCGTCGCCCAGAACCAAGCCGCAGCCCTTGTCGGACAGCGAGATTCAACAGATCGCCACGGACATCGCCGGTGGCAGTCCGCCCATGGTGTGGTTCACCGCGGCCGCGGTCGGAGTGCCGGAGGGGCGCTCGGGAAAGGTGATCGCACTCGGCGACCCGGCGGACGGGGATTTCTTGCAGGTCCGGCCGACCGGCTCGAAGGATGTACTGTCCTTCTCTCCGACCGAGGTGACGCTGACCAAGCCGCCGCGCGGGGCGCCCGCCGTAGCCACCACCCCATCGAAGTCGACAACAAGGAAGGAACCCACTGTGACTCAGCCGTCAACCGTGGCGAGCATCGCGACACCGCCGGTGCCGGGGAGTGCCGCTACGCCGTCGAGTACCCCCAAGGCACTGGGGAACACGCCGGAATCGGGCGATAAGGACGGTGCGGTCAAGGCCGCCGCCAAGCAGGGGTCGGCGGCACCCAAGCCCGTCAAGGCACCTGCCGCTCGGAAGACGAAGGCCCCCGAGGTCACCGTAACCCTGACCGGCACCGCCGACGGCGAATGGACGGTCGATGTGGTCAGCGGCAAAAAGCGGACGCTGCGCGGACTTCCGGTGAACAGTTCGGCGGTGGCGCAGGCAGCCAAGGTGCTTCACCCCGAGGTCGCCGATGTGGTCGCCGGGATTCTCGATGCGGCGCGCGGCGTGCAGGAAGCCAAGGTTCAGCAGTTACAGGCGGAACTCGAGGAGGCCAGGCGCCTGCTGGAGGAGCTGAGCGACTGATTCACACCGCGGTGATGGTGGATCGACCAGCCGGGTGCCCGATCGGGCACCTCGGTTCGGCGGTCGCCTGCCGCACGTCGTCCTGGAAGGCGTAGCCGAGCGAGTACGCCTTCGCGAAGTACATGGCCGCGTCCGCCTCGCGGATCAGGTCCTCGGTGCTGGTGTCCGAGCTGCGCGGACCAACGCACGCGATACCGATGCTCGCGGTGATCGGTATCGCGCCGGCGCTGAGCGCGAACGGTCGGACGAACGCACCGATCAGGCGTTCGGCCAGCACCGCGGCCTCTTGCCGGGCGAGCTGGGCCAGGACGACGAACTCGTCGCCGCCGTACCTGGACACCACATCCTCGCGGCACACCACCTGCCGGATTCGTGCGGCGGCGGTCGCGATCAACTCGTCGCCGACCGCGTGGCCGTAGCTGTCGTTCACCATCTTGAAGCCGTCCAAGTCGATGAACAGCAGGCAGATCGGCTGGTGCGCCCACTGTTCCGGATCGTGCAGCGCGCGCAGCAGCGCGGCCCGGTTCAGCAGGCCGGTCAGCATGTCGTGGTCGGCTTGATACTGCGCGCGTCGCTCGCTGCGGGCGCTCCGCACGATGGCGCGCTCGCTGCGCACCAACACTCCGATCAGCAGCAGCGCGAACAGCACGGAGACCACCACACGGTCGAGCGGTTCCAGGCTGGACCCGACCGCCGGGACCAGCGCGGCGACGATCAGCGCGACCGCGATGAAGCTGGCACGCTGCCTGGAGTGGTGCGGATGGATTCGCCGGGGTGCCCCGAGCGCGGCCATGGTCGGGTGCAGCGCCGCGACGCCCACGGTGACGTAGGCGGCCAACAGCGGGGCGAGCAAGACCTCGCGCCGCACCGCGGCGCCCACGGTCTCCAGGCTGTAGCCCAGATCGCCGAGCAGCAACGCGATCAGCCCGGCGTGCAAAAGCCGCAGCGAGGTCTCCGAGCGGGTCGAACTGGCGACCGAATGCGCGACCACCGTGAGCAGAATGGCGTCGAGCACCGGATATAGTGCCGCCACCAGCGTGTCCACCATGGCGGTGTGCGATTGCAGGACCGGTGAGATGAGAAAGGTCCAGGAAGCCAGCAGCGCGCCGAGTCCGATCAGGCCGGAGTCGAGCATCAGGTCGTAGTTACCGCGCAGTTGGCTTGGCCCGAGCCAGATCAGCGCGGCGAGGCCGACCCCGAGATAGCCGAGCAGGGTGAAGAGGTCATCGATCGGGTGGACCGAATATTCGGACACGCCGCGCAGCGTGGTCCCCGTCGCGAACAGTACTGCGGAGGCGGCGAGCAGATACCAGGGCAGCGGATGGGTGGGCCGGTGGATGTGTAACCCGACGGCGATCATCGCGAGCGTCGAGCTGACGATCGCCACCATCGTCACGAAAGCGACCACCGGCGAGTCGACCGCCAGTTGCGTGGCGATCGCCGCCGCGCTTCCCCCCAGAAGCACTGCGTACCAGCGAAAACCGAGGCGTCGCCGCAGGTGAGCCGGATGCTCTTCGCTGCGTGTCATCAGCCCCCCTCGGTTGCTCCATCCCCTGTGAACCGGGCAGCGTAGTAGATCTGTGAATCCTCCACCGCAACTTCGACATTCGCCTGCTCGTCGAGCACCGCCCGAATGCTGTCGGCGAGCGAGTAGCGAGTGTTGTTGTACGAGCAGATGTCCCAACCGACTGTCGCGCGTTGGGCAACCATAATCTGGACAACTGATTCGATCATGGCATGAAAAGCCGCCCCTTGTTGTGCACTTGGGGCAACAAGGGTGAAACCGGCATAGTAGATCGCCGCGCGCGCCGCGTGTTCGGGATAGCGCGCCGCGAAGTAGTCCGGGCTGATCCACGGAACGGTCTCCAGATGCCTGGTCAGCGTGGTCACGCCGATGGGCTCGCCGGAGCCGAGGCGGGCCACGTGTTTGTGCACGCGGGGATCGACCATCTCCGCGTGGAATTCCTCGGGATGTAGCACCTGGCGTGCGATCGCCTTGGTCCGTAACGGACCGAACGCCTCCTCGTAGAGGCGGGCGAACAGATCGATCCGGTCGTCCGGAATCGTCGTCTCGACGGTGACGTAGAGCTCGCTCACCACGGACTCCATGGAACGGTGTGGTAAGCGGCGAGGACGAGCGCGCAGGTCGGATCGCCGTTGGAGGTGGTCTCGGTGGTGCACAGGTGCGGCGGGCCGAAGGGTCCCGGCCGGTGGCGAGTCATGGCGGTCAGGCTGGACCGGATCAGGCCGTTCACCTCTTCGGCGGTCTCGCCCTCGTGCTCCACGAAAAGCCCTGCGCCAGTGCCGTCGTCGCGCAGTGCCCAGCCGATGCCCGCGGCGGCGGTCGCGCCGGGCTCGTTCGCGTGCCGCACCGCGTACACACAGTACAGGCGGTCACCCCAGGAGATCGGGGTGCGCACGCGGCCGATGCGTTCCACTGTGGCACGCGGCGGAATGACCGACGACAGTCGGATCAAGTTGGCGTCACCCACTCCCAGGCGGCGCAGCGCGGCGTCGAAAGCCGCCATGGCGGTCGGTCCGACCCCGGTCGCGGCACCTATCTCGATCGTCAGCGACGCGCTCGGCGTCGGCCCAGCCATCGGCGGGCCCCAGCGATCGATCCAGTGCCGTCCACCCGGACCGCCCCGTGGGGTGTTGTGCAGCATAATGCCCTCCGAAACAGCTCGACTCCGATTTGCAGGCCGAAATCGCGTCAAAATCGACTGTGCGCCAGGACGGCTCATCGCGCATCTCGAGCGTCGAGACCGATCGCCGTGCTATCGGTCTCGTAACCTGACAGTCGAGACGACGACAGCGAGGGACCAGGTTGCGGACATGGGTGGCACCGGGGCGGGTCAATATCATCGGTGAGCACACCGATTACAACGAGGGCTTCGTCCTGCCGATCGCGTTGCCGCTGGTGGTGCGGTGCGCCGCCGCGGCGCGCGCTGACGGGCAGGTGCGGGTCGCTTCGCGGCAGCGCCCCGGCGAGCCGGTGCTCGTCGCGGTGTCCGAACTCGCCGCGCAGCGGGAGCGGGTGCCAGGGTGGTCGCGTTATCCGCTCGGCGTGGTCGCCGGGCTGGTGCAGCGTGGCCATCGGATCCCCGGTGTGGACCTCGACCTGGACGGTGCGGTGCCGATCGGCGCCGGGCTGTCGTCCTCGGCGGCGCTGTCGTGTGCGGTCGCGATCGGGCTGCGGGATTTGTTCGCGCCCAGCCTGACCGACCGAGCGTTGATCGATCTGGCCCGTGCCGCGGAGAACGACTATGTCGGCGTGCCGACCGGGCTGCTCGACCAGTCGGCGTCGATGCTTTGCACGGCCGGACACGCGCTGTTTCTGGACGTGCGCGCGCTCGCTGCCGATCCGGCGACAGCGTCGCGCGGTGTCGCGCACGAGCAGATTCCGTTCGACCTGGACCGATTCGGTCTCGAGTTGCTGGTGATCGACACCGGGCAGCCGCACGACTTGGTCCATAGCGGCTATGCCGAGCGGCGTGCCCACTGTGCCAGGGCGGCCGCGGAACTGGGCGTCGCAGCGCTGCGCGATGTCGCGTCCCCGGCCTTACTCGACCGGATTCGCGACGACGTGTCGCGACGCAGGGCCCGGCACGTGGTGACCGAGAACGCCAGGGTGCTCGCAGTTGCCGAAAAATTGCGAAGAGGCGCCGATCCCCGCGAGATCGGCCCGATCCTGACCGCGGGCCACGTGTCACTGCGCGATGATTTCGAGGTCTCCACACCGGCTCTGGACGCCGCGGTCGCCGCCGCGCTCACCGCGGGGGCATATGGCGCGCGCATGGTCGGCGCGGGGTTCGGCGGGAGTGCGATCGCCCTGGTGGACCGCGAGCGGACCACGGCCGTGGTGGCGGCCGCGCGGAAGCACTTCGCCGCCGTGGGCTTCGCCGATCCGCGTACGTTCGTAGTGGTTCCCTCGGCGGGCGCGCACTCTGTCAACTGAGCGAGCGGCCAAATTTATGAGTGATTGTGCCTCGCGGGTGCGCCACCATCGCCCACAGTAGGTATCAGCCGACGCCATTGGGCGGGTGACGAGGAACTCGCGCGCCGGGCACAGCAGTACGCGCACGGCTTCGCACCCCAACGATCACGCTCGACACCCGTTTCGCCGCTAGGAGGACGCTGTGCCGCTTGCCGATTCACCCGTTCTCGCCTTCGCGCTCAGCGCCGCCGACGCGCGCCAGGCCACTGCGACCGTCCATCTCGATGCCGCGGCCACGCTGCGGCTGGACGCGGAAGCTGTCGACTACGCGCTGGTCGCCCTGTATTTCGTGTTCGTGCTCGGCATCGGCCTGCTGGCGAGGCAGCGCGTGTCCTCGAGTATCGACTTCTTCCTGTCCGGGCGGTCGCTGCCCGCCTGGGTGACCGGTCTGGCCTTCATCTCCGCGAACCTCGGCGCGGTGGAGATCATGGGTATGTCCGCCAACGGCGCCCAGTATGGTTTCCCGACCTTCCACTACTTCTGGATCGGCGCGGTACCCGCCATGCTGTTCCTCGGCGTGGTGATGATGCCGTTCTACTACGGTTCCAAAGTGCGCAGCGTGCCGGAGTTCATGCGCAGGCGGTTCGGCACCGGCGCGCATCTGGTGAACGCGATGAGCTTCGCGACAGCGCAGATCCTGATCGCGGGTGTCAACCTGTATCTGCTCGGCTCCATAGTGAACGCGCTGTTGGGGTGGCCGCTGTGGGTGTCGGTGGTCGTGGCCGCCGCGATCGTGCTGTCCTACATCACCCTCGGCGGCCTGTCCGCCGCGATCTACAACGAGGTGCTGCAATTCTTCGTCATTGTGGCCGCCCTGTTGCCACTCACCCTGGTCGGCTTGCACAAGGCCGGTGGGTGGAATGCGCTCGAGGACAAGATCTCCGCGTCGCCGGACGGTGCGGCGCAGCTGGATTCCTGGCCGGGTAACGCGCTGAGCGGATTCGGCGACAATGTTCTCTCGGTGATCGGCATCGTGTTCGGTCTCGGGTTCGTGCTCTCGTTCGGGTACTGGACCACCAACTTCGTCGAGGTGCAGCGCGCCATGGCGACGCACTCCATCTCGGCCGCGCGGCGCACACCGATCATCGGCGCCTACCCGAAGATGTTCATCCCGCTGATCGTGGTGATTCCGGGCATGATCAGCGCGGTACTGGTGCCGCAGATGGCCGAGTACAAAGCGGCGAAGACGGCGAATCCGGACTTCGAGGGCGACACCACCTACAACCAAGCGCTGTTGTACTTGATTAAGGACGTGCTGCCCAACGGCTTGCTCGGCGTCGCGCTCGCCGGTCTGCTCGCCGCGTTCATGGCCGGGATGGCGGCCAACATCTCCGCGTTCAACACGGTGTTCAGCTACGACCTGTGGCAGCAATACGTGCGACGCGACCAGTCCGATGGGTACTACCTTCGGGTGGGCAGGTTGGCCACCGTCGGCGCGACCATCGCCGCGATCTTCACCGCGTTCATCGCGTCCGGCTTCAGCAATATGATGGACTACCTGCAGACGCTGTTCAGCTTCTTCAACGCGCCGCTGTTCGCGACATTCATCCTCGGTATGTTCTGGAAGCGGATGACGCCGACCGCGGGCTGGATGGGCCTGGTCTGCGGGACCGGTTCGGCGATCGTCGTCTTCCTCCTGCACGAGGCCGCCGTGTTCGAACTATCTGGCCAGGGTGCGAGTTTCGTCGCGGCCGGTGTCGCTTTTGTGGTCGACATCGTGGTGAGTGTCGCGGTCAGCAAGGTGACCGAGCCCAAACCGGCGGCCGATTTGATCGGGTTGGTGTACTCGGAGACGCCGAGGGATGTGCGGACCGATCCGGAAGCAGATGCGCTGCCGTGGTATCAGCGTCCGGTCCTGCTGGCGGGCATTGCCCTTGTGCTCGTGATCACCCTCGATACTGTTGTCGGATAAGGAGTTGACCCGATGCTTTTCGATATCCGGACCATCGTCGCCGCATTGCTCGGGTGCTATGCCGTCGTCCTCGTCGTCACTGGTCTGGTGCACGACACTGCCGCCGAAGCGGCGAAGACCGGTGGCATGAACGTGAATATCTGGTCCGGGTCGGGTATGGGTGTGGTGGCGCTGGCCTTCCTGGCCTGGGCGTTGCTTCGCCCGGTCCCAGTGCCGCCCGAACAGCAGGCCTCCCCGGAGGACACCAAACCAGGCCCCGATGACACCTGAGCGTGGCGTTCGTCGGACTCAGCGCGATCAGCGGAGACGACCGCTGGGCGCCGAATGACCGATCTGACGAATGACGTGTCCGCACGGATCGGTTCGCCTGTGGTGCCACGGTTCGACCTGATTCCAGGTCTCGACTAGGGCTTGTCGAGAGAGCACACCATACGTGAAAATTGTCACACCGCTGGTCTGTTCGGCCGGCTCAACCGTTCTTGTCCACTTGGCCCTGCACATACGCTGGATTACTCGTGAAAATCGGAAACACGTCATCGCAGATGCTGGTGTATCGGCTGCGGCGACGGCGCCTGGCGATCCTCGCGCGCCACAGCATCCGCGGAACGCACACGACGACAGCCCGACGTGCTTCGCCGCACCATGACCTCCGAGCAACGCTGGTCCGATTCGACTCGCCGGGTACGCATCCTCGACGAAGTCGGCGTCAGCCCATCGAACGCGCACTTGTTTGGAGCCGGGTGAGAGCAGATGAATAACCCCGCAATCCGACTGTTCGAGGAGGCCGTGAAAAAAATCGCCGATGACTCGGAGGAATTGGCCGAGGTGTATGCGGCCAGACTTCGACGGGTGATAGCGGCGACCAATGACGCCAGGTCGACCATCGCGCACGCCGACTTGGACGGCGCGCGAATACTGCTCGGCGGTGCGGAGCATGCCACCGGCCTACCGACATACAACGGGCTGCTGCGCGGTGTCGACCCTGCGGGCAGGCTGCGGGTTTTCGGCCACGAAAGGATTCTCAGCTTTCCGCTGCGCGGACCGAACACGGATCTTCGGCCGCATCGCGAACTCATCGGTCTCACGTTGCCGAAGGAACCCAAGGATATTCCTCGGATGGCGCGCTGGGCCCTCCAGGCGGATCGGACCAGCGAACGTGGGTTCCACCTGATCAAGCCGGTACCGTCGGATTGGGGTGGTGATAAGCCGCGTTGGGACTGGGACGATGAATTGCACCCCGGCCCGTGGTACAACCCCGATGATCCGGTGCCTCCCATCATCGAGCATGTGCACGCCAATCCGAACGACGAATACGGAGCGTTGGTCAATACCGGGATCGATGAGCCGGAACTGACACTCGTGCGGGTCAATGGCGCGACCCTCGGCGAGATCACTTACGGCAACGACGTCTTCCAGGCGGCGATCCGAGAAAACCCACGGGGCGATCTCATGCTGGTTTCGTGCAGCCCCGCCGCGCGGTCGATGGCTGCGTATATGCACGAAGAGGCCGGATTCGACCGCACCATCCACGCCTTCAACAACGAGGTGCAACACAAAATGTATGCCGACTACAACGGAGGCAAGTCGCAAATCGGAGTGAAAGCGATGCCCGACGCCACAGTCGCTCCGATCGATATGGTGAGCAGCTTCCCACCGCCTTCCGGATCGCCGTCGACGCCATGGACTCACAAGACCAAGTGTTGAAAACGTGGGGTTCGGACTTCGGTGCCACTGACATCGAAGGGCCGATTCGCGCAGACCGCCACCGTGGCGGCTGATCCAGTGGCTTGAACATCGTTGGCGCCCCCGGATATCCGGAGGCGCCGCTCGCTGTCGGACGGACGTGGGTCAGGCGCCCGGGCGGGAAATGTCGCCGCGCCAGGCACCGGTTTCGTGGCCGTGGCTCTCCACGAAGTGCTTGAACCGCTGCATGTCACCGTGCACCCGGTGCTTGAGGACGCCCAACTTGTCGGCGGCGGTCTCCACGAAGCCATCCGGATCGACGTCCATCTGGGCGGTCACTCGGGTGCGGGAGTCGTCGAGCCGGTGAAAGGTGATCACGCCCGCGTGGTTCGGTCCGCTGTCGGATTTCCACGCGATCCGTTCATCGGGATGCTGTTCGGTGATCGTCGCGTCGAATTCGCGCATCGACGGGCCGACGTGGATGCGCCAGTGTGTGTGCCGGTCGTCGAGTTGCTGTACTGCCTCGACGCCCTCCATGAACTGGGGAAAAGACTCGAACTGGGTCCACTGGTTGTAGGCGGTGCGTACCGGGACTTCGACGTCCACCGTGGCGGCCAATGTGCTCACGGACAACCCCTTCCTTCGCCTGACCCCACGGCCGGGCGATGTTCGGTCGGCGATCGCTCCCGGGGGAGGCGACTCAGGTCATGGGCCGCTTACCCGGGTAGATCGAAGGCAAACAAGCCACGGTGTGGTCGGCACGGGATTGCGACAGTGCCGAACCGAGCGACGCGACAACGGTGGGGCGGGCCGAGCATCGACGCCCGATGGCGCGCCCTCGAAAGTCGGGAGCGCCATCGATTGTCGCCGGTGACTTCCTCCTTCCAGGCTCCTCGACCGGCGGGTCCGTGGAAGGTCTACGCGGCGGCGCGAACCCGCCCGAGGACACCGATCAGGAGGTCGACGGCGAGGAACGCGAGCAGGCTGAGTCCGACCAGCGGGACGAACCAGCCGACCACCAGCGCGCCACCGAGCACCGGCACGAGTAGCCACGGTGTGGTCTTGCGCCACGCGCCGCGCCGTGGCGCCCGGCCCAGTGGGAACCCGCCTTCCCGGGTCGGCCGCCGGCGCCACCACAGCAGGTAACCGCGCACGATCACCGTGATCAGCCCGAGCATCGCCGCGAGCAGCAACAGTTGATTGAGCAGCCCGAACAGCAGACCCATGTGGAACTGGATACCCCAGTTGGTGAGTTTGGCCATCAGCGGCCAGTCGGCGTAGGCCAGACGGTCGGTGACCGTGCCCGACGAGCCGTCGACGGCGACCGCATCGACCGTATAGATGCCGGGCATCCGTCGTTCCTTCACCACGAACGCCGCACTCGGCGTGGCCGGGACGACGATTTCGGCGGGCTGGATGACACCGCTGGCGCGGGCGATCTCGGAGACCCGATCCAGCTGGGCGATCCGGTCCGCCGGGTCGGACATGGCGGGCGCCGCGTGTGCACCGTCGTGGTGAACACCCGAATCATGCGTGGGCGCAGCGGTTCCCGACAGCGCAGTGCTGACCTCGGGTGTGGTCCAGCTGAGTTGCTCGCGCAGTTCGGTAATGGTCGCGCCGGCGTACGTCGACCAGCTCATGCCGGTCGCCGACAGCAGCACTGCCAGCGGAAACACCCACATGCCGACCGTGCCGTGCCAGTTCAGCGTCCGACCGCGCCTGTTCTGTGTTCGGTCCGGCGCGAACAGCCAGCCCGCCGAGTTGTGGTTGCGGCGTCCGCGCACTCGACGCACCCACACGACGAGACCGGCGAGCGTGACGATCCACAGCCAGGACGCGCCCAGTTCGCTGTAGATCCGACCGGGTTCGCCCAGATGTAGATCCCGGTGCAACCGATCGATCCACGTGCGCAGCGGCAGCGCTCCCGAACTGCCGTAGACAACGCAATCGCCGACCGGCCGCGCGGTGTGCGGGTCGACAAACACCGCCCGCCGTTCGGATTCGCCCAGCGACGGGTCGCCGAACAGCACGCGGGTGGTGTCCTCGGCGCCGGCTGCCGGGGCGACGGCGACCAGAGGCAGGTCCGGCTGGGTGGCGACGGCCGCGGTGACCTGTTCGGACAGCGGCTGCGATGTTTCGGCCGGCGCAACCGTCAACAGGTCGCGTGACACGATCGACTCGAGGGTCGGCGAGATCGCGTAGAGCGCGCCGGTGACAGCCGCGACGAGGATGAACGGCCCGACAAACACGCCTGCGTAGAAGTGCAGCCGCATGGCCAGCGCGTAGAGCCCGTTGCGGGCCGTAGGTCGGGGCTGCGCCGAGATTTCGGTCGTCGGCTCAGGTGATTCGGCGGCAGAGGTGGTGACATCTGTTGTGCTCATAGGTGTTTCATTTCTGCGGGTGGGGGACCGGACCGGTCGAAGGCTTTGTCGTGGCCGACGGCGGCTCGACGGCACAGGACAGCGCGCGTGTCGGATGGTGCGGGGCCCTGCCGTGACGGACAAACCGCTCGGTGTCAGGACACGGCTGCGGCGGGCCTTCGCGCAGCGTCGCGAGTTCGCTGCGGCACGAGACACGGATACCTCGGTGCGCCCTACATCACCGCACGATATCGGGCAGGTGCGGGTGTGGTCGGCGCTGTGCTGCACGATGAAATGCCGTGACCGTGAGCGGAACTCACGCACGAATGTTGCCGTGCACCGGGTAGCGGACAGATCAGATGCGGGCCGGGCTCGGCGGTGCGCGGGTGCGCAGGGACTCGGCGGCGAAAACGCGCAGGATGACGCGGTCACGATGGCCGATGCGCACTGGCGTCGGACTCATGACGACGGGTGCTATGCGGCGTATCGCGGTGACGCGAGCCAGCGCCGCGGTTCCGATCCGATACGCGGTCTGCGCGCCTTGGATCACGACGGCGGCCACGACCGCCGCGATGAGATGGGCAGTGAGCATGACCGGGGTCAGCTGTGTATCGCCGTGCTGCGTGTGTCCGGAGCTGAATCCCATGGTGAGGTGACCGAGCAGTTGACCGATCACCAGCGCGGCGACCAGCCCGATCGAGCTGTCACGCAGCGCGGTGAGTCCGGCGACCATGGAGCAGATCACAGCGGAACCGGCGGCGAGCAATGCCAGCGCAGTCGTGTTCGGTGGCATGCCGCCCGACGCCCAACCATGTGCCGCAACGGAAACGGCCCCGGAGATCGCACCGGCCGAACCACCGCGCAATCGCGCGACGGCTCCGCGACGCTGCGCGGTAGGCCGGTCGAACTCGAAGCTCACCCGCTGATAATAGCCGACGAATTGGGCGCGACTTACGCTATCGCTCGCCACTGAAAAGGGCCGTCACCTGCGGTTTCCCGCTGAAAAACGGATCGGCCAATGGTGGTTGGGCCAACGCCGCGCCGGTATCAAGGGGCCATGAGCAGGCGCGGGATGTCGGGCGGGTACCGCGAGGCATGTGCCGCGCACGCGCGAGCGCGCGGCTACCTGTGCTCCCGTCGATCAGCTCGCGTCGATTTCCTTCTCGATCAGCGCCTTGCGCAGCAGCTTTCCGGTCGCGTTGCGGGGGAGTTCGTCGAGGAAAATGACCTCGCGCGGCACTTTGTAGCGCGCTAAGTTGGCCTTGACGTAGTCCTTGATCTCCTGCGCGTCCCGACGGGAGTCCGGGCCGGGAACGACGAAGGCACGTAGTCGTTTCCCGAATTCGCGATCGTCTACGCCGATTACCGCGGCCTCGAAGATGTCGTCGCGACCGGCGATGAGGTTCTCCACCTCGAGCGGGAAGACGTTCTCGCCGCCAGAGACGATCATGTCGTCGTCGCGGCCGTCGATGTAGAGCAGGCCGTCTTCGTCGAAGTGCCCGACATCGCCGCTGGACATCATGCCGTCCACGATTTCCTTGGTACGGCCGTCGGTGTACCCGGTGAATGCGAAGCCGTTGTCCACGAAGATGGTTCCGGTGGTGTTCGGTTCGGTGATCGGCTTGCGGTTCTCGTCCAGCAGGACGATCCGGATGCCGACCGGCGCGCGACCCGCGGTGGTCGGTGCTTTGCGTAGTTCCTCAGGGGTGGCGACGGTCATGACGGCGCACTCGGTGGAGCCGTAGAGGTTGTAGAGGCTGTCGTTGAAGTAGTCCAGTGCGCGGATCACGATGTCCGGCGCGATGGCCGACCCCGCCGCGAAGACCACCTCGATGGTGCTCGGGTCGTACCGGGCCAGCACGTCCGGCTCCAGGTCCAGCATGCGTTGCAGCATGGTCGGCACCAGGACCAACGAGTTCGCGCGGTAGGCGGTGATGTTCGCCAGCGTCTTTTCCGGATCGAAACGGCGCTGCTGAAAGACCACCTTGTTGCCGAGCGCGAGACCGAGGGTGAACTGAGACAGCCCGGTGCCGTGGAAGATCGGCGCTGCCATGAGCATGGTGCCGTTGGTGGGCAGCGGGACCCGGTCGATGAACTGGGCCGAGGCGAACGGGCTCACCCGGTCGCGCGGTGCGCCCTTGGGGGTGCCGGTGGTGCCGCTGGTCAGAACGACCAGGCCGCCGGGCTTGGCCGGCGCGGGCAGCGGCCTGGTGGGGCAGTCCGCGATCAGCGACTCGATGGTCAGGATCGACGAGTCGGCGTGGTCTTTCTCGTCGACCCAGGTGAGCACCCGCGGGATATCGGACGGGATCGCACTCATCAGATCGAGGAATTCGCTGTCGTGCAGAACGGCCTTCACTTTTTCGCGCTCGGCCACATAGGCGAACTGTGGTTTCGCGAAGCCGGTGTTCATCAGTACGCTGCGCACGCCCAGCTTGCCGGCAGCCAGCAGGGTCAGCACCATGCCGCGGTGGTCGCGCGCGAGTAAGGCGATCACGTCACCCGGCTCGAGGCCCAGGTTCGCGAGGCCGCGGGCAAGCGCGTTGGACTGCTCGTCGAGTTGACCGAAGGTCAGTTCGCCGCGTTCGTCCACGATGGCTCCCGCGTCCGGCCTGGTCCGCGCGGAGTGCATCACGACACCGGCGAAAGGACCGAACTTGAGCACGTCGAGTGCCGAGCGGACGGCGTGATCCGGGCGCAATGGGTCGAACATCCGCCGTTTGAGCATGACATTCACGCCGAGGGCGAAATCAACCGCCTTACGAGCGGTTCCGATCAACGCGGGGAAGGACGGAGACATCGACAACAACCTTCCAGCGGTCCCACCTCAAACCCCGTGCGATGGTGCGGACCGCAACTCTGAGATCCAATGCTGCCGCTAACAGTAGCAAGCACCTGTAACCGCGTGTGTCAGCTATCCAATCGAATAATACCCGCGAGTTACCGGCGGGTCATGCACATTGCCTACCGGCGTTCAGGACCGAACGTCGTAGTCCACCAGTACGCGGCGCAGTAGCTTGCCGGTCGCGTTGCGCGGGAGGTCGCCGAGCAGGATCACGTCGCGAGGCACTTTGTAGCGGGCCAGGTTGTTCTTGACGTATGCCTTGATCTCCTCGCAGTCGGGCGTGCACCCGGGCTCGGGGACAACGAACGCGCGCAGACGCTTGCCGAACTCCGCGTCGTCCACACCGATCACCGCGACGTCGAAGATATCGGGGCGCCGCAACAGCAGGTTCTCCACCTCCAGCGGGAAGACGTTCTCCCCGCCCGAGACGATCATGTCGTCGTCGCGGCCGTCGATCATGAGCAGGCCGTGCTCATCGAAGTGACCGACGTCGCCACTGGACATGTAGCCGTCGATGATCGGCTTGTGCCTGCCGTCGGTGTAGCCCTCGAACGGCGCGCCGCTGCGGACGAAGATGCGCGCGGTCGTGTTGATCGCGCGGATCCGCCTGTCGTTGTCGTCGTAGAGCCGCACCTCACAGGTGATCGGCGGCCGACCGACGGTCCCGGGCGTCAGCGCCAGATCTTCCGGTTCGGCCACCGCCGCGACCGCGCATTCGGTCGAACCGTAGAGGTTGTAGAGCACGGGCCCGAACATCTCGGTTGCCCGGATCGTGAGTTCAGGGGACAGTGCCGACCCGGCCAGCAAGATCACCTTCAGCGACGACGTGTCGTACTTCGCGCGAATCGCCGGATCGAGTTCGACCATCCGGTGCAGCATGGTCGGCACCGCCACCAGCATGTCGGCCGTGTGGTCGGCGACCATCTTCAGCGTCGCCTCGGCGTCGAAGCGGCGGCGTACCACCACCTTGTTGGCGAGAGCCGCGCCGACCAGCCAGGCGGCCAGGCCGGTGCTGTGGAACAGCGGCGACACGATCACCTGGGTGCCGCCCTGCGGGAACGGGATTCGGTCGACCATCTGTGCGGTGGACAGTGGGGAGACCTTGTTGCGCTGAGCGCCCTTGGGCAAACCGGTGGTGCCGCTGGTCAGGATGACGAAGCCGCCGGGTGCGCTCGGCGTAGGAAGCGGTTCGGCCGAGTTCGCGGCGACCAGGTCGGCCAGTGTGCGCGCGCCCGGGGGCAGTTCGGTGCCCTCGTCGAGCCAGGTAAGGTACCGCGGCAGGTCCGCGGGCAGCGCGTGGAGCAGGCCAAGGAACTCACTGTCGTGCAGCACTGCCTTGACCTTCTCACGCTCGCACACCTCAGCGAACTGCGCTGGGGCGAACCCGGTGTTCATCAGTGCCATCCGCACGCCGAGCTTGCCCGCGGCCGCCATGGACAAGATCAGCCCGCGGTGGTCGCGTGCCAGCACGCCGATTACCGTGCCGGGGGTTATTCCCGCAGTCAGGAGCCCGCGGGCGATCGCGGTCGACTGCTGGTCCAGTTCCAGGTAGGTCAACGTACCCGCCTCGTCGACGATGCCCGGAGCGTGCGGCCGCACCCGCGCGGAGTGCCGGATCAGCCCTGCCGCTGGGCCAAAGGTTCGCGAGTCCCTGATCGTTCGCAGCAACTCGAGTGGCTTACCGAAATCGCTGATTCCGCGGGCTCGCAGCACCCCTAGCGCCTTCAGCGCCTCCCGCGTGTGTGCGACGTTCATGCCAGAACCTCCAAACCCTCGCGCTGGTAACTCGACCTAGCGGACTGGTGCGGATGTCGACTAGTCACGGTAGCAGTGCGGAGTGGGACAGGTCATTGGCAAATCGGACAAATCGGGCCTAATTCTGCTGGATCTGCTGCGGACGGGCGGGCAACGGCTTGCTCCACCAGGCATCTCTCCGACTGAAACCGGATCCGGGTCAGCGACGGGCGCAGGCCAGTGCGACCAGCAGGGGAACCACCCTGGCTTCGGGCACCTCGAAGCGTCCACGGCCAGCGGTGTGCAGCCAACCCACCGCGGCCAGTTGGCGCAGGTGGTGGTAGATCTGTCCGGACGTGCCGACGCCATCCACCCCGGCGAGTTCGGCGGCGGTCCTTCGCCCACCCATGATCTCGCGCAGCAGCCGCAGCCGCACCGGACTGCCCAGGGCGGCAAGGCATTCGGCGGTCTCGGCCCAGTCGTCCTCGATGAGGTCGCCGGTGGTGAACCCGGCTTGCCAGTCGCGTCGTTGATCGTTCGGCAGCCGCACCGATCCGGCGAAGACGACGCCGCCGTTGGGCTCATCGGCTTTCGTGAACTCCTCCTGTAGACGGTTCACCGCCCAACCGTCGGCATCCGCCGTCTCGGTCGCTGACTGCCCCGCACCCTCCAAGGCGCTGAGTCGCCGTTCCAACGCGGCAACCCGCTCTTCCAGACTCACGATCCACAAGCTACGGAACTACGTAATCCCCGACAAGCCGACCACGTTCCGGCCTCAGATGATCGAGGCCGGAACATCGGTCAGTTGTCGATTGGTCAGTTGTAAACGGCCCCGAACGACGGAACCGAGATCGTGGCCAGTTTGTAGGCGTATCCGTCCGGGTTGGCGTCGCTGACAGCAACCGGCCAACGGTGCCACAGCGTTCCGTAGACCGCGGCGACGATCATGCCCGCGCCGGTGTCCACCGGGCGCGTGCGGATGGTGGTGTCCGCCGGAACGTCGTTGTGCTCGGTGAGCACCGCGGTGCCGCTGCGTCCGTTGGACAGGTTGATCCACAGCGCCTCGAGCTTCGCGCCCGTCTGATTCGGTGAGATCGTGCCCGGCCCGCCGAAGAATCCGAGCTGGAATCCGTCCAGGCCGAGGGCGATGCCGGACCCGTACACGCCGGGCGAGTCAGCGCGCCCGATATCCGACTGCGCGGGAAACTGGAACGGCTGAGCGGGCAGGGCCAATTCCCGGGCCCCCGCGATCGGCCCGGTGGCGCTCAACTGATCCATCGCCTGCTCCGCCGCGGGGTTCCCGGCCGCGGCCGATCGCAACTTCTGCACGGCGAGCACCCAATCCGCCGTGCCGGGCTCCGCGTCGACATTTCCGGCGAACGCCGCGGTGAGTACCGCCGAAGCGGCGAAAGCGATGGCGAGGCGACGCGTCAAACTCAGTCGTGGCATAACCAGTTCTCCTCGAAGTGTCTGGTACAGCTCTGGCGGATTCGTCCGCTGAATCGGTCATCCAGCGACCTTGGGCGATACGGTGCCCGTTCGGGCCGCCGCTGTCCAGGCTGAACGCCGATTTTCGTCATCGTGTCGCCCCGTGCACCGACGGATCGGTGGGGTCATCCAGGACGCGAAGGCGCGGATTCGCAGCAGGATCCGCAGGAACGAAGCCTCAGTCGCCGGGAAGCCCCCAGACGAAGCCCGCGGCAATCGCAAAGCAACTCAGCACGGCAATGACGACGATGATCCACATGGGTGCGAAGGCTACGGAGCACTCGGCCCGTGGTCCACAGTCGCACTATCGCCAAATATGGTGGTGCTCTGAAGGTTCGGACCGCACCCGGACCGGTGCGAGGCCGACAGCTTTGGAATGCGGCTTCCGGCCATTGCCGAGAAACGCAACGCGATGCGATTGGCGAGGATTCGCACCGAAATTCGACGCCGGACCTCTGATTCAGCGCGCCGCGCTCGGCAGTGGTCGTGCGAGTATCCGTCGGGCCACGATCAACTACTGGATCTGCTGGGTGCCTTCGAAGATGTCGAGGATCCTGCGGTGGGCTTGGGACCATCTGGACGTTTGGCGCTAATGCCGTTTGCTGTACTGCGGATATCGTCTCACCACATCTCGGCGGATCTACCACGTTCAGAGCATGTGACGGCCCAGAGACGGCCTGGCAGACCGCTTCATTACTAGTCGAGCACGTCTTGTCCGCGCCGGTCGCATGGGCGTTCGCGTTCTTGCGTGAGGTGGTGAAATGCCTCCGTGGGAGTTTCGTAATGTCCGGGGCTGTCCGGGCGACTTGTGACAACTCGGTGACAGTTGCGAATCCTGCTGACAGTCTCTGCTGTCTCGGATCGATCTGGTCGTCTGCGGACGGACTACGCACGCGTGACTCTCACACCGCCAGTGCGGGCCGGATCCTCGATCAGGGGCGTCTCTCATGTGGCGAGACGAGAAATACATTCTGGTTGACCTGGGGTCATGATGTGCTGGTGGCTTCGGATCATTTGGTGGCGATTGAACTCTTGGATGCGGAGCGCGAGGTGCTGCGCTCCGGGCTGGGTGAGTGGGGCGGCCCAGCCCGCTGTACTGATGCGCTGGCGGTCGTGATGGGTTTTGAGGATGTGGCAGATCTGTTCGTGCAGGCGCGTCGGCTGCGCTCACTGCTGATCACTGGCGAGCCTCTGAGTGCGAAGGATTGGCGGCGGACTGTGGTCGCGACCGAGTTCGTCTTCGCCAGTAATGTATTCGGGTCAGGCCGCGACTGGCCGATCACCACGGGGTTCTCCGATGAGGAGACAATCAAGATCCTGCGGCAGTTGCAGTAATGGCTTGGTTGGCGGCAGTGGGTACTAGCGAGCCGTACTGCGGACGGGACCGGGAGATCGGAGCGAGGTCTTGCCATGTCACGACTCGAGCGAGCCTGCTGCGGCCAAGAGGCGGGTCACTTCTTCCGCTCGTTGCGCGTAAGTCAACGCCTCGCCAACGTTTGGTTTGTGCAGTCCATGCGCGACTTGATTGCGCAGAGTCCTGAGTTCGTCGAGTGGTTTGACAACGCGGTCAGGAAGAACTCCCGCACTCACCAGGCTTCTAATCTTGACGTAGATCGGCTTCGGCCGACGATCCTCGGGCTCGAGCTGCTGGTAGAGCATGTCGATAGCCCGTTCGACGTCCATCCACGCTTTCACAACGCCGAGCTCCGGCATAGCCTGAACGATACGCAGCAGACCCTCGTAGCCGCTGAGGTCATCGATCGATGTTCCCGATTGCCGCTGCGCGGTGACGTCCTCTCCATTGTGCGACGGAGCCTCGAGCTCGTCGACGTGCTCCTCCAACTGGGCCAGTCGTTGGCCGAAGTCTCCAGTAACGCCGAATGCCTCGATTCGAGTGAGGCGCTCGACCACGCTTCTAAGAGGTTTTCGAAGGAGAACTAGCCCGACCACCACCACGACAGGCCATGACACAACGATCTCGAGAAGCTTGACCACGAGTTCCTGCCATGCCATGGGAATAGACTACGGCTTCTGCTGTGTGGCATCGCTTTTCGGTGTAGACATGTGAAGCGCCATGGGTGGGCCCGGCTGGGTGGTGGGGTGCACACAAAGGCAGGCCGGCTGCGCATGCCCTGGGCGTCCCGTCTGATCAGGCATTCGAATGTCTCTGACGGACATAGCGCTGAACGAGCTGCGGGTCGAGCCTCCGCACACGCTCACCATGGAAGTCAACGCCGGATAGGGGGTGAAGCTCCTCCGGGGCAGTACGGGTACCGGTCGAGCATCGCACGCAGAAACCGGTGCGAGCCCAGATCAATGCTCGAACCGGTTTCCGTTGTATACCAGACTATTTCAGCTCGGCACTGGTCTTACCGAGTACCCGGCGCGCCACGATCAACTGCTGGATCTGCTGGGTGCCTTCGAAAATGTCGAGGATCTTGGAGTCGCGGCCCCACTTCTCCAGCAGGGTGCGCTCGGAGTAGCCGATGGCGCCGGCCAATTCGACCGCCTTCAGCGTGATGTCGGTGCCGGCGCGGCCCGCTTTCGCCTTGGACATGGAAGCCTCGAGCGAGTTGGGCTTCCTGTTGTCGGCCATCCATGCCGCGCGCAAGGCGAGCAGGTAGGCGGACTCGTAATCGGCCTCCATACGCAGAAATTCGGCTGCGGCGGCGGGCTGATTGTTGACCGGGATGTCATAGGAGATCTCGATACCCGCGCCGGTCAGGATGGCGCGCAGTTCCTCTAGGGCGGCGCGGGCGACACCGACCGCCATCGCCGCGACGAGGGGACGGGTGTTGTCGAAGGTCTGCATGACCCCGGCGAAGCCCTTCTCCACGTTGACTTCCGGGCTACCGAGGATGTTGTCCTTCGGAATCCGGCAGTCCTGTAGCAGCAGCACGGCGGTGTCGGAGGCCTTGATGCCGAGCTTGTGCTCGAGTCGGGCCACGGACAGGCCGGGAGCGTCCCGGGGCACGACGAAGGATTTGATCGCCGCACGGCCGAGGCTTTTGTCGAGCGTCGCCCACACCACGATGTGGGTGGAGCGCTGACCCGCGGTGACGAAGATCTTCTCGCCGTTGAGTACCCACTCGTCACCGTCGAGCACCGCGGTGGTGGAGACGGCGGCGGAGTCGGAGCCGAACGCGGGCTCGGTGATGGCCATAGACGCCCACACCTTGCCGAAGCGCTTCAGTTGCTCGTCGGTGGCGACGGCGGCAATCGCCGCGTTGCCCAGACCCTGGTAGGGAATCGACAGCATCAGGCCGACGTCGCCCCATGAGGTCTCCAGCGCATTCAACAGTGCGGACATATTGCCGCCGTTGGTGTTCCCGAGTAGCTCGGTCGCGTGACCGTCGGTCTCGATGTCATCGGCACGGCCACCTGAGGCGCCACCGATCTTCTGGGTGCCGGAGTCGGCGAGGCCCTCCACCATGGCGGCCATGGTGTCCAGCTCGACCGGGTAGTCGTGCTCGGCGAGGTCGTACTTGCGCGAGATCGGGCGGAAAATCTCCTGCGCGACCTGGTGGGCCTGGTTCGCGCTGGCCCGCAGCTTCTTGGGGAGTTCGAGGTTGATCATGGTGAGGTCTCCTGGAAAACGGAACGGGCCGGTTAGATGAGCACGACACCTTCGGCGACGCCGATGGCCCGCAGGTCGCGGTACCAGCGCTCGACCGGGTGTTCCTTGGTGAAGCCGTGCCCACCGAGCAGTTGCACGCCATCGAGGCCGATCTGCATTCCCTTGTCGGTCGCGAGTTTTCTGGCGAGTGCCGCCTCGCGGCCGAAGGACAGACCCTGTTCCGCACGAGAGGCGCCGCGGAGGGTGACCAAACGCATACCGTCGAGCTCGATCGCGATATTGGCGACGGTGAAGGCGACTGCCTGGCGGTGCGAGATGGGCTCGCCGAACGCCTCCCGCTCGTTCACATACGGAATGACGTAGTCCAGCACGGCTCGTCCGGTACCCGCGGCGAGCGCGGCCCAACCGAGGCGGGCCAGTCGTACCGCGTCGGCGTAGTCCTCGGCGCGGGATCTGCCGTCACCGTCACCGAGGATGGCATCGGTGCCGACCGCGACGTTGTCCAGGATCAGGCGACCGAGGCCTGCACCACGCAGACCCATGCTCGGGTCGGCCTCCACCACCAGACCTGCGGTGTCCGACTCGATGACGAACAGCGCGGGACGGCCGTCGAGTTCGGCGCCGACCAGGAACAGCTCGGCATCGGCTGCTGCGGGCACCAGGCTCTTCACGCCCGAGATGCGGTAGCCGCTTGGCGCGCGCACCGCCTTGGTCTCGAGTGCGAACGGATCGAACAGTACCCTTGGCTCGCTGATCACCACCGCGGCCTGCGGCACGTTCGCGCTGGTGAAGGCCGGTAGGTAGGTTTTCTGCTGCGCGTCGGTGCCCCACTGCGAGAGCGCGACCGCGACGCCGCTCGGCGCCAGGATAGGCAGCGCGAGGCCCATGTCACCTCGCGCCAGCGCCTCGGCGACCAGCGCGTTGGTGACCGCGCCGCGCTCGTCGGCCGCACCGTCGAGTTCCTCGGGAACGTTGATCAGGGTGATGCCGAGTTCGGCGGCCCGCTCGAGCAGGTCGCGCGGTGTCGCGGCGGCGCGGTCGGCGTCGTAGGCTGCCGGACGCACGATCTCGGCGGCGAATTCCCGGACCGTCTCGACGATCATCTGCTGGTCGTCGGTCGGGGTCAGGTCGAAGAAGTCTTTGCCCTTCGACTCGTTGGTCGCGAGGCGCTGCGGAGTACCGGTGCCCGCGACCTTGGCGAAGGCGCGAGTAGCGGCGCCGAGCGTGCGGAAGCCGGTCTTGGTGCCCTCGTAGGTGACGCGCTCGATCGGTTTGCGCAGGTTGTATTTCTGGGCGAGGTCCGACCCGGTCAAGGTCGTCATGACCCGCATCGCCGTGCCCATCCAATCCCGCCTGGGTTGGTTCAGGCCGACCGCGGACGTGTCCGGACGCCGCTTCGTTGCGCTGTCTCGAGTGCTCATCATCACCTGTTTTCTCGGATGGGCGAGTGCGGTCTGCAGGCCAGCTACCTTACTCTTGAGTAATACTATCTTACTTCAGAGTAAGGAGAGCGTCGAGAGACAACCTCTGCGGCCGACCGGCCTCGAGACGGACACCTGCCAGCGCATGTGGCGTGGGTTGTCTACCGCTGGGCAGCGCCGTGTGCCGAGCTTCGGGTGTCGAAACGAGCGCACGCACGCTCGATGTGGCGCCCGGTATGACGTCCAGCGAGCGCACACGCACTCGCCGGACGTCATACCGGGCGAACGCTCTACTCGCGGACGTAGTAGCGCAGCGTCGCGTAGGCCGTGAGCGCCGCGAATCCGATACCCACCGGCGCGATGACCAGCGCGGTCATCGCGATATCGTCGCCGGTGATGCGGGGGAACACCTTGCTGGCGAACAGGTCGCCCAGCGCGCGGTCGATCACCAGCGGGCGCGCGACGAGCAGTCCGATCATCGCGACCGCCGAGCCCGCCAACGCCGCGGCCACCGCCTCGAGCAGGAAGGGTAGCTGGGTATACCAGCGGGTCGCGCCGACCAGCCGCATAATGCCGACCTCGGTACGTCTGGTGAATGCGGCAATTTGCACCATGTTCGCGATCAGCAGCAGCGCCGCGAGCGCTTGCAGCACCGCAAGACCGAACGCGGCGTTGCGCAATCCGTCGAACAGGCTGACCAGCCGGTCCACGATGTCCTTGTCATTGCGGACCATGCCGACGCCGGGCCGGTCGTAGAAATTCTCGTAGATCGTCGGATACAGCTCGGCATTCGTCATCTTTACCCGCAGCGACGCGGGCAGCGGCGTTTCGCTGACGTATTTGGCCAGCTCGGGCTGGTCTTTGAAGGTTTTGTCCCTGGCCTCGCGGATCGCGTCGTCGCGGTTGAGGAACTGGACCGATTCCACGCCGCTGGTCGCCTTCAGATCGGCTGTCAGCGATCGGCACGGATCCTGCGAGCAGTCCGGGTCGTTGGCCGAGACGTCCTCGGTGAGATACAGCCGTACCTCGAGCCGATCGAGGAAGTATTGCTCGGTCTTATCCGCGATCCGCACCGCGAGCAATCCGCCACCGAGCATGGTGAGTGAGACCGCGGTGGTCAGGATCATCGCGATGGTCATCGTGACGTTGCGGCGCAAGCCTTCGAAAACCTCGCCGAACAGGAAGCTCGCGCGCATTATCGGCCCACCCCGTAGACGCCGGTCGCCTCGTCGCGCACCAGACGCCCGTGGTCGAGTTCGACCACCCGTCTGCGCATCGCGTCGACGATGTGGTTGTCGTGGGTCGCCATCAGCACCGTGGTGCCGATGCGGTTGATCCGTTCCAGCAGCATCATGATGTCGGCGCTGGTATCCGGATCGAGATTGCCGGTCGGTTCGTCGGCCAGCAGTACCAGCGGCCGGTTCACGAAGGCCCGCGCGATCGCCACACGCTGCTGTTCACCGCCGGACAGCTCGGTCGGGAGCCGATCCGCCTTACCGCCGAGGCCCACCATGTCGAGCACCTCCGGGACGGTGCGGTCGATGAACTGACGCCGCTTGCCGATCACCTCCAGCGCGAACGCGACATTCTGGTAGACCGTCTTCTGCTGCAGCAACCGGAAGTCCTGGAAGACACATCCGATCCGCTGGCGCAGTTTGGGCACCCTGCGGTTGGGCAGCCGGTCTACCCGGAAGTCGGAGACCTGGATCTCGCCCGCCGTGGGGGCTTCCTCTTTGAGCAGCAGCCGCATGAAGGTCGACTTGCCCGAGCCGGACGGTCCGATGATGAAGACGAACTCGCCCTTGCCCACATCGACGGTGATGTTGTCCAGCGCGGGTCGCGTCGAGGTCTTGTACGACTTGGTGACGTTCCGCATGGTGATCACGGGGAGCCAGTGTAGCCAGCCGACCCGTGTTTTCGCCGATGTCGAGCAGCGGTGACGCGGTGATGGCAGCGCTTCCCGCGCAGCTCAACGGTCCGGTGACTCCGTAATCACCGCCGCGGGAATGGTGTTCACCGGCGTGGGCGTGGTGGCAACCTCATCCGGCCTGATGATGACGTACAGCACGAACGTGGCGACCCAGGTTGCCATCAGGATCGCCGTGGATCTACGTGGTCTCACTGATTCCCTCCCGGCGCAATGCCGCGGCTACCCGCACCCGCAGTTCGCGTCCGACTTCGAATTGTTTGCCTGGCAACGTGCGGGCAACCATTCGGATGTTCATCTGATCAACGGTGAGATCTTCTACACCCATGACGGTCGGCTCGTCGAGAAGCAGTGGCTTCAGGCGAGCGTCTTCGTATGCCTTGGTCCCGACCTCGTGCAGGATCTCGTTGACCCTGGTGATGTCGGCGCTGGCGGCCACCGGTACGTCGATCGCGGCACGTGCCCAATCCTTGGACAGGTTGGTGACTTTCACGATCTGACCGTTGGGGACGGTGATCACCTCACCGTCCGCGTTGCGCAAGGTGGTGATCCGCAGCGTGACGTCCTCGACGGTACCCTCGGCATGCTCCGCGGATCCGGTGACCGCGATGCGGACCACATCGCCGAAGCCGTACTGCCGTTCGGCGATGAGGAAGAATCCGGCGAGAATGTCCTGCACGATGCGCTGTGCGCCGAAACCGAGCGCGGCGCCGAGCACGGCGGCGGGCGCGACCAATCCGGTCACCGCGAAACCGAGCCGCCGCAGCACCTCCATGGTGATCAGCACGTAGGCGATGGTCAGCACCACCCAGGTGATCACCTGGGCCAAGGCGTGCCGGTGTTTGGCCGCCTCGGTCCGCACCAGCGCGTCGCTGCTGCGAAACTGGGCGTCGATCTTGCGCGTGATCCGGTCGCGGACGAACGTGGCGAATCGGGCGAACAGTACCGCTCCGAGAATCAGCAGCACGATCTCCAGGCCGGCGCCGCGCAGCCACGTGGTGAAGTCGGTCGAGGCGACCGCCTGGATTCCCACGACATTCATCTAGCTCGCCTGCTCTCGCATCCGCCAACGGATGCCGGACTCGATGAATCCGTCGATGTCACCGTCGAGTACCGACGACGGGTTGTTCACCTCGAAGTTCGTCCGCAGGTCCTTGACCATCTGATACGGGTGCAGCACATAGGAGCGCATCTGGTTTCCCCAGGACGCGCCCTCATTCGTCTTCAGCGCGTCCATCTCGGCGCGCTCCTGCTGCCGCTTGCGCTCCAGCAGCTTGGCCTGTAGCACTCGCATGGCCGAGATCTTGTTCTGTAGCTGGGACTTCTCGTTCTGACAGGTGACCACGATGCCGGTCGGCAGGTGGGTGATGCGGACCGCGGAATCGGTGGTGTTGACACTCTGCCCACCCGGACCCGACGAGCGGTACACGTCGACGCGGATCTCGGTCTCGGGCACTTCGATGTGGTCGGTGGTCTCGACCACGGGCAATACCTCGACCTCGGCGAAAGAGGTCTGGCGGCGCCCCTGGTTGTCGAACGGGCTGATCCGCACCAGGCGGTGCGTGCCCATTTCGACCGACAGGGTGCCGTAGGCATACGGTGTTTTCACCGCGAACGTGGTGCTCTTGATGCCCGCCTCTTCGGCGTACGAGGTGTCGTACACCTCGACCGAATACTTGTGCCGGTCGGCCCAACGGATGTACATGCGCATCAGCATCTCGGCCCAGTCGGCGGCGTCCACACCGCCCGCGCCGGAGCGGATGTTGACCAGCGCGTCGCGCTTGTCGTACTCGCCCGACAGCAGCGTGCGAACCTCCATCGCCTCCACATCACCGTGCAACGCGGCGCGCTCGGCGTCGGCGTCGGCGAGTGCGGCGACCCGGCCCTCGCCTTCTTCCTCCTCGGCCAGTTCGTAGAGCACCGGCAGGTCGTCGAGCCGCTGGCGCAGTTCCTCGACCCGGCGCAGTTCGCCCTGGGCGTGGGACAGCTCGCTGGTCACCTGCTGGGCGTGGTCCTGGTCGTTCCACAGGTCGGGGTCGGCCGCTTGATGCTCGAGCTCATCGATGCGACGGCGCAGTTCCTCGATGTCGAGAACCGATTCGACCGTTTTCAGGGTGGCGTCGAGTTCGGCGAGATCAGCGGAAACGTCAGGATGCACGATCGCCAAGCCTAGCTGCCCCGTGGAGACCACAGCACACGAGTGCGCGCGGTGTGGGCGCGGTCGGCGCGGGGATGCGGTGCCGCCGACGATCGGTTCGGGCCGCCACATCGGCGTCGCGCGATCGGCTCGGCCCAGACCGCACGCGGATGCGATGCTGTGGGCGTCTCGTCGGTTCCTACCATGAACGACGACTGTGGTTGGCGCAGTTGGTGTTTGGAGGCTGTTGGCGCCACGGATCGATCGGGTTGTCGCGATGCGCCCGGTGGTAGGTGGACATCGAGGGTCGGGGTTGGAACGTCACGGCTGAGCTTCGGCCCGCCCCCGGTCATTCCGTGCGCTGCTGCGAATCGGACTGCCTTGCGCCGCTCGCGAGGAGAGCCACGCGCGCGGCCTGCAACAGTTTTTCGGAAAGGGGGTTGCCCCGGGTGGCGCGGGCGAGGACGAGAGCGCCGACCATGGTGCAGAACTGGGCCATCCCGTCGTCGTCGCCGGTGGCCAGCTGGGCGGCCGAGTTCCGTACCCCGTTGAGGTAGACGTCGTGGGCGCGGGCGGCCTGGTCGGGCTCGCGCCCCAGGTCGGCGGCGAGCCCGGCGACCGGGCAGCCGCGCCCGGCGTGATCGCGATGCGAGACCGAGAGGTAGCGCTCGACCAGCGCCCTGCGGGCGGTCTCGTGGTCTTCGGAACTCTCCGCGAGCGTTACCTTGCCGAACTCGTCGAAGGCGTAGGCGGTGGCCTCGTCGATCAAGTCCTCCTTGGAGGCGAACTGCTTGTAGAACCCGCCATGGGTGAGCCCGACGGCCTTCATCAGATCGGCGACGCTGACCCCGGTGCCTTTCTCGCGGAACATTCGGGAGGCGGTAGCTACGACACGCTGCCGGTTCGCCTGTGCTTGCGCCTGGGACACGCGGCCCACGAAACCACTCTCCTCAGTTGGATGTCGTTTGTCATCTATCCTAGCCTGTGCGGGCCTGGCTGCAACCAGTGATCATCGGACTGTTCGTGGTATCGGCTTTCGTCGCCTGTTATGGGGGTTTGCAGCGCAATCCCCAGCCGCACGGCGTGCCGCTGGCCGTGACCGGGCAGCAGCTCGCCACCGAGGTTCGCCAGACGCTCGGCGACCGCGTCGACGTGCATGAGGCAGCCGGCCCCGCCTCGGCCCACCGCGCGGTGCTGCACCGTGATGTCGTCGCAGCTCTCGGTCCCACCGATGACGACGGCGGACTGCGGCTGGATGTGGCCGGAGCCAACGGCCAGTCCACCACCGCCGCCGTCACCGGCCTCGCCGCGACCTACGCGAACCAGGCGGTGCTGCACCTGGAGACCGCGGACATCGTCCCGCTGGCCGAGTTCGACAGTCGTGGACTGTGCGGCTTCTATGTGGTGTTCGGTGTGACCCTCGCCGGATTCGTCCTCGCCCAAAACACCCTGGGCCTCGGCCACGTGTTGCTCCTGCGCCACCGGTTCCGGCTGATCTGGGGCTTCTCGGCAGCTTGCGGCCTTACCGCGGCTGCCCTCGCCGGACCTGCCCTGGGAGCCGTACCGGCACCGTTTCTGCCCTTGGCCGGCACGCTCGCGCTGCTGACAGCTGCGGCAGCGTTCACCACCAAATCGCTCGGCGCCTGGCTGGGCCCGGTCGGGATCCCGGTAGCCACCATGCTGCTGCTCACTGTCGGCAACTCGACCAGCGGCGCTGCCATCGGTGTCGATCTGCTCCCCGGTGTGGCCCGCCTCGTCTCGGGGCTGCTCCCGCCCGGCGCCGCAGTACGGGCCGTCGCCGACCTCGGTTACTTCGGCGGTGCCCACGTCGCCGGCCCGCTGATCACCCTCGCGCTGTGGGCCGTGCTCGGGGCGCTGGTGGTGGGCCTGCGGTCTCGGCAGGTCGCCGCGCGGGGCTGAGTGCCAGCTGCCCGGGACGCGCGGAGCAGGAGCTGCGTGCCGTTCTCATCGCACCGCAACTCAGATATTTCATTGCTTCCCGGCCGAGGCGGCGAAAGAGTCCGTCTCGGCCGCCGTGCGGTCGATAGGTCGTCGGGTTGTGTTGCTTGGCGACCGCGATCGAGGTGGTCGAGCGGAGTTCGTGGGGTCAGCTGGAGACCGCGCGCAATGCTCCCGGGCGGCGGCCGGTCAGGCTGTCGAGGGCGACCGCGGTGGCGTCGTCGGCCGGGAGATGGACGATCAGGCGCTGGTCGTCGTCGGCGGAGAGATCGAGGACCTCGTAAGTCAACCGGAGAGGACCGACTTCTGGGTGTGTGAGCCGGGTGATACCGGTGGCGGCAGCCAGGCTGGGAACGGTGTCGAGACGATCGGCGAACGCGGGGCCGGCGGTGATGGTGAGTTCGTCGGCCAGGGCGGCGATATGCGGGTCGGCGCGGAACGGGCCTTGCTTCAGGGCGGCGACCATCTCGTCGGCGACGTGCTCCCAGTCCGGGTACAGGGCGCGGATTCCGGCATCGGTGAAAACGAAACGGGTCAGGTTCGCCGGCGAATCACCGCCGGCGAACAAGCCGGTCGGCGCCATCAGTCTGCGATAGCCGTCAGTATGGGCGAGCACCTCGGTGAGGCGGTTCACGACCACGGCGGGCGCCGGCTCCAGACGGTCCAGGATCGCCCGGATGGAGGGGCGCACATGGCGCTGCGGTTGCGCGCCACCCAGACAGCTGAACCCGCTATCCGAGGACTTGCTCAGGCGGTGGAGATGGACGCGTTCGGCGGGGCTCAGCCGCAGCGCGTTCGCCAACGCGGAAAGTACCTGTGGCGATGGACGACGGTCGCGGCCCTGTTCGAGGCGCGTGACGTACTCGACACTCACTCCGGCCAGCGTCGCCAGTTCGGCGCGACGCAGCCCGGAGGTGCGGCGGCGCGGGCCGGTGGGCAGGCCGACCTGGCTAGGCGTCACCGTTTCGCGGCGGGTGCGCAGGAACAGGCCTAGCTCGTTGTCGCTCACCTTCCGAACGTAACAAGGACAAACCGTCGGAGGGTGTCCCTGTCACTACCACTCTTGCGGCGGCCTTCCTGGCCTGCGCGCCGGGCGACAGAGTGAGACCCGCGGCCCGGTCGGGTCGTCCTGTGCATCGAGGAGGAACAGTATGTCCAACGCAGCACCGAAGCTCGCGGTGATCATCGGCAGTGTCCGGGACGGACGCTTCGGACCCGTCGTGGCCTCGTGGTTCGCCGAGCAGGCCCGGCAACATGGCGCGTTCGAGGTCGATGTCATCGATCTGGCCGAGGCGCACCTGCCGCTCGAACTGCCTGCGGTGCCACCGGCACTCGACCCGGATCCGCCGCGCCCGGCAGGCATGACAGACCTCACCCGACGGCTCACCGCGGCCGACGCCTTCGTGATCGTCACTCCCGACTACAACCGCAGCGTCCCAGCCGCACTGAAGGCTGCCATCGACTGGCATTACACCCAGTGGGACGCCAAGACGATCGGGTTTGTCGGCTACAGCGGAGCCAGTGGCGGCCTGCTCGCGATCGAACACCTGCGCCAGATCTTCAACGAACTCAATGCGCACACCGTCCGCAACTACGTCTCGTTCCCGCGCTACTACCTGCTTTTCGACGCAGCAGGTCGGCTGCGGGAACCCGACGACCCAGCGGCGGCCGCGGCAGCGATGCTCGACCAATTGCTGTGGTGGGCAAATGCGCTGAGCGCCGCGCGTGCAACTATCACCGCGGCGTGAGCGACGCGGGCCCGTGCACTCGATGATGGTCCGGCATCTCGACGGGAGTGATGCGAGTGATCGGACCGCGGCGACGGGTTTTCGTCGGCTTCGGCCTGCGCAACCGCAAGGCCAGCCCGCTTGCGCTGGGTGTCCGGCATGCCGCGGTGCCGGATCGCTGACCTCGGGTCGGGAACGATGCTGCGTGCGCTCGGATGCCGGTGAACGTGGTCGGCGAGTATCGGACCGATAGGGTGCGGGGCGTGGCTGTGTACTCCTCCGATCTCGAACTCGCCTTGCGACTGGCCGACACGGCCGATGCCATCACGCGGGCGCGCTTTGGTGCGCTGGATCTGAAAGTCGACGCGAAGCCCGATCTGACACCGGTCTCGGATGCCGACTTGGCCGTGGAAACGGCGATCCGGCAGGTGTTGTCGCAGGCACGACCGGACGACGCGGTGCTCGGTGAAGAGTTCGGCGGTGCCGCCGAGTTCAGCGGAAGACAGTGGGTCCTCGACCCGATCGACGGCACGAAGAACTTCGTGCGACGGGTACCGATCTGGGCGACGCTGATCGCACTGTTGGAGGACGGCGAGCCGGTCGTCGGTGTGGTGAGTGCGCCCGCGCTGGTTCGGCGCTGGTGGGCTGCCGCCGGCTCGGGAGCATGGTCGAGCTTCGAATCGGCGGCGGCCACAGCGATCTCGGTCTCCGCGGTCGATGAGTTGAGTTCGGCCAGTTTGGCGTTCTCCAGCCTGTCCGGGTGGTGTGAGCGCGGTCTGCGCGACGACTTCATCGCGCTGACCGACGATGTCTGGCGTGTCCGCGGTTACGGCGATTTTCTCAATTACTGCCTGGTTGCAGAGGGCGCCGTCGACATCGCCACCGAACCCGAGGTGTCCCTCTGGGATCTGGCCGCCCTGGACATCCTCGTTCGCGAGGCAGGTGGGCGCTTCACCTCCCTCGATGGTCGATCGGGTCCGCACGGCGGCGACGCCATCGCGACCAACGGCCTGCTCCACGACCTTGCCCTAAACCGCCTCCGGGGCTGACCGGCCTCCTGCCACGAACGCTGGATGCGGACGTAGTCGGCTGTCTTGCGGGTACGACCGAGATCCCAACGATATCGATCACTCGTAGGCAGGGGCCAAGAGCTTTTCCATCAACACGACATGCGTAGTGCCGCGGAACGGCGGCGGCAACGTTGTCTCCCGGAGTTCGATGAAACCCTGTGCGGTGTAATACTTTCGGAGAACCGCGTTGTCGGCGGCGGTGTCCAGGCGTTGCCGGGTGATGCCCCTGGCCAGGGTGCGGTCGGCGCAGAACTGGATGATGCGCGGCCCGAGGTCGCGACCACGATGCTCCGGCGCGACCATCAGGCCGTGGATGTAGCCCGCCTCGGTCTCGTCGTCCGCGCCCCAGAAGTCTGGATCCCGCCAGACGAGGCGAACCGCGGCAACGAGCGTCGCGGACTTGTCGCGCCACAGGAACCATTCACCACGTGCGGTTTCGTCTGCGACGAGCGCGGCGGGATACTCTCCGGGAATCCATTGCCCGATGCCGTTGTCGACCATCCAGCGCGCCAACCGGTTCCGCAGCCCCGCGATGTCCTCGGCGTCCTCGGCGCCGGCCGCCACCATGGGTGCCGATTCGACCACGATCTTTCCTTCCCAGCAGCACCGTTTCTCCCGTCGAACGAGAGTGCGGCAGAAGCCGCACCGTCCGACCGGATCGACGGTACCGCGCCGATATGGTTCGTTCGCGCGCGGATAGCCATGGCAGGGCGCACCTCGGATCAGACGGCGATTGCCGGAAGCGGTGTCGGCACGCTGCCGGGTTGTCCGGCGCGGGACAATTCTCCAGTCGGCGTCGGAGCGATGCCCGGTGCTATCCGGCCTCATATCGCGTGCCGGGGTGAGATCAACTCCTGCCGGCGGGCGCAGGTGACGCGGGCGGCGTCCCTGCTGGTGACGTAGAGTGCCCATGATGCTCTGTCGGGCCGTTATGCGGACCGAGGTGGCGCCGTCCGGTGGGTTGCGCAGGGGCCCGGGCTCGATCACTCCGGTGACGATGGCGCAGGTCGCGCCAGTGGTGGTGTTCACCCGATAGCGGCGCCGAGGATGTGGTCGGCGACGAATAGGGCGCCGGCGCGCGTGGCCTGCCTATCGTCAGGGAACGCGACCAGATCGGGGATGCCCGAGACGAGGGAGTGATGGCCGGGATCGGTCAGCGGATGCTGCCTATTGCCGCTGTCGTGGGCGTCCATCGAACAGCGCGGACAGCTTCGGGCAAATCGGTGAATCCCGCGCAACTTGGCGAATCCGCACGTCAGCGAGTCGGAGGCCAGGCAGTCGGCGGCCGACTATCCACATGTGGACAATTCCGCCGTCGAGCACGGAGGCCGACCGGGCGTACTCGTCTCGTCGCGGCAGGGCGCTCGTAGGATGGGCCGGGTGACTCCCCCCGATGACTTCGCGGCTGTAGCGCTCGAAGACGATTCCGGTGTAGGCGCTGAACCCAGTGCAGCGCAACAGGTTCTGCGCCGAGTCTTCGGCTACGACAGTTTCCGCGGCGATCAGCACGAGATCGTCGATCACGTGGTCGGCGGCGGCGACGCGCTGGTGCTCATGCCGACCGGTGGCGGCAAGTCGCTGTGCTACCAAGTGCCTGCCCTGGTCCGCCCCGGCGTCGGCGTGGTGGTCTCGCCGCTGATCGCGCTGATGCAGGACCAAGTGGACGCGCTCAGCGCGCTCGGTGTGCGTGCCGGCTTCCTGAACTCGACCCAGTACCCCGACGAGCGCCGCGCGGTGGAAGCGCAATTCGTGGCGGGTGAACTCGATCTGCTGTACATGGCACCGGAACGGCTTCGCCTGGAATCGACCGCGCGGCTGCTCGACCAGGGCAAGATCGCGCTTTTCGCTATCGATGAGGCACACTGCGTCTCCCAGTGGGGCCACGACTTCCGGCCCGACTACCTCGGCCTTTCCGTGTTGCACGAGCGGTGGCCGGACGTGCCGCGGATCGCGCTGACCGCGACCGCCACCGAGAAGACGCGCGACGAGATCATCCATCGGCTCGACCTCGGCTCGGCTCGTCGCTTCGTCGCCAGCTTCGATCGGCCCAACATCCAGTACCGGATCGAGCCGAAGAACCGGCCGGATCGCCAGCTGCTGGACTTCATTCGTACCGAACATAGCGGGGACGCGGGCATCGTCTACTGTCTCTCCCGCAACTCGGTGGACAAGACTGCCGCCTTCCTCAGTGCGAACGGCATCACCGCCGTGCCGTATCACGCGGGCCTGGACAGTCGCACCCGCGCGGCGAACCAGTCGCGGTTCTTGCGCGAAGACGGCCTGGTGGTCGTGGCCACCATCGCCTTCGGGATGGGGATCGACAAGCCCGACGTGCGCTTCGTCGCGCATCTCGACCTGCCGAAATCCGTTGAGGGGTACTACCAGGAGACCGGTCGCGCGGGCCGAGACGGACTACCGTCCACCGCGTGGATGGTCTACGGCCTCAACGATGTGGTGCAGCAGCGCAAGATGATCGATTCCTCCGAGGGCGACGCCGCGCATCGCCGTCAACTCCAACTGCACCTGGACGCGATGCTGGCGCTGTGCGAAACGGTGAACTGCCGCCGGACCCAGTTGTTGGCGTATTTCGGACAGCCCGGCCTACCGTGCGGTAATTGCGATACGTGCGTCACGCCACCGCAATCCTGGGATGGCACCGTGGCTGCGCAGAAGCTGCTGTCGGCGGTACTGCGGCTCGAGCGCGAACGTGGCCAGCGCTTCGGCGCGGGTCACATTGTGGACATCCTGCTGGGCAAAGAGAATCCGAAGGTACAGCAATACGGCCATCACGAACTGAAGGTCTTCGGCATCGGCACCGACCTGCGCGAAGGGGAATGGCGCAGCGTGGTCCGGCAATTGCTCGCCGGTGGTCTGCTCGCCGTGCACGGTGACTACGGTGTGCTGACGCTCACCGAGGCCAGCAGCGAGGTGCTGTTCGATGGGCGCGCAGTGCCGCTGCGCCGCGAACCCGAGCGGGCGGCCAAACCCGCCCGCGCCGCGAAGGCCGGCAAATCCGGGGCCGCTGATCTGGCGCCGGTCGACGTGCCGATGTTCGAGCAGTTGCGCGAGTGGCGTGCCGCAACCGCGAAGGAGCAGGGCGTTCCGGCCTATGTCGTCTTCCACGATGCGACCTTGCGCGAGATCGCGGCCCGCAAGCCCGCGAGTCTCGCCGATCTCAGTAGCGTCGGCGGAGTCGGTGAGAACAAGCTCGCCAAGTACGGCGAGCAGGTTCTCGAGGTACTCACCTCCGGACGGTGAGTTGTGCGAAGGTCCGGTAGCGTCCACTCCCCAGAGGGCGAGGATGGCTGCCGGGTGGGGGCGCGAATGACTGTGGAGGCAAGCGTGAGTGATCGGAACATGGTCGGACGCCGCGAGTTTCTGGCCGGTGCGGCCACCCTCGCGGCCGGTTCGACGCTGGTGGGCCGCACGCCCGCGCAGGCAGTGCCGGTCGCGGAGGGAACCGTCAAGTTTCCCTTCCCGACCGGCCGTCGGGTGCGCGTCCTGGTGACCGGAGACGCGGGCACCGGCACCCGCACCCAGTGGGCGGTCGCGGATGCGATGCGCGCTTTCCACGACCGCGAACCGATCTCGGTGGCGCTCGGCCTCGGCGACAACATCTACGAGCACGGCCCCGACAGCGCGGCCGATGTGCAGTTCGCCGACAAGTTCGAGCATCCGAACGCTGGTCTCGATTTTCCGTGGCTGATGGTGCTCGGCAACCATGACAACAGTTCCGTCCTCGCCGGTGACGGCGGCTGGCTGTTGCGCGGCAACGCCGAGGTGGAGTACCACGCCAACTCCCCACGCTGGTGGATGCCGAGCCGCTATTACTCGGTGCGAATCCCGGAGCACAACCCGGTGGTCGAGTTCTTCGTACTCGACGTCAACCCGCTGGCCGCCTACGTGCCGCCGATGTTCTCGCCGTACTGGGCGGCCCACGGTCAATTCATGAACGAACAGGCGGCCTGGCTCGACCGATCGCTCGCCGAGTCGACCGCCACCTGGAAGATCGCCTGCACCCACCACCCATATCTGAACAATGGGCCGCACGGCGACGCGGGACGCTACGAGGGACTATCGATCGAGCCGATCAACGGTGTGCATGTGCAGCGGTTCTTCGAAGACCACGTCATCGGTAGGTGCCAGTTCATCGTCTCCGGGCACGACCACTCGCTACAGGTGCTCGAACCGACGGTCACCTCCAAGGGCACCAGGCAGATCGTGTCCGGTGCTGCCGCCAAAACAGTCGGCGCTGAGCCGCGGATCACCGCGAGCGCGGGGCACGCCGCGTTGTTCGAGAACTATCACGAGCTCGGTTTCATGGTGCTCGAGCTGACCGAGGACGCGGTCGACCTGCGCGTCCACACGGTCGACGTAACGACCGGGGCGGGCACCGAGGCGTTCCGCCGACGCCTGGCCTGAATGCCAACCGTGATGCGGCGCGCGGGAATTGCGACGCGCCACCGGCGCGGCGGCTACCGTTCTGGCCATGGCACCGGGTGATAGCTCCAACGACGACGGAGCCGAGATTTCCTCCGGCTCTCCGGGGGGCGAACCCGTGGACGCGCCGCCGCACGTCCGCGGCAGGACCGACCCCTCCCTGGACAGCGTGTGGCTCGGACTCCGGTCATCACCGCTTCCCTCCCTACGGCATGGGCCGCGGTGGTCGACAGTGGTCCTGGCTGGCGCGTTCCTCGCGGTCCTTGTGCTCTACATCGTGGTGCGACGCTAGCTCGGCGAGCCGGCGCCGACCTGCGGGAATAATACGGTTGCCGCGTCACTTAGAGTTGACCGTATGAAGGAGAAGGGGCGTAAGGTGATTCCGATCAGCAAGGTCGCCCTATACGTGCTGGTCATTAGCATTATTTGACGATTTAGGTTCGATGAAGTAAGACCGAGCGGGATCGAGCCGGTTTCAGTCCGGTGACGGGACCAGGACGGGACCAAGGACGCAGGTTTCGGATCAGCTGGTGCGCTTCGGAACCAGGACGCCAGTAATACCACACTCCACAAGGATGCGATGGCGTTTAACGTGCTGCCGCGCGGTGAGGGCGCCGTGTCGGACGGCGACTCCCATGATGCCCGTCAGAACAACCTGCGCCAAGTGCGCTTCGAGGTAGGCGTCCAGATCCGCGAGTCGATACATGCACGACTTGCCCGACGGCTTCGAGTAGCGAGGTCCATGCCCCTTGGCGGCCCAGTTCGCGAGGGTGCGATGGTGAACACCGAGGTATTCGCCTGCTTCCTCGCGAGTGAGCCACTTCTTGCCAGGCAGGTCATCTCCCACACCACCTTCGTCGGGCCAGGCCCTTCACAGCCGCGTTCCTGTCTGATCGGCCGACTCGAATCTGGACGTGGCACGATCAACCCTCCCTACGACCGGAATAGTCAAGTCAACCCTGAGCAGGCGGTCTTTGCACGGCCGTGTGCCGTCCCGGGTGATACCCCCCGGCGGTTTGGGTACCCGGGCGGGGTTTGCGCTGCCGACGCGCCGGTCAGTGGCCCATTCGGCGTACACGACACCCGGACAGCGTTAGATCGCTTCGGCGAGATCTGATCTACGTGTCCACAGCGAACCGCTACGAAGTCGGCGATGTTCAGCAGCTTCCCGGTCGCTTCGATCGACTGCTAGGAGCCCGCCCCGGACACGTCGTCGATCCAGTCTTGAGGGATTAACTGCTCCCCGTGCCGCCAGTTGTGGACAACCGATTCCTGGAACCAGTCCTCCGCCAGATTGGCGTGATCGCACACGATGATCTGGAGTTCGGGGGCAAGTTCCCGCACAACATCGTGAATCAGGTGGAAGAGTCTGTTCACGGCTTCGCGGTCACTGTCGGCGCTCGGTGCACCGGATCGTTGGTCGACCTCGGAGCGGTACCAGACCTGGGTGGGTTGGTCGAGGATGAGGATTCGCGGCACCGGGCGTCGCTGTCGAACGAAGTAGCGGTGCAAGGCCAAATGGGCGACGAGATGGTAGCCCACCCAGTTCTCGCCGCTACCGATTCGGAACAGCGGCGCGGGACCCTGTTCGGTGTCGGTGACGACGGTGAGCCGGTTCATGTCGAGCCGTACGTTGCTGCCACTGTGCTCCAGTTGCAGCTGGTTTGCCCATCGAGTCATGTCCTGGCTGATCGCGACCAGCCGTGACGTCAGCTGTTCACGTTCTTCAGCGGGATCGAGCTCGGCCTCCAATCTACGGACACGATCGGCGGCGAAATCGAATAGCTGCTTCAATCGCTGTCGCTCGTTGCCCGAGCCACCGGGCAATGCGGCGAGGGTGGCGTAGATGCGGCCTCGAGTGAAGTCGCGTTGGGAGTCCTGCGGTAGCTGCTCAAGGGCTGAATTTCCGGCGTTAATCGATCGAAGAGCCGATTCCACGGTGCGGAGCCTGGTCCGAAGTTGTGCGGCTTGATCGTCCAATGCCGTCAGTGCTGCCCGACGTGCTGGACGTGCCGCGTCGATGCTGGCCAACTGAACGTTGAGCCATCGAAGACTGCGATCCAGCTCGGTGACCGTGGGGTCGGGATCGGGCAGTGTGCTGCCGCAAAAGGCGCACGTGACATCGGAATCGGCAGCGGGCGCATCGGTCTCTGTGTGCGGAGCGAGCCCGAGAAGGTTCAAACTGGTCAGGCGTGCGGCTTGAGTTCCTACGGCACCGACATAGCCGACCTCGGAAACCTCCTGTTGCAGTAGTGTTTCACGTTCCGCGGCGATACCTCGCAGCCGACTGCGCAGATCGTCGCACTCCTGCACGAGCTCGGAAGTCCTTGTCGCGCTTTCTCTGTCGTCGCGAGACGGTTGTCGATCGGCGATTGCTACTTGAAGTGCAGATATCGCGGCGGGTCGCGCGGGCTGCTCGGGCGCGTCGACCATGCCGAGCGTGTACGCTTCGCGCCACAGCGCCGCCAACGTCGCTTCTGCGAGCTGGCTGGCCTCTTCGGCTCGGCGATACTGGATTTCGGTGTCGCGCAAGTCGCGCCGGGCGGCGGTGAGCTGAGCACGACGGAGCGCTTGGTCGCGTGGAACCGCCCCGATGAAGTAGGGGATGGTGTCCTTCAACGTCTGGATCATCCCTTGCTCCGCCTGGCGGTGGAACAGGAGGTTCCGGTTGGCGATCTCGTTCTGGGACTGCAGGCAGAGCAGGGTCGCATGGCCCAGGTGTGCTTCCACCGCATTTCGAGCGGAGCCGATGGGCGGCTGGTGAAGGTTCTCCTCGATGCCGATCCTTCGACCGAGTTGCTCACGAATCGCATTGGAGTCCATATCGGCTTCCAGCTCGTGAAAGTCGAGCGGCTCGAGATCGTTTCCGAACCGGAGCATGGCTAGTTGTGTCGAACTCTTCCCCACCCGGGGAGCCGGCCTGGCCACGAAAGCGCGACCGCCCGCGAGGTCGAACAAGGCTGCATACCAGGTGACAGTCTTGGTGATCGGGCCGATCGACATCTGGAGGCTGTCCCGGCCAAGGCAGTACTCGACGATGTCCAGGAGAGCACTCTTGCCGGTCTTGGACTCACCGGTCACGATGTTGAGCGATCCCGGCTTGAACTCCAGGGTGCGCCGGGCGCCTGATGCGTTGTAGAGAACGATCGTGAGCAACTGCACGGTGATCAGGGTGCCATGCCGAGAACGGCAAGAACAGTCGCCGGACTATTCGTCTTGGATAGCCAGCGGCCCATCAGGTTTGCTTTGCGGAGGATCTCGTCGAGTTCCGTCGGCATCTGGAACCCGCGGGGCCGCCGACGCGGAATGGCAACCACTCGATCACCATCCACACGAAGGATTCCATGGGTGATGCCGAACCTCATTCCGGCGCGAACCGGCTCGACAAGGCCCAGCGCGCGTTGCGGAAGATTCGCACGCAGCACTGGGTTTCGTGAAACCCAGGTGGCGAGATGGGTCCGGGTCGTCGTGGGTAGGGCGGCACGCGTACCACGATGCAATACCATCGGTGCCACTACGAAGGACAGGATCCACGGAACACCGTCGCCCGATTCTTTCTGGTGCCCATCCGCCGAGGCGGCGATAACGGCAGCCAGCAGCGCGGGGTTCAGCATCGTCGAGACAACGGACGGGCGCGAACTCGACACCGTCACCGCATCTCCCTCCCACTCGATGCCTGAAGATCAAGTGTTTCAAATGCGGATCTTGAGTAGCTCCTCGACCCGGTTCTTGAAATCCGCATGCCAGCCGATGTGCCCCCCGTCCGCCAGGATGTGGCGCTGCCCCCTTGCGAAGAATGGCTCGTTGTAGCGGGACCGGACCGTAATCCCGGTATTCCCAAGGAGAGTGCGCAGCATGGCCTTGCCCGCCTCCCGCTTCGCTTTCTCGTCGGCGTCATCGTCAAGACTGTCCATCATCCAATCGAATTCGCGCTCCCACTCATCCACCAACTCGTGTTCGAACGTCTCGAGTTCCCCGATGCCGATGAGGTCTTCGTCGACCCACCTCACCGCCTGGGTATACGCCCGGTAGTAGTCGACGATTGCCTTCTGCAGGTTCTTGGGCGGGTATGCGACCCACTGCATCTGCTGTACGAATGGGTGTGCCCGGTACATTTCGCCGATCTCGTCCTCGTCGACGTCCCCCAGCTGTACGAGTGTCGGCAGGTTCTCGCAGGTAAACCGGTCGCGTATGTCGGCGATGGCCGCCTGGGCCGCGCCAACGTCGAGGCTGGTAAGACGGCCTTGCAGGAGCGCCAGCGCCTGCGTGTCCCACCACTGCCAGACCATCGCCAAGAACAAGTCCTCGTGTCCACGAGGCAGTGTCCACTGCAGGCACGCGCGGACAGCAGCCTGAACATCCTCCGCATGAGGTGAGCCGTCGGCTATCCGAATGCGGTGCAGAAACGTTCGTCGCTCGGAAAGTGCCAGCGCGAGGAACTGTCTACGCGTTGCCAGAGTTTCCTTGTCCCCCTTCTCGTCAGCGACGTCTTCGAGAAGGGCCGCGGCTGCTTCCTCGTCGCGGTCCACCGCCCGAAGGGCCGCCATTGCGCTGCCCGGTGCGGCGACCTGAGTCGTGACCAATGCGAGACTGGGGCCGTACGCATCCCCGGGAGAGGCTGTGTCCATCCACACCTGGAGCGTTTTCCACACGTCTTTCGAGCGGTCCGTCAATGAGCGACTCTTGCCCTCATGATGCTTGACCTGCAGCATCTCCGTTGGTGTGCCTGCGTTGTCCCATGCGATGTCGTCGAAAAGTTCCAGACTGATGGCCGCATCGGGCCTGTCTGGACCGGACCGCAGCAATTCCACCAGGGCCCACCAGGTCTGATGCTGGTAGCCGACTGCGTTTGGTGCAGCGTTATGTGAACCCTGAGCCATCCTATGATTTTCCACCGGCCAGATGATCACGTCCAGACGACAGCCCGCGGCGGAGCTCGGCCCGAGCCGTCCACGGAAGGCGGTGTTCGCTCCGGTGTCACGCGATCTGGAGGAATGGGCTCGGCGTCCCATGCCAGGTGACCACAAGCTGTTCTCGGGCACGTGTGCAGGCCACGAACAGCAGGCAGCGCTCCCTTTGTAGGTCCAGTCCGTGCTTGTGCTCATCTTCCTCGACGGTGGTTACTGCGGCAGACTGGGGGACCTGGTTGGCGTTGATGCCCGCAGCGATCAGGCATCTGAACTCCAGTCCCTTCATCCGGTGCATCGTCGCGACCGCGACGCCTTCCAAATGTCTACTCTTGCCGAGCAATTCGGCCTTCACTCCGGCCTTGCGTAGACCGTGTTCGATCTTCGAGCCGTACCATTTCGCGCGGACGGCGATGCCGATGTCTTCTACGGACACGCCTTCATCGATCCACTTGCGCACGGTCTCAACGATTGTCGCGACCTCTTGGGATGTATTGCGGCAGCCGATCGAGGTAGGCGCTTGCCCGTGGACGTCGGACCGGCAGCCCGCGATCGAGTCGAGACCGTCCATCATGTCGTCGATCGATTCATTGCGCAGGATGGCAAGGCTCCAGCCGAGGGTCTCGGCGGTGGTGCGGTAGTTGATGGGGAGGCGGCGGCTACGGCCGGCGATATTGATGCCTACCTCCCGCAGGCTGACACGACAGTCGTAGATGCGCTGGTGGGTGTCTCCAGCGAGGAAGATGTCGTCGTCCGCTTCCGTTATGGCGGCGCGGAGCATCCGCCACTGGTCCGGGTTCAGGTCTTGCGCCTCGTCCACGATGATGTGGCGATACGGCTTGTCATTGCGCTCGTTCAGGATTCGCGCGGCTTCCCTGGCGACTGTTTCGTGGGTCCATAGATCGTCATCGCGGAGCTGCTTCTCGAACGCGGCGATTGCTGCCCAGGCACGCTCCTTCTGGCGTGGACCGAGACGTTTGCCACGACCGGCTCGGCTGGCGGTCAGGTAGTCGTCGAGGCTGGTCGATTGCTTGGCCAGGACTACGTGTCGCCATTCGTCGGCCAGGAAAGCCGCGGAGAGCCCGATGTCCAGTCGTTGGCTGATCAGCTCCCACATCTCGGCTTCACGCTCCGACGCGAGTATCCGCAAATGGCCGTGTAGCTCGCTCACGACCTGGTTGGCGAGTTTGTCGATATGAGTGAAGGCGATGAGGTTTCGGACTCCCTCACTGTCGACCAGCATCTCGAAGTTGTCCGCCATGCTCGCGGCGAGGTTCGCGGTAAACGTCGTGACGAGTACCGGGCCCGCGCCGCGTTTGGCCAGCTCGTGCGCTCGGTGTAGTGCGACGACGGTCTTGCCGGTGCCGGGTCCGCCGCTCACTCGCGCGGGACCCGTGAACCGTGCCTTGACCAGCGCTTCCTGGGTCGGATGAAGGTAGATCCGCCACAAGGCGAACGGATCAGCGAACACCTGCATCAATTCCTCAGGCCCGTCCACGAGCACTACTCGGTTTCGGCTGCGGGCGATGGCGGCATCGAGATCGGAAGCGTCGACGGGCGCCTCGTCAAGGGCGTCAGCGCCCAGGTGCGCCCACACCTCGTCGGGGCTGTAGCCGGCCGCCAAGCCGTAGAGCACCTCCCACTGGGTGGTGGGCAGATACTCGCGCGCGGCATCGAGCTGCTCGGCATCGGTCAGCGCCCTGGCGAACCGGAGGGTCTGTTCGTCGACGCCCAACCTCCGCAGATCGGTGTCGCTGGCATGAGCGAGCAGCCGCGTCGGTGCGTCGTGCGCGACCTTTTCGATGACCGGCAGCGCTTCTGACATCGCGTCGTCGTCACGGATTTCGATGCAGTGGTCGGCGGTGTTGACGGTGATCTGGCGGCGGCACGCCCACTGATAGGCGTCGTCGTGCGGGAGCACCTTCAGCAGCATGTACGTATCGCTACCGTCCTTCGGGGCCAGGACGATACCGCGCCAGAAGTTGTCGATCCGGACCGAGCGGTAGCGGCTGTTCTGCGCGTTGTTGATCTTCTCCAGGTGCGCGCCGGTGTTGATCGTCGTGGGGAACTTCTCGAACAGGTCCGAAACACGTTTGCGGACTGGGGGTTCCAGCTTGGCGAAGTCGAGCAGAAACTCCTTGTGGATGCCGAGCGTTGCCATGTCAGTTCCTCATCTCGGCAGGGAGGTCCATACATGGGCGACGCGGACCGTCGCCGGGAGGTGGATTCAGCGGGGACTGGTAGTTCTCACCGTCGACCAACGGGTGAGCGAGATCGACACCCAGCGGGGACATTCGGTCGTAGGCACTCAGCACGAGTTCCTTTGTGCGGTAGATGCCATACTTGGCGATCTCGTTGTTCTTTAGCCCGCCGCCCGACTCGGATTGGAAGGTTTCCAGGATATAGTCGGCAACATCACGGCCGATTCCATAGAGCAGGAAGAAATACGCATCCAGTTCTGCGCGGATAATGGCACGTCGATCCTCATCCCACTGGAAAGGGCCGGTATCTTCCGAGTCGCCGAGATCGCGTGCAAGCGGCGCCAAATCGTAAGTCGTGTAGACCAACTCAAGCATTCGAGGCGTGAGGAATTCCGTATGATACTGCAAATCAGAGGGAGCCGGCATTGGAAGTTGCTTCATTACGAATACCGCCATGTTGGCGCTACCGATCTTCTGTCGACTGACGTAGTCGAACACTAGTGAGCTCAGGGCGGCCATAAGGGCAGCACACAACTTGCTGGACACCGCTGGAAGGATAAGTGGAAGCTTATCGCCTGTAGCCGATTTCGGGACGAACGCAGCGATAGTGGTTCGCTCATCGGTGGAACGGCACACGTCGCGGAATCCGCAGATCCACTCTCGTTCCCATCCCAGCTTCCTAAGCCGCAGATCCACGCCGGGAATATCGCGCTCACGGCCGCGCCGGACAACTCGCACGACACCTTCCTCGGCCACCCAGTTTCGGGGCATCACCAGCGCTGATGGATCGGCTTTTTCGCGCAGTTCGAACCTCCGGCGATCGTTGTCACCAGTTCCGTAGAATGAGCTCCACCTGTGGTCAAAATGGTGAATCATCTTGCCTTCAAAGAATGGTAGCATTCGCTTGCCATCCCGGATGAATACATTGCCGTGGAGCACCCATCCGTCGTCGAGGAGTTCCCCTTTCTTTCTGAAGATGTCATCGTCATCGGTGATATTGAATAGGTTTCTGGTGGTGATGTTCCAGGGATTTCCGCTTCTCCTGGTTTCGTCCCACATGACAGGAATCCGTCGATAGATGGACAGTGTGATATCAGCATCGCGGCGCGATCTGAAGATCGGTAGATTTCCAGTATTAGGATTAGCAAGGGTGATCTCTTCGGGGGCGAGGTCGATAACCCGGTTGGGGTCATCAAGCTCCGCTGGATCAAGCAGAAAGAATGCCAATCGCACCGATGCCTCGGAAAGGCTCGGTCCAACAAGGGATAACAGGCAGAATTTGTAGCTGGCGTGGACACTTTCGAAAAGGAGGTTCCTGTTCTCGAAATCGAGAAGCATGGAGATGGACCCGTGGCTGCTCAGGCGCTGGAACAGGTGCTGCGCCCCAGCGTTGGTTGCCAATGTGGTTGGTACGACGCATCCGACGCGACCGTCTGGGGCAAGGATGGAGGTAAATCGCTCGACGAACAGGTGATCTGTCCAGAGAGAATTGACGCCCGGAACGCTTAGTCCCCTTCCGGCCAGCGGAAAAACGCCAGAACTGCTAGTGAATTTCAGAGTTGCCTTGACCATGCGGCGGGCATCCAGGTACCTATGCCCTTCCTCCGGAACATCATTGATCCACTGCACAATCCGTTGGCGGCGCGTACTGCCCGACAGCTTTGCGATCGATGGTTCGACGATACTGAAGTACTTCTTGTCCTCCAGATCCAGCTTGTCCCAGGGTGGATTGGCCAGAACACAAGAGAACCCTCCGCTCCAACCTGTCGGCGAACCGGTGTCATCGTCGTCGGAGACCGTGAAGACCTCGGGGAACTCCAAGTGCCAATGGAAGAAGGTGTATTGATCACGCAGACGGACGATTTCGTCATGTGTGGCCTTTGACGCAGCGGACCCTTCCGGATCTTGTAGATCGAGGAACACGTCATGAGTGACTGGCTCAGGTGTGTTGATCGTGTAGCGCCACAAGAAGGCCGCACACCAGGCATCGGCAACGTGCAATGCGTGACGGTAAGCGGTGTCGGAGGCCAATGCTCCGTACGCCGCCGCCTGCTTGCGTACCTGAGTCACGTTGTCTGCGGGGGCGTTCGTGATCCTGCGGGCATTGGTGGCAAAGGTGGTATTTCCGACCTTGGGTACCGTGTGCAAGTCGAACAGACTGGCTTGGCCATCACGGGCCTTCTGGTTCTGATCCTTATAGAAATCGGCGACCTTTCGGTCGTCACCTTCGACGACTTTGAATGCTGTTTCTGGGATGCCGTCACGCAACAGGGCGGGTGTCGCGCCAATGAGTGAGTTGCCGACCTTGATGTGAGCATCGAGAAATCCCATGGCCTTTCCGGGTTCCATGGCCTCGATCCACAGCGATACTTTGGCCAACTCGACGGCCATCGGGTTGATGTCGACGCCGTAAAGGCAGCGCGCGACGACCTCGTGCAGTGCATGCCTTACGGCACCCTCGGAGGGTTCAGGGTGGTTTTCTCGAATCGAGGCTATCCGTTTCGCGATACGACGAGCTGCGGCGACGAGGAAATGGCCGGAGCCACAGGCGGGATCGCAGACCGTCAGGGATAGCAGTTCGGCGACGATGGTCTCGGTCGGGTCAGTTTTGTTGGCTGCTTCAGATTTTGCCAGGCCGCGTTGCTGAGCATCCTCGATTGCGGGGTCGAGGGCAGAGTCGAGTAGCGGTTTGATGAGGCTGGTGCGGGTGTAATAAGATCCGGTCTTTTTGCGTTCGTTGCCGAGTTTCGCAACGAAGCTAATAGTGCGGTCGACAGCACTGTGTTGGGGAACGCGCTCGAGGAGCGACTCGTAGACGGAGCCGAGTTCCTCCGACCCCATGTTGCGATAATCGGCCGCGCGCCAGCGGGCCGAGTCGGCATCCCACACTCGAGACAGGGCTCGGATGGCTTCCAGCAGATGCCGATTGGCGATCTTCAGACCGTGCAACGGCTTGTCTACCGGGGTGTCGTCGAAGAGTCCGCCGAGTCCGGGAAGGCCGAGTTCGGGCCGACCGGACTCGTCGCGCAGTGCTTCGAGGACGATTGCCAGGGCGCGATAGAGGTCGGTGTGCCCATTGCCTCCGCGGCGGCGGGCTTGTTCGCGCAACCGGGCGGTCGAGAAGTAGCGGCGGTAGCGTTCACGTGCTTGCCCGGGAGTATCGGACGGATGTAGGAGGTTTCGATCTTCGATGACGAATAGGCAAATCATCCGATACACCAGACGCAGCAACGCATCTCGGTACGCGTAGACGTCGAGGTTGCGGAGGGCTTCGTCGTTGTGGGTGTGCTGGAGGAACCCGGTGCCCAGTGCGGTGATGGCTTTCTCGACGGCCACCCGGTACTGGTCGAGAGCACGCATACCGGATTCGATGGCGGCGGCCCGCCAGCGTTCGAGCCAGCACGATGAGGGAGGCGCGCCGTCGGCGACGGCGAACCGTGTGACGTGCAGCAACCGGTACAGCAGCACGAACTCGTTGAACAGCTCGCCGTCGAAAATCGCCTCGAGATCGAAGTCCACGTAGCTGGCGGTGGCGAACGAGCTGGAGTCGCGGAGCAACCTGAGCTGGCGGCCATTGGTGACGATGCCCCACAGCTGGGCTTCGGTGCAGTTGAGGCATTCCTGTAGCAGTGACTGCGGAGGTACGGTGCTCGCGCCGATGGAGCGCTTGTCCAACTTCTGGTTCCACGCTACGAAGTGGATCGGTACGTGGTTCCAGTGATGGCTGATGGGGAAGGTCTTCTGCCCGTCGTCGGCCGGTATGCCGTTCGCCCCGACGATGGCGAGTTTGCCGAAACCCAATGCGCTGAACAGTGGTTCGAGCCATTGCTTGGTCGCGATACCGGACGGATCGGCGGGGACGGTAGCCTCGGGGGCGGGCGACAGCTGTTTGCGAAGCTCGAACCAGATGGCCTTCAGGAAGTCCCAGTGTCGTTCGGCGTCGTCGCGCACGGAACGCGCGCCGACGACGTCGTAGTCAGCCGGGTCGCAACCGCCAACCTCTTTGCGGCCTTCGGAGATCCTGTCGAGCATCTCGGGCGGAATGAGCCCGCCGACACTGTGGATGGCCGAGAAAGCCTGGGCGCGTGACGAAGCAGACATCAGTGCGTCCCCCCGGTGGGTGCGGGCAGGTAGACATAGACACCGAGGATGTCGGCGGGTTGTTGCGGGCGCACTTCCACACCGCCGATGATTTCGCCCGAGGCGGACCGCACGCGTCGGTGAGATTCGCGAAGTTCGGTCGCCAGGGCTTCTCCGCGTGCGTTCAGGTGGGGGCCGACCAGTTCGGGGAGGCGGTCGAGGATTCGGATCATGGTGCGTTCGCCGAACTCCGGATCGGTATTGACGGCGGCCTCCGCAGTCAGCAGTTCCGTTGTCGCTTGGGGTGGCAACCACACCGCGTCGGCCGGTGCTCCTTGGAAAGCGAACAGGCGCACGTCTTCCGCCACGAGTTCACGCGTTTCGGCTTTCTGCCGTGACCGCAGACTCAGATGGAATCGGTAGCGCACCAACAGCAAGGTCGTCCTCGTGTCGACCGCATCGGTACGGATCACCCCGCAGCGGCGGGCCGGACGAGTGCGTTCGGGGAGACTGTCGAGCGCAGAGTTGAGCACGAAGTTCGCCAGCGCGCCGACGGCCGGGTCGGTCCGGACCAGCGCCGCTTCGCCGCGGCCCACTGCGGGTGTTGTCCGGAACGGGATGGGTTTCCCTTTGGCGACGACTCCCGAGCCGACGGCCACGTCCAGGGCGTCGCGCAATCCGGCGGGGCTGCCGCTCACATCCGCGGCGAAGCCGCCATCCGAGTTGTTGCGGAGTACGCCATGGAGGTCCGGCAATGCCTGCCGGACAAAGGTTTCCACCTCGCGGGGATCGCCGAGCACATCGCGAAGGGCCTGCACCTCGCGCGCCACTTCGTCCACATGGATGGCATGTTGTGCGAACCGAGAACGGGACAACTTCTCCCGCTCGGCCGTCGAGTTCCAGTCGGCCTCCAACTCGGCGGCCTTCTCGTTGACCTTCACGAGTTCGTCGATCGCGAACAGTCCCTCCTGCTCGCGTTGACCGCCACGCATGAGCAGCCACTCCCAGATCGCGTCGGTGACCCCGGCGGACCTCTCATCAGGGACCGAGACGGAGATGCCCAGAGCGTCTCGGATCTGGCGGTGTTTCTTGATCAGAACTTCCAGCACCTTGCCGTCTATGCCGTTGTCGGTGCCGATCAGCGTGATGACCCGGACCTTGCGCTGCTTCTGCCCGTAGCGGTCGACGCGCCCTTCCCGCTGGTCATGGCGGGTGGGGTTCCAGGCGAGGTCGTAGTGGACCACCGCATCGAAGTAGTGCTGCAGGTTGACGCCTTCCGACAGACAGTCGGTGGCTACCAGGACCCGATGCAACACATGGCCGACGGCCGCCTGCTCAGCGAGTTCTTCGATGCGCTCGATTCGTTGCTGCGGTGAGAGGGTGCCCGTGACTGCACGCACGACGGCTTTGCGGCCGAGCTTGTCGGTCAAATGCTCCGCAACGTATTCGGCGGTTGGTATGTAGCGGCAAAAGACGATTGGGTGGTATCCATCGCTGATCAGTCCCTTGACATGCTTGATCAAGGCTTTCAGTTTGAGATCCGTCGTGGGACCTTCCAGTGCCATCGCTCGTTCGGCGAGAAGCGCGAGCCCGTCCGAAACCGCGTCCACTTCGGCTCCGGGCGCGACATCGACGCCGTCGAGCACGTCGCTGTCGGCGGAATCGCGGATCAATGGCGCACCGAGCTCGTCGGCTTCCTCAGCGGAGGCTGCTGCTGCGGCGGCCGAGCGGGTACGCAGAGTCTGTGCCGCGGCGCGGGGTGAGGAGACCAGTGAGCGCAGCAGCGCGATCGACGACCACCAGGCGATACGGGCTTCCCGCTTGCCGTGTTCGCCTGCGGTAGTGACCTGTTCGCGGGCGTAGACGATCGCATCTTCGAGAAGAGATCGATAGTCCGGCGACAGTCGGTAGGGTTCGTCCTTCGTGGCGCGATCATCCGGGAATTCGGTCTCCTCGCAGAGTTCGGTCTTCTCGAGGTACTTGCGGACATCCGCGCGTCGTCGCTGGACGAAGTGCTGTGCGAGCAGCTTTCTACCCTGTTCGCGAGTGATGTCGAGGGTGACGAACTCCGGCTTCAGCAGACCCAGCAAGTTGCGGAAGGCCGATTCTTTGCCGCTGTGCGGGGTCGCGGTGACCAGCACAAGATGCCGGTCGGTGTTGGCGATCCGCTGTAGTAGTTCGTACCGCAACTGGTGTGCGCGCGAGCTGGGGTCGTCATCGGCGCTGACGCAGGTGTGGGCTTCGTCGACGATGACGAGGTCGGGGCAGTGCTGGACGAACTCGTCCCGATGGCGGCTCGACTTGATGAAGTCCGTCGATACGACCACATGCTGGTGCTTCTGGAACAGTGACTCGCCCAGTTCGAGACCGCGCTCGAGTTTCGGCACTGTGGAGGATAGGACGCACTCCGCGTCGATCCCGAACTTGGTGCGGAGTTCTTCCTGCCACTGTTCGGCGAGCGCGGGGGAGCACAGCACGGCAAGTCGCTTCGCATCACCCTGCGCGAGGAGTTCGGCAGCGATCAAGCCGGCCTCTATTGTCTTGCCGATTCCGACGTCGTCGGCGATGAGCAGGCGGACGGTCTGCTGTCGCAGTGCCATTAGTAGCGGCACCAGTTGGTAGGCCCGTGGCTGAACCGCGACGCCAGCCAGTGACCGGAAAGGTCCTGCACCGGAACGGAATCCGATCCGAAGCGCAGATCGCAGCAGGCCTGCGGAGTGCGCATCTCCGAGGTCGCCCGGCGAGGGCGGCTGGAATTCGGTGCTGCTCACATCCTCGAAAGCCGGGAACACCGCGGCGATCTCGTCATCGGAGCCGCCGAGCGGGCGCAGCACCAGCATGTCCGGCTCGGACTCCGGCAGCACAACCCAATGGCGCCCGCGTGCCGAGACCAGCGAACCGAGCGTGAATCGAGGCGTCATGAGTTAGCGACTCCGAAGTATCGAGGGAACTTGCCGATGACGGCCGACCAGTCGTCGTCGTATCGAAATCGGATCACATCCCAGCCCGCGTCAATCAGACGCCCCTCCGCTTGCTTATCGCGTTGAGCGATGGACGCGTGGTCGTGGACCGGGCCGTCCACATACACGGCGACATTCGCGCCGGGCAGGTAGTACACAAAATCGGGCCTCGCCTGGTACTCGCGCAGAAGGACCTGAGCAGCATCAGGGAGCCGATGCCCTTCTTCTTTCAGCCACTCGGCGAATTTCCGTTCCAGACTGGAGTCGGATTGCTTGACCAGTCGCTGCATCTGCTCGGTCCGCGACTCCGCGGCTCCTGTCGGAGTCGTGATCGACGCTGCGAAGGACATGAGCAGATCTCGCACATCGTGCCGGTTCAAATCGGTATGGTGGCCTTGGTTTCCGTAGGTCAGGACACAGTCATAGCAGCCTCGCGCGCACGGCTTAGCTGTATCCGGGCCGCGGGTGTCATGGCCATCTGCGTCGAAGTGGCAGATGTCGAGCGCCGCGGACGCAGCTCGGGCCAGCGCCTTGCCGCGAGGATCTGCCTGCAGCTGCCGCAAGACGCCAGCGCCGCCTTCAGCGGATTCCATGAACAGAATCCGATCCCGGGGACCCTCGTCGGGCGGCAGTAGCACGGCCTCCAGCTCGGCGTCCTCGAGCTCGAACGCGGCCTCGATGCCACGTTCCAGCGCGTACATGAGGGTGAGCGCTTGCTCACGTGAGATTGCTTCGCCCAGGGTGAGGACGAGGATATTGCGACGATCCTCGACATAGGGCAGCACAAGCATCTTCCGACGGCGATCGTTTCCGTCGGCATCGACGAGTGAACCCTCGCTGGTGTGATCGACTGCGTCATCCGCGTCGGAAACCGTCATCCAGGTGCCATCGGCAGGGTCGAGCCAAAAACCCAGCGGATCATCATCTTTCGCATGCCGCCGACCCACATTCGTGATGCGGACCGTCGCTGAGTCACCGTAAGCGAGGTGTGCGAACTCCTCGTGTGCCCCGGTGACGATGGCGTCGCGCCGTCCCTTGCGCACACCGTGATCGTGGAAGCGATACGAGGTGAGCAACCTGAATCCGGCGCGTCGACGTTCCTCCTCGTCGGAAGTGATGCGCTGGCGCAAACGGGTATAGACGGTATGCAGTTTGAGGAGCCCGGTCGTGGTGTCGCGCAGCGGAGCCTTGCACATGTCGCAACGGTCCGCGCGGTCGGCGATGTCATGGTGGTAACCGCAATTGGTGCAGCGTTTGGCGCTGGTGGTGACGACATCACTGGATGTGTTGGCTTCGAGCTGGATGCGGTCAACCTCGTAGCGGGCGCCTTCGTGGTAGATCAGAGCTCGGGGACCGAACTCGCGAATGGCGATAAACCGGGAACGTTGTAGGTAGTCACCCTCGTCGTGTCGTCGGCTCGACGGCAGGTAGGCCGCCAGCGGTAGCCGGGGAAAGGAGTAACCGGGTAGGAACCCTTCGCTAGCCAAGTAGCGGTATGGGTAGAAGTCGGACAGCACAGAATGGCCGTCCACCCCTTCGTTTTTCAGCAGATCGATTCGGGTTTCGGCCTCGCGTCGGCGTGCGACGGCGAGCTTGCGATCCCGTTCAGAGAGTGTGTGGTCGAGCCTGCGGCGGTTCTGCTCTGATTGGTCGACCAATGCGGCCCGGAACAAGTCCCGCCAGCGGTCGAACGCATCGTCGAATTCGGCAGGCGCCTTTCGGATGCAATCCTCCAACCACTGGTCGTCCCACCATGAAGTGTCGGCGAACATTGATGTCATCGGGCCGAACGCCCGCTGCGCCGCGGCCAGGCTGCGTTCGCGAAGATCGGCGGCCTCGATCTTTTCGACGACCTGGCTGTACAGCTCGAGATCAGGATTGGGGAGGCGGGTGTCCTCGTCGTAGCTGATATTGATGATGTTCGGGATGGCCTTGCCCAGTTGGAGACCGGCCTCGGCGATCCAGATGGCTTGCACATGGGACCGAACAAGATCTTCGTTCGCCAAGTCGAGCTTCGGCGGACGAACCGCACCGGCGACCATGCGGTGGGACTGCCGGAAGTAGTACTGGTCGTGGCTGTTCCCGGTGGCGCAGTATGTTACAACCAGCGCCGGCTGCCCTTGACGACCGGCGCGCCCACTACGCTGAACGTAATTGGCAGGCGTCGGCGGGACATTGCGCATCAACACCGTATTGAGATCGGCGATGTCGACACCGAGCTCCATGGTCGGCGAGCAATACAGCAGCTTCAGCTCCGCGTTCCGGAAGGCATCCTCCCGCTCCTGGCGCTTCCTCGAATCAACCTGCGCCGTATGCTCTTTCGCCCACATACCGGTCAGCGTCGCGGCAGTCTCGCGATAGAAGTCGCGGAAGAACAGATTGACCCTCGGGCCGTCGCCACTGGCGTAGGTGCGATCGACTGGATCGTGGACGCCGGTCAGACCCGAGCCCAGCCGCCACACCAGCGCCCGCGCCGCGACCCGATAACCGGCCAGCGGTTGCCCGGTCGGTCGGCGGCGGCGACCTGCTCGCTGCGGGGCGGCGGTCACCTTGCTGACCAGACCGCCCTTCTCGAGGATCTCCAGCAGTTCCACGATCAGCTGCTGGGCCGCCGCCGTATCCAACGATTGAAAGTGAACTCGGCGAAGGTATTTGCCGAATTTGCCACGCCCGGACAGGAACAGCCCCGACCGATCCAACCCCGGCCGGGAACTCTGCGGATAGGCGGTACCGACCTGGGGGCGGTCACTCTCCGAAAGAATCCACGGATCGCTAAGGCGCTCCTCGCTGGACCGCCGGAGCGTATCGAAGTCATCGCGGAAGTATTGGACGTCGATGGCCAGCCCACGCCGCATCTGGTCCAGTAGCGCACGGAGAATTTCGGCGCGCTGTACCTTGTCGGCATCACGCAGTGGGCGGGAAGCAGTTTCCCAGCGTTGCTGGTTGCCGGCCAGCCAATCCAGGTCCGTGTAATCGATCCTGAGCAGACCGGTCTGCTCGAGGTTCGGCATTGTCACTCGCCACCCTCGCTCCAGATCCAGATACAGGCGGAACGCGACGATATCCCGGAGCGTCCGCGCCGCCGCCGTCACCAACGACGGCGTCGGATCCGATGATCGGATGTAGTCGGCCGGCTCCAGGCCCAGCGCGTTCGTGACACGCGTCGCCAACTCCTCGTGACTGATGCCGCCGTCGCCTGCTTCAGCCAGAGCCCGATACAGCGCGCCACGCATCAATGCCACTTGAACAAAGTCATTGAAATGCCCCGCCTGCAGTGCGGCGTCCTGTCGGTTGTCGACGAAGGACAGCAGCTTGCGAGCAGTCTTGTTCAGCGCCTCGGCCGGAATGTCCTTGAGGAATCGGACGATCGACGCCGACACCAGCGAGGTGGCCGAGGACCGGCCCTCCTGGTCGAGAGACGCCAGCCGCGCGAAATCACGTCCGCGAGTCTGTTCGTAGCTGACGCCACAGTGCAGACAGAACAGGAACGGGCTGGGAATGAACGCGGCCCGAAGCTCCCCCGGGCTCTCGACGCCATGCGGATCCACGAAAATCGTTCGGGGAACGCGCCGTTGATACGACTTGCGAACCAGCTCCTGGCCATTGTCATCTGTCTCGAGCCAGGACTCGGGAAGTCGGCGGCTCTCGATGACTTCGACAACGTCGGCGGGCCATGGCCGATCAGGATCGATGTACAGGTAGCCGTCTTCGGCGCTGCCGTCGGTGGTATCGACGTTTCGCCGAGCGGCATAGACCGCCTGCCCGTCGTTCAGCGTGCGCCGCACCGACAGGTACTCCTTGCCGCATTCGCGGCAGAATGCCAACGGCAGCAAGACTTTTCCGGACTTGGGTTCGACCACCTGGTATTCGCGCGTTATCGAACGGGCCTGCGCATCGTCGAGCGTCACGTAGACGGTATCGCCCTTGGACAGGAACTGGTGCAAGCGGAACGCGAACAGCGGGCGGTTGGTAACCGGGTGAAGCGCCTGCGAACCTGCCTCGAGGGTTGCGCGGATCGCGTCGGCGCAGGAGTCTTTGTCGAATCCGGTGTCAGCAGCCAGTTCGGCGGCCGCGTCCTCGATCTTGGTCGGCCGTTGCCGGATCAGGCGTCCTGTTTCGTCTCGGGTCAGCCCGAAACGGGTTTCGATCCAGCATGCGAGCGGATCGTTCACAAGATCGGAATACGCCGTCGGGACGGCGGCTCCGAGGCGTCCGGCGGGAACTATGGCTGGGGCCTCTTCCGTTGCCCGAACCAGCGTTTCGCCGATGACGTTACCGGGCACGATCTCGGTGCCGAATAGTTTGGTCGCGACTTCGGAGACGACCTGGCGCTGTTCGTCGAAGGTGCCCTCAGTGGACATCGTCGCCGATGTGCCGATGCATTGCAGGTTGTCGGCCTGGCAGGCTTCTCGGACGCGACGGATGAGCAGGGCCACGTCCGCGCCCTGTCGGCCACGATAGGTGTGCAACTCGTCGAACACCAGGAATTCGAGACCGGTCGCCATCCTGATCAATGAGTCGCGGTCACCCGGGCGGGTGAGCATCAGCTCCAGCATTACGTAGTTGGTCAGCAGGATGTCCGGGGGATTGTCGCGAATCTCTCGGCGTCGCTCGTCGCTTTCCTGACCCGTGTACCGCGCGTAGGTGACCGGTTCCTTCCCCGCGCCGTATCCGTTGGTCAGATACTTCTTCAGCTCATCGTCCTGACTGTTGACCAGGGCGTTCATCGGGTACACGATGATGGCTCGGACACGTGCGGCGGTCCCGCCCGCCTCCTTGCGCTCGCGCAGGACCTTGTCGACGATGGGCACGATGTAGGTCAATGACTTACCCGAGCCGGTTCCGGTCACCAGAACATACGACTCGTCCCGCCGCGCGGCCTCGATCGCATCCCGCTGATGCCGATGCAGGGTGAGCGGGCGCCCGTCGCACTCGGTTCCATTCTCGGCCTTGCCGCTCTGGAAGATTCGCGTGCACTCCTCGTCGAGCAGCCCCGTATTGTTCAGTTCGAGAACCGTTCCGCCAGAAGCGAAGAACGGATTTAGCGACACCCATGGGTCTGGCCACTGCGACTTGTTCGCCAGGTCCTTCTCGACGAACGCCTTGATGCCGGCGTCACGGATGATCGTCGCGCCTTCGGTGAAGGCCCGGTACTCATCGATGACGTTGCGGTGCAATCCGAATACATCCATTCCCGCGCCCGGCTCGGGTCCGCGCCGTCGATCGGTCCGGATCTGGACGGCCGAGCTGTCCGCGCTTGCGACGTTGACGTCGCACAGCGGTTGGTACTCCTGCCATCCGGAAACGTGGGAGTCGCCAATGGCGAAGGGCAACAGAGCTTCTCGCACTGCATGCGCGTCCTCTGGCCGATCGGCCGGATCCTTCCTGAGTAACCGCTCGACAATCCTCAACAGGCCCTGCGGGACATCCGGGCGCTGCGGACCAATGGGTGGCGGTTCGTCGTTGAGGTGCTTCTGAGCGAGTTCGGCCGACACGGCACTATGGAATGGGGGGACACCGACCAGCAACTCGTACAGCACGCACCCCAGCGCATACAGGTCCGCGGCCGGTGTCACCGCCGAGCCGTAGAATTGTTCGGGCGCCATATACCGTGCGGTGCCGACCGTGGCATTCGAACTTGTCAGCTGATCGTCGGCGTCGCTGGTGATCCGGCCCATTCCGAAATCCAGGACCTTGACCGTGCCCCCACACAGCAGCATCACGTTCGCAGGCTTGAGGTCCCGGTGCACGACGTCGACCATGTGCGCAGCAGCCAACCCTGCGGCGATCTGAGCGCCGATCGCAGCTACCCAATCCGCCGGAAGCTGTGGGCATTCACCAACCAGCTCGCACAGGGTGTGGCCGTCCAACAACTCCATCGCCAGATACGGAGTCCCGGAATCCTCGTCGATGCCGCCAGCGACCGTCTGCGGCAGGTTGATGTGCCCCAACTTGCGCATGATTCGGACCTCGCGATCGAAGCGATCGGCCACCTTCAGATCGGCTCCGGAATCGAACGACTTGCCTGTTCGGCTGCGCAGGATCATCTTGACCGCAACTTTGGGCACTGCGGAATCTTGAGCCTGAAGATCCTCGGCGCGATAGACCACGCCCATATTTCCGCGCCCGAGGGGGCCGAGCAGACGGAACCGCCCCGCCACGATTGTGTCGCTCACTTCGCTTCCTTATCCATAGGCTTCAGAACTCCGTTGGTCAGCCCCTCGCGCGCAAGCCGCGCCAACTTCGCCCCGAGCTGGGCCAACTCATCCATACTGCGCTCAAAAGCAATCGTCGCGCGGAAGGCGGCCCCGTACTGCTGCTGTGTTGCCGGATCGAGCTGCGGTACCTTCGCCCCCCGCGGATCGAGCCGGAGGGTGCCACTGGACGAGGTGTTGCGGCGAGCGTTCGCCGAGCTGCGCACGATTCCGCGTAGAAAATCCGAGTCGAGCTGGTCGGTATTCGAGGTAACCGTGTCGCCTGCGACTGACACCAAGTCGTTGCGGACGAGATCGCTGATATTCAGCATCACCGACCGATCCCACCCCTGTGACTCCATTAGGTCTGGAAGTGAACCGATCAATTCCCTTGCCAAACGCTCGAACTCGGAACTGGTCTCGTTATACGCCGAGGCGACATCCCCACTGCCGCAGTCAAGATACCGCAGCGGACTCAGATCGACCTCTTCATCGAGTATCGAGATTTGCGGAACCGCAACAGATTTCGCCATCGCTGACTCGAGGTCGGCAGCAGTACCGATGCTGGACAGGTCGACCATTCGAATGTCTTCTCCGGAAGGGGTTCGGCGAAGAACCCACAAGTGGGCAGGAACCGAACTCCCAGCGACCGAGCCCGTGGGCAACTGCGCGATGGTGTCGATGTGGCCGGCTCTGATCAAACCGGAACGGATTCGCCTGCCCGAACGGCGATAGGCCACCGTCGCGGGTAGCGCCATCAGCACCTTCCCACCTGGTGCCGTGCACGCAAGACAGTGCTGCAGCCAGGCCAGTTCCCCTTCGCTCTTCGGTGGAATTCCAAACTCCCACCTGGAGTCGAGCAGCAACTCTTCCCGGCCCCAATCCGTCAGGGACCGAGGCGGATCACAAACCACCAGATCCGCCTTCAGGTCCGGAAAGGCGTTCGTACGCAAAGAGTCTCCGGGAGCGACCGTCGCCGGTCTTCCCGACAACGAGGCGCGACACTCGAGAAGGTCAAGCGACGCCGCGTCGATATCCTGGCCGATGCGGATCTCGAAGCCGGGGTTGCCGACCGTCAGCAACAGGTCACCGATTCCGCATGCGGGGTCATAGACCGTGCCGGAACACTCGCTGGCGAGGCGGGACATCACCCGCACAAGCAGTGGCGTCGACACAGCCTCCGCCTCGCCACGTCCCACAGAAGCGACATATCGCGCGACGAGGCCGTTCACGACCGTGTCGGCCCCGTGCCGAGAGCCCAAGTCGTCGGTGAGAACCGCTGCCGCGTCCTCCAGATTCGATTCCTCACCTACAAGTTGCCGCGCCACCGCGGCTACGCCGGAAACCATGCGCTCGCCGAACTGGAGTCGAAGTGATTGCCACAGCCTGACCTCGTCGGACACCTCGCGGCCCTTGCCGGTTTGTTCGAGCCACCCCTCGACATCGTGGAGCGCGAACAGCGGTGCTGCGGAAGTCCCTGCAGCAGGCTGCGGAAAGTCGGCATAACGCCGACGCCAGTTGGACACAGCCGCGCTGGTCACGCCAGCCAACCGAGCGATCTCGGTGGGTGTCACGTGGGCTATCTCTCGAGCTGGCATAGGTTGAGGCTAGATGATCTGTGAGCTAAACCGCAACAGAAAATCGTGTTGATGGAATCAACATGACTTGCCTTGAATTGGCGTACAAGAGTCCGGGTAGGGCAGAGATTCTTTGACGAAACTGCATGCCTCGCGGCGTTGTCGTCACGCGGTCCTCTTGGGGCAGGCCCAGCAGCGGCTCGTCAACATCCTGATCTCTGCGCACAGCTCAGTGTGACCCGGCGCACTCCAGATTCCGCAATCGACGCATGAACCCGCCGGACTTCGCACCCGGGCAGAGCCGTTGTGCCTTCTGCAACCGGGCACTGCCGCCCACAGGTCCGATCTTTAACCACGAGGCATCGCCCGCAATCGGCACTGCCGTGCCCCCGCCGATGCGCGCTACCAGCGACGGCTCCGGCAGCGACCGCACCGGATTATCTGCGCACAACATCGCGTCCACCAGATCGAACACCGCATCCGTCCGCCTGGTTATACACCGGTGGTCTCCGGGCGCGGAGCGGAGACCCGTGCGGGGTAACCAGCATGCTGGTCGTGGGGCGGTTGCGGGACCAAGTGCTGTTCGAGACTGCCTACACGTGCGGGGCACGCTAGTGAGATGTGCTTGCTGTACGTCGGGGACTTCGAACTCGTCCTCGACGATGAGCACATGCGGTTGCACGGTAAGGGCGGGGGACCGTGCGCACCGTGCTGCTCGAAGACCGCAGTTACGTTGGCGGCTGCGTCTGTATCGCCGCCCGCGTTCGATGCCACCGTCTACCGGTGGATCGTCCGGCCAGAGTTCTTCCCCGGCCGCATACCATCACCTGACAAAGATCTCGTGCACCAGTTTCGTGCCCATCGCTGTTTGCGCTCTCTGTCACGAGCGATCCATTCCCGGCCCTCGGTGGCCACCGCCTCCAGAATCTGCAGGGCGCTGTCGAACCCGGATGTCCGCGCAGACGCAGCGTCCCCCGGTTCGTCATCTCCCGGCGTCTGGTCATCGCCTGTCGCTCGGGAATTTTCTTTGACTTCGGCGATGCACGTGCCGTTGAGCGAGGTCAGCTGAAATACCCGTCCGCTGAGGTTGTCGACCCAGGGGCGGCCGTCGGCCAGGAAGGTGCGGACGCCTTTCTCCACCACGGAGGCCGATGCCACCGCATCGTAAGTGCACATCTGACGTTGCTCGTTGCGCACATCCCCTGTGGCGAGGCTCAGATACGTGCGCGTGGTACGCATTCCGTATGGGGTGAGCAGGAAGATGTAGACCAGATAAGCCTCGTATCGGGGCGGCCCGTTGGTGACTCTTCCCTTGCGGGCGTAGAGAGCTCGTTCGGTCAGCACTACGTGCGTGACCAGGTCACGCTCGCGAAGATTCGCTCGCCGCAGCGCGTCATCTTTGAGGTATGCCTTGTCCAAGGCCAGCCAGTGGGCCATTTCCGCGTCGTTTGGGCGGTCGGCCAGAACCTGGACCCATCGGTGATGCTCTGTCGATTCTTCGGCAAGCAGTACCTCGGCATTATGGTCGAGCAGACTCTGCGCCCGGGAGACGGAGACGATGCGGGCGATGCCGCGGATACCCCACCAGCTGCCTGCCGCAAGGAGAAACGCCACGAATTGCCCGACCGCCAACGGGGCGAGTCCGGTGGCCCACACCATTACGCCGATGATCCGGAGGTTCGATACCTGTTGCGCTCCGGCTGGTTGCACCGGTGGGTAGTCGTACTGTCGGCGGGCTCGCACGCCATGCCACGTGATCAGCCATTTCAGCTCACTGGGGTGAACTTCGTCGTCGCTGAACTGCTGTTGCAGCCTACGTTTGAGATAGGCTCGGTAGCCTGCTGTGGTTTCCCATAGGCCGCCGGGAGTCACCTCCCGAAAGCACTGGTCGACCAGTGTGTCGAATTTCGTGTCCTGCTGATAAGGCTGCGGCGGCTGGAAATTCGCCCACGCGCTGTCGGTATGGCGCACATCGGTCTGCAACACGGTCGTGTAGCGCAACATCATGTAGCCGCCAGCCGCGATCAACCCCAGCCCGCCCACGGTGCTGCCGTTGATCTCATCAACCAGCACACACACGATCGCCAATGCCATAGCCACAGAGCCGAGGACGGCGTCGCGCCAGTCGGTAGCGGTGGAACGAATCGGCGGTGTCAGCCACTTCATGGGTTGTCGAGGATGGGCTTCGAAGAACTTCCATGCCCGCCCGATGCGGTCACCGCTCATCCGTTCCACCGCGATCTGGTACTTGCGCTCACCGGTAAGTCGCTCCTGCACAGCACCGCTGAGGATCAGGTTCAAGTGCCTGTCGATCTCATCCTGTCGATCCACGGTCAGGGTGCCGAACGTCTTCAGCGTGGCTGTGAGTTCTTGTGAGGCGGTCCGCTCGCCGAATTCCGCATGGGCGTAGCGCAGTAGCGTGTCGACGACGTCGAGTGCATCCCGCCATTCGTCTCTCGGGAGTTCGGATGCCGTGCTCATAGCGTTGTGGATCTCGTTCGATAGCTCAGCGGTGATCTCGGTGAACGAGCGATCGCTGAGTACCGAAAGCACGTAGAGGTAGGCGCGTTCGGTGGTGGTGTGGCCGTTCGTGAGCAAACTGTGGAGGATTCCCTGGGCCTGGCGCGGGTTACCGCCTTTGAGGTGCGCCTTGGCCAAGTCATGCTGGCGCTCCGGGGGATCGCCGGGCAGGGTGGTGTAGAACGTCGAGTTGTGCAGAACGGAATCGACGAATTGCGTGCCGATCTGCTGCTCCACGTGTGCGTCGGCGGTCGCTGACACGTGGCTGTTCACCGACACCTCGGTCGGCGTGAGGCCGGGGTCCCCAATCATTGCTGCCCCCAGTTGAACTGCACACCGATTTGCTTGTCGACTTTGGCGTGGTCACGTGCGGTCACCTTGTTGTTGATCGTGGGCAAGGTCGGAGCCGGTGGTGTGGGAGCCGATGCCGTTGGGTTGGGTTCCAGATCGAGGGAGGCCGCCAGTGCAATGGCAAACGCAGCGGCATTGCGCGCAGCGATGGACTGGCCGCCAGCCCGGTCCGCACTCGCCTTCATTCCGTCGGCGTGGTCACTGATACCGCGGACGACCACGGCAGGCACTTGATCGGCGAGGGCCGCCGCGTGCGCGAATCCGGAACCCTCCATTTCCACGGCGATCGCGTCGTTGTAGGACGCGTGGATTCGGCGAGCGAGCTCCGACCTGGTGGAGTTGAGCACCACATCTCCCACTGCGATCGGCTCGAAGTACACCTGCGGCGAGGCCGTACTCGCATGCTTGGACAGCAGGCTGTGCCAACCATTGCCCCTGCATAGGCGCCGGGCCAGCTGGTCAAGTCGGTGTGAAAGCTCCCAGGAACGTGGTCGCACCAGAAACGCGTCATCTTCGCTGCGTCCGCCCTGGTAGGAGTGGACCTTGGTGGCCACAACAACGTCGCCGATGGCCAGCTTGTCACGCAAGCCACCTGCGATTCCGACGAATATCATTGCAGTGGGCGAGAATTCGGCTCGGGCGCGTTCGGTGAGCGCGGCCGCGGTGGTGGTACCGGCACCGGTGACGCCCACAGCAACACGATGCCCGGGGTGTCCTGCGATGGTGCCCACATCGAACAACGTGCCTTTGTCGTGCTCGTGCACCTTGATGTCGACCAGATGCTCCAGCACGGCGTCCTGCTCGACGCCAAGAGCAGTCAGAATCACGATCATTGTTTCTCCCCAACGTGATCGGAACGGAGCGTCAGTCGAGACCTCCGTCCAGTGACGCTAGCCACGGATCTAGTTTACGTCAATATGACGTAAACTTTCGTTCGGAGAGGAGATGAACATGGCTGAACGCCTCTGGCGAACAACCGAAGTCGCCATCGCGGTCGACCTCGCAGTGCTCACCGTGCGGGGCGAGTCCCTTCAAATCCTTCTGGTGGAACGCGGAACCGCACCCTGGCAGGGCTTCCAGGCCCTGCCAGGCGGATTCCTCGACGACAACCGCGAGGACCTGGACGCGGCGGCAGAACGCGAACTGGCCGAGGAGACCGGCCTGGACCTCGGCCGCGCACATCTGGAGCAGCTACGCACCTACGGCTCACCGAACCGCGATCCACGCAGACGCGTGGTGACCGTCTGCTACCTCGCGTTCGTTCCCGACCTTCCAGCACCCGAAGCGGGTGGTGATGCGCGAACCGCAGCATGGACACCCGTCGAATCCGTGCTGAACGTACACACCGAACTGGCCTTCGACCACAAGCGAATTGTCGCCGACGCGGTCGAGCGAGCCAGAAGCAAACTGGAGTACACCACACTCGCCACCCGGTTCTGCCCACCGGAATTCACCGTTGCCGAATTACGCAAAGTGTACGAGATCGTCTGGGGCGAGCCTCTTGACCAGCGGAATTTTCACCGCAAAATTACCGGCGCGGAAGGTGTACTGATCCCTACCGGGGAGCAGACCAACCGCAACGGTGGCCGCCCCGCCGCGCTTTACCGCTGCGGTACAGCAACTATCCTGCATCCCGCGATACTGCGCACCACTACCCAGTCCGGCTTGAACAGGTCTGCAGATAATTGAGCTGATCGTGTTCGGAAAATCACTGTACGCTCAACTGTGCCGATAATCAGAAATGACCTGCCGCCATTTTTCTTCTAGTTGATCCATTGGAACGATCGGTGTGCAAAACTGGTCTACTACCGCTGCCAGCTCCCTGGTTTCAGAAAGTGGGATCTCGCAAGCTTCTCTTAGTATGCTCATCAGTTCGATCTTGTGTCCTCTGAATTCACCGGTAGATTTCAAGTAAGAGAGGAGATCGCACAGGGAGATTCCGCTTTCCACAAGCCGACGAACCTCGGGATAGATCATGCTACGCATGCGGTTGGCGGCTTCGAACTTCTCAGGGAATTTGTGGCTGATGACCCAGTAGTCATATTCCTCTCGAGAAGTGGCACAGAGTTGCCTACCATCGAGCGACATCGCGATGACCTCGGGAGAGTTCCTAATCGCCATAATTCTGGAGGGAAGCCTTTCACCTACCGTGTCTTGGACACATAACCAGCCGGCACGGCTACTGCCTGGTCCCGGAAGTATGAGCAGGAACTTACCTGCATTTGCGTAGAGGGACACGGCGTTGGCTTCGGCATGCCACAGCCTGTCCAGCTCGCCGAGCGCATCGTCTGAGCGGTAGGGAACTGTGTATTTCGGCTCCACTTCGCCGCCGTTTACGGCCTGCATGGCTTGCGAGGGCGAGGGAACGCCTTCTGGGTTGTCGGAACAGATGGCGAGGCCGATCGACGTCAGCGACTGGCGCAGCTCTTCAGATGGGATCGCGGGGGTACTCATTCGCGGGCTCCTTCGTCTGGGCGGCTACTGATGCGGTCACCACTTCAGTGGAAGAAGTGGTGGTCGCCGTGCGGCCCATCAATGCTCCCGTATCGCTGGAACGTTTCATTGTATCGGCTCCCTCCGGGAGGTCCTGGAGAGTTGTCCCATCCGAAGTTGACTCCAGTTTGCGTTGAATCTCCTTTGGGCTGGCCGGCGTGGAAGTGTGTTCCGGCCGGATCATCGGTGTGCTCCACGATCACCCTGGATCCTTGCTCCATCTCGAATTGCCTGAAGTTCCCCCAGTGTGTCGGATCGGGCGAGTAGAAATGGCCAGGAACATGGGCGTATCGGACGTCTCCCATTACTGTCCACTCGGCATCGGGAGTCCTTCCGTAGGGGACACCTGCTGCTTCGAAAGCTGCGCGCTCGGCATCGTCTCGGGTTTCGAACCTTTTGCCGCATTCCTCGGGGATCAGGCCGAGTGGATCGCTCCAGCTGAGTGGGTTGTGTGGATAGGTGTTCGGGTTGGGCGCAGGGGCCAGACCGAAGGGGTCTTGGGTGAGGTAACGGCCCGTGGCTGGGTCGTACACGCGTTGGTAGTTGTAGTGGAGACCGGTTTCCGGGTCGTGAATTTGGCCAGGGAAGCGTAGAGGGCTGGCAGCGGTGCCGTGCCAGGTTGTCCGTCCCCAGAGATCGGTCGTGGCGGTGGCGGTGCTGTGGCCGTTGCTGGGATCGATCAGTTCGATCGGGGCGCCGACGAGGTCGGTGACGATAGCGAAGAATTCTCGGTCGACCGCGGCCTGATCAGTCTCTTGCGTGATGGGTGTATAGCTACCGGGCTGGTATTGCCAGCGTGTCGTTGCGCTGGGCGTGGATTGTTCGATTAGGTGGGTGGCGTCCCAGGTGTAGTCCGTTTGCTCGAGGACAGTGCCGTCAGTGGTGAGATGCTGTTTGGTGGTGCGGCGGCCGAGCGCGTCATAGGTGTAGCGCCACCACTGACGATCGGGGGTCCATACGTCGGCGAGCTGGTCGAAACCGTTGTACCGGTAGTGCCAAACATCAGGTTTGTGCGACAGACGAGTCGTGGTCTTGCGGATGAGTCGACCGGCTCGGTCGTAGTGGTAGCGGGTGCGGCCATCGCGGATGAGGAGGTTGTTGCGGTATTCACGCAGGTTGTCGGTACTCGAGTCCTGGCCAGGGGTGATCCCCGGCGTACTGAGCGGCCGAACGACGTCGGAGTCGGGGTCGCCGACAACCAGTGTGCTTGTGACGTTGCCCAGGGCGTCATAGCTGTACTGTTCGGCAAGCACGCCACCGGAGGAGATGCGGGTGACGCGACCGACCGCATCCAGGGCGAAGTCGCGCTGACCGGCCACCACACGATCGGAGTGGTTAGCGATATGGCCGGTGAGGTATCCGTCGGGACGGTAGATGTACTCGTCTGATCGCACCTGCCGTGGGCTGGGGCGCACGGAGGGCCCGAGATCAAGAGCCAGCGAAGTGCCCGGATAGGCAGTGACTGCTTGATGGGTGACGTAGCCGATGCTGGTCAGGATGCGGTCGATCGCGATTTCGTCGACACGCCAGCCAATGGGACGGCCGATCGAGTCATGGGTGAAAGTGATGTCGTGGTCATTGGTTTTGAGGGCTCGGACGCGTCCGGTGAAGTCGTAATGCCAGTCAGTGGTCGCGCCGGAGGGGATGGTTCGACGCGTTCGGCGGCTCTGTCGGTCGTGTTCGAAGGTCGTGACGGCGTGATCGTCGAGCTTCTGAGAGGCGACGCGGCCCGTCGCGATGTAGACGAATTCCAGAGTGTGAGTGGCGGTTTCGCCGGTTCCGGCGTCGGCGGTTAGGACTCGGCCGACGGGGTCGCGCGTGTAGCGGATCCATTCGCCGGTGTCGGCGACGATCTGGGTGAGGCGACCGAGGACATCGTGAGTGTAGTGGCGGCTGACTCCCGTTGCCGGGGTGACGGTGGCGACACGTCCGGCCTGGTCGTAGGCGTAGCTGGTAGTGGCGCCGGTGTAGTCGATCTCGGCGATCAACCGGCCGGCGGGATCGTAGGTGTAGCTCCAGGTTTGGTCGAGGGGATTGGTGACCGCGGTGAGTCGGCGTTGGGTGTCCCAGGTGTAGCAAGTGGTCGAGCCGTCGGGTTCTGTGCGTGTGTGCAGCTGGTCGAAGGCGGCGTAGTCGAAGGTGGTGACAGTGTCGGCGCGGGTGGTGTGGGTTAGGACATTTCCTTCGCCGTCATATGTCCAGGATTCTGTGTAGCCGTCAGGGTCGGTGCGGCGCAGCAGTTTTCCATCGGGGCGCCATTCGTACCGAGTCACGGCGCCGAGTGGGTCGGTTACCTCGTAGGGGCGGCCGAAGCTGTCACGTTCGATTGTGGTGACCGCCCCCAGCGGGTCGGCCACTCGGACCGGGAGTCCAGCTGTGTTCACCTCGACGGCGGTGCGTGCGCCGCCTGCATCGGTGACCTCGGCAACGGCACCATTGGGGTGATAGGAGTAGGTGGTCCTGGCTCCGGCAGCGTCCACGGTCGCAGCGAGGTCGCCGTTCTTGTTCCACTCCTGGTGCCGAACTGCGCCGTCCGCGTCGGTGAATCGCGTGGGACGGTTGCGCCACATGTACTCGATCTCGACGGAATTGCCGTCGGGGCGCAGGATTTCGCTGACGTCGCCATCGCTCGTGTAACGGTATTGGGTCACTGTGCCGTCGGGTGCGATCACTTTCAGTGGTCGACGGTCGGCGTTGTAGTCGATGTGGGTGCGCCCACCGGAGGGATCGACGAGGTCGCGCAGCCGCAGATCTCGGTCGAAGCCGTGGGTGGTTGTCGCGCCGAGGGAGTCGGTGAGGGTGCTGAGACTGCCGGTGCCGTCGGGGAATTGGAGGTATTCATAGTCGGTGTCGAGGACTCCGGCAGTGCCGCGCTGGTAGATGACGCGCCCGGACTCATCGTAGGTGTTGACCATGCGGTTGCCGTTGGAGTCGGTCCAGGACGTCATCCGGTGTTCAGCGTCGTAGGTGTAGCTGGTGGTCGCACCGACGGCATTCATCACTGTTGAGAGCTCGCCAGCGTCGTAGGCGAATTGCCTCACCGGGGTACTGGTTTCGGGGCCATCTCGGTCGGTATCCAGAACAAACAGGCCTGTCACCCGTCCCGCGGAGGTTTCGACGCGGACTCGATATCTTCCGGAGTGCGATATCTCTACCGGTGCGCCGTCGGCGTTGTAGTGGAAGCGGATTCGGTTGCGGTGGCGGTCGGTGATCGCGGAGATGGCGTAGTTGCCGAGGCGGGAGTCGATACCGCCCAACGCGGATTCGGGAGCGAAGTGCCGGATTATTTCGCGGTGTTGGTCCCACACTCGATAGCCGCCGACCTCGGTGCGAGTCAATGTCCAGCGCTGGCCGCCGGTGATCGGTTCTACGGCGACTCCGACCTCCGCGTGAGGGTAGGCCAGCATGATGCCGTCTTCGCCGATGAAGGTCACGCCCTCATGCTCGACGACAAGGCGCATGTCCAGCGTGGCCGACCAGGAAGGGCCGAACCAGCGGCCGAATCGGTAGTTCGAGCTGTGCGTGCGACGCAGTGTGAGCGCAAGTACGCCTGGTAGGTCGAGATCAGTTTCGGGGAGAAGAAATTCACCGGTCGCGATGTCGACAGGGTCGTCGGAGCAGGTCTTCTGGTCCGGGGTTTGGTCTTTCTCCGGGCCGGATTCCTCTGCCTTGCCGTGTGCGCCGCTATCGGCGTCGGCGCGGTCCTGCGGCGTGGGATTCTCCTGCGCACCATCATGGTGTGTTGGCTGCTGTTCCGTGGACGGTGTGTCGTGTGCGCCCGGTGTTGTGTCGTGGCCGTCCGGGTGGGTCGGATTTCCGTCGTGAGCCTGCTGTGGGACGTTGCTGCCGTGGTCTGTTGGTGTGCTGGGTGAATCTGCGTGGGGAGTTGGGTTCGAGTCGGGGCGTTGGTTCGGTGTTTCGGACTCGGTCCGCGGTGGCGCGTCGGAATCCGGTCGCGTTGAGGGGGAATCGGGTTGCTGCTCGTGTGGTGTGTCGCTCGGATGCTCGCTGGTTGGATGTGGCTGCGATACAGGCTGTTCGGAATGCGTCGGCTGCGGTGAGTCCGGCTGAGTGTGCCCCTGTGCGGTGCTGTCAGGCGCTGGTGTGCCGGAGTCTGTTGTGTGCGTGGGGTTTTCAGGTTGCGAGTTGGTCGTTCCCGGTTGCGTTGGCGATTCGGTTGTCGCGTGTGGCTGCGTGCCAGGTTCGGTGGTGCTCGGGTGGGTTCCGGTCGGTGTGCCCGGCTCGCTCCCGGTCGAGGTTGGTGACGGCGATTCGGTTGTCGGGTGTGTGCTCGTTGGTGCGCCCGGTTCGTGCGAGGTCGACGATGGAGTGTGGGGCGTGGAGCTCGGGGCGTGTGGGGTGTGCGGGGTGTGTTCTGCCGCGCTGGCCACGGTGTGGGTCGCTTTGCTGACCTTGGAGACGTCACCGATCTTGTCCAGCGCCGACAGGGCGGGTTTGGCCGCCCCGGCACCGCCGGTGCCGACGGTGGTAATCAGGTCACCGGTCAACGAGCCGAGGAACTCCGACGGGTTCTTCCGTGCACCGGACAAGATCGAGGACACCGTCGCCCCAGGATCAGCGGCCGCGACCACCAGCCCGGTACCCAGACCCGACATCCCCGAGAAGTATTCAGCCGGATGGGTCAGGTTGTAGGGGTCCATCGGGCTGACCTGACGCACGAACTGCACGATCCCGGTGAAACTGGTCAGCAACCCGGAAGTGAAGTTCAGCTTCGCCTGATCGACCGCCCCCGACAGATCCGAGACATTGTCCGACCAGCGTTCGGTGAACGGCGGCTCGGTCGGAGCGGCCTCAGTCGCCGCTGCCAACGCCGCCGCAGCCGAGGCCGCCGCGTTATCACGCTGGGCACGTGCGCCGCGCAGAATCTCGCGGGCCTCGTTGCGGATCGAGGTCCACGTGTCGGTCAGAGGCGTCTTGCGTTTCTGCTCGTCCGACAGGGCGTTCCACTGGTTCTTCTTGGTGGTTTCCTCGGTATCGGCCGCTTCCCATCTCGCGATCGCATCAGCGGCTTTCGTTTGTGCCGCTGTGACCTCGTGGTACCAGCCGTCGAGCACACCCGATGCTTTGTGCATCGCGTCGGCGCCCGCCCACCACAGCTTCGGCTGTTTCGCGAACTCGGTGTGAAACTCCGCCGCCGCCGACCCCGTCCAGTCCGCGGTGTCGACCGTCCGCAGCGCATCGCCGGTCTTGCCGATCGAATCGCCCATCTTCTGCAACGCCTCGACGGCGTCGTGAATCGCCGAGGGCTCACCACGGATCAGCTCTTTCGGATCGGTGCTCTGTCCGAGTTCGCGTTCCTTGACCTCACCGCCGGCAAGATCGGCGATCTTGTCACCGAGATCGTCGAGGTTCTCCGCGACCCCATCGGCACCCACCTTGCGCGCCAGCCCCGCCGCCGCATCCAAACCAACGTCGGCGAGCTCACCCGCCTTCTGCGTGACCGACTCGACGCCGTGCTCGATCGCGTCGCCAACCTTGTTGACGAAATCACCGAGACCACTCACCTATTCGTCCCTTGGTCGTTCATGATCTCCGCCGCCCGCGCGGCAGCACCGGTATTCCAATGCCGCGGGATCGCCGGTATCGGACCGTTGTTGCCCAACGCGTCCGGGCCCACCGCCTCGATCACCTTGATGTTCGTGCCGATATGAGTGAAGGCATTCTGGAACGATTCGGCGCTGTAGTCGGTGTGGCGGACTTGGTTGAACTGATTGTCGGCCAACGTGTCTCCCCACGACCGCGCATCGATCTCTTCCTTCGACAGATGCGGGTTTCCAGTCAGCTGCGTGAACATCTCCTTGAACGTGTTCGAGAACTTCTCATCAATGATGTGATAGCGCCCCGCCGTCAACCCCAACGTCTTAGCGATCTCGTTGCCCGCCTGCACCAGCGCCCGCACACCCCATGACCAGCGCTCGGTGAAGGTCTCGAACGCGCTCTGCACCGACGCCTTACCTGCCTCCATCGGCGACAACGTCAACAACGAGAACCCGCGCCCCATCGCCCCGGTCTCCCCGACACCCAGATCTGACAGCTCACCGATGACCCCGGTGATTCCATCCGCAGCCTGCTGCAGCACCGCGGGATCCACATTCAACTGGTCTCCCACCGCTACTTCCCGTCCCCGACGGAATCGTCCGATACCTGCGGCGGAAACGCCATCGGCGCCGAACCGGTGATATCGACAGCCACACCCGTGGGCTCCGACCGCCCAGCCGCGTACTCGGCCAGCCGCCACCCCAACAGCGACTGATATCGATACTCCTGATCACCAGCGATACCCCGCGCAGCCATATAGCGGGCGTACTCCTCGACACTGGTGAACGCGCAGATCCAATCGACACCCCCGAGCCGGGAGATGCACAGGCGATCATCATCAACCAACGGCACCAACAAACCAGCCCCCCGGAACGCCGCCGCCAGCACCTCCGGCTGCCCGAAACCGGCATAGAACGCGGCGATCTCCGCCCGTAACGTGCCGCTGTTGTCGCCTGCCATCGCCCAACTACCCCCGTTCGCGATCCATCCACCACAAAGCACGCCCCCGCAGCTTACCGACCTCGACTTGTCGCGCCCTTTCCAAGAATTCACTCGGCCGGGGAGTGACAACCGTCCGATCAGACAGTCCGTCCCAGCGCTGCGTAGCGTGCTCGAGCTGCCTAATAACGTCTCCGGCGCTGTGCACCAGGAGTCCGCCACTTCCGACCGGGGACTGTAAGAACAAGCGCGACAGAGCCGTCCACTGGACAGGCCCTTCCGACGCCGAGGAGTTCGAAGGGCTCGGGCACTGGACTCATCGACGGATACCGGAAGGGCAGCATCCCGCAGCTTGTCGGCGATCTCGCACTTCCCCTGCCGTTCGATGGAAGCCGGGCGCGTCAAGGCTTGGCTAACATTGAGCGGCGGCGCGGAGTGTCCTGTCGGTCGGGCGGCGTCGTTGCATCTGGAAGAGTCGACGGGGCTGGGCGAGGTCGGGATCGGCGGTGTGGTGCTGTGTGGGCACGTGGTGCTGCATCCAGGGAACAGGATTCCGGATCGATGGCGCACTCATCGGCCTGGCCGGGCGGCGCGTGGATGCCCCGACTGGCAACGGTGGTGTCGGAGGGCGACCCGATCCGGTGGGGGCGTGCCTCATAGAGGGTGATGAGCTGGTGCATGGCAAGCGAACTCGCGATCATCCGGGTGTCAGGAGATGTTCACGGGCGGCGACGGGCGGAAAGTGACCGGTAGGGAGGTCAGGGCCCGGTGGAACGGTCCGGGACGCCACACCAGGTCCGCTGGCGTGGCGGCGAGTTCCATATCCGGGAGCGCGTCCAGGAGCTGGTCGATCGCGTCTTGGACGATCAGGTAAGCGATGGTGCGGGCCGGGCAGGCGTGTCGGCCGACGCTCCAGGCGAGGTGGGAACGGTTGCCGGTGCGGTCGCCGCGAACGATGGTGGGGTCGGTGTTGGCGGCGGCGAGACTGATCAGCACCGGCTGATGCGCCGGCAGCCAAGTCACACCGGTGAGGACAGGGGATCGGGGGTAGGTGGTGCAGAAGTTCGCCATCGGCGGGTCCTGGAACAACACCTCGTCGAGCGCATCTCTGCTCGACAGGCTGCCGCTGACCAGGCCCCCACCGAACCGTTCATCGGTCAGCATCAGCAGGACGGTGTTGGTGATCAGGTTGAACTGGGCTTCTCCGCCCGCGCCGTAGAAACTCATCAGCTGGGCGAGTACTTCGGTCTCGTTGAGCTGATGGGGGTGGGTGAGCAGCCGTGTAGTGGCATCGTTGCCGGGATGCGCTTGTTTGAGTTCGATCAGCTCGGTCAGCGCGGTTTGCAGAAGTGCCATGCCTTCGGCGGCGCGGACGGTGTCGAAGCGGGCAGCCATCCCGGCGGTGACCTGCGCCCCGATCTCCGGCGGGCAGCCCATGATCTCGTTGAGGACCGCGGACACCAAAGGGCGGGCATAGTCGGCGACCAGCTCCGCGGACCCGGCCTGGCAGAAGCTGTTGATCAGTCGGAGGGCGAGTTCTTCCACGACTGTGTGCATGGCATGGCCGTCGATGCCGTCAATGGCGGCTTTCGACGCCTGGCGGTAGCGGGTGTGGTCGTAGCCGGTGCTATAGCGGGCCGCGGGATACCAGCGCATCATCGGCAACACCGGCGAATCGGCGGGCACGGTGTCCTGCCACGGGCGAGGATCGGTGGGGAAATGCTCGGCATCATGCAAGATCCGCAACGCGGTCTCGTACCCGAGCACCAACGTGGCTGGCACCCCCTCGGCGAGTTCCACCGGTGCGAGGTCACCGAACCGCTCTCGCATCGCACCGTAGGCACCATGCGGATCGGCAGCGAACGCGGCGGCGTGTAGCGGCACACGCGCGGCGGCGGCGTCGGCGGGGGCGCTGCGGGCGACTGGGCACCGGCCCATCGGACCCGTGCCGGGCAACGAAACCGATGGTGGTGGAGCAGATGACGGTGGTGGGGCAGGTATTGACATGAAGTGTCTCCAGACAAAGGGGATCCCGGGGCACCGGTGGCCGGGGTGCGATCGGGGGTATGGGGTCCGCGCACAAAGCCGGGTGGGGCGGGTACCGCGTGGTGGTCAGGCCAACGTGGTGCGCAGCGTGGTGAACAGGGTGTTCTGCTCGCTCGAGCGGCAGCGCTGGCTGATGTAGCCGTCGGGGCGGATCAGACACAGCCCGCCGCCCTCGGGTGCCCCGTAGAGGTCATGGATCCGGCGGGAATCGGCGGTGATCGCACCGGCTGGAGCCAGACCGTGATGGCCGGGCGCGGTGATGACCACCGGGTTGACCCGGTTCCCGAACTGCTGACGAACCTGCGTGATCAGCGCCGATGTATCTCTCAGCGACTGCGGGTCCCGATGGGACACCAGCAGGGTGTGCCCGGGGTGGCGCAGTGCCTCATGCAACCGTAGCCGCGGAGTGATCTCGATATCCGGTGCGCGGTCTCCGGCACCGAGCCCGCCCAACCGCTGGCCTGGCGGCATTTGCGTGTCCACTGTCGGCGAGTAGCCGTAGATGAGAGCGGAGATCCGTGCCACCGCGCGCTGGGTAAATCCGGGTTCGCGGGCGATCGCCAGCCGCTCCGCCACCGGGATTCCGTGGTTCATCAGCACCGAATGCAGCTCGTGGGTGCCCGCGATCACCTGCTCGGCGATCGGGCGCCGCTCGGCTTCATAGGTATCCAACAGTGATTCGCGGGCTTGGCCTTTGACTACCGCGGCCAGCTTCCACCCCAGATTGAACGCATCCTGCATCGAGGTGTTCTTGCCCTGCCCACCCGCAGGCGACCGTTCATGCCCCGCATCCCCGCACACAAAGACGCGGCCATTGCGATACCGCGAGGTGATCCGCCGCCGCGTCCGGAACACCGACGTCCACTCCGGTGTCCCCAACTGCACCGCGCCGTCGAAATGCTCGTCGAGGATCATCTGGAACGCCGCAGGCGAGGTATCGGCGTCGCGAGCATCACCGGTCTCGCTGATCAATACCCGCCACACACCGCCCGGCAGCGCAGTCGTCAACAGCATGTGATCGCGCGCGATGCGGTAATCGATGCCACCGACCTCGACAGGAAAGCCCCGCGACTGCTGCTGAAAGGGCGCGTCCATCATCCGCATCGCCGTACCCGCATACTCCGAACGGCTGACCTCCGCACCCAAACAGCTGGCCACCGTGCTGTGCACGCCGTCGCAGCCGATCAACCAATCTGTGTACACCGTTTCCAGGTTTCGGCTATCGGTGTCCCGCAACACGGCGGTGACCTCACTGTCCCGGTCGACGGTCACCGAGACCAGTTCGGTGTGCCAGTCGATCACCCCACCCAGAGCCGTGAAGTGCTGGCGCGAGATCTCCTCGGTGTCCTTCTGACTGATCGTGCGGTAGTACGGGTACCGGCCGTCGAGCTGGGTGAAGTCCAGCCGTACCTTCTCCTCGACGCCCGCGAAGTTGTAGTCCATCCATTCCCCACGCAGGCTCCGATCCAAGAACTCATCGACCGCCCCGGCCAATTCGAGCAGCTCGAGGGTGCGGGAGTGCACGGTGAACGACCGCGATGTCGCCACCGGAACGGAAAGTCTGTCGATCACACGAGCCTCCACACCGCGGCGTAGCAGCTCGATGCCGAGTGTGAGACCAGTCGGACCGGCACCAACGATCAGGACAGAGGAACGGGAGACAGGCAAAGAAGGCATGGCTGAACACACTCCGAACTGATCGAGATCAAACTGGAACCCGCATGTCCCCTGCGACACACGTCTGAACCACGGTTGGGGCTATCGGGCGTTTATCGGCATCCCTGACCTTGCTCTGACACGATGTCGCATCTCGACACCCGCGGAGTTATCGTCTGAAACTTCTTGTGCCCGTATCGTCTCCTCCTGCCGTCCCTCTACGATGTGGACGACCGGCAGACGCAGGGAATCGGAAGGTCTGAAGGGGTAAAGGGGGAGCGGCGATGGTTTCTCGCCTCAAAACCGTGCTGCGGGAACTGTCAACGGCAAACACACGGTGCGTTCAGCCGCGAATACGACAAGGTCGCCGCAACAATCGACCCGCAACTCATAGGCTCGGCCCCAGGACGAGCCCAGTTCCACCGCTGGCTGTCCGGCGAGATCAGGAGCTGGCGGCGGAAGCTTCTTGACGTCGGAACACCCCGGTGTTATCAAGCTTCACGACCACAAGTTTCTAGAGACATCCCGTTGGGTAGCGTGGTGCGCACCAGTTCGATTCACGTGCAAAGGAATCCAGCGTGCGCGCAGGCAACGTTGTCTCAGTGGCCGACCTCGCAGCATGGGTGGCTACACGTGTCCCCCCAGGCCGTCGGTATGTGCTGGGGATTGCCGGGCCACCGGCGGCCGGAAAATCGACACTGTCGCTGAATCTGGCTGCGGCGATCCGCACGGACCATGCCCTACCCGCGGAGATAGCGCCGATGGACGGATTCCACAAGACCTCCGCGGAGCTTGACGCCATGGGCGCCCGTCACCGCAAGGGACAACCTGACACCTTCGACGTCACCGGGTTCGTCGAGCGACTGAAACGGCTGCGCGAAGCCCCGCTCGGGCAACATGTTCCCTGGCCGATCTACGACCGTGACGTGCATGACCCGGTGCCCGACGCCATCACTTTCACTGCGCAACGACTGGCGGTAGTGGAGGGCAACTACTTGTTACTTGACCAGCCGTGCTGGTCCGAGGTTCGCGCCCAACTTGATGAAGTGTGGTATCTCGACGCCGAGGATCAGGTAATCGAGCGGCGATTGACCGATCGTCACTTGCGCGGCGGCCAGACGATCGAGCAGACGCGAGTCAAGATCGCCGACAGCGACATGCCGAATGCCCGCGTGGTCGCGGGTACGCAGGACCACGCCGACTATGTGGTGCGCGAGGTCAGCGGGAACTACGTCGTTGTCAGGAAAGGCCGGTAGCCCAGGTCCGGGTTCCGAACGTCTTGCACGACAGTGTCGATACCTCGGACGCGCGAGTGAGCGCGTCGACAAAGTCCTGGCCCTCGACGTAGTACGCGCAGAACGCACCGTGCAGGATATCGCCGGCGCCGAGGGTGTCAGCAGCATCGGTGACAGGTGTGACATCGACGGTGCCGTGCCGACCTTGCTCGGCGAACAGGATCGGGTCAGGCCCCCGAGTCACGGCCGCTTGCTTCGGACCGGCCGAACGAAGGTAGTCGACGAGCGCCCGCCCGTCTCCCTTGAAGCCAGGCGGCGCGAATGCTGACGAGCAGATCGCGACATCGGTCAGTGGCAGGAGCTCATCGTGGATCGGCTTCCAGCGCCCAGCGTCGAGGACGACCGGCACTCCAATCTCGGTGGCACGGCGAGCAATGCCCATCGCCAACTCGGGATGGTGGCCATCCACCAGCACGATCGAGGCCTGTTCGACCTGACGAGCAAGCTCAGTGGTATACGCCGCCTGAATCCGCACCGCGTCGAGGCCGACGATTGTGCGTGACCCCGCCTCGAGCGCGACTACGATCGACGACACCGGTGGCTTGGCGGTCTGCTCCGGTGTCGCGTCGACCACACTGACGTAGTGGCTGGCCAGGTCGTGGCGCACGAGATCAGCGAGCTGATTGCGTCCGAGCGCGGTGATCAGTGTCGTAGGCCGACCAGAAACGATCGCACAGGCGACCGCAGCGTTGGCAGCGCCGCCCGCCCGGTCCGCCCGATGTCCAGGGGGTTCACACACGGCGGCGGCGCGGTGGAGTCGGCATCGAAGAGCACCACCCGCTCGGCGAAACGCGACGGCAGCCGGGACAGGATGTCGGTGACGAGGTCGCCTTTCGGGTCGACCACGATGACTCCGCGCCCGGCCTCGGCATCATCGAGGATCAACCGCGCCAGCAGCGTCGACTTTCCGACGCCGGTGGGGCCGAGGATGTGCAGGTGATGACGGGCATCAGAGACCTTGACCGCGACCGGGCGGCGACCGCCGGTATCGGAGACACCGAGAGGCTTAGTGTGCGGTCCGGCGACAGGGATCTGCGGTGCCGGGGACAGGGCGCGGGCTCCGGCGCGTTGCAGGCCGGGTAGCCCGTCGTCGGTGGGCAGGTGCGCGATCGAGGCCAACTCCGGCACCGACAACACGTCCCCGCGCCCGAGCCGCCGCTCGCCCAGCAGCCGGGCGAGTCGGATGCGGCGACGCCGTCGGTAGTAGTTGTGGTCGGTGCAGGCCCCGAACACCGTCGCCACAGCGTCCGCCCGTCCGCGCGCTACCGACCGCGCTTGCGAGACCGCAGCCCGGTCCGGATCGTCCGGGACCGAGACCGGGACCGAGACCGCGTAACGGACAACGGTCTCCCAGTGCGGGCCGCGCGCTTTCACCGCCGCCGCGCGCGCGGCGGCCGTGTACTCCATCGCGATCTGTCGGTCCCCGGATCGCTTATCCGTCGCCGCACCGCTGGTGCGTGCAGGCCGGGCTACGGGTCCTGGGGTGATCAGGTTCAACACATCGCGCGCCAGCGCGACCACGAACCCAGTACTTGCCCCGGCGGTGCGAGTGGCGTGGGCGACGCGGCGGCCGGTGACCGGGCGGGCGAGGATCTGCACGCACGCCGTTTGGCCGGGGGCGAGGTCGTCGGCGGCGGTGATCAGGTCCCGCACGAGATCACCGCTGTAGTCGGTGCGCAGTGGTAACCCTTCGCGGCGGCCCAGCCGCAACTCACCGCCCGCCATGATCCGCCGGGTGCCGTCCGTGGGGTCCGGGAGCGGTGGTCGGGTGGTGTTGCTGGTGTCGGTGTGCGCGCCGGGCCACGCGGAGGCGACCGCGCGTTCGATCAATCCGGGTGGGATGGCGCCGGGGACCCAGAGTCGGATCGCGGCCCCGTCCTCGACAGTCACGGTGTACTCGAACCCCAGATGCGGCTGCCCCAACAGCAGCCGCACCCACGCCGGGCGTAGTTGCCCGATCAGGTGCGACCAGAACGCGAGTGCACCTTTCGCGTCGACCTCGGGCGGAGTGAGCACGGTGATCTGTCGAGCACGGGCGCCCAGCCGGCGGCGCCGCACCCACACGAGTGCTCGCGCCGCGGCGAGCACTCCGGCCACCCCCAGCACGACCACGATCGCGGCCGGGGACAAGACGGCGTGCTCGATCGTCTCGACGAGATCACTCAGTGCCGCACCAGGTGTGAGAATGAACCGGCCCAGCCACCCGTGCTCAGAACCTGCGGGGGCGCTCACGCGGCCACCGCCCCAGACTCGCCAGCGGTCGCACCCGTGCCCCAGAACGGGGCTGAGCCATACTGGAGTTCCGCACGCGAACCCCGGGATTCCCTTGTTGCCGAGCAGGTTTGCGGTTTGCGGAGGATGACGACGTCCTCGTGCGCGATGAGGTGCATGGGTAGCCCGGCGGCGCGCTGTTTGACGATGAAGTCGCGTTGGAAGAAACTGCTGCGCGCGACGAGGTCTCCCTCGGACAGTCGCCCCAGTAGTGCGACGCAGCGTTCGACGGGGACGAGTCCGGCGAGGGTGCCGCAGGTGATTAGGTGCGCGGGCAAATTCACCAACTCCGCGTGCTGCCGCCAGGGCCGGGCGGTGATCACGACGTGCCCGCCCGGGGCGAGGTATTCGGCGGCACCGGTCAGGATGCGGGTGAACCCGGACAGCAGTCGGCCGAGGCCGACGTTGGCGAGGTTGCCGCGATCCAGGGTCGCGCCGTAGCGGTGGTTGGATTTGTGCACGCCCTGTCCGGCGCGCACCTGGACATGGCCGTGGACGGAGTCGCCGTAGGGCGGGGAGGTGATGACCAGATCCACCCGCCCCCGCAACTCCTGCGGTAGCAGGGTGGGGAGTTTGCGGGCATCGCCGGTGTAGACGGCGGCATCGAGATCGATACCGGCCTCACGGGCGAGCCCGATGTTGGCGCGCGCAAGCTCGGCCCACCGTGTCTCGTACTCGACCCCTACGGCGCGGCGACCGGTGTGGAGGGCTTCGACGAGTGTGGTGCCGATCCCGCACATCGGGTCCAGCACGAGGTCACCGGGACGGGTGTAGGTCGCGACGGCGTGTTGCACGATCGCCGGGAACATCTTCGCGGGATGCTGGACGCTGTCGGGGTGATACCGGCCCCGTCGTTGCATCGCGGGCGGGGTTTGGGCGGTCGCCCACACCGACACCGGCGCAGCGGCGGGACTGGTCCCTTCGTCGGTGCTGGAGTCGGTGATGGTGGTGTCGAAAGTCATCGAGATTCCTTCACGAGATCGATCGGTCGGTGGCCGGTGGCCCGGCGTATCCCGACAGCGACGGCGGGGTACGGGCCGGGCCGGAGGAGTCAGTCCTGCGGGGTGGACTCGGCTCGTCGGGGGTTGAGGAACGCGAACACATCGGTGTGCGCGACGGTGTGCCGTCCACGGGGGTGACCGTGGGTGGGCGTGTCGGTCGCTGCGGTGGCGGTGATGGTGTGGCCGGTGATGGGGACGGCGATGATGTGCTGGAGGTAGAGCAGATCGGCGGCTTGGGCGGCGGCCACCACCGCACCGGCCGGATCGATCAGCACCCCGTCGTCGCCGTGGCGGCAGCGACCGAGCACGACCAGCAGCGCGCCCATCGCCATCCGCTCCACCGCGATCCCGGCAATGTGGTCGGCGGCGGCCACGGGATCTCGGTGATCGGCCAACAGGCTCACCATGATCAGATCCACCGCCTCATCCGCACCGGGGTCGAGGTTGGGGTGGCGGCCCAGGGCCTGCACCGTTTCCAGCGCCGCTGCTGTGTCCGGCTCGGCCACGCGCAGACCGCCGCGAGTGGTGGGGGTGGGCCAGCCGATCAACCCCACTCGGTCGCCGGGCGCGCAGAACTCGCGCACCGCGCGAGACAGGATCGGGGTGGGCCATCGGTCGGCGGGATCGAGCGGGTCGCTCCCGGTGGCCCACAGGGTCGACGGGACCACCACCGCGCCCGAGGTGCGGGTGTGGCCGGTGGTGGACCGGGATGGATGCTGGCGGGATTTCGCGGTCATACGGGGGCGCTCCTGACAGTGGGAGAAAAAGGTCTCTACTTATCTACTTCCGCCGAAAACGCCATTTTTGGACACGCGCAATCAGTATTTCTTCGAACGAGTTTTTCGCGGTACCGGAATCGGCCGCCAGGGTCACCTATCGGGAAGCGCGGAGCACCCGGGGCATCCGATCGTTTTGAATATTTTTTCGCTGGTTTCTGAATAGTTGCCGCAGCCTGTTTCGGGTCACACCAAAAACGCACCCGAAACACACCCGCCGATACACCGGACCTGGTAGTAGGGCTGTATCCGGGCGTGTGACCGGCCGGTTCCGATGGTGTGCCGGTTGGTTACGCATCCAGGTGGGTGTGTTGCGGGTGCGTTTTGGGTGTGCCGCGGATGTGTTTTGGGAGTGGTTTGGGTGTGTTTTGGGTGTGGGTCTCCTGTGTCCTTGTCGGGTCGGAATCTTTCGGCTTTTCCACCGAGCAGGGAGTTGATGGTGACGAAATCGAAGTACGTGAATTCTTCACGGCAGATCGGGGTAGTGCGCTCGCCTTTGCAAGTGGCGTGGGCGGCGTTCGACCGGATCGCCGCGCAGGAATTGCCCACCGACCCGCGACCGGTGCCGGAACTGGAGCTGGAGCTGGAACTGGAACCGGTCGCGGGAGCGTCGGGACGCCGGGTCGAGTCGTGGGACGGGTTACGCGCGCTGCTGCGCGATCCCGCGCTGCCGATCGCTGCGGTCGACGCGATCTGGGTGTGGCTGATCGAGCGGTCCCGCGTACACGGTGGCGAGGCGACGCTGGTGTGCGCGAGCCTTGCGGAGCCGATGCTTTCGGGAATGGCCGGTTTGTTCGCCGCGCCGGGCAGCTGGTATCGCCACGATGTCGAGTCCGAGGTACTGACGGGGTTCCTCACGCACCTGGGGTGTGTCGAGCTGGATCGGCCGGTGCTGTGGCACCGGCTGCGGTGGGCGGTCTACCGCGCCGCGATCAGGGCCGCCGGGCAGCAGGACACCAAAACCGTGTCGTTCACCGACCTCGCCCCTGACTTCGACCTCGACCTAGATCTCGATCCGATCGGTGAGAGCGGCCGGGTGATGGTGGCCGAGCCCGGCCACCCCCGAGACAGTGCTCGCGCAGGCCGTCGCCGCCGGGGTGATCACCGTCGAGGCGACGGAGTTGATCGTGGTGTCGCGGTGGGAGCGCCGCTCGCTGGCCTCACTCGCCGACGAACGCGGGCACTCGCACTGGAAGCTGCACAAACAACGCCGACGCGCCGAAGCCCGACTCGTGGCCTGGCTGGCCGAGCGCGCCCTGGACGCGGGAGACACCAGCCCCATCGAAGCCCACGCGCTCAACGCGCCGCCCCGTCAGGACCGCCCCGCTGCCGCCGACCCCGCCGGGCGGTCGAGGCACCGAGTCCGCGGGCGGGCCTCGCGCAGGGGGCGGGCTGCGGAATCCGGCCGTAGCGAGGGCGGGCAGAACCTGTCCGCTCCCGTGCATCCGAGCATCGGCGACCAGGAGGTGCCCTCATGCGCGTGACCCGACTTTCCGACACAGTCGCAGCACTCGCGGGCCGGGTGCGGCGCGGCAGTGTGCGGCGATGGTGGACGATCCCCGTGGCGGCCTGCGCGGTGGCGGTCATCCTGGTGATGGCGGCCGGTTCGGCGGCGGCCACACCACCGGGGCAGGTGCTGGCGATCGCGTCGTCGCTGGATCAGGTGCTCACCAACCTGCGCAACTGGCTGATCGGCATCCTCGCCGCCCTGGCGACGGTGTGCCTGACCGTCGCGGGCGCCCGCTATGTGATCGGGGCGGGTGATCCGGCCGAGATGGAGAAGGCCAAAAGCGCCTTCCGTGCGGCGTGCTTGGGGTACGCGCTGGCGATGCTGGCACCGCTGATCGTCGCGGTCCTCCAATCGATCGTCGGGGCCTGACGATGAGCGCCCCGAGTCTCGCCCGGCCCACCCTTGCTTCGCGGCGGCGGGCACAGCGCACCCTGCGAGCCGCTGCGGCCACGGTGGCGGCGGTGCTGATCACCCTCACCGGTGTGATGAGTGCCGCCGCGCAACCACCACCGACGCCGCCCGTGCCGGTGCCCTCGGCTCCGGCGACACCCGCACCCACCACCACGACACCGGCTCCGACCTCGCCGCTGCCTCCGTCGCGCTGGATCACGCCGCCACCCACCACCAGCCCAGCCTCGCCCACCCCGGGCGTTCCCGACTCGACTGTCCCGCCGCCGGCGGGCTCGCCGGGGTCGGGTCCGGGGGCTGGCGAGTGCGGGGTGAGCAACATCTCCGGCTGCGTCGCGAAGGCGATCGACGGGTTCTTCGAGCGTGTGGTCGACTCCGCGCTCGACCCGCTGCTCGGGTTGGTGTCGCAGACCCTGCTCACCACCCCCGAACCGGGCGATCTGCCGCAGGTCGGTGCGTTGTGGACGCAGTCGTGGCAGGTGGTGCTCGCGCTGTATGGGCTGGTGGTGACCGCGGCCGGGGTGCTGTTGATGGTGCGTGAGACCCTGCAGACGCGGTGGTCGTGGCGGGAGCTGACGGCACGGCTGGTGGTCGGGTTCATCGCCGGGGCGATGAGCATGGTGATCGCGACCACGGCGATCGGGTTCGCCAACGCCCTCGCACAAGCGCTCTCGGGTAACGGTGCCGACTCCGACTCCGCCGCTGCCGCGCTGACCCAGCTCGCGGCGACCGGCGGCACCGCGCCCGGGACCTTCACGATCCTGCTGCTGCTCGCACTGGTGGTGATGCTGGTCGTGCTGCTGATCGCCTACGTGGTACGCGTCGCGGTCACCGTCATCCTGGCGGTCTCCGCACCGCTGGCGTTGATGTGTCACGCCCTACCCGGCCTCGAAGCGGTGGCACGCTGGTGGTGGCGATCGTTCGCCGCGTGCCTGGCCATCCAGGTGGTGCAGTCGCTGACTTTGGTGACGGTGCTGCGGGTGTTCCTGACCCCGGGCGGATGGAACTTCTTCGGCCCTACCGCGAACGGGATCGTCGATCTGATCGTCGCCCTCGCATTGATGGGCGTGCTGATCAAAACCCCGTTCTGGCTGCTATCGGTGCTGCGGATCGGCCACGGCCGCACCCTCATCGGCTCGATCGCCCGCAGCTACGTCGTCTACAAAACCTTCGGCCTGCTCAAAGGCGCCAACACCGGGCGCGGGCGCGGCGGTAGCGGTGCGGTCACACCCGCTCAGCTCCGGCAGCGCGGGCGACGCACCATCGCGGCCGGGCCGCGCGACCCGTACGCGCGGGTGCGCGCCACCCGCGACGGGCAACTGATGCTGCCGCTGGAAGGTGTGCGCCGAGTCCGGCGGCAACCTTCCCTCGCGGCCGGACAATCCGCTACCGCGACACCGAAGGCCACACCGGGCCGCGCCTCGCGCGGGAGGCAACTCGCGTTCGACTTCGATCCGCCGGACCCCTACCGGGGGATCCGTCCCGGACGCGGCGGCCAGTACCCGCTGCCGATCCCGGTGAGCAGGGTCCGGCCCACCGCAGCGGCCGAACCCCCACGACCACCAGCGCGCCCTACCGCGCCGCGAGGCCGCCGACCCCAACAACTCGCGTTCGATTTCGAGACGCCCGCACCGGCGGACCCCTACGACCGGATCCGGCCGTTGCGCAGTGGCCAGTACCCGCTGCCGATCCCGGTCACCCGTGTCCCGCCCGCCCCACGTCCCAGCACCCCACCACAACCGCCCCCACCCCCGCCACAGTCGCCGGGACGGCAGCTGCATCTGCCGCTCCCGGATCTCCCCGTCCGCCGCCGCAGGTCCCGCGCTCCCCGAGGAGGAAAACTTCGATGACCACAACCGCGCGTATACCGACGGGCGTTTCATACTGCTCCTCTTCCGATTGTTGGGGTTGTTCGTTTGCCGCGCCCGGCCGGGTTGACGGCTCGGCGGCGGTAGATGGCTTGGGTGTTTTCGTCCCAGGGGATGCACCATCTGCGGGCGTGTTCGCTGCGGCGGGCGGGGACGAGGTCGTGGCGGATCCAGTAGTAGATCGCTTTGGCCGAAACTCCCAGTCGTCGAGCGGCTTGCGGCACGCTGAGTTCGTCGTCGGCGACGGCGACTGTGCGGGGCGCGGGGATGTTGTAGGTGTCGCGGATTCGAGCGACAGCGGCGGTGTCGAAAGCGCGTCCTTTGCCGGTGACGAGCCCGGCGGCGTTGAGCTGGTCGGCGAGCTGGGAACTGGTCATCCTCGCGCCGTGGCGGCGGATGATCTCCAGTGCGGTGGTCGGGGTGCGACCGGCGCCTTTGCGGTTGGTGGTGATCTCGTCGGTCGCGCCGGTGTGCCAGCGTATGCCGATCCGGACCTGCCCGGTGTGGGTGGTGGGCAGCATGGTGACGTCGGCGATCAGCGTGCGCAGCAACCGTTTTCGGTCGCGGGGGCTCACGTCCGGGTCATGCCACAAACCTGGCAGATCAGCCGCCAACGCCTCGAGTGTCGAGCGGGGCGGCAGGGGCGGCTTGGCCGCCCGCGCGGTCTCCAGCGCCGCTTCCGCCTCGCTCAGCGCGGCCAGTTTGGTTTCCCAGCGTGCTTCCAAACTTCTAGCGACCAAACGGTTTTCCGGCTCCACCTGCGAGAAGGCGCGTTCGGCGCGTTTGGCGTCGTAGCGGGCGCGCTCCACGGCGAGCTCGGCGGCCCGGTGGGATCGCACGTGCCGCTCGGTGACCTCGTCGGCCACTGCCAACGCCGAAGCGATCTGTCCGGGCGTGACCGCGTCGAGCAGCAACCTGCCCACCACCTCGTCGACCGTGGACACGGCAACCGAGCGGCAGTGTGGCGACTGTGCCTGATCGCGGTCACTGCCGCAGATGTAGAACACGTAGTGACGCTTGCCGTATCGGGTTCCCATCCACCCGCCGCAACCACCACAGTAGATGATTCCCTGGCACAGCGCGGTGCCCTCACGCGGCGGGCGGGCGCCGGCGCTGGTGTGGTTGGCGGCGAGTTTGGCCTCGTTGTCCAGGAACTGCTGCCAGCTGATGTAGCCCTCGTGATGATCGCGGATCAGCACGGTCCAGTCCTCGCGGGCACGCTTGCGCCGTGCCGAACGCACCGTGCCATCGGGCTGCACCCGGCGTTTGTCGTAGCTGCGGCCGTAGGAATAGGCGCCGGCGTAGGCGGGGTTCTTCAACGCCTGCAGCACCCGGTAGTGGCCCAGCTTGCCCCACTTCAACCGGCCTGCCCACGCGCCGCCGTAGGCGCGTTGCGGGAACAATCGCCCGGTCTCGGCGAACGCCTTGACCACACCGTAAGCCGAGCCGGTGCGCGCGAACTCGGCGAACAGGTCCTCCACCGCGGTACGGACCTGCTCGTCGGGATCGATGACCACCATGCCGTCGAGGTCGTAGACGAACCCGACCGCGAGCTGGGCCCGCAACTCACCCCGATGTGCGGCTGCCAGCTTCGCGCCGTGCAACCGTCCGGCGAGCAGGTGGAGCTCGGCCTCCGACATCGATCCCTTGAGCCCCAGCAACAATCGGTCGTTGACGTCGCCCAGGTCGTAGACCCCGTCGCCATCGATGAGCAGTGTGTCGGTCAACCGCGCCAACTCCAGCAGCCGCGCGAACTCCGCCGACGACCGCGCCAGCCGCGATACCTCCAGCCCGAAGATCGCGCCGACCTCGCCCAAACACACCCGCGAGATCAGCTCCCGGAACCCGTCGCGGTCGGACCCGAACAGGCCCGACACCCCGAGATCGGCGTCGACGACGATGACCTGCTCGGCGGTCCAGCCGAGCGCGATCGCGACGTCGGACAGCCCGTACTGCCTCGCGGTCGACTCGGCGTGCTCGCAGACCTGCATCGCCGTGGACTGCCGCACATACACCACCGCGCTGCGGGACCGATGTGCCGTGCTGATCTTCGACGCGCCGTTCACCGCGACCACCACCAGATCGACTGCGCACCAACGACTCCAACATGTTCGCCACGGCCATCACTGCCTCGCCGCACCACGCCGCGGCCACCACGCCTCATTCCCGACCCTGCCCGACCGACGCTGTCCCGACCACACGTCTTCAAGATCATCATTCACCCACCTGCGTGGAGTCCGAACAGCGACCCAACACCGCATCGATCACCGCACGTAGAGCCGTCAAGCCATCTGTCGCGACCGGCCGATCACCTTGCGGCACACCGCGATCGGTCCAATCCTGCCGCAGCGTCACCCGCGCTCGGCCCTCGACCTCGCACACGAACCACAACCCCCGCCGCGTGCGGCGCTCGAACAGCACCGATAGTTCCCCGCCACACAACGGATGAAAAGGATGGGTGACCACCAATGAGCTACCACGACACCCGGACCCAAGGGCCGTTAACCGTTCGTATCCCCGCCGATGTCGAGCGCAGTGACCGGTTGATCGGGCCGTTCACCGCCCGCCAGCTCGCCATCCTCGCCACCACCGCACTGCTGCTGTACTCGGTGTGGATAGCGACGAGGGCGGTAATCGCGCCGCTGGTGTTCCTGGCTGCCGCCGCACCGATCGCGGCCGTGGTCACCGTCGCGATCCTGACCCGCCGTGACGGGCTCTCGGCCGACCTGCTGCTGTGGGCCGCGATCCGACATCGGTGGCGTTCGCGTCATCTGGTGACCGCCTCCGAGGGGGGGCGTGATCGCGGCGGCGCCGAGGTGGATCACCGACCGGGCCGCACGAGCCCGGCCACGCCCGCCAGTTCCGGCGGCGTTATCGCCCGGGGGGTTACGGTTGCCGGACTCGGTCGCCAGCAGCGGCGGCGGTGTCGGGGTGATCGACCTCGGGGCTGACGGGCTGGCCGTCGTCGCGGTCGCGGGCACCCTCAACCTCGCCTTACGCACCCCGGCCGAACAAGACAGCCTCGTCGGGCAACTCGCGGGCTGGCTGCACACCCTGCGCCAGCCCGTCCAGATCCTGCTGCGCTCAGCCCGCCTGGACCTCACCGCACACCTCATCAGCCTGCACACCGCCGCCCAGGACATGTCCCCGGACCTGGCCGCCGCCGCCCAAGATCACGCCACGCATCTCGCCGAACTGGCAGCAGGGGAGAACCTGACCCGCCGCCAGGTGCTGCTGGTGTGGCGAGAACCCCTCGACAATCCCGTCGCCGCGACCTCGCCGGGTATGAGGCTGCCCGGACGTGGCCGGGCTCGGCGCGGTCCGTCGGCTGCCGCGCGTCGTGGTGCCGAGTCGCGGCTGCTGCGTCGCGTGAACGAGGCTGCCGACGTACTCGCTCCGTTGGGGGTGGCGGTCACCGCCCTCGATGACGTGCAGGCTACCGCTGTCCTGACCAGCTGCTGCAACCCTGAGGGTCTCGTCTCGGCCGCCGCCGACGTCGCGGGCCGCGACGCCATCATCACCGCCGCCGGATTCGCCGAGACCGACACCGGCCTCGACCCTGTCGCCCTGGACCCGTTCGCACCAGTGGGCCGGGCGGGGTTCGGGCCGGATTCGCTGACGATCGGAACCCGCCACCTCGAAATCGGTGGCGACTGGGCGGCGACCCTCGCGGTCACCGGACATCCGCGGGAAGTGACGGCGGGCTGGCTCGCACCACTGCTGTCGCATCCCGGGCGGGTCGAGGTCGCCGTGCACATCGACCCCGTCGACCCGGTGACCGCCGCCACCCGGCTACGCCGCCAACTGGCACGGTTGGAGTCCTCTCGGATGCATGACGCCGGGCGGGGCCGCCTCAGCGACCCGCACATAGATGTCGCGGTCGAAGACGCCGCCGAGCTGTCGGCGCGGGTGGCGCGGGCGGAGGCGCGCCTGTTCCGGGTCGGGGTGTATCTGAGCGTTCACGCTGACACTGAAGCGGAGCTGGCCGATGAGGTCGCCGCGGTGCGGGCGCTGGCCGCGAGCCTGCTCGTGGACACCTGCACCCTCTCTTACCGCGCCGCCCAGGGTTGGGCCACCACCCTGCCCCTCGGACTGGACCTGATCCGGGTGCGGCGCACCTTCGACACCACCGCACTCGCGGCGGCCTTCCCCTTCGATTCCCCGCAACTCCCGGTCGCCGACCCGGTCCAGGCCGCCCGCCCCCACGGTGTGCTCTACGGCCGCGACGCCGCCTCGGGGCTGCTGTTCGTGGACCGGTTCGCCCCCGAGGCACACAACCACAACATGGTGGTCCTCGGCCGCAGTGGCGCCGGGAAGTCCTATCTGGTCAAGACCGAGATCTTGCGCTCGCTGTATCGCGGCATCGAGCAGGTGGTCATCGATCCCGAAGACGAATACCGCCGTTTGGCCGAAGCAGTCGGCGGCACCCACATCCGCCTCGGCGCCCCGGGCGAGCGACTCAACCCGTTCGACCTGGAAATCCACACCCGCCCCGACGGGCGCCGCAGCGCCCCATCCGATGCCCTGACACGACGGAAACTGTTCCTGCACAACCTCATCCAGATCCTACTCGGCGAACCGACACCCGTACAGCGAGCAGCACTCGACACCGCCCTATCAGTCACCTACACCGCCGCCGGGATCACCGACGACCCCGCCACCTGGACTCGGCCCGCTCCGGTCTTGAGTGGATTGCGTGACCAACTGACCCGGCTCGCCACACCCGCCGCCGGGGAGCTGGCCGCCGGATTGCATCCCTTCGTCGGCCGCGGAGCCTATTCCGAGCTGCTGGACGGGCCTACCACCACCGACCCCGACGGCGGGCTGGTGGTCTTCTCGCTGCGAGAACTACCCGAGGAGCTGAAGACGATCGGCACCCTGCTGGTGCTGGATGCCACATGGCGGCGGGTGTCGAACCCAGCGAACCGCAGGCCGCGGCTGGTCACCGTGGACGAAGCCTGGCTGCTCATGCGCCAACCCGCCGCAGCAGAATTCCTGTTCCGGGCCGCGAAGAGTTTCCGCAAACACTGGGCCGGACTCACCGTCGCCACCCAGGACTGCGCCGATGTGCTCTCCACGCAGCTGGGGCGCGCGATCGTGTCCAACGCCGCAACACAGATCCTCCTACGTCAGGCCCCCCAAGCCATCGACGAAGTCGCCGCCGCATTCCACCTCTCCGACGGAGAACAACACTTCCTGCTGTCGGCTGCTCGCGGCAGCGGCCTGCTCGCCGTCGGGGGTACCGACAGGGCCGTGTTCGGATCCCTTGCCTCACTCGGTGAACACGCTCTGATCACCACTTCTCCGGAGTTCCTCGCTTCTGTCGAGAATCCCGACGAGAACTCCGTCACGGTCGAGGTGCTGTGATGGGAACCCTATCCCGGAGTTCGTCGAACATCGCTGAATGGTCAGCTGCCGTTGTTGTCCGGTCTGCTGAGGGCGGGGTGGTCGACCATCGTCGTGTAGCGGTAGGCGCCAGCGATGGACAGGCCGAACAGGTCGCTGAGGCGTCGAAGATCGCCGCCGGTGGCGTGGGCCTCGTCAAGGATGCGGTCCATGCGGATCGACTGAGCGGTCATGCCGAGCCGTTTGCGGATCCACCACGGTGTGGCCGGGGTGGTGGTGTTCGCGTTTCGGTAGTGGATGAACAGGTGCGGATTGGCAGTGGCAGGCCAGTTCTGCTGCCGATAGTCGAGGTAGGCGGTCATGCGTTGGCGGACCGGTTCGGCGAGGGGAACAACACGATCGGACAAATGCAGGCGGCCATCGCGAATATCGGTCAGCCGCAACGCGATAAGCTGGCGCACCCGCACGGCGTGGAAGGCCAGCAACCCGGCCAGTACCGCGCATGTGGGATCGGGACTGTTCAGCGCGGACCGCAGCTTGTCGAGGTCGATCGGGTCCGGCGCGCTCGGGTGGGGCGCTGCGACGCTGACATGAGCGGTCGGGTTGACGAAAACGAGCTTGCGCGCCTTGAGGATTCGGAAGATCGACCGCAGTCCCTGCAACACGCTAGAGCGGGCTCGCGCGTCGGCGGGCAGGGCCGCGAGCACGTCGTCGCGACCGATTTCTCGCAGCGATTCGTGGATGGTCGCCCAGGTGCGCAGCGTCGGCAGCGCGAACCCGAGCTGGCTTTTGACGGTGCTTTCGGCGCGGGGACGGAAGCGGGGCGGGGTCGAGCTGCCGTTGCGCGCGATATCGAACCAGACATTGAGCTCGTGTCGCATCTGTTCGGGCAACGCCGCGGTCTGGGTATCGAACCACCGCACGATCGGCGGGACACGGTCATCGGCGAGCATCCCGGCCGCGGTGAGCACGTCGAGCACCGTCCGCATCGGCAACCCGATACTCGATATCGCCAGCACATCGGAGGCGCGGATCGCGGCACCGGGTGTGTCTTGTGTGCCGAGAAGGATGCGGATGGCTTTCTGCACGCTCTCGGTGACCGGGGTACTCCATCCGTGATCGATGGCGTGTTCGCGGACGAACTCGTGCCACGCCGCTGCTCGTGCCGCGTCCGGTGGCGGCGGGAATCCCCGTGTGCGGCCGATGAGCAGGTCACGGGGCAACTCCACCAGCGTCAGTTGTTGGTAGGGCGTTGGTCTCAGCAGCGACAGATCCGCCGGAACGGTCTTGAGGATGTAGGGTCGCCGACCCAAGCCCACGCTTCGCCACATGTTCGCGAAGAACAGTTGATGCCCGTGTCGGTTCGCCTCGGCCGGGTCGAATTTGCTTGCCCGGCAGTTGAACTGGCGAGCCAGAATAGTGCGCTGTTTGTGACACAACCGGCACGATCCGTTGTCGGCGACAGCCACGTGCCGACCGCAGGTGGTGCAGTCGGCGACGCGAGGATGGTTCTCGCGCCATCCCCCGCATCCAGCACAGATCCAGCCGTCGGTGCGTGTCACACCCCACGCGTGGCAGTCCGGACACGAATCCACCACCGGCACAATCGGATACGGCAGGAGCCGGTCGGGGGTGCGTGCGCCAGGAGCGTCGGGATGGCAGCGGGCGCACAGCCCGGAGGTGTAGTAGTCGGTCTTGGACAGGCATCGTCGGCACGGTGGCGGGGTGACGGGCCCGCCGGGCCAGCACTGAAAGCAGTACGGGATCTCCCGCATCGCTGGTGGGCGGGCGCGGCAGACCGTGCAGCGGTGTCGTGGTGGTCTCATGCTGGGGGAAGGGACCGGTGTCGGCCGAACCTCGGCGTGAGCGGTGCGGACGCGCCGCCGTTGCTGACCTGGGTGCGGCCGGGTTTGCGGGCCGCGACCTTGTCCGGTTCGCGGATCAGCAATTCCGTTGGCGCGCAATCGAGCACGCTGCAAATCACGTCCAAGTCGTCGAGGCGGATCGAGGTCGGGTTCCCGGTCCATAGCGCCGACATCTTCCCGGCGCTGATCTCGAGCCCTGCCTCGGCGAGGCGCCGCCGCATCTCGGTCGACTTCCAGATCCCCACTTCGGCGGCTTTCATCCGCAAATTCCATTGCATCGGCTCACCTGCTCTCCGCTGTCAGTCCCAGTCGCGCCGAGACCCGTTGGTTGGACTGCTCCCACGCGCGTTCGACGTGGTCGGACTGGACGTGGATGTAGCGGGTCGTGGTCGAGAGCCACTCGTGGCCGAGGACCTCCTGGATCGCCTTCAGGTCCAGCCCTCGCGCATACAGCGACGATGCGCAGTAGTGCCGCAGCGTGTGCGGTGTCAGTCGGCCCTGCCAGGTCGGCAACCATCGCCTCGTCGCGCCGGCGAGTCCGTCGCGCAACGACTGGTCGCCGACTCGGCCGCAGTATCCGGTGTGCAGGTCCGGGCGTTCGCTGGGCAGCAGCGGTGCGTCCGGATGTTGCCAGTCGTCGCCGAATTGGTGTCGCATGTCGTTGAGCCACCAGTCCAGCAGGTTCCCGGCCTGGTTGATCGCGGGGACCAGCCGAGTCTTGGGGCCCCGACCCCGGCTTCCCTTGCCGAAACGCACGTGCAGCTTTCCGTACTCGCCCAGATCGCGGCGCCAATCACGAATGTCGAGCATGTAGGTCTCCTGGATCCGCAACCCTGTGCGCCGCCACAACGATGCGGCCAGATAGTCGCGTGCTGCGGGCAGGAACTTGCGTGTGCCTGCCAGCGACTCGCGCCAGGACGAGAACAGCGTCTCCACCTCGCCGTCCGATGGCGGTATGCGGACCACACCGTAATCCGCTCTCGCTGGCCGATTGTGCTCGTCGATCGGTTGCGTGACGAGGAATCCGGTCAGCGCGTGAATGTCGCCTTGATACCGATCGATCAGGAAGTCGAAGAAATGCCCCAACGTCCAGGCCTTGTGCTGCACCGTCAACCGCGCTCGCCGCAGGTCTACCCGTTGATGCACCAGAAAACGATCGGCGTCATGAGGTTGCGCCATCCAGATCGGACGCCCTACGAAGCGGGCGAACTCGAACAACACTGCCCGGTCCGCGTTCACCGACTTGTCGCAGGTCCCGGCGCCTACCGCGGCCAGCAGGAACTGGTCCACCAGTTCCTGCTCGAAATCCTCGAGCTCCTGCGCCGTCGCCAGTCTCCGAGGAGCGCCCAGCGACCGGACCACCGCCAGTTGCACGAGACCTCCAGTTGCTCAATAACGACCAACACTCGGAATTCGCATCAGTCTGTCGAGATTCCCGAGGGACCGTCAAGAAGATGTCCGCATGGTGTCCTACGGATGTCACCTGGGCGGCAGCAAATCCTGGGTGAGGTTGCCATGCACGAACATCGAGGACTTCCGGTAACCGACCCGAGCGAACTCACCACCGAGGACGTCGACAGCGATGTTGACCTCAGCTCGCTCCCGTCGCTGCGGCCACGCGCCGGCCGCGGCGACTACACCGGAGACGCCATCGACGTCGAGGACGTGTTCCTCGATGCGCAAGACGCGGCATGAGCCCGGATCAGCGCCGGGTACGTCCTCAATCACGTCGACGGATCGTTGAGCGCGATCCCGGAAGAGACAACGGAACAACGCCGATCCAGGAGGAAACAATGGCCAACGGCAAGCGGCGAGACGATTCGCTGACCAGTGGTGAGAGCGACTCGCGCAGAAGCATTCAGAAAGTTGAACCTTGCCAGCGGTGCAGATTTGCTCGCTTAGTCTCGAATGATAAAGAGAAGGATATGGTGGAGGACGAAGTGGTTTGGATGGGACGAGAAAAGGCTGAAAGATATCTCGACTTATCGAGAGGTACCTTATCCTATTGGGCATCTCAAACTGTTGATACGGGACCGCGCTACGCTCTATTCGGCCGGCTTGCAAAGTATAAGAAGTCGGATCTGGATAATTGGGCTGAAGAGCAATACGTCGCCAAAGCTGCTTAGTCGACATGCGTTGCGTTAACGGTCATCATTTTAATTATAATAGAAAATGGCGGGACTAAGCTATCTCGCGCCGTTTTGCACGAGTGGAGAGGTGTAATGGTTCACATTCAAGCCAAGGTTCGTACGAACAGCAGAGGTCGTAAGTATACACGCTACATCGTCAGATGGACCCCGCCTGGCTCGGATATCGAAGGCTCTAAAAGCTTTGAGCAACGGGTAAACCCGCGTAAGCCCGGAACGGCTGAACACTTCGAGGCTCAGCTTAAGGAATCCATCAGAAACTATGGATATGTCGATCCGAAGCTTGGTCAGACTCTGGTGAAGGAGTATGCGGAAACGTGGCGTGACCGAGCATTGAATATCAACACCCGGCGGTTGCGTCAAGGCTTTATCGATGACCTCGGTGAGCTCGCCACCAAGACTCTGGTTCAAGTCCAAGCTTCCAGTGTTCGCGAATGGCTCGATGTATTGGTGATCCATGGCCGTCCGTGGGCTAAAGGACGGAAACTGAGCCCTTCTACAGAAGCTGTGGTTGCAGTTCCTGCGAACTTTGCTGAACATCGCAGTGAATGATGAGATTCTGCACAAAAACCCAACTCGAAAGATAGAGGTGCCCGTACTACCTGGATTTCAACCGACCAAGGTTGACATACTGACACCGGATGAGGTATTCGCATTGCTCGACGAGTTCAACGAGCCATTTAGCACGATGTTCAGGATCACGGTCGATGCTGGTTTGCGAGCGTCCGAGGTAGCCGGGCTGCGGGTGTGTGACATCGACCTGGATCGCCGTGAGATCCATGTCGTGCAACAGGTGGACAAAGCAGGTGCACTAGCCGCTGTCAAAAACTACAAGAAACGCACAGTGGAGATGCCGGATGACCTGTACGGGCCACTGAAAAAGCACCTTGCCAAGATCGGCGTCAACGACCGCGAGCGTCTGGTGTTTCTCACACCGACAGGGAAGTCGTACAGAGGTAAGAACCTGACCGACAACATGCGGCGCACCGTCAGGCGCTTGACCGAGCCAAGGGGCCGCTGGGTCAACCGCTCCACATTCAGGCCACGTATGCGTAGGCAAGCGTCAACCGGCCACAAGTTCACCTGGCATGACGGCCGCCATTTCTATGTGTCTTTGCTCATCGCTCAGGGGGTGGATGTAGCGCAGGTACGAGCAGCGGTCGGGCATTCCAGCAGCAAAGTTACTCTAGACATCTACACGCATCTTTGGCCGCGTCCCTCGGGCAGTCAGCGCAGGGCTGTAGACGCGGTGATGAATCGCTCGGCCGTAGCGGCGGAGCAGGACAGCGAGGGCGACGCGAAGCCAGGCGTCGAAGGTGCCGTCGCAGACGGAGACCTCAGCGAGCGGGTGGACGACCTTGAACATGAGGTTCTCGCAGCCGAGGGGACCCCGACGACCTCATAACCCCCGCCACCCCTGCCTGAGCCCGTTCTTCGACGGGTACTGCCGTAACGTTTGTCGTCAGAGGGCCTCCGCCTCCGTCGTAAAGCGGGCCGCTGGCCCGGCAGCTAGACAAAACCGTGCGGGTAAGGAATCTCGCCAGCGGTACCGAACTAGCGCGCTGGACCACCGACACAGGATCTGTGACAAGCTGTGCTAGCCCTCCTGGCGATCCCACCACCCTGGTGTAAGGCGACGGGACCGGGTGAGTGTTCGTACTGCCCTTCGCGAGCCCCCATCTATCCGGTGCTAATCCGAAAATGATGGTGACCGGGCAGGCGGTAGCTGTCGGCGGAGCCGACACTGGTTATTGCTGGTTGAGTGTGGTCAGCGGCGGGGGGAGGGTGACGGTGTAACCGAGGGCTTCGAGTTGGCGAATGTGGTTGCGGCGCTTGCTGTCGGCGTTGATGTGTCGGGTGAAGTGGTCGGCGCCGAGGTCGGTGAAGATCGTGTTCTCGTCGTGCAGAAGATGCCAGATGATGACGAGGATCGAGCGGCCACCGGCGACGATGGCCCGCCTCTTGTCTCGTCGTCTGGCGATGCGTCGTTAATGTTGACCGAGAAATGTGTGAGTCTTGCCGGCGACGACCCCGGCCTCGCCGAGAACCCGCGCGAGGTAGCGGTTGCCGTGTCCGGTGGAGGCGTTGCCCTTGGTTCTACCGGCTGAGGAGTGGATGCCTGGGGAGAACTTCGCCCAGGAACACAGGTTCCCGGCGGTAGGAAACCGGGACATGTCGAGCCCGACCTCGGAGATGATGATCGCGGCGGTGACCGGCCCGATGCCGGGGATCTCATCCAGGCGTATCGCCGCCGGGGCGAAAGGGGCCAGCTGCTCATGGATCTGTGCGTCGAGGGCGGCGATGTCGGCGTCGATACCGTCGATACGGGCCAGTATCCGGGCCAGCAGGAACCGGTGATGGTCACCGAAGTGTCCGTCGAACGCCTGCTCGAGCTGGCCGATCTTGGTGCGCATCCGGGACCGCGCCATCTGTGCCAGCACCTTCGGATTCCGTTCACCGGCGATCAGGGCGGCCATCATCTGCCGCCCGAAGACTCCGAAGATGTCGGAGAAGTTTGATGCAGGCGTCCTCGAGGAGCTTCTCGACACGGTTCTTCTCCGCCGTGCGTGCGCCAACCAGATCGATCCGGTACCTGGTCAGATCCCGCAGCCGCCGGATCGGCACCGGCGGTACGAAACTGGCGCGCAGGATCTGCCGTTCGGCGACCTTGCACAACTAGACTGCGCCGAGCACATCGGTAGTCCGGCGTCGCCTCCATCACCACCCGCTCGAAACCCAGCTCGACCAGATGATTGGCCATCCCCGTCAACGACCGGGCCATCGTCGAATGCGTCGACACCTCCTGCAGACGCCGCCCCGCAGCATCCGCAGCCCGCTTCCACGCTGCAGGAAAGCGGCCGTCGTGGACGGCGGGCCTGCCGATGACCGGGGAGTACGCCTGATGGACGGTGACATGGATGCCGTGTGGAGCGCGCGGATCCGGTGTTGTAGTTCTTCCATGCCGTAGAGCGTGACGCCGAACAACTCGGTCGGCGACCGAATTTCCCCCGACCACACTCAACCAGCAACAACCAGTGTCGGCTCCGCCGACAGCTACCGCCTGCCCGGTCACCATCATGTTCGGATTAGAGGGGTGGGCAGGTCACGCTCGTAGTCGATACCGCGTCAACAGGCCGTCCAGTATGCAATGAGGCGGGGAGCCGTCCTCGGTTCGATCGAGGTGTCATGCCGGGCCGATCACGACTAGCTGCGGCAGGCATGTCTGTGGTGACCACGACACCGGCGGTTGCACAACTGTGCAGGACGATCCGCACCCCGCCGATCAACGTCCTATGCCGACTTTCCACACAGCAACCCCGCGGTTTCCACGTCTTACCGCACCAGGAATCCACGAACCCGCCGGAAACCTTCGAGTGGAACTCTCGCCCATTTGTCGCGTCCCCCCATCATCGCTCGATTCTCTCCGAAGAATCCGTCGGTGCGCGTGGGTAAGTGCTGAAGATTTCGCCTCATCGCGTGGTTGATCGGACGGGTGGCCACCGGCGGGTGGGTTCGTAAGCTCCGTAAGCTGGATCGGGCATTGTGATATCGCGGCGTGGGTACGGGCGGGGGTTAAACAACTTGCCGCCGACCAGGGCAGACGTGTTAGAAGGGTGTACATGAAGGAAATGGGGCCGTGCCGTGGGGCGACGGGACCGGGCAATGGGACCGGGCTGGGCGGCCGTCCCGGTACGGGACCAGGACGGGACCACGCCCGACGGCTAGCGACTGTCAGTGCCTCTGACCAGGCATCTATCGCTGGTGGTGAGTCATGAAGGAGAAGGGGCGCAAGGTCATCGCGACCAACCGTCGGGCGCGGCACAACTACACGATCCTGGACATCTATGAGGCCGGGATCGCGCTGGTCGGCACCGAGGTGAAGAGCCTCCGGGAGGGCAAGGCATCGCTCGTGGACGCCTTCGCTACTGTCGACAACGGCGAGGTGTGGCTGCGTGGGCTGCACATTCCCGAGTTCAGCCACGGCACGTGGACGAACCACTCGCCGCGCCGGGTGCGCAAGTTGCTTCTGCACAAGCGCGAGATCGAGCGGCTGGTCGGCAAATCCCGCGAGGGCAACCAGACGTTGGTGCCACTGTCGATGTACTTCTCCGATGGCAAGGTGAAGGTCGAACTGGCCCTGGCCAAGGGAAAGCAAGACTACGACAAGCGTCAGGACCTGGCGCGGCGCACTGCGGAACGCGAGGTCACCCGCGAGCTGGGACGGCGCATCAAAGGCATGCACTGACCATCGACGCGGGTGCTCGTGGATTCGTGGCGTGAGCACCGCCGACGGCGTCGCGTTGTCTTCCTGTGCGAGACCTCGGTGGACACCGGTTGCCGGCCGTTGGTGTCGCGGCCCCGGAGCGTCTGGCTGACCACGAGGTGAGCCGCTGCGGTTGGTTGTATCCCGCAGCGGTTCTCTGCTCACTGCTGTCGCCGATGAGCGTGACGGCCTGTGGCACTCGGCGGCGACCGTGCTGCCGGCGACGGTGCTGCTCGGTGTTCGGGTTCTTCGTCAGCAGCAGATCGGCCCGACTGTCGTACCGACCGCGGTCGCGCTCGTCGCCGCAGCCGGAACTGACCGAATCATCGGGTGCACGGTTCGTGCAGGGAGATCCGTTGCAGCGTGGGGCTGCGGAAGTCGGCGGCCACCGTGCGCGAACCGAGCGACGTGGTCGCATCGGGGACGTTGATCACCGCGCGCTGCGCCGCGATGTCGGGTTCGTCGCGCCCATAACTCTGCGGTGCCGCCATTCCTTCGGAATCCACGGTGAGCCCGGCGAGCAACTTGCGCAAAGTCGACCGGTCGAGTTCGCCCGACTCGGCTGCCTTGGTCAGCAACGCCTTCATCGGATACGACATGGCCCAGCCGATGTTGTAGCCGAAGTCGGTCGGTTCGGCAGGTGCCGCGGCCCTGGCGCGCTGGGCTCCGGTGCTGTTTCCGTCCCAGCCGTCGAACGGTGACGTGTAGTTGTACATCGTGGTGAGCGCGCGTGCGGCAGACGTGTCGAGCAGCGCGCCGTTCCAGGTCGGCGTCGACCCGAGAAAACGGCCGGTGTAGCCGGATTTCGCGAGTTTGCCCACGATCTCGGCGGTTTCGGTGGGGCCGGTGGCAAGCAGGACGAGATCCGGTGGGTCGGCCATGATTTCGGCGATCGGTATGTCTTGATTGCCGACCTCGGAATCGGGACCGGTGTCGATGCGTGAGGTGATCGTCGCGCCGTTGTCCAATGCCCATTTGAGCGCGCCGCTGGCATAGTCGCCGCCGTAATTGCCGCGGTAGGCGACTACGTCGAGCGTACGTGGTCGATAGTAGTTCTGCGCGAACCAGTCCAGACCGAGGACGGCTTCGGTGCAGTAAGAGAAACCGCCGTCCAGGACGAGACCGCGATCGGTGGATCGATATTGCCAGCCTGACCAGAGTGTTCCCGCGCTGGTGACCAGGTTCGCCTCGTCCATCTCGGCCAGGACCCCGAGTGTCTGCGCGGTACCGAAACTCATCGCGAGCGCGAGCACGTGCGGCGCGACGTTACCGAATTCGGTGATGTGCCTGCGTGGATCGTAGGCGGTGTCCCGGGTGTAGGTCGCGATGTCGATCTCGTAGTCGCCGATTCCGCCCTGCTTGTTCACCTCGTTCCAGAAAGCGAGTTGCCCTTCTTGCAGTGATTTCCCGAGTTGAGCGAAGGGGCCGTTGTTCAGATCGGACAGGACGCCGAGATAGATGCAGCCCTTGTTTCGGTCGACAGCGTGCGGGCACGGATGGTGGGTGACGCCGGGTGTCGCCGCGGGCGTCGACGTCGAGCAGGCGCCCGTCGACACGAGCCCGAGGACGAGCAGAACGGTCACGATACGACGTAGTTGACGACGGCTGCTGGATAATCCCATGTCTCGCTCTCTTACGGCTGCACGCACGGCTCGGTGAGGGTGATGCGGTCCTGAGTCGGGCCGTGATAGCCGGTCACCAGGGTTCTGGCCCCCAGCGGCGCGGTCTGGTCGGGCATCTCGATAATTGCCCGCTGGCGGGATAGGTCGGGCGTGGGTGCGCCGTAGACATATTCGGGTATCGAACCGTCATAATCCACCCGCAGACCGTTCACCGCTTCGCGGAGTCCCTTGCGGCTCAGCTTGCCTTCGATCACGGCTCTGGTCAGTACCGCCTTCATCGGGTAGGAGAACATCCAGCCTGCGCTGTACCCCCAGGTCGATGGCTCCAGGGTCGCCGAGGCGCGCGCCTTCTTGGCTCCCGCGCTGGTGCCGTCCCATCCGTCCAGTGGTGAGGTCATGTTGTACCGCGTCGTGATCGTGCTCGCCGCGGGGCTTTTCAGCAGACCACCGTTGTACGTGGGGCCGGAGCCGAGGAACCTTCCGCGGTAGCCGGCCAGTGCTGCTTTGCCCATGATCTCGCCCGCCTCTGCCGGGCCCGTGGCCAGCATCACGAGATCCGCTCCTGCGGACAGGACCTTGGCGACCGCGGCATCCTGGTTGCCGACCTGTGTGTTCGGTTCGGTCTCGATCTGCGCCACCAGGTCGACCCGATTGGCCGAGGCCCACTTCTTCGCACCGGTCGAGTAGTCACCGCCGTAGTCGCCCTGGTAACTGACGGTGGCGATCGCGTCCGGCTTCTCCTCGTTCTCGGAAATCCAGTCCAGGGCGATGATCGCCTCGGAACAATAGGAGTAGCCGGATTCCAGCAGCAGTCCTTTGTCGCTGTTCTCGAATTGCCATCCCGACCACAAGGTTCCGGCGACGGCTATCATGTTCGCCACGTCCATCCGGTCGAGCACCTGCTGCGTCTGCACTGTGCCAAAACTCATCGCGAGTGCAAGCACGTGCGGTTCGACGCGCTGATACGCCTCGGCGTGCTTCCGCAGCTCGTAAGCGGTGTCCTCGGTGTAACTTCCGATATCGACCTCGTATTTGCCGCCGATTCCGCCGGCTTCGTTCACCGACTTCCAGAATGCCAACTGGCCGTTGTTGATGTCCTTGCCCAGCGCGGCGAACGGCCCACGCGTCAGGTCGGACAGCACGCCGAGGTAGAGACAGCCCTTGGTGGAGTCGACAGCGTTCGGACAGGGTTCGGACGTGACACCCGGATCGGCTCGCGCGGAATCGTCTCGCACGGAGGAACAACCGGTGAGGACTACCAGGCCCGTGATCACGGCGAGAGCGGACAGGCGCAGCAACCTGTCCCGAATGCTGGTTACTGCCACAGTGTTTCCTTAGTCTGATATCGAGACCCGCTGCTCAGAGCCGAGCGCACGGCTCGTGCAGTGTAAGTCGCTTCGGCGTTCAGCTGTGGAAGTCGGGTGCCAGCATTCGGGAACACCGGCGCACTTCCGAGGCCGGTGGGGCGGCTGACCACCGCCGACAGCGTGAGTGCGAGAGTTCGCCGACCCCGAAATACGCGGGGGCACTGTGATCAACGTGTCGAGGGCCGTACCGTGCGTTGGCCACTGCGGCGCTGACCGCCGGGCAGTCGATGTCGTGACGGCCCTGCGATCATGGCGAAGACGTCCGCGAACATGGCGATATCGCGCCGCGGTTTGCGGCCAGCCGACTCACGGCGGATGGGATTGCGCACCCGAAGGCACCGGCGGGTCGGCGGGCACGGTCGCGGCGGCTGGGTACCGGGACCGTCACCGGCTGCGCTGCGGCGAGGCCTGGTGCACCGCTCAGTCGAGAGATCACCGTCGTCTACATGCGCGACGGTGCGCTGTCCGCGACTCGCGCTCGGCGACGGAGAGTCGGTCGACGGACCAGGTCCAGTCATAGCGAGCGGAGCAGTTGGACGAGCGTCCATACCGGTGTCGGCTCAGAGGAAACTCGCGCCTCGTGGAATGCGGATGGGCACCGGGCGGTCAGGCTGCTCCAGAGTCCGCCTCGGTCGACGTCGACCGAGGCGTCGGTGCCGGTGTGAACGTGCCCTGTGTCAGGCGCGGCGATTGCCCGCTATGTGACGCCCGACACCGTCGAATAATGGGATGATCCCGGATCTGGGCGGTGTTAATATGAACAGCCCGGCACGGTGCCGGGGCGTACGGGGCTGAACGGTTTCGACTGCGTACGTAGATTTAGGGGAAGCGTGTCGGTGCAGGCAAGAGACCACCGTAAGCGTCGCTGCAACCAATTAAGCGCCGATTCCAATCAGCGCGAGTACGCCCTCGCTGCCTAAGTAGCAGGTCGTCTCTGTCAGTCCGGGTTCGTCCCTCGACCCGGGTACTGGCATCAGCTAGAGGGACTTACCGTCCGGGTCGGTCGCGGGCCAGGACGGAAAATCGAACAGCGACTGGGATCGTCATCCGAGCTTGTTCGCGAGACCCGGAGATCCGAGTAGAGACCTAGCGGACTGCACACGGAGAAGCCCTGAAGACGCGGCGGAGGACCCGGGTTCGATTCCCGGCAGCTCCACAAAGGCCCTTCACCTGGAATACCAGGTGAAGGGCCTTTTTTATGCCGCTTCGCCGGGCTGATCTACCTCTGTACCCACATTCTGCCCACATCGCGCAGACGCAGCGGCGCGCAAGCCTTCGCCCATCCGGTCTGCCACGTCGTCTAGGTCGTCGGGGAACAGGTGCCCGTAGGTGTCGAGAGTCATGGTCGCTGTCTTGTGCCCAAGCTGGCGCTGCACAGTCTTCACATGCGCGCCGGATTGGATCATCAGCGACGCGGCGGTGTGCCGAAGTTGATGCGCGGTCACTCGTGGGAACGTGGCGGGGCCGGTTGGTTCACCACCTCTATCGCGCGGTGTGGATGCCGCGATGCACCGACGCACCGCACCGCCGAACCAATGCGTAGTTGTCGGCGGGCGTAGCGGTTCGCCGTCTGGTCGTGCCCACAGTAGGCCGTTCGGGTCCCGCTGCGCATCGAACACCGGCCGCAGTAACTCGGCAACTTCGGTTGGGATCGCCACTGTCCGCATCTCCCACGTCTTCGGCGCGCCGATCACGCTCCGCGAATTGACCTTGGATGCAGACCGGGCAATCCGGATGCGCCTGCGGTCCAAGTCGGCATCTCGGGGGCGTAGCGCGGCCATCTCGCCCCAGCGCATCCCGGAGTAGGCGAGCAGTATCACTATTTCCGGATACTTGGCCTCGGCAGCCAGCGCGGCCACCTGTCCGTGGGTGAGGTAGTTGTGATCGACGGGTACGCGCCGGGGAAGCTGCACCCCTGCGGCGGGGTTCGCCGGTATCCGCCGTTCGTCAACGGCCTCCTCGAGAATCGCAGACAGCACGCCGTGAATGTCCGAGACGGTCGACGGCGCGCGATGGAGACCGGCTATCCAGTCCCGGACTTCTGGACGCGTGATGGAAGCGACAGCCCGTGCGCCCCAATAGGGCTCGACGTGTACGCGCCAGATGGAATCGACGCGCACCGCCCACGACTCTTTCATGTGCACCTGGCGCGCGAGCCACACTGCACCCATCTCCGCGATGGTGAGCCGGCCCAGCGACGGCGCAACATATTCGCCGCTCATCTTCTTGACCTCGACAGTGTTGGCGAACTGCTCGGCATCGCGCTTACGTCGAAAGCCGCGCTTGTCGGTCTGCTTGCCGTCCGGCTTGCGGTAGCGGACGCGGTAGCGCGTCTGGCCGCCGGTAAGCGTGTAGGGCTCAATCGTCGCCACGGTTCACTTCAACTCTCTGCCGTCGACCTCGATGGTCGGGGCGGGCATCTCCAGGTTGATGGTCCACCTAGGGCGAGACCGGACCACGAAAGCAAGTGCATTGCCCTCTAGCGCATCTGGTAGTTGGTCACCACGGAGCCAGTTCCACATTTCTCTGGCGGTAATGGGCTTGCCCATCAGGCTCGCAGGTTCGGACTCCTCCACTGTCTCGGGCATCAACAACGCGATCGGTGAGGCGTCGAGGGCGATGGCCAGGGCCACCAAGTCATCTGCATCTACGCGCCGTTCCCCCTTCTCGATGCGAGAAAGGCCGAGTACGGGGATTGGTCGGCCCAGGGAGTCGAGCTTGCGCGCCAGCTCGGCGTAGGAGAGGCCAACGGATTCGCGCAGCCTCTTCACGTTGTGCTTCACGGTCTCGCCAGGCTCCCCGAGCGGGTTCTTTTTCTCTGCCACAACTGGAGTCTGACCCATCGAAATGATGTCGTCAAGCGTCATCTTGACACCCTTCCGAATCATGGTGCATCATTCAGGCATCGGCATCGAAACGATGCTGATGCACATCATTTTGATAGGAAGACTGATGGATCAGAACCTGGCAACCCCTGCCGAGGTCGCAACCTACCTCCGCACGACAACGGCCCGATTGGCGAACGACCGGTACCACGGCGTTGGAATCCCCTACGTGAAGTACGGCCGAAACGTGCTCTACAGGTGGCAGGACATCCGCGACTGGATTGAGCGAAACACGTTGTGCGGCACTGCGGACCGACCGGGCGCGGCGTGATGCCGAACTTGCCCCAACACGGAAGCGGCCCGGGAGCTGCGTCTACAGCTCGCCGGGCCAGTGAAACCCCTTGATGAAAGAGAATTCAATGCCTAACCCTACCCGCCCCTCGGCTGCTGCAGCGATCACCTACCACCCCGAGAGGGGAATGCCGTGGTCGGTCGCCGTGCTCGACGAGCACGGCGATCTGATCGCGTTCACCACTACACGGACCCGTCGCAGCGCGGAAGAGTTCGCGGCGAGCCACGGGGCCGATAAGGCCCATCCCGCCCGCCAGTTCGATGCGGAGGATCTCAACGAGCGGCAGCGCGACGGGCTCTCGTGTATCGCCTGCGATCGAGACCTGGACGTTCCGGGGCTCATGTCTCAGCCGGTCGGGTTCGGTCCCCTCGGGCAAGTCTTTTCGTGCTGCGAGTGCGTCGCATGGGATGCCGCAGCGACTCGGGCGATATGCGCCGGGATTGCCGACGCCCTCGTTCGCGAGGGGCGCGCGCTGACAGTGCACGAGGTTATGGCCATCGCGCGAGTACTCGGTGTCTCAGCCGCCGAGCTGCTGGACGACTGGTACAAGCAACTGAACGAAGATTGATCACTCCGTAATTCGAAAAGGGCCTGCATCCCAGTAGTCGGCCCGGTGAGTAGGAACCACGCTCACCGGGCCGCATATCGAAATTCGGGAGTTCCGACAATGATTAATTCTAGTGCGCCTTGCGCAGCCTATGACCGGCTCGTAAATGCCTTGCGCGAGTACGGGTGCACGGTAGACGACAAAGGCGACCACGGCGCGGCGTCGACACCAGGACACAGCAGTGCGGATAGGGGTACGACGTTCCGTAGGTCGTCGGATGGGGTGCTGGTCTACTGCCACAACGGCGACATGGACCAGGTGCTTACCGATATAGGGCTAAGCAAGGCAGACCTGTTTGATAGCCCGCGCACGAATTACCAGTATCCGGATGGTCGGGTGGTCGAGCGCCGATACCGCGACGATGGTAAGAAGACCTTCTTTCAGTCCGGGAACAAGCAGGGGACTGCGCTGTTCGGGTCGGACCATTTGCCTACCAGCCTCGGTGTGCCGGTGGCCGTGGTCGAAGGCGAGAAGTGCGTGCTCGCCGCGCAGTCAATCGGGGCCTTCGCGGTGAGTCAGGCTCAAGGCGCAAAAATGGACCCCGCGCGGGCTGACTGGTCGATGCTGAAGGGGCGACCGGTGGTGGTTGTCGCGGACGACGACACCGTGGGTATGCGGAGAGCGTCCCTGGTTGCTAAGCATCTTGCGGGCATTGCCGCCTCGGTCACGGTCGCTAAGGCCAGAGACGGCAAGGATTTAGCCGACCACATTGCGGCTGGCCACGATATCGGCGATTTAGTGATCGTGGGCGACTGGACTTTGCCCGCGAAAGCTCCTATCGACGGGGCAGCGCTACTGGATGACATTCGCACCGCGCTATTGAAATATTGCGTGCTCCCCACGGAGCACGCAACGATTGCCGTCGTCTTATGGGCGGTGACAACCCATCTGACCGGCTGTTTCGAGTACGCGCCCCGTCTGGTGCTCCGATCGCCAGAGAAACGCTCAGGCAAGTCCCGTGTACTGGAAATACTTGATGCTCTGGCATATTCACCACTGCGCGCGGTGAACGCCACCGTGGCCTACATCTTCCGGTCACTGGACGCAGACCCACCGCCAACGCTGATGTTCGATGAGGTGGACACCATCTTCGGATCGAAGAAGGTGGCAGAGCAGAACGAGGATCTGCGCGGACTGCTCAATGCGGGGTTCCAGCGCGGGCTACCGTTCGGCCGGACAGTCGGCCCGAACCATCAGCCGACTGAGTTCGAAACGTTCGCCATGGCCGCACTCGCCGGTATCGGACGACTGCCGGACACCATCGAGGACCGCGCGGTCATAATCGAGATGCGTCGCCGGAAACCTTCCGAAGTAGTTGCTCCATATAGAACTCGACGTGACCGACCAGCGCTCGAAAATCTGCGTGGTCGAATCGCCGAATGGGCAGATACCGTCCGCGAGAAACTGACCGGCTATGAACCGGAAGACCTCGGAGTCGAAGACCGTGCTGCCGACGTATGGGAACCGCTGATTTCTGTCGCGGACATGGCAGGCGGACAGTGGCCAGCTCTGGCGCGCAATGCGGCCAGGGGCATGGTCACCAATGCGGCCGAGGTTGACGAAGCGGCGTCGCTGAACACGAGGTTGCTGTCCGATATTCGTGACATCTTTGCGAAGTCGAAAAAGCCGTTCATGAAATCGGCAGAGCTGTGTACGGCTCTCTGGGGCGTCGAAGAGTCACCCTGGAGCGCCTTCGAGTTCAACCCCTCGAAGTTGGGGCACCGGCTGAGGGAATACGGAATCAAGACGGGCCACAACACGGCCAAGACCGAACGCGGCTACCGGCGCGAAGACTTCCGTGACGCCTTTGAGCGCTACTTGTCCGCCGCTGCCCCGTCCGAAGGTGCCCAAAGGCGTCCAAATGGCCCTGACCAGCAAGAACGTTCGGACGCCTTTGAATCCCCGGACACCTTGAAGGCGTCCATAAATAGAAAGGCGTCCCATCAAAACCCCAGCTCAGACGGCATAGAGACGGGTCTGGACACCTTCGGACACCCTAGCGGCGGAGACGGCACGGTCGACCCAGATGCCTGCCCGCATTGCGGTCGTCTCGAAGATGGTTTCAGTCACATCTGCCGGGGCGGTCGACCACAGGCGCGCTTCGTCGACGGCGGTGCGGCATGACGTCTCGCTATCGGCGCCCCAAGAAGCAGTGGCCCAAGGTCGCACCTCCGATCGCAAATCTCGTCAGCCCTCAACTGGTCGATGCGGCCTGCGTAGGCATGGCCCCATTGTTCGACTACGAGATTTTCGGTGAATCCCCCGAAAATCAGGAAGCACGTTGGTGGAGGGGGAGGGGGGTATGTGCCCGCTGTCCAGTACGCATCGAATGTTCCGCCACCGCAGGGCGGCTAGGTGTGGACGCACAAGGAATATGGGCGGGTCTTTTGCGTATGCCGACCGATCTTCGAAAGAGCGTCTGATGTTTCTCGATATCGACGACGCTCGAATGCTCCGTTACGTCGTAAGTGAAATGATCCGACATCGGCAGCATTACGGGCCGGTGCCCGATGTATTGCGGCGAATGGATGCACGGCTTGCCATCGAACTCGAATTGCTCAGTGGTTCCGACACGGGAACTCCGTTGACGCCGAGTCTTTCAGAATTGAAATCAGAATCAATCGGTTCTGCCGAGGTGGCACGAATGCTCGGATGCTCGCAACGACGGGTCCGTTATATCGCCAAAGACTTGGACGGGCAGCTCGTAGGCAAGGCATGGGTATTCGATCGGGCAGTGGTCGCGGAATACGCGGCGAATAGGAAGGGAGGAGTGGATGCGAAGTTCAAAGGCCCTTGGCCCTGACACGTCCGCCAGGCAGGAAAAATTTCCCTCCTCGCCGATTTCGCCAGGGGTCGGCGCCGGTCAGAACACGCAGAAAGGAGCCCCTAGAATGGCCGAGATCAGACGAAATCGGACGAATCGACGCGGAATACACCGGGAAGCGCTGGAGAAGTCCCTAGAGGCACTGACTGTGACCCCCGCATTGGCCGAATTGGCGCGCACGCTCGCTGATCAGGTCGACGGATCACAGGGCGAACCAAGCGCTCGGCTAGTTGGCGCGTATTTATCGGCGCTGAAGGATGTTCAACGCCACGGCATCCCACCTAAGCCCGAGGCGAAGCCCAGCAAGCTTGCCCAGCTCCGTGCCGAACGGGGGCGCAGTACGTCCCGACTCCCGAACCATAACCACCTGGGGCTGAAAGGGCGCGAGGCGTGACTATGGAAATGCCGGGCCGCAAATGGACTACTCCTGAATGGGTGCCATGTGCGGTGTGCAATGTAGATCGCCCCTATCGGGGCTTGGGCGCTTCCACAAAACCGGCACGAGCGCGTAAATGGTGGCAGCCGGGCCTGCTCGATCCCGACGACACAACGTGCCCGTGGTGCGGCGCGCAGTAGGAAGAGAGATTTACCAAATGATCAAGATTAAGGACCTGATCGAGTCAGAAGAGCGCGTCGACGCTGCGGAGCGGGAATATCGCGAGTTGATGAAGCCCGAGAATTGGAGCGCGCACGAATCCCTCGACAAGGAGGGGCGTAGGCATCTTCACGTCAACGAGTTGACCTTTCAGCGGCAAGACCAGGCGCTCAAGCGGCTGGAAGCGGCACGTAGCGACTCCATCGCACTCCGCCGTGCCTTTATCGAGGGAGGCGTGAAGCAATGATTCAGCGAGTTACTGATATGAATCTCCGTGGTGTCAGTCGCCCTCCGATATCGACGCGTCAGGCACGAGCGAATATTGCGCAGGCCGCCGGGGGGTTCGCCGATGATTTCGATGGTTTGTTTCTCGACAAGGACGTTCCCGGAAGCTTCGATATCGACGATAATTGCGGCCCGGTACGCAGCAGTCTCGCTGATACCGAAGAAGGGCGCGCCCTTATTGCGAAACACGCCAGGATGATGGCACTAGTAGAGGCGGAGATGGAGCAAGCGCGTCGCCACAATCGATTCACCATTCGAGGTATCGGCGAGGAGCAGTGCCGGGAGCAGACCGCGAACGCGATTGCTCGCCGTGGCACCGATAAGGCCAAGCGACTGGCTGACGCACTACGAGTCGGGGCTGTGGAAGTCCGGGGTGGCCGGAAGCGTACCTATGCTCCCGTGAAAATGAAGGATGGCAACTGAAATGCTGACACCGCGAGAACTTGCCGCAGAGCAATTCGGCGTTGCCCGGAGCATGGGGCGCACAGGAGTGTTCGGTATCAGCCGGACCGAGGTAGATCGGGAGCGGCTTGCCACAGCCAAGCGAGCCGAAGCTGTGATAGTCCGCGCACTCGCCGGTCCTCCCAAGCAATTCCTTGGAGAGCCGGACAATGCACAGCTGAACTTGATGCTCAGCTACGTACGCGCCCGCCTTGCCGAACTCGAAGCCAGGGGCGTCGGTTTCGAAGTTGAATCGTCGCCTACCACGTCGTAGGCGATCCCCTTCCGGAGAGTGCCATCTCCGGTCCTGCCGCCCAGGAAGTGTTTTCCCCGGTGCCTTACTCCATTCTCGCTGGGGGGACGTGCCACACTTCCTGGGCGGCAAATCCAAGGAAGAAGACTTATGCGAGACATGCGATGGGAAGTCACCGGTTTCGGTGCCTATCCTCAGAGGTTCACGCAGGCCATCGAGCTTATTCGCGCCATGAATCGCCCGGTAAAGATTATTGCTGGAGCGTGCCACAACGGCGCGGAACCTTTCACTATGGCTATGCACTTGATCTACGCTGGAATATCCGATGTGAAAGTCATTGCCCATGATGGACATGCGGAGCATCACAAAGCCGCCATGCGTGGACAGTACTTGAAGTCCGAGATTGACGTTGATTTCAAAATGGAGCGGCTTCCTGAACACTTCCGCGAATACTTCGTGCCCGTTGATGACGACAAGCGTCTCGGTATTCGTGAGGACGTTCGCGGCCTGATCCAATTCACACCTGGGCCAGTATTGCTACCCGGTGAGGGCATCGAATCCGCCGACGTGTTCGCGATCCGTAATCTTTGGCACCATATTCAGCCACGAAACCGGATCTTCCTGGTAGGAAAACTTCGCGACGCGCTACCCGCCGATGGCGTGATCCTCACGCGCACCGTTCATTGGAACGAAATAGCAGAAACAGCGCCGAAACTCGGAACCCATATCTACGGACGCCCCTTCTCCGACGCCGAGCAGCGTCTTGCCCGACTCACGCTCGCCCCCGCCTTCGATCCGCTGTACGCAGAGCGCCACGCCGGGCAAGGCTCGGCCCCATAGCTTCAGGGCGCGCTCATGTCCGGGTCGATCTGGGTAAGCATCGAGCGTGCCCAATCGGTGCCCTTGTGACCCCCTGGCAGTACCGCGTATCCGGTCTCGGCCTCCCGTATTGCGTCTGAAGTGCGCCCCATCGCTGCGAGCACCACGCCGCGTTCGAGGCCCCAGAAGCCCGGCGTGTACCAGTATCCGAATGCGGGTAGGTCGATCCCTTCCGTTGCTGCCGCTGCCGCATCGGCGTGGTGTAGCGCTCGTGCTGCTCGGCGCCGGTCTCCTTGCAACGCGAGCAGTTCGGCGCGTTGAAAGCGGTCATAGACGCCGAGGATCGGATGGGCTCGGGTGACGGCTATCGCCGACTCTGTGAGGTCTACAGCGCGCTGTAGGTCGCCGTTGTGACGCGCCGTGTATGCCCGGAAGCTGTGCGCATGTGCGAGCTGTGACGGATCATTGCCGTCATCGGCAAGCACGGCGGCGTCGCTGAGTACGCGGTCGGCGAGGCGTGCTCGGTGCGTGGCGTGTTCCAGCCATCCTCTGTATCGCGCGACTTCGGATGCGAGGCTGGCCGATGCGGTACCGCCTGCGCGATGACGCGCCAGGGTGCGAGCTGTCGTATCCATGCCGCGAACCAGCTGCACGACGGACGCGGCCCCGACAATGTCCTCTAGATGTCGCGTGCGATCCAGGATCGCTGAGAGGTCTTCCAGTCCTGCACGGCCCGCGCTGGACGGGTCGCCTACAGTCGCGCCGAGTCGTTCCAGGTCAACGGATTCCATGCCCAGAACGGGGTCAGACAGTATCGACCTGTACGCGTCGAGCACCGCTCCCGTCACAGGTCGCTGTCCGGTCTCGATCAGCGATAGATATCCGGCGGTGAAGCAAGTTTTGCTTGCCATGCGTCGCAGGCCGATATCGGCGATTGTGCGCAGCTCGCGCAGTAGCTCGCCGGTCACCCCCGAATCGGTAAACACAGGCAAACACTAAGCCTGCTCACCGAAGGGTGCCGGCGGAACACACTTTCCCGTAGCCCCGACGCCGGGACGACGCCCCGAAGCGGCAATCCCCGGCGTCGGGCGCTTACCACCCGAGCAGAGGGGAACTCATGACATCAAGGCCTGGTGCGATCGGGTACGTACGCTGTGACATCTCCGGCGTGCGGCAGCAGTGGGACGAGCATCAGATCCGTTCTGTAGCGAAGCGGCTCGGCTACGACCTGCGTAAGACCATCGTGTTCAACGAGCGCACCGCCGATCCGATCTACCGATTGCGAGTGGTTGTTACCCGTCTCGACGTCGACGCTGTAATCGTGCCCAGCGGACATCATTTCGACCCGTCATGGGCTGTAGTTCCTGCGGAACTCGTGGCTGTGGCCGATGTGATCACCGTGACCCCCGAGCAGACCTATGCCCGATGGGCTACCGACCAGGCGCCCGCCGATCTCGATGGGGTGTAGTGGGCAACCTCGGTGATGAGCACCGGGAATTGCCACCCACATTTTGCCCACAATTGCCCATGAAACATGGTGATCTACCGTGAATCGCGGTGATGTGTTTTTGCTGGTAGACCGGTATTTTGCCCCCCTGCCACGTGTGCAGAACGGGTTCGATTCCCGGCAGCTCCACAAGAAGGCCCCTCACCGGATAGTCAGGTGAGGGGCATTTTCCTGTGCTGGGTCTACCGAATCGGTACTGGTGCGCGTCATGCGACATCAAGTAGGTAATCGGTTCGGAGGTGACGGCGAACTCGCGTTGGGGTTGGGCGTGTTTGGTTGTGCTGGTGGATGTAGGCGTCGATCGCGGCGTCTTGTTTGTCGTGGCTGTGGTGGTCGGTGCTGTTGGACGCGGAGTAAGCACTGCCGCGGATTCGGGCTCGATCCAGCTCGACCATGACCGGTTGGCCGGCAGAAACCCGGTTCCTCGTCGTTGGCGTCAGCCCGGGCGTGTACTCGGCCTACTTGTGCGGGGGAGAAGTTCTCGGCGATGACGTAGTGTCGCGCGCCGGGCCAGCGCGCCCGCGGTGACTTCGGCAGTAGTTGGCGCGCGAACCGTTTCGGTGCCCGTCGTCGGTCGGCAGATCCAGCGCCTGATCCGATCGGCAGCGCCAAGGATCAGGTCGGGTGTGGCGATGCCGAGCAGGGTGTCCTCCGGTTGGTCGGGCATAGGTCTGGCCTGATTGCGTCGGGCGTGCCGGTCTCCGCTGCTGGCTGGTGGAGGCCCGTTCGGTGTGCGCGGTCCGCTGCACGCTCGCGGGAATTCCTGCGACCGCTGAGGATGCGGATCCGAGGCGCAACGGCAGCCATAACACTGCGCTCAGCGACATTGTGTTCAGTGACCGACCGGGACGGCAGCGCCACCACGTGTCTGGTCGAGGCACCGACCTTTTGGGTTTGTCGCGGGAACCAGCCGCGACCAGCACGTGGTTGCAGGTCGAGTGGCTCGAACTCGTCCACGCGAATCTCTCGCTCGGCGACAAACGGATAGTCGTTGTTCAGGATGCGGTCCGTTTTCACGGTGAACTCCGTGGTCGCTACCCTTTTCCAGGTCTTGGTGGCCTGCCACGACACACCCTCGGCGTTGAGGATCTTGCGTAGTGTCTCGCGGCTGATGTCGGTGATCGCGTTGGTGGCCAGTACTTCTCGTGGTTTCGACCGACTTCACACCGGCAACGGCGAACCCGCAGATCTCGCGGTCAACTTCTCTGGCGCTCGGTCCGAAAAAGCTTCTCCTTTGAACACAGTCGAATGGTGGTCATCACGCGACAGACCGGCAGCCATAACACTCCGCTCAGCGAGCAACCGGGATGTCAGCACCGCGACCTGGGCAAATCGTGCCCGTGTCGCTCGGTGGAACGGATTTCTTCGAACCCGCACACTTGAGACTTGAATGAGTCATACTTATGAACATGTCCACGATTTCGGAATTCGAGCGCATGTTACGCGGGGCTGCTCTGCGTGTGACGGCACCACGGTTAGCCGTGCTGAACGTGGTACATGACCATCCGCACTCGGATACGGACTCGATCCTCAGTCTCGTGCGCGAGACGCTCGGTACGGTGTCCCACCAGGCCGTGTACGACGTGCTACGCGCACTGACCGCCGCGGGTCTGCTCCGGCGGATCCAGCCGATGGGTTCGGTGGCGCGCTACGAAACGCGCGTCGGGGACAACCATCACCACCTCGTGTGCCGTTCGTGCGGCGCCATCGTCGACATCGACTGTGCCGTGGGCGAAGCGCCCTGCCTGACCGCGTCGGACGACAACGGTTTCGTCCTCGACGAGGCCGAGGTCATCTACTGGGGTCTGTGCCCCGACTGTTCTACATCACATACGTCACGATCACATCCGTGATCGCAGCCCGATTCACTGCTCATAACTCCCGAAAGGAATTGCCGTGCCTGAGGAACACCCACCCATCGGAGAAGCGAACACGCAACCCGCCGAGAGCGGTTGCCCCGTCGCGTCAGGTCGCCTCAAGTATCCGACCGAGGGTGGCGGTGTCCGTGACTGGTGGCCGAATCAGATCAATCTGAAGATCCTCCAGAAGAACCCCGCCGTGGCCAATCCCATGGGCGCGGACTTCGACTACGCCGCGGAATTCAAGACCCTCGATCTGGCCGCGGTGCGGCAGGACATCGAGGACGTGATGACGACGTCACAGGAGTGGTGGCCCGCCGATTACGGCCATTACGGTCCGTTCTTCATTCGGATGGCTTGGCATGCCGCGGGCACCTACCGCATCAACGACGGCCGCGGCGGTGCCGGGGCCGGGATGCAGCGGTTCGCGCCACTCAACAGCTGGCCAGACAACGCGAGCCTGGACAAGGCGCGCCGCCTGCTCTGGCCGGTCAAACAGAAGTACGGCAAGAAACTCTCGTGGGCCGACCTGATCGTCTTCGCCGGCAACTGCGCGCTGGAATCGATGGGCTTCACCACCTTCGGCTTCGGCGGGGGCCGGGTTGACCAGTGGGAGCCCGAGGAGGACGTCTACTGGGGGCCGGAGCAGACCTGGCTCGGCGACGAGCGCTACACCGGCAACCGGGACCTCGAGGCGCCCCTGGCGGCAGTCCAGATGGGTCTGATCTACGTGAACCCGGAGGGCCCCAACGGCAATCCGGACCCCCTCGCGGCCGCTACCGACATCCGTGAGACGTTCCATCGCATGGCCATGAACGATGTCGAGACCGCGGCGCTCATCGCCGGCGGCCACACCTTCGGCAAGACACACGGCGCCGGCCCCGCCGACCATGTCGGCCCGGAGCCCGAGGCGGCCCCGCTGGAGGAACAGGGTCTCGGCTGGAAGAACTCTTTCGGCACCGGCGTCGGCAAGGACGCGATCACCAGCGGGCTCGAAGGCGCGTGGACAGCTACTCCGCGGTCGTGGGACAACAGCTTCCTCGAGACCTTGTATGGCTACGAGTGGGAGAAGACCAAGAGCCCCGCTGGCGCGTGGCAGTGGGTCCCGAAGGACGGTGCCGGGGTGGGTACGGTGCCCGATGCCCACGACTCGTCCAAGACTCACACCCCGGTGATGCTGACAACGGACCTTTCGCTGCGGGTCGACCCGGTCTACGAACAGATCACCCGGCGCTGGCTCGACCACCCCGACGAGTTCGCGGACGAGTTCGCCAAGGCGTGGTACAAGCTGACCCACCGCGATATGGGCCCGGTCGTTCGCTACCTGGGCCCGCTCGTCCCGAATGAGACGTTGCTGTGGCAGGACCCGGTCCCCGCGGTAGCGCACGACCTCATCGGTGCCGACGACATCGCCGGTTTGAAGAGCCGGATCTTGTCGTCGGATCTGACCGTCCCGCAACTCGTCTCCACCGCGTGGGCGGCCGCCTCGTCGTTCCGCGGCAGCGACAAACGTGGTGGCGCCAACGGCGGACGTGTTCGTCTCGAGCCACAGCGCGGATGGGAAGTCAACTCTCCCGACGAACTCGCCCAGGTGGTGCGGACCCTGGAGGGAATCCAGGAATCCTTCAACTCCGCGCAAACCGGGAACACGAGGGTGTCGTTCGCCGATCTCGTCGTGTTGGGCGGGTGTGCGGCGGTCGAGCAGGCCGCGAAGAACGCCGGGTACGACGTCGAGGTGCCATTCACGCCGGGACGCACGGATGCCACGCAGGAACAGACCGATGTGGAATCCTTCTCGGCGCTCGAGCCGAATGCCGACGGCTTCCGCAACTACCTCGGCAAGGGCAACCAGCTGCCGGCTGAGTACCTGCTGATCGACAAGGCGAACCTGCTGACCCTGAGCGCGCCGGAGATGACGGTCCTCGTCGGTGGCCTGCGGGTGCTGGGCGCGAACCACAAGCAGTCGCCGTTGGGCGTGTTCACCTCGACGCCCGAGTCGTTGACCAACGACTTCTTCGTGAACCTGCTCGACATGGGCACGAAGTGGGCTCCGGCGCCCTCCGACGAGGGGACCTACGAGGGCGCGAATCGCGCGACCGGTGCGGTCGAGTGGTCCGGCAGCCGCGTCGACCTGGTTTTCGGGTCGAACTCGCAGCTGCGGGCTATCGCGGAGGTCTACGCGACCGACGACTCGAAGCAGAAGTTCGTCGAGGACTTCATCACCGCATGGGTCAAGGTAATGAACCTCGACCGGTTCGACCTCGCCTGATCCAGGCACGATGACCGGCCCGGCGGCCGATCATCGACACGGTGCGCCACCCCGCGAACCGTCATAGTTCGCGGGGTTTGGCACGTCCTGGTGGGGTGAGCGTGCTCGCCGCCGAACTCGCTGCGGCACAGTGGCCTCCTGCCGAGCACACAAGGCGACCAGCCGGTGGGACGGAAGCGCGGTATCGACCGCGGGTCGGGTCGCGGCGTGGTGTCCAACTCCCGGCGCGAGGGGACGACGCAATCGGCCGCCCGGCAACATATTTCGGTACCGGCGAGTACAGTGCTGTTGCCCACCTTGATCGTCAGCGCGCCGACGGGATATCCGGTGTGGCTGATCGCCGCGCATCGCCGTATCAGGAGCATGACCAGATGACGACAGCAGTCGATCGCGGCCGCGAGGGTCTGCGGCTCGATGAGCTTCCCGTGCGGCCTATCCACCGCAAACTTGTCGTCCTCGTGGGTGCGGGCTTGTTCTTCGATCTCTATGAGCTGTTTCTGGCCGGGACCATCACCGGCGTGCTGAAGTCTCAGTTGCAGCTGTCCACTTTTCAACTCGGCGGAATCCTCGGCTCGGCCTTCGCCGGTCAGTTCCTCGGCGCGCTGGTGATCGGTCGCCTGTCCGACCTGTTCGGGCGGCGCCGCATGTTCTTGCTGAACGTCGCACTGTATTCGGGATTCACCCTGCTCGGCGCCTTCAGCCCGAATATCACCGTCCTGATGGCGACCAGGTTCGCGGCCGGCCTCGGCATCGGCGCGGAGATGACGGTGTCCGACACCTATCTGTCGGAGGTCGTCCCACCGCAGGTTCGCGGCCGCATGATCGCCATCGCCTATACCATCGGCTTCTTGGCCGTGCCGTCCGTGGGCTTCCTCGCGAAATGGCTGGTTCCGTTGCGGCCCTTGGGTTTCGACGGCTGGCGGTGGCTGTTCGTGCTCGGCGGTCTCGGCGCGGCGCTGGTGGTTGTGGCGCGGCGGACGATGCCGGAGTCGCCGCACTGGCTGGCTCGCAAGCGGGAGCAGAGGCAAGCGCCCCCGTTCAGCGCGATCGTGCGGCCGCCGCACCGGTCGCGGACGGCGCTGTTCGCCGCGGTCATGATTCTGGAGGTTTTCGGTTACTACGGCTTCGGCACCCTGGCCGTGCTGGTACTGGATCACAAGGGTTTCACAGTCGTGACCTCACTCGCCTATCTGGCGGTCAGCTATCTCGGTTATCCGCTGGGTTCGCTGTTGGCGATACCGCTGATGGAACGGTGCGAGCGCAAGTATCTGTTCATGGCTTCCGCGGGGTCGATGGCGGTGTTCGGGCTGCTGTTCGGGTTTGGCGCCAGCGCGCTGTTGATCATGATTTCGGGTGCGCTGTACACCATGGCGAGCAATGTGTTCTCCGATGCGATGCACGCTTATCTGCCCGAATCATTTCCGACCAGTGTGCGGGGGACCGCGGCCGGCGCGACCTACGCACTGTCCAAGGCCAGCACGGCTGTTCTGCCGTTCGTCCTGCTGCCATTGCTGGCGGGGCCGAATGGTCCCGCTCTGGTCTTCACGGTGATCACCGTGGCGATGCTGGCGCTGATCGCGATCGTGGCCGTGTGGGGTCCGGTCACCGGAAGGCGGGCACTGGATGCGCACTGACCAGCCGGGCCTCGACCACTCGGCGGGCGCCGGCGTCGATTGTCGCGGGAAGCGGCTCAGGCGATCGCGGTGCGCAGTGCGAACCAGCCGATGGCGGGGTCGGCGAAGCCGTGATAAATAAGCCGAATTCGCTGGTCGACCTCGAAGTAGCGATAAACCGCGAGCATGGCGCGGCAGGTTGCGTCCGCCTGGAAGTCATCGATGCGGCGGAAGCCGATGGACCGCTCAGGGAGCAGCGCCAGCCGCGTCAGTTCGGCGGGATCGCCGATGTCCAGGCCTTCTGGTGCGGCGTCAGTGATGTGATGGTCGTGCAGGATGGCGTGCACCTGGTGCGGGTCGGGGCGGCCGGACAAGAATGCCTGGATCTCGGCGTGCAATAACCGCGGTGGATCGACCGGCGTCCGCTCGAACTGGACCAGTTCGATCAGCTCGCGATCGGGGCTCGGTGTGTTCGTGTCGTCGACGACCGGCGCCTGTTCGAGCAGGTGCAGTATGTTGCCGCCGGGGATCAGCGGCTCCGGGGCCATGAACACCGTGACGGTGGGGCAGAGACAACCCTCGCCGATCAGGCAGACTTTCCGATGAGGCGAATCGGGCATCCAGCCTCCTCCATAACAGGGCTGGATAATCCGGCCCTTGCTGGATCGGGACTTCGATATACGCCGATCGCCGAGGTGCTATGGCGCTTCGACGGTCGACCGTGCCGCAGCTACCAAGTCTAGGAGCGCGGCGGAGCCTTCGCATCCGTATCGTCGCCGGATTCTCCGCGGCGCCCGCCCCGGCCGATCCTCCCGCAGCGCAGAGCCGGCTGCTGGTGTCGGCACTGTCCGAGCCGGTCTCTGTGGTGGCGGCCGCACGGGTTGCGGACGACCCAGGAGATGATCTCGCTCTCGGTCGAGCAGGGGCTCGGCCGTCGACTCCGGTCGGGTGGTTCGCGATCGACTCGCCCGACGGCGCCGCCGAACTGCCGCCCGACATCTGTTCTGCCGCAGACCGGTTGGTGCCAAATCGAGCAAAATTATTGTCCTACAACATGATCCGTACCCATCGGGTACTGTGCTTCGGCACCTGCACATAACGGGACAGTTGCTCGGGATATTTTCGTAACTCTCCGGAATCGAGGCAAACGAATGAACCACAAGCTCTGGTTGCTCGGACGGTCCGCCACGGTCGGCGGTCATGTGCTGCGCGAGAAGATCACCCGACCGAAAGCGAAGTCCCTCGATGACGTCCCGGTTTCCGGCGAGACGATCACCACCAAATGGCTGACGGCTGTGCTGTGCCGCGATGTCCCCGATGCCGAGGTGGTCTCGTTCGACACGTCCAACGGCAGTCACGGCACATCCACGCGGGTCGCGATTCGCGTCGAGTACAACGACGTCGGTACGCAGGCAGGATTGCCGACGGAGTTGTTCGCGAAGACGACCACGGCCTTCAGTCAGCGCATCCTGCTCGGTGGCGGAAAGATGATCGACGGTGAAACCCGATTTTTCCGGGACTTTCGCCCTGAAGTCGACATGGAGGCCCCGCTCGGCTACTGGGGTGCCGCCGATCCGTCGTCGTGGCGGTCCATTGCGCTGATGGAGGACATCGCCGCGACCCGTGGCGCCGTATTCATCGAGCCGAACGCTCCCATCGCCCGCGACCAGATCGAAGATCTGGTGCGCAATCTCGCCCGGCTGCACGGTACGTTTTGGGAGCACCCGTCGATCGCGGTACTCAATACCCCGAACGAGATGCTTCAGGCGTACCTCGCCGCGATCGACATGAAAACCCGCTGCGCGGTCGGCTTGCAGCGGGCCGAAGAGGTCGTTCCGGAGAGCTTGCACGGCCAGAGCGACCGGTTGTGGGCAGGTGTCGAACGGGCTCTGGACCTGGCGACCACCGACATCCCCCCAACCCTGCTGCACGGCGACCCGCACATCGGGCAAACCTATGTGACCGGCGACGGGCGGATGGGGTACGTCGACTGGCAGGTGGTGATGCGCGGCGGCTGGGCCCACGATTTCGCCTATACCGTCAACTCCGGATGCGAGCCCGAGGACCGCCGCGCGTGGGACCGTGAGCTGTTGGCGGCCTACCTGGACGAGTTGGGTCACTTCGGCGGCGAGGTGCCGTCCTTCGACGACGCCTGGTTGGCCTATCGGCAGCAGTCCATGTTCGCCTACGCGGCGTGGGCATTCACGATCGGCCGAGCGGTGTATCAACCCAAGATGCAGTCGGTGGAGACCTGTTTGACACTGTTGAAGCGCATCACCACCGCCCTGGATGACCATGATTCGCTGGGGGCACTTGGCGTCTGACGAACCGTCGTACAGTTCGCTCACTGTCGGCAGCAGCACCCGGTCCCGCCGGGTGCTGCTCCCGGATCGAGCGGACTTCGAGACGGTTCGCGGTCGGTGCAACCACGAAGACCACCGCATACTCGCTCGGCCCGGCCCGGCCGGGAAAATCGATATAGTGTTGCGCGCAGCGGGCTTTCGATATCGAATCGGTGCTGTACCGCCGCCCGGCTGTGACCGGAACCGGTACGCGCTCCCCATGCGGAGCAGCGCCTCGGCACGAAATCCGTGGTAACCACCCGCAGTGCACACAAACAGTCTGGAGTTTCACTCTTGAGTACGCCGCAGTCCCGAGTACAGGCGCAGGTCTGTCCGGTCGTCCACGGCTCACCGATCGATTCCGATGACCCGGGAGTGCCGCTGCACTTGCCGGAATTCGCCGCCGATCCACACCGCGCCTATCATGAAATGCGAAGGCGGTACGGCTCTTTAGCGCCGGTGGAACTGTCACCCGGCGTACCGGCCACGTTGGTCATCGGCTACAACACCGCAGTGCGGATCCTCAACGATCCGGAACATTTTCCCGCCGATCCGCGCTCCTGGCAGAAGAACATCCCCGCCGACTGCCCCATCCTTCCACTTTTGGAGTGGCGGCCCATGGCGAGCAGAAGCACCGGAGCGGACTTCGCGCGCTACCGGCAGGCCATTACCGCGAGCATCAACGAAGTCGATCTGTATGCGCTGCATGGCATCGTGGAGCAGATCGCCGTCCCACTGATCAACAACTTCTGTCAGGACGGCAGTGCCGATCTGATTGTCCAGTATGTGTTCCCGCTGGTGTTCGAAGTCGTCAATTCCTTGCTCGGCTGCACGCCCGAGATCGGGCAGCAGGTGGCCGCCGGTACGGCCGCCTTGCTCGAAGGTGTCGACGCCGAAAAAGGCAACCAGCTGCTCGGCGAGGCACTGATGAAATTGGTGACGCTGAAACGGGCCGAACCCCGCAGCGACATCACGTCGGTCCTGTTGCAGCACCCGTCCGAGCTGGATGACGTGGAGGCGTCCCACCATGTGTCACAGGTCTACGGCACCGGGATCGAGTTCCAGCTGAATCTGATCGTCAACACGCTGCTGCTGATCCTCACCGACGAGCGATTCGGTGACAGTGTGATGGGTGGGAACTTGTCCACCCGCGACGCCCTGGACGATGTCTTGTTCAACGACCCGCCGCTGGCGAACCTCCTGATCACCTACCCTCGGCAGCCGATCCTCATCGATGGCGTCTGGTTGCCCGCGCATCAGCCGGTTGTGATCAGCATGGCCGCCTGCAACAACGATCCGGCGATCCGAGCCGAGGAGCAGACGGGCAATCGCTCGCATCTGGCGTGGGGCCTCGGACCACACGCCTGCCCCGCGCAATCCCTTTCCTACCTGATCGCCCAGGACGCGATCGACCAGCTGCTCGATGCCTTGCCGGAGATGCGGCTGGACCTGCCCAACGGCGCACCGACCTGGCGGCCGGGGCCATTCCATCGAGCCTTGACGGCGCTGCCGGTCGTATTTCCGCCCTCCTTTCCCATGAATGCGAGCGGTGAGTCGGCCACCGGGACGGACCTGGCGTCGTAATCCGCTACCGGACGATCGCCGCGGTGCCGCGCTCCATGCGGGGCGCGGAACCGCGGCGGGTCCGTCATCCACCGGGCGGCGGCGCAACCAGCACCTGAAACGTGATCAGCCCTGCTGGGTCGGGACGATGATCAACTCGGCGATGTTGACCCGTTTCGGCGCGGCGACGGCGTAGGCGACCGCGTCGGCGATATCGCCGGGTTCGAGGATCTCGATCTCTGTGCGCCATTGGTCGAGCCCGGCGCGCTGTTGCTCGTCCTGCATACCCGCGCCGAGTTCGGTGCCGACGAAGCCGGGTTCGACATTCTTCACCCGGACACCGCGCGGTCCGAATTCGGCGCGCAGATTGCGGGTCAGATGGGCGACCGCGGCCTTCGTAGCGCCGTACACCGCGTAATTGGGGAAGATCGTGTGCCCGCCGACCGATCCGATCAGTACCAGATCGGCCGGTCTGCCCTCGGCCGCCACCGCGAGCAGATCGTCGATGAACGCTCGTCCGGTGTAGAGCAATCCGTTGATATTGGTACCGACCATCTCGTCCCACTCGTCGGTGAGCGCGGACTCGAATGGCGCGGCGAGCATCACGCCCGCGTTCGCGACGACCACGTCGACGGGGCCGAACGCCGCGCGCACCGTGGCGGCGGCGTCACGCACGGAATGCTGGTTGCCGACGTCGGAGACCACCGCGAGTGTGTCGCCGCCGATCTCCGCGGCGAGTTCTTCGACGCGATCCTTACGCCTGCCCAGCAGGGCCACCTTGGCGCCGTTGCGGGCGAGTTGCCGCGCGGTGGCGGCGCCAATTCCACTCGATGCTCCGGTAATGACCGCGACGCGGCCGGTCAGGTTGTTTGTCATGCCCACAATGCTCGTCCTCGGGACCGAGGCCTGCCAGGCCGCGGACTTCCTGGTAGTCCCGGGGCCACCCAGGTGCGGCAATACTCACCTACGCTCGGACCATGGACGCCGACAATCGACTGGGCGCTTTCTTGCGGGCGCGCCGCGAGCTGGCCCGACCGGAGAACTTCGGCATGTCCGGCGGCGGTCAGCGCCGTGTCGCCGGGTTGCGCCGTGAGGAGATCGCGCTGCTCGCGGGCGTGAGCGCCGACTACTACGTGCGCTTGGAGCAGGGCCGCGACAAGCACCCGTCCGAGCAGGTCATCGTGGCGCTGGCGCGGGTGTTCGCGCTCGACGAGGAGGGCACGGCACATCTGCGGGAGCTGGCGCGACCGGCGGTCCGGCGGCCGAGGACGCCGCGTCGGCCCGAACGGGTCGGGGCGGGGCTGCGGGGGCTGCTGGACGCGTGGTCGCACACCCCCGCACTGGTACTCGGCAAATACCTCGATGTGCTGGCGGCGAACCCCTTGGCCGAGGCGGTCAACTCGTGCTCGGTTCCCGGCGTGAACCAGGTGCGCATGGTCTTCCTCGATGCCGAGGCGCGCGACCTCTACCCGGATTGGCCGAACGTCGCGGCCGACACCGTGGCCAGTCTGCGGGCGACCGCGGGCACTGATCTGGATGACCCTCGACTCACCGAACTGGTCGGAGAACTGTCGCTCAAGAGCGAGCAATTCCGACAGTTGTGGGCGCGCCACGACGTTCGGATGAAGACGGCGGGGACCAAACGCTTCCGCAACCCGATGGTCGGCGAACTGACACTGTCCTACGAGACGTTCGCGGTGAACGGCGCGCCAGGCCAGCTGCTCATCGCCTACCATGCCGAGCCCGGCTCGGCCTCCGAGCGGTCGCTCGCGCTGCTCGGCAGTCTGATCGCGGGCGACAGGGTCTCCGACGAGCGCCGTGCAGCCGGGCCGCCCCGTGTCGCGAAGCGAAAGGGTTGAGCGGCGATCTCCCGAGGTAAGGCTTAGCATGAAGACCGCGGTGCGAACTTCCCACCGGAGGTGGGCTCGGATCGGAAACTGTAGTCAGCCGACTCTTTAAAATGAGCTGGTGGTAGAGCCGACTCCCGGACAAGCAGACAAGCGAGACCGGCCGACCGATCCTCCCAGTCCTAGCGAAGGTGTTTCACGACGCGCGGCCGAAGTCGTGAAGATCCGGGCCTTGATCTCGCCGCTTCCCGCTTCGTTCCGGGGGAGTGAGGCCTACCTGTTCACCGCGGGCGTGAACATAGTCGTATTCTTCCTGTTGTTCCAGCCGTGGGTTGTCGCTATCGGCCGTACCGGCAAGATCACTGCCAACGCCTTCGGACGACTCTACGTCAGCAGTGGCCTTACGAACCTGTGGTCGGCGTCGCCGCCTCCTCCCGCGAATATCAACGGCACGTGGGCCGTCCTCGCCAGTGTTGCCATCGCAATCAACGTCTTCGCCGTGGTGATCAATCTCCAAGCGCGCAGCGATGTGCTGTCCCGCGTGGCAATGGGTTCCGCTGTGGCCCCTGCGTTTTTCGTGGTTGGCGCGCTGGTCCAGATGAACACGAAATTGTCCGCGATCAAGCGCATGGTCGGGTACGGAAACCCGCGAGATGTGGGCAACCAGATCGGGATGGTCATCAGGTGGGCCTCCGGCAACGGCAGTTACCCGGTGCCGGGACTTCGGCAGGTCCAGTACTCCAGCGCCAGCCTCACCACTACGGCCTGGCTCGAAGGCGCCTTGGCGGTGTTGTCGGCGCTGGTTGTTCTCGCCGAGTGGGCTCGGCAGCGCCCAGCCGCCGGTCACCGACAGCGGCGTTTGCGTGTCAAGTTTTCGCAGCCACCGTCGGGCTCCGACCGCACCGAATGAGGGCCCTAGGACGGACACCGACTCATGACGGATAGGACCATGGGTATGACGATGCGAGTGGGTGCGGTAGCGGCGGTGTTCGGGGCGGCCGTGGCCGTCATGATGGGTGCCGCGCCGACGACGCGAGGCACGGTCACACAGGTGGGGATGTATCCCGGCGTCAATTTCGGGTCGGCGACGAACTACGGGTCGGGCTGCACGTACACCGCGCGCGCCGCCGTCACCGATGCCGTCTCGCCGGTCGTCTTCTACGACAACGGCGTTCCCTTCGGCATGGTGCGGCCCTCCGGTGGCGTCGCCCTGATCGACTGGGTGCCCGCCGCCCCGGGCGCGCACACCGTCAGCGCGATCCAGGAGCCGGACGGGTCGGCGGTGGCGAGTATCGATATACAGGTCGGCAACGGCATGCACCTGGGCTACGCCTGCGCCGTCTTCGACGGCTGACGGACCGCGTGGTCACCGTTCGGCGACGACTTTTGCCGCCCGCGCGCCGGTAGTGTCGGTGGCGGCGGCGTGCTGAACTCGACCTTCATCCTGGGAGGTGGCGATCATGCGGAGCAACGGGCCGATCATGGTCGGTGTGAACGGGTCCGCCGGATCGACGGCGGCGGTCGCGTGGGCCGCCCGGAGTGCGGCACTGCACCACGCGCGCCTGCATCTCGTCCACGTCCTCGACCCCACCGCCGACTATGGGCCCGGGATCACCGAACCGCTCACCGGTACCGACTACGCCCGGCTGGAGGAGTACGGCCGCTGGGTGCTGGACACCGCCAGGGAGCAGGCGCGCACCGTGGTCCGTGCGCTGCGCGACATCGACATCACCGCCGAAGTCGCGCACCAGGCGGTCGGCCCGGCGCTGCTGGATCGCACCGTCGGAGCACGCATGATGGCGGTCGGCACCCGCGAGCGGGGCACCGTGCGTCGGGCCCTGCTCGGTTCGGTCAGTGCCGTGCTGGCACGGCGGGCGCACTGCCCGGTGGTCGTGGTCCGCGACGCCACGCCGATTGCGGCGGAAGCCAGGTGGCTGCCGATCGTGGTCGGCGTGGACGGCACCGAAGTCAGTGCACCGGCAATCGAGTCGGCGCTGGTCGAGGCGTCGGTGCGGGGCGTGCGGCTGCTCGCGTTGCATGCGTGGACCGGCGTCGAACTGCCCGCGGTGCCGGGCGGCGAGGTCGACCCGGCGAAGCAGATCGTGTTGGCAGAGAGCCTGGCGGGGTGGCAGGAACGCTTCCCCGATGTCGAGATCCAGCGCGAGATCGTGACCGACCGCCCGGAGCATTATCTCCTCGAACGCTCTGCGCACGCGCAATTGCTCGTCGTCGGCTGCCGGGGTCGCGGTGGATTCGCCAGTTTGCTGCGAGGCTCGACCAGTCAGGCGCTGCTGATATCGGTGGACTGTCCGATCATGATCGTCCGCGATGTGCATGCGGTGCGCGGCCCGGAGCGTGTGCTCGCCGAGTGATCCTCACGCGCCGGTCGTCGATCCGGGCCGGACGATCATCAGGACGGTAACGACTGCCCACAGCAGATTGAACACCCCGGTGTCCATGGCGAGCCGCCGGATCAGCGTCGGGGTCGTTCCGGCTGGGTCGGCGAGGATCTTCCGTTGGCCGGGCACGACGAGCAGCGCGAGCACACCCGCCGCGGCCGCGGTCAAGCCGATCGACACTATGAGCCAGGTATCGCCGAGCACGCCCAGGCTGAGCGCGGTGAGCAGGCCGAACACCGGAACGAGTAGGCCGATCAGACCATAGACCCGGCAGATGCGGTGCAGCGTGCCGAGGACGGCTGCGCGGTGGTCGGGCGCGGTGTGTGCGCGCCGAGTGGTGGCGGGAAACATGCTCGCCGCCACCGTCACCGGACCGACGGCGATGATTACGGCCAGCACATGGACCGAGAGCAGGAACTTAGTCACAGCGCTCGAGACTAGCCAGCGAGGCACGTACGAGGAACAGGCAGAATTGCCACACATCGGTAGATTCTCGCCATGCGGTACGACCAGGGGCCACCTGGCGCGGAACAAGGTCGATGCGATTGGCTGGAATCGAATGCATGACTAATCTCTTGCCATGCATACCGTGGCCGTCCTCGCGTTGGATCAGGTGATCGCTTTCGATTTGGCCACGCCGGCCGAGGTGTTCGGCCGCACGCCGCTTCCCGATGGCAGCCCGGCGTATCGAGTCCGGGTCTGTGGAGCCGCGCCGACGGTCGACGCCGGGATGTTCACGCTACGGCCGCCGTACGGACTCGAGGCGTTGGCCGATGCGGACACCATCATCGTGCCCGGTTGCGCGGACCCGGGCCGGCGAGTGCCGGATGAGGTGGTCACCGTGCTGTTGCGCGCCGCGGCGGCGGGCACCCGCATCGCGTCCATTTGCTCCGGGGCGTTCGTCCTGGCCGCCACCGGATTACTGGATGGTCATCGCGCGACCACGCACTGGGTCGCCGCGGCGGAACTCGCCGCCCGCTATCCCGCCGTTCGAGTCGACCCGAATGTGCTGTTCGTAGACAACGGGCAGTTACTCACCTCCGCGGGTGCCGCGGCAGGAATCGACATGTGCCTGTCCATGATTCGCCGCGACTACGGCTCGGCTGTCGCCGCCCACGCCGCCAGATTGTCCGTTGTCCCGCTCGAAAGGGAAGGGGGGCAGGCACAATTCATCGTGCACGACCAGCCGCCGACCCCGCGTGGCTGCGCGCTGGAACCTGTCCTGCGGTGGATACAAGACAACTCCGCGAAGAATCTGACCCTCGACGACATCGCCACATATGCCGGGATGAGTACCCGCACGCTCAACCGTCGCTTCCGCGAGCACACCGGGACCACGCCCTTGCAGTGGCTGCTCCGGGCGCGGATCAGGCAGGCCCAGCACCTGCTCGAGTCCACCGGTCACCCGGTCGATCGGATCGCTGGTCAGGTCGGATTCGGCTCACCGACCGCGTTCCGCGGCCGGTTCAAACGGGTGGTCGGCACCAGTCCGCATAGTTACCGGGCGGCCTTCGCCGGTCCGGTGCGTACCAACGAGCGGCATGTGTTGTCCGATCGAACGGAGTAAAACTCGCACGGCGATCACGCCGCCTCCGCCGATTCGCGGCTGCTGGTCGGGCGCGGAGTGCGGCTGGAATTCGACGAGGAGGGTGCGTTGTCGCTGCCGGTCCGGGTGCTCGAAGCCGGCGGATCTGACGTGTTCTCGACGCGTTCACCACCGAATCAGGCGTCCCGCCATTTGATCGAGCAGCCCATACTCGGCCGCTGTGGTTCCGGGGCCGGTCGGCCCGCGAGCACGGCTTCGATGGCGGTGCGCAAGTCATCGCCGTTCAACGGTTTTCCATTGCCCGGTGTCGATTCGTCGAAGGCGCCGCGGTAAGCGAGTTTCAGATCAGCATCGAAGAGGAAGAAATCCGGGGTGCACGAGGCGCGGAAGGCCCGTCCGATCTGCTGGGACTCGTCGACGAGATAAGGAAAGGTCCAGCCTGCCCGGATCGCCTGGTCGCGCAGCCGCAGGGGCGCGTCGTCCGGGTATGCGCTCGCGTCGTTGGTGCAGATCGCCACCGTTGGCAGGGATGGAATCGAGTCGACCAACTCACCGAGCGCCGCTTCGATGTGTTTGACGTAGGGACAGTGGTTGCACGCGAAGACGACCAGCAGCCCCGGCCCGTCCTCGTAGTCGGCGCGGGAGTAGATCCGCTGGTCGAGGTCGGGGAGGGCGAAGTCGGGCATCGGGGTGCCGAGGGGAACCATGAGGGATTCGAACGCCATGGTGTGCCTTCCGTCGGGATCGAAGACGACATCGCGAGCCTAACCCGTGCCGCCCGGTTTGTCGGTAATCTGCCGATGAACCGTCGATCGGCGTGGCGGCCCGTCTAGCGGGCCAGATCCGACGGATCGGTGTTCGCCCCGCACAGCACCACACACACCTTCTCGCCCTGGGCGGGCCGGAACGCGGGATTATCGCCGAGCAATGCGGCGACAGCGGTCGCCGCGCCGTGTTCGACCGCCACGCGGTGGTCCTCCCACAGTGCGCGGCGCGCAGCGACGATCTCGGCGTCGTCGACCACTACCGACTCGACGTCGTAATGCTGTGCGGCCGCCAGCGCCATCTCCGACACTCGGCGCGCACCGAGCGAGTCGGCCGCGACCGAGTCGACCTCCACGTCGACGACCCGCCCCGCCCTGATCGCGGCGTTGAGTGCGCGGCAGCGCGCCGGCTCGACGGCGATCACCCGGATCCCGCTGTGATCAGCGGCGGTCGCGATTCCGGAGAACAATCCGCCACCGCCGACCGCGACCACGACGGTGCCGAGATCCGGGACCAGCCGGTCGATCTCTGTCATGAGCGTGCCAGCGCCCGCCGCGATGAGCGGATTGTCATAGGCGTGGGAGAGCAGAGCGCCGGTAGTGTCGGCGAATTCATGGCAGGCCGCGAGCGCGTCGGAGTATTGCGCGCCCGCCAGCCGCACGTCTGCGCCATAGGAGACGAGCCGGTCGACTTTGACCTTCGGCGCGGTGGTCGGCACGAAAACCGTCGCCGGGACCCGCTGGCTGCGTGCCGCCCACGCACAGGCTAGCCCGGCGTTGCCGCCCGAGGCGATCGTCACGCCCGTGGGCGGCAGCGTGCCGTTTTCCTGGTGGGTGAGCAAGAAATTCTGTGCGCCCCGGGCCTTGAAGCTCCCGGTGTGCTGCATGAACTCGAGCGCGAACCACAGTTCACCGACGCTGCCGCCGGCGAACCCGTCCGCCCGCGCCACGGTAACCGGTCGAACGAGACCGGACACCCGTTCGACCGCGGCTTTCACGTCGCTGTGGGTCAGTGGCATGGTGCCGCGCGAGCGGCGGTCGGCGCCGCTCATTGCCCGCGGCGGTGCGGAGCGAACTCCAGGGTCAGCAGGGCCGCGGCCGCGACGACCACTTCGCGCCAGCGAACCAGCACATACCGCTGATCGGCCAGCGCGTGAAATTTGCGCAGGAAGCGGTACAGCGATTCGAGGCGGATCAGCGGATCGCCCAAATGGACCAGCAGGGCGATCAGCCGACCTGAGCGCGACTTGCGCTTGTCGGCGAACAGTTCGGGAAACGGCGCGAACGCCAACGCGATCCGCTGGATGCCGTGAGTTCGTGAGTAGTCGACCAGATCGACGATCATCCGTTCGTCCAAGCCGTTGGGCGCGTCCTTGCGTCGCCAGGGGACGTCGAGGCTGAGTTCGCGACCGCGTCCGGAGATGCCGTAACGCTGGAAGCCCACCGGGCTACCGTTCTCGTTCGCGATGACGACCAGCATGTTGGGGTTACGTCCGTCCAGCAGGTGGTCCAGGATCATCGAGAAGCCGCGGTTCTGTCTGCCCTGGTTCCATTCGTCGACGATGGCCAGTAGCTCACCGCGCCGCGCCGCGGTCAGCGTCGACTCGTCGATCACCTCGGTGGTGACGCCGAAGTTCCTGGTGCGGCTCACCGCCTGGCGCAGGTTACGGAACTTCCGCCCGACCAGGTTGAACTCGTCCACATCGAGCACTACGTCTCGGCCGATCGGGACGGCGTGTAGTCCACGATGCTCCCGGGCGCGCAGCTGCCACAGTTCGGCCAATTCCGGGCTGGCTCCGAGCACGGCGATGCGCCAGCCGTGAGTGACCGCGAACTCGGAGAACGCCGTGATCAGTTCAGGAAAGCGGGCACGATCGCCGAACGGATCGCCGGCCACGACGGCGATTCCGAAGCGGGTGCGGTAGCCGATCGCCGCGGTCGAGTGTGCGTCGAAGAAGTAGGTCTTCGACGAGTGCAGGGCGAACGGCGCCAGCGGGTCACCCTCGGTACGGCCGACTAGTTCGGCGACCCGGTACAGCTCGCTGGGCTGCGGTCTACTCGGTTGGGGCAGGACCAGGATGAAGCCGGTGGCAGCCAGCAGGACGAACCCGACGCCAGGGTGCTGTGCGCGGTAACCGAGATGCGCGATCGCCAGGATGAGAATCGCGGCGGCGAAATGCGGGAGGGTGATCGGACGGCGCAAGTGCAATCCGCGGGCTACGAAGAGTCCGGCCAGAGCGAGCGCGAGGAACCAGCCGTGGTCGACGCCGTCGTCCGAAGTGGCGTTCGCCTGGTAGGTAAGGACCGCGGCGATCAGGACCGCCACCGTGATCAGCACAGTGCGCGCGGCAGGCGTAGTGGTGAAGGCGGCTTCACGGTAGCCGGTCAGCGTTGCGGCGCGGACCGTACGCGCGCCGATGCCCCGCTGGTCAGACACGTGACCACCCCGTCCTCCTGCCGTGTTCCCCCAGCCACAACACTCTCGCCACGGTGGTCCTCCCGATTATCGCCTACCGACACACTATGCGGAATCGGCGATCCCAGGGGAACGCCTTGTCGGGAACCGATCGCACGGCGAACGCCTGGCACCGACGCCGACACCAGGCGAAACATCGGATGAATCGGCGTTTATTCCGCGGTCGCGGGGAAGGCGCGGTCGAGCAAGGCGAACAGATCGCGCAAGTGGCGTTGGTAGGCGTCTTCGCGGAAGACCGCGGTGTCGCGCATGGTGAAGCCATGCTCGGCGTCCGGGTAGAGCACCGAGGTATAGCGCACGTTCGCCGTATCCAGTGCCGCTTCGAGCCGCGCGATCTGGTCGGGAGGGGCGGAACCGTCCTGATCGGCGTGGACGATGAGCAGTTCCGCGGTGATGTCCGCCGCGGCGTGATGGGGACTGTCCGGCTGATCCACAGCAGCCAGGTGGCCGCCGTGGAAACTTGCCGCGGCAGCCACCCGATCGCCGAAGGCCGCCGCGGTACGCAGCGCGAGCCTGCCGCCCATGCAGTAGCCGATCGCGGCGACCGCGCCAGGAGTGACGAACTCGGAGGCGGTGAGTTGACTCAGGTAAACGTCCGCGTCCTGGATCGCCTTCGCCGAAGTCAGTGCCGCGCGCACCGGGCCGAGCGCCGCGAAGAAGGCAGCGTGGGCGTCGGCATTGCTCTGATCGGGCATCGGCAGAACCGGCGCGCGACCGGAGCGGTAGAAGATGTTCGGTGCAAGCACGCTGTAGCCGTGGCCGGCGATGGTCTCCACCATCTCGCGCAACCACGGCCGCAAACCGTAGGCGTCCATGAAGAACAGCACACCGGGATGCCGGGCGCCGCCGTCCGGGTGGGCGAAATACGCATCGGCGGTCCCCTCGGGGAGGGACAGGTCGATTTGCTCGAACGCGACGGACGATGTCATCGGGCCTCCCAGGGATGCGATCGGCGAACGAACAGTGCGATCCTAGTCAGCCCGACCCGTCGAAGCGCGAGCCGTACGGAAACGTGGCGAGAATCGTTCGGTCGCACACCAATTGCCCGAGGTCGAGACATGGCCTCGGGAAGGGTTCGCGATTCGAGCTGAAAATTCCGCCATATCGGGCTTGTTCGGTCAGTTGCGGTCGAATTGCCGATTTCTACGGCGTGTGGCCACCATTTTCCACTTCGACGTTGTCATGCTCAGGTCGATCGCTGATTCGTACCCATCGCCCGGTGCGTGGGCGTGACGAGAGGTCTGACCTGTGAAAGTGATCTGGATGGCGGTTCCCGCGCTGGTCGCTGTCATCGTGACGGGGTGTTCTGACGACCCGTCGGCAAGCCGGGAAACGACATCGACGAGTGCCGTCGTCGCCGCGAGTTCGGTGAGCGCGCCGCCGGACACGCACGACGACGGTGCCGAGGTGAGTGGTGTCGTACGGATTTTGCTGGGCGAGACGAAACAAGTCCCGGTGCCGCCCGATGTGGTGTTGGATATCCGGGTGCCGGTCGCATGGGGCGAGGCGGCCAACGATATTCGCTGCACGGCGATCGAAAGTTCCGGGCGGAACGAAGATCTGCGGTCCTCGGACGTGCGGAAGACCGAGACTGTCGGTGGCACGGAGTGGATGACATTGTGGACGTTTTCCTCCGCGCCGATCGGTGATGTGACCGTCGGGTGCAACGATATGGAATCGAGAATCGCTGCGGCGCATCCCGATTCGTACATTCGGGTCGTCGCGCGCGGTGTCGCACCGGCAGCGCCGCAGCCCGTCGGCTGAGGTGTTCGCCGGCGATCGGCCGCCCGCCGCGAACAGCCGGACCGAGTCGGGCCGCACTGGCGTCGGTCGGTAGCCGCGGGGCGTGACTGCGCTGCCGCACGATCAGGCGGGTCCAGTTCGGCTGGAGCGTAGCCGGCTGCGGAGACACGGCGCAGCCGCACAGCGTCCCGGATGCCCGCGCGGCCCGACGAGGGGAAGGTTTGTCGGTCGCCGAGAGTAGCGTCGGCGAGGTGGACGAGGTCGATGCCGCGAGCGGGTACCGCGAGCGACCGTCGCGATTCGGCGGCGCCGTGTTGTGGACCAGGACTGTCGATGGTTCGGACGGGGGGTTCCCGGTTCTGCCCGACGGGTGCATGGATCTGATCTGGATGGGTGGGCGCTTGGTGGTCGCCGGGCCGGATACGCGCGCCCATCACCCTCCGGCGGCGAATGGCGCCCGGTACGTCGGCGTTCGGTTCTACCCCGGTACGGCTCCCGCCCTCCTCGGCCTCCCCGCGGACGAAATGCGCGATCAGCGGGTCGATCTCGCGCAGCTGTGGTCCGCGTCGGTGGTTCGGCGGTTTGTCGAGCAACTCGAGGACGCCGTCGATCGAGCCGCGGCCTTGGACGAGGTGGTTATGTGGCGTGCCGCCGAGGCCGAACCGGTTGATCCGCTCGTGCGGCGGGTGGTCGTCGCCCTGGACAATGGTTGGTCGGTAGCGTCGATCGCCGCCGCGTCGGGTGTGGGCGAGCGGACCCTGCGTCGCCGTTGTTCGGCCGCGTTCGGCTACGGCCCCAAAACCCTTGCCAGAGTGCTGCGCCTGCAGCGCGCCCTGGCGGCGGCGCGCGGTGGTATGCCGCTCGCCGAGACGGCGGCGCTGGCCGGCTTCGCCGACCAGCCGCATTTGTCCCGTGAGGTACGCACTCTGACCGGAATGTCGTTGGGAGAGTTGCTCGCCGGGGCGTAGCCATGCTCCGTGCGTCCGCGTCGGCCGCGTTCGGTCACGGAAGCGGTGCCCGTCGCGCCTCGACGACAGCCGGGCTACTTCGCGGCGGTCGGGAGCGCGGCGTAGAGGTCGACCCCATTGCCGTCCGGGTCGTTCACCACCGCGTAGCGCTGTCCCCAGAAGGCGTCCCATGGTTTCAGCTCACCGTGGTAGCCGGCATCCACGAGATCGGCGTAAACGGTGTCGACGTCGGCTGGATCGGCGCAGCGGAAGGCGATGCCGACCCGACCCCCACGTTGTGGCGGCGTCCAACCCGGGTGGAACGACGCGATGACGGCCTCGGTGTCGAGCGCAATCCGCAGGCCGTTGGGCAGCACGGCCTGCGCGTGCGCCTGCTGCTCGGAACCCGCGGGGAAGTCGATGCCGAGACGGCGGTAGAAGGCCACCGCGGCGGCCATATCGGTGACAACGATGCCGATGACGTCGAGTTGTGGAGTCATAACCGGCAGCGTAGTCAGCATCGGGCGGCTCGGTCTTGAACGAATCGGACAGACGCTCAGCGCGCGAGCACCGGGACCAGCTCGGCGATCAGGTTCTCCACCAGGATGCGGATTCGGTCGCGGATGGTGCGCACCACGTCGAGCGTTTGGGCGGAGGGGTCTGGCAGCACCCAGTCGCGATAACTGATGCCGGGGAAGTACGGACACGCGTCACCGCAGCCCATCGTGACCACGACGTCGGAAATGCCGATGGCGTCCATCGTGAGCGGCTTGGGGGTGTGCTCGGAGATATCGATGCCGATCTCGGCCATGGCGTCGACCACGGTGGGGTTCAGCGTCTCAGCGGGCGCGCTGCCTGCCGACCGCACGTCGATCCGGTCACCGGCGAGCGCGGCGAGTAGCCCGGCGGCCATCTGCGATCTGCCTGCGTTGTGCACGCAGACGAACAGCACACTGGGCTTGTGGGCCATGAGAACGCCTTTCGATGAGCAGAGCAGAGCATGAAGTGTGCTGTCCGCCGGGGCCTGCCGCCCGGCGTGGGTAGAGCTGAAACGCTGTCGTAGCGTACGAGATACGTATACCAGCGTGCCGCGGATCGTTACCGCTGACCGTGCGTTCGCCTTCTGGCGGATGTCGGCGCCACAGAGCAATCCCCAGGTCACGGGCGCAAAGCCAGTGTCACACAGCGAACGCGGCGGTCCGGGCGCCGGTCTGATAAGAGCGGACTGGACAGTATTGCCGCATCGTGCCCAGTGTTGTTCGGGCCGCCGGGAAGAGCCCATCGGGTCGAAGTCCTCGACTCGCCTTCTGCTGGAAGCCGTTGCCGTGCGGTAAGTTTCAGCACACGCGGCGCAACCAGCGAGCGCACTACCGTACTCGACAGCCCGGACCCGGCGCCGCTCAGATCGGGCGCATATCGATCACCTTGCGCAGCCGCCGGCGGTCGCGCTCGAGGCGGCGTGCTTCGTAGGCGATCGGGAAGTAGCGCAGCCGTTCCGGCAGCAGCGGGACGATCCGTGCGATCATCCAGCCGAGGCGGCGGAGCTTGCGTTCATCGGATGATGTCCAGGTCAGGCCCAGCTTCTGCCGGGCGATGTCGGGCGTGGTGCCGACCGTCACGAAGTGCTGGAGCCGGCCGATCGGCGCAACTGCCACTTTCCAGGCTGGTCGCAGCGCTCGCGGCAGCTGCTTCGGCGGGGCGACGGAGCGGATCACGCGCAGGTAGTCGCTGGCGGTGTCGGTGGCGATCAGGTGGTTGGCCACAGTGTCGGCGAAGAACGTCTCGAACTCGGCGTAGTTCGCCGGAATCTCCTTGGGTGCCACGGAGAAATTGCGCATCAGCTGTAAGGTCTCCTGAAAGTACGCTTCCTTGTCTTCCGCGCTGAGTGGACGGCGGGCGAAGTACTTGGCACTCTCGGTGAACGCGAAGGTGCCGGTGTGTAGCACCCAGGCCCACGGTCCGCTGGACAGTGCGGTGTGCCGGACGCCGTCGGTACCGGTGGTGCGCAACGTCGCGTGCAGTCGCCGAAGTCGATCGGCCTCGGCGAGTGCCTCGTCCCCGCCGTAGATCCACATCATCACCGAGGCGAGACTGCGCATCGCACGACCCATCGGATCGGTCCGGAAAGTGGAGTGCTCGTCTACCACCGCGGAGATGGTCGGCTCCATGGTTTGCAGCAGGAAGGCCGAACCGGCGGTGAGCGAGAAGGTGATCAGCCCGGTCTCGTCCCACATCCGGGTGCCCGGTTCGATCGGGCGACGGGACGGAAGGGGTCGTTCGCCGGCGGATTCGAGTGCGCCAGACGCGGTCATCGTGATCTCCCTTGATCGGCCGAGCTCAGTGCAATGAGATGATAACCTTAAAATTCTCTCATCGTCTAACTGCGCTGGCACGCGGCCGTTGCCTCTAGGCTTGGCGGGCATGACGAGTCAGTGGCGCACCCGCACCGGCCGGATCACGGTGCTCAGCGGCGCGGGCATCTCGACCGATTCCGGAATTCCGGATTTCCGCGGCCCGCGCGGCGTGTGGACGAAAGATCCGATCGCCGAATTGCTCTCGACCTATCAGAGTTACGTGTCCGACGCGGGACTCCGGGAGCGCTCCTGGCTGGCTCGGCGCGACAATCCGGCCTGGGAGGCGGTCCCCAATGCCGCGCACAACGCCCTTGCCGACCTGGAACGCGCCGGGCGAGCAGTCACCATCATCACGCAGAACATCGACCGCCTGCACCAGCGCGCGGGGTCCTCGCCGGACCGGGTGATCGAAATCCACGGCAATATGTTCGACGTGGTCTGTATCGGATGCGACTACCGGGCCACGATGGCAGCCACCCTGGCGCGGGTGGCCGCCGGCGAACCCGATCCGCCCTGCCCCGATTGTGGCGGCATTCTCAAGGCCGCCACCGTGATGTTCGGCCAGCAGATGGACCGATGCACCATCTCCGCTGCCGTGCTCGCCGCGGAGACGAGCGAGATATTCCTGGCCATCGGTACCTCGCTGCAGGTAGAACCGGCCGCATCGATGTGTGCGCTCGCTGTCCGGAGCGGCGCCGACCTGGTCATCGTCAACGCCGAGCCCACGCCCTATGACGTCATGGCGACCGAGATCATCCGCGAACCCATCGGGACGGCCGTGCCCCGGCTGGTCGCGGAAATCCTTGCCGCGTGACGGGTTTGTCCCTTGTTGTCGGAGCGGTTTGTCGTCAGCCGACCGGGCCGAGCACCCGATCGAGGTAGGCGTTGGTGAAACGGCCCTTCGGGTCGAAGCGGCGACGCACCTGCGCGAAGCGGTCCCAGTCGGGATAACGGTCGCGCAGCGTATCGGCGGTCTGGAAGTGGCGCTTGCCCCAGTGTGGGCGCCCGTTGTAGCGGTTGAACACCGCTTCGCACGCGCGGAAGTACGGCTCGAAATGCATGCCGCGGTATTGGTGTACCGCGATGTAGCAGGTCTCGCGGCCGCCCGCGGGGGAGAGGAAGGCGTCGTCGGGCGCGACCCACCGCACCTCGATCGGCAATGGAGTGTCGAATTTCTTGGCCAGTTCTTTGATCTCGCGGATCGCGTCGATCGAATGCTCGCGCGCGATGGCGTACTCCATCTCGGTGAAGCGGATCAAGCGCGGCGACGCGAACACCCGGTAGGAACGGTCGACCTGGCGTCGGTAGCTGCCGGCATAGGCGGCAGCGCGGTGCATCAACGGCACCAAGCGTGGTTGTCGACTGGTCAGCTTGCACATCGCATCGAGTAGGTAGTTCGACACCAGAATGTCGGCGAACCAGTCCATTGCCTTGCCGCGCGGTTGCTCCGGCAGTGCCACCCGGTTGTTGCGCTTGGTCATGGCCACTGGGCTGTGCGCGAACATGTAGAACTCGAAGTGCTCGTTGTCATCGATGAGCGAATCCAAGTCGGCGAGCACATCGTCCACCTGGACCGGTCGCTCGATGCCTTCCAGGACGAACGAGGGCACCATCCGTAGCGTTGCCGCGGTGACCACACCCAAGGCGCCGATGCTGACTCGCGCCGCCCGCCAGCCGTCGGGATCGGTCTGTGCGTTGAGCTCGACCCGGCTCCCGTCGGCAAGCATCAGCTCGATCGAATCCAGTGCGGCGGAAAGGTTTTGCCACTGGACACCGGTGCCGTGGGTGGCTGTCGCGGTGGCGCCGGCGACGGTCTGCGCGTCGATATCGCCGAGATTCGGGAAAGCGAGCCCGTGCTCGTGCAGTGCGTCGCTCGCGGCGCGCAAGGTGATGCCTGCTTCGAGTCGGACCGATCCGGTGGTGCGGTCGACATCGAGGATTCGATTCAGCTTCGTCAGGTTCAGTAGAATGCCATCGGTCAGAACGGCATCGGTGAAGGAATGACCCGTGCCGACGACGCGCACCGGTTGCCCGTGGGTCTCGGCGCTGCCGAGCAATTCACGCACTTCGTCGGTGGAGTGCGGCGTGGCGAGCGTCGACGGCGCGCAGCGCTGATCGCCGGCCCAGTTCACCCACGAGTTGGTCATGTGACCAAATCTACGGGAGTGAGCGAGATACGCGCTACATACACGAACTTTCGCTATCGCCGGCGGCCCGCGCAGGTGAGATGTTTCGCCTTCTCGACCTCATCGTCGGCCAACGGCGGGACTTCGAGATGCCGGCGGGGTGTGCCGTCCGCGCGGACGCCGTTGAGCGCGATGGCCATATACCGCTGCCAGATATCGGGATTGACCGGCTTCGCGAACTCGGCGATGCCGTCGACCATGTGCACCAGCGCGAAGAAGTCCGACGGTTCGATGCCTTCGGCGAGGGCTCCCGCGTCGCGCGCGCGCTCGCAGATGGCGGTGACGGTGGGCTTGATGCGATTACCGACGACGGCGAATCGGTTCGTCTCGACGTCTTCGAGCTCGAGGATCACCTCGCTGAAGCCGCGGTTGGTGGCCAGATGTCTGCACGCGTACTCGAAGAATTCGACGAGGCCGAACCAGGGGTCCGGGTGCTGGAGTGCGGCCTCGGCCGCGTCGGCGAACTCGTTCAGATTCTGGTCGAAGACTTCGACGATCAGTTCCTTCTTGTTCGCGAAGCGGCGGTAGACCGTGCCCACGCCCACGCCTGCGCGTTCGGCGACGTCGTCGAGGGTGATCTCGAGTCCGTGGTCGGCGAACAGTTCGCGCGCCGCGGCGATGATCCGCTGCTGATTGCGGGCGGCATCGGCACGCAGACGCCGAGGCGGGGGGACGACCGTGGCGTGATTCACACCGTCATCGTAGCAACGTGCGGGATTAACCGGAGGCCTTGACTCCGTTATTGTGATAGGTTCTTGCGGTAAGCGGAGGTGATATCTCCGCATCAGAGCTCGAGACAAAGGGGAAATATGACTACCGCGATCGAGCGTGGGGCGCCGGCCCTCGACAAGACCGGGGATGGGCGCCGCGGATCACACGCGCAGCGCTGGTGGGTACTGGCCGTGCTCGGCGTCGCACAACTCATGGTGGTGCTCGACGCGACCGTGGTGAACATCGCCCTGCCCGCCGCGCAACAGGACCTCGGCTTCGACGACGGTGACCGCTCCTGGGTGGTCACCGGGTACGCGCTGGCGTTCGGCAGCCTCCTGCTGCTCGGTGGACGCCTGAGCGATCTGTTCGGCAGGCGCAACACGTTCATCATCGGCCTGATCGGCTTCGCGGGCGCCTCTGCTGTCGGCGGTGCGGCCACCAGCTTCGAGATGCTCGTCGCGGCGCGCGTCGGACAGGGCGTTTTCGGCGCGCTGCTCGCACCTGCCGCGCTGTCGCTGCTCACCGTGACCTTCACCCAGCCATCCGAACGCGCCAAAGCGTTCGGCATCTTCGGTGCGGTCGCAGGCGCCGGCGGCGCGATCGGCCTGCTACTCGGTGGCGCGCTCACCGAGTGGGTTTCCTGGCGTTGGGTGATGTTCGTGAATCTGGCCTTCGCCGCCGTCGCCCTGGTCGGTGCGGTGCTGCTGCTGGCCAAGCACGCCAGTACCGAGCGGCCCAAGCTCGACATTCCGGGCACCCTCGTGGTCACCGCGGCGCTGTTCGGCATCGTGTACGGGTTCTCGCACGCCGAGTCGAACGGCTGGACCAACGGTGTGACCCTCGCTTTCCTGGTCGGCGGTGCGGTGCTGCTCGCGGCATTCGCCTGGCTGGAGACCAAGGTCGCGCACCCGCTGCTTCCGGTCCGGATCGTGCTCGACCGCATGCGCGGCGCCTCGTACCTGACGGTGTTCGTGATGGGCATCGGGATGTTCGCGATCTTCCTGTTCCTCACCTACTACATGCAGCTGACCCTCGGGTATTCGCCGATCATGACCGGCGTCGCGTTCTTGCCGATGGTTGCCGCGATGGTCGTCTCCTCGACCACCGTTCCCTCGCTGCTGCTGCCGAAGATCGGACCGAAGATCGTGGTCAGTGGCGGCTTCCTGGTCGCAGCGGCCGGCATGGCCTGGTTGACCCGAATCGGCCTGGACACCGGCTACGCCACGCACATTCTGCCCGCCCTGATCTTGCTCGGCCTCGGCCTCGGCGGTGCGATGTCGACCGCCTTCCAGGGTGCGACCGCCGGGGTGCGACACGAAGACGCCGGCGTGGCCTCGGCCATGATCAATACCAGCCAACAGGTCGGTGGCTCGATCGGTACCGCGCTGCTCAGTACGATCGCCGCGTCGGCCGCCGCCGACTATCTGTCCACCCGCAAGCCGGACCCGCTCATCGTCGCCCAGTCCGCGATCGAGAGTTACACCACCAGCTTCTGGTGGGCTACCGCGATCTTCGTGGTAGGCGCGGCGATCACCGCGGCCCTGATGCCGAGCACCGCGCCGGTACCGGCCGAGGGCGAGCCGGTACTCGCCCACTGAGATATTCGGTGTGCGGCGCTACGGCGGCGGCGCACCATCCCGACCTTGACGGGCACGCGGCCGAGCGGCCGCCGCAACCGCGACACAGTCGCGTGCGGCGGCCGCTGGGCCGTTGCCGCGACTCGAGCGAACCGAGTCCGGTCAAAGGCAAACGGCCGAACGGACTGGCGGCGCCGTAGTCGGTAGGCGTGGCACAACCTGCTCGGTCGATCGGGTCCGCCACCTGCGAACAGGAGTCGCGTTGGCGCGTTCCAGACGGCAGGAGGGTGCCCTAACTGCGGCCCACGGCAAATATCATGGAATGCTGTGCGATCGAAATGTCGATGGTTCCAGCCACCAGAGCATGGGTAGCCAACAGGCTGCTGCATTCACTTTTCGGGCTCGGCGTGCTCGGCGACAGCACCACCTTCTCCACCCGCATCCTCGAGGTTCGTAGACTCCTCGGATCAGGCGCGGCGGTCCACGCGCTCGGCCGCCTCAGGGAGGGGCGGTGCCGCCGCCGGGACAACCGCGCCCAGCGCGGGCATGGCACGGTGGAAACACGGCACGGCTCGGCGGTCAACCGAAATGGCACGCGACGGAAGGGGGTCAGGCGTTGGATGGTTCACCAGTAGGACACTGGCAGCCCGCGGCACGCCGCGCCGTGCTGCTCGACGAGGACGACAACTGGCGGCACGCTGCGGTCGACGAACTCGACCGGCCGCGCGCTTCGGTCGAGCAGAACGCCGAACTGTTCACCTCGAACCACCGCACGCTCGAGCCGCTCGAGCTGTGGCAGGGAGCCGCCCGATGACAGTGCTGCCCGTCGCCCGCGGAATGCTCGACACCTCCGCTCGGCATCCGCTAGACCGTGCGGTGCCAGCATGTTTCGATTCTCCGCTGCCGTCGTGCACGTCGACCGTTAATATTGTCGGTTCGGTGCGGCTCGACTATCCGAGTGGCGCGGGGGCGGGTGATCGGCAGTTCGCCACCGCGAGAAGCGGCTTGCACGGTGTGCCGATCACGTTCGCTCCGTTCGGCTGTGACATGCTCCGGCCGGTGGCCGCGGACGTCGGGCCCGGCGCCGAAGGCACCGTCATGATCGACGTGGCGGCAGGGTGGATCGTGGTCGGCGCGACCGGGCGGTGGCCATGATCCTGATGACGAGCCGGGCGCAGCCGATACGGAAGGGAGACCCGAGCATGGCCCACGATCGAGCTGGGCGTGCCGCGCGTCCTACCGATCTGGAAGACATCGCACGCCTGGTAACGGCGTACTACAGTCGCATCCCGGATCCGCAGGACCCGGCCCAGCAGGTAGCCTTCGGCACCTCGGGGCATCGCGGCTCCAGTCTGGACAGCGCGTTCAACGAGGCGCACATTCTCGCGGTCACCCAGTCGATCGTCGAGTATCGCGCCACTCGCGGCATCACCGGACCGGTCTATCTCGCCAGAGACACCCACGCCTTGTCCGAGCCCGCCTGGACCACCGCGCTGGAGGTACTCGCCGCCAACGAGGTGACCGCGGTCATCGACGCGCGCGATCGATACACCCCGACCCCGGCACTGAGTCACGCTGTGCTTCGCCACAATCGAGGCGGTGCCAAGCACCAGGCAGACGGCATCGTGGTCACCCCGTCGCACAACCCGCCGCGCGACGGTGGCTTCAAATACAACCCGCCGCACGGCGGCCCGGCCGACAACACCGCGACCGACACGATCGCCGCCCGCGCCAACGAACTGCTGCGCGGCGGGCTCGCCGAGGTCAAGCGGACCACGCTGCGGCAAGCGCTGCAGACCGGCGTGGAACGCTACGACTACCTCGACCATTACATCGGGGACCTCCCGAACGTGCTGAACCTGGACGCGATTCGCGGCGCGGGCATCAGGCTCGGCGCGGACCCGATGGGCGGGGCCAGCGTCGACTATTGGGAAGAGATCGGCCAGCGCTACGATCTCGAGCTCGAGGTCGTCAATCCGGTAGTGGATCCGACCTGGCGGTTCATGACGCTCGACAGCGACGGCAAGATTCGGATGGACCCGTCTTCGCGCTATGCGATGGCCGGACTGATCGCGATCAAGGACGACTACGACATCTCCACCGGTAACGACGCCGACGCCGACCGGCACGGCATCGTCACGCCCGACGGCGGACTGATGAACCCCAATCACTTTCTCGCGGTGGCCATCGAATACCTGGTCGCCAACCGGATGGGCTGGGACGCGCTGACCAAGATCGGCAAGACCGCGGTGACCTCGTCCATGATCGACCGAGTTGTCTCGGTACTCGGCCGGGACGTGCACGAGGTACCGGTGGGGTTCAAGTTCTTCGTGCCCGGATTGTTCAGCGGCAGCCTGGCATTCGGAGGCGAGGAGAGCGCGGGGGCGTCGTTCCTGCGCATGGACGGCACCGTGTGGACGACCGACAAGGACGGGATTCTGCTCGCGCTGCTCGCCGCGGAGATCGCCGCGGTGACCGGCCAGAGCCCCTCGGCGCGCTATGTCGAACTGGAACGCCGTTACGGCAGCCCCGCCTACGCCCGAATCGACGCACCCGCGACGGCGGAACAGAAACAGCTGCTCGCGCAGTTGACTCCGGACATGATCACCACCAAGGAGATCGCGGGCGAACCGGTCACCGCCGTGCTCACCAGGGCGCGGGGCAACGGCGCCCCACTGGGCGGGCTCAAGGTGACCACCGAGAACGCGTGGTTCGCCGCCCGCCCCTCCGGCACCGAGAACAAGTACAAGATCTACGCGGAGTCGTTCCACGGTGCCGAGCACCTGACCGAGGTGCAGACCGCCGCGGAGGAATTGGTAGGGCAGGCGCTATCCGGTGAGTAGTAGATCCAAGCCCCTGCCCACCGAAATCTGGGTGCTGGTCGGGGGCGCGTTTGTCATAGCCATCGGTTTCGGTTTGGTCGCCCCAGTACTGCCGCAGTTCGCGCGCGGGTTCGGCGTGGGCGTAGCCGCCGCCTCGGCGATCGTCTCCGCGTTCGCGTTGATGCGCCTGCTGTTCGCGCCGTTGAGCGGACGACTGGTGCAGCGGCTGGGGGAGCGGTCGGTCTACCTCGGCGGGTTGTTGATCGTCGCGCTGTCCACGGGTGCCAGCGCGCTGGCCCAGAGCTATTGGCAGTTGATGGTCTTGCGGTCACTCGGCGGGATCGGGTCGACCATGTTCACGGTGTCGTCGCTGGCGCTGGTCATCCGGATCTCACCACCGGAACAACGCGGGCGGGTGTCCGGACTGTGGTCGACCAGCTTCCTCGTCGGGTCGGTGAGCGGGCCGCTGGTGGGTGGCGCACTGTCGGGGCTCGGGCTGCGCTGGCCGTTCGGGATCTACGCGATCGCGCTGCTCGTCGTCAGCGTCGTCGTGCACGTGAGCCTGCGCAACTCGCAGCTGGCCGCGCCCGAGCCAGTCGGTGTGGTGCGGATGATGTCGCTGCGGGAGGCGGTGGCGCGGCCGGAGTACCGAGCGGTGCTGGTGTCGAACTTCGCCAACGGCGCCGCGGTCTTCGGTGTGCGCATGGCGCTGGTGCCGCTGCTCGTCGTCGAGGTGCTGCACCAGGAACCGGGCATGGCGGGTGTCGCGCTCACGGTATTCGCGGCAGGCAACGTCGCGGTCCTGTTCGCCTCTGGACGACTATCCGACCGCTGGGGACGCAAACCCTTCGTGATCGTCGGCTCGCTCGTGTGCGCGGCGGGCACCGCCGGACTCGGCATGGCGACCAGCGTGCCGTGGCTGCTGGCGACCTCCTTCGTCGCCGGCCTCGGCTCCGGCCTTTTCACCCCGACCCAACAGGCCGCCGTCGCCGACATCATCGGCCCCAAGGCCCGCGGCGGCCCCGTTCTGGCCGGCTTTCAGATGGCCGCCGACCTCGGCACCGTCCTCGGCCCGCTCGCCGTCGGCGCGCTCGCCCAACAGGCGTCCTACGGTCTGGCGCTCGGCGTGACCGGCGGCCTGCTCGCCCTCGCCGCGGCCGTCTGGGCGGTCGTCCCCGAACCGCTACGTCGACGGGGCTCCGGTGCCGACCCGGAGTGCGCGATCGACCGCCACCGCGGTGCGGACGGCACCGAACATGAAGTGAAGCGGGTCGATCACGTGGGGCGTGAAGTGATCGGCGCGCGGGTGGTCGATAGTCCGGTGCCGGTCGAGGCCGAGCCGTCGGCTGCGACGGGTGAACCGACTGCCGTCGAGGGCGAGCCCGAGGTGGTGGTGGGCGAGTCAGGTGCGGTCGGGGCAGCAGCCGGCGCGGCCGCGGCAGCTGCGCGATGCGATCGGGTAGGTGGGTAACCGCTGCTGAGCGGCCGACTCCGGGCCCGAAGGTGGCGGGGGCGGCAGGTTGGGGCAAAGTGTCGGGTGTGAGCGAATCGCGTTCGAAATACACTCCGCGACCGATGTCCAGCATGACCACCTACGCGCTCGGCGGGGTCGCTCTCGCGGTGATCGTGTTGATCGTCATCGCGGCGGTCCGCTGGGGTCGGGAGGACACGACCGTCCGCAACGACGGTTACGGTCCGGTGCGCGACCCAGGGGTGCACACGGTTCTGGAGCAGGACGGCTCGATTCTGCTCGCTCGTCCGGATGCGAAGAAGACCATCGATATCTTCGAAGACCCGCTTTGCCCCGGCTGTGGCAACCTCGAGCACATCTATGGCCAGGAGATCGCCCAGAAGATCGATGAGGGCACCCTCGCCGTGCGCTACCGACTCGTGAACTTCCTCGACGCCCGTTCCGGCAGCAAGGATTACTCCACCCGGGCGGTCGCGGCGAATCGATGTGTCGCCGAAGCGGGTTCCGGTCCGATCTACTCCACGTTCCATACCAAGTTGTTCACCGTCAAGCGTCCGAGTGAGGGCGGCACCGACCTGAACAACGACGATCTGGCCGGGATAGCCAGGGACGCCGGGGCGCCGGATTCGGTGCTGCGGTGCATCTCCACCGGCGCCAAATTCGACGTCGCACGTACCCTCGCCAAGGCGCAAACCGATGCCCTGGGCACTGCCCTCGGCGGTTCCGCGGCCACACCCGCGGTCTTCGACGGCACGACGAAAGTAGACGTCGACAACCAGGACTGGGTGGTCACGCTCACCCACTGATCGGCTGGTGCCGGCTGCTGCGCTGGAGCCGGCACCACCTTCGCCGCATCATCGCGGACGATCCCGGTCGGTACCCCATTTCGGCGTACTCGGTATTCGGTTTCGATCAACCAGTGCTTTCGTCAGTCCTCGGCGACTTGGATGATCGTCTTGCCTGGGCCACGGCTGCCGGACGCGAACGCCACGGGCGCGTCGGCCAGTGACCGCACCGCCCCGACCAGGGGGCGGATCCGCCCGTCTCGGGTCCGTTGCGCGAGTTCGGTCAGCTGAGCGCGATCGGTCTCGACGACGAAGAAGACTGCCCGCCCGTCCTCAGGCTGCGTCGACGGTGGGGCGGCGATGGTGACCAGCGTGCCACCGGGACGTACCAGCGCGATCGAACGGTCGAAGACCTCCCCGCCGATCCCGTCGAGTACGACATCGACCTGACCTGCCGCCTCGAGCTGGTCGGATTGCAGGTCCAGGAACACCCCCACGCCCAGGCCGAGCGCGATGTCCCGATCGCGGGCTCGACCGGTACCGATCACCCGAGCACCCACTTCGCGCGCGAGCTGCACCGCCAGCGACCCGACACTCCCCGCGGCGCCGTGGATCAAGACGGTCTGCCCCGGCGCGAGGTCGGCGTGCACGAACAGCGCCTGCCAGGCGGTCAGCCCCGAGATCGGCAGGGCGGCCGCTGTGGTGTAGTCGATATCGGCCGGAAGCGGTGCGAGATTGCGGACCTCGATCGCGGTGTACTCGGCCAACGAGCCGTCGCGGGTCCAGTCGCTCAATCCGAACACCCGCTGGCCGACGCTCAAACCAGTGGTTCCGTATCCCAGGTCCACGACGACACCGGACAGTTCGTGCCCGAGCACGCTGGGCGTGCGGTCACGCCCGACCCGGTCGGTCCACGTGCCCGGCCAGTCCAGCTCCCCGCGGGTGAACCCCGCCGCGTGGACCCGCACGATGACGTCGTTCTCGGCGGCATGCGGGTACGGCTTGTCCGATAGGGAAACGCCGTCGACACCGGCGGCGCGATCGCTCACGGTGATGGCGCGCATACCAATCCTCTCTGTGATCGGAGATATCGACGTGTGTACGGATCGGGGAAGTTCCAGCACAGTCGCAACGGCAGCGCCGGCCCGACATGACTCACCCGGTGACGGAGAGATCGCCTGTCGGTGACCTCGACTTGTGTTCTTCTTCATCAGGTAGACGAGAAGGCGCCCCCGACTGTGACAGCCTCTGAGGTGCGCGACCATGCCCGGATCGAGAACCCGCTGGCAGTGCTGACCGGACCGTCGGCGATCCGCACGGTATCGACGGTAGACCCGAACGTCACCTGTTCCGCTCGGCGCGCCGCGGATGATCGTTCGCATGGCCGACGCAGGGTTGCAAACCCCGAGAGCGACTCGGGCGGGCAACAAAGCCGTGCGCGGCACGGACGCGGGGGATGTTTTGCGCGAAGATCTGGGCAGGTCGACTGGCGATCGGGCCGCATCTTCCGCAGCTACCGTTTGGCGTGGGGCCATCACCCCCGAATCGAGGCGATTTGGTGGCCGATACACCGGTGGTGTAACTTCATTCAGGCGCACGGGGAAGCTCGGAGCGCAACCAACCAGGGGCTATGGCGCAGCTGGTAGCGCACCACACTGGCAGTGTGGGGGTCAGGGGTTCGAGTCCCCTTAGCTCCACTGGAAATGTCAAGGTCAGGACCGGTATTACACCAGTCCTGACCTGTTTCGTTATGGCCAAGCCTCACAAAACCCCACGTTTCGGTCTCATGTTTCGTTTCGGCCGGGTCCGTGCATCGGCCGGCGTGGGTTCTGTTACTGCGCCATGCGTGTATGACCACCCCAGATGTAGGTGCTGGCCTCCGTTTCCTCCCCGGTTCCTTGGCATTGCCGGGGACTGCGTGCGGTTTTCAGGTGGCGGTTGGTAATCGAAGCCGATTACCTGCTGTTGGGGGTAGTGCCAATGTCATGGCGGGCCGCCTATCATCGCGTCGCCCGGTAACGGCCGTGTCGAGCCCCGAATCGTCGACCATGATCCGGGCCATACTTCTGCCGCGTGATCAGTTCGCACGGCTGAACGGCGTGGTGAAATGATCGTCACGCCGCTCAGTGCCATGTCCACCAGCTCGGTTAGCACCGGCTTGCCATCGACCACAAGCACGGCGACGCGACTGCCGTCGACGTCCAGATGATCTGGCGTTGCCTCGATGTAGTGGCCACGCGCCGTGGCCACCTGGTCATCATCCGTGTAGTCGCTCCAGATCCGGTGCCTTGGTCTGTGAACTCACCGTTAGTCGATGTGGCGGATCTGCCGTTTCTCGGCAGCGCCTCCGACACTATTTGCAATTGTTCGGCTACTTTCGTTCTGCGGCGTTCGAAAACAGGTGTTGTCGAATGCGAAAGGACGAACAACCGATGCCGAATCGAACTCGCTCCGGTATATGCAGAGTCCTCCGAAAACTGACATTCCCCGTTCTCTTGTCCGCCTCGGTGGCGTCACTCTGTGTTGTCGCCCCGATGGCCGTGGCCACACCGGAAATCTACGGCGGCCCGCCGACAGTCGACACGGTGTCCACCCGCGTGCCGCTCGAACGGACGGTGGGTTCGATAGCGATAATACCGCTTGCCCTTCGGGGCATCGCCCTGACCATCGTCCCGCTCCATCAATTCGACTCGTTCGACAAAGTCATCACGCACGAAAGCAGCTGGAACGTATTCGCCACCAACCCGGATAGCGGCGCGTACGGACTGGGCCAGGCACTACCGCCGGAAAAGATGGCCACCCACGGCGTCGACTGGCGATTCAATCCGGTGACACAGATCCGCTGGACCTACGACTATATGAACAGGCGTTACGGCGGCCCGGACGGCGCGTGGAAATTCTGGCAAGCCAATCACTGGTATTGAGAGCGTGCGATCCTCTGCCCGCTGGTCGGGGGCCACACCGCTGACCTTGCCACTGTCAATACGAGATCGCTTTCACCGCAGGTACTGTCGCCGCCATGGTCCATTGCCCGGTGCGCGCACCCGAAGGACTGCCCGCCGAGTATCGGTGGATTCGCTCATCTGTTCCCGCTGGAGCACGACATGCGCCAAAGCGACCGCTGACCGGATGGGGGTACGCCAGCAGGCCTGTCGGACTCGTGCGCGACCGGCTCGAAGTGCCGTCGACCGGCAGATTTATCAGGGTGCGCGCCCCGACAGAGTCGCCCTATCGCTTTGCCTGGCCTCTGGTCGATCTAAGGCGGCAAGCAGGGATGCCCGGTCGGTCCCGGCCGAGGACGATCCTCGGCCGGGTAGACACGCGTCCCGCTCAGTCCACGAGGGACGGGAGAACCAGATCGCGGTAGCGCTGCTTCATCGTCTCGATCACCTCATGGCCGTCGCTGGACCATATTGCCGCATTGAAGATTTCGACTTCGACATCACCGCGATAACCGGCGTCGCGAACCCACTCGCCGATGGTCGCGAAGTCGACGACGCCGTCGCCCATCATGCCCCGGGAAAGCAGTGGATCGGCGGTCATCGGGTTCAACCAGTCACATACCTGGTACGAGCTGATCCGACCGGACGCACCGGCCTGCGCGATCTGTTCTTCCAGGGTCGGATCCCACCAGAGATGGAAGGTGTCGACCACGACACCCACGGTCTCCGCCGGATGCGGCTGCGCCATCGACAACGCCTGTGCCAGTGTGGAAATCACCGCACGGTCGGCACAGAACATCGGGTGCAGCGGCTCGAGCGCAAGGCGGACACCACGCTCGGCCGCATACGGGACCAGAAGTGCGAGCCGCTCGTGCACCCGTGCCCGCGTGGCGGCGAGGTTTCGGTCCGGCATACCGCCCACCACCATCACCAGTTCTCGCGTGTTCAGTGTGGCCGCGTCATCGATAGCACGGCGGTTGTCGTCGAATGCCGCCTGTCCGTCGCCCGGCTCGGTCAAGAATCCGCCACGGCACAGACTGGAGACGCGCAACCCGGCATCGGCGACAATCTTCGCCGCGGTGGCGGCACCGACCTCGTCGACCCGATCGCGCCACAGGCCAACCGCGCCGAGCCCGGCGCGGGCAGCGCCATCTACCGCCTCGGCGAGCGTCCATCTTTTGGTCGTTGCCGTGTTCAGCGACAGCGACCGGTACGGATCGGCGAGATCGAATGGTGTCTGCTGCGCCGCGACCGAAGTCATGAACTCAATCCGTTCAGTTCGAGGTAGACCCGCATGCGGTGTGCGGCCAGTTCCGGATCGGAGAGCAGCCCGGCCTTGTCCGCGAGCTGGAACAGTTCGGCCATATGCGGCACGGAACGGCCCGTGGACAGGCCCGCGACCATCGAGAAGCCGGGTTGTTTGCCGTTGAGCCAGGACAGGAAAGCGATACCCGTTTTGTAGTAGTACGTCGGTGCCGCGAAGATATGCCGTCCGAGTTCCTGCGTGGAACTGAGGATTTCCGACGCGCGCGCGATGTTCCCGTTGTCGAGTTCTTGTAGCGCCGTCGACGCGGCGGGATAGATCGCCGCGAAGATGCCCAGTAGCGCATCCGAATGACCTTGCGCATCACCGATGATCAACTCGGGATAGTTGAAATCGTCGCCCGTATACAGCCGTACCCCGTCGGGTAGTGCGCGGCGCAGCGTGACCTCGTGGGCGGCGTCGAGCAGGGAGACCTTGACCCCGTCGATCTTCGATCTGTTGTTCTCGATGAGCGCACGGAACGTCTCGGTGGCGGTCTCGATGTCGGCACTGCCCCAATATCCGTGCAGCGCAGGGTCGAACATGGTGCCGAGCCAGTGCAGGATCACCGGTCGATCGACACCGGCGAGCAACTTCTCGTAGACATTCACATAGTCGGCGGCCGACTGCGCGACCTGAACGAGTGCGCGCGACGCCATCAGAATCACCTGTGCGCCAGCGCCGGTCACCACGTCGATCTGCTCGCGATACGCATCGACGATTCTGGCGAGTCCGGCCGGTCCGGAGGGGAGTCCGGCGAGGTCGAGCTGATCGGTTCCGGCACCGCAGGCGAGCTTGCCACCGACCGATGCCGCCTCGGCGCCGGATCGCCGGATCAATTCCGCTGTCGCCGGCCAATCGAGGCCCATTCCGCGCTGTGCGGTGTCCATGGCATCGGCGACACCGAGCCCGTAGGACCACAATTCGTGTCGGTAGGCCAGGGTCGCTTCCCAGTCGATGGCGGCGGCAGCGCCCGGTGTGTTGTCCGCAGACACTCGCGGAATGATATGTGCGGCAGCGAATGCCACTCGGGAGGCGATCGGCCGTGTCGGCCGCGTCCAGACGCCGGGGTTACCGAGAACGTACGGTTCGAGTCTGCCATCGACGGGCAGCATGACCGACACGCCGGTGGCCGCGGTCACAGCGTGATCTCCGGAATCTCGATCCGACGGCCCTCCGCGGAGCTGCGCAGTCCCAGTTCGGCCAGCTGAACACCGCGTGCGGCGGAGAGTAGCCCATAACGGTGCGGCCGTTCGTTCACCACGTCGGTGAGGAACTCCTCCCACTGCAACTTGAAACCGTTGTCCAAATCCGCGTTCGCGGGGACTTCCAGCCATTGATCGCGAAACGGCTCGGTGACCGGGAGATCCGGATTCCAGACCGGCTTGGGCGTGTGCGAGCGATGCTGCGCGACGCATTTGCGCAATCCGGCGACGGCGGAGCCGTGCGTGCCGTCGATCTGGAATTCGACGAGTTCATCGCGGTACACGCGCACCGCCCACGACGAGTTGATTTGCGCGACGACCCCGTTCTCCATCTCGAAGATCCCGTAGGCGGCGTCGTCGGCGGTTGCCGGGTATGGCTCGCCTTGTTCGTCCCATCGGGTCGGGATATGAGTCGTTGCCTTCGCGGTGACCGTCTCGACCTTGCCGAGCAGCCCCTCGAGCACGTAGTTCCAGTGGCAGAACATGTCGACCACGATGCCGCCGCCGTCCTCGGCGCGATAGTTCCAGCTGGGACGCTGAGCGGGCTGGCTGTCGCCCTCGAATACCCAGTAACCGAATTCACCACGCAGCGAAAGGATCCGGCCGAAGAAGCCTTCGTCGATGAGCCTGCGCAACTTCACCAAGCCGGGCAGGTAGAGCTTGTCGTGCACGACGCCCGCGGTGACGCCGGAGTTCGCGGCCACCCTGGCGAGTTCGACGGCCTCCGCCAGCGTCTCGGCGGTCGGCTTCTCGGTGAAGACGTGCTTACCCGCCTTCATCGCAGCGGCGAGTGCCTCGGCGCGACGTGAGGTGACCTGCGCATCGAAGTAGATGTCGACCGACGGGTCGGCGATGACGGCGGCGGCATCGGTACTCCATTCGGCGATGCCGTGTTGTTCGGCCAGTTCGGCGAGCTTGGCGGCATCGCGGCCCACCAGGATCGGCTCCACCTGGACGCGGGTGCCGTCCTGGAGCAGCAGCCCACCGGCGTCGCGGATCGGCAGGATTGATCGCATCAGGTGCTGGCGGTAGCCCATGCGACCGGTGACGCCGTTCATGGCGATACGGAGCGTGCGCAGGGGTGTGGAATCGGGCATTGGTATGTGCCTCTTCTGATTTGCGTGGCTGACGACCGCAGAATGGGTCGTTGACGGTGTGGATGGACCCCCACACGGCGAGTGGACAAGACAGCGTCGGAATGCGCTTTCCAAGCTATGCTAGTCCCGGTGTCCGGTCAACCCCACGCGTACCGAAAGAACGAGGCACGAAGTTATGGCGGCTGTGAGATTGCAAGACGTCGCGATCCGGGCGGGTGTCTCCCAGGCGACCGCGTCACGCGTGCTCAACGGATCGTCGCGGATCCCGGGCGAGGGCGTCGCCGACCGAGTTCGCGCCGCCGCCGCCGAATTGGGTTATGTGGCAAATGCCCAGGCCCAGGCCCTGGCGCGGGCTTCGACCGGGCTCATCGGCCTCATCGTGCACGATATCGCCGACCCCTACTTCTCCTCGATCGCCCACGGCGTCCAGACGGCGGCGCACCAGGCGGGCAAACTCGTACTGCTGGCCAGTACGCAACGCGATTTCGATATCGAGCGCGAATCGGTGAGCACCTTCATCTCCCACCGCGCCGACGCGATCATCCTGGCGGGCTCACGCCAGAGCGGGGGTCTCGACCGCGACCTCGAGAAGGAGTGTGCGCGGTATCTGGACAACAACGGCAAGGTAGTCGTGATCGGACAGCCGCTGTCCTTCGGCGCCGCCGTAGAGCTCGAAAACCATGCGGCATCAGCGCAATTGGCACATGCCCTAGTCGGGCAGGGCCACCGCGATTTCGCTGTCATCGGCGGGCCGGGCACTATCAGGACCGCCGTCGACCGGCGCAACGGCTTCGTCGAAGCTCTCGCGTCGCGAGGCGTGACACCGCTGGTAGAGATCGCGGGGGACTTCTCCCGGGACGGTGGTTTCAGTGCCGCGCGCCGGCTTGCCGCCGCTTTGGATCTGCGTCCTGGACGCGCCGAAAGCAGCCCACCCTGCGTATTCGCTGTGACGGATGTCATGGCGATCGGGGCGATCGCGGCCTGGCGTGAACTCGGCCTTTCGGTCCCCGACGACGTCTGCGTCGCCGGATTCGACGATATCCCGACGCTGCGTGACCACGTGCCGAGTCTTTCGACGGTAGCGCTGTCGCTGGTCGATATCGGCGAGCGTGCCGTCCGGCTCGCGCTCGACGACTCCGCCACGGCATCGCACGCCCACGAACTGGTGCCGGGGCGGGTGATCCTGCGCGACAGCAGCGCGATACGCTGCCCCTGACCAGCGACAATTCTGAACCCTTGACACTGTGGACCCGGTCACACTAGCCTCGGTCCCAGCTTCGGAAAGCGCATTCCCAGCGGGTGCAGTTCGAACCCCGCTCCACTACTAGCTTTAGGACTCCAGATGGCGGTAGTCACGTCCGTCGAGGCCAGTTCCTCCGCACGGAAAGCGAACCAGCCCGTTCGCGTCCGGCGCCGGAAGCTCCCATCCCTATCCACCCTGTGGTCGACCATATGGCGCCCGCTCGCACTGGTGGTGGTGCTCGTCGTCGCATGGTGGGCCGTCACGAAGTTCGAGCTCGTCGAGCCGTACATCTTGCCGTCGCCGGCGGATACCTGGCGAACCGCTGCCGACAACTCGACATATCTGCTGCAGAACACGTGGGTCACCACCTACGAGACGGTGGTCGGTTTCATCATCGCCGCGCTGATCGGCGAAGTTGTCGCACTGGTGATGATCTACTCCCGCGGTGTCGAACGAACGATGTACCCCCTCATCCTCTTCGCGCAGGTCATCCCGAAAATCGCGATCGCACCGCTGTTCATCGTGTGGCTCGGTTTCGGCACCAGCCCCAAGATCCTCGTCGCTGTGCTGATGGCCTTCTTCCCGATCGTCATCTCCGGTATGGCCGGGCTGCGCTCGGTGGATCCCGAGATCCTCGAACTCACCTCCACCATGGGCGCGAGCAATTGGAAGACGTTCGTGAAGGTTCGGTTTCCCGCGTCGCTGCCACAGTTGATGTCCGGCCTCAAGATCGCCGCCACCCTCGCGGTCACCGGCGCTGTCGTCGGAGAATTCGTCGGCGCCAATGAAGGGCTCGGCTATGTGATTCTGCAGGCCAACGGAAATATCGACACGGCGATGCTGTTCGCTGCCCTGATCATCATGTCCCTGCTGGGCATCATTCTGTTCGCGATCATCGAAATCGCCGAACAGTTCCTCATTCCATGGCACGCCTCCCGCCGATCCACGACCTCGGTCGTCGGCGCGGCATGAGCATGTCGACCGCACCATATTCACGCCACAGCTGGAGAAAACGCATGAAATTCGGAACGCGCACATTAACGACGATCGGCGCTGCCACGGTGGCCTCGGTCCTGGTATTGACCGGCTGCGGGGGCGGCGGCAACAGCGCGAAGGACCCGGGTACCGACGGGAAAGCCACTCAGGTGTCGCTGATGCTCAACTGGTACCCGTACGGCGAGCACGCGCCGTTCTATTACGGGGTGCAAGAGGGCATTTTCGCCAAGCACGGCATCGACCTGAAGATCTCGGCCGGGCAGGGCTCGACCAAGACCGCGCAGGCCACCGGCTCGAAGCAGACCGACTTCGGCTGGGCCGACGCGCCGGCCGTCCTGAGCAATATCGACAAGGGCGTCAAAATCAAGAGCGTCGGTGTCTTCCTCCAGACCACGCCCTCGGCAGTGCAGGTATTCGCCGATTCGGATATCCGGACACCCGCCGATCTCGTGGGCAAGACGATTGCCGTCTCCGCGGGTGACGCACCGACCACGACCTTCCCCGTCTATCTCGAGAAGGCGGGCGTTCCGGCGGATCAGGTGACCCAGCAGAGCCTCGACTCGGCGGGCAAGATGTCGGCGATGCTCTCGGGCCGGGTCGACGGGCTGATCGGCTTCGCGCACGATCAAGGCCCCACTATCGCGAACAAGAGCGGCAAGGAAGTCCGCTACCTGCGGTATTCGGACCAGGGCCTGAACTTCTTCAGCAATGGGCTGATCGCCAACCAGGCCACCATCGAATCCTCGCCCAAGTTGGTTCAGGCCATGCTGGACGCGACGAGTGAGGCGTTCGCCGCCGCGGTCGCGAAGCCGGAGGCAGCGGTCGCCGCGATGGAAGGTAAGGATCCGCAACTGCCGCCGCAGCAGGTGTTGCTCCAGCAGTGGCAGCAGACCATCCCCCTGCTCAGCACGCCGGAGACCGCGGGTAAGGCACCGGGAACCAACTCCGCGGCGAACTGGCGCGCCACCATCGATGTCCTCAGCAGCACGGGGCTCCTCGACAAAGCGGAGGACCCGGCCAAGTACTGGGACTCGAAGTTCACGCCGACCAGCCAGCCGTGACCGGAGCAACTGACGATATGAGCACACCAACCAACACCATTACCCGCACCGATACCGCGGTCGCGGTGGACAACTTGTCCGTGCGGTTCTCGTCCAAACGGGGTGAGGTCACCGCGCTGCAAGACGTCGGATTGCACGTGCGCAGAGGCGAATTCGTCTCGATTGTCGGTCCGTCCGGCTGCGGCAAGTCGACGTTGCTGAAAGTAGTCGCCGGCCTCACCGACCCGAGCGGGGGCAGCGTCGAACTCGGCGGCGCCCCCGTGCGTGGACCGCAGCGCAATATCGGCTATGTATTCCAGCGTGCCGCGTTGCTGGAGTGGCGGACCGTTCGCAAGAACATCCTGCTGCAAGCCGAGATGCGTGGCATGGACAAACGAGCCGCCGCGGCCGAATGCGCACGACTCATCGAGATGACCGGGCTCAGCGGATTCGAGAACGCGCTTCCGCACGAACTCTCCGGCGGCATGCAGCAGCGGGTTTCGTTGTGCCGGGCCCTGCTGCACGAACCGGAAGTGCTTCTGATGGACGAGCCGTTCGGCGCACTCGACGCGCTCACCAGGGAACGGATGAATGTCGAGTTGCATCGGGTCTGGCGGGAGACCGGCACGACGGTGCTGCTGGTCACCCATTCGGTCGCCGAGGCCGTATACCTCGCCAACCGGGTGGTAGTGATGAGCCCGAGGCCGGGCAGGATCATCGAATTGCTCGACGTCGACCTGCCCGCGCACCGGGATTACGCCTCGACAATGGAGCAGCCGGAATTCATCACGGTCGCCAACCGCGTCCGGGACCTACTCGGCTCGGTGGCCCACGCGGACTGATATTCGATCACCACTGTCGAGCCGACTCGTTGATAAGGAAGTCAACCGCGTGAGGGTTCTGGTCGCCCCCGACAAGTTCAAAGGAAGCCTTTCCGCGGCCGAAGTGGCCGAACGGCTGGCGGAGGGCCTGGCGACTGCGGGGATCGACAGTTACCGGATGCCGCTGGCCGACGGCGGCGACGGCAGTGTGGATGCCGCGGTAGCAGCAGGGCTCGCTCCGCATTCGGTCACGGTGGCCGGGGCGGCGGGGACCCCGAGATACGGAAGAATCGCCGTCGGCGACGGCACCGCCGTGGTCGAGGTCGCCAACACCTGCGGCCTCGACACGCTGCCGAACGGCCGCCCGCTGCCGCTCGACGCGAGCAGTCTCGGCATGGGGCAGGCCATCGCGCAGGCGTTGCGATATCGGCCGCACCGGCTCGTCCTCGCCCTCGGCGGCAGCGCCAGCACCGACGGCGGGATGGGACTGCTCGCAGCGCTCGGCTTCACCTTCGCCGACGCGACGGGTAGACAACTGCGAGCATGCGGGCGGAGTCTGGGCCGAGTCCGCACCGTCGACGCATCCCGGGCGACGAAGCTGGCCGGGATCGAGATCGTGGTCGCCAGTGACGTCACCAATCCCTTGCTCGGACCGAACGGTGCGGCGGCGGTGTACGGGCCGCAAAAGGGAGCCACCGAAGCCGAGGTGCGGTTTCTCGACGCTGGTCTGAACAACCTCGTCCAAGCGTTCGCCCGCAGCGGCTATCCGGACGCGATGGCGGTCGCGGCGGCAGCCGGAGCGGGCAGCGCAGGCGGCATCGGCTTCGCGGCACTACTGCTCGGCGGCAAGATCGTGTCGGGCGCCGAGTTCTTTCTCGACCTGTTCGAGTTCGATCGGCACCTGCGCGGATACGACCTGGTGGTCACTGGGGAGGGGAGTATCGATGAGCAGACCGCCAACGGCAAACTGCCCACGGTCCTGGCCCGCCGTGCCCATCCCGTCCCAGTTGTCGCCGTGGCAGGTCGGAGCACGTTGTCTCGAGACCAATGGGGTCCAGCGGGTTTCGCGGAGATATACGCACTCGGCGACTACACCGACAGAGATACCGCCGCGGACCCCGAACTCACCCGGCGAGTGCTGACCCGGATCGGCCGGCAGATCGGAGTCTCGGGTGGGTATGCCGTATCGGCGGAGTGTGGTCGAGACGGGGTGTGGGCGACGCCGAGGGGCTGACCGATTGGTGTGCGTGACCCAGGCCAGAACGTCCCGCGCGACCATCGGTGCGGATCGCGCGGGACGCCTGGCTTCGCCGGGTGCGGGGCTTACGGCGCGGTAGGCGCCGGATCGGCGGCGGGATGGTAGTAGACCTCACGGCGCAGGCGTTCGAAGTCCGGCTCTGGCGCTTGGGAACTGGAGGTTTGTGTGTGCCGATCGCTGTCGGGCACCCGTCGCGCCATGTTCGTCAGGCTTTCGTAGATCGACTCGTACTTCTTCCCGAGGCCGGAGAGGCCGGGAAGGATCCGGAACAGTTTGGGGACGTAGCGGATCACCGCATCGAGTTCGGCGCGTTGCGCGGTCAGTTGGCGCTGCACCTGCTCGATGGCTTCGTCCCGGGTGCAACCTGTCTCGTGACGGATGGCTCTGACCAGGTTGTAAGGAACCTGATCTGCCTCGTCCTGATCGATTCCCACCAGGTCGTTCTTGACGAAGGCCACAGTGAAAGCAAGTTCTTCGAGACGGCGGATCACGTGGTGGTTGCGCACTGCCGGTGGCAGTTCCCGGTCGTGGTGTAACTCCAGTATGGCGATGGCGGTCTCGAATCCGCTGGTCGACTTCCGTAGTGGCAGGTAGTCGGCCGTGGTGGGGATGTAACCATCGAGGCGATGGTGTGTTTCGCGTTCGGCGGCTTCGAACCACGCCTCGATGTCGTCGAGGAACTTCTCCTGCCAGCGGGCGCTGCGGCCCTGCTGCAGGCGGGGCCACAAACTCGCCCAGGCCGTCGAAAGAGCGCCGCAACGCCATGGTTGCTCCGGATCCTGACGCAGTGTCGCCACCATGCCACGCCGCAGCGCGGTAATGGCTTCGGGGTCGGTCAGCTGCGGATCCTCGAACAGGTCATCCCATAGGAAGCACAACATGCCGAGCGCGGCGGCGGTCTGTTCATGGGCCACATCCGCTGCGGTCACGGATGAGAACATGACTGTCAAGAGCTGGAACGATCCTGCCCATCGGCGGTGGTCCAACTCGGCGGGGGAGACGACTAGGCCGGTGTCCACCAGCCAGTTCCGCAGCCATCGAGTGATCTCGTGCGGGAGTTCCGCACGGTTGGCCTGGGACGCCTGCGTCGAGGACCGGGAGACCGCCGGCAGCGGAGTTCGCCGATCGAGTACGGACCGAGCATAGGTGGTCATCACGTCGCGGGCGTGCGGGTCAGCGGCCAGCGCGGCGAGCTGAGCCTCGGCCTGGTCCATGAATTCGTCGGCCACCTCTTGTGCTTCGTGCACGGCGCCGGAGGCGATGACGCTCTTCCGGATGTGGGTGGCCTCCGCACCTGTGATCGCTCTACCCAGCAGGCGGGCCAGGCTTCGGTCACGGGCCGCCGCGCGGATCACGGGAAGTGTGTAGATGCCCTCGGGCAGATCCGCGTTGACCGGTTTGCCCATTTCTTCGGCGGTCGAGGTCAGGTCGAGAATGTCATCGCGCAGTTGGTAAGCCATCCCGAAGTGTCGGCCGAACAGGGCCAGCGCCTCTTCTTCCTGATCGTCGCGCCCGGCTTGCATCGCGCCCACCCGGCATGCCAGCGACAGCAGAGCCGCTGTTTTGCCGTCGATCGCGTCCAGGTAGGACTGCTCACTGCGGGAGGACACATACCGGTCGGTGGTCTCGATCACCATGCCCGCGCACATCTGCTCACCCGCTGTCGTTCCCGCGAGACCCTCTCGCTGGCCGAGTTCGGTCAGCATGCGCGCGCTCGCGAATAGCGCGGCGTCGCCACCCAATACCACCATCGGCGCACCCCAGACGGCGTTGGCACTGGGACGGCCTCGTCGCTCGTTGGCATGATCGATGACGTCGTCGTGGTACAGCGAACCCAGGTGCAGCAACTCCACCGCAGCAGCTGCGCGCACCACCCGGTCATCGGCCGGAACGGCCGGATCGGTGAGCAGGTAGTACGACAACAACGTCAAAGTCGGACGGACCAGGCGTCGCGGGCTGTCGGGACCTTCGTCTGTGAGTACGGTCAGCTCAGGCCTGCCCGCCAACTGCACGAGGCCGAGAACGTCACGGACGCGGTTCAGGTCCGCCGCCAGATGCGGGAAGGCAGCCGGATCTATCTCACGTGGCATACGGGCACTCCTGACTGATGACATCGGCCATCCCCGGCACTCTTGATCAGTGAAATTTCACACCGTTTCGGCCCGGAAGATGGTGATATCAGGCAATTTTGACGTGTCCGTCACAGAAGTTGTCGGTGCCGGAGCGCCATTGAGAACGAGTGGAGATCGCCCCGACCGGACGGCCGGGGCGATCTCGACTGTCTGGAGCCGGACGTCAGCGGTCTAGCGTCGCGTTCACCACGCAGTTGTCCACAGCCTGCACGAGTTCATCACTCAGCGAGATATTCACCGGTGCGGCTGAAACTTTCGGGAACGTCGTGTTGGTTCGTGCGCCTCCGGTCGACGCATACACCTGGCCATTGCGGATGATCCAAACGCTCGAGGGCTCTTTCACGACGCCGTTCTGGTCGACGATCTGAGCTCCGAAATATGTTGTGCTGCTGACGCTGATCACTGTGCCGTTGGTCAGTTGCCAATCGGCGTGCGTGAGTCCCTGCTGCACGGAATCGACGACGGATGCCGCCGCGGGCGCGCATTGCGAATCGGATGGCTTGAACGGGGCGCCTGGTGCCGCCAGCGACGGATTCGTGGCGGCCGACGGCGTCGGTGCTGCCGTGCTGGTCGTCGATAGCTCAGCGGCAGTGGCTGATTCGTCGCCGATGATCAGGCCCACCACTACAAGAATCACCGCGATCACTCCGAGCGCCACACTGAGCCCGACGAGGACCAGAGCTTTGGTTCTGTTCCGGTCCGGCTGCGGCGGCTCGGCAGGGGTCGGTCGGTCGGACGGTTGAGTCACGTGCACCTCGAATGTCATACGGACAGAATCGCTTCGAATGGAATCACGACAAGCCGGTGGGTGCTCGTCCGGCTACCCGGTTGCCGAGTTCATCGAGCGGGTACGGATCTCGGTGACCTGCTCGGCAGCGGTCGGTGCATCGTGAGCGACTCGCTCGTGTTCATGGAATGCGCCACCGCGCTCGGCGCCGCCCATGCTGCGCCGAGCCGCTCCCAGATGTCGAGTTCTACGCCGGGTATCTCGTCGATATCGAGTATCGACCGGTTCAGGCAGTGGCGACCTGCCAGGTAAACCTGTCCGGGTCGGCGAATGGCCCGATATCGCCGCCGATGACGATCCGATGCGATCCAGTGCCCTCCGGGGAGACGCCGGCGTCCTTGGCGGCGGCACGGCGCCCATAGAGCGCCAGCTTGACCGACGATGACGGGGCGTCGAACTCGACGTACTTGCTGCCGAAACTCTTGGCCACGCTCAGGCCGCGGTCGAGGTAGAACTGCTTGGTTGCCTTGACGTTGTCGACGCCGAGCAGCAGCACGAAATCGTCGACCTCGCGGGTGGCCGGGCCGGTGTCCTTCTTCGACGACGTCGCGACTTTCCAGATTGCCCCGTCCGGGGCCTGGACGACGCCGCCGTAGCCCCAAAAACTCTTTTTTGCCTGCTTCAGCGTCGTCGCGCCAGCTTCGACGGCAGTACCGAGGAGGCTGTCGACGGTGCTCGGCTGAGCGACCACCAGCGACAGGATGAAACCACGGAACCCGGTGGTCGGCTCCTGCGCGGCGCGTACGCGCAGCCGGTCGCCGAGACCGAACGCGGTGTCGTAGAAGACCGCGGCGGCCGCGGGATCGGGCACCTCGAGGATGACGGAGTCGATAGCGCTCTGGTTGGCGGTGCTGTTCATGGCAGTGACGCTAATTGCTGATCGGTGGCCGGTGCTTCTCGATTCCTGATCGGTGCGGCCAGCCCGCCGAGGTTCCCTGAATGCACGGATGGTCGGAATCGGAGCGAGGCGATATGATCCACCCCATGACGACTCATTCTGATCAAAGATTGGGGGTCCCGTTCGTGCAAGGTGAGTGCTGATGCGCACTCCGATCACGAACGAGGACGATTCTTACCTTTCCTTCTGGCAGCGCGTGCGTGAGTTCGCCGTGCCACCCGCCATGATCGAGACCGCGACTGCCCGACGTCGCGTCGGAGACTGGGCGGGGGCGTGTGCCACGGCAGGTGTCGATGTCGATGTCGATGTGCGGTCGCTGGCACGTAGTCACGGCTGGGAGATCGCAGCTCGGGTCCGGGCCGACCTGCGGCATTTTGCCCCGGATCTGTTGCGTTGGCATCTGCCGAGGGTCGCTCCCGACGGGCTGCTGCGGCCAGGTCTGACCATCGCATTGGCTCGGTACGGCCCGCGGGATTCCCGAAACCGTAGTGACAGAGCAACTTCCGCGCAGCTTGTGGTTCGTACTGCGCCGGCGTGGGCGGATGCCGGTCAGCGAATCAGCCTCGCGCTGTGGGATGGATCCCGCTGCACCGGCCTGCATCCGCATCCCCGTCCCAATCGGCGTTTCCGCCTCGATCTGCACCGTCACCTCTGGGATGCGCGCGCTGTCGAAGAACTTCGAATGCGGTCTGGAGCTGTTGTTTTCGTCGCCGACGCCCACCTCGATCCCGCGCTGCTGGAAATGGTTCCCGAGGGGTGCGCCGTAGACCGATGGGCAGCCGAAGTAGGGATCATGCTGCGTGCCGACGGGCGTCGGACCGGTCCCGTGCGGGTGCGGTTTGGGGCACGCCAGGAGGTGGTCGTGGATCTGGGTTCGGATGGCGACGATCCGCCGACGCTGCGGATTACGAAGGGGTACCCGCGTGGTGGGTTGTCCGCGCTGCCGATCCTGCCCGACGCGGCGACCTGGGTGTTGCCCGACCTGCGCCTGATCCGCGCCGGTGCGGTATCGGCAGACCAGCTGCATCCGCTGGTCGCCTCGGCACTGGTACCGGAATGGTCGCCGGCCGATTCGTCCCAGGGCGCGGACCGGGCCGACGGGCCGCGTCTGGTGTGGTGTCGGGGAGAGCGGCACCGGATCGGGCTGGTCGATGGTGTGCTGGCAGCGCTCGATCACGACCCGGCCGAGATTCGGCGGGAGGAACTGCTGGTCGCCCTGACCGGCGTCGCGTTGCCGTGCCTGCGGGCTATCGATCGAGCCCATCGTCATCCGGACTGCCTCGTCGACGTTCGTGAACGTCTGAACCATGGCGACACCGCCGGTGCGCTGGCCGTCGTCGAGGCTCTGCTCGGACCGGACGCCGTGCTGCGCGACGGTGCGTTACGGAAAGAGTTGGCGGCCTCGGCGCACCGGCGGATCACCTACGGACTGTTCCGGGCCGGGCTGGCCGGATCTGGGCCTCCCCGCATCCAGCCCGGTCGTCGTCGCGATCACCGCGCGCACCCGCGCAACGCGACCTTCCGCTGACTTTCGGTCCGCATTCACACAACGCGACCTCCCGCTGACCTTCGGTCCACAGCTACTCGACCCAACCCTGAGCCCCCTCAATTCTTCGCAACTCAAAGGTGATTCACACATGCCCGCACATACCCCGTGCGCTCCCCTCGCGGAGCGAGCCAACGCCGCCCAACTCGACCTCGCCGGCGACTTGCTGACCCTGTTGGGCGAGGTAACCATCGAACCGCGCCCCGACACCCAGCTGGAGGCCTTGACGCTGGCTGTGGCCGCGGACCTACCGGTGCTCCTCTGGGGCGAGCCAGGCATAGGTAAGACCGCCGCCCTGACCCAACTCGCCGAGTCCCTGGATCTCCCGCTGACCACCGTTATCGCGAGTGTGCATGAGCCGTCGGATTTTTCGGGTCTGCCCATCATCGGAGACGACCCCGCCGAGCACGGTGTCCCGATGGCGCCGCCGGACTGGGCGGTACGACTCGTCCGGGCCGGTCGAGGGCTGTTGCTCTTGGACGAGCTGTCGACAGCGCCGCCGGCCGTGCAAGCCGCCCTGCTCCGCCTCGTCCTGGAGCGGCGGATCGGTGCACTCCACTTGCCGCCGGGTGTCCGCGTCGTGGCTGCCGCCAACCCGCGCTCGTCGGCAGCCGATGGTTGGGAGCTGAGCCCGCCGCTGGCCAACCGGTTCGTGCACCTGCACTGGACCCATGACCACGACGTGGTCGTCCGCGGCCTCGGCGGGACCTGGCCGCGCGCGACACTGCCGCGACTCGAACCGGAAAAATTCTCGGAGGCAGTGGTTTTCGCCCGAAACGCGGTGTGCGGGCTCCTCGCGGCCCGCCCCAAACTCGTGCATCAGTTACCCAGCACGGAGACGCGTCGTGGCGGTGCCTGGCCATCACCACGGAGTTGGGATATGGCACTGCGACTGATCGCCTTCGCCACCGCCGCGGGTTCTTCCAGGGCTGTGCTCTCCCTGCTGGTCCGGGGCGCCGTGGGAGATGGCCCCGGCTTCGAATTGCTGGCCGGCATCGATCGGATGGATCTCCCGGACCCCGAGGTGCTGCTCGCCGATCCGGCCGCCGCCGTCCTGCCCGAGCGCGGCGATCTGCGCCAAGCCGTGCTCGATGGAGTGGTGGCCGCTGTCCGTCGACACCCGGTGAAAGCGCGCTGGGACGCGGCCTGGGCGCTGCTGGTCAAGGCGGTGGAAACCGGAGCACCGGATCTGGTGGTCGTCCCCGCAACCACCCTCGCCACGCTGCGCCGGGAGAACTGGGATGTGCCGGCGTCGATCGAACAACTCGCCGGAATGGTGTCGGTGTCCCAGGCGGCGGATCGGGCCGCGGCCCGCGTCGCCGCGAAGGCCGGCCGATGACGCCGAACCCTCCGAAGTTGGACTTCGACAAACTCTTCGCAGCTCGCCTGCACGCCGTTCGGGCCCGGCCGTACCTGGCCACCGCCCTGTACGCGCTGCACATCGTCGAGTCGCGACGAGTGCCGACGATGGGCGTCGACCGGCACTGGCGGTGCTACGTGTCGCCCACGTTCGTGGATCACAGGCCGGTGGAGGAACTGGCTTCGGTACTCGTGCACGAGGTGTCGCATCTGCTGCGCGACCACCACGGTCGTAGCGACCGATTCGCCCGCGAGCACGATCTGACCGGCCCGGCGCAGCGACTGCGGATGAACATCGCCGCGGACGCCGAGATCAACGACGACGCGTTCGATGACGGGTTGGTCCAGCCCGAGGGGGCCGTCGTGCCGGCGACGTTGGGTTTGCCCGAAGGAGAACTCATGGAGGACTACCTGCGCCGATTCCGCCTCGACAAGCATACGTACGAGACGGCCTGGATCGACTGCGGCAGTGGCGCCGATGGGCTGGACCGCGAGTGGGAGCTGGGGCCGGATGGCGCGGACGGACTGAGCGAACAGGAGCGCGACGCGGTCCGATTCCGCGTGGCGCACGGCATCGTCGGGCGTCCGGGGAGCGCGCCGCAGGGATGGCGGCGCTGAGCCGACGAGGCGTTGCACCCACCACAGCCATGGCGGGATCTACTGGGAGCGGCCATCCGCTCAGCGGCCTCCGCCCCCGGTGTCGGCGAGGACTATACGTATGCTCGGCCGGCACGGCGCTCGGCCGGGGTGCCCGGCGTCGTGTTGCCGAGCCTGCGGCGCACACCACCTCGGGTCAGCGTGATCATCGATACCTCAGCGTCGGTCAGTGACGCGGAACTGGGCAGCGCGTTGCTCGAAGTGGCCGCTATCTCCCGTGCCGTCGGCGGTCGGCGCGACCTTGTCACCGTGCTGTCGTGTGACGCCGCGGCACAAACCGTATATCCGCTGTGTCGTGCCGAGGGGATCCCCTTGGTGGGCGGTGGGGGTACCGATCTGCGCACGGGTTTCGCCGAAGCGCTACGGGCCCGCCCGCGTCCCGATGTGCTCGTCGTGCTGACCGACGGCGAGACACCGTGGCCGACTGGACGGCCAGGGTGTCGGACGGTGGTCGGGCTGTTCCGTCGGGAAAGTTCGTGTCGCGAATACGATCCCGATTATGTTCCGGACGACCCACCGAAATGGGCGCGGGTAGTCGAAATAGGGATATCCCGGCGCGCGCTGCGCGCGTGATCACGATCGAGTTCGCTCCCGCGCACCGCCGCGGTGGCGACACAAGTCCTGGCGTGCGGGCCATGCCGGCGGCGACGGGCACGGCCGAGCATTATGGGCCGAGCCGATCCGGGATCAAGGTGCCCGCGGCACGCAAACTACAGTCGGCCAGGTGTTTTGGATGACGGTGTCCGGGTATCCGCGTGCTGGCCGGGAGGTGCGGGAATGACTGTCGAGCGGGTATCGAGCCCGATGGATCTTCGATGGAGATCCTGGCGGGGTGCGCTGTGGCGGACGATTGGTGCGGTGTGGTCGGACAAACTCACGGACTGGGCCGCGGCGCTGACCTATTACAGTGTGCTGTCGCTATTTCCCGGGCTGTTGGTGCTCACGGCGCTTCTCGGCATGCTGGGACCCAGCTCGACAGAATCGCTGATCGATACCGTTGAGCAGATCGGACCGGGCAGTGGTACAGCCCTGCTCGTCGATGCGATCAAGAATCTGCAGAGTGCGCGTTCGCTGTCGGGGCCTTTGGCGATAGCCGGTTTGGCCGTCTCGGTGTGGACCGCCTCCGCCTACCTGGGCGCGTTTATTCGCGCCGCGAACTCGATCTACGAGATCGATGAAGGCCGTTCGATCTGGAAGACGGTGCATTTGCGGCTGGGATTGACCGTCGTGATGCTGGTCGTTGTCGCGGCGTGCACGGTCGGGGTGGTCGCCACCGGAGACGTCGCTCGTGAGGTCGGAGGGTGGCTGGGTGTCGGTGCGGTGGGTGTCCGTGTGTGGGACGTGCTCAAGTGGCCGGTGTTGGCTGTGTTGGTGAGTTTGGTGTGCGCGCTGCTGTATTGGGCCGCGCCGAACGTTCGGCATCCCGGATTCCGCTGGCTGACGCCGGGAAGTGTGCTCGCGGTCATCGTCTGGATCACCGCCTCAGCGGGATTCGCGGTCTACGTCGCCAATTTCGGCTCGTTCAACAAGGTGTACGGATCATGGGCCGCCGCGGTGGTCTTCCTGGTGTGGCTGTGGATCACGAATCTCGCGATGCTGATGGGCGCGGCGTTCGATGCCGAATTGGCGCGTGCCCGCGGCATCGAGCAAGGGCTGTCACCCGATGCGACGCCGTTCCTACCGGCGCGCACGGAACCCGGATCGGGCGGCGCCGCCGCGTGACGAGCTGTCGGGCACGGCGCGCGCCGCTACCCGAACAAGAAAGGCCCCGCACCTCGATGGTGCGGAGCCTCTACAAGTCACGCTGGATCAGATAGCGCGGACGTCCTGGGCCTGCGGACCCTTCTGGCCCTGGCCTACCTCGAACTCCACCCGCTGGCCCTCGTCGAGGGACTTGAAACCCGAGCCAGTGATGGCCGAGTAATGCACGAAGACGTCAGGGCCGCCTCCGTCTTGAGCGATAAAGCCGAAGCCCTTCTCGCCGTTGAACCACTTCACACTGCCTTGAGCCATGGTATTGACAACTTCTTTTCTGTAGGTGAGCCGTGCAGATCACTTCGATAAGCCCGATCTCAATAGACCACTATGCCATGAACTCCAGAATCCGCACGTGCCGGGGGCCCGTGGACCGCGGACTCGGCATCGCCGGCGGAGGAGACCCGGTGGTCGACGGGGGCCCCGCTTCCTCGCACAGCGCCGCCGATCTGTGTGCCCGACGGTGTCGGTGGGGGCGGCGATGCAGGGATCTCCCTACTGCCCACGCACGGGTCGCAGCCGCGAATCTGGATGTGTGCTCCCCGATTCCGCCGTCCCGTCCCCGAGTCGCACGAGACGAGAAGCCATGACTGCTCCGATGTCGACGCCGCCGTCCGGATTGCTACCGTGCGCCGAGCAGCCAGAACGATGGGATCTCGGCACCGGAACGTCCGAGACCTGGATGGAATCGAGGCAGATCTGCCTGCGGTGCCCGCTGCGTGCGCCGTGCGCCCGCCGTGCCGCGCACATGGTGGAACTGGGCTGGCCGCCGCGCGAGATGGTCTGGGCCGGTGTCGGGTATGACCGGGCCGGCAGAGTGATCCAGGATCTCGCGCGCTATAGCCGGCCCAGACCGCGCCGGCGTCGACGGCATTCGGTCATTGTCGGACCCAAGTTCGTCGACGATCTGCCCAGCGGCGCGACTGATCCGTCGACCCAGCACACCCTGGGTACACCTCGCACAATCGTCTTCGGGCAACGCTGAGCCAGACCGGAGGTGCAGGGCGTTGACTGATCGGGAAGCAGTGCGCCGCGCGGGCGGCTACGGTGAGCGGATGGACGCGAGGGTAGACCTCGACGCGGTGGCGGTGTTCGTCGCCGCGGCCGGGGAATTCGACTGGACCTGGGGATTGGCCGATGTCGAGCGACTGTGCGCCGCGCAGGGCTGGTCCCTGGCGGAGGTTGCCCGGCCAGGTGTGGTGGCCCGCACCGAGATAGCGGTGAATCGGCCGGAGGCCCGGTTCACCTTCTTCGGCAGTCGGGTGGGCATGGTGACCGTCAACGTCACCGACTCGTTCGAGCCGGATACCGATGGGGTATCGGAGTTCGTCGCGCAGGCGTATGGCACGGTGGGCGCCAGGGTGACCGAGGTATTGGGGGAGCCGACGCGGCGTGCGGAAGGCGAGTACCCAGAGCTGATCTGGGAGCTGAAACCTGCTGCCCTCGTGCACGTGTCGGCGTTGCTCGGCAGTGTCAAGCTGCGTTGTGTCAGTGCCGAATATCAGCGGTTCAACGACGATATGCGGGCCGCGGCCTCCCAATAGTGAGAACACTTGGCGGTCGTGGCGGGCGGGTGCTCCACTGTGCTCGACGTACTCAACTCATTGCCTGCCATGAGGAGGTCCGATGGCCGCCGACGTGAAGGTCACGATCGCCAAACTGCACAAGGCCGCCCACAGTGCCGAGGACTTGCGTGACAAGGTCGCCGACATTCTCGCCACCGTGAAAAACAATACGGAGGCGTTGGGCGAGCCGTGGGGTGACGACAGTTACGGCACCGAGTTCGCCAAGTCCTATGTGCCCAATCGCGACGAGCTACTGGATCGCAGCGGTGACGGAAAGCCAGGAGCGCTGCCGGGTCTGGCGAAGACATTCGGCGACATGTCCGACGCCCAGACCGAGTCGGCGCACTACCTGCAGGCATGGGAAGACAAGAACGCCGAAGGATTCCGGCGTAGGGCATGAGCGACGACCGATGAGCGAGGACCCGACTGCCGGCGAGCCGGATCAGAAATTCAGTCTAGGTGGCGTGGGTGCGGCGGATCCGGCCGAGAAGGCGCGCAAACTGTCCCACCGCATCGCCCGTGAGTTGGCGGCGATCGGCCCGGAGGGGTGGCAGCGTCTGGACGGCATGTTCGCGCTCACCGTCGCCGATGAGGCAGCCGAGCTGATCTACACCGACGGGGAGCGGTCGGTGCGGGCGGCACCACCGGAGCCGACGGTGCACGCGGTTCGCGAACTGCGTGCATTGTCTGCGGAATTGGGCGATGGTCCGTGGCTTCGGTTGGTGCTGTCGCTCACCAAGGGGGGTCGACTCGAGGTGGAGTACGACTATGGAGATACTCCGTTTCCGCCCGAGCAGCTGTTTCCAGCCGCCGCCTATCGTGCGGATCTGGCGGCGTTTCCCCGTCGGCTGCCGACCTGGCTCGCCGCGCACATCGACAACACCGGACACCAGGTCCGCACGCCCAAGCAAGCCGCGGTAGCCGCGGATCGAGCCGGCATGGCACGTTCGGTGGCGGGACTGCCGTCGTTGCGGGCGCTGTGGGCTCGCTGGGCAACGCTGACGGCCGCCCGCGTCGCCGCTGGGTCCGAGCACGGTCCGCGGATCCTGCCGTCGTTGGGTTGGTTCGAGGACGGCGACCACAACGGTGCGACGCTGTATCTGCTGTCCGGCGACCGGGCGGTGCTGTCCGGCGGGCGAGTGGACTCGCCCGAACTCGCGGCGGGTTATCACGGTGAGGCGGCATTGCCGGATCTGTACGCGGGGGCGCCGAGTTGGGTGACGAGCGCGGTGCTGAACCCGCGGGCGGCAACCGGAATGCTGTCGTTCTGTTACTGGTGGCAGTCCGGGGCGTGGCGCCGCGGCGAATCGCCGGAACCCGCGCCCGCACAGGTCGCGCTGCCCGACCTGTGGAACGAAGACACCGTGGTGGATCAGGTGGTCGACTTGGTCCGCGAGACAGGGGCTCCGCGTCCGGCGGACGAGATCCAGGATGCCGCCGTAACGGTCGTCGGATCGGCCGAGGTCGGCTCGGTTACGCGGGAGGCGGTGGTGGCGCTGTTCGTCGATGCCGAACGGTTCGACATCGACGCTGCCTATGCGCAATTCGACGCCGCGGGCCTCGCCACGGTGCGGTCGACCCCACTGCTGGAGGACGTTGCCATCGCCACTGTGCGCGACCACATCCTGGAACGGGGACTCGAGACGCCCGGTTACCCGGTGTCCGGGTTGGTGGCCAGCCGGGTCGGTGTCGGTTGGATGGTTCATGTCCCGGCGCCGGAGGAGGTCAGGTTGGGACGCGCGATCTTCTACGTCGCCGATGACGGTGTGCTGGAACGCTCCTCGTCGTCTACGCCACCTTCGGTCTACGCCGCAGGGTTCGAACAGCGCTTCCGATGGCGGATGGGCAGGGGCGGCTGAGCAATGACGAACGAACACTTCAAGTCTCAACTGGCCGACCTCGTGGAGGGATTTCACGAGCAGATGGGTGAGATCGCGCGGATTCAGCAACGCGCCGCCGCGGTGGTGGCGACCGGAGAGGCGCAGCAGCGCCGGGTTACCGTGTCTCTCAATGCCGAGGGCACCGTCATCGAGACGCGGTTCGCCGACGACATCGACGACCTCGGTTATGTCGAGATCGCGGCGGCGGTCACGTCTGCGGCGCAAGCCGCGAAGGCCGACCTGGCCCGACAGCTGGCCGAGATCCAGCGCCCGTTGCTCGAGCAGCGGGCCCGGCTGCCGAAGCTGACCGACATCGTCGCGGACCTGCCCGATCTGGGCAGCTACACGCCGGTTACCCCGAAGGTGTCGACAGCACCGCCGCGATCGGCCGAGCGGCAGGTCGACGAGGATCCCGGCCAGCCGCATGCGCAGCGGCACGACGGTCGGCGCGAGCTGGACTTCAAAGACTCGGCCTGGTGAGCCGGGATGCGCGGGTGGTTCACCTAGGCGGCGGCGATCATGAGCCTTGACTTGAACGAGGCGGGCAAAACGCTGCTCGGCATGGTCGGCGGGGCCGAATGGCCCGATGGCGAAGAGACGAAGATGTGGCAGCTCGCCGGCTACCTGCGCGAGGCGGCTGCCCAAATCGCGGAACTCGTGTCGGACGTAGCGAACGCGAAAACCATCGCTGTCGCGGCGTATCCGAGCGGCACCGGGATCGAGGCCATGACGGTGGCCTTCGACGGGTTCGCGGACTACCTCCCCAAGCTCGTCGACCAGTTCGAGCAGTTGGCGACCCAGGCCGACGACGCCGGCGGCAGCATGGAAACCGGAAAGATCCAAATCATCAGTTCGCTGATCCTGCTGGCGCTCGAACTCGCGGCATCGAAGTTCTTCCCGCTCACCGCACCGGCCGTCGACGCGGCGGCGATGGGCGCGACCCGGATCGCGCTGACCCGGGTCGCGCAATGGCTGTTCTCGAGGCTGGCCGGAGCGGGTGTGCCGAAGTTGACTGCCCGGCTCGCGGTGCAGCTAGCCGGTCATGCCCTGCTCGGCGGCGCGATGGGTCTCGGGCAGGACGCCGGCATTCAACTGTGGGAGATCGGTCACGGTCATCAGAGCACCGGATTCGACACCACGCGCGCGTTGTCCTCAGCGGCCGCGGGCGCGGCGGGCGGCGGCGCGGGCGGCGCGTTCGGGAAAGGGTTGCAGAAGCTCAGCACGACGGGATGGGGTCTCGACCACCTCACCCCGCAGCGCATGTTCGCCGCGAACGTGCTCGGCGGCGGTATCGTCGGCGGGCTGGCCGGCTGGGCGGGCGGCGCCGCCGTCACCGGAGACTGGACTTTCGACTACCGGATGGTCAGCTCAGGCATCATCGGCGCGGGCACATCGATGTGGGGGCATCAGGGCTTCGAGAAAATGGCGCACCGGAATCCGGACGGATTCTTCGCCAAGTTCAACAACCGGGTGGGCCCGATCACCAAGCTGGGGTTTGCCCTGGTCCCGGCCGAGACGCGCGGCACGCCGAGCGCACCGACCAGCACACCCCGAGCAGTCGATCGTGCCCCGGAAACCCCGACCCCCAGGCAGCCGGCGGAGACCGCGAACCAGTCGAGTGCGACCGGCGGTCGACAACACGAGCAGGAGGCGTCGCGCCCGGAAGCCCCGATGGATTCCGTCTCGGCAGTGCAGTCCGGGGCGGAGACCGGTGTCGGTACCGGACAACTCGCGACTGCCGACCCGGTCGACGCCGCTTCCGCGGCTGTCCCGGGCCCGGCGCGCGCTGGTATGGACGCCGGGCGGGTAGCGACCTCCGTGGGTCCGGGTACTGGTTCCGCGGAAAATCCCCCCCAGGTGTCCGAGCACATCGCGGCGGCGCATCCCACCGAGCCGGCCGGTCTTGCCGGGGTGGCCGGCTCCGCCGATGACACATCGACGCGCAGTCAGCCGACGGAGGCTCGAAGTCCGTCGAGCGAAACGCGCACTTCGACGAACGACCTGACGTCATCGCGACCGGCTGGGTTACCGGGCACTGGACCGGCCGATCGGTCCGGGGCGGGGGCTGGCGCGCGCATCGTGCAACCGGGGATCGCGCGACCGGACTTCGGTTCCGCGGCTGACTCTTCCGGACCGGCCGGATCCGCGGCGCGTGCGGGCGCGCAACCTGCGCCGAGCGCTGGTCGAGTGGCGAATGTGGATGCCGCTCAACACCACTCAGCCGTGCCACGGCAGACGGAGGATGGTCCGGCCGGGTCGGGTGACCTTCGTCCCCGACGAACTGCCGCTGCCGGCCCACCCGTTTCGTCGTCACCCGGTCGAGGATCGACCTCCGAGATGGTGTCCGAGGTGCGCACCGGAGCCGAGGCGGCGCAACACTCCGCAGGCGATGGTCGGCATCGTGGCGCCGAGAATGCCGCGACCACGACGCCGGGGTATGCGGGGCGTCGCCGTCTGGAGGAGGAGTCCGCGGGTGGTCGGCATCGGGGTGCGGAGGAGGCCGCGACCACGACGCCGGGGTATGCGGGGCGTCGCCGTCTGGAGGAGGAGTCCGCGGGTGGTCGGCATCGGGGTGCGGAGGAGGCCGCGACCACGACGCCGGGGTATGCGGGGCGTCGCCGTCTGAAGGAGGAGTCCGCGGGTGGTCGGCATCGGGGTGCGGAGAAGGCCGCGACCACGACGCCGGGGTATTCCGGCAAGCACCGCAACGGAGAACCCGACACGGTCCGAGCCGATTCCGCGAATACTTCCGATACGCCGATGGACGCGGCACGCACGTTCGAGCCGCGCAGCCATCGAGGCGAGGAGAAAGAAGCGACCACGACACTCGGGTACGAGGGAAGTCGTCGGAGCGACGAGGTGATGCCGCTCGTGGACGAGCTGCGTGCCCTCGGGATCGATCCGGTCGGCACGGAGCAGGTGCTGCGGGACGCGTTCCGTGCCTTGAAGCGCGAAGGGCATGTCGGCACGACCTACCGGAAATGGCTTGCCCAACTGTCGACCAGCAGTTTCACGAAAACCATATTCGGGCGACGAGTCGTGCTGGACACACCGGAGGCGTTCACGGAGGCGTACGAGCACGCGCAGGCGCGGGCATTGGACATGCGGCAGCCTGCCTACGCGCTCATGGGTGCGTTGAACAGCACGATATTCGACACCCCGGTCGACATGACGGTCGAGGTCCTCCGCTTGAACGTTGCGGCGGAATTGGGGATTCCGGACCCACATCGACTGACCGCGGGTGGCTGGCGAAGAGCCGTCGCCGACGTGGAACGGCAGGTGCACGAAGAAGGCGAGCAGTGGCCCGCGAGACGGGAGACGCTGTCCACCAGGGAACTCGCGGCTGCGCTGCAGCAGTATTCGCGCCGGGTGGCGCTGTTCCGGAAGTTGGTGGAACTCGTCCACGGCGTCCCGAGCACCGTCCCGGTGCCGCTGCTACACGGCTGGCAGCCGGTGCCCGGCGAGGACGAGGAGGATATGGACGAGCGCGATGACGCGGCGTCGGCGGACCCGGGTGACTTCGACCCGCCCGAGCGAGGCCCCGATGGAGTGGATGAGCCGAAAAGTTCGCCACAGCAGAGCGAGTCCGATGCGCAGCCGGGCAGCGAGGCCGGCGGCGGGCACCGTGGTCCGCACTCGCGTCTGGAAACGCCCGCGGAGGAGTTCGCGCAAACGCGCGGGCGCGGTCGTCCGGAGGTCAGCGCCGACTCGGAACAGCACCGCGACTCGGACGTGCGCAGGACCGAACCGGACGACACACACCAGCTGCGAGCGGAACCGGAAGTTCCCTCGACGCGGCCGAGAGCCCCGGACGCCCCACTGGAGTCCGACGCGCCGCGAGCGGAAAATCGTGGCGCGTCGGACGACGACCGGCTGTGGCCGACAGCGCAGTACGAGCACGCGCACAAACAAGCGCTGGTCGAGGCCCTCGAGCGGCAGGACGTCCAATTTTTCGGGCATCTTGCGCATGCCGTGCCGTCCGAGGTTCTGCGTGATGTGGTCGGTGCGGTCGAGGTGTTGTTGAAGCGGTATCCGGACGTGCCGTTGTCGAGTGTCCGCTTCGAGAATGTGAATCCGGACGTGCCGGAGGGCGATTTCTCCGGGCAAGCTTCGGACGTGCGGCTGTATCCGGTGCGGCCGCGGGGTTGGGGCGCCGAAATCGTGTTGGATCCACGGATTCTGGCGGATCCGGTCGAGCTGCGAGCACGCGCCAGGGTGGCCGTCGAGGCAGGCGACCACCTGCCGCTGACCGGGGATCCGGTGCGGGACTTGATTTATCGGCAGGTCGCCGAGGTGCTCGACATCCAGGGACACCGGGCGGCGTGGGAGACCGCGCAACCCTCCCTGGTCGAGCTGTACCGCTATCTGTGGTCGCACGGCTTGACCGACCTGTCGTTCCGCGCGTGGGCGGGGCAATTGTCCGGGGAGAGCTTCTCCCGGTCATGGGGGAGGCGGCAGTTGAACGCGGAAGCGGCGCTGAGTGAGGCATTCGCCTGGGTGGAGGCGCACGGGATCGACGTGACGCGTCCGGAATACGCGCTGTACCGGGCGTTGATGAGCGCACGTACCGGCGCACCGTGGGATACCGCCGCGGAGGTGCGCCGGTTGCGGGTGGCTGCCGAACTGGGAATTGCCGAGCCCCATCGATTCACCGCGGTCGGCTGGCAGCGGGAGCTGGTTCGGTTGCATATCCAGCTCACCGAAGAAGGCGTCGAGGTCCGAGCGGGGCAGGAGGCCCTCGGTCCGCACGCGGCGCAGGTGGCCGTCGGACTGCACCTCGGCCGGGTGGAGCACTACGCGCGGTTGGTGGAACTGGTGTACGGCGACCCGGTCTATGCCGATGACCTGCCGCTGGACGGGTTTCGGGATCTGGTCGGGGCACATGCGGATCCGAGCCTTTCGGGGGTGCTCGCCCGAAATGACACCGAAACGCAGACTTTGGCGGCACTGCGCGCATGGTTCGGCCCGGATGTCGACGTCCGCGTTCCTCGCCACGTCGGGTTGGACGGGATGTCGGCCACGGAGTTCCAAGCGGCGGCCCGTGGGCAACTGCGCGCGGTCGACAGCGACGAATCGATCGCAGCGCAGGTCGAGGGCATGCGGCCGGGTGCGGCGATGCTGGTCGTGGCGGAGTACGCCGGACCGGTCGACGCGCACGGTGTCGGGGCGTACGCCTATCTCGTCGTGAACGACAACGGAGTCGCGAAGATCCGCGACCGGCGCGGGCACCTACTGCCGTTCCCGCCCCGGGAGGGGCCGCACACGGTGCAGGGCAGGTACGGGATCGCCTACGACCACAACGGAACTCCGTTGCATGCACTGGGCGAGGACCGGATCCCGCCGGTATTGCCGGGCGAGGGCCCACGGTCCCGCATCAGTGCCGAGCCATGGCAGGGACCGGGAGGTGCGAGAGACGGACCGGTCGTATTCACCGAGTCGGGTGAGGTGGCACAACCGTCCCGGTCCGACCAGGGGTCGATCCGCGATTCGCCGCGGCTGCCGCGCCAGGATCCGGATAACGGCGTACCGGTGGCGGAGTTGCCCGCCGACTACGACCACGCCGCGGCGGTGCGGGCGAAGCGCGAGTTGCTGTCCGATCTGGCTCAATGGCATGGGATCGCGCTGGACGACGACGCGCGCATCGGTTTCCTGGATCCGCATGTGCCGGTGTGGGTGGTGGAAGACCTCCAACAGATGATCGACCGGCTGCGACAGAGGTTTCCGCAGGTGGAACTGGCGCGCATCGGAGTCCGCGAGTTCTCCGATTTCCGCTACGCGCAGACGGAATGGGTGCGCATGCCCTCGGGCCAGGGATATGGCGCGGAGATCACGCTGAACGCGGCCTGGGTGCGCAACCCAGAGGCATGGGCGGCCGCGATGGCCGCCGATGTCGAGTCCGGGTGGGTACTGCCGAAGACTGGCAATCCGGTGTTGGACACGCTGGCCTACGAATTCGGGCACGCGCTGAACTTCTCCCGCGACGGCATCGAGGCGGTCGAGGTGAAACACGTCTTGGAGGTGACCCACCGCCAGCTGCGTGATGCGCGGCTGATCGACATGAGTTACCGCAAGTGGGTCGGGCAGCTGTCGGAACACAGCTTCGAGCGGGGTTGGAAGAAGCTGCTGCTGCGGCCTTCTCCGTACACGGCGCTGCCGGAAGCGTTCGCCTCCATGACGGGCGGCGGGTTCGATCCGCTGCGCCCGGAGCACGCCCTCTACCGGCTGGTGACCGGCGAGGTGGGGCCGCCGCGTCTCGACGAGGCGAGGCTGCTGATCGAACGCAACTCTCTCGCGGCGGAGCTGGGCATCGACCACCCGCCCACGTTGAACAGGGCCACGTGGGATGCGGCGATCGGTCGCATCGACAACGAGCTGACTCGGCTCGGCAGGGATCTGATCCACCGGGTCGACGACAGCGGCGCCCGGGCCGAGCTGGCCGACTACGCGCAGCGGGCTTCGAAGCTCGATCGGCTCCGCCGCCTCGTCGAGCTGCACCGCGCGGTCCGGCCGATCATCAACGAGCTGGCCCGGTCGGGGGTGCGCGTCGGCGAAGGGTTTTTCGATCCCGAAGTGTCGGTTGACACGATCTCGGAATTCGCTCGGGCCGCGATGTTCTTGCGGGACAAGTTCCCCGACGTGGCGCCTCCGGTAATCGCTATCGAGCCGGTGGAGCGCGCCAGGACCGTCGGCCTGGCGACGCGGGTGGTCCTCGGCGCGGATCGGGTCGGCACGAAGATCGTGCTGGCCCGGCGCATGGCCGTCGCGCCCGAGTTTCTCGCGAAGGGCAAGGCGCGCAATGTCGAAATAGGATTTCACCAACGAGGAACCGGCCGACCGGTGTTCGACATTGTGGTGCACGAGTTCGGACATGTAATCGGACTCCAGATCGAACGGCCGACGGTGGAACAGGCCCAACGGATCCTGAACGACGCCTACGTCGGTCTGGCCGCCGCCGGGCTGGTGCAGACCGACTACGACACCTGGGTCAGGCAGCTGTCGGGGTATTCGTTCGTCGACGGCGATCCCGCCAAGGGGATCAACTGGAATGAGGCATTCGCTGAGGCGTTGGTGTATCTGGTGGTCCGGGGCCGCGACTGGGGGTCTCCGCACGATGCGGTGTACCGCGCGTGGACCGGGGATGACACGCAGGTCGACTCGGACAAGGTGTGGCGCAACCGGCTGGCTTGGGAGTTGGGGGTGCGCCGGCCCGCAGATCTGGACCGAGAAGGGTGGGACGCGGTCCTCACCTCGTTGCACGGTGAGGTGGCTGCGCAACGCGAGTCCGTCGTCCGACAGCTTTACACAGCCGACTGGCATGCCACGCGCGCGGCGTTGGCGGACAACGCGGCTCGGTCGGAGAAGCTGATCCAGCTCGCCGGGTTGGTCGACCCGCAGCGGCGTCCGGCTACCTCGCAGCAGGCCCCGGCCGCCCTGGGTATCGAGAACTTGCTCCAGCAGCAGGCTGGTGGAAACGGCTGGAGTCCCGAAGCAGTGTTCTACCCGGCACACAACAGGCTCGTCATCGTCGCCGCAGACGATCGGCACGCCGCGGCGCTGCACCGCCTGATCGGCTCGCACTGGGCACAGCTGGAGGCACAGGCCCACCATGGCCTCGAGGTCGAGTTCCTGCGGGTGGTGCCGGACGAGACCGGTACGCGGGTCACCCTGGAGCAGGGCGATATCGTGCGGGCCGATCCAGACCCCGGACCGATTCTCGCACAGCCATTGGGCGGCGCCGACGAGGCCGTCCGTGCCGAGAAGGCTCGCTTTGTCGCGCGTTGGGACGCGGCAGGGATCGCGGCCTTCGGCGTCGACCATCCCGCGGTCCCGGTCGAAGCCGTTCGGGACCTGCACCGGGCGATCCAATTCCTGCGGCATCGGTTTCCGGACGTCGCCATGCCGCGTTTCGGGTTCGACGTGCTGGCGAACCCGGACCCGCCGGCGCAGGTCCGGCGTGGTGCTACCGGCGAGCTGGAAGTGACGCTCGATCTGCGATCCGTCGCCGACCCGGAGCGCATGACGGACGACCATCCGAGGCGGATCGCTGACGGTCGACCGCACCCGGATACCGCTAAACCCGTTTTAGACGCCGTCATCGGCGCATTCGCTCAGGTCCTCGACCAGTACCACGGACCAGCCACCCGCTCCGACATCGACCTCGCCCTGCGCGACACGTATCGCCAGCTGCGCGAGGGCGGGCTCATCGCGTCGGCCTACGACGAGTGGATCAAGCAGCTGCGCGGCGCGGGCTACCTCGACGGAGTCCGAGATATCGACCCGGAGCGGGCGCTCGCCGCGGCGTTGAAGTACATGCTGCTGCGCGAGCCGGATGTGACCCGACCGGAATACGCGCTCTATCGGATGCTCGTGGGCGACACGGGGCCGCTGCCCCTCGACGATCTCGCGCCTCTGACCGAACGTGTCGCCCTCGCACGGGAACTCGGCGTCGATCTGCCGTGGCGACTGAACCGTCCGGCATGGGAGGACACCGTGGCGCGGCTGCACGACGAGCAGGCCGGGTGGGACCGCGAGTTCGTCGAGCGGCTGAATGCGCCTGCCGACGAAGCGACCCGGACGCTCTGGCGCGAGCGTCTCGCGCGGAAGACGCGCTTGGCGCGGCTGACCGACCTGGTGCGCGGCGTCGTGGATCCGAGCCCGGTCGAGGTCGCCGAACGAGAGGGCGCGATGCGTTCGGCGCTCGCCGCGCTGCGGGAGCGCGGGGGGCAGCAGTGGGCCGATACCGTGGTCTATCTGCCCGTCGAACGCAGGCTGGTGGTGCTCGCCGACGGCACGCACCTCCAGGCGCTGATGTCATTGCGCATGCGCAATCCCGAACTGTTCGCCCAGGCCGCGCTGACCGGCTGTGTGGTGGATTTTCGGCAGCTGACGAACAGTTCCGCCTCTGGCGCGGGAAACACCGACTCGGTCGATTCCTGGTTAGTCCCGGCGTCACCTGGAGCGGTGGCCAAGGCCCAACTGGTGACCGAACTGAAGGCAACAGGAGTCGACGCCATCGGGTTCGGGCACCCCGACGTCCCGGCCGCCGTCGCCCGCGACCTCGCCCGCGCGATCACGCAGCTGGCGGGCGAATTCCCGGCCGGCCGAGTGCGAGTGCGCATCGGAGAGCTGCCGGAGGGCAGTGATCCCGACACCGTGACGGTGACCCGCAGGGTGCGGGAGTCCAGGTGGCGGCGGCCGGTGACCGAGATCGTTTTCAACGGCAGATGGGCGACCGATCCAACCGGCCTGGCCACGGTCTACTCGGCGCGTGTCGCGGACGGGTGGTTCTTGTCCGCGGGCCGAGGAGCGGTCTTGGAGAGCGTGGTGCGCGCGTGGGGGGAGGCGGTCGATATCCGGGCGGGGACCTGGATCTCCCCGCTGTCGGACTCGACGCGGGTTCTCCCCTGGGTGCTGGTGGACACCCACCGGCAGTTGGTCGAGGCCGGCCTGGTCCGGATGAACTTCGACGACTGGACCAGGCAGATGTCCGAATCCAGTTTCGTGGAGAAAACCGGCGATATCGATCTGTCCGCCGCGGCGGCCGAGGCGTTCGTCTACGTGCGGACGCGCGGAGTGGACTGGACACGCCCGGAATACGCGCTGTACCGCGGGTTGGTCGGTGACCGCGCGCCGATGGACATGGCTCAGGTGGCCCGGGACGTCGAACGCGTTCGGCTGGCCGAGAAACTAGGTGTCGCCCAGCCGGCCGGGCTCGACGCCACCGGATGGCACGGAACCCTCGACCGGCTGCGCCAGGACATCATTTCGGAACGCCGGGACCTTCTGTCGGTCTCCTCGGACACGGTGAGCCCGGCCATGATCGCCGACCATCTCATCCGCGTCGACGCGGTCCGCCGGTTGACCGAACTCGTCCGTCCCGGCGAGGTCCCCGCACCGCAAGCGTCGCCCGTACCGCCGCAAGTGCGCGACGACCCGGCACCGGACGGTGCGTTGGCCCGCGCGCGTGCTTTCGCGGACCGAATCGACGCGGCTATCGCGACCGGTGAAGTCGAGGTAGAGCCGCTCCGCGGTGGCAGGCACCGGGTGGAGAAGGTGACCTATGCCGACGGCACCGTGGTGGTCCGCAAGCAATTCGGCGATCGTCTCGTCGACGCTCACGCCGAGTATTTGGCGGCGCTGGTCGGCATGGCCACGCGTGCGAAAGTGCCCGCGGTCGTTCTCGGCGAAGGCTTCGTGTACGTGGAGTACATCGAGGGGCAGACCGGAAAGCAGCTGCTGCGGTCCGGGTTCCATCCCTTCCTCGATGTGTGGCCGTACACCGACACCGTCGACGGACGCCGACTGGGTCGGTTGGATGCTTTGGTAGGTAACCTGGATCGTCGATACGCCCACGGAAACTGGATGACAGACGAGCGGCATCTGTGGGGCATCGACCATGAGATGACCTATCGACAGGACCAATCCAACAGTAACTTCGCTGGCCGCGCCAGGGAGAACATCGCCCGGTTCGGGCTGCGCTGGCTCGACCCGCTCGAGCCGGCGGACAGCGTGACGTCGCTGCGGTCCGAGTTGGAAAGCCTACGAACGGAATTCGAGCGACTCGATCGGGGCGACTGGCACGCGCAGACGATTCAGCAGCTCTCCGAGCTGGAGCGTGGCGCACGCGATGTCGGCCGCGCCCGTGTCGACTTGGCGCTGGAGCTCTCGCAGGCGCGCGACCGTGTCGTGTCCGTACTGGGAGAGGCGCTGGATGCGGCCGAATACCCCGGTGCGGCGCAACGCGAACTGCGCAGGGCGCTCGGCTCGGTGGGTCACCCGCATGATCCGCTGTCGCAGTGGCTGCTGCGCCCGTACGACACCCTGGTCGAGTTGCGAGCCGCCGGTGTTCCCGCCGATGTCCTGCACCAAGTGGGGACGGCACTGGTCGACCACGGTCGCGTTCTCCAGCAGGTGCGGCGTGCCGCCGAGGACGGCGCGTCGACCATGAAGGAGCTCGCCGACCGCGAAGCCGACCTGATCAAATGGCGTCGGCTGCTGCGCGATCAGGGCGTGCAGGTCGGTTTGGCACCGTCCCCGGACAACCCCGCCACGCTTCCGCACCTGCCGGGTGACGCGCTGTGCGATCCGCTGACCCGCCTGGCGGCCAACGACTACTACTTCGCGAAGCGGGCGGGGGTGCCCGTATTCGAGATGCCCTCGGAAGCGGTGGATCTGGGCGGTACGCCGCGGACCGCGCTGGGGTGGGCGGCCCGCGCTCGGTACGACGCCATCGGCAGCGACGAGCGCGCGCACGCGGCGATCGCGGCTCGCCTGCTGGGGGCCGCGAAAGGCCAGACGTATCTCGAGGTGGACGAGCAGACCCGTCAGGCGAACTCCGGGCGCGGCATGGTGGTCGTGGACACCCGCCACGCCGACCCGGACGATCCGACCCCGGCCCATTCGTACTTCGTGGTGAACCATGACGGCGAACTGCTGATGGTCGACTTCGGCAACCGCTCGATCACCGAATTCGACCCCGTCCATGCCCCCGCCGGTCTACGCGATGTCCGCGTCATAGAGCTCGCGGATAACGGCGATCCGGTGCATCCGCTCGTCGAAGATTTCGACGCCGAGCCCGACTCGCCGCCCGCGAAACGACCACCACGCCCCCCGGACGGCAATATCGGCAGGCTCCCGGACGAGCCGGCAAACTTCAGGCACACATCGGAATCAGCGCGCGACGACGGCCCGGTCCCCGAGCCGTCGTGGTTCGCCGGCCGGGTTCGCGAAGCTCTGGCCTCCGGCGAGCCCACTGTCGAGGTACTGACCGAGGGGCACACTCGGGATCAGGCACAACGGGTGGAGAAGCTCACCTTCCCCGATGAGACGGTCCTGATTCGCAAATACGTGCACCAGACGCGGCATGCCGATGCCGAATATCTCGCGTCACGCACTGGGGCGGCGCTCGGCGCTCGTGTCCCGGCGGTTCACGTCGAGAACGGTGTCGTCTACATGGAGTATGTGGCCGGACGCACCGGGTTGGATCTCTATACCGATATTCCCGTGGAATTGCGAATACCGTTGGGTCAGGCCGGCATCCATGCGTCGACGACCGAGGGCCGATGGCTGGGCCTTGTCGACCTGCTGGTCGGCAATCGGGACCGTCTCAATGACAAGAACTGGATGGTCCATCCCGACGTGGGTGTGTACGGGATCGACCACAGCCAGTCATTTCATGACACGACCAACAGCATCTTCGGTAAGCAGCTGCGAAAGTTTCTCGGGCAGTTCGGAATTCGCTGGCTCGACTCCGACTCGTCCGACTTCGGACCGATCCACGCGCGCCTGGCCGCCCTGTGGCCGGAATTCGAACGACTCGGTCGCGGCGACTGGCACTATGACATGGTCGGCCGCCTCGCCGATCTCGAAGAGCTCGCGACCGACAAGGTGCGGTTGCGGTTGGAGTACGACCTGGCACGGGCGCAGGCCCACGAGGAGGGCGACGAGCGAGCTCACCGTGACCTCGACGCGACGATCCGGCGCGCCGACCGAACCTGGGCAACACAGATGCAGATCACGGCCGACCAGCAGGCGGCCGCGGTCAAGGCGGCCCGTCGAGGTCGGCAGCTGGGCGTACCGCTCGGTCCGTTGCACCGGCCGAACAACCCGCTCGAAGGCGCGCACGATCCCGGGGACGCGGCCTGCGGCTTGTTGGCCGGTCAGGCGGCCAACGACTACTACTACGGCGTCCGTCGCGGAGAGCGGGTCTTCGACATGCCCGCCGTCGCCCTCGATGCCGACGGTCTGCCATGGGCAGCGTTGCCGTGGCAGGTAGGCGGACACCTCGAGTTCTTCGGGCACGGCGCGGCAGGCCACGAAGCGGTTGCCGATCGTCTGCTCGGTGCGTCGGCGTCCGCGTCCGCGCGCTATGTCTCCGAATCGACACGGCTGACGAACTCCGGGCGCGGCATGTTGCTCGTCGACACCCGGCGGGCGGACGGGTCGCCGACCCCGGCCCATTCGTACTTCGTGGTGAACCATGATGGCGAGCTGCTGCTATTCGACTACGGTGGCAGATTCATCGGCGAGTTCGACCCGGAAATGCCCTTGCCTGGTCTGCGGTATACGCATGGCGTCGAACTCGACGCGTCCGGAAACCCGGTGCGTCCCATTGTCACCGTCCTCGACACCGAGTTGCCCGCGCCCACACCGGGCGAGCCGCGCGGGCGGCAACTCGGCGATGTAGGCCGACTGCCGGAACCGGAAGACGCGGCGCGGCAGTCGATTTCGTCGCACGACACGGAGGGCCCGCCGTCTTCTCGGGCCGTCGGTCGACTGCCTGAGTCGGAAGAGCTGAAGAGAACGCGTACCGGCGTGCCGGACGAGTCACGCGGAAACAACTCGGATGTAGCGGACGAGCCGGATAGTTCGCTGCGACAGGGCCATTCCGAGCTGGAGACCAGTGGCCGACATCGTGATCCGGGTTCGGGTGCGGATGCCGAGGAACTGTCGCGCACGGCGGCAGCGTCGTGGGAGGAGATGGATCCCACGGTCCCCGACGGAGACCGGTCCGCCGGCCCGCCGCGGTATCCGTCTCCAGACGACGCGGCGCGGGCTGAGTTCTGGGACAGGATCGGGCGGGTGGATCCGGCGGCATTGTCGTACGAAGCCATCGCGGATGCGGTTTACCAGCGGGTGCCGACGGATGAGATCACCGGTCTCTATGAGGGCCGGGTTTCGGGATTCAAGACCGGTGAGGTGCTTCGAGCGCAGCTGCATGTCGCTGCCACCCTCGACAACGCCTGGTTCGTGTCGGCGGACATCGCCAACCTCCGGGGCCTCAACAACGCGTGCGCCGATCGGGCCGAAGCAAACGCCCACTACTTCGCTCTGGCCGCCATGTTCCGTACGGCATTCGAGAAATCGGGGGCAGTGGTAGTCCCGATGCGGGTCGGCGGCGACGAAATGGCCGCTGTCGTGGTCGGCAACATCGACCACGGCATTATTGCCTCGGCAGTCGCGACGCTCGATGCCCAGGTTCGGGAATACGCTCGACAGCACCACTTGTCCGACCTCCCGCACCCGAAACATCCAGGGCAACCGGAATACAACGGTGTCGGACTGCACATTGGATACACCGAGATTCTGCCCGGCCTGGCTGTCCGTGACATCTTCGATGCCGCGGACCTCGGCGTGGATCGCAGCAAGAGTAGGAGAACGGATGTCGCAGGAGAACCGGGACGAGCGGCTGGGGCTGACGGGACTGACTCCGGAGCAGCGGCTGCGGCGCATCGAGGAGCTGGAACGCGACCTCGCCGAGAAACAGCAGGCGGCGAAGGCGAAGTTGCTGGCCGAGCGGGCGCGGACGGTGCACCCGGATACCCGCTGAGCGGCCACGCCCGCTACCCGCAGCCCGAGGAGGTGAAACACACCAGGTTCATGAGCGAGGTGGCCCGAATCGGGTATGCGGATCCGACGGCGTTCGTCGCCTTACACGAGCCGCTCCGCAAGGACGAGGTCACCCACTTCTATGAGGGTCATGGTTCGGGATTCGTGACCGGCGAGCTGGCCCGGGCTCGCCGATGGGTCGCCGATACCGGAGAATCCGGCTTCTTCGTGTCGGCTCACCTCATCAATCTCTCCGGCCTCAATCAATACGCTCAGAATCGGTCCGAGGTCGCCAACGGCCATTATCGTGCGGTCGCGGAAATCTTCCGCAGCGTGTTCGAGGCGACGGGGGCCATGGTCGTTCCGATGCGTACCGGCGGCGACCGGATCGCGGCGGTCGTGGTCGGGACCATCGAGGTGGCGGCCATGGACGCCGCGATCGCCGCGATCGACAGCAGAATCGGCGCATACACCAGACACGAGGCGCTGGCAGACATTGCGAATCCCTCGAACCCCGAGCAGCCGGGGGTTCATCTGCGCCTCGGATATGTGGACATCGCAGCCCATGACGGCATCGGCGACATCATGGTTGCCGCCGAGCGGCGGGTGGTCGGGCACGACGATCCGCCCGCTGGTACCGTCGCACCCCGCCCTCCGTCGCGCTCCATGCCGGGGCCTCGCGATATAGGCGATGACGGCGAACCAGAAGTACGGCAGGGGCCCACAATCGCGGGCGAAGACCCGACCATGATCGACACCGCCGATGGTGGCCGGACTGGTGACAGCGCGTACTCTCGGCGGTTGCCTGACGGACGTCAGATGTGGATGGTTTCTGACAGGTTCGCAATGGGTTTGCGTCGGCCGAGCGATGAAGCTGTGCAGCTGTTCCAGGAGATTCTCGCCGCGGAGCAGGCCGGTGATCCCTCCGCGCAGCAACTCCGAGCCGAGGCCGCGCGGCGCATCCCGGACGACGGGCATCGCGCCTTCGCCGAGCGTTATGTCGGCAATGCGCGCCGTACCGCGGCGTTGGCCGCGGAGTTGGGGATCGCGCCCGAAGAGCTTCGTGTGCGGATGACAGAAGAGTTGACGCGAGTATTCAGCGGCGAGATCGTGATTCGCACCAGAGCCATAACTCTGCAACAGGTTCTGGTGAGCGGGGGATTCAAAACCCTGTTCGAAACTGCCGGAAGGAGCCGTATCGGAAAATACCAGCTGGAAAATATGGCGCAGTTGGAGCAGGCGATGTTCGGCTTCGCGCTGGACCATCCGGTGGAATCGCGGCCGGTTTATGCGCGCGCCCGCCTGACCCGGGGGCACTGGGGTCGCGAAGCCTCGGTCGCTCTCGAACACGGCGACGTGGATGTCGTGCTCAAATCGACAGTGGCCGAACGAGCGACAGCATGTGTCGGCGATCCGTGGGGCGTGAAGTCCATCCCGAGCCCGGTCACCGATCCACAACCCGAGTCGTTCGGCGCCACTCCGAGCCACCACGGCGAACTCGGCTATTTCGGTCTCGAGGGCATTGGTCGCCACTACGCCGGAGAAAGGTTCCTCGACAACAGCTCCGTCGAGGTGCAGATTCATGCTGTTCCGGGCCCCGGTGGCAGTATCCGCCGGGTCGAGGTCATCGACATCGACTACGTCGTCTTCCATCGCGACCCTCCTGGCGAGCGACTACGGGAAATGCTGGACGGGGCCGGCATCTTGTGGTTGACGTCCTCCGAGGACCAGGGACGGTTGTCGCGACAGCCCGACCCACCGAGATCTGCCGCGCCGCAAGCGGCTGCCATCGCTCGCGATGACGATTCGGCCAGGGCCGATCCCGCCGTGGAGGTGCACGTGGCGAGGTCCGGTGCTGCGGACACGCTGTCGGAATCGTCACGTACCGAGTTCATGGTGCGCGCGGATGGTCCTGATCCGAGTGATGAACGTGCCCGGGGGCGTGCGGGCGCGGTGGCGTGGGACTGGCTGAGCGAGCGGCTATTCGACTGGCCGGCCGACAGGATCGATGACGCTGGATTGGAACTCGCCGAACATGTTGTGGCAGCACTGGCGAATGCCGCCGAAGGTGCGGTCCTGGTGGTGGTGGAGGAGACAGGTGAACCGGGCTGGCGCCACGCGCGGGTCACCGTGGGCGATTCGAGTTTCGAGCTGACTGAGGCGTACGAGTTTCCACAATGGTTGGCCGATGCGATAGCCCCAGTACGCCATATTCGGTTGCACGTCCCAGGTGAGGTTGCCATTGCGGTGAGCTACCGGCATATCGCGCAGATTGCAGAAGCTCTCGCACCGTACGGTGCTGCCGCCAGCCAGCGGGAAGTCGCACAGGACAATATCGATCACGGCCTGCGTCATCGATCGACCAGGAATCGCGCGCGATTGCACGACTTCCACACCGATGTCGAGGCGGAATACCACCAGTTCCGGTTTGGTGCCTCGGTGGTGGAACTGAGCATCTATCCCTTCCGCGATCAGGCTTTCCGGGACGCTTTGCGTAGCTTGGAACTCACCGGCCGCGGCGACCGGGTGGTGGCGCTCGAGGAGTTCACCACTGCCATGGTCGAAGCGTGGCGGCAGCGTCAACAGCCGCAACCGCAGCCCTGCACAGTCGACCCGAGTTCCGGCGACGTCGGGTCATCGCCGGACACGCAAGTCTCGACTGGACCCGCCCGTACAGCCGGGCGGCAAGTCGTCGCGGGACTCGACCAGCGACCGGACGCGCTCGAGCACTCGGACGCCGAGTCGTCGAGTGCGGGGGAGGCATCGAGTGTGCAGTCGCTGATAGTGGTGTCGGTGGTCCCGCACGACGAGCTGACGGCAGCATTCAGGACATACGGCAACATCGGCGACGGCGGCTGGACCGGTGGGGACAGCACATATTCGCGACGGCTGCCCGATGGGCGTTCGGTATGGATGTTCTCCGACACATTCCTCGGACCTGTGCATTCGGATGGGTCACGCCCCAGTGATGTTCCGTTTGTGAGCAACAGTTTCGTCGTCGACGATCATGGCACGATGTTCACCGTTCTCGGCGGTACAAGAGACCAGCCGCGGGCTCTCATGCCGCCGCGCGACGGCGAATTCTATTGGCTTGGTGGCGGACATGTCACCGAGAACACGCTCGATGTCATGTTCATGAGGTTCTCGGGTGATTCCCGCGTCATCGACACCGGCGGCGATTTCGACGCCGCCCGTCTCCACGCCGCGCTGACGCCGGGCGGTGGCGGTGAATTGGAGTTGCGGGAGAACGTGCTGGTCCGGTTCGACACGAGTGACCTGAGTGTGATCGACGCCAGTCCGATGCCATCCACGACCGGAATCCATTGGGCGTCTTGGGTGGATTTCGACGGCAGCCACACCTATGTCCACGGGGTGGAGGATCTCGGCGGGACCAAGTACATGCACGTGGCCCGGGTACGCGGCGACGATCTTCGCCGATCGTGGGAGTTCTTCGCCGGTCGAGACGGACACCGCCTCAGGTGGTCACCACGCGAGACCGATTCGGTGCGAGTCATGTCCGGCGTCTCCAACGAGTACAGCGTCACCCGGTGGAACGGCCGGTACTTGCTGATCACTCAGGACACAACTCAACCCTTCAGTGCCGATATTTTGGCATACGTGTCGGATTCGCCTACCGGGCCTTTCACCTCACCGACGCTCCTTTACCGAACCCCTGAGACCGGTCGCTTCGGTTCCTATGGTGATCCGAACGCGTTCACTTACAACGCTCACGAGCACCCTGAGCTGCGACGCGGTAACACGCTGATCATCAGTTACAACCTCAACAGCACCGTCCAGGATGTACTCGCCGACGTCACGAGATACCGACCGCGTTTCATCGCGGTCGAGTTGAACGATCGAACATCAACCGAAGCTGAGCAGCCGAGGTCGGCCAGCAGGCCACAAGCGGATGAGAGCCGTCGGCGTGACGGCGACGATCGCTTGCCGAGGACCGACGGCGCATTGCCGGAATCCGCGCCGCGGCCGGCTCGGCGTGATGACGTGGCCGAAAGCGCACACAGGGTTGCGGCCGAGGCGGGACGGGAGCCAATCGTCGGCGATCCGTCATCTCTGGTGGGCGCGTTCGAAGATGCTAGGGAGCGCGGATCCGACCTGCGGCCCGCGGCCACGACTGACCAGTCCGTCGGTTGGCGCCGGTACCGCATGCAGGACGAGGTCGAGTTGGCGCGCGACCTGTACAACCGACCGCAGAGCAGGGCGGCGGCGGTCGCGATGCTGGACCGGATCCGCGAAGTGAACTCTCGCCTGTTTCCGGACAAGACGCCGGAGGAGATCGACGCGGCTTTCTACGCGAATTCCAAGCCACGATGGGGCGGCATGGTGCTTCCGACCGTGTCACTGGAAGAGCTGCGACGTGACGGGAATCTTCGCGAGATCATGGCAGCCGTGTTCAACGCGCGGTTTCGAAACTCGATGACCGGCAATGCCTCGGGCACAACATTTTCCGAAGGCATCGCGCGATTGCTGAACCAAGCCGGATGGGAGCGGCATGCCGCCGAGTTGGGGCTCGATGTCGCCACACTGGGCGCTCTCCGGGACGCGATATCGACCGCACGTCCTGGCCGGCCGATCATTGCGGCGGTTGTCAACGATGAAGGGAATTTGGGCCGCAGCCGGGCCGCGGATTCCAGGTTGCTCCACGAGTACGAGCAAAGCCGCGTCGCGCGTCGCGATCGAACGCCGGAAGAGAAGCGGCGCAAGAACCTCACGGTGCAAGACTGGGATCTGCTGGGAATGCCACTGTCTCGCCGCGAGCTCGAGGCGATTCCCGGCGAACTGGAAGTGTTGCGCATCGACACGCTCGACGCAGGCCATGAGCTTCCCAGGGACACCAACGGCCGCGTCGACACGGACGCACTCGAAGTCCGGATACGGTCCGAAGACTCCTCGGTCGAATACGCACTGCCCATCTACACCTATGACCAGCGAGGCCAACGGATCAGAGACGACGACGGCTTCTGCCTAGTCGACAGGGTCGAGGTATTCCGCCGTGCCGGAACGATCGAGCCCGCCGACGCCCCGCTGCTCGACCCCAGGCACTACGCCGTGCCGCTGCCCTGGGAACCCGGTGCAATCTATGTCGACTTCCATCCGGACAGTGAATATTTCCAGAATATCGCGGTCGAGCGTGGAATTCCGGTCACCGCGGCACTCTCGGGCTCGGCCGCCCGGATGATGCACACGTTCTGGCTGCTGCAGCCGGTTGACGTGTCGGAGCGCGACTACATCGCCGCGGTGATGGCATTTCTGATACCGCACCATCATTCGCTGTTCGAGACCGTGCAGGGGATGCGCCTGGTCGGATTCCCGGTCGTGTCCGAATCCGTAGCGGCCGACCGCGGCGCCGAGGGGTTTTACCGGGCCGTCGACGATGCGGTTCGACGCAGGAACGAATGCCTCACCCATATGGCTCGAACAGTATGGGCGCTCGGGAACGACGGGGGACGGATGCCGAGGAGCGGTGAAAAGGATTGGCGTGCCTTGGAGGCCGCCATCAATGCCCGACTGACGAGAACCGAGTTACAGCCCGGAGCCCGCGATCCCCTGGTATCGGTTGTGGAGGCTGTTCGAACGGGACGCGACGGAGCCGACACCGCCGTCGTCGTGGTGGATGACGGTCACAAATCGCACGGCTACGTGATCACAAAGGTCGACGAAACGATCTTCGTTTCCGACACACTGATCGAATCATCTATCGATGTCCCGCGCATACGCGCCTACGAAAACGGGTCCAACAGCTGGATACCGCCCTACCGTCACGTCGAAGATGCATTCGTCGCCTATCTTGCCGACGATGACGGCGCGCTGACCGCTCGCCATACACAGATCACCATCCGCAGCGATCGCGACCTTCCGCGACATGACATCGAAGGCCCACCGGCCAGCCGAGGTCACCGGGACGACAACCATCGCATGGCAGTCGAGCCGGGGCGTTTCGTCCAGTGGTGGCGCAACCGTGCGGCCACCGACGGGCCACACCAGAGCCTGGCTCAATACGCCGAAATGCACAGCCTCACCTGGACACAGCTGCACCGTTGGCTCGCCGAAGCGGGCATCGCCGACGCCCCCGTCGACGCCGGCGCACAGGTTCCGCGCCCGGCCCGACGCGCCGCCGACTGGGCTCGACGTCTCCGCGACTATCTCGCCCTCACCCCCCACGAGATGGACGCTCTCACCGACGCCCAGCCCGGAACGTGGATCAACGTCGAAAACGATGACCAACCCTTGAGTACCGGCCAACTACGCGCACTCCTGCGCCGCGTACCTGACGCCCGCGAGCACTATTCGATCCTCGCCGACACATTCGCCCCCCAACTCGTCGATTCCGACCGTAGGGCCCGCTACCCCGAGGCGTACCCGCACATCGGCGCATACTTCCGCTATCTCCGCACTGCCCAAGGACTCACCCTCCGGCAGCTCGCCGAACGGATGCCGGGTGTGGCGCACTCCGCCATCAGCGCACACGAGTCGGATCGTCGATCCCCGACGAGACATCTGGTGGACCGGTACGTGCACGCCCTGCAGATCGACGATGTCCGGAGTTCCGAGCTGGCCGAATGCTTTCCACATCTACCGCACGACCCGCCGCGGTATCCCGATCCACGCGCTGCCGAGTCCGTTCGCGAGTACGGCGAACTCTTCCAGCGCGTCAATCATCTCGGCTCCGACGAGGCCGCCCGGATTATGGGAATCAGTGACCGGACATGGAAGGAACTCGCGGCGGGACGCTTTCACCCCAGCGAGCTGTTCGTACTCGGGCTCTACGACAGAGTTTTGCATCGCGCCGGTCCGTGGAATCAGATCGCGCGGGCGTGGGGATATCGCTACCGCATGGACCCCACCGGGGAAACCGCGCCCACGCCTCTCCGATACCAGACGATCGGGGACTGGGTCAGGGACAGCAGGTGGCACCGCCGTCTCACCAGGCGGGAACTGGCCGCACTGATGGACCGCTCGCACCAGAGCCTTGCCAACGTCGAGAATGGCTCCAAGGGCGTCACGCGCAGCTTCCTCGCTGAATTCGGCCACGCGCTGGGGATGACATCCGAGACGGTGGAGGCTGCCCGCAGCCATTTCGATGTGTACCGCGACTACCGGCGTGCGGACACTGATCCTCATGACTCGCTGGCTTTTCCAGATTTTCGTGCGGTCGGGTCGTTCGGCGACTATATCCGCGCGCTACGCGAGGAGAACGGCCTCACCCAGGCGGAAGTTTCCCGGCTTACCGGGCTTGCGCCGTCGACGCTCCGGCATGCCGAAACCGGCACTCGGCTGCGCGAACTCGAGCTTCTGCATGCCTACGACCACTTTCTCTATCAAGGTGGATCGTGGAACGGACTCGCCGAGACATGGGGATACCGGTACCGGATGGATCCGGCGGGCGAATCGACCCCGAATCCGGAGTGGTACGCGTCGATACACGACTGGGCTCGCGCCCACCGACTCAGGTCCAGGTTGACCGCGGTAGACCTCGCCGCATTGATCGGCCGATCCCAGCGTGGCGTCGAGTTCGTGGAGAGTGGTGGACGCCCCAGCGCGGCTTTCCTCTGGGATCTTGCCGATGGCCTAGGTATCCCCGACAGCGCGCTGCGCGCCGCGGTTGGACACTTCTACGGTCACGAATACTCGCTCGGCGCCCGGTCGAGGCTCTCCGAGTCGGAGCGGTTCGTGCAGTGGTGCCGTACCCGCGCGAGCACCGCGGGGCCGCACCAGAGCCTGGCCCAATACGCCGAAATGCACCGCCTCACCGCAACGCAACTCGACCGCTGGCTCGTCGACGCGGGCGTCGACACCGCGCCACTGGACACCGGCGCACCCGTCCCACACCCGACCGGTCCTGACGACGCCCCCGCTTGGGCCCGACGACTCCGGGACTACCTCGCCGTCACCCCCCGCGACATGGACACCCTCACCAACGCCCAACCTGGAACCTGGATCCGCATCGAAAACGCGGACCAACTCTACGATCCCAGTCGTCGGCGCGAATTCGTGCGCCAACTGCGCACCCTCATGCGTCGCATCCCTGACGCCCGCGACCACTATCGCACTCTGGCCGACACCATCGCACCCGAACTCGTCGATTACGACAATAGGCCTCGCTACCCGGAGGGCTATCCGCATATCGGCGCATATTTCCGCTACCTTCGTACCGCCGGCGGACTCACCTTGAAGCAGCTCGGCGAACAGGTATCTCTTTCGCTGGAGGCCGTCTCGCAGCGCGAAGCGGACGAAATCCGTCTTTCCAAGGAGGTAATCAGGGACTACTTGCGCGTCCTCGCACCCGATGACGTGACTTATGTCGAACTGGCCGAAGGCTCGGCGCATCATCCGCGGACACCTCTACGATTTCCGGCTTTCCACACCACGGATTCCTTCGGCGAGTACCTGGCATATCTGGTGCGTCTCAACAACCTCGGTAACAGCGATGCCGCCCGACTTATCGGAGTGACCGACCAATCCGTGCGAAATATCGCCCGGAGACGGCATCAGGTCGGCGAGCTGTTTCTCCTGCGGGTGTACGACCGCTTCCTGCATCGCATCGGCCCCTGGAACGAGATCGCTGAGGCGTGGGGATATCGGTACCGCATGGACCCCGCAGGCGAAACACCGCCCATTGCCACTCGGTTCGACTCGATGCAATCCTGGCTGCACGCGTATCGGATGTACCACAGAATGCCCCAGCGGGCCGTCGCCGATCTGACCGGCTGGTCGATACCCACCGTTTCGAAGGTCGAGGCAGGTGCGACCGTCGCCATCGGGTATATGCGCGCCTTCCGCACCGCTCTCGATTTGCCGTCTGGAAGCGCGCGGGAAGCGCTGCTGCATTTCGGCGCCGCGCGTGACGGCCGTCCCGAGGACGCGCTGTTCTGGGACCTGATCGATACCGACCCGGGGTCTCCGCAGGAAGCCGCGGTTCGCGATCGGATCTTCGCCGAGCACGGCTGGATCGCGGCGATCGCCGCGCGCCGCTGGCGAGGTTTCGGTGAATCCACCGACGAACTCGAACAACGCTTCCGTGTGGCTATAGACCGTGCCATCCTCCACCACATTCCGGGCGTAGCACCGTTCTTCTCCCATGCCTGGGGAAGCTGCCACGGAGCCGCTCTGAAAGCCTATTACGAAGCTAGATTTCCTGGACTGAACGCGCTGACTCTCAATTTGGTCAGCAAGGTCAACGGGCACATTTCCAGGCACATCCGCGACAATTCTCCGGTGCCCGACCAGCCGACGATCGCCGAAACTCTCGGGCTTTCGCTCGAACAAGTCAGCACGGCGCTGCTGATCATCGAGGGTCGGGTGGTAGCGATCGACCCGACACCGGAAGACGGCGGCCCCGCCCTGGATCCGGCTGCTCCCACCGATATCGCCGCCGGTACCACCTTCGACCTGAACCTGCGCGCCGCCCTCGCCGGGTTCCCGGATCCCGCGCTCGCTGAGCGGCTGGTCAGGCTGCATCTCATCGACGGCGTACCGATCGCGGAGGCTGCAGCAGAGTTGCGATTGGCACCATCCGAGGCTGTCGATCTCTTGGCCTCGGCCGTCCCTCGATTAAGGGCCGCGTTCGATGACCGGACACACACCGACTGAACTCCGCCTGCCGTGGCGGGGCGGGCCCTGGCGGAAATTTCTGGTCTGGTCTGGTCCGGTGCTGTAGCGATGTAGGGATCTCCCTACTACCACTCACGAGTCGGAACGCCGAATCTGGAGGGTGTGCGGTGGCAGCGTGTTCTCGTGAAGTGAGGCGAAGGCATGGCTGGCGAGGACTATTTGTGGGGCCGGGTGGCTTCTGGCGCCGGCGCGGGAAATCTTCAATTCGACCGGCAGAGCGTTGTCGACCTCATGCACGGTGTGCGCGATCTGGTCGCTCAACTGAAGGGAGTCCAGCAGCTCGTGGACCGAGACCAGTTCGGTCCCGTCAGCGCCGTTCGTGACGGCAGCGATGTGTCGGCACGGTTTCGGAAGAAGGCCACCGACGAACTGGCCGGAGCCCTGGACTCGCACCTGACCGTGCTCGACGACCAGGCCGCGGCCTTCCGGGCGGTGGGGGTGCGCTTTCACAACACCGAAGTCCTCAGTGCCGAGGAGTTCGCGAAGATCCGCCCGAAGGCGTTGTCGGTATCGAAGGAGGGATTGCTCGGTTCGGGGACGGTGACGACTGCCTACCGGGGCGGCGTGGCTCCCGAGTACGCCGATATCCGCTGGGTGGATCCGATGAACAAGAACTATCGCCAGCTCTACGAGTGGGCGATGAGCATCAATTGGTATCCGGCGCTTGCCGCCGAGGCAATGTGGACGGACGTGGCCGGCCACGTGCGGCAGGGCTTCCAGACCTATCGTGGGGTACTGGACAACGCCATGAAGGCCGGGCCGGGCGGGGACGGCGGGTGGGAGGGCAGCGGCGCCGACTCGGCGCGCGAAGCTGTGCATCGATATATCAACGACATCGACACGCTCGACACCGCGATGACAGGTGTGGGAGAAAAGCTTTCGACGACCGCACAGGTGTTGCAGGGGGCCTATAACGCCTTCAAAGATCTACCGCACCCGGATCACCTCACCGAGCAGCAGCAACAACAACTCGAGGCCGGCGGTCTGCAGGCCTTCCGGATCCTCATGAAGGTGAATTACACCTCTGGCCTGCAGGACACTACTTCCGGTGTACCCACGCTGCCGCACCCCGTCTCACCGGTGACCAGCGGCGTCGATACACCGAGCCGACGGTCCGCGACGCCGCGTCAGACCATCGCAGAGGACCGCGACACCAGGGTTCGTATCCGCCCACTCGAGGAGAAGTACCGGATCGAGGGATTCAGCCCGCCCATCGAGAGCGGTCCGGTGGATTTGCGCCTCGGTCCGGACGTCGACAGGATACAAACGTTCGAATCCGGCGAACCGGACAACCTGTCCGGCTATCCGGGCGGCATCCCCGATCAGTCGGTCGGGATGTCCGATCAACCGCGCGACCTCGGCCAGGCAGACAACTCGGGTATGGCGGGTCCGGCATTCATGGGCGCCCAAAAACCACAGGCGCCGGCCGGACATGGCGGGGCGAGCCTAGCCGGACTTCCCGCACAGACGACTGCCAAACCTGCTCCACGCTCGGCCGGCGGCGCGGCTCCGGGCGGCGGCGCTGGTGCACGCGGCGGCGTACCACGAGCGGGCGCACTGACGAATCGGCCGGCGGCGCAGCTATTTCCACGGGTAGCAGCGCCATCGGCGGAGCCCGTGGGCCGCGCTGGTCCACGTGTGGGGGTGCCCGGTTCGCCCGGCGCTCCGGCACCGGCGGCGCGGCGGGCAGCGGATCATGCGGAGGACAAAGAGCACAAGCCTGCCGAGTACCTGAACTCCGAAGAGCATCTGGGCGAGGCGATCGGGCACATTCCTCCGGCATACCGCCCGGTGGTGGACCGATGAGACGAACCTGGGACCTCACCGACCTAGAGTTTGCGGCGGCATGGTCCGCTGCGGGGGAAGAGCAGTTGCCGCAGCCACTGCTCTATACGTCGCGCACCGAACTGCTCGCGGATTCCGAACGCGAGCTACGACAGGCTGCCGTGCGAGTACGCGCCACTCACGGTGCCGCACTGGATCCGGTGCTGGCCGTCCTCGGCAGACCGGACATCCGCGTTGTCGTGCATGGCCGAAGTCCAGGCGATCCGGACAGTCCGAATGGGCAAATCCGGCTGCACGCCTGCCGACTCCGCCGCACCGGCTATCTGGTGACCCAGCTTCCTGGTGAAACTCGATGGCACAGTGGGGGTTACACGATCGTTGAGTTGGACGCACTCGACCTCGCGAAAGCAGTCGTCGACGCGCTGCCGACGGTGGGCCCGGGGAGGTATCGCGATATCGTGCTGCCCGAGGGTGGCATCGACCATGGCGAGGCCATCCGAACTCGTGCCAACCGCTTTCTGGCTCTGCCCGCGGCGATGACCGGGTCTGTCACCGTGCTCCAGGGCCACTCCGCATTCGGACCGCGCGGCATCAGCAGTCGGACCGTGCGCTGGCGCGATCTCGCCGATGATGGCCGGTATGTCATCACCGGAAGCCCTTCCGCTGCCAATGGTGCGGACGCGCGCCGGATGGCCGCGGCGATCAACAACGCCATCGCCCACATTGTTGCCGCGATACAGGAGGAACGCCGGTGAGTTCTCTTGCACGTGTTCTGCCATTGTCCGGTGTGTGTGTCGGCCGAGTGCGCGGACATGCTGTCAGCGCACAAAAATCGAGCTCTCACCATGACCGTGACCTGAGGTGGGGGCGACTTGGTATATATCGCGGCTGCTGCCCGAGTTCTCTCGGTAGTGGGTGGGGCAAACGGTGAGGGGGAGAAGGCGGTATGGGTAGTCCTGATGTTTGGGGGCAGTTGAAACGGGCTGGTGGTAAGGAGTTTTCGGTTCGGGGGGATACGGCGTTCGAGGCTGCCAAGGCGTTGGCTGTGGCGGAGGGTGCGTTGAGTGCGATCGGTGGGGTTGTGGGTAAGAATGGGCTTCATTTCGCTGCGGAGGGGTTCGGTAGGTTGCCGGGGGGTAAAGGTGTCGAGTTGGGGCGGAAGTTTGTGGATCGGGCCGAGGATTTGGGCACGATGTTGCGGGGTCATCGGGAGACGGTGCGGGGTATGCGGGAGGTGTATGTGAAGGCGGGTGATCTTTTCGAGGTTACGGAAAGTGATAGTGCTCGTCGTTTCGCTATCGATCGTCCGGCGGCGTATCGGTGGCGTTTCGAGGGGACTGCGAAGACTATTACTGCTGGGGTTTTCGATAAGGGGCGTAATTCGAAAGAGCATAAGTTGGAGGTTTTTGATCCGGAGAGTGCGGGGGTGCGGTTTCTTGGTTCTGGTGTCGCTTGGGTGCCTGCTGAGGCGATGACGTGGTATCAGTTGTGGGATCTGGGGCGGTCGATCAGGACGGGTCCGGTCCGCGCGGCTGGGCAGAACTGGATTTGGCTTGCGCATGAGCTCAGGGCGTCGGTGGAGGATCTCAAATCTGGTCTGGAGAAGGCGTTCACCGGGTGGAAGGGGGAGTCGCCGAAGGCGGCGGTGGCGGCTTATGGTCGCTTTCAGGCCGAGTTGGCGGCGCTGCACAAGGGTATGAGTGTGATGGGGATGGAGTTGGCGTTCGCGGCTGGCTGGTTGGAAGGGACCCCTTATGGCATGCCGGTGGAATCGGCTCCGACCAAGGGTGAGGAGAATATTGATTCGCCGGACGAGGTGACCGGAGGAATGAATGGTGGCGGGTTCTTTTTGACCTCGTTGGCCGAGTTTCGGGAGTATTACGCTCGTTCCTATTTGGCTGGGTTCAAGATCAGCCGGGACCGGATCCCGCAGTTCACGCCGCCGAAGGTGACTCCCCGGACTGATCCGAACACGAAGACCGACCCGCGTACCAGGATCGATCCGAAGCAGAAGACCGATCCGAAAACGACGGGTGAGCGTCCAGGGCAACGGGGCGGCGGCGAGCAACAACAACCTGGTGTGCAGCGAATCGGACAGGGATCCAAGACAATTCAGCAGGGCGTCCAGGACGTCAATAAAGGCACGAAGACCACCCAGGAGGGGATAGCCCAGGTCGGCCACGGTACCGCTCTGATCGAGCAGGGACGAGCAGACCTCGCGCGCGGTCTCGTCAGCCAGGGGCAGCAGAATATTGCCCAGGGGGAAGCGCAGGTCAAGAAAGGTCAGGAGCTGATCGAGCGGGGGGAGCGAGAGGTCCGGACCGGGCAGCAGAAGATCAAGCAGGGGCAGCAGCAGATCACTGATGCGGAAAAGGTGCTCAGCGATACGAATAAGCATGACCCGCATACCGCGCAGGCGATCAAGCAGGCCGACCAATACCGAAACATGGCGAACCAGGTGGTTGCGGCCGGCGAGCAATATGTGCGGGCCGGCCAGGACGCCATCAGCGCGGCTGACAAGGTGCTGTCGGGCGGCCAGCGCATTGCCGAGGTCGCGTCCCCTCAATCCGGCCCCGGTGACACCGGCGTTCAACAAGTCGCCGGTCCACAGACGACAGGATCCACCGGTCAGCAGACGATGGGGTCTATCGGTCAGCAGGAAAGTGCCGGGTTGCCCGGTCAACCGCAATCGAGCGCCCAGGACGCTACGGCGGCGCTGGCTGGAATCGCGCTGGCGGCGGGTGCTTTTGCCCAAGCCGCTGGACAAGGAGTGCAGGCGATCATCCAGGCGGGGGTTGCCGCCGCGAGCCAGATGGAGCAACTGGGGATGCCATCTCCTGACGTGGCTTCCAGCGAGCCGCGTCCTGCCGACCCGGTTGATGTTCATGAACCGAAAAACTCGGATGAGTCGAAAGTTCCGAACCAGCGGCATGAACACGGCGGAGGTGCCGCGTCCAGCCCGTCTGCCACGGAACCGCCGGCCGACCGCCGGACGAACTTGTTCCCGAAGTCGGATGATCCTCCCGAGTCGCTTCCTCCCGCGCCGGTGATCGAGCCGCTGGTGCTGCCGCCACAGGAGCACCCGCTCGCCGCCGCACCGTATGCGGGCAGGTCGGCTGAGACCGAACCGGACGGGGTGCACGATGGTGGGTCTTTCGTGTATTCGGCGGCTCATTCGGGTGAGCCTGTGGGTGATGGCTTGCGTGTATCGCCCACTGATCGACCGATGACGAGGAGATCGCAGGATGGTTGATGTTTGGGGGCAGTTGAAACGGGCTGGTGGTAAGGAGTTTTCGGTTCGGGGGGATACGGCGTTCGAGGCTGCCAAGGCGTTGGCTGTGGCGGAGGGTGCGTTGAGTGCGATCGGTGGGGTTGTGGGTAAGAATGGGCTTCATTTCGCTGCGGAGGGGTTCGGTAGGTTGCCGGGGGGTAAAGGTGTCGAGTTGGGGCGGAAGTTTGTGGATCGGGCCGAGGATTTGGGCACGATGTTGCGGGGTCATCGGGAGACGGTGCGGGGTATGCGGGAGGTGTATGTGAAGGCGGGTGATCTTTTCGAGGTTACGGAAAGTGATAGTGCTCGTCGTTTCGCTATCGATCGTCCGGCGGCGTATCGGTGGCGTTTCGAGGGGACTGCGAAGACTATTACTGCTGGGGTTTTCGATAAGGGGCGTAATTCGAAAGAGCATAAGTTGGAGGTTTTTGATCCGGAGAGTGCGGGGGTGCGGTTTCTTGGTTCTGGTGTCGCTTGGGTGCCTGCTGAGGCGATGACGTGGTATCAGTTGTGGGATCTGGGGCGGTCGATCAGGTCGGGTCCGGTCCGCGCGGCTGGGCAGAACTGGATTTGGCTTGCGCATGAGCTCAGGGCGTCGGTGGAGGATCTCAAATCTGGTCTGGAGAAGGCGTTCACCGGGTGGAAGGGGGAGTCGCCGAAGGCGGCGGTGGCGGCTTATGGTCGCTTTCAGGCCGAGTTGGCGGCGCTGCACAAGGGTATGAGTGTGATGGGGATGGAGTTGGCGTTCGCGGCTGGCTGGTTGGAAGGGACCCCTTATGGCATGCCGGTGGAATCGGCTCCGACCAAGGGTGAGGAGAATATTGATTCGCCGGACGAGGTGACCGGAGGAATGAATGGTGGCGGGTTCTTTTTGACCTCGTTGGCCGAGTTTCGGGAGTATTACGCTCGTTCCTATTTGGCTGGGTTCAAGATCAGCCGGGACCGGATCCCGCAGTTCACGCCGCCGAAGGTGACTCCCCGGACTGATCCGAACACGAAGACCGACCCGCGTACCAGGATCGATCCGAAGCAGAAGACCGATCCGAAAACGACGGGTGAGCGTCCAGGGCAACGGGGCGGCGGCGAGCAACAACAACCCAAGGGGAACCAGCGGCAGACCGACCCGCAGCAGATCGAGCCGGTAGGACCGAAGTTCGGCGATGCGGTGCCGGAGAGCCTGCCGAAAGGTGAGCGACTCGATCCGAATACCGATCCGTATATCGCTCCAACGCCATACAAGGTGCCGAATCCCACGTCCACGCAGGAGTATCCGGTCCCGGACGGCACCCAACAGCTCGGTGGGCAAATGCCGGTAACAGGTAATCCGAGCCCGCAGCTGGCGGGCCAGAATCAACTCGGCCAACTCGCGGGTATGGCGCAACAGGCGGGCAATCTCGCGCAGCAGGCCGATCGTGGCCTGCCCCAGGCCGGCCACCTGGCGGATCCTGCCAAGGCGCTGAATTCTGCGTTGTCCGGTGCTGAAGGCAAGACGCCGACCGGCGGAGGCGGCCGTGGAGCTGGGGGTGGCGGGGGCGGTGGTCCTCTCTCCGGTCCAACAGCCGCCACCCCGATGCGGGACTATCCGGCGAGCCTTTTCCCCAGGGCGAGTGCGGAACTGACAACGGGCGAGGCGGCGCCCCGCGCCGGGCTGGCCCCCGGCCCGCAGCCCATGGCGGGAACGCCGGGATCTCCTGGTGCCGGCGCCCCGCACGGTGCGCAGGGCGCCGGCCAGGGCAAAGGCGGTGACCACAAGCCGCCGAAGTATCTACAGTCCACCGAGCATCTGGATGAGGCGCTGGGTGAGGCTCCGACGGTGTTCAAGGCGGTGCTGGACAGATGATGCCCGAAAGGCGCTTCGACGATCTCGAATTCGTCGTCCGCTGGGAGGTCGCCACCGGCGACCGACTACCCGCCCCGTTGATCTTCACCACCGATATCATCGATGGCGACGAGTACGAGGCGACCAAACGGCGGGTGCGCGATCGCCTCGCGTCCGAACCCGACGAGACGATCGACGGGCCGCTCGCGGCACTCGCCCGCCCGGATCTCACGGTACAGGTTACCGGCGTCGATCCGCGTGCGCCCGAGAACCCGGCGACAGCGATTCGCATCTACGCGGCGTCCTGCGGTGATCGAGCCTTCGTGGTGCGACAGTTGCCGGGTAGAACCGTCTGGCATGCCGCCGGTTTCGTGGTGACCGCCTGTGACCCGGCGACAGTGGCCGATGCTGTGGTGGGCGTGCTGCCTCGGATGGTCGCGGGCAGGCGGCCCCATACCGAACTTCCCTCGCAGCGTCGAGAGAACGCGGGCGATGATCTGGACTATTCCTATGGTCGTTCCCGCTTCCGCGACGACGATGAGGACTCGGTAGCACAGCGGGCCGAGGCATTTTGGCGCCTGCCCACATCGGCGGCTGGGCGGATCGACATCGTCCAAGGGGAGTCGGCCTTCGGGCCGCGGGGGCGCACACGCCGCAGACTGCGGTGGCGCGACATCCTCGACGACGGCAGATACGCGATCGTCGGCGACAACCGGGCAATCGCCAAGGGCGTCGACGCGAAAGGCCTGGTCCATCTCATCAACGAGGAGATCGAGGAAGTGCAACTGGTGATCGACGACGAGAACCGGGCCGTCGGGCGGCGAGTATGACCACGACACCCCAGCCCGCCTATTTCACTGCCGCCGCGACGTCCACCGCCGGCTCGATGACGGTAGAGGCCACGGAAACCGGGCTGCCCACAACGATTTCGATCGACCGCGCCGAGTTACGCCGCCATCCGGACGAGGTGGCGCGCGAGATCATGAAGTTGACCGCTCGGGCCGCCAACCGCGCCAAACTGGCCCGCCGGACCGAACTGGCCGAGGCGGGCGTCGACGCGGAGGTCATGGCGCGGCTCGGGCTGCCCACCGCCGAGGAGGTCGCTGACGCCGAACTCGACGAGGACGAGGACGAGATGGAATACCACCCAGGTAGTTGGCTTCGGGGGGGATATGAGTAGCGACGGGTCGGCTGGAGTCGACGTCGTCCAGGCGCAACTGCGTAGTCACGCGGAGCGACTTTCCAGACTTGCCGACAACTTGACGGCGATCCGGGCGACGCGCGTGTCCGCCGAGGGGGCAGTCACCGCGGTGGTCGACGGAAACGGTTCACTGCGTGAACTGCGTTTGTCCGGCGCGATTTCCGCGATGACCCCGGACGAATTCGAGCGGATTGTGGTGGATACCGCGCGGTCTGCGGCTCGGGAGGCGTTTGCTCAGCAAGCGGCGATGATCGAGGCGTTCAACACGGTCTAGCCGGTCGACAACCATGTCGGAGTTCCCGCCGGCGGCCAGCAGCGGGCGAGGTCCGGCCTACCAGCAGGTCTACCCGTGGCCGTGGACCATCGCCACAAGCGAGCCGCATCGGTGCCGACGGGGGCCGAGATCATCGGGGACGCTGCCGAGCCCACGATGTCCGGACCACTATGTTCGGTTGTGGCGGCCACCGCCGTCACCGTTTCAACCGCTGCGCCGGGGAGTAAACCCGATGTAGGGATATCCCTACTGGTTGGATCGGGGCGGGGTATCGCACCATCGAGAGGTGGGCTTCCCGCATCGAAATTCACGGTGATTCAACTCTTTTCGACATTCCGAGTTCATGTCGATCGCTTGAAAAGGACAGCGAGTTAGTCCGCGGGTGCCGCGCACCGTATGCCCGAGATAACGAGCCGCTGCTCGGTGAGAGAGGTTTGCCATGAGCGATGTTGTGGTGATTCCCACGGTTTTCCGTCAGTTCGGCGCGGTGAACGCGACCCAGGCCGCGGCGGTGGCGATGTCGGGCGCGGTGGACCAGGCAGCCGCCATCGCCGCCGCGGCGCCGGTGTTCGGGCCGATCGGAGCGGACTTCCTGGCCTCGTTCGCGCAGGCGCAAGCCAATCACCTGTATGCCGTGGGCCGGCTCGCCGAGGTGCACGCCGCCTCTTCGGTGGCGGCGGAGCTTGCCGCGGCCTCCTATGAAGCCACCGAGTCGGCCAGTGCGGATGAGTTCACGAAGTTGCGAGCATGATTGCGCCCGGCCCCGCACCCCTGGATCCGGCGGTGCAGGACACGCTGCGCCAGTTCGCGGCCGGACCGCTCGTGGCGCGACCGGTCGACCAGGTGCTGGCCGAAATCGGCTCGGCGCTACCGCAATTTCCGCCACTGCCGCCGCTACCCGGGCTGCCGCCGCTGCCGGTCCTCGACCCTGCGACGCTGTTGAAACCGATCACCGACCTGCTCGGCCAATTCGGCACCGGACGCCTCGGTGATATCGACGGGGCGAATCCTCAGCAGATCCTCTCCGGTGTGGCCAACGGGATGAGTCAAGCGATATCCATGGGTACGCAGGCGCTGGGGATGCTATCCGGAATGGCCGGGCAGGGAACGCAATCAGCAGCGAACAAGGCCACCGCGGCGCAGGCCAATGCCGGGGAGGTCGCTACGCAGGCAGGTGCGATCGACTCGATCGTCACTCAGGCCGCCATGACGGTCCAGGTGGGCAACGCGGCGCTCGCCGCGATCGCGGCGAAGACGGCGTCGACATCGGCTGCGCTGGCGGCGGTGCCAGGCGGCCAGCCCGCCGTCGTCGCAGTGGTGGCAGAAGGCGCCGCGGAGTCCGCGGCGGTGGTGGCGGCGGTGCGTGCGCAATTGAGCATCCACACCGCCGAAATAGCAGCGGCGGGCCAACCTGTGTCTGTTACGTCCGCGCCGAACGCGGCGGGCGGTGATCCACAGCAGATGCTTCAGCAGGTGCTGCAACTCGTACAACCGCTCACCCAGATGTTGCAGCAAGGCAGCAGGGTATTGCAGCAGGATGTGTCCCGGCAGGAGCTTGCCACGGCCGAGGCCGTGAAACCGTCCGCGGATCAGGGCACCTCCGCGGCATCGGGCGAGGCGCCCTTGGCAGGTTATGTCGGGGGCGCGGTGGCGGCAGGTGGTGGCGCCGTCCAGCATCGGACCCTGCAGGCGTATCAGGCCGGCGGTCTGCGTGTGGCGGGCATTGCCAATCCGATGACGATGGGCGGCGGCACGTCGTCCTCGGGATCGGTCACCGGGGAAACCGTCATGCGGTCGGCGAGCGCTGCCGCACCGATGATGCCGATCGCACCCCTGGCCGCGGCGGCACGCGCGGGAGATCCCGGCAGCACCGCGGTGCACGATCCGCTGGTGACCGGACAACTCGACGACGAGGTCGTCGCCGCCCCGGAGGCCGCCGCGACACCCGTGGTGGGCGCGGTGGGTGACGATCTGAGCGAGCCACCGGACAAGGCCCTGACGTTATGAGCCGACACCGGAAGATCCCAGGAGAGAACCGATGAACGGAACAGTCCAACTAGATCCGGCCGCGATCCGCGCCGTGGCGGCGCGGCTCGATGCACTGTCGGCGCGTTTGGAACGCGACCTCGAGTCCACCCGTGAGGACTTGACGTTGGCGCCCGCGGGCGCCGACGAGGTGTCCGGACGGGCCACCCAGACGGTCAACGCCGTCAGCGCCCAGTATCAGCAGATTCACGACAGTGGTGCGCAAGAGCTGCGGAAGTTGGCTGCCACGTTGCGCGCGCACACCCGGTCTGTCGAGCGTGTCGAGGACGACAACGCCACGATGTTCGAGCCGGGCACCCGCCGGGTTTAGCGAATCCGCGGCAGCGTCGGCCGAAGGCAGTATTCGATGACGGAAGCACACGAAGCCGGATTCACCGGTCGAATATGGGAGGCGGTGCCCCCGGACAAGCTTGTGCGCGACCTGGAGACGGGGGCGGGAGCCGCGCCTATGGCGCACGCCGCATCGGCGTTCGCCCGGTTGGCCGCCGGGTTGGCCGAGGCGGCTATCGAATACGAGCTGATCCGCGCCGAACTCGGCCGGGTATGGACGTCCGACCATAACGAAGGGAATATCGGCCGGCTCGCGGAGCTGGGCACGTGGTTGGTCGACGCGGCCGCCGCGGCGGCCACCAACGCCGCCAAGGCGCAGGCGCAGGCGGCCGCGTATGAGATCGCCCGGATCGCCATGCCGAGCGGGTCCGCGCTGGCCACCCTGGAAATACTGAAAGACGCATTGTTGCAGGGGAATATACTGGGATCGCCGTTGCATGCGGTCTCCGCCGAGCTGGAGGACGAGACCGATGTCGCCAGAGCGCACGCGGCCCGGGTGATGCAGGAATACGAGAAGGCGACCACTCCGCTGGCCGAGCCGTGGACCCAGCCCGAACCGCCGAGGCTCACCAGCGACATCGCTGTGACGGCTGAGCGTGCCGCGGCCGAGCAGCCGTCGGCCGGGCCACTCTCACCGCCACTCGGCTCGTCCTTGGCACGGATCAATCCGCCAGGTGCGTTCCCGCGGGCGAAAACCGCGTACCGAGCGCAGGCGATCGCGCGGACGGTCACCGAGCCGGTGGTGGTCGAATCCACCACCCCGGTCACCGTGGCGCCGGCACCGATCACGTCGCTACCACCGCTCGCGCCGCTGACTGCCGCGGCGAACGCACAGGACGAGGAGCACACCGATCATCTCGGCGCGGGTGCCGCCGCGGCAGCGGACGATCCGGACCGGATCGGGCTCGACGCCGGATACCACACCGCGCCCGCCGTCGTCGGCGGACAGTCGGCGCCGCGTGCGCGCCGGATCGATGCGCCGGAGGTGAGCACGTGACCACGGTGACCAATGACGGATTACTGACGGTGGCCGAATTGCTGGGCGTGCAGACGTTTCCCGTGGCTCTCGCCGTGGTGCAGCCGCACGATCACATCGACGCGTGGCGGACGGCGCGCCGAGAAGCTCGGGCCATGCTGATCGGTTCCGGTGTGATCGACGATTACGGCGATGTCGACGCCGAGCTGGCCGGCGCACTGCACGTACTGGCCCGGCCCGACCGGCAACTGGTCGCCCGCGTCCATCGGCCGGACGGAACGCGTCGAGTGTGCCTGGCGCGCCGTGGACTCGAGCATGCGGTGGCGGTGCGGTCTGGGAACGAATTCGACATCCGGCAGGTCTGGGGCGACGAAGACCATGCCGTGCTGGCGCGGCCTTTGCTGGCTGCCCTCGGTCCCGGCGCCGCGGCCGGCATCACGGCCTTCGGCGGGCTCGCGGGCCGGCTACGCGAGCGTATGGACGCCGCCCACAGCTCCGGCGATTTCATCGACATCGCTTTCCATTTCGGGTGCGCCGAGCGCGAGGCCGTCGAGTTCGGAATGGCGATGGCCGGATGCCACACACACGCTGAGATCGCCGCTTACCACCACCGTGACGGGTCGGCCATTCGGATCGCCGCCGCGGTCGCGGTCTACGACACCGCGCGCGGCCGGATCGTCGCTGCCCCCACCCAAACCGGCGACGGCCAGTTCTGGACCACCTTCGCGCCCGGGACGGACCACCGTGTGACGCAGAGTATCTCCGCGTTGATCGGCCTCCTTCCGGGAGAGAGGTGGATGCCGTAACGCAGTGCAGCGACACACAGCAGACATCACCAGACACGCGACAACGAAAGGATTACGGAAGTGGCCAAGACAACACAGGTTGATTCCCCCGCGCTCATCAAGGCCAAGACCGACATGGAACAAGTGGTCGAGGACATCGCGGGTACCGCGAAGCGGCTGCTGGAAACCGTTGAGACCGGGCACCAGTGGGCGGGCAAAGGCGCCGAGGCGTTCAAGGCCATGCACCGGGAACTGAACGGTGAGATCAAGACATTGAACGACCGACTCCGGGATGTGAGCGATGCGCTGCACTCCAGCGATCGCACCTTCCAGACCCAGGAAGACGAAACCGAGGCGGCCATCAGGGATTTGTCGAACAGCATGACGAACCTCAGAAGCAAGTAGCCGTCCCAGCGATCACTCAGCGAGAAACCGAGGACAACAATGCCAGGCGAGGAATTCACCAGATATAACGACAGCGACATCCACCAGCTCGTCACATTTCTGGACAAGTACTACGACGAGATCACCGGTCACGAGCACGCCACGACCTCTAATCGGGAACGGCTGCGGGAGACCTGGATCGGTGACGGTTTCGAGTCGTTCTCCGAAAAAGTCAACCGAATGATGAGTCAGCTGCAGGCGATCCAGGACACCCTGAAGCAGGGCACCATCAAGGTGATGGAGGCCAACACCATGATTCAGGGCGCCGACAAGAAGGTCGCGGCGCTGTTCGAGGCCTGACCGCTCGTCGTGCGAAGCCCCATCCCAGGACCGGGATGGGGCGTTCGCCTGGGTGCGGCGGATTTCAGCACCCATCGGCCCACCGGTGTGCCGTTACGCACCGCGTGCGGTCGCGCGGCACCGGGAGAGGAGGTTTCCGTGCCAGCTCAGTTGACCACCCGAGCCCAGGTCAACGGCTATCGCTTTCTGTTGAAACGCATTCAGCACGCATTGGTGCGTCGCGATGTGCGAATGCTGCACGACCCCATGCGCGCCCAGTTCCGGTCCATGGTTGTCGGCGCGGTGTTGGCGACACTGGCTGTGGCGGGCTGCGCGATTCTGGGATTGCTCAAACCGCAGGGCGCGGTCCGCGACGCGAAGATCATTGTCGGTAAAGACAGCGGCGCGCTGTTCGTCGTACGGGACGACGCACTGCATCCGGCGCTGAACTTGGCGTCGGCGCGGTTGATCACCGGGTCGGCGGAGAAGCCGACCTCGGTGAAGGAGTCCAAGCTGTCGTCGCTGCCGCGCGGGCCGATGCTCGGCATCCCCGGCGCACCGAGCGCGTTGCCGGGGCCCGCGGTGGCGGGGAACAGGTCGGCGTGGAGCCTGTGCGAATCGACCACCGTCATCGCCGGAGTTCAGCGGCTCGTGATGGCGGGAGACCCTGAGCTGGGCGATCCGATCCGCCCGCTGGCTGCCGACGAGGCGCTGCTGGTGTCGGCCGGCGACAAAACCTACCTGCTGTACGACGGCAAACGCGCCGAGATCGACCTGGGCAACGACGCGATTGTCCGTTCCTTGCAGGTGCAGGACATCGAGGCGCGCCCGATCGGTGCCGGGTTGCTGAACGCCGCTGTCGCGATCCCGGCGCTGGCGCCGCCCGCGATCCCGGAGGTCGGTGCGCCGGGCAAGGTGCCGGGCACCAAGGTCGGCAGCGTGCTCAAGGTCGCCGGTGTCAGCGCGACCGAGCTGTATGTCGTGGTTCCCGCGGGAATCCAGCGGATCTCGCCGTTCGCCGCGGAGGTCATCCGCAACGCGGATTCGCTGGGCACCAGCGACATCGCCGCCGTCCCGCCGGACACGCTGCGCGGCGTGCCAGTGGTGAGCACGCTGCCGATCGACAAGTTCCCGACCACCAGGCCGCGCATCGTCGCTGCCGACCCGCTCCCGGTGACGTGCGCGTCCTGGGTGCAGCCCGACGCTGATCACGCCGCCACCCTGACGTTGCTCGTCGGTCGCGACTGGCCGCTGCCGGGATCCGCCAAGCCCGCGGTGTCGGTCGGCTCCGGCCTGGATGCCGACCATATCGACGCCGCCTACATCCGGCCGAGTTCGGGAGAGTTCGTACAGGTCGGCGGGATCGAGCCGGGCAGTGTGCGCCTCGGCTCGCTGTACTACATCGCCGACACCGGCATCCGATACGGCATTCCCGACCTGGCCACCGCCGAAATCCTAGGGTTGGGCGACCGACCGAAACCCGCTCCGTGGCAGATCATCGGTCAACTGGTCCCCGGCCCGACCCTCGCCCGGCCGCAAGCTCTGATGGCCTATGACTCGGTCCCGGGAGCTTGATTCGACTGCATGCTCCTCATCCCCCTCGACAGTCCCGACGAACCGGAGAAGCGATGGATTCTGTCCTGAATGGGCCAGGCGCTGATGAAACCGAGGTGTGCCGCGTCAGCGTGATCGGCGGCAACACCCAGCTCGATATGGGACTGCCGACCTCGGTTCCGGTTGGAGTATTCATCGGCGAGGTGGCCGCGCTGATCGAATCGCGCAATCCCGACCTGTCGGAGCCGGAAGAAGGCGCCCCGGTGGTGTCGCGGCACTGGACCTTGGCGAGGCTGGGGCACGAACCGATCCCGCCGGATTCGACCCTCACCGAAGCCGAGGTGTTCGATGGTGAGTTGCTGGTGTTGCGGTCGGTCCGGACGAAGGAAGTGCCGGCGCTGTTCGACGACGTCATCGACGCGGTGGCTAGGCTTACCGAAAGCGCGTTCGGCGGTTGGAACGCCAGTGCGGCACGGTGGGCGGGACTTGTTGTCGCGCTGGTCGCGTCGGTGCAGGCGTTGGTGTTGCTGGTGCTGTCGAGCTTTCCGCTGGGGGCAGGCGCGGTCGCGCTGGCCGGCGGGACCGCCGCATGCACGGCCGCGGTCATCACCGCACGCCGCTACGCCTTGACCGCTGTCGCCACCGGGCTGTCGTTGTGTGCGCTGGTGCTGCTCGGCCCGGGCGTCGCGCTGCTCGTTCCCGGCCGTCTCGGGAGTCCGCACGCCCTATTGGCGTGTGCGGTCACGCTGGTGGTCGCCGCCGCGGCCTATCGGATGACCGGCGTCGGCGCCACGCTGTTCGCCGCGGTGGCGACGGCGGTTGTTTTCGGCGGGGTAGCCGCCGGCCTGATCATGGCCTTCGACCTGGACGCCACGAAGGTGGCCGCGGGCGTGCTGGTCGCGGCGGTCACGTTCATCACGCCGTCGGCGCAGTTGGCGGGTTCTGCCGCGAAACTGCCGGTACCACCGGTGCCCACGGCGGGCGGCGCGATCGATCCGGCCGATCATGAACCGCGCCCGACCATCGAGGGCATCGGCGCGATCGGCGCGACCGCGCTGCCGTCGGCAGCTGGTTTGGCCGAACGCGCTCGCGTGGCGAACCAATTCCAATCCGGCATGATCATCGGCGCGACCCTCGCCGCGGTCGCCGGGGCGGTGGTGGCGGCCGACCCACTCGGCTCCCGACCGTGGCAGGGCGTCGTGCTGGCCGTCGTCGCCGGACTGGTGCTGTGTCTGCGCGGGCGGTTCTACGCCGACATCACTCAGGCGGGCACGCTCATCGGCGGTGGCAGCCTCACGCTGATCGCGCTCGCCGCGGGATTGGGACTCGGAAGTCCCAGCGCGCTGATTCCCGCGGCGGCCGCCTCGCTCGTCCTAGCCGCCGCGGCGGTGTTCATCGGTGTCGCGGGTCCTGCCACCGATATCTCGCCGGTCACCCGCCGGGCCGGGGAACTTCTCGAATACGCACTGATCATCGCCATGATCCCGCTCGTCGTGTGGACCATGGACCTCTACTCCGCCGCACGAAACATATGACCGCCTTGTCGTCTGGCGAGCCACGCCGTTTCGCGCGTGCGGTGTCCAGTGCCGCCGCGGCCGGTCGACGGCTGCGCGCGCTCGCGTCGCTGGTCGCCGCCTTGGCGCTCGTGCTCGGATCCGCCTTCGTGCCGGCCGCGGCCGTTCCGGCGCGCACGATCGGGCCGCCGGTCGTCGATCCGGGCCTGCTGCCCCCGCCGAACCTCCCGCCGCGGCCCTCGGAGGAGACCGAACAGAAGTCGGTGTGCCATCGTCCCGTGCTCACCGGCCCGCCGCCGCGCACCGCGCCACTCGCGCAGCGGCAACTCGACCTCCCCGCGGCCTGGCAGTTCAGTCGCGGATACGGCCAGACGGTGGCGGTGATCGACACCGGGGTGAATCCCCATCCGCGCCTGCCGATCCTGATTCCCGGCGGGGACTACGTGTCCGATTCCGACGGGTCGGTGGACTGCGACGGTCACGGCACATTGGTGGCAGGGTTGATCGCGGCGCGGCCGAGTCCCGGCGACGGCTTTTCCGGGGTCGCGCCGGACGCGGCGGTGCTCGCCATCCGGCAGCTGAGTCTGGCGTTCGAGGCCAAGGACTTCCACCGGCGTCAGCAGCAGGGCGATCTGGCGGGCAGCGGCTACGGTCATGTGCTGACGCTCGCGTTCGCCGTCATCCGAGCGGTGGAATTGGGCGCGACGGTGATCAATATCTCCGAAGTCGCCTGTGCCGTAGTGGGCGAACCCATCGATGACGGGGCACTGGGCGCGGCGGTGAAATTCGCCCACGACCGCGATGTGGTCGTGGTGGCCGCTGCGGGCAACCTCCAGCAGAACGGACCTTGCAAGGCGCAGAACGACGGCGTCGGCTGGCGCGCGGTGCGCACCGTAGCGACTCCGGCGTGGTTCAGTCAGTACGTATTGTCGGTGGCCTCGGTGGACCCAGACGGCGCGGGGTCGCCGTTCTCCATCCACGGCCCATGGGTTTCCGTCGCAGCCCCCGGCCGCGGCATCATCTCGCTGGACAGTGGGCCCGGCGCAGTCGGTGTGGTCAACGCGACGCCAGGGGAGCGGGGCGAACTGCATCCCATCGACGGCACCAGTTTCTCCAGTGCCTACGTCTCCGGTGTCGTGGCGCTGGTTCGGTCCCGGTTCCCGGCGTTATCCGCGCGGCAGGTGATGGACCGGATCATCCGCACCGCGCACGCACCCGGCGCCGGCCGTGACGACATCATCGGCGCGGGCATGATCGACCCGGTCGCGGCACTCACCGCACAGTTGCCCACACGACCGGTGGAGATCGGTGCGACTGTCCCGAAACCTGTCGCGGCCCCGCCGCCGCCCGCTCGGGAAGACCCGTGGCCCACTCGGATCGCGACCGCCGGCACGCTCGCCTGCCTCGGCGCGCTCGGCGTCGGCTACGCCGTGTCGATTCCCTACCGGCGTGATGCCCGCCGGCGCAAGTTCTCCGAGCACGTCGACTACTGACTACCGAAGCCGAGAGGACCACAGTGAGTACCGAAGGCTTTGTGCGCCTGACCCGGATCGCCCCGCCCCGCGTACCTGGCGCCGAGGTCATCCTCAATCCGCCACCGGAGCTACCTCGCCCGGTGCCCGGGGGATTACTGATGAAGTTGATGCCGGTGGTGCTGATCGTCGCGGTCGTCGGCATGATCGCACTGATGATCACCTCGGGCACGCGGTCATTGCTGAGCAACCCGCTCACCATGATGTTCCCGGTGATGATGCTGATGTCGATGGGCGGCATGTTTTTCGGCGGCGCGTTCGGAAAAGGGGCGAACAAGAGCGCGGCCGAACTGAACGAAGACCGCAAGGACTACTTCCGTTACCTCGACCAGCTGCGCAAGGACGTCCGCAAGACCGCGCTGGTGCAGAGCGAGGCGCTGGAGTGGTCGCATCCGCATCCGACGGACCTGTACTCGTTGGTCGGCACGCGGCGAATGTGGGAACGCAGGCCCAACGATCCCGATTTCGGACATGTTCGCATCGGCGTCGGTAGCCACCGCCTCGCTTCCAAACTGGCCCGTCCGGAGACCGGACCGGTGGAGGACCTGGAGCCGGTGTCGACGGTGGCGTTGCGACGGTTCGTGCGCACCCACTCGGTGGTGCACGGGCTGCCGACAGCCCTGTCGTTGCGCGCCTTCCCCGCGATCAACATCGAAGGCGACCGTGTCCAGTCACGAAAGCTGCTGCGGTCCATGATTTTACAGCTGTGCACCTTTCACGGACCCGACCACTTGGCGCTGGCCGTCGTCTGCGCCGACCCGGACGGACCGGACTGGGCGTGGGCGAAATGGCTACCACAACTCCAGCATCCCGCGCTGCGCGACGGAATGGGCTCGGCGCGCATGATGTTCGACTCACTGTCGGAGTTGGAGACCGCGCTCTCGGAGGAACTCCTGGAACGCGGCCGGTTCATGCGCAACGCTCAGCCCACCGCCGGGCGAGTTCACGTCGTGGTGGTGATCGATGACGGATACGTCAACGGCACCGAGCGGATCATCAGCGACGCGGGACTGGATTCGGTCACCATCATCGATGTGACGGCCCCGCAGGCGGGGCTCGCGGTGCGGCGCGGACTGCAACTCGTGGCTACTGACGACGGTATGGTGGCGGCCAAATCCGCCGGGGGCGTGGAGAAGTTCGCCACAGCGGATGTGGTGAGTCGCACCGAGGCCGAGACGTTCGGCCGCGCGGTCGCCCGCTTCCGCGTTGCCACCGCAGCCCAAATCGTCGATCTCGGCGACGATGTCCGCACCGATCCTGGCCTGATGGCGCTGTTGAAGATCAACGACGCTGCCGAGATCGACCCGCAGGCGGTGTGGCGCCCGCGCAGCGCGCGGGAACGCCTGCGGGTCCCGATCGGCGTGTCGCCGGATGGCACACCGGTCGAGATCGACATCAAGGAGTCGGCCGAGAACGGCATGGGGCCCCATGGGTTGTGCATCGGCGCCACCGGGTCGGGCAAGTCGGAGTTTCTGCGCACGCTGGTGCTGTCGCTGGTGACCACCCATTCGCCGGACCTGCTGAACCTGGTCCTGGTGGACTTCAAGGGTGGCGCGACCTTTCTCGGTCTGGACCCGCTGCCGCATGTGGCGGCGGTCATCACCAACCTCGAGGAAGAGCTGGCCATGGTCGACCGCATGCGCGACGCGCTGTCGGGAGAGATGAACCGCCGCCAGGAACTGCTGCGCGCCGCGGGCAATTTCGCCAATGTCACCGAGTACGAGAAGGCGCGCGTCGGCGGTGCTCAGCTCGACCCGTTGCCCGCGCTGTTCGTCGTGGTCGACGAGTTCACCGAACTACTCGCGCAGAAACCGGATTTCGCCGAACTGTTCGTGATGATCGGGCGGCTCGGCCGGTCGCTGCGGGTACACCTGCTGTTGGCATCGCAGCGGTTGGAGGAGAACCGGTTGCGCGGACTGGACAGCCACCTGAGTTACCGGATCGGGTTGCGGACGTTCTCGGCGGGCGAGTCCCGCCAGGTGCTCGGCATCACCGACGCGTATCACCTGCCCAGCGTGCCGGGCTCTGCCTACCTCAAGAGTGACGCCGACGACCCGCTGCGGTTCAACACCACCTACGTCTCGGGCCCGTACGTCCCGCCCCGCGGCGCGCGGCGCTCGGTGGACGGAACAGTGGTCGGCGCGCAACCTGTGGAGATCTTCACGGCATCGCCCGTGAAGATCCCCGACCAGCCGGAACCCGCAACGGGGGAGCTGCCCGACCTCGACGAGCTGGCGGCGATGCTGTCGGGCGAGCCGCCGGGTGGTCCGGAGAAGACGCTGCTGCAGGTGGTGGTGGAGCGGCTGACCGGACATGGCCGGCCCGCGCACGAAGTGTGGCTGCCACCTCTGGACGTCTCGCCCTCGGTAGACATGCTGCTGCCCGACCCGTACTGGCAATCGCCCGCGAACCGGCACGGACAACTGTGGCTGCCGATCGGCGTCATCGACAAGCCGTACGAGCAGAAGCGCGACGTGCTGACCGTCGACCTGTCCGGCGCTCAGGGCAACGTCGCCGTCGTGGGTGGCCCGCAGGCGGGCAAGTCGACCGCACTACGCACGATCGTCATGTCCGCGGCCGCTACACACACCCCTGATCAGGTGCAGTTCTACTGCATCGACCTGGGCGGCGGCTCGCTCGCCGCGCTCAACGGGTTGCCGCACGTCGGCTCGACGGCGGGTCGGCTGGAAGGCGATCGGGTGCGCCGCACCATCGCAGAATTGACCACACTGCTGCGGCAGCGCGAGGAGCGATTCCTGACGCTGGGCATCGAGAACATGGCCGACTTCCGCAGGCGTAAAGCCGCGCTGACGCAGCGGAATGCGGACGAACGCGCCGCCGACCCGTTGTCGGCGGACCTGTTCGGCGATGTCTTCCTGGTGATCGACGGGTGGGCCGCATTCCGCGAGGAATTCGAGCCACTGGAGGGCCTGGTCAACGCTATTGCCGCACAGGGGCTTTCCTACGGCGTGCACGTGATACTCGGCGCGTCACGCTGGGTGGAGATCCGTCCAGTGGTCAAGGACCAGATCGGAACCAGGCTGGAGCTGCGGCTCGGCGATCCGTCGGACTCGGAGATGGACCGCCGCGTCGCCGTGCACGTGCCCGTCGGGCACCCGGGGCGCGGGTTGACACCGGACTGCCTGCACATGCTGATTGCACTGCCACGTCTGGATTCCCAACTGGAGCCGGAGACGCTCGCCGACGGTGTGGCCGCGGCGAAGGAGCAGTTGCCCGTGTTATATGGCGACTGTCGCGCTCCTGCGGTGCGGATGCTGCCCGCGCGGGTCGACCGGGCTCGAGTGATCGCGCAGGCGCAGGCCGATGGCGCGGATTTGGGAGCGACTCGGGTCGCGATCGGATTGGGGGAGTCGGCATTGCAGCCGATCGTGCTGGATTTCGACGCCCAGCCGCATCTGCTGATCTTCGGTGATGTCGAGGCGGGCAAGACGACGGTGTTGCGCACCATCGTCGAGGGCATCGTCGAGCGGACCACGCCGGAGCAGGCACGGGTGATACTCATCGACTACCGGCGCACGATGCTCGGCGTCGTCGAGGGCGACCACCTCGCCGGGTATGCGACATCGTCGCAGACGTCGGTTCCCATGCTGAAGGAAGTCGCCGAATATCTGGAGGAGCGGATTCCGGGTCCCGGCATCACCCCGCAGGAGCTGCGCGAGCGCAACTGGTGGTCCGGGCCGGAAATCTATGTCGTGGTCGACGACTATGACATGGTGTCGTCGCAGAACCCGCTGACGGCTCTGCTGGAAATTCTGCCGCAGGCTCGCGATATCGGTCTGCACGTGATCATCGCCCGTCGCGCGGGCGGTGCGGGCCGCGCGTTGTACGACTCGGTACTCGGCCCACTCAAGGACATGTCGGTGGACGCGTTCTTGATGAGTGCGCCGAAGGACGAGGGCGTCATTCTCGGCGGTGTGCGGTCCTCGAAGCTCCCCCCCGGCCGCGGCCACCTCGTCTCTCGCAGCCGTGACACGGAAATGGTCCAGATCAGCTATCTCCCATTGTTATGACCGGCGTCCGCCGCGGCCGCGATGTTGCGGAGCGATCACCGATACGCCGAATCGGTGTGCAATTTTCGCGCAATGAAAGTTTCGTTGAGCAGTCCCGGCGTCGAACGCAGTGGTGGTGAGCTGACCGGAGAACCCGATATCGCCGAACTGTTCGATTCGAATTGATCTGTGCGCCACTGTATTTCGAACCCAGCCACGACGTGGTGCCGAATTGACTACTTCGGTAGACAATTCGTTTGCGACACTAACCGCAGCGGTGAATTCCCTCCTTCCGCAGAACCACAAGCTGTTCTGCTGCGCTGAGCAGGACACCGCCGGGTGGCCGGGTTAGAATTCATCCGAAATTCGCAGGGACACTTCGCGAATACTGCTGTCGGTATTGGGATGTGGCATGAGGTCGCCAGGTAGTTTTATTCGGCCGCTCGTAGGCCGTCTCGAGGAAATGCGCACACTCAACGATGCGCTGGACGTCGCACAACAGGGAGGTACCGCCGTAGTCGCGGTGACCGGGGAGCCGGGTATCGGCAAGACTCGATTGGTGCAGGAGACATCTCGGGAAGCGATCACGAGAGGCTTTCAGGTGCTCGACGGTCGCGGGACGGAACTCGAACACGAGGTCCCTTACGCCGTCCTGATCGACGCGCTGGACGAACCACTCGGGCTGTTGTCTCGCATGGAGAGGACCGCGCTCGACGCCGAGACCTTGTCGGAGCTGGGCGGGGTACTGCCGTCATCGCATCGACATGCGGCAGGACTGGCGCCACCTGTTCGCGTGGAACGGCACCGCTTTCACCGCAGTGTGCGGGTAGCGCTGCGGAAGTTGGCGGCGCGGCGGCCATTGCTCCTGGTGCTCGACGACGTGCACTGGGCCGACCATGCCTCGTTCGAAGTGATCGCCCACCTGCTGCGAAACCCGGTGCAGCGGTGCGCTCTCGTGTTGGCGCATCGCTCCGGACAGTTGCCATCGGTGGATGCCACCGCCCTGTTCCGGGCCGCGTACGAGAATATCGTGACGCAGTTGGAACTTGGGCCGTTGTCGCTACGCGAGACCGTCGAACTGCTCACCGGGCACGGTGACGAGGCCGAACTGGCCGACCTGCATCGTGAGTGCGGCGGCAATCCTTTTTACCTGCAGGAACTTTCCCGCGTTCGGAGGCATGGCGACCACGGGCCCGGCTCGCTGGAATCCGGTGGCACTTCGACGAGCAGGGTTCCCGCGATCATCCAGGCTGCTCTGGAGCAAGAGATCCGAGCGCTGTCCGCGAGCGCGCGTACGCTGCTACAAGCCGCGGCCGTCGTTGGTGAACCCTTCGACCTCGATCTCGCCGCCGAGATCGCCGACCTGGACGAGGTCGATGTGGGCCGTGCCACGCACGAGCTGATGGAGACCGGGCTCGCCCACGAGTCCGGAGTACCGGGGCGACTGGGCTTCCGGCATCCCTTGATCCGCCGTGCGGTCTACGAGCGAATCGGATACGGATGGCGTAAGCAGGCGCACCAACGGGCCGCCGAAGCCCTCGCCGACCGTAGCTCCACCCTGGCGCTGCGCGCGCATCATCTCGAGCACTGCGGCACCGTGGGGGATGCCGCGGCCATCGCTGTGCTGACCGACGCGGGGGCCGCCGTCGCCCCGCGCGCCCCGGTCGCCGCCGCCAGATGGTTCCGGGCCGCATTGCGTCTGCTGCCGGACAGTGCCCAGACCGAGCAGCGGATGGCGCTGATGTTGGCGCTGGCCGAAGCGCTCCGTGCCTCCGGCCGCCTCCGGGAGAGCAGGGAGGTGCTCGGAGACGCATTGACGCTGGTTTCGCCCGCGGCGCCCGAGGACCGTGCCCGGATGATGGCGATGCTCGCCGTGACCGAACAGGGTCTCGGCAACGCGGCGGAGGGCCGGCGCCTCCTGACGAGCTCGCTGGCGCTCACTCCCCCCGACACCGTGGAGGCAGCCGCGCTAGAGCTGGAGCTCATCAAAAACCATGTGATGGTGTTGGACTGGGCCAGTGCGGTGTCGGTCGCGTCGGAGATCCGGCAATCCGCCCGCGCGCTCGATGATCCGCGGTTGTACTTCCTGGCGACCGCGGCCGCGGCCTTCGTGGGTATCAGCCAGTCCGGTGACATGCTGCTGCGTGGGCAGTTCGATCTCGATGAGGCCGTGAAAACGCTCGATTCGCTCGACGACCGTGATGTCGCGCCCGCGCTGCTCGACGGACTGACCGACGTGGCGATGGCCGAGACGAATCTCGAGCGGTGGGAGGACGCGGTCGAGCACGCGGATCGGGGAATCCTGCTGTGCCGTACGAGCGGGCATGGCCGGCATCTGGTCGAGTTGGCGCATCTGAAAGCCGTCTCTCTGCTGGTGCAAGGCCGACTCGAGCAAGCACTCGCCGCGGCCGAGGACGCCGTCGAAACGGCGCTGCTGCTGGATAATCCGCCGATGGTCGCGATGACCGAGGCGACGCGTGCGTGGGCGCTGTCGCTGTTGGGGCGTACCAGTCAGGCGCTCACCGCCGCTGCCGACAGTGTTCGAGTAGGCGCCCAAGCGCCCACCGGGATGAGTTCGTGGCTCGCTCCTGTCGTGTACGGCGGCGTGCTGATCGAGGCGGGCCACTATCAGCGTGGCCGTCAGCAGATCGTCCAACTCGGTGGTTACGCCGGCGACTACCTCACCATGCTCGACATGACGTCCATGCCGCATTTCTTTCGGCCCCTCGTCGACGCGGAACTGGCACTCGGGCGAATCGACGCCGCGGAGACGTTGGCTCGGCGAATCGAGGCCATCGCCGCCGCCGCGCCGATGATGCACATGCGCATCGGCGACGCCCAGTACGCGCGCGCCCGTGTCCTGCTCGCGCGGAAGGATGCCGACGCCGCTGTGCGCAGCGCCGAGCAATCCGTCGCCGAGTACCGAATCAGCGGAACCGTGGTGGAGGCCGCTCGGGCGCGGCTGGTGCTCGGTCATGCGCTCGCAGACTTGGGCGTGGAGACGGCAGCCAGACACGAATTCGCCAGTGCGCTGTCGACATTCGAGAGCCGCGGTGCCGAGCAGCTGGCCGAACGAGCGCGTCTGGCGCTGCACCGGGTAGGCGAACGCCAGACTTCGGGCCGGCGTCGTCGATCCCGCGCGACCGCCGTCGGCTTCAGCGGGCTCACGGAACGCCAAATCGAGATCATCAGCCGTGTCGTGCTCGGCATGACCAACCGCCAGATCTCCAACGAGCTCTATTTGAGTGAGAAGACAATAGAGGCACATCTGAACCGCTTGTTCACCAAATTGGGGGTCTCCTCCCGAACCGAACTCGCCGCCCTGGCCGCCGAGCAGGCGCAACGGCACATGTGATGCCGCGGCGAAGGATTTCACCCGTACAATGGACCCTCTAGTCCACTGAGGAGGTGTGCGGTGCGTGCTGCGTTGACGCCGAAGGGGCTGGCAACGCGGGCACGTATCGTCGAGGGAGCCGCGGGGGTGTTGCGCGAGAAGGGGGTCGTCCGCGCAACCCTCGACGATGTGATGGCCCGAACCGCCACCAGCAAGAGTCAACTTTTCCATTACTTCCCGGACGGGAAGGACCAGTTGCTGCTGGCGGTCGCACAGTACGAAGCCGACCGAGTGCTCGATGACCAGCAGCCCCACCTGAGTTGCCTGGACTCATGGGATGCCTGGTATCGGTGGCGTGACGCGGTGGTGCGTCGATACGAGGAGCAGGGTGACCAGTGTCCGCTCGGGGCATTGTTCTCGCAGGTCGGGCGGACGAATCCGGGGGCACGCGGGATCGTCGTCGAACTGATGCGACAGTGGCAGCAGAGCCTGGCCGCGGGAATCGAGGCGTTGCGAGACCAAGGCCTGATCGGCGCGGTCGACGTCGAACAGACCGCCGCCGCGCTACTGGCCGGCATCCAGGGCGGCGTGTCGATCATGCTCTCGACCGGGGAGTCGGCTCATCTGCGCGCCGCGCTCGACGTCACGATCGAGCAGTGGCGGACCTCCGCCCCGACTGCTGGGTGACCCGTTCACCAGGATTATTGGACTTGACAGTCCATTTTTGTGCTCCCATGATCGACACAAATGTCCGACCATTCGGGAGAACACCATCATGCGTAGTCGACTACACCACAAAACCGCACTCATCACCGGGGCCACCAGCAATATCGGACGCGCCATCGCTCTGGCCTACGGAACGGAAGGCGCACATGTCGTCGTGTCGGGACGCAGCCACGAGCGAGGTGCCGAAGTCGTCGAGGAAATCCGTGCCGCCGGCGGTCGCGCCGATTTCGTCGCCGCCGATCTCGACGGATCCGCCGCCGCGTCCCGCGCACTGGCCGAGCAGGCCACCCGCGTTCTCGGTGGCCGCATCGACATCCTGGTCAACAATGCGGGCATCTATCCTGGCCCGACCACATTGGACACCGATGAGGAGACTTTCGATCGGGTCTACGCCCTCAATGTGAAGGCGCCGTTCTTCCTGACCGCGGCAGTGGCGCCTGCGATGGTCGACGCGGGCGGCGGTGCGATAGTCAACCTCGGGTCGTGGATCGCGCGACTCGGTATCCCGGTCGGCGCGCTATACAGCTCGACCAAGGGCGCGGTCGAAACTCTCACCCGCGCATGGGCCGCCGAGTTCGGTCCGGGCGGCGTCCGGGTCAATGCCATCTCGCCCGGCGTGGTCCGTACCTCGAGCCCCGAGGAAACCGCACTCGCACCCGGCGACGTCATGATGGTCGGGACCCCGGCGGGCGCCATCGGCTCGCCGGAGTCCATCGCGGCGGCCGCGGTCTACTTGGGCAGCGACGAAGCCTCCTTCGTCTATGGCGCAGTCCTCGACGTGGATGGCGGACGAACCACTGTCGCCGTTATCGCCGCCTGAAGCCGGCGGTTTCGATTTTCACTGACTGCCGCCGGCCGCCGAATTTTATGCCGGCCCGGTCAGACGGCAGCAAAGAAGTCGCCAACCCTCTTCCGGACTTCGGTGCATCGGAAATCCAGTTCGTCGGCGCTGTCCGCGACGACGAAGGCCAGTCCCAGCGCAACCGAATCCATCATCGACTGGGTCGGCGGGTACGTCTTACCCGGCACGGCCGCCACCCGGACCTCTTCGACGCCCGCAAGCCCCATGAGTTCGCCGGCGGCCCCACCCAGATATCGGGATTGTCGATCGATGCTGAAGAGCACAAGTGCGCCGCGTCGGGACAGCGAATAGCCGACGTGTCGCTCCGGTGCCGGAGTGCGAATCCCGAAAAGCTCTGCGATGTACTCGCACTCGCGGTGGATCTGTGAGTTGCCGGTGAGCAGATAAGTCTGTTGCGGATGGCCGATCCCGTGTGCCCGCGCGCCGAAATCGATCAGGCGGGGCCCCAGCGCACCGGACATGATCTCCATGTGCGCAGGTCCGACGAACATGCCCAAGGCATCGAGCACCTGCCGTGCGTACTCGGTCAGCTCGGCGACCACCGGGTCATCGTGGTCGAGCCACCTACCCCGCTCATAAACGAAGTCGCCGGAGCCTGACACCCACTTGTCATACACACTGACGCACAGAAGTTCATGACTGCCGTCAGCGGAGAAGGTGTCCACGGCGTATTCCACCCTCGGGGCGGGATACATTTCCTGGATCAGAGCGGCGGAGTTGCCCCCGAATAGTCCGGCGCTGTCCGTGATCGCGGATACGGCATCGATCAACTGGGCGGGGGTTTCTACCAATCGAACGTCCACGGAGGCGGCGCCCCGAGCCGGTTTGACCACCAGCTTCCGTCCTCGGCGTAGCTCCGCAACCGCCTCTGCCGGAACAGTATTGTGGCCTGCGGCAACTGATCGTGTTGCCAGACTGGGAACTCCAGCAGCCGCCAATGCCTCGAACATATGCTGTTTGTCCCACCGCCGCATCGGCAGAGCTGGACTGTTGGCGGGGCAATCCGCAATGTCGGCACGGAGGCGATCGCACAGTTCGACTCCGGGCTCGGATCCGGCGATGACATATTTCACCGATCGTTCCACGCACATCTGACGAAGCAGCTGGTAGGAAGCTCCGAAGTCTGCGGTGAAATCCAACGCGCCTGGAGTGGGCGCGCTACGGAACTCGGACACCAGGGCATGGTCGGTATCCAACAGGATCGTGTTGATCCCGTACTTCTCGAGCACGGGAGGATACAGTTTTCCCGAGCTTACTGGGTCTACGATCAAGACCGAATTATCCGACACGATTCGGACTCCTATCCTTATTCATCCCCGCCGCGACCGCTACTGCCCCGGCGGCCAACGAGATCTGGACGACGAGAGCCCAGTACAACGCACCATCGTGCAAGACTCCGAAGGCTCCGATCCCCGGTCCCACTGCGAAGCCGATCGACTGAGCGGCCGATAGATACCCTTGATACCTGGGGTTTTCCGAAGAAGACGAGAGCTTCGCTATCGACGCGCTCGCCAACGGTATGAAGATGGCCTCCCCCAGGGAGAACAGCACGAATCCGAAAATGCATACGGTCCAGCTGGTTCCCGCTCCGCAGACGGCGAGACCGACGCCTGTGACGGAAATTCCGAAGCCCAGCGCATAGTTCCATCTCAGCTTGGCGATGATAAAGCTGAGCGGCAACTCGAAGGCAATGATGAAGAGAGAGTTGACGATAAGTAGGACGCTAAATAGTTGCGTGCCGTCGGATAGTCGTGCAACGGATAGCGGAGTTCCGCTCATACTCTGCGCATAGACCGTCATCGCTATTCCGAAGACGACGACGATCGCCCACAGCCGAGCCGTTGGGGAGCGGCTTTCTCCGGTGCCGACGGGGGAGTGTGCATCGAACTCCTTCGGGGATGCCGATCCTTTCCGAGTTGCCGCGCGCTGCTCTGCGGCCCGAAGTCGCGGGCGCTCACGCAAGAGCAATGCCGCGGTCGATAGCGAGCCGAGCGACGACAGGAAGAACAGCAACGAGAAGTTGTCTTCGCCCACCAACGCGACAGCAATAGGGGCAACGGTGACGCCGCTGCTGAGAAAAATTCGATGGAAGGCGACCACCGTCACGGTGTCGCCTCGGTAGTTCGAGCCGGTGACCAATGCCGCCGCGGGCCCGGCGAACGACTGCGTCACCGCGACACTGAACGATGCCAGCACAATCGCGGACGCCGGATTCGTCGACATCAGTGCAAGTGCGAACAGCAAGGGAACATTGAGTACGGCGCCGGCGATCAGGACGTCGGTCGACCCGAACCTGGTCGCAGACCACCCGCCGGCGAGCGACCCGAGCACGCCGGCGAAACCGGCGGCGAACAACGCCAGAGACAGGGCCGAGGCGCTCAACCCAATCGATGTGTAGAACACCGTCGAATACAGCGCCAGAAATCCCACCGATCGAATGAGAAACGTGGCGACCGAAATGATCCACACTTCGGCGGGAAAAGATCGCAGATTCGGCCTGCCGATTACCGCGACAGTCAACGAGGACACCGCCTCGCATCGGGGAGAACATATCCGTTCACGCGGGGACGCTTCCCGTATCTATCCGCAACGACAGCTGTCGAGGCCAGCGGCCCGACACGGTGGTGGGCCACTCAGCCGAGGCCGCCTGGTCGGCGTCCGGCAGTTCGGCAGCGCCGATGTTCGGCGGGCGAGCGATGGTTTCCGTGACGACCTGCGCACCGATGCATGTGATTCCCCGCACCACCTCCGACGTGGGGTGGCGGGTCGGTGCCTCGGATTCCACCGGGTTCTCCTTCGCTCGGCAGCGTTCGAAACGCTCTGTGCCCGGAGTATTTCCGAGTATCAGGCTGCCGTAGTTCCGGACTCTAAATCAGGTGCGCAAGGAGAACATCCGTCATTCCAGACAGGAATATCCGCATCCGATCGCCGCGTGGCCGATGGCCGTACGCCTTTGGCGTCGCCCCGTCTTTCCTGGTCAACACCTAGTATCCAGTTTGTGCAGGACTCTCCCACCTCGGTGTTCGTCGGTCGCGGTGCCGAGTTGGTGTGTGTGGAGGCACTGGGGCGGCGCGCCGCCGCGGGGCGGGGGACGGTTGTCCTCGTCGAGGGTGAGCCCGGGATCGGCAAGTCAGCGCTGCTCGACGCGGCCGTACCCCGATATACCGCCGCGGGCATGTTCGTCCGCAGGGCAACCGCGAAGGAATTGCAACAGGGTGTGCCGTTCGCGGCGGTCGGCTCGTGGCTGGATGTGGACAGTGTCGAGCCCGATCCGACGTCGGACACGATTCGTGCGCTGTTGCGCAGCGGGAACAGAGCCGGCGACGGCGCGGCGACCCACGAATTCGCCATCACCGAGGCGATCCTCGATTCGGTCGACGCGTGGTGCAGTGCCGGCCCGGGCGTGTTGATCATCGATGATGTCCAGTGGGCGGATCGGCAGAGCCTGGTGATGCTGCATCGGCTTTGCGGTGTCCTGGACGATCTTCCGCTTCTGCTGATACTCGCGGCCCGGCCACTGCCGCAGCCCGAGGCCTACACGGTGCTGGCGGCCGATCTGGTGGAGCGCCGTGCCCCGACGATCCGTCTCGAACCGTTGGCCGAATCAGGCGCCGCGGAGCTGGTTCGGCACATGGTTGGTGCCACCCCCGGCGCGGAATTGATGCGTCAGGTGGCCGGCGCCCGCGGCAACCCGCTCTACATCACGGAATTGGTGGCCGCTCTGTTACGTGAGGATGCCATCACGATCATCGCCGACCTTGTCGACCGTGCGCGAACGGCGGCTGAGCGCCCGCCCGCTTTGCTGGCTGCGGCGATCTCGCGGCGGCTGGCATTGCTCTCCCGTACGGCACGGCACGTGTTGCCGATGGCGGCCGCACTGGGACCGACCGTCGATGTCGGGGAACTCGCGGCGGTCCTGAGCAGTTCGATTCTCGAAGTCTGGGGCGCGGTCACCGAGGCGATGGACGCCGGGCTGCTCACCCGGGTCGACTCCGAGTTGGTGTTCCGGCACGACCTGATCCAGAAGGCGCTTGCCGAACAACTGCCCGCCTCGCTGCGATCGGATGTGCTCCGCCGGGCCGGTCAGGTTCTGCAGACGACTGACGTGCCGATCGAGCGGATCGCGTATTATCTCTCGGCCGGCGACCACGAGCTGGACACAACCAGCCTCGAGTGGCTGGTGGCCGTGGCCGATAAGCTGATCGTGCGTGCGCCCGAGATAGCAGTGCAGCTGCTGGGTCGCGCGGCAGCGGTCGCGGACCTCGACCGCCGGACACGCGCGATCCTGACCAGCTTGCAGGCCCAAGCATTGTTGTGGAACGGCTCGGCCGCCGAGGCCGAGTCGGTGGTGCGCGCGGCGCTGCGCACTCGACCGGAAACCGGCGACGAGGTCGAGCTGAGCTGGCGACTCGCGGCAGCCTGCCACGCACAGGGCAAGTTGGCCGACGCGGTCGATATCGCGGAAACGGCACTGGCCACCGCTGATCTGAGTGCCGAGGCCGCGGGTCGCTTCCTCGGCCTGTGCGGACTGGACAATTTCTTTTTGGGGCGACTCGATGCGGCGGCGGCGGCCGGCCGACAGGCGCTCGATCTGGGCGAGGCCACCGATAATCCGCTCGCCACCGCATACGGTCTCCTGAGCCTGGGCGCCGTGCGCTACACCCAGGGCAATCTCACTGCGGCACTGGACTCGAGCAGCCGAATCGTCGCCGTATTCGAGGACGGATTCGGATCGGACCAATTCGATCCGTATGTATTGCATGCACACTGCCTGATCGAACTCGATCGGCTCACCGCCGCCGAGGAGACCTTGCAGACCGCCATTGTCCACAACCGCAGGACGAACGGTGCGTATCTGGCGCCGAACCTGGTTGCGAAGGCGCGGCTGCATCTATTGGACGGTCGCTGGGACGATGCGATCGCCGAATGCGCCTCTGCTATGGGTGCGCCCGACGTCTTCGGTTACGCGCCGGTCGCACACAGTTTCGCCGCGCTGATCGGAATCCGGCGCGGTACATTTCTCCCGGCCCCGGATACCGTTCCCGCACCGGACGGACAACTGGGCAGCAGCGGTTACGCGCAGCTCAATCCCTGGGTCAACGCGCTTATTCACGAGACGCGCGGTCGGCCGGACCTGGCATTGCAACTCTTGGTCGATGCTCAACATCGCCTGGCCGATGGGCTGTCCGCGCCCACGCTGCACTATGTCTTCCCCGACATCGCCCGACTGGCCGCCGCCGTCGGTGATCAGGACGCAGCACAATCGGTGCTGGCCGACGCTGACGCTCTGGTGGCGCGTGAGCCGACCGCGGCCAGAAACGGCACTGCCCTGCTCTGTCGCGGACTCGCCGAACACGAACCTGCTGCCCTCGCCGCGGCGGCGGCCGCATTCCGGGAGGCCGGGCGGCCGCTCTATGAAGGGCAGGCTTTCGAGAACGCAGCCGTGGTGCTCGCCGTAGCGGGACGCGGCGCGGAAGCCCGCGTCGCATTGGACGCCGCCGTGGATCTGTACACCCGGCTCGGAGCATCGTGGGATATCGCCCGCGCGGTCGCGCGTGTGCGGCCCTACGGAATTCGGCGCGGTGTCCGCGGACCGCGCAACCGTCCCAAATCAGGCTGGGCGGCGCTGACCGATACCGAACGAAAAGTCGCGGGCCTGGTGGCAGAAGGCCTTTCGAACGGCGACATCGCGACCCAGATGTTCCTGTCGCGCCGCACAATTCAATCTCACGTGTCCAATACCTTGGCGAAACTCGGACTCCGCTCGCGTCGCGAAATCGCCGCGGCCATGCGCGGCCACTGAAAGCGAAAATCGAGCCGACATATGTCGGCGTCATCTGTTCCCGCGTTACGGCTACCGCCGGTCGCTGGGCGAACTGTCAGCGCCACCGACGATGCGGTCGAACAGCTCGCCGGATGGCGGTCAGCCGCCGTCGTTGCCGCGGGCTTCGACAGCTTTGACGGACTTTCGAAACGCGTTTTCCAAGGTGCGCTTGCCGACGGTCCCGACCACGGCTTCGAGCGCCCGTCCGGTGAGATTCTTGCCCTCGCGTACCACGACGACATCCACATCGGTCGTTCCGTCCGGCCGGGACGTGAAGGTGTAGGTGTGGCCGGAATGGCCGCCCCACACATTGGAGTCGGTTGTCGTCATGACGACGCGGTTGGGGTCCGACCAGTCGTAGTGCAGGCGTTCCCAGATGCCGTGCGACCCTTCGGTCACGTCGGCCTGACCAGGGCCTCGGTTGTGCACCTCGAGGAATTTGTCGGCGCTGTTGCCGAACACTTTCGAGCGGCCGGGCCCGAAGTCGGTGAGCGCGGCGACGAACTGCTCGGGCGTCGAATTCGTCTTCTCCTTGAAGTGGAGGGTGGACATCTTTGCTCCTTTGTCTGTGTGGGCACGGTTCCCAGAGGGTGACGGTTCGAACGTCACCGGTACGCCTGCGGTACTCGGGCGCTGTGCCGGGTACCCGCGGATACCGCATCGGCTCGCCATTCGGAAGAGGGCCATCGTCTCGAGGCGGCGAGTGGTCGGCGAGGTTCTCGATCGAGTTCACGATGGTCCGCCGTCCAGGCGTGCTGTGTTCTGTGATCGCTATGGGTACCTCCTGAGCTTGCTGTCGCTCGAGAAAGCGGCGGGATTCGACTGCGCGTCGCGCAGGTGTGCTGTCGGTCCCGATCACAACCACCGGTCGGAGTCAGCGAAACCATCTCATTGCTGACCAGGCGCTACGCGAACGTCGCTGTTCTTCGCGCTAGTTCTACTTTCGCCGCCGATCGCATCGGATGCAAACTCGCTCCAGTGGGGACTTGCGGTCGGACGGGGTCGGCAATCGCGGCCGGTCCGGAGGCTGCGGGACGAACCACCGTATTTCTGCCGACAAACGCTTGGCAGTGGATCGACCGGCTCCCGGGGTCGATCCACTGCCAGGTGGGTTCCCTCAAGCAGACCTGACGGGCTGCTAACCGCGTTCGTCGAGAACTGCTGGCGCTGCGGGACGGCGCGACGGTAGGTCCACGACCAGCGCGGTGGTGTTGTCGGTTCCTCCGCCCTGGAGGGCGGTGTCCACCAGGGAGTTCGCGATGGTTCCTGCGGTGTCGCCGTCCGCGAGTAAGGCTTTGATTTCGGCGATACCGAGTCGCTTGTGCACACCGTCGGTGCTCAGCAGTAGCCTGCCCGTGCTCGATCCGGTCGCGGCATAGCCGATATCGGTCGGCCGCGTGGTGCGCGCCGAGGTGGTGACGACATTGTCCATCCTTGCCGGGGGAATGAGCCCGCGGGCTCGCCACATTTCGGCGAGCGTGTGGTCTGTGGTGATCTGGTGCAGCACTCGTCCATTCCACCGGTAGGCGCGACAGTCGCCGACCCATGCCACCTCGCAGGGCCCATCCGGGCGACCGTCGGCCGGTAGCACCGCGACGACGAGCACACTGTCGGCCGACGGCTCCGGAACCTCGCGCAGCAGTTCCTGGTGCGCCGCGAGAATCCCCGCCCGGGCGCCGTGGCGTGCACCCACTCGCGCCGCTACCGAAGCAACTGTGCGTGCGGCCCTGGCAGCCAGCAGATGATCCCCGACACCGTCGGCGACAACGAACGCGGTCGACCCGGTCACCGTGTCGGTCTCGATGGCCACCGCGTCGGCGTTGATCGTCCGCGATCCACGCCGAGTCGCCCAATTCGCCAACGGTTCGGCAGGTCCGGGTAGCTCCAGGCGTGGCATGCTCGGGGTAGTGGCAGAATGCATGGGCTTGACCTCCCCGAGCCGGATTCGTCCAGGTGCTGCTTGCTGATCAGCACCTGTTCAGGACATCGCCTTACACCGTGCACTTCACCAGAATCGCCCGTGTACTTGCTGTGAATTCGCTTTCGATCGGGTCACGGCGGATGCCGCCGCGGGCCCCTGGTCCTACCGGTCACGCGACTCACCATGTCTTGACGCCCTGCGTCGCAGGGGAGCCCGCCGGTGTGACGCGGTGCCGCTCGGCGGCATTATCGCGCGGCCGACGAGCGACCCCGAGCTGATGGGAGGCCGCGCCAGGTCGGATCCGTGGTCGGTGTTCGGGCACCCGAGGGCTCCGATCGACCGAATGTTTAGCGTCCTGATCTAACTACCGAAGCTCTCATAGGCGGTCGTATGGCCATCGGACGACATCTACCGGCAGCGGTCGCCGCGGTGTGGCGGTGTCAGCGCGTGTTGACCGGTTCGGGATCTACGTCGGAATCGCCGAGCCGGTGAACGTCGAACAGAAGGCGCCGTCCAGTCCGGCATCATCCGGCCGTGCTGACCATTGGTGAAATTCGCTCCCGCCCCGCGGCGTCGGCCGAGGCAACCGGACGGACGCGGGCAACGCGGGCGGCTGGTGTCGACGATCCCGACCGATCCGTGTATCCGACTGCGGCCCAAATCATCTCGCGGTTCTTATTTTTGGTCCGATACCATCGGAATTGTTCGGGTCGCCTTGCGGCATTCTACGACCGTTCGGCGACATTGGTTTTCGCGCACCTTCGGTCGAAATTTCCAGAGTCGGCTCCGCTCTTGCGAATCCATACTGTCGCGCTCGAGTGCGAATTGGGCGATCGATGATGACATGCGTTCCTGCGGCTCGGATAGCTGTCGATCAACTGAGGTCGATCACTGTCCTCGCGCCCGGCTAAGCCTCGATTTGCTGATCGATATCTGGTTAGGATCTGATCTCGCGATGGAGTGGATTCGACCTGCGTAAGTGACCTGATAACCAGAACATTGCCTGTCCTATCCATCGTGCCACTGTCGCGCGTACACTTCGGCGACAAGTCGCATATTCGAGTGGCGTTTGACTGCTTGTCTCACGAAAGAGGTGAGGACATGGCCTTCGGGACGTTCTCCTACCAAAACGGCTCGGGATACTCCGACCGGATCGACAATCCGGACGATTACCGAACCTTTAATATTCAGATCGGGAAGGGCGCGGTGGATAACCAAACGAACGCCACAGTCAGGTTGTACACAGGCCCCGATGGCCGAGGGGACTCCGAATACGTGAATCCGCACAGCAGTAAGTATTTGAGCGGAAGTTATCAAAGCTGCATGTTCTCGACCTAGAGCCGGACGTGTCCGGGGATCGCAACGGACGGTCGTCCACGGGGCTATCGGCGAAGTGTCGCCGGGTGGGCCGAGCCCGCGCGGATGCGGGGCCGTCGGACTGTCCACCGATGCCTTGCCGACAAGGTGAATGGTGATGAACTCGGCGCGCCGAGCATCGACCCGATCGACCAGCAGAGGAGCAGCCAGGCGGCCGGCTGCGGCGGCACCCATCCGCCGATCAGCCGACGGGCACCGTCAGAGGGGCGGCCCTGCGGCGAGCAGCGCAGTGCGCGGTTGCCGCACCGAGACGAAGAGCCGCTGGCCACGGGGCGTGTCCGCTCGTGAGACGGCCGGCCTTGCCGGGCTCATACCATCACCGTGGTGGCGCGCGACAGTGAACCGCGTCGAACTACGCCGTCCTCGGCAAGTCATTCGTCGGTGAACTCGCCACCCGCCAGCGGCCTCGAAGTCCTCGGCCGTCGGCGTCCCGCTGCCGCTGACCGATGACGACGCCTCATCGCTGAAATCCGTGCTGCGGCAACGCTCGGATTTTCCTTGCCGCGGGCATCGATACCGAAAATTTCTCGCAATAATCCGAAAACGGACGAAAACGGATCGGAAAACCATTGCCCGAGTGTCGATCCAGGGTGTTAATGGAAGTAGCCGGGCCATCACTGGAGTCGGGGCACCCCCCGGTGTAGAGGAATATCTCGTCACGGCAACAAGGAGGCAGCGATATGCCTACCCATACCTCCCTCGCACCGAACTCGTGGGCTACCGCGGGCGCGGCGATCGGGATCGCCCGCAGGTCAACGACACCGACAGCGAACTCTGGAAGAAACTGTCGGGCGCTCGTCGAGCCCACCGGTCGCGAAAGCGCCGTCGACACCATGCGTGCTGTTGTCTGTGCGCCGCCGGTCGATATCCTCGCACCGCCGACGCAGGCCCCCGAAGCCGTCGAAAGACCGCGCAGTACCACGGCGGGACTGTAGCGACCTCGACGACGAGTTCCGGCACGGCAGCGCCCGCGTGATCGGCGCGGTGCCGACCGCGGGCAAGCCATCGGTGCGTACGGACGTGCGGCACAGCGACTCCGGTTCGCCGCCGAGCGAATCGGCCGAGGAACGCAGTTCGTCTCCCGCCGCCGGTCGACCTGGCCGCTGTCGGTGATCGAGTTGCCGGGCGAAGACGGCGAAACCCTGCCAGCCGAGGCCCTGTCGCGCTGCGGCGTGCGCATACGGCTCGACCTCCGAGTCGGGCTCATGGCGCGGAAGAGACCGGCGGTGCGCGGCCAGGCCGTGCGGCGAATGTGGCGAACCGATTGGCGCAGCAGTCGGCGAACGGCGACTTCCTGCTCGAAGCGATCGAGATCGACGACGCGCACACGGATGAAGGCCGTGCGGCGCACAGCTGGACGCATGGGAAGGAAAGAAGAAGATGACGGCACCGGAGTACACAGAACTCGACCGCATGGGGAATTCGGCATCGTCGCGGCACGGCGCACGGATCACCAACTTCCTGCTGCACACACAGGAGGGAAATGGCACCGCGGAGAGTCTGGCGAACTATCTCAACGATCCCGGGCACGGAGCCAGTTACCACTACACAGTGCGCGACGGCATCGTATGCGATGTCGTGGATACCGATCTCGCGAGTTGGTCGGTGCTCGACGCGAATTCGTACACGATCAACCTGTGTTTCGCCGGAAGTCGGGCCGGCTGGGGGCCGGACGACTGGGCGCAGATCGACCGAGATATCCGGATCGCCGCCTGGCTCGGCGTGCAGGACGCGAAGAAATACGGGTTCGCCACCGATGTCATCGTGCCGCCCTACCAACGGCGGGACGGGCTCAGCGATCACAAGTACGTGACCGAATGCCTCGGTATCGGCAACCACACCGACGTCGGCTACAACTTTCCCTGGACCCGGTTCCTGGGCTATGTGCGGGAATACGCGGCTGGTACACCGCAAGGACCGCCGCCGAATGCGATCGACGACGCCTACGCGGCGAATTCGTGGCTCGGTCGCCGAATCACCGATGGTGAACTCAGCACTCCCGATGGCGCCGGCCGATTCGCGCAATTCGAGCACGGCTATATCTACTGGCACCCCTCGATCGGCGCGCACCCGATCCCGGCGACGCTGTGGGACAGGTTCGAGGAATTGAGGTGGGAGGCCGGACCACTCGGATACCCGGTCACCGACCGTGCCGTCCTGAACGGGCCCGACGGACATCCGTGGGGTGAGGTGCAGGGCTTTCAAGGCGGTGCGCTGTATCGGCGCGATGGCAAGGCCATCCACTGGGTGCACGGCGCGATCCGCGATCGCTGGAACCGCGGTGGGTCCGAGAACGGGGTGCTCGGCTGGCCGGTATCCGACGAAATCCCCTGGGACACCGGTACATATCAAGATTTCGACCATGGCCGCGTCTATTGGACGCCGCGCCAGACGCTGGCCACGGTGACCGCCGAGGGCATCGACAAGCCTCTGCACGACCCGCAGAGCTGAGAAAAGGAGAATCCGATGAAAAAAGTGTTCATGACCCTGCGCAGTGAGCCGGTGCGCGCTCTGCTGTATCCGGTGCTGGCGGCGCTGGTCGGATACCAGGTCACCAAAGGGGTTGTCTCCTCCGACCTGTCGGACTTCATCCTGGCCGTCCTCGCGGCCGCACTGGGGCTTCCGGCAGTGGAGACCGCACGCGGCAGGGTGATTCCGGTACCTCCGGGTAGCGGTGAAATCGCATGAAACGCCCGGGGGGGACGGTACGTCACGATCCATTCGAGGTGGTGCTGTGCGCTGTCTTCGGTAGCTCGGCGCTGCTGCAGTGTTTCTACGGCCAGCCATCGGGTTCCGCCACGGCGACGCTGTCCTCGGGATTCCGCATGCTGTGGCTCGTGCTGATGCTGATCGGGTGTGTGGCGACGCTGGTCGGTGTGTTCTCGGCGCGAGTCTGGGGTTACCTGATCGAACAAATCGGTTTGGGAGCGCTCGGCTGGTCGCTGGTCGCCTACGGTGCACAGTTGTTGTTACTGCAAATCCAGCACAGCACTCTCAGTCCGGCGACGGTTCTCGGCGGGCCATTGCCCATCGCGCTGGGTGTGGCGTTCCTGTGGAAGCGCAGGCAGGTATGGCGAGACGTGAAGACGCTGCACGAAGTGAAGTTGAGGGAGGAGGCACCATGAACGCCTTCCAACAGTCGTCGGTGTTCTCGGCGCTCGTGCTCATCGCCGGCTCCTCGGTGCTGTCGGCGGTCGTGACGGCGTGGTTCAAACGAGGTGATGTCGACGCCCATATGACGAAGACGAAGGCCGACGCGGCAAAGGTATTGAGCGACCTCGCTATTTCGCAGACTCAGCAGATGTCCGAGCAGATGGGTGAGTTCCGAATGGCGTTACGGGCACACCGTGAGTGGGACCGAAAAATGGTGCGGCGTGCACGCCAAGCCGGCTTCGAATTCGAGGACCCGCCCGAGCTGTACCTTTGAGCCGCGGCCGATTTTCAAGCTGGATACACGGGGGCAATTTCATTTTCGGAGCGCCGGGTCGGGCGGGTTGACGTGCACAGATACGCCCGTCTCGGGGTTCAGGTCTGCGGTGAGAAACCTCCACGTGGACACTGCTCGCATTTGCAGTCATCGAGGCACCGTCGACCGGCCTCCGGCACAGCCGCGTTGTGTGCGACTTCGCATTGACGAAAGTCCCACAGCGGTAACGACTTGTCGTGTCCGCTTGCCTCGAATCGCAGTCGGTTGGGACAACAATCCGAAAACGGACGAAAACGGATCTAATTTTCGTTGCCTAGGTGTCGGTCCACGGGGCTTAATGGAAAGAGCCGGGCCACTAAGCGAGTCGGGCACCCCCCGGTGCAGAGGAATTATCACCACATCAACCAAGGACGCAGCACCATGCCTACCATCACCTCCCTCTCACCAACCTCGGGTCCGACCACCGGGGGTACCAGCGTCACGATTACCGGCACCGGATTGACCGGTCCCGCAACCGTGAAGTTCGGCGCCACCGCAACCACCTTCACCCTCGACTCCGCGACACAGATCACCGCGGTCGCCCCCGCCGGATCGCCCGGTGCGGTGCAGGTCACCGTCACCAACTCCGGCGGCACCAGTAATGGGCTTCCCTACACGTATCTCGCGGTTCCCGCGTTGAACAACGTCATTCCCAACCAAGGCTCCACTGCGGGCGGGACGGTGGTCACTCTCACGGGCACAGGTCTGACGGGAGCCACCGCGGTCAGTTTCGGTAGTGCAGCGGCGACTTCGTTCATCGTCAACTCGGATACGCAGATCACGGCTGTCAGTCCCGCCGGAACGGGGATCGTTCCGGTCACCGTCACCGGCCCGGGTGGCGTCAGCGGTGCGGTTCCCTTCATCTACGTCGTGATCCCTACCATCACGTCCATCTCCCCGACCTCGGGTCCCGCGTCGGGAGGGAATAGCGTGACTATCACCGGGACCGGGTTCACCGATCCGCTCACCGTGAAGTTCGGTAACACCGCGACCGTCTTCACCATCGACTCCGCAACGCAGATCACGGCTGTCGCGCCTGCCGGAACGGGTACCGTGCAGGTGACGGTGACCGGCACGGGCGGCAGCAGCAACGGCGTCGCCTACACCTATGCCGGAGCGCCGACGCTGACGACGGTGACTCCGAATGTGGGGTTGGCGTTGGGTGGTACACCGGTTGTGTTGACCGGGACGGGTTTGTCGGGTGCTACCGCGGTGACTTTCGGCGCTGTTGCGGCGACTTCGTTCACTGTTTTGTCGGATACTCAGATTGCGGCTGTTGCGCCTGCTGGGACGGGGACCGTGCAGGTGACTGTGACGGGTCCGGGTGGAACGAGTAATGGTGTGGCGTTCACGTATCTCGGGGTTCCTACCCTGGTGGTCGCGGTGCCGAATGTGGGACTTGCGTTGGGTGGCACGCCGGTTGTGTTGACCGGGACGAACTTGACGGGGGCTACTGCGGTGACATTCGGCGCCACAGCGGCAACCTCGTTCACGGTCGATTCCGCTCTGCAGATCACGGCGGTCGCACCTGCGGGGACGGGGACCGTGGCGATCACCGTCACGACCGCGGGGGGAGTGAGTAACGGGCTCTCCTTCACCTATATCTGACGGCGGATGTGACTAGGCCGTCGACGGGTTGCCGGCCGTCGGCCCAGTCGCGTCGCTGTCGAGCGAATAGCGCAGAATCTCCGCCGCAGCATGGACGGAGGTTGGCGGGGTAAGGGGGTTTTCGTTGGCGACCGTGTTGAAGATGCTGCTGGCGGAGCGGCATCTCAAGAGTCATCCGGAATTTCTGGCCGCATACGACAGGTGCGCGGCCCAGCTCGATCCGCCCATCCCGCCAGGGCATGGGCCGGCGAAGGCGCAGTACTACCAGTGGCTGTCCGGCCGCATGATCGGGCTGCCGCGGGACTACCACTGCCGGGTACTCGCCAAGATGTTCCCGGGCTGGACGATCGAAGGATTGTTCCAGATGGCCGATTCCGCACCGCCTGGCATTCGAGCGCACGAATCCGGTCTTCCGGTCGCCGACCTCGAGCTCGAGGCGTTCCTCGGGACCGAGATGGTGGTTGGCGGCGCGACTTTGGTATACCCGACCTTCGAGCTGACCAGCAAATCCCTCGACGCGCTGCGCGTGGCCGGAATTTCCCGTGAGCGCATCTTCGGGAAGCAGGAGGGTGAATTCACGTCTCGACATCGCCCCGGCGTCCCGGTCATGTTGGCGGAAAATGATATTCGCGGACTGCTGTACGTCTTTTCCCTGCTGCAACGCCACACGGGTATTCCGACCGAATTCAAGAGCGACCGAGAAATTATCGGACGGTGCGACCGCCCGTACATCAGTTTCGGACTGAGCGGCAACGACTGCACTCATTTATATCTCGCAAGCGTCGACCATCCCCTGTTCACAATCCACGTCGACCCAGTGGAGGACGGCACCTATGTGGAGCACCTGGAGCTGACCGATGGCAGCCGGTACGACTCGAACGACAGCCGCAATATCGGCATCATCGCGCGGGTACGACCGAGTCCGGATCTGCACCCCGATCGATATTGGATATTTTGCGCGGGATTGGGCCCGCGCGGCACCGCCGGAGCGGGTTGGTTTCTTGCCAACTATTGGAGTTCTTTGCAACGGCGGGCCGGTGATCGCGAGTTCGTCGCGGTCATCGGCGTCCGAACGTACTCCGATCGGACCGCCAGTCTGGAGAATCTTCTGATCAAATCGACCGAGCGGTCGTGAGCCGCATCGCGGTCGCGCCGAAGCCGTCGAGTCCACTGTCTGTCGGGTAATTGAATCAACAATTTCGAGATGAACCGGCCCCCACCGGCACGAATTCCACCACGATTGCGCGCACGTCGACGGGGGAGGAAGGTGAGTATGTCCGGTGGCGCCACCGGGGCGTCGCCCTCACCAGGGTAGGAGGTGGCCCGTGTACGCACGCTCAAGCACAATCGCGGCCCAGCCGTCGTCGATCGACAGCGGGATCGAATACCTCCGCGATGAAGTGATGTCGAACTTGCCCCACATCGAGGGGTGGGTGGGCCTGTCGTTATTGGCCGACCGGGCATCAGGGCGCTGCATCGCCACGACCGCGTGGGAATCCGAGGCGGCGGTACAGGCCAGTAGAGAGCGGGTCCAATCACTTCGTGACGGCCTCGCCCAATCGCTCGAAGGCATGGTCCAGCTGGTCGAAGAATGGGAAATCGCGGTCGTGCACCGCGATCATCCGGCCGGTGACGGCGCGTGCACTCGGTGCACGTGGGTTCAGATCGATCCGAGCGAGGTCGATCAGATGATCGACACTTACAGGGCGACGGTGCTGCCGGAGGTCGAGAACCTGGAGGGATTCTGCAGTTCCAGTCTGTTCGTCGACCGGGCAACCGGCCGGGGGGTGGGCTCGACCGTCCTGGCAAGCCGCGAGGCGATGGACAACACCCGTGCGATGACAGATCGGCTCAGAACAGCGGCGACCAGACGGGCGGGAGCCGCAGTGCTCGAGATAGCGGAATTCGACCTGGCATTCGCGCACCTGCGGGTGCCCGAGATGGCGTGAAATCAGCTGATATCCGGCCGTGGAGCGGAGACTTCCCGGCCGGGTGTCGGCATGCTCGCGGCCGTAACCCGGCCGGCCGCCGTCCTCGACGTCAGGGTGCAGAAGCTCACCGGCCGAAGGCCGTAGTCGAGTTCCGCTCCCACCGTGGTCGAGATGGTGCACCGGCAGCGCCCGATTCCATTCGGCGGGAGCGTGTTTCACGCACCGAGCGCGTGAGCCAGATGCGGCCAGGAATCGTGCAGATCCGTTTCGAACTGACCCCAGGTGTGCGATCCCTCCGGGCGGTTGACATGAATCGCGGGCAGGCCGAGTTCGGTGAGCCGGTCCGCGAAGGCCGCGGTGCACGTGCTCGCGATCGCCTCGATCGGCGGGAAGGGGAGTCCACCTCGATCGATCGCGCCGGGGGTGCCGGAAGCGGCGGAGAGATAGATGGTTTTTCCCGCGAGGGCGGCCGCGTTGGCGAAGGCGTCGTGCGCCTGCCAGATCGCTTCGCCGGGGTCGCCCCACATATTCGCTGGGTTGGCCCCGCCGCGGATCACCTGGGCGCTGGTCATCGCCACACCGACGGGATCCGACGCCCAGGGGCACCCGCTATATGCCGCGACGGCGCTGTACACATCGGGCGCTTGGATGGCGAGGTCGACCGCGGAGGCCGCACTCATCGAGACTCCCGCGATCCCTTTCTGCCGTGTGGTGTCGAGCCGAATATCGAGGACTGCTGGGAGTTCTCGGGTGAGATAGGTCTGCCACCGGTTGCGGCCGACCGCCGGGTCGTCGGTGAGCCAGTCGGTGTACAGGCTGTAGGCGCCTCCGATCGGCATCACCACGTTGACGTCCTTGTCGGCGAAGAACTCTCGGACATCCGTGTCGTCCCACCACGAGATCCCGTCCATACCACCACCGATACCGGTGAGCAGATACAACGTGGGCGCCGGGCCGCCAGCGGCCCGAATCACCCTGTTGCTCACGATGCGATCCATCGAAGGCGAGTAGACATCCATCCGTGATGCGGAGCCGCCCAGGGTTATCTCGTCGACCAAGTGCGCGCCCGTCGGGGCGGCCGCGGCAGGGCGAACGGACAGGCCGGACACCGCTGCACAGGCCGTGACGACGCTGACGAACACAGCCAAACACCTTGAAGCCCTCACGATTCCGTTGTACCGGCAGAAGGCCGCCTCCGCATCTCGGGGCGACCGCACCGCGCGCGGTGGACTGCGCGCGACATGGTGTGGCCGATCCTTTCGATGTCCTGCGCAACCGGCCGATCTCGGCACGCGGCTGGGCGCGCCGCCGGGGCAGCCGTCGCGGGATAGCGCGTCGGGGCGAACGGTCCGATCGGCGCCGGCCGACCGAGTCCAGCGCTGTTGGAGCGAGGGTCGGTGATCGGCGTGGTCGGCACCATAATCCGGTGCGAGCGGGAATGATGAACAGCCGTGGCCACTGACCCGAATGTCCCCGACCTCAAGCCCCGCAGTCGCGACGTCACCGACGGCCTGGAGAAGACCGCTGCCCGCGGGATGCTGCGCGCGGTCGGCATGGGAGACGACGATTGGGAGAAGGCGCAGATCGGGGTCGCGTCCTCGTGGAACGAGATCACCCCGTGCAACCTCTCGCTGGACCGGCTCGCCAGAGCGTGCAAGGACGGCGTGTTCGCGAGCGGCGGTTATCCCCTGCAGTTCGGCACCATCTCGGTGTCCGATGGCATCTCCATGGGCCATGAGGGGATGCACTTCTCCTTGGTGTCTCGCGAGGTGATCGCCGACAGCGTCGAGACGGTGATGCAGGCGGAGCGTCTGGACGGCTCGGTGCTACTCGCGGGGTGCGACAAGTCACTGCCCGGGATGTTGATGGCGGCGGCCAGGTTGAACCTGGCGAGTGTGTTCCTGTACGCCGGTTCGATCCTGCCCGGGGTTGCGAAGTTGTCCGATGGCAGCGAGCGCGAGGTGACCATCATCGACGCGTTCGAGGCGGTCGGAGCCTGCTCGCGCGGCCTGATGAGCCGCGCCGACGTGGATGCCATCGAACGGGCCATCTGTCCTGGCGAAGGCGCCTGCGGTGGGATGTATACCGCCAACACCATGGCCAGTGCCGCTGAGGCGATGGGCATGTCGTTGCCCGGCAGCGCGGCGCCGCCCGCGACCGACCGGCGCAGGGACGGCTATGCCAGGAGCAGTGGCGCGGCCGTCCTGACGCTGATCCGACGCGGGATCACGACGTCGGACATTCTCACCAAGGAGGCTTTCGAGAACGCCATCGCGGTGGTGATGGCATTCGGCGGTTCCACCAACGCCGTTCTGCACCTGCTGGCGATCGCGCACGAGGCGAACGTCGATCTGTCGCTGGACGATTTCGCCAGGGTCGGTCGCCGAGTGCCGCATCTCGCCGATGTCAAGCCCTTCGGCCGACATGTGATGACCGACGTGGATCGGATCGGCGGCGTGCCGGTGATGATGAAGGCGCTGCTCGATGCCGGACTCCTGCACGGCGAGTGTCTGACGGTGACGGGCCGCACCGTCGCGGAGAACCTGGCCGATATCGCCCCGCCGGATCCTGATGGCAAGGTTGTTCGGGCGATGGGGTCGCCGATCCACCCGACCGGCGGTATCACCATTCTCACCGGGTCGCTCGCGCCCGGCGGCGCCGTTGTCAAGTCGGCGGGATTCGACTCCGACGTGTTCGTCGGTACAGCACGGGTTTTCGACCGCGAGCGGCCCGCGATGGACGCGCTCGAGGACGGCACCATCTCGGCGGGGGATGTGGTGGTCATCCGATACGAGGGACCGAAAGGTGGCCCGGGAATGCGCGAGATGCTGGCGATCACCGCGGCCATCAAGGGCGCCGGACTGGGCAAGGATGTCCTGCTGCTCACCGACGGCCGTTTCTCGGGTGGCACGACGGGCCTGTGCGTCGGCCATGTCGCCCCGGAAGCGGTCGACGGCGGCCCCATCGCGTTCGTGCGCGACGGCGACCGGATCCGGCTCGATGTCGGCGCGGGCGCCCTCGACCTTCTGATAGACGCCGAGGAACTCGCGCGGCGTGCACAGGGCTGGGAACCATTGCCGGCCCGCTACACCCGCGGCGTGCTCGCCAAGTATTCGAAGCTGGTGGGCTCGGCATCTTATGGTGCCGTCTGTGATTGACCGACCGGCTGGTCGACGCTTGGTGACGGTGCGCCGGAATGCCGGGTGCGGTCCGGTTCGGTACTCGAGATCGATAACGCCCGCACTTCTTCGGTGCCGATCACTGTTCGGTCGGACGGTTCGGCGCTGCCCTTTCGCGGCAACCGCGGTACCCCGGCTGCCCAAAGTGCGACGCCGATGTACACCATCTGCTCGGGAATCCGCGCCCACAACGGGGTGGCTGGTGCGCCGTTGAACGAGACGACGGCGACGGCGATGTAGATGTTGGCTGGCAGCATCGCCAGCAACAGCGCGGTGAGGCCGAGCCCAGCCGGTCGGCGAGTGCGCGCCAGGAACAGACCTATCGCGCCGAGTAGTTCCAATACGCCGGTCAGATAGATCATCAGGCTGGGAAGCGGGACGAACGGCGGCACCATCGGAATGAAATCCGCGTGGGTTGGTGCGGGGGAGTCGGCGAACACTTCGGGGAGGAAATGCGTTGTGCCGGTCATGATCAGCATCACGCCCAGGGCGTAGGCGGCGCAGGTGCGCCATACGGCGAATCGGCCCGCGCCGAGCGCGCCGGCCGCACGCAAGACGAGCAGGGTGACCAGCGCAACGATGAGGGTTTCCATCATGCCTCCGTGGGGCGGTTGGATTCCGGACGCGGTGCCGGGTGGATCGGATGAGCCGGGTGGACCGGGACACCGAGCGGGGTGAACAGGATCGGGGCCGCGGTGCCTCGGATTCCATGGGGACTCCATGTATCGATAGTTGCACTATCAGTATTAGTATCGATAGCTGTACTTCCCACTGTCAATACGTGGACCGATGTCGAGGAGTCCGATGCGCATCGCCGAACTCAGCCGTATCAGCGGCGTCCCTGCCGCGACGATCAAGTTCTACGTTCGCGAGGGCCTGCTGCCCCCGGGCGTGCGGACCCACCACAACCAGGCTGAATACAGCGGCGATCACGTCGGCCGCCTGCGCCTGATCCGTGCGCTGGTGGATATCGGCGGCCTGTCGGTGGGGGCGGCCAAGGAGCTGCTCGCCGTGCTGGACGGCGGTAGCGTGTCCGCGCGGGACGCGATCGGCCACGTGTTGTACGCGTTGGGCGGGCGCCGATCACCGGTCGGCGACGAACAGCGCGAGACCGCTGCCGGGGACGTCGCGCAGTTGCTGAACCGGCGGGGCTGGCACATCGACGAGACCAGCCCCGCCCGTGGCACCCTCGTCGAGGTCTGTGCCGCGCTACGCCTGCTCGGCCACGCCGACGTGGTCGCCGCGATGGACGACTACGCCACTGCTTGTGAAGCCATCGCGGCGACCGACCTCGCCCTGGTCGGCAAGAAATCAGGTCTGGAGCGCATGACCGAAACCGCGATCGTGGGCACCATCCTCGGCGACACTGTGCTGTCAGCCCTGCGTCGTCTGGCCCAAGAGCACCTGTCGGCCACGTTGTTGCCTCCGTCGGCGGGGAGGTGACCGCGGGGACCGGCATCCAGCGTCGTCGACCGGTGCGCGGGTGAAGTCGCGCCATGATTCCGGTCCCGTCGGGTTTAGCCGGTCTCGTTCGCGGCATGACCGGGGGAGGACACCCCGATCGCAAAGGAGTTGCTCATGCCCGATCAGCTGAACAGTGCGCGGGTCCTGATCATCACCTCGAATGCGGGGGTGGAACGGGACGAACTGCTGATGCCACGCGACGAACTCCGTAACCGAGGCGCCCAGGTCACCCACGCCGCGCCGAAGCCGGATCCGGTCCAGACGGTCCGACGCGACGTGGACAAAGATACTGTCGTGCCACCGGATTCGTCGCTCGATGAGGTCTCGGAAAACGATTTCGACATGTTGGTCGTGCCCGGTGGCACGGTGAATGCCGATCGGCTGCGAGTGACCGAGCGGGCCGTCGAACTAGCCAAGCAGTTCGTGGACGCGGGCAAGCCGATTGCCGCGATCTGCCACGGTCCGTGGCTGCTCGTGGACGCGGGCCTGCTGCCGGGCAAGACGCTGACCTCGTACTTCTCGCTGCGCACCGACATCACCAATGCCGGGGGAGCGTGGGTCGACGAAGCGAGCGTGCAATCGCCGGAAGACGGTTGGACGCTGATCACCTCGCGCAATCCGGGCGACCTCGTCGACTTCGTCGACGCCATCACCCAAGAGTTGGTCCCGGCTTTGTGATATTCGCCGGTCGACGCATGAGCCGCGCGAGCGCGGCAGACAGTTCCTGAAGCGGATTTCAGGCGGCTTCAGGCTGGCTTCAGTCACCTCCTGCGATGGTGGTGTTCGTCTTCGAGAACATCACTCCCGCAGGAGGTTTCACCATGGATGCCATGCTTCGCCGCACGCTCGCCGGTCTGCGCTGGCTGCTCGTCGGCGCCGCTGTCGCCGCCCTGTTCGGCGGCACCGTAGCGCTGGGTTCCGCCGTCGACTCGCCGGGGCACGACCGATCTGTCGCCGCCTTTGCCTCGCCGGATGACGTCCGGGGGATCATCGCCGCGCAACTCCCACAGCGATGAGCCTGTCGGTTCACGCGTTCGCCGATCGCTGAATCGCCACGTAATCGCGCCATCCGAACAACCGAGTAGGGTTCCCAGAACATGCTTCTGCGCAAAATCGCCACAGTCACGACGCTTGCGGTCGCCATTGCCGGTGTCATGGCCGGAACCGCCGCCGCCGCTCCATCGGCCACCGCGAGCGGCATCGTCAATTACACCGCCACCACATCCGAAGAGAACGTGGTCGTCCATATCGATTCGGGTTCGATGAAGGTCGAGAACGGGATATTCGAAGTCGAAGCCACCAATGGCGCCGTTCTCGCGGGAACCCCGTTGGAGTTCCGGGTCGACGATTTCATTTTCCCTATCGCCGCCGCGATCGAGGGTCGAACCGCAACGCTCAGACCGCAATTCGATCTCGAGCACGCGGCGTATCGGCCGGTTGCCCTCCCCTTCGAGGACCAGGCGCTGTGGCGAACGCCGTATGAGCGGGAAGTCGCGGCTTTCACCCGGTTGAAGGAGACCATTGCGACGGGTGCCACGATCGCCACCACAGTGGGCGGCGTCGGTGGCGGCATCGTCGGTTGTGTACTCGGTGGTCTTGCCGGTGCCACCATTGCCGCCGCGACCATCGTCGGTATGTTCGGACCATTCATTCCGGCTGCTGCGGTCGGCTGTCTGGGCGGCATCATCGCCGTGGGCGCACTCGGAACTCTGGCGGGTCAACTCTTCGTTACCGCACCCATCGCCATTGCCGCCTTTGTCCAATACTTCACCACGATCAACCAACCCTTCACCCCGGCGATCCAGCCGCCCAGGTGAGGCGGTGCCTCGTCCGGCGTCCAGGACACCGGGCGCGAGCCGTCCGTGCGTGTCGTGCCTTTCTGGACGCCAGATCGCTCCCCGTCGACCCCGGACGGGGAGCGAACGCTGTCGGGGCGTGGTATCGAGGGCATACAGTTCGGTGAGGTCCACCGCGGTGGCCGCGGCAGAGACGACGAGGTGTCAGCCACCTCCGGCGGGAAGGGACGGTTGTGGACATGGGTGAGGTCGAGGAGACTCCGCCATTCACGGACATTGTCAACGGGGCATTGGAGTTCGCCATCCCCGTCGCGCACAAGATGGGCGCACGGGCGGTGGAAGTGCGACGCGGATTCGCGGCCACCACGGTGCCGGTCGCGGGCAACGGCAACCACTTCGGCGTGATGTACGCGGGCGTGCTGTTCACCGTCGCCGAAATTCTCGGTGGTGCGATCGCTGTCGCCACCTTCGACAACTCGGCGTTCTATCCGCTGGTGAAGGACCTGCGCATCTTCTTCCGCAAGCCCGCGAAGACCGACGTGCGGGCGGCGGCGACGCTGTCGGAAGCGGAGATCGCGCGGATCACCGAGGAGGCCGCGGAGCGCGGCAAGTCCGACTTCGCGCTGCGGGCGGTGGTCACCGACGCCAACGGGGTAATGGTCGCCGAAACCGAAGGGCTTTATCAGCTGCGAGCGCACGGCGAATAGTCCAGCGGCGGGCTGCCGCGTTACCGCCGGCTCGGGATGGAGCAGGCCGTAGTGCCGCCGAGCGCGGGTCTACCGGCCGTCCCAGATCCCGGCATTGCCCGGGGGCGTGCGCCTGCGGACCCTTCCTGGCGTGGCGACAAGACGCGTCCGGTCGATCGGTGTTCCCACCGCGAGTTCGTCGTCGCGTGCCTGGTCACCGGGCTGCTCGCTCGACAGGTAGCGATCTGATCTCGCCGGGTCAGCGGCTGCCCCGAACGGTCGACACCTGTCGGCGGATGCGCGGAGCGAGTCGAGTCGAACATACTGGTCGCACCCGGATGCACGATCCGCAAACCTGATATCTCTGTGATCTCGAACACATAACGGAGCTATCACGGAACTTTGATATCGACAATATTGTGGGTTCGACCGGGGTGGATAGCAATAGTCTCGATCAGTGATTCAGGTTATGTGTTCGTTATTCGTCCGTGATCTGTCGTGATTTTTCCGCTAACGTCGTACTCGGCTCGGATCAACGCCGAGGCCGAAACTCGAATCGCTGAACGCCGGAAACCCTGCCCCACGGTTCGAGTATCCCCGACCTTCCTGGGGGCAGGGACGCGGCGGACGCACCGCCGAGCCGGTGGGCGCAGGCGGGAAATCACATGTCGCAAAACCGCAAGTTCAGCACTCGTGTCCTTGGCTTCACCGCAGCGCTCGGCGCCCTCGTCGCCGTGCCGTTCGGCTTGTCCACCGCCACCGCGTCGGCCCATAACTGGGATGCTGTCGCGCAGTGCGAGAGCAGTGGCAACTGGGGCACCGACACCGGAAACGGCTTCTCAGGCGGCCTGCAGTTCACCCAGAGTACCTGGGCGGCCAACGGCGGCTCGGGCAACCCGTCCAATGCGAGCCGCGAGGAGCAGATTCGCGTCGCGGAGAACGTGCTCGCCACCCAGGGCCCGGGCGCATGGCCCGTATGCGGCGCCTACCTCTGATGCTTAACCGGCGCCTGCTGTGAAAATCATTAGGCGCCAGGATATTTCGCAGCGATGACGCTGTCACTTCGCAGCAATGATGCTGCTCATACGCAGCAATGACGCTGCTCGCCACAGGCGCTGATCGCGGATCGGCGCCTGTTTGGCTTTCCATCTGTCAACCGAGCGAAATTCTGGCGTGGTTGTCGATAATCCAGCATTCCTCTCCCGTAATTCCGAATCGGAATCCGTTCGAGTCTCGTACTCGGAATGGTCTGCGAATAGTGATGCGGAATAGCCGCTCGCGGCCGCCCTGTTGCTTGCCGGCATCGCGGTCTCGATCCGGATACGCGATCGCCTCGGCTTCGGATCGCGAGTACACCCGGCGTCCTTCCAGGCGGCGAGCCGTGTCCGCCAGGCAGGAGTCCAAGGCCGACGTCACCGTCCGCGCCGCCCCGAGTCTCACGCCGGATAGGTGTGGGTTTCGGTGGCTTTGACCGCGGCCCACAGCTCGCTGCCCGGCCCGAGCCGGAGTTCGGCGACGGTGGCGGGGGTGACGTCGGCGAGAACCGGCGGGGTGCCGTCGAGGCGAACCCGGATGGTGTGGGCGTGTTGCTCGATACCGGCGATGGTGACCGGCCACGCGTTGCGCGGGCTGCCCGCCGGAGCCGCGGGGTGCAGGCTGACCGCGGTCGGCGGGAAAACGACGTGGACCGGGCCGCGCGCGGGTTCGGCGATGGTGAGCATGCCGCCCTCGGCCAGGTCGACGGTGGTGCCGCGGGCCGTGCCGCGATAGAGGTTGAGGCCGACCAGATGTGCGACATAGTTCGAGCGTGGGCGGCGTGCGACCTCGGCGGGTCGTCCTTGTTGAATGATCGTGCCGTCCTCGATGATGACGAGGCGATCGGCGAGCACCATCGCATCCAGCGGATCGTGGGTGACCAGCACGGTGTGGCCCGGGTAGTCGGCCAGGTGCCGGGCGAGATCCGACCGGACGAGCAGGCGTGTGCTCGCGTCCAGCGCGGCAAGGGGCTCGTCGAGCAGCAGCAGCGCGGGGTCGGTTGCCAGCGCCCTGGCGAGCGCGACTCGCTGTGCCTGGCCGCCGGAGAGGGCGCGGGGTGTGGCGGTGGCATGATCGGCGAGGCCGACGCGGCGCAGCCAGTGCGCGGCGCGGTCGCGGGCGATAGCCCGGCGGTGTCCGCGGGCCCGCAGGCCGAAGGCGACATTGTCCAGCGCGCTCAGGTGGGCGAACAGAAGGTAATCCTGGAAGACGACACCGACTCGACGATCCGCGGCGGGCCGGAAGAGCTTCGGTGGCGCGTCCCAGGTGTCGCCGTCGAGCCGGATCGCGCCACCCGTGAGCGGCGTCAGTCCGGCGAGGGTGCGCAGCGCTGTGGTCTTGCCCGCCCCGTTCGGGCCGAGCAGGGCGACCACTTCGCCCGGCGCCACGATCAGCGGAACATCGAGATCGAACTGCCCGCGGGTGACCCGCAGATGGGCATCCAGCGTCATACCGGGCCCCGAATCCAACGCTCGCGTAAGGCGACCAGGACCGCGACCGAGACCGCGAGCAGCACCAGGCTCAGCACTATCGCATCGTCGGGTTCGTGCTCCAGCGCCAAGTAGACCGCCAACGGCATGGTGGTCGTCTTCCCCGGAAAGTTGCCGGCGAAGGTGATCGTCGCGCCGAATTCGCCGAGTGCTCGCGCCCAGCACAGCACTCCGCCCGCGACGACACCGGGCAATACGGACGGCAGGGTCACCCACCGAAAGGTCAGCCAGCGTGACGCGCCGAGCGTGGCGGCGGCCTCCTCGAACCGCGGGTCCGCCGCGCGCAGCGCACCCTCCACCGAGATCACCAGAAAAGGCATCGCGACGAACGCTTCCGCGACCACCACTCCTGCGGTCGTGAATGGCAAGGCGACACCGAACCAGTCGTACAGATACCGGCCGACCAGTCCACGCCTACCGAGCACGAGAAGCAGGGCGACGCCGCCCACCACCGGCGGCAACACCAGCGGCACGGTGACCATCGCTCGCAACAGCCCGCGCCCCGGAATCTCCCCGCGCGCGAGCAGCCAGGCCAGCGGAACGCCCAACAGCAGGCAGATCACGGTTGCCAGACTCGCGCACAGCAGGGAAAGCCGCAGCGCCGCACCGACTTCGGTGGTCAACAAGCGGTCGGGCAGCGTCCGCCACGGCGCTCGCAGGGCCAGCCCGAGCATCGGGGCGAGCAGGAATGCCAGCGCGCACACCGCGGGTAGCACCAGAATGAGCGGTCGTCGTCCCGAGACTGCCCTTCGTCGCGCTCGGGTCACGGTGTGTCGAATCCCGCCGTCGCGAACACCGCTCGCGCTCGATCGGACCGGATGAAGTCGACGAACGCGCCCGCCGCCGTCGCGTTCGGCCCGTGCGCCAACGGGGCGACCGGATAGTCGTTGATCGCCTTGTCCGCCTCCGGAAAGTCGATGCCCTCGACCTGATCTCCACCCGCCGGTACGTCGGTCCGATAGACCAGTGCCGCGTCGACCTCGCCGAGCTTCACCTTCGTCAGGACCGCCTTCACGTCCGTCTCGCGGGTGTCGGGCCGAGGGGTGATGCCCGCCACTCGGAATACCGTCTCGGCTGCCGCGCCGCACGGCACCTGTTCGGCGCACAGCGCGATCCTCGGCTCGGTCCTGCCGAAATCAGCCAATCCGGTGATACCGCCGGGGTTGCCCTTGGGTACCGCGATCTCCAGCCGGTTACGCACGAACGTGGCCGGAGCGGCTGCGGTCGCGCCCATGTCGACGACCTGCTGCATGTTCTTCGGCGCGGCCGAGGCGAAGACGTCGGCGGGAGCGCCCTGGTTGATCTGCTCCGCCAGCGCGGAGCTGGCGCCGAAGCTGTACACCACTCGTACTCCGGGATGCGCGGCCTCGAACTGTGTGCCGAGCTCGGTGAATGTCTCGGTCAGCGAGGCCGCGGCGAAAACCGTGACCGTGCCGGCGATCGTGTTCGACCCGCTGGGCTCGGCGGGGTGGACCGGACCGCAGCCCGCCGAGCCGATCGCGGCGACCAGCATGCTGAGCGATCGAATTATCGTCGTCCTCATCAACTGTCCGGTATCTCGACAACGACATGCGTCGACTTGACCGAGGCCACCGCGACGCTGCCGACCTCGAGTCCCAGCTCGTCGGCCGATTCCCTGCTCAGCAGCGACACCAGCCGAAACGGTCCGGCCTGCATCTCGACCTGGGCCATCACGGTGTCCTTCAGCACCCGGGTGACGATGCCGCGCAGGCGATTGCGCGCCGACGCGGCGACGGTCACGCCAGGCTCAGGCGTCTCGGCCGTGGCACGGAGGAATTCGGCGAGCTCCCGGCCACGGACGCCCTTGCGTCCGCTGTCGAGCTGGATGGCGGTCAGCTTGCCCTGATCGATCCAGCGGCGCACGGTGTCGTCGCTGACTCCGAGCAACGCCGCCGCATCGCTGATCCGTAAATTCGACACGATGGGCAGCTTATTTCCGTTTTTGCGGAAATCAAGGGGAATCCGCCGACGAGCGAGCCGTGCTCACCTCACCTATCGGTTACTGATGCGGCGATGCCTACCGAGTGATACACGCTGGTTTTCCTCCCTGGTTTCCGACAACGGCCTCGGCAGGATCGACATCGACGTCGATCCAGAGGCGGGCGCTCGGTGACGGAGCGTGATTCGCAGACGACTCCGCCGGGCTGAGATCTACCAGTCGCTGCCGACATCCGCCGTCGGTCGAATGGGCTGAATCGACTATGGAGTGATTGTTTTGGTGTCGTTCGATTTCTTCGGATCGGGTTCGGCCAGCGCCGCGGTCAACATTCGCTCGATCCGTTGTGTCAATTCGGCCGGGTCCGCATCGACCAGTTCATCGACGCCGAGCACAGTTCGCATGAGGTATATCCCGGCAATCAGCGCGTGGGCGAGCATTGCTCGTTCGTCGGTCGCCGGGCCCTCGAGCAGGTCCGACAGCGCTCGTGCCGGGTGCCGCCTGATCCCGGCCGCTAGGATCTCCGCCGCTCGTGGATCGGTTGTCGAGCGCAGTACCAGCAAAAACGGGTCGAGTTCGGTGGCGCCGGGCGCGGTGCGTTCGACCAGTCCGGCCGCTATTCGTCGGGTCAGATGGTCCGGATGTTCGGGTATCACGGTGCGCGGTGTCATCGATACGTCCGCCGCTTCGGCGAAGAGTCGCTCCTTGGAGCCGAAGTATCGGTTCACCAGTTTCGCGGTCACGCCGGCGCCGTGGGCGATGTCGCGTACCCCGACGCCGTCGTATCCGTGGCGCGCGAATGCGGCGATAGCCGACTCCAGGACGAGGACTGGGTTCCCAATGACATCAACCGCTTCGGGCGGCCCGAGGAGGTCGCGGCGGCGGTCGCCTACCTGGCCGGCGATCAGGCCGGCTACATCTCCGGAGCGACGATTCGTGTCGACGGCGGACTCATCCGCAGCGCGTTCTGACGAACGCCCGTCGCGTGCGACAGGACGGATCCAGGGGTGCGCCGTCACCCCCCGGTGGGTCCTCGGTTCGCGAGCCGACCCACATCGCGGCAGTTCAGTGGGTATCCCGTCGGCGCCGACGGCGGGACGCTCGCAGTTCGGGATCCAGCCGTGTCTGGATGAAGGTGTCGGCTTCGGGCCCGGCCAGGAACGCGGAGTTCATCTCCGACAGCCGGCGGCCACTGTGGCGATCCACGAAGACCGGGTCGATCTCTCTTCCGGAATCCTGGTCGACGAGGGTGACTTGACTGTTGCGCACTGCCGTGTGTTTCGCGCCCCAGGTGTACAAGGCGACGATGACCGAGGCGAGGTCTCGACCGCTTGCGGTGGGCCGGTATTCGTAGCGGGGTGGACTCGCGCTGTATCGCGCGCGCTCGACCAGGCCGGCCTCGACCAAGGTGCGTAGTCGGCTGGTGAGCATGGTCGGAGCGATGCCGAGGTTGCGTTCCAGCTCGTCGAACCGGGTATAGCCGTCGAGCACGTCTCGCATGATCAGCAGCGTCCACCACTCGCCGACGTGCTCGAGGGCTCCCGCGATCGGGCAGCCCATTCCTTGAAAGCTCTTACGTCGCATCGGTATCCCTTCTCCGCCCGCCGTACGGGCCAGTAGCTTGCATCATAGTAGTCGCTCGGTTAGCGTCTGGTCGCGTTACCCCAGGAAGGACTTGCCATGACGTCATCGAACGATTCCCGACCGACCACCCTGGTCATCGGCGCGACCGGGCGGCACGGCCGCACCGGCGCCAAGGTCGTCGAGCAGCTCATCGCCCATGAGCACCAGGTCCGCGTACTGGCCCGCTCCACCGGCGAGCACACGGATCTACTGGTCCGGCAGGGAGCGCAGGTGCTGGTGGGCGATCTGCTGGATCGGCGGACGCTCGGCGACGTGGTCGACGGCATTGATGCCGTGTACTTCACCTACCCGATCGCCGCCGGCGCGCTGCCCGCGGCGGCGAACCTGGCCTCGGTGCTGCGCGCCGCGCAACTCGCGCCGCGCTTCGTCGTGATGTCGATGGGCCCGTCGATGGCGGACAGTCCGAGCGCGCTGGGCCGAGCGCAGTGGATGGCCGAGGAAGTGCTGTCCTGGGCCGGCTTGGTGCCGGTGGTGCTGCGGGTGGCGGCGCTGTTCTATGAGAACATCCAGCTACTTCACGGTTCGTCCATCCGCGCTACCGGCACGTTCGCCAACAATTTCGGTTCCGGTCGAGCACCGTGGATCAGCGGGCAGGACGCGGCCGACCTTGCGGTGGCGGCCCTGGTCGACCCGGACCGGTATCCGGCAGGCACGATCAGCTATCCAGGCGGCGTGGAACTCCGCTCGCACCAGGAGATCGCGGACATGATCGCGGCGGAGATCGGCAGTCCCGTTGCGTACACCTATATCTCACGGGCCGAATGGCAGGCCGAATTGGAAGCGAGGAGCGACACCAGCGTGATCAATCCCGCTATGGCCCAACATATCTCAGCTGTCGCCGAACGCTTCGCCGCCTCCGGGGAAGCAGCGCCCACGCGACAGCCGGACCCGCGAGCCGTGGCGGATGCCATCGGGCACGCGCCATTGTCGTTCGCCGAGTTCATTCGCGCGAACCGGAACGACTTCGCCCGGCGATGAGCATCGAGTAGTCCGCGCCGCCGTGGGTGTCGGGGCTCGCTGTCCGACCGGGGGCCGTCGGGCGAGGTCGCGGAGTGCCTTCCGGAACGCTTTCCTCCCGCGGTGCGGCGCTGATTCCGGATTTGTGTGTCCCGTCCCACAACATCTCCGGTTTGCTCTAGCGTGGGCACGGTTGGTGCCGAGAGGGGTCGTGGATGCGAAGCGGAATGCTGAGTATGGCGCAATTGCGGGACCGGGTCGACGAGCGGGAAATCGACACGGTCCTCGTCGCGATGACCGACATGCAGGGGCGATTGCAGGGGAAGCGCTGCTCGGCACGGTATTTTCTGGACGGGGTGATCGAGCACGCGACCGAGGCGTGCGGTTATCTGCTCGCGGTGGATGTGGACATGGCGACGGTCGACGGATACACGATGTCGTCGTGGGAAACCGGATACGGGGATTTCGTGCTGCGGCCCGATCTGCACACGCTGCGATCGGTGCCGTGGTGGCCGGGTACGGCGCTGGTGCTGTGTGACGTCGAGCAGGTGGTGCCGGAAGGGCGCCCGGTCGCCGTCTCGCCGCGGCAGGTGTTGCGCAGGCAACTGGATCTGCTGGCTGAACGAGGCCTGCGCGCGTTCGTCGCCACCGAGCTCGAATTCCTGGTCTTCGACGACAGCTACGAGGCGGCCGGGGACGCCGGATATCGCGGGCTGACCCCCGCCAACCAGTACAACGTCGACTATTCGCTGCTCGGGACCGCGCGGGTCGAGCCGCTGCTGCGGCGTATCCGTCAGGAGATGGACGGCGCCGGAATGTATGTCGAATCGGTCAAGGGTGAATGCGCTCCGGGCCAGCATGAGATCGCGTTCCGTTACGACGACGCGTTGGTGACCTGCGATAACCACAGTATCTACAAGTCCGGCGCGAAGGAGATCGCGGCGCAGGAGGGTCGCAGTCTCACGTTCATGGCGAAATATAATGAACGAGAAGGCAATTCGTGCCATATCCATCTGAGTCTGCGGGATGATTCGGATAAGTCGGTGTTCGCGGGCGACGGCGCCGACGGTTCGTCGGCGCTGATGCGGCACTTCGTCGCTGGCCAGCTGGACTGTCTGCGCGAATTCACCTACTTGTTCGCCCCGAATATCAACTCCTACAAACGATTCGTGCCGGGCAGTTTCGCGCCGACGGCTGTCTCGTGGGGACGGGACAATCGGACCTGCGCGATCCGGGTAGTCGGTGCGGATCAATCGTTGCGGATGGAGAACCGAGTGCCCGGCGGGGACGTGAACCCGTATCTGGCCGTCGCCGCGCTGATCGCGGCCGGATTGCACGGCATCGACCGCGGACTTCCGCTGGAACCGGAATTCCGCGGGAATGCCTACCGCTCGCAGCGGCCGCATGTGCCGCGTACCTTGCGCGAGGCCGCTCAACTGTTCGGGGACAGCACGGTGGCTCGTGCGGCGTTCGGTGATGATGTAGTGGAGCACTACCGCAATGCGGCTCGGGTGGAGTTGGACGCCTATGACGCCGCGATCACCGACTGGGAGCGTATCCGTGGTTTCGAAAGGCTCTGAGGTCGAACGTCCGGTAATCGGCCTGCCGACCTATGTGGAACAGACACGCTTCAATGCCTGGGATGTGCCCAGCGCGGTGTTGCCCCATGCCTACGTCGCCATGGTGACGGAGGCAGGCGGTATCCCGGTGTTGCTGCCGCCCGCCGGGGTGCCCACGCCAGAGCTGGTGCGGCTGCTCGACGGGTTGGTGCTGACCGGTGGCGCCGATATCGATCCGCTTCGCTACGGCGGGTCCGCCGTCGAATCGCCCGATACCAGATCGGATCGCGACGAATCGGAATTCGGTCTGTTCGAGCTGGGGCGCGCGGCAGGATTACCGATCCTCGCGGTGTGCCGCGGGCTCCAATTGGTGAACGTGGCCTTCGGCGGCACCTTGATCCCGCACCTGCCCGATGTCGTCGGCCACGAGGAGCATTCCGGCAGCGCCGGTGGGTTCTCCGCTACTCGGGTGCTGACGAGCGCGGGCAGCCGTGTCGCGGAACTGGCCGGTCCGGAGATAAAGGTCAGTTGCCACCACCACCAGGCGATCAATCGGCTCGCCGACGGTCTGCTCGTCACCGCGCGCGCCGCCGACGGGACGATCGAGGCGGTGGAGGCAAAGGACGGTTCGTTCCTGGTCGGCGTGCAATGGCATCCGGAGGTCGATAGCACCGACCGCCGATTGATCCGGGCCCTGGTCGAAGCAGCGGCGACGTATCGAAGGGAACGAAGCGCATGACGACTGCGCAGGTGATCAACCCGGCGACCGAGCAGGTCGTGACGTCCGTCGAGCTCGCCGACGAGGCGGACACCGGCGCCGCCATCGCCGTGGCCCAGGAAGCCTCGACCGCGTGGCGTGCGGTCGCGCCGGGTGATCGTGCCCGACTGCTGCGGCGGTTCGCCGAGGCGGTCGACGCGGATTCGGAACGGCTCGCGCAGCTCGAGGTCGCCAATGCCGGGCACACGATCGGCAACGCGCGCTGGGAGGCGGGCAATGTCCGAGACGTGTTGCACTTCGCGGCCGGTATGCCGGAACGGTTGCTGGGCCAGCAGATTCCGGTCGCGGGCGGCGTCGATATCACCTTTCACGAGCCGCTCGGCGTGGTCGGTGTGATCGTTCCGTGGAACTTCCCGATGCCGATAGCGGCCTGGGGGTTCGCACCCGCGCTCGCGGCGGGGAATACGGTGGTGCTCAAGCCCGCCGAACTCACGCCGCTGACCGCGATCCGGCTGGCGGAACTCGCGCTGGAAGCGGGGCTGCCCGAGGGCGTGTTCCAGGTGCTGCCCGGCAAGGGATCGGTGGTGGGCAACCGTTTCGTCACCCATCCCGCGGTCCGCAAGGTGGTGTTCACCGGCTCCACCGAGGTGGGTACGCAGATCATGGCGGGCTGTGCCAGGCAGGTGAAGCGGGTGACGCTCGAGCTCGGCGGCAAGAGCGCGAACATCGTGTTCGCCGATGCCGACTTGGCACGCGCGGCCGCCGCCGCGCCCTACGGCGTGTTCGACAACGCGGGGCAGGACTGCTGCGCGCGTTCCCGGATCCTCGTGCAGCGCAGTGTGTTCGACCGATTTCTCGAGCTGTTGGAGCCGGCGGTGCGGGGACTGCGAGTCGGCGATCCGGCCGACGAGTCCACCGAGATGGGACCGCTGATCTCGGCCGCGCACCGGGAACGCGTCGCCGGATTCGTGCAGTCGTCGACCACGGTGGCGTTCACCGGGAACACACCCGAGGGGCCTGGATTCTGGTATCCACCGACGGTGGTGCTGCCCGGCGCGTCCACCGAGCGGGTACTCACCGAGGAGGTGTTCGGCCCGGTCGTGGCGGTGCTGCCGTTCGACGACGAAGATGACGCGGTCCGGATCGCCAACGACACCGACTACGGCCTGTCCGGTTCGATCTGGACCGGTGATGTCGGCCGGGCGCTACGCGTCTCGCGCGGTGTCGAGGCGGGCAATCTCTCGGTGAATTCGCATTCGTCCGTGCGATATTGGACGCCGTTCGGCGGGTTCAAGCAGTCCGGCCTCGGCCGCGAGCTCGGGCCGGACGCCGCGCTGGCGTTCACCGAGACCAAGAACGTCTTTCTCGCCACCGAGTGACCCCACCGCATCCGACAGGAGATACGTTGCAGCGCTTACAGGATCGAGTCGCCGTCGTCACGGGCGGCGGGAGCGGTATCGGTCTGGCCACAGTCCGTCGTTTCGCCGCGGAGGGCGCGAAGGTCGTCGTCGCGGATATCGATGCCGCCGCGGGTTCGGCCGCCGCCGCCGAGGTCGGCGGGCGTTACGTCCAGGTAGACGTCACCGAAGAGGCGCAGGTCGAGGCGCTGTTCCAGACCGCGGTCGGCGCCTACGGCGGGCTGGATATCGCGTTCAACAACGCGGGCATCTCGCCGCCGGAGGATGATTCGATCCTGACCACCGATATCGACGCCTGGCGTCGCGTGCAGGAGGTCAACCTGACCTCGGTGTACCTGTGCAGCAAGTACGCCATCGCGCAGATGCTCGAGCGTGGCAAGGGCTCGGTGATCAATACGGCCTCGTTCGTCGCGGTCATGGGCGCGGCGACCTCGCAGATCTCCTACACCGCTTCGAAGGGTGGAGTGCTGGCGATGAGCCGGGAACTGGGTGTGCAGTTCGCCCGTGACGGAATTCGGGTCAATGCCCTGTGCCCGGGTCCGGTGAACACTCCGCTGTTGCGGGAGTTGTTCGCGAAGGACCCCGAGCGGGCGGCGCGCCGTTTGGTGCACGTGCCACTCGGGCGCTTCGCCGAACCGGAGGAGATCGCCGCCGCGGTCGCCTTTCTCGCCAGTGACGATTCCTCCTTCATCACCGCATCGCAGTTCCTGGTGGACGGTGGCATCGCGGGCGCGTACGTGACGCCGCTGTAGTGCCGAAAACCGCCGGTTCCCGCGCGGACCGGCGTTCTCGGCGCGGCCGGTAGGCGTGAATTCTCCCTTTGTCGGCGCCGGCTCGCCGGTGACTACCGGGTGTGAATCCTCCGGTTGGGTCGTGTTCGACAAGTTGCCCGCCGGGTTGCCTGCTGGAGGAATGGCGACCGGCGAACTGGTCGCCAGGAAACGCTGATGACGCGGCATGAATGGCCATGTCGACTCGGGGCTCGACGCTGTCGCCGGGGGTGCGTGGGCATAGACGCATTTAGATTTCGACATATGTGACTGGCATCACATTCGTGAAGTCGTCGCAGATCAGAGCATCTGCTTTCCGGCGTTTGGCGGTCTACGTTTGTTTGCCGGTGGCGAAACAGGGTATCGGTAGGTTTCGTGCCGAACCTTTTGGTTGTCAGGCGCCGGAGGTGGAACGAATCGAGGTCCGTGGACGGGCTGGAGAGGACGTACACGTGACCGACCGGACCAGTGCGCAAGACCAGGCCGGTGCGCAGACCGCGGAGGGTTTCGCGCTGCGGCGTTCCGTAGCGGCCTCCGCCATGGGTAACGCCACCGAATGGTTCGACTACGGCGTCTACGCCGCCACCGCGACGTACCTCACCGACGCCTTCTTCCCCGGCGAACTGGGCACGCTCGGCACCATGCTCGGCTTCGCGGTCTCGTTCGTGCTTCGTCCGCTCGGCGGCATGGTGTGGGGACCGCTGGGTGACCGGATCGGCCGAAAAGCCGTGTTGGCCACCACGATTCTGCTCATGGCCGCTGCCACCGGCGCCATCGGCGTGCTCCCGTCACACGCGACCATAGGTGTGTTCGCGCCGATTCTGCTCATTGCCTTGCGCGTGGTGCAAGGTTTCTCCACCGGTGGTGAATATGGCGGCGCCGCGACATATCTGGCCGAGTGCGCGTCCGATCGCAAGCGTGGCTTTCTCGGCAGTTTCCTGGAATTCGGCACGCTCGGCGGGTTCGTCGGCGGCTCCGCGACGGTGCTGGCCTGCCAGCTCGCGTTCGGCTCGGACGCCATGCACGACTGGGGCTGGCGCATCCCATTCCTGCTCGCCGTTCCGCTCGGCCTGATCGGCTGGTACCTGCGGACCAAACTCGATGAGAGCCCGGTGTTCAGCGAAGTCGCCGAGCACAAGCGTCCGCCCGGTGGTCTGCGCGAGGTGGTGACCACCTACCGGCGCGAGACGCTCACGCTGGGCGGGTTGGTCGTCGCACTCAACGTGGTGAACTACACGCTGCTCACCTACCAGCCCACCTACCTGCAGAACACGATCGGCATGGGCGAGTCGGCCACGACCGCGATGATGTTGGTCGGGCAGTTGGTGATGATGGTGGTACTGCCGTTCTTCGGGCGGCTGTCCGACAGCGTCGGGCGTCGTCCGATGTGGCTGTTCTCGCTGGTGGGTCTCGCCGTGCTCGCGCTGCCGATGTACTGGCTGATGGGTCAGGGGACCGGGTGGGCCATCGTCGGTTTCATCGTGCTCGGCCTGCTCTACGTGCCACAACTGTCGACGATCAGCTCCACGTTCCCCGCCATCTTCCCGACGCATGTTCGATACGCGGGCTTTGCCCTGGCCTACAACGTGTCCACCGCGGCGTTCGGCGGCACCGCCCCACTGATCAACGAGGCTGTGATCGAAACGACCGGCTGGTCGCTGTTCCCGGCTGCCTATATGGTCGGCGCCTCGCTGATCGGCCTGGTTGCCTGGTTCTTCCTGCGTGAGACCGCCGGAACGTCCTTGCGTGGCACCGAGGTTCCCGAGGCGGTCCAGCGCACGGCGGGTCTTCCGGCGCAGCTGACCGATTGATTCGGCGGCATGGGACGGGGTGTCGACCGGGATGGCGGAAGCATGCGGTCGGGCTTCGTCACACGGCCTCGGCGGACTCGTCGTCCTCCTCCGGCCAGTCGTCCTCGATGACCAAGTTGTCGTCCCGCAGTGCGGCCGCGTACTGCTCGGCGACCAGGTCGGTCGGGTACGTGGGCCAGAAGGAGACCGCGCCGGTGGGCTTGTCGATGACACAGACCGAACCGCCGACGACCACCATCGGGACGTTCGGGTCGGTGGATCGGGACCGAGGAAAGACCGCGACGACGACGAAGCAGGTGTCGAATTCGGTGATTCGGTGGGTGATTCCGCGCGCGGCGTCGTCGTCGTTCGAGAGGTAGCGGCGAGCGATTCGGTGCGCCTCGCTCTGGTCCACCGGCGTAGCCGCCTCGGTCGGGTAGGCGTGGATATCCATGTGTCGACGGCAGCCACGTCATGATGGCCGCCTGCTCCTTCCAAGTCCTCTACATAACACTGTGGCGGCCCGCCGTAGGCGGGTTTCCGGTCTAGTCGAACCGGATGGTGGACAGCATCCGGCGCGCAATGGCGTCCGGGTCGGGATCGGTGGCCAACGCGGAACTGTCCAGTGCCCCTTCGCGCCACAGCGAGGCGAAGCCGTGCACCAGCGACCAAGCGGCGAGTTGGGTCGCCTGCTGATGCTCTCCGGTCCGCCCCTGCTGCATCGCGGAGACTCCGGAGCGTAGCGCAGCTCCCGAACGTGCGCGTGCCGCTTGCAAATTCGGGTCGCCGGCGTGCAACAGGCTGTGTCGGTACATCACATCGAAATGCCCGGGGTGCTCGCGGGCGAATCGAAGGTAGGCGACCGCGACTTCCAGGAAGTCGCCGGCGGCCCGGTCGAGCTGTTCGGTCAGTAGGTCGAAGCCTTCGGTGGCCAGCGCGGTGAGCAGTCCCGCTCGGTCACCGAAGTGATGGGTGGGCGCCGCGTGCGAGACGCCCGCGTGTCGCGCCAGGTCGCGTAAGGAGACGGCGTCGACACCCTGGGTCGCGATCTGTTCGGCGGCCGTGGCCAGGATCGTTGCCCGCAGATCGCCGTGGTGGTAGCCGGTCTTTGCCATCAGTCGATAGTGGCGGATTATCTAGTCATTGACAAGTTCTCGGGAACGTCCCTAATTTTTCCACTGTCAAGATTTGAGTTGAACGCACAGGAGACCCGATGGCACCGCTGATTGTTCTCGCCGTCGTCACAGGATCGGCTCGGCTGATCGGGTGGCTCACCGATATCTGTTGGCTCGGTTCGTGGCCGCACGCGGTCGCACTGGGGCTGGCCGCGATGTTCGTGCTGACGGCGAGCGCGCACTTCGCGCGGCCACGCCGCGACGCACTGATCGCGATGGTGCCGCCGCGCCTGCCGAGCGCGCGTGCGCTGGTGACGCTGACCGGCGTGCTGGAACTGGCGGGCGGGGTCGGTCTGCTGATTCCGGCGACCGCCGACCTCGCCGCGCTCTGCCTGATCGCGCTGTTGATGGTGATGTTCCCCGCGAACATCCGCGCGGCACGGGCCGACCTGGGAATCAAGACCATGCCGCTGTCGCTGCGCACGCTCGTTCACATCGTCTTCCTGTCGGCTTGCGCGGTGGTCCTTGTCGGTTGAGCGCGCATGACCGTATCGCTACGGGATCGTCGAGTGGTCACGCCGGGCCGCCTCTACCGTGTGCCGTTGCGGATGGCGTCACCTGCTGACATTCGCGCCATCACGCCCCCCGATCGTCTCGTGTGGCGCGATTCTTACCGGCTCCCCGTGTGCCCGTCCTTACGGGCGAACGCGGCCGATCGTCTTACCCTTGACTCGCTCGGTCGGATCCAACGCCGCAAGCGCATCATCGAGGGTCGCGACGTTGCCGATGACCGTCCGCAGGCGTCCGTCCCGCGCCCGCTGGACCACCTCATTCAGTTGGGCGCGATCGGACACGACAACGAAGTCGATCGCCAGGCCGTCCGCGGGACGTCCCTCCGGCGGGCCGGCGATCGGACGCTCGGCCAGCGCCATCCCGGCCGTTCCCGCCGCCTGATCCGTCACCACAATCGCCCTTCATTCGGCACCTCCCGGTATCCGGACTTTGCCTGCGCTGCAACGGTCCAGCCACAACTAGATGGCCCGTCCCTAGTGGGGGTGAGTGCGCTCAGGTCCAGGATGTTCCGTGACCTGTCCGTGACATTAGGGTGGGCGGCCCGGCCGTAGGCGGGTAGCGTCCGGACTGCGACAGCCCGGGCGGCAAGGGCGCCGCCGGGCTGTTGTCCAGCTTGTCACACACCCGGGCCTGGCTCAGCCTGCGGCGGCCTCAGCGCACAGGTAGCTGTAGACGGTCTCGCGGCTGATACCGAACTGCTTGGCCAGCACCGACTTCCGCTCACCCGCCGCGGCGCGCTAGCGCGGCGGTGGCGTTGTGCACGTTGCCGTGGTTGTGTCCGTTCCGGACAAGGTCGCCCCGACCCCACGCTGGCACTCGCTGGTGGTGCGCTCGCCCTGGCAATCGGCTAGGCCGCCGCTACCGTTGTCCCTCCGATGGCTGTGAGGGTGCCGAGGACTCGCGCGTCATGCTCGGACGTGCGACTATCTGCTTGGAGAGTAGTGAGGTGAGCGCAGATGACCTCTCCTTTCGACGTCAGCAGAGTATTGACACGGGTCGCTGAACGGCTCGGTTCGACCGTGGTCAACGAGATTGCCCCACTGTTGGCGAAACAGATCGGCTATCGTCCGGCACGTGAACTTGCCGAGGCCGCCGAGGCGTATCGGCGTGTTGATTTCGCGGGGGCGGTGCCGATCGAACAGCCATTCCCCTTCCTTCGTGGTGTCAGTGGTGATTCGGAATTCACCGGAGTGGATCATAAGACGGGAAGATATACTCGATTTCGACTCGATGATGTTGTCAGCTGGCCATTGTTGGATCACTCCGGAAATGCGATCGGAGTTTCTTTTCAGGCTAGGCCGATCGATGTCATTCTGGCCAGGAAGGCTGCGGGTGCGACGATTCGGAAGCTCGATGAGACCGTCTACACGGTACTTCCCAAAGAGGGTGGCGCGTTCGCGCAACCGAAGAAATCACTATGGTCGGGGCGGGAAGCGAAGCCGATTCACATAGATTTGCACAGCGACAGAGGAAAAGCAGAGATACCTGTGGACTTTGGTTCCAGGGGGGAGCCGGATGTCCGGTTCATAGATGTCGACGACGGCGAAGAGTTCGGCCAAATCCTCGCGGGAACCCGTCATTTTTGGCGTGCGCTGGAGCACAATCCGAACGGTCCAATGGTGCTCTGGGGATGTGCTGCTGATCCTGTGGCGAGTGGACTCGCACGCTATTTTCATCATGAGGTCGGGCTGCTACGTGATGTCTATGCCGCGTCGCGGGAGGTCCATGTCGGTATCGTCGGCGACGAGGATCTCAACGCCGGTGATCCTGGTGTCGCCGGCAAGGAGCCGGTGTCGATGTTGGGTGTACGCCGAGCGGATCCAGGGGACGGCAGGCCCAACTGGCGGTCATATCTGGCTCCATTCAGCCCTTGGAGCACGTGAAGAGTGTTGGAACCGATACGCATGGAGCCGATCTCGGACGTGGTTCTTTATACGTGAGAATCCCGGCCGACCGGCGATGCCGTGAAGGATCGTGACTTTTCTCGCCGATGTTCCCGGACCCCCGATATCGGCCGGGGTGGGCGGGCAGAACCGGAACAACTCATCGCGCCTGATCCGGAAACTCCCGCAGCTGTGCGAGCGTGCCCGAGGGCACACGGTCCGCGCCACTCCGCAGCTGGCGAACCGCAGCGGACCGGGAATTTCGCGTTTCCCGGTCTCACGATTGCCTCCGGTAGCAGGGCGAGTGCCGTTGCTCGGGCGGCGGGCACGTTCCGGTTCAGGATCGAATCGCGCTGCACCGGTGACGAAGTCACCGGACCATCGGTTCGGAACGGGGGCGCGCGTACCCGAGGTGGGGACCTCGACATTCGTGTGGAAGGAGTACCTGCCTCCACGGGAGCTGGACAGCGGCGAAGTTCCGAACTGCCGGTCGCCGCGAGAGGTGTCGCGCAACGGTTCGGTATCGGTCGACGCGGACCGTGAACTAAACCGCCCTGCTCGCTCGAACCAGCGTACGACCCCGATGAACAGGAGAACGTGATGAACGACCTCCGGCCGTTCTATCGGCAGGTGCAGGCGCACTATGACGTTTCCGACGACTTTTACGCGCTGTTCCTCGATCCGTCGATGACCTACAGCTGTGCCTATTTCGAGCGCCCGAACATGACACTCGAACAGGCGCAGCGCGCCAAGATCGATCTGGCGCTCGGCAAACTCGACCTGCGGCCCGGCCTGACGTTGCTCGATATCGGATGCGGTTGGGGCGCAACGATGTTGCGTGCCGCCACGGAATACGGGGCGAAGGTGGTCGGGCTCACGCTCAGTCGAAACCAGTACGAATACGTGCAGGCCAGGATCGACCGGGAGCGCATCGCGGGCGCAGAGGTCCGTTTACAGGGCTGGGAGGAGTTCGACGACGCCGTCGACCGGATCGTCAGCATCGGCGCCTTCGAACACTTCCGACGTGAGCGCTACGAGGCGTTCTTCGAGCGATGTCACCGGATCCTGGCGCCGGATGACCGGATGCTCCTGCACACCATCGTCGGCCACACACTCAGCGACCTACGACGCATGAATATCCCCGTCACCCGGGACGACGCGCTGTTCCACATTTTCATCAAGCGCGAGATCTTTCCCGGCGGACAGCTGCCACAACCGGCGGAGGTGACTCGGCTCGCCGGACGCGCCGGGTTCGGCACGGAGAAGATCCAGGAGTTGCAACCGCACTACGCGCGCACGCTCGACCACTGGGCCGAGGCGCTGCGGGAGCATCGTGCCGAGGCGATCGCCATCACCTCCGAAGAGGTGTACGAGCGCTACATGAAGTACCTGACCGGCTGCGCGGCGCACTTCCGCAGCGGTCATATCGATGTCATGCAGTTCACGCTGGTGAAGTGAGTTCCCGCCCGACCCCGCGGCGTACATTCCGCGCCGATGACGGCAGTTGAGGCGGACTCCGGTGCCGACCGGGGTGCGTGGTCAGCTCATCCGCAGTATCGCCGCGTCGGGCAGGTAGGGCAGCACCAGATCGATCAGACGCCATGGCCATGCCGGCACGCAGGCGCGCCGCCGTTCCTTCTCGATGGCGGCGACCATCGCTGCGACTCCCTTGTCCAAGGACACGACCATTCGTGTGTCGCCTGCCCGCGCTGCCATGTCGGTGGCGATGAATCCAGGCAGCAGCGTGGTGACCGCGATCGGTGAACCGGCCAGTTCGGTGGCCAGCGCCTCGCCGAGCGCGGCAAGGCCGGCCTTGCTCGCCGAGTAGGCCGCTTTCTTGCCGGGCAGTCCGCGTACCGCGCTCATCGAGGAGATCAGGACCAGATGTCCGGAGTGTTGTGCGCGGAAGATCTCCAGCGCGGCTTCGGCCTGCGCCAGTGCGCTGACCAAGTTCGTCGTCATGGTGGCGAGGTTCGCCCCGGGCCTGCCGCCGCCGATCACCGCGCCCTTGCCGATTCCCGCGTTGACGATCACTCGGTCCAATCCGCCCAGTTCGTCGCGGAGTTCACCGAATGCGCGGGGTACCGCCGCGTGGTCGTCGACATCGAGTGCGCGAACTGCCACGACGATGCCGGGATGGGCGGCCATCAGTTCCGCGCGCAGCGCCGTGAGCGCGTCCAGCCGACGGGCGCACAACGCGAGGTGGCGGCCTTTGCGGGCGAAGTCGCGCGCCATGGCGGCACCGAGCCCGGCGCTGGCGCCGGTGATCAGAATCCTCGTCCTTGTCATGTCGCCGACCCTACTTCTGTTGAACGTGAGTCAACACTGGACCGGATCGGTCCAGCAACTCGACTCAGCCGCCGAACGACCCGGTACTAGGCGGCGGGGGAAGTAGCCGCCACGGACCGCAGTTCTCGGTCTTGAACGCGACATCGGTCGGTTTGATCTCCACCCGCACCGGGCCGAGCCGGGTGAAGTTGTTCGCGATGATGTTCCGCATATCGGTGTTGTCGCCCTCGACCTTCCACAATCTGCGCCAGTCGCAGCCGTAGGCCGGATCGGCAGTGCCAGGCGCCTCCCAGAGGCCGGCGACGATGTCGATCCCGACCAGGTAGAGGCCGTCACCCGGCATGGTTGTGGTGGGTTCGGCCGCGGCCGTCCAGTGTCCGAATACCGTCAGCGCGGAGGCGGTAGCCCCTACGACCAGGAGCTTGCTTGCCCGCATGGCGATGTCTCTCCTCGACTGTGTCAGGCCGCCACGTGGCGGAAGATCAGAAACCCGCGGATCCTCGCGGCCAGATCTACCAGAACCCCTCTGGTCGTTGTGTCCGAATCGAGATTTCGATGTGCACGTATAACTAAATAGCTAGGACTGTTGTCATCGGATCCATTCGGGGCGATACCCCTTGTATGAGAGATGCTCGGTCTGCCGTCGGCGTCGGGCAGGCGCGCTCGGTTCCGTGTGGCCTGCGTTGCGCTCGGTTGTGTACGGATGACGGCTTGGCGGCCGTGCTGACCACCGAGCGGGCGCTGTTGCACTGGCGGGCCCTGCGGTCCCTGGGGGACTCCGGGCTTGCCGAGCAGGCGGTGCAGGAAACCCTGCTGCGCGCGTGGCGCTCATGCGTGCAGTTCGACGAATCCAAGGGGGCGGTCCGGACCTGGCTGCTGGCGATTCAGCGCAACGTCGTCATCGACATGGCGCGGGCACGGGCCGCGCGGCCGGGGGATGCTGGCTGGGACGAATTCGGCGAGTTGGCTGATTCGCGGTATGCCCACCCCGACTTCACTGATGGCCTGGTAGACGGCCTGTTGGTGGCGCAGTTGCTCGACCGGCTGCCCGTCGCCCAGCGCGAGGCCGTGACCGAGGTGATCCTGCGGGACCGTGCCTACCAGGAGGTCGCCGCCGACTTCGGAGTGCCAGTGGGGACGGTGAAGACCCGGGTGCACTACGCCCTCCGGTCCCTTCGTCGCCTCCCGATCGGCGCCTGAACAATCTGAACGCCCCTCCCACGGCCGTTCCGGCCGCCCCTCCCCGTCGACTTGTCAACGTAGTCACATGGCGGCGACCCCAGCATCGCTCAACCACCATCTGACTACCGTCGACGACTGTCGACGGTTACGAACGGTATCTGCGGGGTCGGGAGGCGCAGTGGGTGGTGGGCGCTGAGGGGGCTTACTGGGTATCAGTTCGATAACGTGACTTGCTTGCTGGTGCAGACGTTGCCAGAGTAAACCACTGGGTTTGGTGTTACTAGTGGGAAGGGAGGGGCGCCCCGTCCCGGGGCGCCGACCGCACATGAAGCCAAGCATCATCAAGGCCGGTATCTGCACCGCCGTCACGGCCGCGGTAACAATGACGCTCTCCGGACTGCTCCCGAGTACCGCGGGTGCCGCGCCGACGTTGCCCGACTTCGCGGGCAGGCTCGTCGGCAAGACCGTGTTTCTCGATCCCGGTCACCAGGGGCCCAACCACTCGGAGGACCTGACCAGACAGGTCAGCGATGGTCGCGGTGGCACGAAGGAGTGCCAGACCACCGGTATGACCACGGTGAACGGCGTCCCCGAGCACACCATCAACTGGAATGTCGCGCAGTTGGTCAAGGTCTCGCTGGAGACGTTGGGCGCGAACGTGCTGCTCAGCCGCCAGGACGACACCGGCTGGGGTGGCTGCATCGATGAGCGGGCGCGCGCAGCGAATCAGTCCGGCGCCGCTATCGCTGTGAGCATTCACGCCGACAGCGCACCTGCCGCGTATCGCGGCTTCCACACGATCATCCCGGCGCTGCCGATCCCGGACGCGACCGTCCATCAAGTTCAGTCCGGACCAGGACTCGCCGTCACCAAGGCGGTGCGCGACGCCTATCTGCAGGCGGGCTTCCCCTCGGCGAACTATGCGGGCGTGGTGGACGGGCTACAGACCCGCGCCGACATCGCCGGGCCCGCCCTGACCGCTGTACCCCAGGTCTTCCTCGAGATGGGCAATGGCGCGAATCCCGAGGACGCGGCTCTGCTGGAGAGCGGCGAGGGGCAGCTGCGGCACGCCATCGCGATCACGACCGGCTTGGTCGGCTATTTGCTGGGTGTGCCGCATTTGGGTGCCCGATCGGATCAGCCGGCATTCGCCCCGAATTCTTTGCAGACCGGTGTGCCGCAGGCTCAGGTGGTGCCCGGTACTCCGCAGGGCACGGTGCCCGGGGTGCCGCAGGCTCAGGTGGTACCGGGTACTCCGCAGGGCACGGTGCCCGGGGTGCCGCAGGCTCGGGTAGCGCCGGGCACTCCGCAGGGCACGGCGCCGGGTACGCCGCAGGCGCAGACTGTGCCGGGCACTCCGCAGTCGCAGAGCACACCGGGTTCCACTCAGTCGCCGAGCACGCCCGGTGCGCAGTTGGTGCCGGGCGTTCCAGGAACCCAGCAGTCGCCCAGCGGGCAGGCGAGCGCCGGCGATTTCGTCGCGGCGATCATTCAGCAATTGGCGCCGCTTGCCAGGTCGCTGGGCATCGACGACTCCATTCTGACCTCGGAGCTGATCACTATGGCCAATGCCCTGGCGGGTGCGCTTCTCAGTGCTTTGAATTAGTTCGCGTACCGAACCCATCGGCCGCCATCCTCATCAGTGCGAGGGTGGCGGCCGGCTTTTCCTGCGACGGCGCGCAGTAGGGTCAGTGGAATGGCTGACCGGATTCCTGTTGTGCTCGTCGCGGGGTTTCTCGGTTCCGGGAAGACAACGGTGCTCAACCACTTGCTGCGGGACAACCGGGATACCCGGATCGGGGTGGTGGTCAACGACTTCGGGGCGATCAACATCGACTCGATGCTCGTCGCCGGACAGGTCGACGCGATGGTCTCGCTGGGTAATGGCTGCGTGTGCTGCGCGGTCGACGTCACCGAACTCGACGAACTGTTCACTCGGCTGGCGCAGCCACGCGCGAAGATCGACGTGATCGTGGTCGAGGCCAGCGGCCTGGCCGAGCCGCGCAATCTCATCCGGATGGTGGTCGGCAGCACCAACCCGCGCATCCGTTATGGCGGGTTGGTGGAAGTAGTGGACGCCGAACAGTTCCCGGACAGCAGCGTCCGCCATTCCGAGCTGATCACGCATCTGCGACTGGCCGATCTGGTCGTGGTGAACAAGGCCGACCGGGTGTCCGCCGAACAACTGGCCGGACTGCGCGAGGGAATCGCGGCACTCGTCGGCCTGGCCCCGGTATATGCGACCACACACGGCCGCATCGATCCCGGACTGCTGTTCGACGAACCGCTGCGCGAGAAACCGCGCGTCGCGGAGCAATTGAGCTTCGACGAACTGCTCGCCGACCATGACCATGCCGTCGACCGCGACCACGCCGAGCACCGCCATCTACACGACGACTACAGCAGCGTCTCGTTCCGCACCGAACGAGACCTGGACCCGCGCAAGCTGATCGGTTTCCTGGAAGACCCACCGCCGGGACTGTTCCGGGCCAAGGGATTCGCCGCATTCGGCGTCGCGGACGAGCGACGGAAATTCGGCTTGCACCTGGTCGGCCGCCATATCGTCTTCGAACCGGGAAACTGGGCGCGCGGTGGATCCCGCGGCACCCAGCTGGTGTTGATCGGGGCGGGACTGCATACCGATACCGTCCTCGAGCGTCTGCACGACACCGTGCACATCGCCCCCGATCCGCTCGATCCGCGGACCATGCTCGGCGTCTGGCGCTACACGCCGCACTGAGCGCGCCAGGTTTGGCGCGTTTGGTCGTGAACTGGCGCGTTCGGTGCTGGCGGCGCGGCGGAGGGCTCACGAGACTGTTGTCGTATGCGCCGTGTCGGCCGGTGTCGCAGGGGCTGTCGCGCGCGGCGCCACTGCGCAGCCGATGACCGACCGCATCGTCCTGCGAACTGAGGGGAGTTTCCGTGCCGGACACCTGGGAGATGGCCACCGCGTACGTGATCGAGATGCTGGAGGCCAAGGGCACCGCAACACGCGATGACTTCGACGTTCCCGCTATCGTCGCCGAATCGCATGCCGTCGCCAACGGTTGGAACTTCCGTGCGATCGAGGGTGGCACGTTCTGGAAGATCGCCGCGCGCTTCCTCGAGCAGTGACCGCTAGTCGAACCGATCGCTGCGAAGGGCGTGCGTTGCCACCGACCACCGGCGCGCTGCCCGCCGCATCGAGGCGACGTCCGCGTAGCCGAGAATTTCGGCCTGGCGTGCCCGGCTGAGCGGCCCGGCGGCGGACGCCGCGGTCAGACGCACGCCGCGTGCGCGCTCCAGTTCCCTGCGCCAGGTCGTTCCGGCCTCCATCAGGCGGCGCTGCAATGTGCGCGGGCTGGTGGCCAGTCTGCGCGCGACCCGGTCGAGCGAGGCGTTGCCTTCCGCCAGGGCCGCGGCCAGCGCCGCCGCGACGCGTTCCGGCCACGCGGTGACCAGTGGCGGCGGTGGCGGAAGGGCGTCGGCCAGCGGCTGCAAGATCCCGGCGAGCACCGGGTCGCTGGTGGTCAGCGGCAGATCCATATCCGAGGCACGGAACGTCATGGCGTCGACCGGTGCGTCGAACGCGAGTGCGGTGGTACCGAATACCGTGCGGAAGGTGTCGGTTCTGGCGGGCGCCGGCTGGCGTAGCGCGACGCGCAGCGGATGTAGTGGTGCGCGCAGTACGCGGCGCGCTCTGCTGAGCACGGCGCACAGACCCCACAGCTGGGTGAGGTCGCGACCGCGGCCCTCGCCATCGATCATCTCGAGCGAGAGCGTGACTTCCTCGTCGTTGTCCACCACCAGATCGAACCGGTGGTTGGTGGTGACCGCCGTGACGTAGGGGCCGCAGGTCGCCAAACCGGCGCCCAGCGTCGGCGCGGTGGAGAACAGGTAGTCGTAGAGGCCGAGGCTGGGCAATTCGTAACGACTCGCTACGTACAGCGCGATGTCTGGGTCGCCGAGTTCGTACTCGCCGACCTCCCACAGCCGGGAGAAAGTATGACTCGGCAGGTGCACGTCGTGGCCCGCCATGGTCCATTCGGGCAGCCTGGTCTCCCGGATCAAGCGGTCGCGATCGAGACCGGCTGCGGTCAATTGCGAGATGACGAATCGGTGCAGCCGAACTTGATCGGTTCCCATCGCGTCCTCCTGCCGCACGTGCGACGAACCCTGCGCAGACACGCTATACAAGCCGTGGTGATTCGTCGTGCGGTCTGGGGACGAAAATGTCACCCGCAGGCGTTCACCCATTTCGACAAGCCGTCGGCGAGCAATTGGCGCTTCCAGATCGGCACCTCGTGTTTGATCCGATCCACCAATTCCCCGCACACAGTGAATGCCTCGGCACGGTGGGCGGCCGCGACCGCGACGACAATCGCGAGGTCGCCGATGGTCAGGGCGCCGACGCGGTGCACCGCGGCTACGGGCAGGCCGTGGGTGGTGGCCAGTTCCGCGCACACCGTGTGTAAGAACCGCTCCGCCTGCGGGTGCGCGGAGTATTCCAGGGCCGAAACCGCCTGCCCGCCATCGTGGTCGCGGACTTTACCGGTGAATACCACGACCGCGCCGTAGTGCGGTCCGGTCACTGCCGCCTCGACTTCGGCGGGGTCGAGTGCCTGGTCGCTGATCCGTGTGAGTCGGACGGTCGCCTCAGGTGTTGTCATGATTGCCGCGTCCGGCTACTTGCGCGAGAAGATGATCCAACAGCGGTTCCAGCACCGTGATGCCGTCCTTCACCCCACCGGGCGATCCAGGAAGGTTCACGATCACCGAGCGGCCGACCAGCCCGGCCACGCCACGGCTCAGCGCGGCCAGCGGAAACTTAGCGGTGCCGCGTTGCCGGATCGCCTCGGCCACGCCCGGCAATTCGCGGTCGAGCACCGCGAGGGTGGCCTCCGGGGTGGCGTCGGTGGGGGAGGGTCCGGTCCCGCCGGTGGTGATCATCAGCGCGGGCGCGAAGCGAAGCGCGTCGGACAGGCCGACGTCGATATCGGCGTCCGCGTAGACCAGCGGGCCGCGCACCGAAAAGCCCAGCCCGGTGAGCCATTCCACCAGAATTGGGCCGGTGATGTCGACCCGGGTGCCCGCCGCGGCGCCGGTGGACGCGACCAAGATCGCGGCGGTGCGGACGTCCTCGTCGCGTCCGCGGCCAGCGCGTCCGATGGCTTCAGGCGGGGTATCCGTGACGAAGTGCGCTGCGGCGGAGGGCTTTTCGTCCTCGAGCCGCCCAGATGCGATCGCGTCGCCTTCTTCCGCGACGGGGCGTTCCCAACGCCCGTGCTTGCCACCCTCCTTGGTGAGCAGCCGTACCGCGGTGACGGTCGCCGCCGGGTCGACCGCTTTGACCATGTCGTGCAGGGTGAGCCCGGCGACCGCGACCGCGGTCAGCGCTTCCATCTCGACGCCGGTGGGACCCTTGGTCTTCGCGGTCGCCTCGATCGTGATCGCGGTCTCGGTGAAACCGAACTCGACCTCGACCGACGAGAGCGCCAATTGATGGCACAGCGGAATCAGTTCCGAGGTCTTCTTCGCGCCCGCGATGCCCGCGATGCGCGCCGTGGACAGCACGTCCGCCTTCGGCAGATCGTCGGCCCGAACCAGCGCGACCACCTCGGCAGTGGTCCGCAACTCACCCGCCGCGACGGCGATCCGGGTGGTCTCGGCCTTCGCGCTGACGTCGACCATGCGGGCGCGACCTTCCCGGTCGACGTGGGACAGCTCACTCATAGCGACCAGACTCGCACAATGGCTCCCGCGGGTAGCGCGGAGACCTCGGCCGGTACATCGACCAGCGCGTCGGCCCATGCCATGCTCGCCACCAGATGCGAGCCGGGCCCGGACACCAACTCGACCGCCGTGGGATGACGAGTCGACGCGGTCGGTTCGCCGGATTGCGCGCGGATCAACTTGCCCCGCAGGAACTGCCGCTTGCCCGCGGGCGAGCGTGGCACGGCGGTGCGCAGCGGAAGCTCATAGCTGTCGACCTCGGGCAGGCCGACGAGGCGGCGCAGGATGGGGCGCGCGAGCACCTCGAACGACACCATCGTGCTCACCGGGTTGCCCGGGAAGCTGAGCACCGGAACGCCGTCGACCACGGTCGACCCCTGTGGTCCGCCCGGCTGCATCGCGACCGAGCCGAACTCGCCGCCGAGCGGCTCGAGGACCTCCTTGACCACCTCGAAGTCTCCTTTGGACACGCCGCCGGAGGTGAACACGACATCGGCGGCGCTGGTCGCGGCGGACAGCAGCGTGCGAAACCGGGCCGGATCGTCGGTGCTGTGCGCCACCGAGACGACGGTGACGCCGTTCGCGGCGAGCGCCGCGGCCAGCGCGATGCCGTTGGAGTTGTAGATCTGCCCGCGGCGAAGGGCGCTGCCCGCGGCGACCAGTTCATCACCGGTGGTGATGACCGCGGCGCGCACCGCGGCGAACACCGGCACCCTCGCCAGGCCGACCGCAGCGAGCGCCGCGATGTGTCGGGGTGCCAGCGTGGTACATGCGGCGACGAGCAACTCACCGCGCCGCACGTCGGTGCCGGGTTCCCGCACGAACTCGCCCGCATGGCGGCCGCGTCCGATAGTGACCTTGTCGCCATGGGCGTCCGCGTCCTCCACCGGAATCACACAATCCGCGCCGGGTGGGAGCGGTGCGCCGGTCATCACCTTCACCGCTGCGCCGCGCGGCAGCGGCGTCCGGCCTGGAGCGCCTGCCGCGACCACGCCTGTCAGCGGCAGCGTCACCGGCGCGACCACAACCGACTCCGCGCGCACGGCGTAGCCGTCCATCGCCGAGTTGCGGAACACCGGAAGGTCGATCGGCGACCGAGTGTCCTCGGCCAGTTGCCGGCCCGACGCCTCTGGCACTGCGACGTACTCGACCACGCGCGCGGCCAACGGCCGCAACAGCTGTTCGATGCTGTCGCGGTAGTCGTCGACAGACCGGGCCGAGACGCTGGCAGGCCGAGGGGGCATACGAATCAGCCTATCGCCGATGTCAGCCGCTTTCCGCCCCCGCTGGCCGGTGCGGACCCGCGGGCTCGGTATGTCGCGCGCTGCTGGCGTGCTCACGCTCACTCCGTCACTCGGGTGGGCGTTTCGGTCCTCGGCACGCGGCCGATTTGCGGAAGGCGGTCATAATGGACGTGTGACTCTGGTCGAGATCGGGATTCCCGCCGTGCGCTCGAGGCGTCCCTCGCTCGACGGCCGTCCCGATACCCCCTACTTGCTGGATCGTTTCGGGCGCGTCGCCCGAGATTTGCGCGTCTCCATCACGGAGAAGTGCTCGCTGCGCTGTACCTACTGCATGCCCGAGGAAGGGCTGCCGGAGATTCCCCGCGACGAGCTGCTCACCTCGGACGAGATCGTGCGACTGGTCGCCCTCGCGGTGCGCGAACTCGGGGTGCGCGAGGTCCGCTTCACCGGGGGTGAACCGCTGATGCGCCGTGATCTGGAGCAGATCATCGCGGGCTGTCATGAACGAGTGCCCGAGATCCCCCTGGCCATGACGACGAACGGGGTCGGGCTGGAGCACCGCGCTCACGCACTCGCCGCCGCCGGGCTGCACCGGGTGAATGTGTCGCTGGACACCGTCGACCGGGCCGGGTTCGCGAAGCTGACCAGACGGGACCGGCTCGATTCCACCTTGGCGGGCATCCGCGCTGCACGCGCCGCCGGCCTTGCCCCGATCAAGGTGAACGCGGTGTTGATGCGCGAAACCCTCTCCGGTGCACCGGATCTGCTGCGATGGTGCCTGGACGAGGAGTGCGAACTCCGTTTCATCGAGGAAATGCCGCTCGACGCCGACCACGAGTGGGCCCGCACCAACATGGTCACCGCCGCCGAGTTGCTCGACGTGCTCGGCGCTCACTTCGACCTCGCCGCGGCCGGTCGCGGCGACCCGTCGGCCCCGGCAGAGAAGTGGTTGGTCGACGGCGGCCCCGCGGCGGTCGGCATCATCGCGACGGTCACCCGCAAGTTCTGCGACACCTGCGACCGCACGCGCCTCACCGCGGACGGGATGCTGCGCTCCTGCCTATTCAGCGACGAGGAGTTCGACCTGCGCCAGGCACTGCGGTCCGGCGCCGACGACGACGACCTAGCGACCATCTGGCGTGGCGCGATGTGGAACAAATGGGCGGGCCACGGTATCGACGCCGAGGACTTCGTTCCACCGGAGCGAACGATGGGAGCCATCGGTGGTTGAGATCCGCTACTTCGCCGCGATCGCCGACGCCGTGGGCAAGGACCGCGAGAACCTCGCGTTCCCGACGGGCGCCACGGTGGCCGACCTCCGCGCCGCGCTGTCCGCCACTTATGGACCCGACCTGGACAAGATGCTGTCGGTCTGTGCCTACCTGATCGGCGATGAACTCACCCGCGACCCGGGTGTCGCGCTGAGCGCCCAGGTCGACGTGCTTCCGCCTTTCGCCGGCGGATAGCCCGCGCGGATCCGGGCGACGAGGTCGCGGCCGTCGCCGTGATCAGGATCGCCACCAACTGTCCAGCGGCGTGACCGGGACGGTGCGCTTGTGCCGGGTATTCCGGAAGATGGATTCGAGCTTGGCGGCCAACTCCGGAGTGACGTCCTCGCCCTCGAGGTAATCGTCGATCTCGCTGTAGCGCAGTCCGAGCGCCTCTTCGTCGGGCAGTGCGGGACGGTCGTCCTCGAGATCGGCGGTGGGAACCTTGGACCAGATGCTGGCGGGTGCGCCGAGTTCCTGCAGGAGCGCCGCGCCTTGGCGCTTGGTGAGGCCGGTGAGCGGGGTCAGGTCGACACCACCGTCGCCGAACTTGGTGAAGAACCCGGTGACCGCCTCCGCCGCGTGGTCGGTGCCGACGACGAGCAGGTTCTCCTGGCCCGCGAGCGCGTATTGGATCACCATGCGCTCGCGGGCTTTGATGTTCCCGCGTACGAAGTCGCGCAGTTTGTCCACCTGCAGCGACGACGCCGCCTCGGCGGCCAGCGCGTCCGCTCCGGGGCGGACGTTCACCGCGACCGACCGATCCGGCTGGATGAACTCCAGCGCGATCCGAGCGTCGGCCTCGTCTGCCTGCACACCGTAGGGCAGGCGGACGGCGAGGAAGATCGCATCCGTGCCGTCGGCGCGCAGTTCCTCGACCGCGAGTTGGCAGAGTCGTCCGGTGAGCGCGCTGTCCTGCCCGCCGCTGATACCGAGGACGAAGCCGTGCGCGGGAGTGGCGTCCAGGTAATCCTTGAGGAAATCGATCCGCCGCCGTACCTCGGCCTTCGGTTCGATGCTCGGCTGGACGCCCAATTCGGTGATGATCTGTTCGCGCAGGTTCCGCATGGCGCTCGAGTCTACTGACGGTTCATCGGGTGACGACGCGCCGGACGATGGCCTCCCAGTTGTCGCCGATCTGCTCGCGGGTGTAGCCCTGGACCTGCATCTGGTGCATGACGAGCGCCGCGCTGAGCATCGCCAGCAGCGAGTCGGTGACCAGCGCGATCTCGCCTGGTGCGGCGGCCTGGCGCAGCAGCATGGCGACATGGGCGCGCAGCAGTCCGTAGGGCGCGCCGGAGTAGCGGTCCCTGGCCCCGCCGATCTCGGCCGCGCGGTGCAACTCGCCTTCCACCTCGATGTCGAGCAGCCGTACCCGTCCGAACGCGACCAGCCGTTCCACCGGCGGTGCGCCGGGACCCAGTGGTGGTTGCCCGAACATGAACGCTTCCTGGTACTTCCGCTCGGAATGGTCCAGCAGCGCGAGCATCAGGCCCGCTCGGCTGCCGAACCGGCGGAACACCGTTCCCTTGCCGACCCCGGCCCGTTTGGCGAGCGCGTCCATCGTGAGGCAGTCGACGCCCTGCTCGCGTACCAATTGCTGCGCCGCGTCCAGGAGAAGTCGCCGGTTACGGGCGGCGTCGGCGCGCTCGGTGGGTTCCGGCGCTCCGGGAAGGGGCGGGCCGATGTCGAGCAGTCGGCGGTCGCCCGGCACAGGCGCGTCGGGTGTGGGATAGCTCACAGCGCTCACGCAGACTCCGCGGGAAGTATTCGGACCACGGTCCGGTTGATGTGTGGTGGAAATAGGACACCACATTCAGTACACCAGGAGAAGTCATGAGTCAGACCCGCATCCTCGCACTTGTCGGCAGCCTCCGTGCGGCCTCGATCAACCGGCAACTCGCCGAGGCTGCGGTGCACACCGCTCCGGAGGGTGTGGAAATCGTCATCTACGAGGGTCTTGGCGACATTCCGTTCTACAACGAAGACATCGATGTCACCGGCTCGGTTCCGGCCGCGGCTCAGGCGCTGCGTGATGCCGTCGTCGCCGCCGACGGCCTGCTCGTGCTGACCCCCGAATACAACGGCACACTGTCCGCTGTGCTGAAGAACGCGATCGATTGGACCTCTCGCCCGTACGGCGCCAGCGCCCTCGCGAAGACGCCCGTCGCCGTGATCAGTGCGTCGATCAGCCCGAATGCCGCGCAGTGGGCACACGGTGACGCGGTAAAGGCGCTGGGCGTGGCGGGTGCGAAAGTGGTCGAGTCCGCGCACCTGCACTTCGGTGTGATCGGCGAGCGTTTCGCCTCGGCGCATCCCCGCGAGGACGTCGAGGCGCTGACCGAGCTGGCTGGGGCGCTGCACGAACTGGTCGAGGCGGCGCGCGGCGAACTCGCGTCCGTGTAAGCTCCACGTCCGGTCTCGAAGAGGGCCACCACTGCCGCGGCGGAGGTGGCCCTCTTCGTTGCCTGAAAGTTTGCTACACGTCAGATGCTGGTCAAATTGTGATCTGTGACACTGTCGTGTCGGGTTGTGAATCGAGCGTCCTGGTACTTCTCTCGGTGGAATTCCATTCGTGTTACTCGCTACATGTCGTGTTGGATGAATCTGTCGGCCACTAGGTGTAGTGTCTTCCTCACTGGAAGACGGCAAGAGACCTCACTCGATACGAGTCGGCCACACGTGGCTGATCAGGGGATTCGAGACCAGATCCAGGAGTTTGCGCAGCATACGTCGGATCGTGCATCGCCAGCGACTGCTTGCGGGTCGCTCGCAACGATCGGCATACGGATCACAAGCTGTGGATCAGGCACAAGGAGAGAGGGACATCAATGACCGTCACCGTGTACACCAAGCCCGCTTGCGTCCAGTGCAACGCCACCTACAAGGCTCTCGACAAGGCCGGGGTGGACTACGAGGTCATCGACATCTCCGAGAACGACGACGCGCGTGACTACGTCATGGCTCTCGGATACCTGCAGGCGCCGGTCGTGGTGGTCGGTGAGGAGCACTGGTCCGGCTTCCGGCCCGACCGCATCAAGTCGCTCGCCACCGTGGCTGCCTGACCCGCTTCACCGCCTCTGGGTTCGTCCGATCGGCGAGTATCGGATCCAGTGGCCACGGCGCTCCGGAGAGGAGGACGTCGACCATGTCCGAACGGGCAGCGCTGGTCTACTTCTCCAGCGCGTCGAATAATACGCATCGTTTCGTCGAGAAGCTGGGGCTCCCGGCGACTCGCATACCACTGCACACCGCCGACTCACTGCGCGTAGACGAACCGTATGTGCTGGTCGTCCCCACGTACGGGGGCGGTCGGCACGTACTGGGGGGCAACCGTTCCGACAAGGAATTCGTGCCGCGGCAGGTCGCCAAGTTTCTCAACGATCCGCACAACCGCGCGCTGCTGCGCGGGGTCATCGCGGCGGGCAACACGAACTTCGGCGATACCTATTGCTATGCGGGCGAGGTGATCTCGCGCAAGTGCGGGGTGCCGTACCTGTATCGCTTCGAACTCATGGGAACCGCTGAGGACGTCGAGCGCGTCCGCGAGGGATTGGGATTGTTTTGGCAACAGCAACAACAGCACCGGCCGGAAAAACAGCTCGCTTAGAGCAGTCCCCGGTTCGCGGCGTCGAAGCGGGCGAGGTATTGGACTATCACGCCCTCAACGCGATGCTGAACCTGTACGGCCCGGACGGCACGATCCAGTTCGACAAGGACCGTGAGGCCGCCCACCAGTACTTTTTGCAGCACGTCAACCAGAACACCGTCTTCTTCCACAATCTGGACGAGAAGTTGGACTACCTGATCGACGAGAACTACTACGAGGCGGAAGTTCTCGAGCAATACAGCCGCGGGTTCATCAAGAAGCTGTTCAAGCAGGTCTACGGCAAAAAGTTCCGGTTCCCGACCTTTCTCGGCGCATTCAAGTACTACACCTCGTACACGTTGAAGACCTTCGACGGCAAGCGCTACCTGGAGCGCTTCGAGGACCGGGTGTGCATGGTCGCGCTCACCCTCGCCGCGGGCGACGAGGTGCTGGCGAGCAAGTTGGTCGACGAAATCATCGACGGCCGCTTCCAGCCCGCCACCCCCACTTTCCTCAACTCGGGGAAGAAGCAGCGCGGTGAGCCAGTGTCCTGCTTCCTCCTTCGCATCGAGGACAATATGGAGTCCATCGGGCGCTCGATCAACTCCGCACTTCAGCTGTCCAAGCGCGGCGGTGGCGTCGCGTTGCTGCTGAGCAACATTCGTGAGCACGGCGCGCCGATCAAGAAGATCGAGAACCAGAGTTCGGGCGTCATCCCGATCATGAAGCTGCTGGAGGACTCGTTCTCCTACGCCAACCAGCTCGGCGCACGTCAGGGCGCGGGCGCGGTGTACCTGCACGCGCACCACCCGGACATCTACCGGTTCCTGGACACCAAGCGGGAGAACGCGGACGAGAAGATCCGGATCAAGACCCTCTCCCTCGGTGTGGTGATTCCGGATATCACCTTCGAACTGGCGAAGAAGAACGAGGACATGTACTTGTTCTCGCCGTATGACGTGGAGCGCATCTACGGCAAGCCCTTCGCCGACATCGACGTCACCGAGAAGTACTACGAGATGGTCGACGACAAGCGCATCCGCAAGTCGAAGATCAAGGCGCGCGAGTTCTTCCAGACCATCGCCGAGTTGCAGTTCGAATCCGGCTACCCGTACATCATGTTCGAGGACACGGTGAACCGGGCCAACCCGATCGCGGGCAAGATCACCCATTCGAATCTGTGCTCGGAAATCTTGCAGGTGTCCACACCCTCGGAGTTCAACGCCGACCTGTCCTACGCCACGGTGGGCAAGGACATCTCCTGCAACCTCGGTTCGCTGAACATCGCCAAGACGATGGACTCACCGGACTTCGCGCAGACCATCGAGGTGGCCATCCGCGCGCTGACCGCGGTGTCGGACCAGACCCACATCTACTCGGTGCCGTCGATCGAGCAGGGCAACAACTCCTCACACGCCATTGGGCTCGGCCAGATGAACCTGCACGGCTACCTGGCGCGCGAGCGGGTGCGCTACGGGTCCGACGAGGGCGTCGACTTCACCAACATCTACTTCTACGCCGTTGTCTACCACGCGATCCGGGCTTCGAACCTGATCGCGAAGGAGCGCGGCGTCTCCTTCGGTGGGTTTCCCGAATCGAAGTACGCCACCGGTGAGTACTTCGACAAGTACACCGAGCAGGTGTGGGAGCCGAAGACCGAGCGGGTTCGTCAGCTCTTCGCCGACGCGGGCGTGCGTATCCCGACTCAGGACGACTGGCGCGAGTTGAAGGCGTCGGTCATCGAGCACGGGATCTACAACCAGAACCTACAGGCGGTGCCGCCGACCGGCTCGATCTCCTACATCAACCATTCCACCAGTTCCATCCACCCGGTGGCGTCGAAGATCGAGATTCGCAAGGAAGGCAAGATCGGCCGCGTCTACTATCCGGCGCCCTACATGGACAACGACAACCTCGAGTACTACGAGGACGCCTACGAGATCGGCTACGAGAAGATCATCGACACCTACGCCGCGGCGACCCAGCATGTGGACCAGGGTTTGTCGCTGACGCTGTTCTTCAAGGACACCGCCACCACCCGCGACCTCAACCGCGCCCAGATCTACGCCTGGCGCAAGGGCATCAAGACCCTCTACTACATCCGCCTGCGCCAAATGGCTTTGGAGGGGACCGAGGTCGAGGGCTGCGTGTCCTGCATGTTGTAGTCCCGCGTCGAGTGGGTCGATGTCGAGCGAGGCGCTGACACGGGCCGGTCCCCGATTGTCGTCATCGGCGATGCGGCAATGGATTTCGTGTCGGCTCAGCGGTGGCAGCTTGCCGATGCCTAGGTATCCGGCTGCCACCCTGTCGCCGACATGCAAGCACTGTCCAACTCTTTCCTGTCGCGCCATCGTCGTCCCATGTTTGGGAAGGCTTAAAATCAGAGCACGCTGCCAGTGATGATGGAGCTCGGTCATGGATTTCGTGGATGCCGTTCTGACTGTCGGGCTACCCACGGTAGGGGCGTTCGTGATACCCGGACCGGTCGGCGGACTTGTCGGTGGCGCGATCGGTGGCGCGATCGGTGGCGTCCTCGACGCGAAATGGCATCACGGAACTTCCACGGAGGTGGTAGCGAGTGCGCTCCTCGGTGGCGTGTTGGGCGGGTTCGGCGGGCGATTCGGCGGAAAACTAGGGGCGAAGCTGCTGGACAAGGTGAACATGGGGAAATCGGCAGGCTGGCTTCCCGCCAACACCTTCACCTCGGTCTGGAACTCCGTGTCACCGCGGCTCCCGCAGACGGTGCTGGCCGGAGCCGGCGGCTGGCTCACGGGATCCGTCGTGCCGCGGATGGCGGAACCCACCGCCGCGGGCCTGCCGAGCGTGCGCAAGCCTGGTGGACTGGCTCCCGAGGTGGACCATATGTACGACCAACTGCCGGCATTCTTCGGCCGGACCTCGTCCGTCCTTGTGGGTACCGGCACCGGCCAGGCCGCGAACTCGGCTGTGCTATCGGCGCTTCCGGCGTCATCGCTGCAAGCGCCGAACGGGCGCAGCGGGATACCGAACTACGACGCGAAACGATCGTCGCTCAACGACGACGGAGCTGCGGCGGCGGCGAAGGACCAGCAGGTCGCCACACTCATCAACGCGACCGCCGCGAACTCCGCCACTGGTCATAACGCGTTGGTCGCGACGATCAACAACCTGAACCGCCAATCCTCCCTGCCACCTAAAGGAATGGACGCCAACAGGTACTACCTCGGCGCGATCGACACTGCCGTCCACGACACCCAACAGATCCTGAACGCTACCCAGGCCGCCAACATTCGTAACGCGAACAGTATCCCCGCGTAGCCCGCAGCCGAGCGACCACAACGACAAGTCGCGGATCGGGCATTCACCGAAGCGGAGCTAGCGCAGAGCCGGTATCACTTTGCGTTCGAACAGTTCGATGCCGGAGGTGTCGTAGGCCGCTTCGGGGAAGTTGAGGATGGCGTAGCCGAGGCCGAGGTCGCGAACCTTGGTGAGGTTTTCGATTATCTGCTCAGGAGTGCCGACGGCAGCGGCGCCGCGGTACAGATCCTCGACATAGGTCGTGGCTCGATCGGCGCCGAGGTGCGGCGTCAGGCGCTCGGTCATTGTCGCGAGCCGCTGTGCGACTTCGGCTTCGGTCGAGCCGATCGCGACGGTGAAGTTCGCGCTACGCACGATCGCATCGAAGTTGGTGCCTACCTCGGCGCAGTGCGCGCGGAGCACCTCGGACTTGCGCGTGAAATCCTCGGGGTCACCACTGAAGTTGGTGTACTGCGCGTATTTCGCCGCGATGCGCAGGGTCTTCTGCTCGCCGCCGCCGGCGATCCAGAGCGGAATCCCGCCCTCCTGCACCGGAAGCGGACGCACGATGGCGCCGTCGACCTGGTAGTGCTTGCCGTCGAGCGTGGCCGCGCCGGTAGTCCACGCCTGCCGGAAGATCTGTACGCCCTCGTCGAGGCGGCCCAGTCGTTCGCCCGGCGGGGGGAAGCCGTAGCCGTAGGCGCGCCATTCTTGCTCGTACCAACCACCGCCGATGCCCATCTCGACCCGACCGCCCGAGATCAGGTCAACCGTGGCCGCGACCTTCGCCAGATAGGCGGGGTTGCGATAGCTGACCGCGGTACACATCTGTCCTAACCGGATCCGCGAGGTGGATGCGGCAAACGCCGACATCAGCGTCCACGCCTCGTGCGTCGCCTCCTCGGTCGGGATGGGGACGGTGTGAAAATGGTCGTACACCCACAGGGACTCCCACGTTTTGTCTGCATCGGCGCGTTGGGCCAGCTCACGCATCACGTGCCACTGTGCAAGGGGGTCGATGCCGACCAGATCCAGCCGCCAACCCTGCGGAATGAAGATGCCGAATCGCACAGATGTCTCCTTGGTGTGTCCCTAACCAGCTACAACAAACCTACTGGTCTTCTGGTGGGTGGGCGCATGTGGTAGCGGTGTGCGGCGCGTGGGCAGGGATGTGGGGGTCTCGGGTTCGGTTCGGGACGCCCAAGAGGCTCCAGCACGACAGGACTTTCGGCGATTGCCACCGGGACCCTACTTCGGCGCAGTGGACGTGGTCGGCGTGGCGACGCTCGAGGTGCCAGGGCCGACAGCCGCGTTGATAGTGATTTCCGGTTCCGGCGCACCAGGCGCCGGCGGAGTCTGGATCCTGTCCATCACCGATGCCAGCGTGTCGTAGACGGCGCGCGCCAGCGGCTCATCTCGAGCGGTGCTGCCGCCGTGCGCGTTGTAGTCCAGTATCTGGAGGTAGTCGACTATCTGCGGGCCGGTCAGTTCGATGGTCACCATCTCGTTCGGGTCCTCGGTGACGGTCTTCGGCTTCTCGACCTTTCGACCTTCGGCCGCGGTGCTGCGATCGCTGTTGGTCCGCGTCCACAGATCCTTGGTCATGTGGAGCTTGAACGTCGTGACGCTGGCCGCTTTGCGTTCCCGGTCGGCTTGTTCCTCCGGCGAATTCGTACCGCACGCGACGGTCGATGCCAGAGCTGCGGCCATGACCGCGATGGCGACCAGTCGGCCGACATGTGCACTACGACCGATCATGCCCGAAACCCCTTTGCTCGCGCAGCTTTACGCAATTCGATCAAGGGTACTGACCCACCTGCGCGGGCACCACGGTGTCCAACCCGTCGGCTGAGCCGGTCGGCCGCATCGTCAGCCGAGGGCGGTGGTGATCTTTCGGGCCATCGCGGCCACGACGGGGTTGGGCTGCCCCTTGCCGGGTTGGGTGGCGGCGTCGACGGCGACGGCGATGGTGCTGCGGAAGTTGTCGGCTTCGGCCGGGTCCTGCTGTTCGAGCAGGCGCACCGCGGCGGTCAGGGCGGGCAGTACCTGGTCGGCGAGTGCGGCGACGGTCTTGCCCGGCAACTCGATGTCCCTGGACTTCGCCGCGAGAACGTGTCCGACCAGGCCGGTGGCCGAGGTCAGGGCGATGGAGCCGTGGGTGATGCCTTTGTGCGGTGCGCCGGCAGCGGCCAGCAGCGCGACGGTTCCGTAGGCGGCGGTGCGCAGGGTGGTCTTCTCCTGGTCGGTGCTGGCGATGGTGTTGGACATGATGGTGTGCTCCTTCGAATTCGTGGTGTCTTGCTCGGCGTGCGCTGTGCTCGCCGAGCGGAACCTGATCACGGAAGAAACAATCGCCTGCCGTCCTGACACCGGACCGTCATCGTCCTGACATGGCCCCTGACACGGCGTTGCCGCGAGTAAAACGGCAGTTCACGGGCACTGACCTTGATCCGGAGCCTGGCTTGTGCCGCCTCGGGCGAGAGCTTCGTCGTCGCCCCGATGTCGAGCTGCTTTCGTCCGGACAGAAGCCACCGATCGCCTACACGGGGTTGTCGGTTCACAACGGGACGAGAGAGGCGGAACGCAGTCCTTCCCTTTTCAACTTATAGCGCACCCCGGGGCTTGCGGCAAGACCCGGGTGATGCCGCAGAATTGCCCGCCGAAGCCAGTACCGATGGAAATGGGGGTAACGAATTGCGTGTGTTGTGTGTCGAGTCATTGATTGCCTGGGGAGGTCGACCTGGTGGTGTGTGGCCGCCGTGTCCGCACCGATGTGGTGGCCCCGCCAAACGAACCTCACCGTGGAGCTGACACCTTGAACTTCCTGTCTACCAGCATGTTCGACCTTCCCGATCATCTCTCCCGCAAGGCCGCCCCGGCGCTCATCGCTGCTGACGAACAGCACTTCGCGGCTATCGCGCAAAGCGTCGAGCAGTCCATCGCAGACCTGAACAAACGCCTCGACGCCACCCGCAAGGCACCCGGACGCCTAGGCCAAGAGGCCCTGGAACGCGACTTCGAGGTTCATCGGCTGACCGCACGCCTACGCTCACTGCGCCGCTTCGGTGTGGACCTGTGTCTCGGACACATCGTCAGCGCCGACGATCCAGAGCCGGTGTATATCGGACGACTCGGCCTCCTGGACAGCGCGGGACGTCAGCTGCTGATCGACTGGCGCTCTCCCGCGGCGGAACCGTTCTTCGGAGCGACCCACGCCGACCCGATGGGTCTGGCACGCCGCCGCAGGTATCGCTGGAATCGTGGCCGGGTCGGTGATTACTGGGACGACGTGTTCACCCCGGAAGGGTTCGAAGGCAACGCCGCACTCGACGACCAGTCCGCCTTCATCGCCAGCCTGGGTAGCAACCGTTCGGCCCGGATGCGAGATGTGCTCGGCACCATCCAGGCCGACCAGGACGCCATCGTCCGTGCGGGGTCGCGCGGTGCCCTCGTAGTCGACGGCGGACCGGGTACGGGCAAGACCGTCGTCGCGCTGCATCGCAGCGCGTATCTGCTCTACTCCGAGCCCGCACTCCGCCACAGCGTGCTGTTTGTCGGTCCGCATGAGCCCTACCTGGCCTATGTCGCCGACGTCTTGCCCAGCCTCGGCGAAGAGAGCGTGCAACTGTGCACCCTGCGTGACCTCGTCGCAGAAGGGGCGCGGGCACCACTCGAGGCCGACCCGGAGGTGGCTCGTCTGAAGTCGTCCGCGGAAATGGTGCGGGCGATCGAAACGGCCGTCAGGTTCTACGAGCAGCCGCCCAGCAAGGGAGTGACGGTCACGACTGAATCGTCGGACCTCTGGTTGAGCGCCGACGACTGGGCCGAGGCGTTCGACGCGCCGGAACCCGGTACGCCACACAACGAAGCACGCGAGCAGATCTGGGAGTTGCTGTTGACGATCCTGGGGGACAAGTACGACGGTGATATTCCGGCCGCCCAGTTCCGGAAGTCGCTGCTGCAGAATGACGAATTGCGCACGACCCTGGACAACGCGTGGACGTTGATCGAAGCGGCAGACCTCGTCGGGGACCTGTGGTCGGTGCCCGCGTACTTACGGAAGTGCGCTCCCTGGCTCAGCCCCGAGGAGGTCCGGAAGCTGCAACGCACGGACGCACACCAGTGGACCGTGTCCGACCTACCGCTCCTGGACGCCGCGCGCCAGCGGCTCGGAGACCCGGAAGCGGCACGACGCGCACGTCGGTACAACGCCGCTGTGAACGCCGAACGCGAGCGTATGTCCAGCGTCATCGACGAGTTGATCGCTTCCGACGACTACGGTGACGGCGAGGGCTTGATGACGCAACTGCGGCAGCAGGACCTACAAGAGATGCTGGTCGACGAGGCTGCACTGGCAAAACCCGACCCGGACCGGCTGGCCGGCCCCTTCGCGCACATCGTCGTGGACGAAGCGCAGGAACTAACGGACGCGGAGTGGCAGATGTTGCTGCTGCGCTGTCCCTCCCGCAGCTTCACCATCGTCGGGGACCGTGCCCAGGCCCGGCACGGGTTCACCGAGTCATGGCAGCAACGACTCGAGCGGATCGGGCTCAATCGGAGCGAACTGGCCTCCCTGAGCATCAACTACCGGACACCGGAAGAGGTCATGGTCGAAGCCGAGCCGGTCATCCGAGCTGTGCTTCCGGACGCCAACGTGCCGACCTCCATCCGCAGCAGTGGCGTCCCCGTCGTGCACGGATCTGCGTCGGATCTGGGCTCGATCGTCGACACCTGGCTCGCCGAGCATGCCGAAGGGATCGCCTGCGTAATCGGTGTTCCGACGTTCCGCCCGACTCCCCGCGTCCGGTCGATGACCCCTGAGCTGGCGAAGGGGCTCGAGTTCGACATGGTCGTGGTCAACTCGGACGCGTTCGGCGAGGGCATCCAAGGATCGGTCGACCGCTATGTCGCCATGACTCGAGCGACCCAGCGACTCGTCGTCCTCACGCGCTCCTGACGTCGGTCGCGCCGCGCGACGGTCTACGGCTACCTGCTGATCGTCGCACTCCGACCTGGCCCGGAACTCCACAATTGTCCCCAACCGTCTGCCGGATCGGTGTGCCCCGCGCAGTCGACTGGACAGAGTGTCCGCGCAATCGGCGTGGCGTCGCCTGCCCAGTCGATTGATCTCACTACATGGGCATGTTCGGGAACATCATGTTCCACATGTTTCGCGCCATGTCCACAAGTTCCATCAACATTGGTGACATCATCACTTTCACCACCTCCTAACCCATTACTGGGCACTCTCTGTCTACCCCAGGACCCGAGGAACATGCGGTTCGATACGGCGGCGCTCATGGCCACAGGTGGAGGTCGGCATCAGGGCTACCCAGCGTGGCGTACGGAGGCCTCGCCGCGGGGTCAGTGCGGACTCTTCGATGAATCGATCTGAGCACCCCCACTGCGCCGGGAACTTGGCGGAAGGAGGCGGCCGGCAACCACGCGGCCGGGGTGCGGCGACACCTGCGGTCAGATCATTCTGCGACTACCGTCCGCTCCGGCCGACCCGCCTGAATCACTTGGCTGTCGGAAGCCCCAGCGCGTGCGCGATCGCGGTGAGCGCCGGCAGCGGGTCGGCGATGGCGGGGAGCGGGAACACGGGAACGTGGTCGGCGCCGTCGGCCAGGCTCGCGCGCACCCGCTCGGCGATCCGCGCCGCGCTACCCAGGGCGGCGAGCACGTCGAGCAGCGCGTCGTCGGGCTCGTCGCCGGTCTTCAGGTCCGGGAAACCCGTTTCGCGCAGGTTGGCGACATAGTTTCCCAGATTTAGATATGTGCGCGACCACTCACGCGCCGTCGCCCGGGCGGCGTCGAGGTCCTCGTCGAGGACCACGCTGGCAACCACAGCGAGTAGTCGGTCGGCGCCGAGCGTCTCCCGGGCATAGGCAGTGTGTTGGGGCGTGGTGAAGTATGGCAGCGCGCCCGCCGCGCGGTCGTGCGAAAGCCGCAGCATCCGTTTGCGTAGCGCCGCGAGCATCAGCCGATCCTGCGGCACGCCCAGCTCCAGCAGCCGCTCGACGTAGGACGCGAGCGCGTCATAGGGCTTGGCGTACTCCGTGGTCGCCTCCGGGTGTCCGACCCCGACCCCGAGAACGAATCGCCCGGGGTGGCGCTTCTCGATTCGGTGGTAGGAGGCGGCGACTTCGTCCACCGGGGCGGACCAGACGTTCACGATGGCTGTGCCGACCGCGACCGACTCGGTGACGTCGAGCGCGGTCTCCACATCCGTCAGGTCGGCGGGCGGGCTTCCCGCCAGCCAGAGCGTGCCGTACCCGAGCCGTTCCAGCTCGGCGGCACGAGCGCCGGGAAAGTGCCGCCCGAAGGCCTGGGCGACCAGGTATGCGCCGACAGTTCCGAGGTCGGGAGTAGCCATAGTAGGGGCAACACACGCGGTTACCCGGGTAATCCCGCACGCGGACTTGTCCGGGTAACGGGACGACAGCCACGCGGCTGGCCGCCACCCGGACCGGTGGAACAGTTCGCGCTGGAGATCGACAGCATGGAACCGACGTCATAGACATCACACTCGACAGCATTTCGAGGCGTCGTGGTCAGGAACCGAAGTGTGGGGTCGATGCGGTGGCAGGCCGGTACGGGCATGATGTTCACGGGGCAGCGTGCTGAAGCAGAGCAGTTGTGGGCAGAACCCGCTATGGCTCAGCGGATTTCGGGTCTACCAGTCGCGGATGGTCCGAATCGATCGGGGCGAAGGCCAGGCCCGCGCATGATCGCGATGATCGAGCCCGCTAAGCCTGCGTAAGAACCCATCGCCATGGTGAGCGGCGTCGCCGAAGCCGTGTATCCTTCATGGGGGCGATGTCTCGTCCTTATGATGTTTTCTTGAATGGCGCGGTGGTCCACATTCGCGGCAGCGACGAGGAGGAGGTGGGGTTGCTATGCGCAGCGAACCTCCTAGTCGAAGGCCGCGCGGTGCCGCTCCTTCGCATTCCTAGATAGGTCGCGACAGCAGGGTCGGCGCCCGCGGTGTGAATTCGTGTTCTCCATTCACTCACGCCTGTGCTGAGGAACTCCCATGTCGCAGTCCGACATCATCGAAGTACGTCCGACGCTGTCCGAGTCCGTGCAGGACGTCGTCGAAAGCCGCCGTGTCGCCGTGGCGCTCGACTGGCTCGACAACCATCCGCCACACGCCATCGCCGACCAGCTCGCCCGCATGGACGCCGTGCAGGCCGGGGTGGCCTTCCGGCTGCTGGACAAGGATCTGGCGCTGGCCGTCTTCGAGGAACTCGACCCCGTTGCCCAACAACAGATCCTGCAGGGTCTGCGCGATCAGAGTTTCCGCGACCTGGTCGAGGGCATGGCGCCCGACGATCGGGCGCGCATGCTGCGCGAAGCGCCCGCGAAGGTCGCCAAGAAGGCGTTGGCCGGACTGAGTCCGCGGGAGCGGCGGATCACGGCGAGCCTGCTCGGCTACCCGGAGGGCTCGGCGGGGCAGTACATGACGCCCGAGGTGGTGGCGCTGCCGCGCAACCTGACTGTCGGTGCGGCACTGAGCATGGTGCGGGCCGAAGGCGGTAGCGCCGAGACGGTGTACACGCTGCCCGTCGTCGACTCGGGCCGGCGGCTGATCGGCATCGTCGAACTGCGCGAACTAGTGCTGAGCAAGCCGGACACGATGGTGTCCGAACTGGTTGTCACCGAGCCGGCGTTCGCACGCGCCACCGACTCCGCGGAGACGGCCGCCCGATTGATGCGTGAGACCAACGACATCAATCTGCCGGTGGTGGACAGCGAGGACCGGCTGGTCGGGCTGCTCACCATCGACGACGCGGTCGAGGTGATCGAGGCTGCCGACAGCGAGGACGTTGCCCGCCAGGCCGGCTCCGCGCCGTGGGAGGGCCACTACATGGCCGCCGGCGTGTTTCAGCTGGCCCGCTATCGCGCACTGTGGTTGCTGCTGTTGTTGTTCGCGGCGACGCTCACGGTGAGCGTCACCGACTTCTTCGAGGGCACCCTGCGGCAGGCCGCGCATCTCGCGCTGTTCATCCCGCTGCTGATCGGGGCGGGCGGCAATGCCGGCGCGCAGGCCGCCACCGCGTGCGTGCGCGCGCTGGCGGTCGGCGAGGTTCGGGTGTCGGATCTGTTCAAGGTGATCTGGCGGGAATGCCGGGTCGGGCTGGTGCTCGGATCGTTGCTCGCCGCAGCGGGTCTGGTGATCGGCGCCCTGTTCGTCGGCCCGCGCATCGCCCTGGTCGTCGGCATCACGCTGGTCCTGATCTGCGGCTGGGCCGCGACCATCGGCGGTACGATGCCGCTGCTCGCGAAGAAGCTCCGGATCGATCCCGCGGTCGTCTCCGCGCCGATGGTCACCACCCTGGTCGACGCCACCGGTTTGATCATCTACTTCACCACGGCTCAACTGGTGCTCGGGATCTGACGACGCGCGCTGCGGCGTGTTCGCGGCGTCTGATCCACCGAGTGCCGGAACAGTGCGACGGAACCGTCCCCGACGACCGAACGGCACCGCCGTCCTCGGGGCGTCGGTTGCCGAAGCCTACGGAAACAGCGACAACGCTTGGCGCATCACCTCTTCGAGTGCCGTGTCATTCGTGCCGGTGAGGGAGATGGTTGGCAGGCGCGGTCCGGGGAAGTCGCTGTTCGGCGGTCCGATCGGCGGTCCGATCGGCGGTCCGATCGGCGGTCCGATCGGCGGTCCGATCGCGGCATTGTAGAACCGGAGTTCTTCAGCCGCATCTCGGTAGACAGGACGGTCGCCGACACTGAACGCCACACCGCCCGCGGTGACAAGGTACTCGTGGGTGTAGTCGTAGGTCAGTCGGATCTCGTCGCCATGATGGGTGAACACGCAGCTGGCGATCTGCTGTTCAGTGGGTTTCGCGGTGATCCCGAGGCGCGGTAAGACCGCGCACGGGTCGGCGTCGGTCAGCGCCGTGGAAACCGTGTCGTTCGAATCACCCTGGCGTGGTTGCCGTTTCCATTCGGTCAGTGCCGTGGTGAGGAGCGACTTCGCCAAGGGGCACGGTTCCACGCCCAACGGGGTTCGCACCGAAAGACTGATCGCTGCCGTCGCGGGCATTCGTGCCACGGCCGAGCAGGATCGTTCGACGAGCGTTGCGGCCAGCTCCTGGCGCATGGTGTCCGTGTCGCTGAGCAAGGAGATTGCCACATCGCCGAGGTATTCGATCGACCCTCGTTCGTTCCGCAGCTCCGCTACCGGTCCGATCAGTGCCCAGCGGATGGCTTTTCCCCGGTGTGGTTCGGAACTGTCGAGTTCTGCTGCGCACGAGTTCAGCCGGTCGGTGCCCACCGTGATCACCGTTCCGATCTCGGCAAGCTCCGAACGTGGGAGCAGCGCGCAGGTGTCGACGGCGCGGACGCGTCGGAGTACCTCCATGCGCTGTTCGTCGGTCTGCGGCACGGTCGACCAGAATTCGCCGCCGCCCGGCGGTGGGACTGCCGAATTGTCGTTCTGACACGCCAGAGCGGTCATCAGGACCGTCGCGATCAGCGCTAGTCGTCGGTACATCGAGACATCCCCCTCGGTGGTGAGGCTCTCTTTATACCCGGTCGGTGTTTGCTGCGAGACCGATTGGCGGACAGGTGATTACCGCGTCTTCACGGCGGGCGGACCTAGCGGGTTCACCTGTAGTTCTGCCTCGTCGTGGCAAGCGTTGCGCGAGGGTACTACGGTTCGCGCAATGCAAAACGGCGGCGGATAAGTCCGCCGCCGCCGCGTAGTTCGGTGTTAACTCAGAATTCCCAGTCCTCGTCTTCGGTGTTGACGGCCTTGCCGATCACATAGCTGGAGCCGGAGCCGGAGAAGAAGTCGTGGTTCTCGTCGGCGTTGGGGGACAGCGCCGAGAGGATGGCTGGGTTCACCTCGGTCTCGTCTTTCGGGAACAGGCCCTCGTAGCCCAGATTCATCAGCGCCTTGTTGGCGTTGTAGCGCAGGAACTTCTTGACGTCTTCGGTGAGGCCCACCTCGTCGTAGAGATCCTGGGTGTAGTCGACTTCATTGTCGTAGAGCTCGAACAGCAGCTCGAAGGTGTAGTTCTTCAGTTCGTCGCGCTCGGCCTGGCTGACCAACTCCAGGCCTTTCTGGTACTTGTAGCCGATGTAGTAGCCGTGCACGGCCTCGTCGCGGATGATGAGCCGAATCATGTCGGCGGTGTTGGTGAGTTTGGCTCGCGATGACCAGTGCATCGGCAGGTAGAAGCCGGAGTAGAACAGGAAACTCTCCAGCAGCGTCGAAGCGACCTTGCGCTTGAGCGGATCGTCGCCGTTGTAATATCCGAGCACGATCTCGGCTTTGCGCTGCAGGTTGCGATTCTCCTCCGACCAGCGAAACGCCTCATCGATCTCGCGGGTGGAGCACAGTGTCGAGAAGATCGAACTGTAGCTCTTGGCGTGCACCGACTCCATGAACGCGATGTTCGTGAGCACCGCTTCCTCGTGCGGGGTCAGCGCGTCCGGGATCAGGCTCACCGCGCCGACGGTGCCCTGGATGGTGTCCAGCAGGGTGAGGCCGGTGAAGACCCGCATCGTCAGCTGCTTCTCATCGGCGGTCAGGGTGTTCCACGAGGGAATGTCGTTGGAAACCGGAACCTTTTCCGGCAGCCAGAAGTTGCCGGTCAGCCGGTCCCAGACCTCGGCATCCTTTTCGTCGGGCACCCGATTCCAGTTGATTGCCGACACCCGATCGATCAGTTTCATCCTGCTTCCACGCCCTTCCCGAGCACACTCCGTCACGGATTCCTCCCCTTGGAACACTACTCCTTGGGGGTGACAAGTCGATGTAGCACAACACCTTGTGTCGCTGCAGCATCTGTCCGCCAGGCGAAGGTCGCCAGGGCGCGCCGCTCGCGGACCCCTATTGTGCGGCACGCAGCCGGGGTCGACCACATCGGTCCCGAGTGTTCACAATGGTCGCCGATGAGTTGCTGAATCTCCGGTGTTAACGATCGGCGACACCCTGACCCGCAGCGTGAGGTGGTAACGGTCCCGGCTGCGGCAGCGGCGGAGCCGTTGCCAGCGGTGCGGATTCGTCGACATGCCGCCACGCGGGGGAGCCGGCAGTGCTGGAAGTCACGCCGCTGTGATCGCTGGTCCGGCGGCGGTGTCACCGCGGGGCGCGTCGTCGGTGATCACATTGATGGTCGTTGGTGTGGCGCGTGTCCGTATCGTCTGTCGGCGCCATCCCGAAGGCCGATGACATGACCGCCGGCCCATGCCACGTCGGAAGGTGGCGGGTTCTTCGGGCATGCTGCGCATCCGCTGGAAACGCTTCGGTGCGGTGGGGTCCGATCCCCGCACTGGTTGGTTGTTCTGCGTCGGCATCCGGGCCGCCCGCGCCGACTGCGTCGCGCGTCAGCCGTCGCTGTGTCGCATCGACAATGCGCCGAGGGGCACTTCGGTGACCAGGCGGGGCTGCCTGCATCGATTCGGCTCGGTGAACGGCTACCTTGGGCCGACAGGTATACCACGCGTTTCGGAAGGAGTGTGTGCAATGACCAGTCACGGCCCGATCGGCACCCGTCCGCTGCTCAGCGACATGACGATCTTCGCGGGCGTGCTGATCCTCGTCGCCGGTGTCCTGCACGTGTTGACGGCCATCGCGGCGATCGCGGGGCGCGACATCTTCGTGGTGACCGAGGATCAGGTTTTCCTGGTCGACGTCACCGCCTGGGGATGGATCCATCTGGTACTCGCCGTGCTCATGGTGAGCGCCGGTGTCGGCATCGTCACCGGCAAGACGTGGGGCTACCTCGCGGGCATCGTGCTGGCAGCGCTCAGCATCGTGGACAATTTCCTCTTCGCGTCGATCTACCCGTTCTGGGCGCTGGTGCTGATCGCCGTGGACGTGCTGGTGATCTGGGCGCTGGCCAGGCAGCTCGCGGCCGAGTAGCCCGCGACCGGCCAACTTCGGCCGCGGCCTGTCGAATCCAGCCGTGGCGTCCGCTTCAAACGGTCGCTGGTCAACTTCGGCTGGCTCGGCGATACCCGATAGTCGCCGGAATGGCGAAGAGGATGACCGCGCCGACGGACCAGGCGACGGTGAGACCCAGAAGATGAGCCACGGGGCCGCCCTGGGCCAGCGCACGCATGGCATCGACGGCGACCGACATCGGTTGATTGCGCACCACCGGTTGGATCCAAGTCGGGTAAGCGGCCAGGGGAACGAAACCGGTGCTGAAGAACATCATCAGGGAAGTGAGAATCGTGATTCCCTCCACCAGCGTCGCTTTGGCGGTGAACACGGCGACCGCGGTGACGATGGTGGCGAAGGCCAAACCGAAACCGATCGGGACCAGCAGGAAGGCAATGGTCGCCGCCACGCCCTGATGGAAGCGGAACCCGAGCAGGTAGCCGACCAGCACGACGGCGATGGTGCCCACGAAGATCCGGCAGCCCTCGGCGATGATCCGGGAGGCCAGGCCGGAGGCGCGGTGTACCGGCAGGACCCAGAAGCGGGCGAGTAGACCGGTGTCGCGCTCCCGGCCGAGCAAGACGCCACCGACGACCGCGCCGGACAGTGCGCCGATCAGCGCGACCATCGGCGCCGAGCCGTAGAGCGCGCTCTCACCGGTGAACTTCTGGATCTGGTTACCGACCACGGTGTCCAGCATGATCAGCAGCAGACAGGGAATGATCAGGGTCTCCAGCAAGGTGATCGGGCTACGGACCCAGCGCAGCAGCAGACGCTGCGTCTGGATCAGCGTGTGCAGTGCCAGTGCCGAGACCGACACCTCCGAGCTGGTGTGGGTTTCGTTCGTGCGATCGGCGAGTAGTGCCATCACGCCCTCCTCGCGCTCAAACGGATAACAAAGGGAATGCACAGCAGCAGGGTGCCGATCACCCAGGCCACCGGTGGTCCCATCAGCGACCAGGTCACCTGTCCCGCGTTCGGCCCGCTGTCACCGGCGAGCGCCCGCAACGCGATGGCGTACTGCGAGATCGGCTGATTGCGGACGAACGGTTGCACCCACGTCGGAAACTGGTTCGCGGGCGCCAGTCCGGTCGACAGCATGCCGAAGATCAAAGGCGGCAACACCAGCGCCTGGGTGGTCGACTCCGGGCTGCGCGACACCGTCCCGATAACGTCCGCACCCAACGTCAGCGTGATCCCGATGAGCAGGGACAACAGCAGGAAACCGAGGGTGTGCGCGGTGTCCAGATAAAAACGGAATCCGATGACGTGCCCGCAGATCAACGCCGTGATCAACGCGATGACCAGACGGAAGACGTTGCTGGACATCCGCGCCGCGACCGGGACCAGCGGGCCGACCGGCATGGAGCCGAACCGCCGGTTGAGCCCGGCGACCGAATCGGTGGCGGCGCGGAAGGCCGAGGAGACGGCGGTGAACGCGGCAGCCTGCAAGATCACGATCGGCATCATGAACTGCGCGTAACTGCTGAACCCCGTACCCGCGAACGTCATCACGATCCGCAGCGGAATGTAGAAACTCGCGGTGAACGTCGCGGGCGCCAGTACCGAGGCGAGCACCTCGCCGGTGCGCACCGAGGGAGCGATCAGCCGCGTGCTGAGCACCCACCACTGCTGCGTGCGCATCGGCGCGGCCCGGATCTGGGTGAGCCAGGTCGCGGTCGTCACGAGACAACCTCCGGCTCCGCGATGTCCTCCACTGTCGCCAGATGCCCGGTCAGCTCGAGGAATACGTCGTCGAGCGACGGCCTGCGCAGCGCGATGTCGACCAGTTCGACCCCGGCGCCGTCGAGCCTGCGCAGCGCTTCGGCGAGTGTCTTGGCGCCGTCCGGTGCCGGAATGGCGATCCGATCGGATTCGGCGGTCACCGCCGTCCGGCTGTCCTGCGGCAGCAACGAACCCAGTGCCGCGGCGACGGCTGGCAGGTCCTTCAGATCCAGCGGCACCACCTCGCAGTAGCTGCCTCCGGTCCGCGACTTCAGTTCGTCAGCCGTGCCCTGGGCGATCACCACGCCGTGGTCGATGACGATGATCCGATCGCTGAGCGCGTCGGCCTCCTCCAGATACTGGGTGGTGAGCAGGGTGGTGATGCCTTCCTTCTTGAAGCCGGACACCAGGTCCCAGACGCCCTGTCTGCTGCGTGGATCGAGACCGGTGGTGGGTTCGTCCAGGAACACGACGTCGGGCCGCACAACGAGACCGCACGCGATGTCGATACGTCTGCGCATACCGCCGGAATAGGTGCCGACCCGACGCCCCGCAGCGCGTTCGAGATCGAACTCGGCGAGCAACTCGTCGGCGCGACTGCGGGCATCGCGTTTGCGCAGGCCCATCAGCCTGCCGAACAGCACGAGGTTCTCGTAGCCACTGAGCATGTCATCCAACGCGGCATACTGTCCGGTCAGCATGATGCCGCGGCGCACCGCTGCCGGGTCGGCGACCACGTCGTGCCCGGCGACCAGCGCGCGACCGCGATCCGGCGCGATCAGCGTGGACAGTATGTTCACCATGGTGGTCTTGCCCGCGCCGTTCGGTCCGAGGATGCCGAGCACCTCGCCCGGTTCGGCCGCGAAATCGACGCCACGCAATGCCCGGACCGCGCCGAAGGATTTCTCGATTCCCTCGACGACGACTCCTTGCTCGGAACTCATCCTCTTCCTCCCAGATGTTCGTCGAGCACGCGCGCGATGATCGGCAGCGCCTGCGGTGCGGTCAGCTCGTAGTGGGTGACATCGATGTCGTGGTTGGTGATCTCGCCGGTCACATACGGTCGCCAGCCGTCCGGACCGAAGATGTCGGAGGTATCGACGGTCGCGCTGAAATACACGATGTCGCCATCGAATATCGGGCGTCGATAGCCGGTTCTGGTCCGCGCCGACGCGTTGTATGACGCGGCCATCCGTTCGAGCATGTCCGCATCGACGAGCGACACGCCGCCGAGCCGTTCGCGGATCAGGTCGGCCGCCTCCTGTGCGGTCGCCTCGGCGGGCACCTCGTGGATGCCGAGGACCGAGCCGAACGCGTTGACGAACCCGCCCGCGGTGAGCCGCTCGATGCTGTCGCCGTCGATGTCGGCGGTATCGGCGTCCAGCAGCGCGACCACGCCTACCTGCGCGCCCTGCGCCTTCAGTTTCGTCGCGATGGCGTGCGCGATCAGCCCGCCGAACGACCAGCCGAGCAGGTGGTAGGGCCCTTCGGGTTGCAGGGCGCGGATCTCGCGCAGGTAGCGGTCGGCGAACTCCTCGATCGAGCGCGCCGAGGGCTCGTGGCCGCCCAGGTCGGGCGCCTGTAAACCATAGATCGGTCGACCGGGCGCGAGGGCGTCGGCCAAACCCGTGTAGGTCCACGACATTCCGGACGAGGGGTGCAGGCAGAACAGCGCGGGCTCGTCACCGCCGAGCCGGATCGGCAGCACCACGTCCAGACTGAGCCCACCTGGCGCGGGCGCTGCGGGAGCTGTCGCGGCCGCTTCCTCGGCGGCGGCCTCCTGCGCGGCCGGCGACTGGGCGAAATGAGCCGCGGCGTGCAGTGTCTCGATCCACAGGTCGGCCAGTTCGGCTACCTGCTCCTGCGTGAGCAGGGTCGACGGGAACCCGAAGCTTGCCTGTAGTCGGTCGCCGATCACCACGGCGTTCACATCGATCGCCGACTGCAAGGGCACCTCGGAATGCTCGGCGGCATGCAGCTCGCCGAGTTCGTCGGTCGGCAGCCAGCCGAGACCTTCCAGCCCGGCCGGGATGTCGCCGGTCGAGTACCTGCCGAGGTAGTTGAAACTGATCCGGCCCGGCAGGCGTTCGGGAAGCTGTTGCGCGGTGACAGGATTCAGATAGCGCAGAAGGCCGAACCCGATGCCCTTGTCCGGGACCGCGAGCAGCTGGTGTTTGACCGCGCGGATCGCCGCGCCCATTCCGGGGCCGCCGGCGAGCGCATCGTCGACATCGATGCCCGTCAGAGTCAACCGCACCGGGTAGATGCTGGTGAACCAACCGATCGTTCGAGACAGATCGGCGCCGGGAACCACTTCCTCCTGCCTGCCGTGGCCTTCCAGCCGCAGCAGCGCGGTCGATTCGGCGCTGTCGCGCCAGCGCACCAGCGCGAGCGCCAAGGTGGCCAGCAACGCGTCGTTGACGCCGCCATGGAACAGGCCGGGCAGGGTCGTGAGCAACGCGGCGGTGACCTCCGCGGAGACCTCTCGCTCGATCATGCGCAACACGCCGGTCCGGTCGATCGCGGAATCCAGCTCGCGCGGGCCGATCAGCGGATCGGGTCCAGCCAGGACGTCGCGCCAGTACGCCAGTTCGGCGATCCTGCCCTCGGAGCGCGCTTCCTCGGCCAGGGCGTGCGACCAGCGGCGCATCGACGTTCCGGTCTCCGCGAGCACCGGGTCGTTGCCGGCCGACACCTGTGCCCAGGCCGCGACCAGATCCGGCACCAGGATGCGCCACGACACGCCGTCGATCACCAGATGGTGCGCCACCACGATCATCCGGCCCGGGTTGGTCCGGACGCCCGCGTCGCCCACCGGATCGAGCCAGATGAATTGCAGCACTGTGCCGTTCGCTGGATCGAGCCGGTTCGCCGCGGCATCCAGTTCGGTCGCCACGAATTCACGCGTGTCGATCCGGTCGGTGGCATCGAACTCGACGCGGTGTACCAGCGTGTCCACGTCGACCGAGCCGGGCGGGCCGACCAGCAGGCGCGGCTCGCTGTCCCCGTCGGTGACCAGCCGGGCGCGCAACATGTCATGCCGATCCACCGCGGCGGTGAGGACCGATACGATCTGCGACCTTTCGATCCCGACCGGCAGTTCCAGCACCGCGGTTTGGACGAAGCGGTCATAGTTTCCGCCACGCTCCAGCATGTAGTGCGCGATCGGCGGCAACGGCAGTTCGCCGACGCCGCCGCCGGGCAGTTCGTCGAGCGTCACCGCGGTGCCGGCGGCGTCGACGGCCGCCGCGATGGCCGCCACCGTGCGGTGCTCGAACACCTGCAACGGCGTGCAGGTGATGTCGTGCTGCTTGGCCCGGGACACCAGCTGAATCGCCAGGATGCTGTCGCCGCCGAGCGCGAAGAACGAATCGTCGGCGCCGACCGTCTGCACCCCGAGCAGCTCCCCGAATATCGCGGCGAGCACTTGCTCGGTCGGTGTGGTCGGGGCACGGTATTCGGTGCGGTCCGCGGTGAACTCCGGTGCGGGCAGCGCGTTGCGATCGAGCTTGCCGACCGCGTTGAGCGGGATCTCCGCCAGCACGACGAATGCCGACGGCACCATGTAACCGGGCAGGGTGTCCGCGGCGAAGGCGCGCACCTGCGCCACGTCCAGTTCGACTCCGGGCGTGCGGACGAGATAGGCGGCCAGCGCGGTCGCCCCGGTGGGGCCGGGCACACCGAGCGTCACCGCGAAGTCCACACCCTCGGCGCGGCCGAGTACCGCGTCGATTTCGCCGAGCTCGATGCGCTGACCGCGCACCTTGACCTGGAAGTCGGTGCGGCCGAGGTACTCCAACTCGAGTCCGGTGTCGGTGCGGATCCACCGCACCAGATCACCGGTGCGGTAGATCCGTTCGCCCGCCGCGCCGTAGGGGTTGGCGTGGAAGCGAGCGGCGGTGAGACTCGGCCGTGCTCGGTACCCGCGGGCCAGTGCGGGTCCGGCTAGATACAGTTCGCCTGCCACGCCCACCGGGACCGGGCGTAGTCGGTCGTCGAGTACCAGTACGGCCGCGCCATCGATCGGCGTGCCGATGGTGACCGTCTCGCCAACCGTCAGCGGCGCGGAACCTGTTGCCCAGATCGTGAATTCGGTGGGTCCGTACAGGTTGACCATGCTGCGGTCCGCGGCCCAGCGTTCGATCAGTTCGGCGCCGACTGCCTCACCGGCCACCGCCAGCACCCGCACGCTGGTCACCGCGGCGGGGTCGAGGGTAGCCAGTGCCGAGGGAGTGATCACCATATGCGTGACCTGTTCGGAGTCGATCAGTTCGGCGAGCGTGTCGCCGCCGAACACCTCGGGCGGCGCGACGACCGACGTGCCGCCGGAGCCGAACGCCATGATCGCTTCGAATACCGACGCGTCGAAACTCGGCGAGGCCACCTGCAGCACTCGGGACGATTCGTCCACGCCGAGTGCGGCGCGCTGCGCAGCGACAAGGTCGGCGACGCCGCGGTGGGACACCGAGACTCCCTTCGGTGTCCCGGTCGAACCCGAGGTGTAGATCATCCACGCCGCATGGTCTGGCCGGATGGGGCGGGGCAGTTCGCTCGCTGATAGCGGGTGGCTGCTCGCGGCGCCCCAGCGTTCGACAACGGTGAGTTCGTCGAGCACCAGCCAGTCCGTGCTGTCGGGCAACATGGGACGGAACGCGGCGAGGGTGAGGCCGACTGCGGCACCGGAATCGGTGAGCATGTGGTCGATGCGGTCCACCGGGTGCTTCGGGTCGACCGTGAGGAAGGCCGCGCCTGTCTTCGCGACCGCCCAGATGCCGGTGAGCAGCTCGTCTGATCGTGGAAGACCAAGCGCCACAACAGTTTCTGGGCATACGCCCGCCGCGAGCAACATTCGCGCCAGGCGGTTGGAATGTGCATCGATCTCCCGGTAACTGCTGGTGTGGCCGCCGATCACCAGTGCCGGGTGATCCGGCCACCGCTGGGCCGTCTCGGCGAGCAGTGCCGGAAGCGTCGTCGTTCCGGTCGTTTCGGGACCGCGCACCGGTACCAGCGTCGCGCGTTCGGCCTCGTCCAAGAGGTCGATGTCGGCGATGCGCATCTCGGGGCGGGCTATGACAGCGGCGAGGATGCGCCGCCACCGGTCGGCGAACGCGACCATCGTCGCCTCGTCGAACAGGTCGGTCGCGTACGTCAGCACGGCGTCGATCCCGGACGGCGCGCTCCCGGCGAAGTGCTCCCGAAGGTCGAGAGTGAGGTCGAACTGCGAGGCGTTCCGGTCGAAATCCTCCACCTCGAACCGCAATCCGGGCAGCTCCAACACCGGCTCGACGAAGTTCTGCAACGACAGCGACACCTGGAACAGCGGGTGGTGCGCGGTCGAGCGGGTCGGATCGAGCACCTGGACCAGCCGCTCGAACGGAACGTCCGCGTTGGCGAAGGCATCCAGATCCGTGGACCGAACCGTGTCCAGGAACGCCGCGAAGCCCACACCGGTGTCGACCTGGGTGCGCAGCGCCATGGTGTTGACGAACATGCCGACGAGTTGGTCGAGCGCCTCCTCGCCGCGCCCCGCGACCGGCGTGCCGATTACCACGTCGTCGGTCCCGCCCAGCCGGGCCAGCAGCACCGCGAGTGCGGCATGCACGACCATGAATGGGCTGACGTGCTGACCGGTCGCGAATTCGACCAGCGCGCTGTGCAATTCGACGTCGATGGTGAAATCGAACTCCGCGCTGTGCATGGATTGCACTGCGGGGCGAGGACGATCGGCGGGGAGCTCGAGCACATCGGGCGCGCCGGTCAGGGTGTCGCGCCAGAATCGAATCTGGTTCGCCGCGGTAGATTCGGGGTCCGCCTCGTCGCCGAGCACCTCTCGGTGCCAGAGCGCGAAGTCGGCATACTGCACCGGGAGGGGGACGCGGGCGGCGTGCGTACCGGTCGTGCGCTCCGAATACGCGGCAACCAAGTCGGCGGCCAGCGGTGCCATCGATGCGCCGTCCGCGCTGATGTGATGGACCACCAGCACGACGACATGCGTCGACACGGAGTCTGTGCCGCTCGGCTCGGGACTCACTGAGTAGCCGGAGGAGACCGGCGTCAGGCCGGTATCGGGGCCGGACGAGACGGGAGCGGCGCCGGTGAAGAGGCTCGAGGTCACCGGCCCGGCGCCGGAGGGTGCCAGGGCCGTGTCGTGGATCCGGAACAGGCCGACCCGCAGCGGCGGCTGGGTGGTGAGGTCGAATCCCGCACTCGCCAGCGCGGTGATTCGCGCGCGCAAGGCGGCACCACCCTCGGTCTCCAGCACAGGCATGGCCGGCGCGGCCACCTCGGTGCCGACCACCACCTGGCGCGGGCCGTCCGCGTCGGCGGGATAGAGCGTGCGCAGGCTCTCGTGTCGCTCCACCACGTCGGCGAGGGCCGCCCGCATCGCCTCGACGTCCAGCTCTCCGGTCAGCCGAAGCGCCACCGCGATGTTGTAGGCGGGCGAGGCCGGGTCCATCCGATTGAGCACCCACATCCGCTGCTGTGCCGGGGACAGCGGAACGCGATCCGGCCGGATCCGCGGCGCCAGCGTGAACCGGCCGGGTGCGTCACCGGTGGCGGGAACCACCCGGGCGGACAGTTGGGCGACGGTCGGCGCGTCGAACAGGTCGCGCAGCGCGATCCGGGATCCGAGCGCGGCGTTCACCCGCGCGACCGCCTTGGTCGCACTCAGCGAGTTGCCGCCGAGCTCGAAAAACGATTCGTCGACGCTGACCCGCTCGCTGCTGAGCACCTCACCGAACACCGCGGCAACCGCTTCCTCGACCGGCGTGCGCGGCGCGAGATAGGGTCGGCGGGTGTCCGAGAAGTCGGGCACCGGAAGGGCTTTGCGGTCCAGTTTGCCGACCGGAGTCAGCGGAATCGAGTCCAGCACGACCAGGTAGCCGGGCACCATATAGCCGGGCAGTTCGGCGGCAACCTGTCCGCGCAGCCGCTCGACATCCAGTCGCACGCCCTCGGTGGGCAGCACGTAGGACACCAACACGGTGGTTCCAGCCGGGCCGGTGCGGCCGATGGTCACCGCGTACTCCACTTCGTCGTCGCGCGACAACACCGCGTCGATCTCGCCGAGTTCGATGCGCAGCCCGCGAATCTTGACCTGGAAGTCGCTGCGGCCCAGATATTCCAACTCGTAGTCGCCGTCGTGCCCGTGTACCCAGCGCACCATGTCGCCGGTGCGGTACATGCGCCCACCGGGCTCGCCGAACGGGTCGGCGACGAAGCGGCCGGCCGTCATCTCGAACCGGTTGAAGTAGCCGCGCGCGAGCGCGGGACCCGCCAGGTACAGTTCACCGGCCACGCCCACCGGCACTGGGCGCAGCCAGGTGTCGAGCACCACGGTGGCCGCGCCGCGGACCGGGCCGCCGATCGTGATCGGCTCGCCCGCCTCGAGTTCGCCGGGACCGGTCGCCCAGATGCTGAACTCGGTGGGGCCGTACAGGTTCACCATTCGCCTGCCGGGCACCCACCGCTCGATCAGCTCCGGCGTCGCGGCTTCACCCGCGACCGCCAGCACCCGCAAATGGTCGAGCCCGGTGGGTTCCATGGTGGTCAGCGCCGACGGCGTGATCACCGCGTGCGTGATCCGCTCGGTGCGCAGCAGGCGCTCGAGCTCGGCACCGCCGTAGACATCCGGCGGCGAGACCACCAGTCTGCCGCCTGCGCCGTGCGCGGTCAGCAACTCGAAGACCGACGCGTCGAAGCTGGGCGAGGCCACTTGCAGTGCACTGGCGGTGTGGTCGAGCCCGAGCGTCTCACGTTGCGCTGACACGAGATTCGCGATGCCGCGGTGACTGAGCAGCACGGCCTTGGGCTTGCCGGTCGAGCCGGAGGTGTAGATCAGGTAGGCGGTCTGGTCGACAAGGATGGGCCCGCCGCGCTCGACGTCGGTGATCGGCGCATCGGAAACGGTCATCACCCGGCGAATGGTGTTGAGGTCGTCCAGCAGCAGCCAGTCGATGGTGCCCGGCAGCGTCTCGCCGGTCGCGGTCACCGTCACGCCGATCGGCGCCTTCGAGTCGGTGAGCATGTGCTCGATCCGTTCCACCGGATAGTTCGGGTCCAGCGGAGCGAACGCGGCGCCGGTCTTGGCCAACGCCCACACCGCCACCACCGATTCCAGTGACCGGGTGAGTGCGAGCACGACGAACACCTCGCGACCGACACCGCGACGCAACAGCACGCGCGCGAAACGGTTGGACCACGCGTCGAGTTCGCCGTAAGACATCGTGAGTTCGCCCGCGGTGACGGCGATCGCGTCGGGGTCGATGCGCGCGCCCTCGGTGAGCAACTCGGGCAGTGTGCGCGGCGGCACCGGCTCCGCCCCGCGGACCGGAAGCAGCGCGCCGCGTTCGGCGTCGTCGCAGTACTGTAGCTCGGAGACCAGCGCGCGGGGATTCGCGGCGAGCTGGGTGAGCAGCCGGACGAAGCGATCCAACAGCGGCTGCGCCTGCTCGGGGGTGAGCTGGTCGGCCATGTACTTCACCGTGATCCGCAGCGTGTCCTGGCCCTCGGCGCCACGCAGCGGAATCACCATGAGGTTCAGCGGGTAGGGTGCCGCGTCGGTGGTGTCGACATCGAGCACCCGCATGCCCGCGATGTCCAGTGCCTGCGACAGCGCCTCGCGATCGATCGGGTACGACTCGAAAACGGTGAGGGTGTCGAACAGTTCGGCGAGGCCGACCGCCTGATGAATGGCGGCGAGGCCGACGTGCTGATGGTCCATCAGCCGCGCCTGCTCAGCCTGTAGCCGCGCGAGCAGGTCGACCACCTGCTCCGCCGGGTCGAACCGAACCCGCACCGGCAGCGTGTTGATGAACAGGCCGACCATCTCCTCGACCCCGGCCAACTCCGGTGGCCGGCCGGAAACCGTACCGCCGAACACCACGTCGGTACGGCCGGTGAGCATCGCCAGCAGCATCGCCCACGCGGCCTGCACCAGCGTGTTCACCGTGGCTCCGGCGTCGCGGGCTGCGCCTTCCAGCTGCGCCACCGTCGCGTGGGACAGATCGCTGGACACCATGCCGTTTTCGGTCGATTCGATACCGGCGAGAGTGGGCACGGCCCGTGTGGGTGTGTCCACGCCGGCCAGCGAGTTCGTCCAGGCGACCAGCGATTCCGCGTCGTCCATGGACTTCAGCCAGGTCAGGAACTCGCGGTAGGAGTGCGCGGGCGGCAGGGCGGAGGCGTCGCCCCGGGTGACATACAGGCCAAGTAACTCACGCACGAGCAGCGGTGCCGACCACCCGTCCAACACCAGGTGGTGGTTGGTCAGCAGGAACCGATATGTGTCCGGTGCGGTCCGGATGAGTGTGCAGCGCAACAGCGGGGGCCGATCGAGTACGAACCGCGTGCGTGCGTCGACGGCGATCACCCGCTGGAGTTCTCGCTCGCGTTCGTCGTCGTCGGCGATTCCGGTGAGATCCACATCCTGCCAGTGGATCTCGGCGTCGGCGAGGACGAGCTGACGCGGGCCGTCCGCCGTCTCCACGAAGGCGACGCGCAGGTTCTCGTGCCGTGCCACCAGAGCCTGCGCGGCGCGGCGCAGTCGGGCCGGCTCGACGGTACCCCCCAAGGTGAGCAGCGATTGAACCGTGTAACGGTCGGCGGTGTCGGAGTCGTAGAGCGCGTGGAACAGCAGGCCGTACTGCAGCGGCGAGAGCGGCCAGACGTCGACGAGAGTCGGGAACTCGTGCGCCCAGGTGTCGATCTGGTCTTGAGCGAGGGTGACCAGATCGAAGTCCGAGGGCGAATGTCCGCCCGCGCCCGCCTGCTGTGCGTGCTCGGCGAACCCGCCGAGCGCCTGTGCCCACAGCGCGGCGAGTTCGGCGACGTCCGCCTCGTCGAGCAGCCGGGAAGCGTAGGACCAGGTCACTTCGAGGCCGGCATCGGTGAGGACGGCGTTGATGTCCACCACGGCAGCGACCGGTGCACGGTCGTCCTGGGTCGCCGCGAAGCGCTGCGGCAGCCACGGGCCGGTGTCGCCGCCGGTGGTCGCGCGGCTGAGATAGTTGAAGCTGATCTGCGGGGTGGGCGAGTCTGCCAGCACCGCGCCCGCGTCCGGGTCGAGGTAACGCAGCATGCCGAATCCGATGCCTTTGTCCGGCAGTGCACGCAGCTGTTCTTTGGTGGTCTTGATCGCGGCGCCCGCCGCCGCACCGCCACCGAACGCGTCGGCCAGATCGATGTCGGCCAGGTCGACGGCGACCGGGTAGGCGCTGGTGAACCAGCCGACGGTGCGCGTGACGTCAGCGCCGGGCAGGATGGCCTCGGTGCGGCCGTGGCCTTCGAGGGTGAACAGCGCCGAGGTCCGATCGCGCCACCGGGACACCGCCATCGCGAGCCCGGCGAGCAATACGTCGTCGGCGCCGCAGTGGAAACGGTCCGGCACGGTGGTCAGCACGGCGTGCGCGATCTCCGGCGCGACGACGGTCGTCAGATCCGCCATGGTGGACACCACGTCGACCGCGGGGTCTATCGGCGCCGCACTGACGGCGGGATCGGGCGTGGCCAGGATGCGCTGCCAGAGCGGCAGTTCGGCGGCGCGGCCGGCCGCGTGCTCGCGCTGGCCGTGTGCCCAGCGTCGGAATGACGTGCCGACCGGTGCGAGTGTGCCGCCCAGCGTCGCGGTGGCGAGATCCGGCAGCAAAATGCGCCAGGAGACGCCGTCGGTCACCAGATGGTGCAGTACCAGCCACAGCAGCGGTTCGGCGTCGGTCCGCTCGATCGCCACGAACCGAGCGACCACCCCGGATTCAGGGTCGAGCAGGTCGGCGGCACGATGCAAGGCACGCTCGCAGGCCTGTTCGGCGTCGATGTCGGCGGTCACGACCTCGAGCAGGCGGTCGGCGTCCACCTCGCCGGGTTCGGCGACCATCCAGGTCCAGCCGGAGCCGGTGCGCCGCAGCGTCGAGCGCAGCAGGTCATGGTGGTCGAGCAGTACCTGAATCGCCGTGACGAGCTCGGCGCGCTCGGTTCCCGCGGGCAGCCCGATCAGCACGGCCTGGGCATACCGGCGCCAGGAGTCGCCTTGTTCCAGCATGGCGTGCACGATCGGCGTGAGTTCCACCTCGCCCACTCCGCCGCCGGGCAGCTCGTGCACCACCGTGGACGGCACCGCGGTGGCGACCGCGGCCAGCGCGGCGACGGTCTTGCGTTCGAACACGTCCCGCGCGCTGAACCCGATCCCCGCGGCCTTCGCACGCGACACCAGGTGAATGGAGACGATGCTGTCACCGCCGAGCGCGAAGAAACTTTCGTCGACGCCGACCGATTCCAGCCCGAGCACCTCCGCGAACAGTGTGGCCAGCACCTCCTCGCGCGGGGTGGACGGTGGCCTGCTCACGATCGTGCGCGCGCCGAAATCCGGCGCGGGCAACGCCTTGCGGTCCACCTTGCCCAGTGGCGTCAGCGGGACAGCGTCGAGGACCATGACCACCGACGGCACCATGTAGGCCGGAAGCGACCCTCCAGCAGCCGCTTTCAATGCTTCGGGATCGACCTCTGCACCGTTCTCGGGCAGCACATAGGACACCAGTGCGGTAGCGCCTGATCCGGTTTCGACACCGAGCGTGAGCGCGAAGTCGACGTCCGGATGCCGCTGCAAGGCAGCGTCGATCTCGCCGAGCTCGATGCGGAAACCGCGCACCTTCACCTGGAAGTCGCTGCGGCCCTGGTACTCCAGTTCCAGCCGACCGTCGCGCTCGATCCAGCGTGCCAGGTCGCCGGTGCGGTACATGCGCTCGCCCGTCGCGTACGGGTTGGCGACGAACCGATCGGCGGTCAGCCCGGTCCGTCGATGGTAGCCGCGTGCCACCCCGGAACCCGCGAGGTAGAGCTCGCCGGTGGTACCAGGGGGCAGCGGACGAAGCCACGGATCGAGGACGACAGCCGACACACCGCGTGCCAAGCCGCCGATGGTGACCGGTGCACCTGGCGTCATCGGACCGCTGAGGGTCACGGTGACGGTTGTTTCGGTGGGGCCGTAACCGTTCAACACAGTGCGGTGGGACCACTCGGCGACCAGGTCGGGTGGGCAGGCGTCGCCGCCGACGATCACAGTGCGCAGATCGGGCAGGGTCGCCGGATCCAGCGACCCGACGACGGTCGGGGTGACGTTGAGGTGGGTCACGCGATGCTCGCGCAACACCTGCGCCAGCTCCTCGCCGGCGTACGCCGACGGTGGTACGACAACCAGCGTCGCTCCCGCTGCCAGCGTGACGAGGATCTCCTCGACCGAGATGTCGAAACTTGGCGAAACAGCGTGCGCGACAATGGATTCAGCATCGATTCCGAATCCTGCGCCGGAGTTGGCGACCAGGTTCGCCAGCCCGCGGTGGGCGACGAGGACGCCCTTCGGCAGCCCCGTGGAGCCCGAGGTGTAGATGATGTACGCGGCCTGGTCGGGGTGCACCGCGGCGCGGCGCACGGGGTCGGTGATCGCCGCCGCATCCTGTGCGGCCACCGTCTGCCCGGTGGTCTCGTCGTCGAGGACCAGCCAGTTCATCCGGTCCGGCAAGGACGGTCGCACTGTCGCGACCGTGACGCCGGCGACAACCCCGCTGTCGCCGAGCATGTGCTCGATTCGGTCGGCGGGATAGGTCGGATCGATCGGCACGAATGCCGCGCCGGTCTTGGCCACCGCGAGCATCGCGAGCACCGACTCGGCCGACCGTGGAATCGAGATCGCCACGGCACGTTCGGGGCCCGCACCGGACGCGATCAGCACCCGCGCCAAGCGATTGGTGTAGTCGTCGAGCTGGCGGTAGGTCAGTGTGGTTGCTCCCGCCACCAGTGCGGTCGCCCGCGGATCGAGCGCCACGCCATCGGCGAGGATGTCGGGCAGCGTTCGCGGCGCGACATCCCGCGGTCCACGGGCGGGGGCGTAGTCCGCGCGTTCGCCGTCCGAGAGCACCGGCACCGTTGCCAGCGGTGCGTCCGGTCCCGCCGCGAGGAACCGATGCAGGAACGACAGGAACCGCCGGTGCTGGGCCGCGAGTTCGGTGTCGCCATACAGGTTGGCGTTGGCCTGGAAGTCGATATGCGTGCTCTCGCCGCCGACGCCGGGATAGAGGTTGACGAACAAGTCGTCGATCAACCCGGAGGTCAGCACATGTAACCGTCCGGTGACCGCGCCGAGCTGGATTCTGGAGTCGACCATCATCAGATTCACCGTGGGGCCGAACGACACGGCCTCGTCCATCGACCAGCCGAGATCGCGGAAAATGTCCTCCTGGCGGTAGCGCTGACGTCGCAGTGCCCCGGTCAGTTCGCCTTGGGCGGCCCGGATGACGCCGCCGACCGTCGTGGTCGGCGATAAGCGCAGCCGCAGCGGGACGACGTTGGCGATCATGCCGCCGGAACGGCGCAGCGTCGCGGTGGTGCGCGCGGAGACCGGAAGACTCAGCACAACTTCGTGCGCGCCGGTCATCGCGGACAAATACGCGCCGAACGCGGCGACCACGGTCGGCGCCACCCCGGACGACATCTGCTTCGCCACGGCGTCGAGCAGTTCGGCGGTGTCGGCGGGCAATCCGCCCGAGACCCGGTTCGGGTGCGCGTCCACGTCGGCGGTGCGGCCCGCGAGACTCACCGGGTCGGCTATGCCGTCGAGGTGCTCGAGCCAGTACGCCCGATCGGTGCCGAACCGATCCGAGCTGCGGTAGGCCAGGTCGGCATCGACAATGGTGCGCAGATCCTCCGCTGTCGGCGGGGGTGGCTGCCTGCCCTCGACAGCGGCGTTGTAGAGCTCTCCGGTGCGCTGCACCATGGTCAGTGCGCCCATTCCGTCGAGCACGATGTGGTGGATCCGCGAATACCAGAACCAACGGTCCGCGCCGATCCGCAGCATCGCGACTCGTACCAACCGGTCGCGGGCCAACTCGAGCGGCGCTTCGTACTCCGCGCGCATCCAGGCGTGCGCAGCCGCCTCCGGGTCGGCCGCGTCGCGGAAATCGATGCTGGTCAGGCTGTCATCGAGGGTGCTGTCGACGACCTGGAAGGGATGCCCGTCGACCTCGATCAGGCGCAAGTATCCGGTCCCGAATTCGCGCCCGGCCTGGCGTGCCGCGCGCGCGAGCAGGTCGAGATCGATATGTCCGGTCAGTTCGACGTACTGCGCGATCGAGATCGGTGTGTCGCCCGCGATGTGCTGGGCGAACCAGATGCCGCGCTGGGCTGCCGAGAGGGGGAATGCCCCATCCGGGAGACCTGTGTCGGTTGGCGAAAGCGAAGGCTGTTGCATGAGGTGTCCTACGTTCTGACCGCGCGCCGCCGGCCGGGGTAGTGACCGCCCGCAGCTACCGCGGTAGTGGTAGTACCTGCCACCGCACAGTTGGCGGCAAGTCAATTCTGAACCGGCGCGCTCCGCGCCGACAGGGTATTGCGCACACTGCGCGACCCGAACGTTCGATGTCCGGGTCGCGCAGCGGGGGTTCGTGCCGGTCAGGCCGCAGAGGTAGGCAGGGGGCACAGATCGGTAACGTCGATCGGCGCGTCGGAGCTGGTCAGGTAGCTCTGCAGGGTGGACCGCTCGTCCAACGCCAGCCAATCGATCGTGTCGGTCAGCTCCGGGCGCAGGCCTTTCGTGGTGATTCCCACGGTGGTGCCGAGCGCGAACGAGCCGTCGTCGGTGACCGGAATCGCCGTGGCGCCGATCTTGACGGCGGCCCGCTCGGCTACCACCGACTCGATCGACTGGTCGATCGCGATCGCGATGCGAACGCCGGGCCCCGCGCCAGCGCCCAGCAACAGCCGAGCAAGGCGGTTCGACCACCGATCCAGTTCGGCGTAGGTGAGGTCACAATCGGCGGTGGACACCACGACCGCGTTCGGATCCACCTCGGCAACAGGACGTGCCAGTGGCAGCACGAAGAGGTTGTCGGCGATCGAATCGGTGAGCGTGTCCATGTCGTGTCCCTCGGGTCGGAGAAGAGGTGAAGTGCGTACCTCTGAATCTCGTCCTCGAGCCGGACTTTCGACAGCAACCCCAGCGCTGGTCAGCGCACTCCGAGGGTGGGTAAAACCACACCCAAGGTGTACCGCTCGATCAATCCGTGACGAAGCCGTTGAGTGTATTGCGCAGATCGCTGACCAGCGCACGGGCGGCAGTGAGGCCGTTGCCGTGCCAGACCGTGTCCTCGACGGCGAACACCCGGTGATCGGTCGCGGCGCCGAGTTCCTTCCACTCCTCGGTGCGCAGCACGGCCTCGCCGCGCTTCTTGCCCTCGGCTCCGGCGAGGATCACGTAGATCAAATCGCCTTCCACCTTGGTGGCGAACTCACCCGCTCGCACGTCGAACGAGGCGCCGCGCTGGACGGCGGGACGCTGCACGCCGACGTCGCCCAGAACCTGACCGGCGAAGCTGTCACCGCCCTCGATCCGATCGGCATCCGCAGTGAAACGGATGACCGAGGCCTGCGTCTGGCTCGCCGCGATCGCCGTTCCGGAGTCACGCGCCTCGGTGCGATAACTGTCCAACGCGGACCGCGCGGCATCGCTACGTCCCAAACCTGCCGCGAACGCGGCGAATTCGGCCTGCCACCTATTGCCCGAGCCGACCAGCACAGTGGGCGCGATCGCGCGCAGCGCGTCGAAACCAGCCGCGCCGGTGGGGATGTCACCCAGAATCAGGTCAGGGCGTAAGTCGGCGATCTTGGCCGGATCAGGCTGCGCGGCCGATCCCACGCGGGGAATCTTCAACACGCCGGTACCGAGATAGGCAGGCTGTGGGCTAGGACCGTCGAGGACAACCGTGCCGACGACCCGCTCCCACAGGCCCAGCGCGCAGACCGCGTCCAGCGCCGAGGTGGTGAGCACGACGATGCGCTGCGGATCGGCAGGCACTTCCGAGACGCCTGCGGCGTGTGTGACAGTGCGGGTGGCGCCGCCGACCGGGTCCGGCGCGCTCGGCAGCGCGCACGCCTGGGAGGTGTCGCGCTCCAGCCCCACCACACCCGCACCCGCGATATTGGTCGTAGTGCGCACGATGGAGGCTTCGCTGTCACTCTTGCCGCCGCATCCCGCCGCAACAACGGTGGCGCACACCGCCGCGACCGCGATCATCCGGCGGCCCACCACAACAACAGGTCCGGGAAAGGCTGTGCGGTTTCGGAGACGAACGAAGGCGCTCAGCGACATGCGGGTGAGGGTACCGCGTGGGCTGTGTTTGTTTGGCAGCGCCTGCGGCGCTGCGGGTTCGCGGCCCCTGTGTGGCTCGCGTCCGAGCGACCGCCGCTTGCGACTTCGTCGCGGGCGCGTCGGCCGTTCGGACGCGAGCCGGGCCGCAAACGGGGAATGCTCGGTCTCGCTTCGCTCGGAAGTCGAGGTGGGCCGATGCGTTGCGCTGGAGGGGTAGGTGTGGGCGGGTGGTGTTCGGTTTTGCTTTGTGTGGAAGTTGAGGTGGGGCGATGTGTGCGCCGGAGAGCAAATGCGGACGGGGGCGACTCGGTTTCGCTTAGTTCGGTTGTGAGCTGGGCCGCAATTGGGGATGTTCGGTCTCGCTGCGTGCAGGAGGCAGAGTTGGGACCGATCTGGTCGCTCAGGCAGGCAAACGTTATTGCCTGTGCCGGTGGCGGATCGCTGTGCTTCTGGTGCGGGCCCGCGGTGCTTGTGGCGCGGGTTCCGCGGGCTGAACCGGGGAGCCCTATGTCCTATCGAGACTTCACGGGTTTGAGTGTCGATGCAGACCCCCACGGGTTCGGCGGATCGGGGACCAACGCACTGTGCGCGCCTACCTGACAGTCCGCGGCGAGCGACAGCACCGATCGACACCACCTTTGTCTCACCACGCAGCCATATGGCCCACCCCCACTTCCGAGCGAAGCTGTTCAGGGGTGCTGCGCGCTCCGCCGTGGGTGGGGAATGTGCTGTGTGTAGCGGTTGGTGCGTGGTTGCGGGTTGTGATCACTACAACAACGACGGATCGACCCCGCATATCGTCACCAGCCCCTGGTCATTACTGTTCTCGTGTCAGCGAGACCTAGCATTTCCCGTTCGCGGCCCGGACACGAGCCACAAAGGGGCCGCGAACACGCAGCGCCGCAGGCGCTGGCAAACAAACCCAGCGCCGTGGGCGCTGCCGATTAAACCGATCCGCCGATGCTGAATCGTGCGCCGGTGGCGTCGGCGACCGAGGCCATTCGTCCGTAGGGGGTGTCCTGGGCGGGCGTCAGTACGGAACCGCCCAGTTCAACCACCTGCGCGACGGTTTTGTCTACGTCGTCGGCGCCGAAGTAAACGGTCCACCCTGCGGGGGCGCCTTCGGGCAGGAATGCGGACGCGTCCATGACACCGCCGAGCATCGGGCTTTCCGCGTGGATCGTGGTGTAGCGGAATTCGGGACTGTCGGCGATGGTGAAGGTGTCCGACCAGCCGAACACGTCCCGGTAGAACGCCAACGAGGCGTCGTAGGCGCGGGTGTGCAACTCGAACCAGGATGGTGCGCCCGCGTGGTCGCGCCACTGGCCGGCGGTGACCAGGCCGATGGTCTCGAACCCGTCGAACGTCCCTGCTTGCCAGATGCCGATGCCGGCTCCGTCGACGTCACCGAGGACGGCCATGTGGCCCAGTTCGCCGATCGGCATCGGAGGCACCACCACTGTCGCGCCCGCCGCGACGGCGGTGTTTGCGGTGGCCTGTGCGTCGGGGCTGGCGAGGTATACCGTCCACTGCTCCGGACCTTCGGTGTCGCCCGCCATGCGGGCCATAGCGCCCGCGACCGCGGCACCGTCTTTGCGGAAGGTGATGTAGCCGCCGAGTTCCTCGCCCGCGCGTTCGGCGGTCCAGCCGAACAGTTCGCCGTAGAACGCGATGCTGCGGTCGGGATCGGAGGTGTAGAGCTCGACCCAGCGGGGGTCGCCTGGCTGAATGCTGTGCGAAGTGGACATCGATGGTCTCCTGGCGTGGGGTGGAACGCTTGTCACCGGTAGAGACGGTTGTCCTGGGGCGTACTCATCGGCGCGCGCCCGCAGTGCGGGACCAACGAAATACGACAGCGAGTAGGACCCGTTCGGCCCGCTGGAACGCCACGGTTTACGATTCGTGGAGCGCAAGCGAACTGTCGTCTGCTTCGGCAACGAAGTGGATGCGATCAGCGGAGCATGCGGAGCGACTTAAAGGCACCTTTCAGGAGGATCAGTGACTGCCGTAGAGCCCCAGCCAGTCCCTCAGTTGGAAGCGACTCGGCCGTATCCGGCTCGGACCGGGCCGAAGGGCTCGTTCATCTACAAGCTGGTCACCACCACGGATCCGAAGGTCCTGGGTGTCATGTATCTGACGACGTCGATGGCCTTCTTCCTCATCGGTGGCTTGATGGCCCTTCTGATGCGTGGTGAGCTGGCGCGTCCCGGCCTACAGTTCCTCTCGACCGAGCAGTTCAACCAACTGTTCACCATGCACGGCACGATCATGCTGCTGTTCTATGCGACCGCGATCGTGTTCGGGTTCGCCAACATCATTCTTCCGCTGCAGATCGGAGCCCCCGACGTTGCGTTCCCGCGTCTGAACGCCTTCAGCTACTGGCTGTATCTGTTCGGCGCGAGTATGGCGACCGCGGGCTTCATCACCCCGGGTGGCGCCGCGGACTTCGGTTGGACGGCCTACGTGCCGCTGACCGACATCCTGCATTCGCCGGGCGTCGGGACCGACCTGTGGATCCTTGGTCTCGCCGTCTCCGGTCTAGGCACCATCCTCGGTGGCGTCAACATGTTGACCACCGTCGTCTGTCTGCGCGCGCCCGGCATGACCATGTTTCGGATGCCGATCTTCACCTGGAACATCGCCGTCACCAGCGTGCTCGTGCTGCTCGCGTTCCCGCTGCTGACCGCTGCGTTGTTCGGTCTCGCCTACGACCGCCACCTGGGCGGCCACATCTACGATCCCGCATCCGGCGGCATCCTGCTCTACCAGCACCTGTTCTGGTTCTTCGGCCATCCCGAGGTGTACATCATCGCGCTGCCGTTCTTCGGCATCGTCTCGGAGATCTTCCCGGTCTTCTCCCGCAAGCCGATCTTCGGCTACACCACATTGGTCTACGCCACGTTGGGTATCGCCGCCCTGTCCATCGCGGTCTGGGCGCACCACATGTACGCCACCGGAGCGGTGCTGCTGCCGTACTTCTCCTTCATGACTTTCCTGATCGCCGTCCCGACCGGGGTGAAGTTCTTCAACTGGATCGGCACCATGTGGCGCGGTCAACTGACCTTCGAGTCACCGATGCTGTTCTCCATCGGCTTCATCGTCACGTTCCTCTTCGGTGGCTTGTCCGGTGTCATCCTGGCCAGCCCGCCGCTGGACTTCCACGTCACCGACTCGTACTTCGTCGTGGCGCACTTCCACTACGTGCTGTTCGGCACCATCGTGTTCGCCACCTACGCGGGCATCTACTTCTGGTTCCCCAAGATGACCGGGCGCATGCTCGACGAGCGCCTGGGCAAGTGGCATTTCTGGACGACTTTCATCGGCTTCCACACCACCTTCCTGGTGCAGCACTGGCTCGGCGCCGAAGGCATGCCGCGCCGCTATGCCGACTACCTGCCGAGCGACGGCTTCACCACGCTGAACACGATTTCGACGATTGGTGCGTTCGTGCTGGGCGCGTCGATGCTGCCGTTCCTGTGGAACGTCTTCAAGAGCTACCGCTACGGCGAGGTGGTCACGGTGGACGATCCGTGGGGGTACGGCAACTCGCTGGAGTGGGCCACCACCTGCCCGCCGCCGCGGCACAATTTCTACGAGTTGCCGCGGATCCGTTCCGAGCGTCCCGCGTTCGAGCTGCACTACCCGCACATGGTCGATCGGATGCGCGCCGAGGCGCACGTGGGCTGGGGCTCGACCAAGCACGCCACCGAGGTCCATGAGGGAGTTGTGGCAACGAAGTAGGCGGCTACCTCGCCTACCTCCGACCGGCGGACCTGGATGAGGTTCGGCCGCACCGTCGGATCAGCATGACGAGTGTGCATCTGCTGTCGCCAGCGGGTGCACACTCGTTCGTTGCGTCAGGCAGTATTCACCGTGAGGTTGCGACAACGAGGTCCAGCACAGCGACGGCAACACCGAACTTGGAGCGCATCAGTTGGCTGACACCACAGTCCTCGTCACCGTCACCGGCCCGGACCGGCCCGGTGTGACGTCCGTGCTGCTCGCGGCAATGTCGCGGCACCAGGTCAGCCTGCTCGATGTGGAGCAGGTGGTGATCCGGGGCAGATTGACCCTAGGCGTCCTGGTCACCTGTCCGAACGATCCCGAGGCATTGCAGGACGAACTCGAAGAGGCCATGAACACCGTCGGTGTGCAGGTCGACGTGGAGGTCGACGCCGAGGTCGACTGGCAGCCGATGTCCACGCATGCGGTGGTGATCCTCGGCAGCCCGGTCACCGCGCGCGCGTTCAGTGCCGTGTCGCGCCAGTTGGCCACGCTCGGCGCGAATATCGACACCATCCGCGGGATCGCGGACTACCCGGTGACCGGCATGGAGTTGCTGGTTACCGCCACCGACCCGAGTCCAAACGCCGACTCGCGGCTGCGTACCGCATTGGCCGAGGTCGCGGTGGCCGAACGAGTGGATGTCGCGGTGGAGCGCGCGGGGCTGGCCCGCCGGGGCAAGCGGCTCATCGTGTTCGACGTCGACTCGACCCTGATTCAGGGTGAAGTCATCGAGATGCTCGCCGCGCACGCCGGTGTGGAGGAGGAGGTCCGCAAGGTCACCGAATCCGCGATGCGTGGTGAGATCGACTTCGCCGAGTCGCTGCGGCAGCGGGTCGCGACGCTCGAGGGCCTCGACGAATCGGTGATCGAGGCGGTGGCCGACCGGATCGCGCTGACGCCGGGCGCCCGCACTACCATCCGCACGCTGCGCCGGATCGGATTCCGCTGCGGCGTGGTGTCGGGTGGGTTCCGTCAGGTGATCGAACCGCTGGCGCACGAGTTGGAACTCGACTTCGTCGAGGCGAACACTTTGGAGATCGTGGACGGCAAGCTGACCGGCCGCGTGGTCGGTGAGATCGTGGACCGGGCGGCCAAGGCCACGGCACTGCGCAAATTCGCGGCCGAGGCCGGGGTGCCCATGGAGCAGACCGTCGCGGTCGGCGACGGCGCCAACGACATCGACATGCTCAACGCCGCCGGGCTCGGTGTGGCCTTCAACGCGAAACCCGCGCTACGTGAAGTGGCCGACACCGCCCTCTCGCAACCCTATCTGGACGCGGTGTTGTTCATTCTCGGTGTCACCCGGCACGAAGTGGAAGCGGCCGATGCCAGGGATGGCTTGGTGCGCCGAGTCCCCTTGGACTGAAGGCTATTCGGTGCGCCGCACGCATTGCGTGCGGCGGCCTACTCGGCGATGACGCTGGTCGCGGCTGTCGACGGCCACCGTCAATAGGCTCGCCGGGTTGATCATTCGTCGATCGGAGATGTGGTGCGGAATTCCTTGTGTGGACTGCTTCTCGAGGTGGCGATGGTTGCGTGCGGTGCGAATGACTCGTGGATTGCGGAGCCCGCCGAACAGAGTTCGCCGGGACTGGAGGTGCAGTGATGTCGAGCATCCCGGAATGTGGCGCCGACCTTCGCGGTGGCGCGGAGAATGCCAGGGCCGCAACGGCGTCGGCCGTCGAAGGTTTTTCGGCGCGGCATGCGGAACTGGCCGCGGGCTATGGCGGTGCTGGTGATCCGGACGACCCGGCTATGGTGCAGGCGATGCAGCTGGTCCTGCACCTGCCCAAGGCCGACCCGCCACCGCGCAGCGCGCTGCTCGCCGCAGCGGCGAGCGCGGCCGTGGCACTGTGCTTGGACGAGCGGGTCGGGCCGGGCGGCGAATGGGAGGAGCGCTATCTGTCGTGGAAGCGCGCACGGATTCGCAAGGTGGCCCGTCGTGCCCGCGGCGCCCAGTGGCGCGCGACCTGTGCGGTGGATGGCGTCACCGCCGAGATCGACGGCGCGCAGGCGCGTGCTCTGGTGCCGGGCCCGGTGGGTCAGGTGGATCCACGGATCAGGCGCTTGCAGATCGGCGGTACCGATCTCGACCAGGATGATCCCGGCCTGCCCGACCCGGAGCTGCCCGTGCTGTGGGTGAACACGTCGCTCGGCATGACCCTGGGCAAGGCGGCCGCACAGGTCGGCCATGCGAGCATGCTGCTTGCCGGCGTGCTCACCGCCGAGCATGCGCGGTCCTGGTCCGAGCGTGGATTCCATTGCTCGGTGCGCGAAGCGGACGCGCGGTGGTGGGCTACCCTCGTCGGCCAGGTGGTCGAGGGGGCCGCGGTCGCCGTGCGGGACGCGGGATTCACCGAGGTGGCGCCGGGTTCGATGACCGTGATCGCGGTCCCAGCCCGGTCCTGGTAACGGGACCACGGCGACATTTCGGCAATCGTGCGGGACCCTAATCCCTCCCCGCGGTGGCAAGTGTCTGCATGGGTGAGCCAAGATGGACCGCGTGCCGCAACCGGATCCTGATCTACTCATCGATTTCACCAACGTGACCGTTCGCCGTTCGGGCCATACGCTCGTCGGTCCGGTCACCTGGCAGGTCGAGCTCGACGAACGCTGGGTCGTTCTCGGTCCGAACGGCGCGGGGAAGACTTCGCTGCTGCGGATGGCCGGCGCCCAGCTACATCCCACCTCGGGTGTGGCCCATCTGCTCGGGGAGCGGATCGGCAAGGTCGACATGAGCGAGTTGCGTCCGCGGATCGGCCTGTCCTCTGCCGCGGTGGCCAGCCGGATTCCGGTCGACGAGAAGGTCACCGACCTGGTGGTCTCCGCCGGATACGCGGTGCTGGGTCGATGGCGGGAGCGTTACGACGATGTCGATACCGACCGCGCCATCGACATGTTGGAGAGTTTGGGCGCCGAACATCTCTCGGACCGCGCCTACGGCACGCTGTCGGAGGGGGAGCGTAAGCGAGTGCTGATCGCCCGCGCGCTGATGACCGATCCCGAACTGTTGTTGCTCGACGAGCCCGCCGCAGGCCTGGACCTGGGCGGTCGGGAAGAACTGGTCGAACGGCTCGGCGATCTCGCATCCGATCCGGACTCGCCCGCGATCGTGCTGGTCACCCATCACGTGGAGGAGATCCCGCCGGGATTCACCCACGGCTTGTTGCTCAATGAGGGCGAGGTGGTCGCGCAGGGTCTGCTCAGCGACGTTCTCACCTCGGCCAACCTCAGCGACGCCTTCCGTCAGTCGATCGCGCTGGACCGGGTAGACGGCCGCTACTTCGCGCGCCGCGCCCGCCGCGCGGGCAAGCATCGCACCCGCTGACCAGGACGCCGTGACCGCGCGTACCAAGCGCGCGTTAGGGTGCACAGGTGAGTGAGAGAGCAGCGCAGGCCGACTCGTCGTCGGGTGCGCCCTCGCCCAAGGACGCGTCGACGGTGATGCTGGTGCGTGATGGCGCCGGTGGTCCCGAGATCTTCCTGCAGCGCAGGGTCGGCGCCATGGCGTTCGCCGGGGGCATGACCGTGTTTCCCGGTGGTGGCGTCGACCTGTCCGATGGCACCGCGGACATCGCTTGGGCCGGGCCCGAACCCGCCTGGTGGGCTGAGCGATTCGCGACCACCGAGCCGCGGGCCAAGGCGCTGGTATGCGCGGCGGTTCGGGAGACGTTCGAGGAATGCGGCGTGCTGCTGGCCGGTTCGACCGCGGACAGCGTCGTTTCCGACACCACCGGTTACCGCCTCGCCCGGGAGAAATTGGAACGCAGGGAGCTGTCGCTCGCGTCGTTCCTCGCCGAGGCGAGACTGGTGCTGCGCGCGGACCTGCTGTGGCCGTGGGCGAATTGGATCACCCCGGTGATCGAGCCGCGCCGCTACGACACCCGGTTCTTCGTCGCGGTACTGCCGACGGGACAGCGTGCCGACGGTGCCACCTCGGAGGCGGCGGAGGTGCAGTGGCGCACTCCGCACGACGCACTGGCGCGCTGGCGGGCTGGCACCGACGTGCTGATGCCGCCGACCTGGGCGCAACTGGTCGCGCTCGGCGAATTCGGTTCCACCAGCGACATTCTCGCTGCGCAGCCCGTAATCGATCCGGTCATGCCGGTGCTCGCCGAAGTCGAGGGCAAGCGGGTGCTGTCCTTCCCGGGCAGCCAGCGCTATTTCGCCGAACTCCCGGATGCTGGTCGGCTCGAGGGATCCGCCGTGCGCGAGTGAGTGGGCGCGTCGGTACCCGGTAGCGTGGCCTCCCATGGCCGAATTCGTGACCCTTGACCTGCCCGAGGGTGCTGCCGCCCGCCGTGTGGCTGTCCTCCGGATCACCCGCCCGCCGCTGAACCTGCTGAACGTACAGGTGATGCGTGAGCTGGCCGAGGCGGCCGAGGCGGTCGCCGCGGACGCGAACGTTGCGGCCGTGGTCGTGTACGGCGACGACCGGGTGTTCTCGGCAGGTGACGACGTGGCCGAGTTGTCCGGGCTGAGTGCGCGGCAGGCACGTGCCATGGCGAGCGATCTGCAGGGCGCGCTCGGGTGCCTGGCGCGGATTCCGCAGCCGACCGTCGCCGCGATCAGCGGTTACTGTCTCGGTAGTGGGCTGGAGTTGGCGCTCGGCGCCGATCGACGCGTGATCGGCGACAATGTCAAACTGGGTCTGCCGCAGATCGGGGTGGGACTTATCCCGCTCGCCGGAATTCGGCGGCTGACGCTGTTGATCGGGCCGGGTCCGGCCAAGGATCTGGTCTACACCGGTCGCTTCGTCGAACCGGATGAGGCGAAGGCGCTCGGTCTGGTCGACGAGGTCGTCGCGCCGGACGACGTATACGCCGCCGCGATCCGGTGGGCGGGACAGTTCGTGGCGGGACCGGCGCGTGCTCTGGCGGCTGCGAAGGCGGTCTTCGAAGCCGGTCCGCACGGCCTGGACCGAGCCGAGACCGAATGGTCTGATTTGTTCCGGACGGAAGATCGCCTGATCGGAACAGGCTCCTATCTTGCCGACGGTCCGGGGTCGGCCGAATTCGTGGGTCGATAGCAGGCGTCAACTGCAGATTTGGGTAGGCTTGCCCACCATGACGGTACGTCCCGACGACCCCGCGCCGAACCCGCATGCCACCGAGGCGGAGGTAGCCGCAGCGCTCAAGGATACGAAGCTGGCCCAGGTGCTCTATCACGACTGGGAAGCCGAGACCTACGACGACAAATGGTCGATCTCGTATGACGAGCGTTGTATCGAATACGCGCGCGGCAGGTTCGACCTCGCCGTCGGCCAGGCCCCGCTGCCGTACGGCAGGGCGCTCGAACTCGGGTGCGGCACCGGCTTTTTCCTGCTGAATCTGATGCAGGCGGGCGTGGCCGAATCGGGTTCGGTCACCGACCTGTCGCCCGGCATGGTCAAGGTCGCGCTGCGCAACGCGCAGAACCTCGGGCTGGACGTGGACGGCCGCGTCGCGGACGCGGAGACCATCCCTTACGAGGACGATACCTTCGATCTGGTGGTCGGCCACGCGGTACTGCACCACATTCCCGACGTCGAGTTGGCGCTGAAGGAATGTCTGCGCGTGCTCAAGCCGGGCGGGCGATTCGTCTTCGCGGGCGAGCCGACCACGGTCGGAAACTTCTATGCGCGCTGGCTCGGTCGGATGACCTGGAATGCCACCACCACGGTCACCAAGCTGCCGGTGCTGAGCGACTGGCGGCGTCCGCAGGAGGAACTGGACGAATCTTCGCGCGCCGCGGCTTTGGAGGCGGTCGTGGACCTGCACACCTTCGACCCGCGTGACCTGGAGACCATGGCCCGTTCGGCCGGCGCCGTCGACGTGGCCGCCAACACCGAGGAGTTCGCCGCCGCGCTGTGGGGCTGGCCGGTGCGCACGTTCGAAGCCGCGGTGCCCGCCGAGAAGCTCACTTGGCGCTACCGGATGGCGATGTATCGTGCCTGGCTCGGCCTGAGCTGGGTCGACGAGAACATCATGCGCCGCGTGGTGCCGCGCCGGTTCTTCTACAACGCCATGATCACCGGCGTGAAGCCGGGCGTTTCCGGCAAATAGTGGGCTACGGCTTCCGTCGCGAGGATGTCGCGTTCCTCGCCAGCGCGGCGGGTCGTGCCGCGTTGGCCGAGGTCGACCGGCTGGAGCTGACTCCGGCGTCGCACCTGCGCGATCTGGAGCGGGTGCGACGCGAGCACGGTGCGTGGGCGCCCGCCCTCCTCGATACGGTGCGGTTGCGCCGCAAGGCGGGCGCAAAGCTGGTCGACGCAGGGGAGTGGCTGTTCACTGATGACGCCCTGCAACAGGCCACCCCGACGGTAGTGGCCCGGCAACGGGCAGCACGGTTGACGGGTCGGGCCGTGCACGACGTCACTTGCTCGATCGGCGCGGAACTTGTCGAACTGGCGCGAGTCTGCCCGTCGGTGATCGGGAGTGATCTGGATGACGTGCGGCTGTCGATGGCCGCGCATAATCTGACCGGGGATCGAAACGTCTTGTTGGCCAGGGCCGACGCGCTCGTCCCGGTGACCACCGGCACCGTGGTGGTGGCCGATCCGGCGCGTCGCGCCGATGGTCGGCGCACCCACGACCCGGCGAAGCTGCAGCCGCCACTACCGGATCTGCTCAACGCCTATCCCGGCCGCGATCTGGTCGTGAAGTGTGCTCCCGGACTGGATTTCGACCGACTCGGCTGGGCCGGCGAAATCGAAGTGGTGTCGCTGGATGGCGCGGTACGCGAGGCATGTCTGTGGTCGCCGGGATTGACGGACGCCGACATCACCCGGCGTGCCACCGTATCCGCCACAAACCGGCCATCTTTCACGCTCACCGATGCCGACCCCGACGACATTCCCGAACAGGCGCCGGGGGAGTGGATCATCGACCCCGCCGGCGCCGTCGTCCGTGCGGGCCTGGTCCGTCACTACGCCGCGAAACACGGTCTGTGGCAATTGGACCCACGTATCGCCTATCTCACCGGTGATCGGGTCCCCGACGGGACCCGCGGGTTCCGCATTGTCGACCGCCTGGAATTCCGGGAGAAGACGCTGCGTTCAGAACTGCGGCGTCGTGACTGTGGGGCACTCGAGATCCTGGTGCGGGGTGTCGACGTAGACCCTGACCAGTTGCGTCGCCGCTTGAAGCCGACCGGCACCCAGTCGTACACGTTGGTGATCACGCGAATCGGCCGCGCCGCAACCGTTTTCGTCTGTATCGCGGTCGCGCCGCGATGACGACACGGCCGGGGTGGGCTGGTCAGGGCTCCGGTACGAAGGCGAAGAGCTCGCCGATTCGAGTGGCTACGACGATTTCACCCTTGGCGCTGACGGAGGTGCCGGTCGTGGCGCCCGCGGCATCAGGCAGGACGTCCGAGTCGATGGTGGCGCCGCTACTGGTGTCGAAGGTGATGAGGTTGAGGCCGTCACCGATGGTGGCGGTGGTGTACCCGGTGCCGCCCGCGGTCTGAACCGGTGTGCCGCGGAGTGCGAGATCTTTACGCTCCCAAGCGATCTCCGGCACATCGCCCTTGTCGCGGAGGGCCAGTAGATAGCCTTCGTCGCCGGAGGGAATAACCAGGCCGTCGCTGGAAACCGAAATACCACCGCGCGGCGCCCATTCCAAGGGCTGGACCCATTTGGTGCGCCCGTCGGAGGTGTCTACGGCGATCAGGCGCTTGCTGTTGTCGCCCACGTAGACGGTCTTGCCGTCCGTCGACAGGGCGGGGCTGGTCGCGCTGCCTCCCGACAGCATGTCGGCACGCCATTCTTGCTGAATCTTGTTGTTCGCGTAGCGGAGCGCGACCAGAGCTGCGGTCGGCTTGCCCGGCTGCCACAGTGTCACGAAAAAGCGGCCGCTCGCGGCATCGACGGCGGAGATGGTCGCGACCGGGCACTGCGGCCCTCCAGTACGGCAGTCGTCCAAGCCCTGGCCGGCTGCCGGCCAGGTGAGGTCAGGGTGGGCAAGGTAGTCCGGCTCGCCGAGCAACTGCACCGTCGGTGCGAGGCGTTCACCCGTCTGACGCGACAACACATCGACCTGACCGGATTGCGTAACCGTGATCAGCGTTCCGTCGCCGGTGAATTGCAGTGAGACCGGCGTTCCGGCGACCGTCGTGCTCCAGCGGGGCTGCCCCAGGTAGTTGAAGGAGGTTACATGGCTGTCGTCACCGATGTAGACATTGGTCATCCCGTCGACCAGCGAGGGCGACGAGATCGCGTTCGGTTCGAGCTTGTTACAGAACCGTTTGCGGCCGGTGGACATCTGGAACGAGAAGATCGCGCAGGTAGGGGTGCGTGTGGTCAGGAAGATCTGCCCATCGGGGCCGATCGTGACCGCCTCGGCGATCGGTCCGCCGATCGGACGCGACCAGCTCAGCGCGACTTTCCGTGCGCCGGTGATCGGACTTGCGGCGCTGTTGTGGCCGTCGTGGTAGGCCGCGGGCCAGCCGGTGCCGGGACCGACGGTGATGTCGTCGACGTCGGTGCCGCAGCCGGACAAGGCCAGTGCGCCGACCGCGGCCAGTACGGCCGCAGCACGTATCCGGGACGGTCGCCACAGGGAAGTAGCCAGTACGCCGCCGCTTCGCACCTGCCGTACTCCTGTCTTCATCTGCCCGTACGCGACCGAGGGTGTCGAACCACAGTCCCGGATCGGTCTTTTCACCGGCGAGTTCGGGGCGCCGTCGCCAGCGCACGAGTCACTGTACGGGAGGCGGTGGGTCGGCCTGCAAGCAGGCCATCGCGCCTACCAGCATCGTTTTCGGCCCGGACGCGAGGCAACACACGTCGCGGCTCGGGGTGCGCCCGCGTCCCATTGCGCACCCGGGTTGCTGAGGCGGGCATGTCGTCAGTGGCACGAGATCAGACCATGGATGAAGCGCAGTTCGGTATGCGTTATCCGGCGTGGACTGTGCGGTGGGTGGGCCTGCGAGGTCTCCGATTAGTTGGACCGTCCGGCGCTGCGGCCACCCGGCCGCACGACACAACGGGCCGAACAGAACTGCCCGGCTTCGCTGACGGAGCATGGTGGGATACGAACACCTCCGAACCGGATTGCGTTCGTCGATAGCTCGCACTCCGGCCGAAGGTCTCCGCTGTGCCGGCTCGACACGTTGTCACCAACGTCCGATACCACTGCAACTGTTCGATAGCCGCGGGCCGCGAGCTGTTGTCACGCCCGCGACAGCAGTCTCCGTGGCGTTTCGAACTGAAACTGTGGCCGTCGGATGTATGTCGCAGTGGCTCAGAACGCGCTTCCGGTGGACGGCAAGCCGTGCGACAGGTGAGCGCTCCCGGTACCGCCATGCCGGTGCGAGAGATGAGCGCTACCGGAACCGCCGTGCCTGTGCGAGAGGTGGCCGCTACCGCCACCGCCGTGGATCGGAGCGCCGGGGGTAGGCGTCTCGGCTTGATCGGCGGGCTCGAGCACCAGTGGAGTAGCGAAGGCGGGGGCCACCAGCGCCGTCGCCGGCGCCAGCGCGAGCGCGCCCGCGATGGCGATGCGGGCCAGCACGCGGCGGGACTGTCCGTTGTCGTGGTGAATTTTCTGAGTCATGGGGTACTTCCTCACTTGTGCACAGCGGTCGATCAGTGACCGCTCGGATGTCCGAGGAATCCGCGCCCGCGCGCGCGGGCGAATCCCCTCGAACGGCAGCCATCGTACCGTTGTGTAGCGGCTCATCATCGGGGAGTGGATAGTGGCCGCCTCGACTGTGCGGAACGTCATGCGGAGACGAACGGTGGCTACGGTTTACCCGTCGGTCTCGGCCGGTGACATGGCTGCACAACCGCACGGCCCGGTAGCGCGAGCGGCCGGTGCCGGGTGGAGACGCCGTTATGCCGAGGCGAGGGTCATAGTTCACTGGTTTTTGGATACAGTTTTCCATGTATTATCGGGATGTGGAGACGCTGTCGCAGAGTGACGCGCTGGCCCGCTTCGGGCATGCATTGTCGGACCCGACCCGCACCCAGATCCTGTTGAACCTGCGCACAGCGCCGGGTTATCCGTCGGAACTGGCCGACCGGATCGGGGTATCGCGGCAGATTCTGTCCAATCATCTGGCCTGCCTGCGCGGGTGTGGGCTGGTGGTCGCGGTCCCGGAGGGTCGGCGCAGCCGCTACGAGTTGGCCGACGCTCGCATCGCGGCAGCGCTCGATGATCTGCTCGGGTTGGTGCTGGCGGTCGATCCGGCCTGTTGTCCGGTGTCGGATGTCGAAGGGTGCTGCTGATGGCTTCGCTCGGTATGCCCACGGTGCCGTCGGCGTTCGGTCCGAGTCCGGATCGTAAAGTGGTGCTGGCGCGACGAATTCGGTGGTTTGTCGCCGCGACCATCTCCTACAACGTGATCGAGGCGATCATCGCCCTGACCGAGGGGACCCGGGCGTCATCGACGGCGCTGATCGGGTTCGGGCTGGATTCGGTGATCGAGGTGTCCTCGGCAGCCGCGGTGGCGTGGCAGTTCGCCGGCCGCGATCCGGAGCGGCGGGAGAAGATTGCGCTGCGGATCATCGCGTTCTCGTTCTCAGCCCTCGCCACCTACGTCGTTATCGACTCGATCCGTGCGCTGCTCGGCCTGGGCGAGGCCCAGTACTCCCCGGTCGGGATCACCCTTGCGGCCGCAAGTCTTGTCATCATGCCGGTGCTGTCGGCCGCGCAACGTCGCGCCGGACGTGAACTCGGATCCGCTTCCGTGGTGGCCGACTCCAAGCAGACCGTGCTGTGTACCTATCTTTCCGCGGTGCTCCTGGTCGGGCTGCTGCTCAACAGTTTATTCGGCTGGTCGTGGGCCGATCCGATCGCCGCGCTGGTGATCGCTGTGATCGCGGTGCGGGAAGGGCTCAACGCCTGGAGCGGCGACACCTGCTGTGCTGCGCCGGTCGTGCTCGGTGCCGCCGGAACTGACTGCGACTATTGCGACTGACCTCCACCGGATGGTCGAAAGGACCTGTTATGCCACGAATCCCGCACGCGGCCCGCATCCGTTACCGACAGGAGATGGCGGCCGCGAAGACCGCGGGCGACGACGACCTGCGGTGGGCGCGTCTCGAGCGTGCGCACATCCTGTCCCAGCCCGATCCATGGCTGCACACCGGTAATCATGTCGCCATGCTCGCCCTGGCCGTGCGGCAACGCGACCGGCGCGAAGCCTTCGGTCAGGTCGTTCGGATCATCGTCGCCGCCCCCGGCTCGCTATCCGGCCGCTACCCCGAAGGCAACACCGGCCGCGCCGGCGTCGGGCTGCGTCAGCCGATGTCGATCCCACCGGATCTCGCGGCCCTGCTCCGCCCTGCTGCCACCTGAGTCGGGTGAGCCCAACCGAGGCGTCAGCACCGCCGTCACTCTTGGCGAACCCGACAAGTGAGTGCCGGATACATGGCTGCGGACTGACTGCCGACAGCCATCGTTGCGGGTGATAGGCCACCGCGTTTCGGCATGGAAGGCCGGCGCACTGGGGTCGCGCTGCCTATGGGCGGCCTTGTTTCACCACTTGGCAGGGTGTGCAGGCGTTTCGACACTCGTCGCGGGTGGTCGGCTACCGGCTCGCCTCGGGCGATAGGCTTGACTGGTCGCCGTCGAGGTGGGCGACGGCCCTTAGTAACACGACAGGAGAGCCGTTCGTGACGAGCATGTGGGGCGCGCCGTTACGCGCGCGCTGGCGCGGATCGCGTCGCCGTGATCCGCAGCAGGCGCGATTTCTGACGCTGTCGTCGCTGCGCTGGGTGCTCGCGAACCGCGCTTACACGCCGTGGTATCTGGTCCGCTATTACCGGCTGCTCAAGTTCCGCATGGCCAACCCGCACATCGTGCTGCGCGGCATGGTGTTCCTGGGGCGGCGAGTCGAAATTCACGCGACCCCGGAGCTGAGCCGGATGGAAATCGGCCGCTGGGTGCACATCGGTGACGGCAACGCGATCCGCTGCCATGAGGGTTCGCTGCGCATCGGCGACAAGGTGGTGTTCGGTAAGGACAATGTCGTCAACACCTACCTCGACATCGAGATCGGCGAATCGACGTTGGTCGCCGATTGGTGCTACATCTGCGATTTCGACCACAAGATGGACGACATCACGATGCCGATCAAGGATCAGGGCATCGTGAAGAGCCCGGTCCGCATCGGCCCCGACACCTGGATCGCCGCGAAAGTCACCGTGCTGCGCGAGACGCGCGTCGGCCGCGGCTGTGTGCTCGGCGCGCATGCCGTGGTCAAGGGTGAGGTCCCGGATTACAGCATCGCCGTCGGCGCGCCGGCGAAGGTGGTCAAGAACCGCAAGACCGCCTGGGAGGCGGGCGCCGAGGATCGCGCCAAATATGTTGCGGCATTGGAAGACATCGAGCGCAAGAAGAATGGGGCGACCCAGAAGGCCTAGCGTCTCGGTTCCGCCGCCCAAAGACGCGCCACTATTGAACGTGCCGCTATATAGCGGTATCTTACTGGGGCTACGACGTTCTCGACCACGAGAGCGTGTTGTGACCCGAGTGAAGGGCGCGTCTCCCCATGACGACCACTATCATGTTGGCACTCGTCTTCCTGTTCATCCTGATCGGCGGCGCGCTGCGGTCGGTCGAAGCGGGTTGTCAAAACACGCTGATGGACTCCCTCAAGAACATGTGGCTCTGTGGCGTGATCTCGTACGCGGTTGCGCTGACCGGGTTTTCCATCTTCCTCGCGCTCTCGTCGAAGACACCGTGGCCCAGTCTCGACGATGTCCGGCACATGCCGTGGTGGGCGCCGTTCGGGGGCCTCATGGGTGGGGCCGCCGTTCTCGGCATGATCGCCGTGGCCCGGTATGTCGGTGTCGCGACCTTCAGCGCGCTGGTGATCATAGGGGAAATGATCGTAGCGCTGATCATGGACAACTTCGGGCTCATGGGATTTCCGGAGCGCTCCGCGACTTTTCCGCGCTTCGTCGCGTGTGCGCTGATCACCTTCTCGATCTATCTCGTGGCCAGAGGCTCGTCCGAAGAGTCCGCCACGACACGCGATGCGGCGGAGCCTGATCGGGAACGCATCGACCTCTCCTCCACATCGGAAGGACATTCGCTGTGACGACGAGCACCGCTGAGGCACCCGTATCCAAGACACGTACCAAACTGTCCCCGAGGATGACCGCGGTCGTCTTCGCCTTCATCCTCGTCGGCGGCGCACTGCGTTCCGTCGAAGCGGGGTGTCAGAACTCGCTGAAGCTGGCGCTGGAGAACGTCTGGCTCTGCGGCGTGATCTCCTACGCGGTGGCGTTCACCGGTTTCACTGTGTTTCTCCTGATTTCCCTTGCTGTTTCGTCCCACAAGGTCTGGCCGAGCCTGGCCGACGTCAAGAGCATGCCTCGGTGGGCGCCGTTCGGCGGATTGCTCGGCGGGGCGGCGATCTTCGCGATGATCGCGGTGGCCTCGGGTGTCGGCGTCAGCACGTTCAATGCCCTCATCATCGCCGGACAGATGGTCATGGCCGTGGTGCTCGATCACTTCGGGCTGATGGGATTTCCGCGCCGCAAGGCAAGCCCACAGCGCTTCGCGGCATGTGTGATGATCGCGATCGGCATCTACCTGATGGCCCGATACTGACCGGGTCGGACCGCCCGGACGTGACGCTGTGGGCGTCGGCATCCGCGACGCACGCTTCGGATGTCGGAGGAATTGGGTAGGTTTTCCGACATGAACAGCTACGCCGCGCTGTTGCGCGGGATCGCGCCGAGCAATCCGAATATGAGCAATGCGAAGTTGCGCGCGGTGTTCGAGGGGCTCGGGTTCGAGGGCGTCGCGTCAGTGCTGGCCAGCGGCAATATCGTGTTCCGCAGTGCGGACACCGACGTCGCCGCGCTGGAGCAGCGCATCCAGCAGGCGCTGATTCGGGAACTCGGGATCGGCGGCGGTACGATCATCCGCAGCTACGGCGAATTGCGCGCTCTACTGGACGCCGACCCGTTTCCCGGACTCACACACGGACGCGGAACCTATCTGATCGCGACATTTCTCAAGGACGGGGCGAAGGCGCCGCCCGTGTTGCCCGATCAGCCGGATCCGCTGACCCGGATCGTCGGTTACGACAAGGCGGCCCGCGCGTTTCTCGCGGTGATCGACAACAGTGAGCCGGGCAAGACACCGAACTTCATGGCATGGCTGGACAAGACATACGGCAAGGACATCACAACCCGCACCTGGCTCACCATCGAGCGCATCGTGAAGAAGCTGGCGGCCTGATCGGAGCGCGTGCTACTTCGGATCCCGTTCCGGCAGTGGGCGTTCGACAATCGTCGGGCGGCCCAGCGGATTGCGGACCCGGCGTTTGGCCGAGTGATACACCTGAGCGGTTTCCGTGGCGACCATGTCCCAGGCGAAATCGGCGGTGAGCCGTTCCCGGGCGGTATAGGCCCGCTGCTGGGCTGCGGCGGGGTCGTCCAGGGTCGCGCGAACCGCCTCGACCAGGCCGTCTACGTCGGCGGGAGCGAAGGATGCGCCCGTGACGCCGTCGATCACGGCTTCGCCGAGGCCTCCGGCCGTCGAGGTGACCAGGGGGGTGCCTGCGGCGGCCGCCTCCAGCGCGACGATGCCGAACGGTTCGTACCGGCTCGGCAACACGATCGCGTCGGCGCCATGCAGCCAGCCGAGCAACTCCTGGTGATCGAGTTGTCCGGCGAAGGTGACCGCGCGAGCCACCCGATGTACGCGTGCGCGCTCCCGCAGCCAGTCGAACTGAGTGCCGACGCCTGCGATGGTCAGCGTGACGCCGGGATGCGCGCGGCGGATCCTGGGCAGCGCTGCGATCGCGTCTTGGACGCCCTTTTCGTATTCCAGCCGGCCCACGTACAGCAGTCGCGGGGGGCCGGTGCGCGGGGAGCGAGGTCGAAAGGTCCAGGCGCCCACATCGATGCCATTGCGGATCACCGTCATCGGGATCCGTTCCGGCCCGTAGAGCCGCTCCACTTCGTCCTGCATGGACGACGAGCAGGTGATCAGCGCGTCGGACTCGTTGGCCAGCCACCACTCGACCGAATGCACCTGCTTGTTGACCTTGCCGGCGACCCAGCCGCTGTGCCGGCCGGCCTCGGTCGCGTGGATGGTCGAAACCAACGGCACGTCGTAGTACTCGGCCAGTGTGATCGCGGGGTGCGCGACCAGCCAGTCGTGTGCATGCACCACATCAGGGATCCAGCCGTCACCGATACCCGGCTTGCCCAGGGCGACGCCCGCGCGCACCATCGCGTGCCCCATCGCCAGCGTCCAGGCGAGCATGTCCTCGCCGAAGTCGAATACCGGCGGGTCCTCCGCCACCGCGACGACCAGCACTCCGTCGGCGATGAAGGAATGCGTGGGATGGGTCGAGGAGTCGGTGCCGGAGGGACGTCGAGACAGCACAACCACCTCGTGGCCTGCGGCGGCGAGTTCGGTGGCGAGATGATGCACGTGCCTACCCAGCCCGCCGACCACGACCGGCGGGTATTCCCATGACACCATCAGAATCTTCATGCAAGCCCTTCTGCGGCGGAGCCGGGGTCCGTGGTGGCGGGGCCCGATCCTGGCACGGTGGCGGGTACGGCACCGGTGGCGCTGACGTCGGACCCCACGGAGCCGAATCGCCTCGCGTCCACATCGGGGAAGAGCCCGTCAGCAGCTTCCCATCCTGCCGTCAACTGGGCGGCTTTGGCGACCTGCCCCGCTCCGACCGCCGCGGCGATCTCTCGCACGGCGTGCGCGTGCCGGTGTGCGCGGTCGCGCGCGTAGCCCGCGGCGGAGTCCTTGCTGACCATGAACGCCCAGTCGCTGGAGACGGTCAAGATCGCCTCGCGCAGCAACTGGTCGGCGATGCGATCGCGTAGCCGGGGCGAGTTACCTTCGCCCGCACGCATCTTGTCGATCGTGTCCAGTGTCAGCCGCACGATGTCGTCGTTGAGTTCGACCAGATCCCGCACCTGATCGCCAGACCACACCCGCCAGTCTTTTCCCGAACCCCAGGACGAGTCCGCCAGCGGCACCGGTTCGCCGGTGTACCCGCGGTCGAGCGCGTCGGCCAGCGTGCCGACGGTGACGCCCGCTTCGGGCAGTGCGCGCAGCACCTGGGCGAGCCACTGCGGACCTTCGTGCCACCAGTGTCCGAACAGTTCGGTGTCGAACGCGGCGACGACGAGTGCGGGCCGCCCGATCCGCGCGGACTCGGTGATCAGCCGTTCACGGACGGTCCGCACGAAGTCGTCCACGTCGCGGGCGATCGCAGCGGCAGCCAGTTCGGGATCGTAGGGGGCCTTGTCCGGACCGGCGACCGTCTTGCCGGTGACCCGCGCGGGCTTGAGTCCGGTCCTGTGATCGTAGTGGTGAAAATCACGGTAGGCGCCGTGACCGGGATAGCCGGACTTGGGCGACCACACGCGATAGCTGACCTGCAGATCACGGCCGAACGCCACCACGTCGGAATCATGCACCGGACGGCCCAGCGTCGTGTCACCACGCAGCGCGGGGCCGTCGACCATGAAATGCGTGACGCCCGCGGCGGCGTAGTCGATCTCCATGCCTGGCGTGTACCCGCATTCCGGCGCCCAGATTCCGGTGGGCGTGCGGCCCCAGCGGTGCCGGGCGTCGGCAAGGCCCTCGGTGAGCTGATACCGGCGCAGCCGCGGATCGAGCAGCGGCTGAAACGGGTGCGCGAGCGGCCCGCCGAGCAATTCGATCGTCTGGGCGTCGACGAGTTCGCGCCAGACCGGTGCGGCGCCGTGCCGCCAGCGCAGCTCGAACTCCGCCAGCGCCGCCGCGGCCAGCCGATGTTCCCGCCTGCCGAGCGCGACGTTGCCCGCCATCGCCGCCTCGTCCGCGCGCAGCTGCCAGTTGCCCAGCCAGTGGTGCATGCCCGCCACACAGTGCGGGTCATCGAGCTGGGCCGCGAGCACCGGCGTGATACCGAGGCTGAGTAGATGGGAACGGCCTTCGGCCGCCAGGGTTCGCAGCACCTCGACGAGCGGGAGGTAGGACGCGGCCCAAGACTGATAGAGCCATTCCTCACCGACCGGCCAACGGCCGTGATGGGCCAGCCAGGGTAGGTGGGAGTGCAGGACCAAGGTGAACTGGCCCGGTACCGGGCTTGCGGGGTGCCCGCCGGGCACTGCGGTGCGGTCGGTCAAGGCCGCACCGCGATGGCGACCAGATCGAGGCTCGCGTCGATGTTCTCGGCGACGAGCACGAAGTCCTCGGCCGTGACACCCGCGACGTCCGCGATCAGGTCGGCGGGCCATGGCTCGCCGGCGAGCGCTCGCTGGATCTGCGCGTCGATGAACGATCCACCGTGCTTGACGTCCAGCTCTCGCAGCTGTGGTCCGTGCTGCACACCGATCATCCGCGCGACCTCGAATCCGGCCTCGACCAGTAGCTGCGTCAGCTCAGCCGCGTGCAGTTCTCTGGTGTGGAACGGGTTGAGCGGCGTATCCCGGCCGGGGGAGAAGGTGATTCGATTAGGGGTGCTGATCAGCAGCTCGCCGCCGGGGCGAAGCACTCGCAAGCACTCCCGCAGGAATTGTGACTGGTCCCAGAGGTGCTCGATCACTTGAAAATTCACCACCACGTCGACCGAGGCATCCTCCAGCGGAAGAGCGGCGAGGTTGCCGTGCAGCATCCGCACCCGTGGGTAGCGGGCGCGCACGTGCTCGACAGCGCTGCTGTCGTAGTCCAAGCCGATCACCTCGGTGGCCACATCAGCGATCATGTCGGCGCCGTACCCTTCGCCGGAACCGGCTTCCAGCACGGTCTTTCCCGCGCAACGGTCCAGCATGCGGGCGTAAGCGATCTCGTGCCTGCGGAACCAGTAGTTCTCCTCGGCGATGCCGGGGACGGTGCGCTCACCGGTCAGCGGCAGCGGTTCGACGGTGTCGGCGGTCGTCCGGGGGTCGGTGGCAATGCTCGTCGGGTCGCCTACTGCGGCAGGGATCACAGCCTCGCTCATCACTCCGACGTTACTGGCACAACCGGCGCACCATATTGTCCGGTGTGGGGTTTGTCGACGGGGAGGACCAAGTTACTGATGGGTAACTTAACGTAGGGTAATGTCACGCCCTGAGCCACTCATACGGACGTACGGCCGAGCTCGTGCGACCACCACACCCGTGTAACCAGAACAGGAGGTCGACGAAGACCGATGCCGAACATCGTCGTACTCATCAAGCAGGTTCCCGACACCTGGTCCGAGCGCAAGCTGGCCGACGGTGACTACACCCTCGACCGGGAGGCCGCCGACGCCGTCCTCGACGAGATCAACGAGCGCGCCGTCGAAGAGGCGCTGTTGATCAAGGAAGCGCAGGGCGGCGAGGTCACCGTACTGGCCGCGGGCCCCGACCGCGCCACCGAGGCCATCCGCAAGGCGCTGTCCATGGGCGCCGACAAAGCCATCCACATCAACGACCCGGCCATCCATGGCTCCGATGCCGTGCAGACCGCCTGGGTGCTGGCCAGTGCGCTCGGCCAGGTCGAGGGTGTCGAGTTGGTCATCGCGGGTAACGAGGCCACCGACGGTCGCGCGGGCGCGGTACCCGCGATCATCGCCGAATATCTCGGCTTGCCGCAGCTGACCCACCTGCGCAAACTGACCGTCGACGGAAACAAGGTCACCGGCGAGCGCGAGACCGACGACGGCGTTTTCAAGCTGGAGGCCACCCTCCCGGCCATCGTGAGCGTCAACGAGAAGATCAACGAGCCGCGCTTCCCGTCCTTCAAGGGCATCATGGCCGCCAAGAAGAAGGAAGTGCAGACCTTCACGCTGGCCGACCTCGGCGTCGACCCGTCCACCGTCGGCGTCTCGAACGCGGGCAGCAGCGTCACCGGCGCCACCCCGAAGCCTGCGCGTACCGCGGGCGAGAAGGTCGCGGACGAGGGCGACGGCGGCACCAAGATCGCCCAGTACCTGATCGGCCAGAAGATCATCTGATCTCGGCAGTGCTCGTGCGGGACACCACACCCGGTCGGCTGAACGACCAGCTGCGTGATCGGAATCGCTTCGCCCGAGATCTGAGACTTTCTAGGAGAGAACACAAATGGCAGAAGTACTTGTGCTCGTCGAGCACGCCGACGGTGCGATCAAGAAGGTCAGCACCGAACTGCTCACCGCCGCGCGCGCCCTCGGCGAGCCGGCCGCCGTCGTACTCGGCGCGGCGGGCACCGGCGAGAAGCTGGCCGACGCATTGGCCGCCGCGGGTGCCGAGAAGATCTACATCGCCGAATCCGATGACGTGGAGAACTTCCTGGTGACCCCGAAGGTCGACGTACTGGCCGGGCTGACCGAGTCGGCCTCCCCGGCCGCGGTCATCGTGGCCGCCACCGCCGAGGGCAAGGAGGTGTCGGGTCGCCTCGCCGCTCGCATCGGCTCCGGCCTGTTGATCGACGTCATCGACGTGAAATCCGACGGCAGCGCGGTGCACTCCATCTTCGGTGGCGCGTTCACCGTCGATGCCAAGGCCACCGGCGACGTGCCGGTGATCTCGGTCCGTCCCGGCGCCATCGACGCGTCGGCGCAGGCCGGCGCGGGCGAGAAGGTGACCGTCGAGGTGCCGGCGCAGGAAGACGGCGTCGTCAAGGTGGTTTCCCGCGAGCCGGTGGTCGCCGGTGACCGTCCGGAACTCACCGAGGCCGCCATCGTGGTCTCCGGTGGTCGCGGTGTCGGTTCCGCTGACAACTTCGCGGTCGTCGAGGCGCTGGCCGACTCGCTCGGCGCCGCTGTCGGCGCTTCACGCGCCGCGGTCGACTCGGGCTACTACCCCGGCCAATTCCAGGTCGGTCAGACCGGTAAAACCGTCTCGCCGCAGCTGTACATCGCTCTGGGTATCTCGGGCGCGATCCAGCACCGCGCCGGCATGCAGACCTCGAAGACCATCGTCGCGGTCAACAAGGACGAAGAGGCCCCGATCTTCGAGATCGCCGACTACGGCATCGTCGGCGATCTGTTCAAGGTCGCGCCGCAGCTGACCGACGCGGTCAAGGTGCACAAGGGCTGATTGCGCACGGCGGTGTACCCGAACGGCCCCCGGCATCCGCCGGGGGCCGTTCGCATGGTCGACCCGGCCGACGGACTCAGCAGCGATGCAGCGCGGTGAGCAGTGTGGCCATGATCGGTGAGCGCCGGGCGTCGGCGCGCAGCACCGCCGACACCGGAATGCGCAACTTGTGTTCGGTCAGCCGCAGCACCACCAACCCCTCGGTCGTGCTCTCCGCGTACAGCACCGTCCACGCCTCCGGTCGATTGATCAGTTCCATCGTCGCGGTGTGGTCGGGCGGGATCGGCGGGCCGAAGGTCGGGCCGGTGGGCAGCTCGGCGAACGCGGTACGAATCACGGTGTGCAGCAACACTTGCTCCTGCTCTGGCGGCAGCAAGAGCGGATACGAACTCAGATCCGCGAGGGTCACCACGTCTGCGGCGGCCAGCGGATGAGCGCTGGACGTAGCGATCACGAGATCCTCGACCCAGAGCTGTTCCACCACGAGCCCGGGCTGATCGACGCGGCCGCGGATCAGCGCTAGATCGCAGTCCCCGTCGGTGACCGCGGTGATGCGCTGGCGGAACGGTTTGATCACGAACTCGATCTCCGCTTCCGGATGCGCCGCGCGGGCGCCCGCGATCGCGGACAGCGAGCGAGTCGCGAAGGACATGTTGGCGGCGAGCCGGATTCGTGGCCCCACCGTGCGCACCGCGGCCCGGATCGCCGACTCCAAGCTCAGCATCTGCTTCGCCAGCGGAAGTAGCCGGGCGGTGGCGTCGGTGGGCACGACCGACCGGGTCGAGCGCTCGAACAGTTGCACGCCGAGATCGCGTTCGAGCCGGGAGATCTGATGGCTGATCGCGGACTGTGAGATGAAGCACCGCGCGGCGGCGCCACTGAAGCTGAGCTCCTCGCACACCGCCACGAAGTAGGTGAGCTGCCGAAGTTCCACGGCGCCTCCTATTAATTACGAATCGAGATAAGAGTCATCTTAATTATGCGCTCTGACACCTGAAATATCTGCCCCCTAGATCACGGTTCGTAATGAGAGAAGGAGGCTTTCATGCAATACATGGATGCGGGGATCGAAACCGCAGGTGTCGTCATTGTCGGATCGGGGTTCGGTGGGCTTGCCGCCGCCAAACAGCTTGCGAAGTCGGGGGTGGACTATGTCCTGATCTCCAGCACGCCCGAGCATCTCTTCCAACCGTTGTTGTACCAGGTAGCGACCGGTGTGCTCGCGTCGGAAGAGATCGCGCCACCGATCGCGGGAATCCTGCGACGCCACCGCCAGGCCGACGTGCGCCTCGGCGAGGTGGTCGCCATCGACCCCGACCGGGCCATCGTCACCTACGAGAACGAGGGCGTGCGGCACCGGATCCGTTACGGCTCGTTGATCGCCGCCACCGGCGCCAGCCAGTCTTATTTCGGCCGCGACGATTTCGCCGAGAAGACCTTCTCGCTCAAGACCATCGACGACGCGCGGCGACTGCGCACCCAGATCCAGCGGGTCTTCGCCGAGGCCGCGAACGCAGACGAACAGACCAGGCGCAGGCTGTTGAGCTTCGTCGTGGTCGGTGCGGGCGCGACCGGCGTCGAGGTCGCGGGCCAGCTGAAGGAATTGGCGAAACGGTATTACCACCAGGAGGTTTCGGTCACCCTCGTCGAGGGGGCCGGCGAGGTTCTCCCGCCGTTCGGCGGTGGGCTGTCGGAATACGCGAAGAAGTCGTTGACCCGCAGTGGCGTCGACGTGCTGCTCGGCACCTTCGTCACCGACATCGAGCAGGGTGAGGTCACCGTCAAGAGCAAAGACGGCGTCATGCACGGCCTCGCGGCCGAGACCGTGGTGTGGTCGGCAGGTGTGCAGGTGGGCGGGTTCGCGAAAATACTGGCCGAGGCCACCGGTGTCGAGATCGACCGGGCCGGACGGCTGTTGATCAACCCGGACCTCACGGTCGGCGGTTACGCCGATATCTACGCCGTCGGAGACATGACTTCACTGAACGGCTATCCCGGCCAGTCGCCGGTAGCCATGCAGGAGGGCAGGCACGCCGCCGACATCATCCGCCGCAAGAAGCAGCCCGGCACCGCCTTCACCTACTGGGACAAAGGCAGCATGGCGGTGATCAGCCGCTTCAGCGCCGTGGCGAAACTGAACGAGCACATCACCTTCCGCGGCGTGATCGCCTGGTTCATGTGGCTCGCGGTGCACGTGTTCTACCTCGTCGGTTTCCGCAACCGCTTCGCCGCGGTCGCCTCGTGGTTGGTCGCGTTCATCGGAACCGGACGTCCTGGTTTCGCCGAGGAGAAGACGACTCCCACGAAGACACGCGTTCCGGAGCAGGTTGCCGCCTGAGGGGTGTGTTTGATTGGCAGCGCCCGCGGCGCGGCGCGTTCGCGGCCCCTGGGGGCCGCGTCAGCGCGGCCGACGCTTGCGACTTCGTCGCGGGCGCGTCGGCCGCTCGGACGCGAGCCGGGCCGCGACGGGGAATGCTCGGTCTCGCTTCGCTCGGAAGCTGGAGTTCAGCTTGATGGGGAGCGTCAGCGCGGAATCTGCGGCATTCCCGTTCGCGGAACTTGATGGCCGCGGGCGGGCACGCTCGAGTTCACTGCTCGGAAGCCGCTGCGGAGCAGGTTTGGTGCGGAGTTCGTGGCAGTGTGCGTTCGCGGCGGTGTTCGATGTCGCTGCGCCTGCGGGTGGTTCGCGGCCAGTGATGGCCGCGGATGAGTAATGCTCGGTCTCGCTGTCACGAGAACAGTGGTGACCAGGGGCTGGTGACGATATGCGGGGTCGATCCGTCGTTGTTGTAGTGATCACAACCCGCAACCACGCACCAACCGCTACAGCACATTCCTCCACCCACGGCGGAGCGCGCAGCGCCCCTGAACAGCTTCGCTCGGAACTCGGGTGGGGTTAATGGGTTGTGTTCGTTGTGTTCGGAGGAGGGGTGTTGGGGTGGGACGGGTGTTGGCCGGCGTGTTTGGTGTCGTGTTGTTTGGTTGTGTGATGGAAGCCGCGGTCAGGTGATTGGGTTTCACGTTGGTCGGCGGTGGGTTGGGTTGCGTTGTCCGGCAGGCGCAGCTTGTTCGGAGGGGATGCGTTTGCGCGGCTGATGGGCGAACGCAGTGGAACTGGGTGGTGAACGGTCGGTGTGACGGCCGTCTCGTTCACCGAACCGGCATCGCCGCGACACTTCGAGGTTGCTCCGGCGCAGTGTCGAGGTGGCTTCATCACGGATATGACTATTTCGTCCGTGCTGACAGCCCCGGCTCGACCGACGGACTCCGGGGCCGAACGCTCGCGGTATTCGCTGGTGGTCTCCTCCTCCGCGGAGCATCGTGTGGCCGCGCAGCGGCTGCGCTACGGCGTGTTCGCCAACGAGCCGGGGTTCCGCATCCCGGACAACGGCACCGGCCTCGACGCGGACCGGTTCGACGAGCATTGCGACCATCTGCTGGTTCGCGAGGACGTCAGCGGCGAGTTCGTCGGCTGCTATCGGATGCTGCCGCCGGAAAGGGTGGCCTCCGCCGGCGGGTACTACACGGCAACGGAATTCGACCTCACCCGGCTGGATCCGGCGGGTACGCGGATCGTGGAGATGGGCCGCGCCTGCGTGGTGCCCGACCATCGCAATGGTTCGGTACTGACCCTCATGTGGGCGGGCATCCTGCACTACATGCAGCTCACCGGCTACGACTGGGTGATGGGCTGTGTGTCGGTGCCGATGCAGGACACCCCGGCCGACCCGCCCGGCGTGAACGTGCGCGGCGTGCGTGACGTACTGCTCGGCAGACACGCCGCCGGGCCGCGGCGACAGGTACGCCCGTACCATCCAGTGATCGTCGACGGCAGGACATTGGACGAATTGGCGCCGCCGTCGCGCCCGAAGCTACCCCCGCTGTTGCGCGGGTACCTACGCCTCGGCGCCGAGGTCTGTGGTGAGCCCGCGCACGATCCCGATTTCGCGGTCGCCGACTTCGTGGTGTTACTCGGTCTGGACACCATCAACACCCGCTATCTCAACCGGTTACGCGACGCTGCGGCAACTCTCGACGAAGGACGGTGAGGAGCGTGGTCTTCGACACGCCGCCCGCGCAGGCCGCCGCACACGCGTGGATGCCGTCGAGTCCGTGCGGGCCCGGCTGTCTGGAGTCGATCGACCAGGTCGGCGCAGGCCGGGTGGCCGCAAGACTGGCCGGGGTCGCCGGACTGCTGCTCAGTTTCCCGGTCGCGCACCTCGTCACTCCGCGTGCCAAACGCGAACTGCTGCACCGGAGGTACGCGCGCCTGCTGCTCAGGTGTCTCGGCATACGGTTACGGATCATCGACAATCGCGTGGTCGATGCGGTCGGCACGGCGCGCCCGCGGGCCAGGTTCGGCGCCCCCGGCTGTGGCGTCCTGGTTGTCGCCGGCCATATCGGCTGGACCGACATCGTCGCGTTGGCGTCGGTGCAGCCCCTCGGTTTCGTAGCGCGTGCGGACATGGTGGACTGGCCGCTGCTCGGCGGGCTCGCGAAACGGATGCGGGTCGTCCCGATCGAGCGCGAGTGCCTGCGGGCTCTGCCGAGTGTCGTTGCCGCCGTTGGCGCGCGGTTGGCCGCCGGCGAGCGAATCGGGGTGTTCCCGGAGGGCACCACCTGGTGTGGCCGCGCGTACGGCACGATGCGGCCCGCGCTGTTCCAGGCGGCGGTGGACACCGCAACACCGGTCCAGCCGGTGCGGTTGCGCTATCTGGATCAACGCGGTGCGCAGTGTACGGTGCCCGGGTTCGTCGGCGCCGACACTTTCGCATCGTCGGCACGACGGGTGCTGCGCTCGCGCGGGATCGTCGCGGAGGTGGTGCTCGAAGCGCAGGAACAGCCAGGGACGGATCGGCGTGACCTGGCTCGCCGCTGCGCGGCCGCCGTGCGTGGAACGGAGCGATCGTGGCACGGTGCGCTGGATGTCACGTGGATCGAGGCGGCGAACACCCGGGTCCAGGATCCATCGGTGGCAGCGGAGGCGCCGGAAGTGGTTCGCCGACCGCGCCTTCGGCCCCTCTTGCGCGGTCATCGGGATTCCGACGTCACTCGGTAGGAACCCCCGACGACGGGATCCATTGCCGGTTCTACCGGGGCGTTACGTGGTCGCGCCCATATCGTTTCGACGATCGCGTTCGGCAGTCTCGACTCGACCGCCAGAACATATCCCGCGAGTCTCGGCGCGCGAGATCGAGTGGCACGGCGGCTTCGGTAGGCGGTCCGCCGAGCTTCTCGACGCCATGCTGTCGGCACGCGACCAGCGCGAGCCGATCCGCACCGCTGGTCGATCCCGGCCGCTGCGGCTCCCGACCGCGGTTGAACGACTACGGGTCGCGGGGCGGCGGGTCCGGATATTCGGTCTCGCCACCCCGCGTTCGCACATCCGAGAACTACCCGAGTAGGGGCGGGCGGTCATCGGAAGCGCGGCCTATAGCGCGTGGGTTCCGGGCGAACCCGGCGCCCGAGTGCGCTCAGAAGCTGCCGGTGCGCGGCAGGAACCCGCGAAAGCCACCGTCCCAGCCGTTGCCGTTCCAGCCGCGGTTCCAGTCGTTGTGGTCGTGCCGGCCGCGGTTCCAGTTGTTGTGGTCGTGCCGGCCGCGGTTCCAGTCGTTGTGGTCGTGCCGGCCGCGGTTCCAATTGCCGTTGCCGGGACCGTCGTGGCGGTGACCGGGGCCGCCGTGGGCCAGGTCGATCTGCGCGGCGGGCTCGAGCACGATCGGGCTAGCGAGGGCGGGCACCGCGAGCGCGGTGACCGGCATCAGGGCGAGCGCGGAGGCGACGGCAACGCGAGCGAGTATGCGTCGGGTGCGGTGGGTGTCTTGGTACATCGGAACTTCCTCATTCATCTGTATCGTCCGGTGGATGACCGCTCGGTTCTCCGGGCTCGATATCCGTGCTGCGATATGCCGGACAGCGATGTGTCGGACAGCGATCAATACACTAAACAACGTACCGCTATATAACGGTGCACTCAATAGGTAGAGCGGGATCGGTTCCGTACTCGCGGGGCATTTGCGCACGATGCCTCGGTGCGAAGGCCCGCATCTCGGGCCCGTGGGCGGGCGGGAATAACCGGCAACGGGTGACAGCTATCCTTTACTAGTCATGAAGTCGGCTTTTTCGGGTCCGGTCAACGGTGCGGCGCCCCAGACGGTCTACCTCGATCACGCGGCGACCACACCGATGCTGCCCGCCGCTATCGAGGCGATGACTGCTGCCCTGCGCACGGCGGGTAACGCATCGTCGCTGCACGGATCCGGTCGCGCGGCTCGGCGGTCACTGGAGGAGGCCCGCGAGTCGATCGCCGCGGATCTCGGCGCCCGACCCTCGGAGGTCGTCTTCACCTCGGGCGGAACCGAGAGCGACAACCTGGCGATCAAAGGCATGTTCTGGGCTCGCTGTGACGCCGACCCGCGCCGAAACCGGATCATTTCCAGTTCGGTCGAGCACCATGCGGTGATCGACACAATCGAGTGGCTGCAGCGGCACGAGGGCGCCGAGGTCACCTGGCTGCCGGTGGACGCCGAGGGGGTAGTCGCGCCGGGCGCGCTGCGCGCGGCGCTCGCCGAGAATCCCGGCGATGTCGCGATGGTGACCGTCATGTGGGCGAACAACGAGGTCGGCGGCATTCAGCCGATCGATGAACTCGTCGCCGTGGCACAGGAATTCGGCGTGCCCATGCACAGTGACGCGGTACAGGCTGCCGCGCAATTGCCGGTCGATTTCGGTGCGAGCGGTCTTTCCGCGGCAAGCTTCGCCGGACACAAACTCGGCGGTCCGCACGGTGTCGGCGTGCTGCTGCTCGGCAGACAGGTGCCGTGCGTGCCGCTGCTGCATGGCGGTGGGCACGAGCGCGACCTGCGGTCCGGGACCTCGGACACGCCGGCCGCGATCGGACTCGCCACAGCGCTGCATCAGACTGTCGTCGAATCTCCGGTACGCGCTGTCGAATTGACCGCGTTGCGAGAGGCGCTGATCGCGGGTGTCCGTGCGACGGTGCCGGACGTGGTGCTCAACGGACCGGTCGGCGACCGGCGACTGCCCGGTATCGCGCACGTCACGTTCCCCGGCTGCGAAGGTGATTCGTTGCTGATGCTGCTGGATGCGGCGGGTATCGAATGCTCGACCGGTTCGGCGTGCAACGCGGGTGTCGCCACACCGAGCCATGTGCTGATCGCGATGGGCGTCGAACCGTGGCAGGCGCGCGGATCGCTGCGATTCTCGTTGGGGCACACGTCGACTCGCGCCGATGTGGACGCGTTGCTGGAGATATTGCCCCAGGTGGTGGAGCGGGCCAGAGCCGCGGGCTTGGCCGGTGCGAAGGGAGGCGTCTGATGCGGGTACTCGCCGCGATGAGCGGTGGTGTGGACTCGGCGGTGGCGGCGGCTCGTGCCGTCGACGCGGGTCACGAGGTGGTCGGTGTGCATCTGGCGCTGTCCGCGACGCCGGGCACGCTGCGCACCGGATCACGCGGTTGTTGCTCGAAGGAGGACGCGGGCGACGCCAGACGCGCCGCCGACGTGCTCGGAATACCGTTCTACGTGTGGGATTTCGCCGACCGCTTCAAGGAAGACGTGATCGATGATTTCGTCGCCGCCTACGCGGCCGGCGAGACACCGAACCCGTGCCTGCGGTGCAACGAGAAGATCAAATTCTCCGCGCTGGCCGATCGCGCTGCCGCGCTCGGCTTCGACGCGGTGGTCACCGGCCACTACGCGCGGCTGGCGGACGGCGTGCTCCGTCGTGCGGTAGACGCAGACAAGGACCAGTCCTATGTCCTGGCTGTCTTGACCGCGCAGCAGCTGTCCCGCGCGATGTTCCCGGTGGGCGACACCCCTAAACCGCGGATTCGGGAGGAGGCCGCCGAGCGCGGGCTCGCCGTCGCGAACAAGCCCGACAGCCACGACATCTGCTTCATCCCCTCCGGCGACACCCGCGCGTTCCTCGGCGCGAAGATCGGCATCCGCCCCGGTGCTGTGGTCGACGCCGACGGGCAGGTGCTGGCGGAGCACGACGGCGTGCACGGGTTCACCATCGGGCAGCGCAAGGGCCTCGGATTGCCCGGTCCCGCCGCGGATGGCAAGCCGCGATATGTGACCGACATCGATCCCGATTCCGGCACGGTTCGCGTCGGTTCGGCGCAGGACCTTCGGGTGTGGACCGTCCACGCGGAGCGCGCGATCTGGACTTCTGGTACCGCGCCGTCGGTGCCGATCGATTGCGTCGCGCAGGTGCGCGCACATGGTGGCACCGCGCCCGCGGTCGCCGAGGCAGTGGGCGACGAGGTGGTCGTCCGGCTGCGCGAGCCGTTGACCGGTGTCGCGCGCGGCCAGGCCGTGGTGCTCTACCGGCCGGACTCGCGGGGTGACGAGGTGATCGGCAGCGGAACCATCTCCGGCACGCGCACGGCTGTCACGAGTGATGCGGGGTCCGACGCGGCGCGGTGAGCCCCGATGCGGGGCCGCGGAACCAAGTGACCGGTGGGCCGCGGCGTCGGTGACGTCCGGTGCCGGAGGAATCGAACGAACGGGAGTACGGCGACGGTGTACGAGACCAGCACGGATGACGTGGTACACGACAGCGCGGCCGAGGCGGTGTCCGAGCCCGCGCGCATCCGAGGTGCGATCGCGACCGGGGTCGGCTCCTGGCCCGGTACCGATCCCCGTGAGGCGGCCGCGACTATCGTCGGCGAGCTCGGCGACCTGCCGCATGTGGTGGAACTGCCGGACCGCGGCGTGGGCGCCGACCTGATCGGCCGGGCCTGTGCACTGTTGGTCGACCTGCCTTTCGACACCACGACCAGGGGTTACCGGTTCGCGCCACGCCCGGGAGCGGTCGCACGCCGAGCTCGCGATCTGCTGCGTACGGATCTGGACGCGCTGGAAGAAGCGTGGGAGACCGCAGGCCTGTCCGGAGCGGGCCGGGTGATCAAAGTGCAGGCGGCGGGGCCGCTGACCCTGGCCGCGCAGGTGGAGTTGCCCGGCGGACATCGCGTGCTCACCGACCCTGGTGCTGTGCGCGATCTTTCGGAATCCCTGGCCGAGGGGTTGGCTCAGCACGTCGACGAGGTGCGCACCCGGCTCGGCGCCCAGGTTGTCCTGCAACTGGACGAACCTTCGCTGACCGCGGTGCTGGACGGTTCGCTGGGGGGAGTGAGTGTGTTGAACACCGTGCGCGCTGTGCCCGGACCCGAGGCACTCGCCATCTTGGACGCGGTGATCACCGGCCAGTCGGCGCCCGTGCTCGTGCACAGCTGTGCCGAGCCGCCCGCACTGGCCTTTTTGCAGCGCAGCGCTGCCGCCGCGGTCGGCTTCGACCTAGCCACGATCGGCACCGGGGAACTCGACGGCATCGGTGAAACCCTCGAAGCGGGAAAGCAACTGGTGCTCGGTGTCGTTCCGACCGCTGCTCCCACTACCTCGATCACCTGGCGCGACTGTGCTGAGCCGGGCGCCCGCCTGGTCGATCGCCTCGGCTTCGGCAGGAAGACGCTGGCAGATCGGGTATCGGTCAGTCCCACCTGTGGTTTGGCGGGTGCCTCGCTGGCGTGGGGACGCACGGCGCTACGACTGTGCACCGAGGTTGCGCGGGCGTATGCCGAAGAGCCGGAAGAGCTTTCGTTTTCCTGACATAGGGCAGCTGCTTGTTCGACGATGGGCGGGTCGGCCGCGGGGAGTGACGCCGCCGAATCCGCGAGCGTCGATCAGAGTTCGACTGTGTGCGGCGCGCCGCACGCGACAGCAAGGCCGGAACTCGACACCAAGATTCCGAGCCCGCGGCCGGGCGATGGCCCGGTTCGACGACGAGGGCGCGCAGATCGAGCAGTGCGGCGCCTGCCGCCTGTCCGTCGTGCGGAACAGACCTCCGGAAATCGCTCCGCCAGGTACGGCGACGTGCGGGAACGCAGCGGTGCGATGTCGGTGGACTCGGCTACTGTGCGATGCGTGAGTGAGAGCGACAGCGCGGCGGCACCGGCGACGGCGGAGCAGCGGGTGGAGTGGCAGCAGCTCGCGGACGAGGTGCGCGAGCACCAGTTCCGCTACTACGTGCGGGATGCGCCGATCATCTCCGACGGCGCGTTCGACGCGTTGCTGCGGCGGTTGCAGACGATCGAGGAACAGCATCCCGACCTGCGCACGCCGGATTCGCCGACCCAACTCGTCGGCGGTGGCTTCGCGACCGATTTCACCGCGGTCGACCACCTGGAGCGGATGCTGTCGCTGGACAACGTGTTCGATGTCGATGAATTGCGTGCCTGGGCGAACCGGGTCGAGGCGGAGACCGGGCCGGATCTGCACTACCTGTGTGAGGTGAAGATCGACGGCGTCGCGCTGAATCTCGTCTACCAGAATGGGCGACTGGTCCGCGGTGCCACCCGCGGCGACGGGCGCACCGGCGAGGATGTGACGCTCAACGCTCGCACCATCGGCGACATCCCCGGCGAGCTGACGCCCAGCGCCGAGTTCCCGGTCCCGGATCTACTGGAGGTCCGTGGCGAAGTGTACTTCCGGCTGGCGGACTTCGAGACGCTCAACGCCGCGATCGTGGCCGACGGCAAGCCGCCGTACGCCAACCCGCGCAACACGGCGGCCGGCTCGCTGCGGCAGAAGGATCCGTCGGTGACCGCGCGGCGCGGGCTGCGCATGATCTGTCACGGCTTCGGCCGCATCGAGGGCTACAGCCCGACCTCGCAATTCGAGGCTTACCGCGCGCTCGCGGCATGGGGTCTGCCGGTGTCCGAGCACACCAGGCGAGTACAGGGTATCGAGGCGGTGATCGAGCGGGTCGCGTACTGGGGCGTGCACCGGCACGATATCGAGCACGAGATCGACGGCCAGGTGATCAAGATCGACGAGACGGCGCTGCAGCGGCGGCTCGGCGCCACTTCCCGCGCGCCACGCTGGGCGATCGCCTACAAGTACCCACCGGAGGAGGCGACGACCAAGCTGCTGAACATCGAGGTGAACGTCGGTCGCACCGGGCGGGTCACCCCGTTCGCTGTGATGGAGCCGGTGTCCATCGCGGGTTCGACGGTCGCCATGGCGACCCTGCACAATGCCGCCGAGGTGAAGCGCAAGGGCGTGCTGATCGGGGACACGGTCACCATCCGCAAAGCGGGCGACGTGATTCCGGAGGTGCTCGGCCCAGTGGTGGACGCGCGTCCCGACGACGCGCGGGAGTTCGTCATGCCGACGCATTGCCCTGAGTGCGGCACCGAATTGCGGCCGGAGAAGGAGGGGGACGCCGACATTCGCTGCCCGAACTCGCAGTTCTGCTTCGCGCAGTTACGTGAGCGGGTATTCCATGTGGCCGGACGCGGCGCCTTCGATATCGAGTCGCTCGGTTACGAGGGCGCGATCGATTTGCTGAGGTCCAGCGCGATCGCCAACGAGGGCGACCTCTTCGATCTCGATGCGGCGACACTGCTCACCACCTCGCTGTATGCCAATAAGAGCGGCAATCTCTCGGCCAACGGCCAGCGGTTACTGGAGAACCTGGCAGCCGTCAAGGACCGTCCGCTGTGGCGCGTGCTGGTCGGGCTGTCCATCCGGCATGTGGGCCCCACCGCGGCGCGGGCGCTCGCCGCCGAGTTCGGCAGCCTGGACCGGATCGAGCAGGCCTCGGTCGAGGAACTCGCCGCTGCCGACGGGGTCGGGCCGACCATCGCGGCCGCGGTGGCGGAATGGTTCACTGTCGACTGGCACCGTGCGGTGGTGGCGAAGTGGCGGGCCGCCGGGGTGCGGATGGAAGACGAGCGCGACGAGTCCATCGAACGCACTCTCGAGGGCCTGTCCATCGTGGTGACCGGTTCGCTGCAGGGATTCACCCGCGACGGCGCCAAGGAGGCGATCCTGGTGCGCGGCGGCAAGGCCGCGAGTTCGGTGTCGAAGAAGACCGCGTTCGTGGTGATCGGAGACGCGCCGGGATCCAAGGCCGTCAAGGCGGAGGAACTCGGGGTTCCGATCTTGGACGAGGAGGGATTCCGACTGTTGCTGGAAGCGGGACCGGAAGCGGTGACGCCGGACGCCGCCGAGGAGTGAGCGGCCACAGGGTGGGCAGCGGGCCTGGTAGCGCTCGCTCTGAGCACCACTTCCGACGAACAACTGGTGACGACCCGATATACCATGCCACCGCACGATATGTCGTGTTCGAGAGACGATGATCGCTCTCGAGGGCCTTGAGGCTCGTGGAAGGATCGCGTATGGAACTCGCCGACAAAGTCGCTCTGATCACCGGGTCGACCGGTGGCATCGGAAGCGCCACAGCCGAACTGATGGCCACTGCGGGCGCACAGGTCATCGTTACCGGCCGTAACATCGAACGCGGGGAATCGACGGTGCGGGCGATCACCGCGGCCGGCGGCCAGGCTCGTTTCATCGCGGTCGATCTCACGGACATGGCGTCGCTGCGGCATCTCGCCGCTGCGGCGGGTGCGGTCGACATCCTGGTCAACAATGCCGCCTTCCTTCCGGCCGGGCCGACCACGTCCCAAGACGTCGAGTCCTTCGACCTCGCGCTGGCGACGAATCTGCGTGCACCGTACTTCCTCACCTCCGCGCTGGTTCCCGCGATGATCGCGAAAGGTTCCGGCAGCATTGTCAACGTCAGCACGATGGGCGCGCGCGTCGGCATGCCCGGTGCCTCCACCTACAGCGCGACCAAGGCGGCACTGGAGTCGTTGACTCGTACCTGGGCAGCCGAATTCGGGCCGGCGGGGGTGCGGGTCAATACCGTCGCTCCCGGCCCGACTCGAACCGAGATGCTGATGGCGGTCATCGGTGAGCAAGGCGCTGCGCAACTCAGCGATACCACCCTGCTCGACAGACTCGCCACACCCCGCGAAATCGCCGAAGTGATCTACTTCCTCGCCACCGACCGCGCAGCTTTCGTCACCGGCACCACGATCTCGGCTGACGGAGGCCGAACCGCGGTCTACCGCAATCAAAGTGGGGCGACACTGCGCAGGTGAGTCGCGCGATCGCGATCGGTAGTCCGGCGCCATCGTGCAGTGCCGTCGGGATCACCGCAGGTACGTGATGGCTGGCTAGCGTCGCACCTTCCATCGCGGGCCGGTCTCACTTGACGGTGACCGTCGCCCCCAACTGGCCGGCGATCTCGAACCTTCCGCAGCGACCGTCGCTCAGGTCGAGCTTCTGGGTCACCACCTTGCCGCGGCTGTTCTTGAACGTGGCCTCGGCGGTCACGTCGGTGTTCGGCATCGAGCACACTTTCGACACCGGTGCCGACGGGTCGTAGTCGACGGTCCCGCCGCCTTGGCAGGTGTTGGTGCTGTTTCCGAGGAACACCCGCGCGGTGCCGTCCGGACATGGCGCGTTGGCCGCCGCCTCCGGCGCCAGCACGACCAGCGACCCCAACGCCGCCGCGGCGACGACGGAGCTTCCGACCACAAGACGACGAACCGGCAGTGTCATCGTTTCCATCCCATCAAGCATCGAGCAGCTACCGCGAATCGGCCGCGGCGTCCAGGCATGCTAACCCGCTATCACCGCCTTGTCCTGGCGATCGACGCCCGCCGGCCACCGTGCCGCTGCGTCCGGTGCTGTTGCGTTCGGTGACATCGCGCCAGGTAGCGCCGGTGATCGAGCGGCAGCATCCGGTATCAGGGGGTAGTCCGTCGAATGGGGATCGACCGTAGGCGCGGGCAGGACGCGCGCGAGGGGGTTGGTGTCGCGGGACGATGATGGAGACGGAAGTATGGCGGCATGCTGCGCAGTTTTCGGGTGACCAATCACAGATCGCTGGCCGAGGGGCAGGAACTGCGGCTGACCAAGGGAAACGGGCCGGTGGCGGTGCCGGTGACCGCGATCCACGGCGGGGCCGCGGCGGGCAAGACGAATCTGACCGATGCGCTCTGGCAGATGCGGGACGCCGTGTTGCATTCGGTCACGGGATGGGATCCGTACGCCGGGCCGGTACGGACGCCGCATCTCGGATTTCCCGAGCGGCCTTCGGAATTCGTCGCAGCATTCGTCGCGGAGGGGGAGCCGTACACCTATGGTTTCCGGCTGGACAACGCCGACGTGACCGCCGAATGGCTGCACGCTCACCCGCGTTCACGCAAACGGATCGTGTTCGAACGCAGCGGCCAGCAGATCAAGCTCGGCCCGATGTTCGAGGCCGCGCGGTACGGGATCGCCGCGCTGGTGCCATTGGTCCGGCCGAACGCCCTGCTGCTCAGCCTGGCGGGGCACATGTACGCCGATGCGCTGGTACCCGCGTACCGATGGTTCGAGTCGATGCTCGACGTGCAACACGGTCCGACAGACCCCGACGCCATCGCGCATCGACTCGGCAGCCACCTTTCGCGCTCGGCGCACAACGTGGCCCGCCTGCTGATGCTGCTGCGCACCGCCGAACTCGGCATCACGGACCTGCTCATCGCCGAACACGACCCGATGTACGCCGATTACCTGCAGGAGCTGGATGCCGACATAGCCGGGATCGGCATGCGGTCGCGGTCGGACAACGGTGGTGCCAGCGTGCTGCTGGAGCGAGAGTCGACCAACCTGAAGGCCGCCCGTGACGCCCTGTACGCGCGAATGGTCGCCCGGCGTGGCGTCGGCCTGACCCTGGTACACGAGGGCATCGGCAGCCCGTTCGACATCCGCGACGAATCCTCGGCGACGTTGTCGCTGCTGCGGGTGTTGCCGACCACGCTCGACGCGCTCGACGAAGGCCGCGTGCTCGTCGTGGACGACATCGGCGCGCACCTGCCCGCGCAGCAGGCCGACCGGTTGATCCAGTTGTTCCACAACCCGGAGACCAATTCCCGTGGTGCTCAGCTGATCTTCACGACCGACAATCGTGCGCTGATCGACGGGGGAAACAGCTGTGCGGCACATACCCACACCGCGGTGTGGCAGATCCGTCGGACCGGCCTAGGGACCAGTGAACTCGCCTCGGTGTGACGCGCCCCTAGCATGGTCGACATGCTGGAGTTCTTCTCGCTGGTGATCCTGGCCGCGGTGCTGGTGGCGATGATCGTGTTCGTCGTCCGCAGCCGCGGGGGTTGGCGAACCGCGGACCCGGAGCACGGCACGCTGTATGTCACCGGTGTGAGTCCGCGCCCGGACGTCCTCGGTGAGCAGTATGTGACCGTCACCGGCAACCTCACCGGTCCTACTGTCCCGGGCAGAGTCGTCTACGGCCGCTTCGTGCGCGACACGAACTCCTGGCCGGAAGTAGGGGACTCGCTTGCCGTGGTCTATCCGGCGGGCAAACCCGACCGCTGGCAGTTCTCCGGAATGAGCTGAGGTTGATCGGCCAGGGTTCCGGTGTCACGGTCGGGTATTCCTTGGCAAGGCACGATCTTCGGGGCAGCGCTGCCATCCAGGCGCTCCGCGAGTGGATCAGCGATGGTGGTGTGACGTAGTCCGCCTTAGGGACGGTGGCATCATGCCGGGTATGTATCTGAAGGACCCGGGTGTGGTCGTCCGGGTGGCGCGGCCGGACGAATACGATGCCGTCGGCGAGCTGACCGTGGACGTCTACGTCGGTGCCGAGTATGTGCGGGCGGGCAGTTGGTACGCGGGGGAATTGGCCGACACGCCCCGCCGCGCGACGTCGGCTCGGATCCTCGTCGCCACACACGCCGATCGGATCATCGGTTCGCTCACCGTCGCACACGCGGGGACGCCGTATGCCGAAATCGCACAGCCGGGCGAGTTGGAGTTCCGTATGCTCGCCGTCGCGAAGTCCGCGCGCGGTCTCGGCGCGGGAACAGCGCTGGTGCGCACGGTGATCGACCTGGCAAGGGCGGAGGGCTGCACCGCCGTCGCACTCACCACCATGCCTGCCATGGTCGACGCTCGAAGGATCTATGACCGCTTGGGCTTCTTCCCCGTCCCCGCCCGAGACTGGTGCTCCAGTGAGGGTGACCTGCTGACCGTTCTCCGACTTCCGGTCGACCTCTCCGACCGCGCACCTGCCCGGTGACCTCGGATGATCTGGGCATACCTCGGATCAGGGGCATGTTCGACCGGGTATCGGGCCACCTGGGCGCGCTTGTCGGCCCGACTTTTTTCGCGCGACCCGTCGAATCGGAGGCGCGATCCGCCGGCAGCGGGCGACAGTGCTGAGGCGGCACTCTCGCGGTAGTGCGAGCGGCCTGGTCCTACCCGAGGACGGTCGCCACGATCCCCGCGAGATAACCGAGTCGGGCGACTTCGGAAGGCCGGAAGTCAGGTCCGCCGGGGCGGCCGAGCATCAGCACCTTGCCGGTATTGCCGAGCGGAGCGGCGGCCAGTTTGGTATCCATGGAGCGCCAGATCTCCGGGACCCAGTCGGCTTCGGGGTCGAGCACGGCAGGCTTCTCCAGCGGCATCCACGGCGCCGACGCCGCCTGTGTCTGTGGCGCACTCGGGCTTCCGACCACCCGGTACGCGCCGTGTGGGCCGACATCGATGACTGTGCTCCAACCGACCCGCAGTACGCGGGGCACGCCGTCGACGAGCACCTGCATCCGATCGTCGCGGGCGCCGGCCACCTGGTCGATGAGTTCGAGTTCGCGATGGGTGTCCAGTACGCCGGTATACGGGCGGATGGAGTCCACGTGCACGTCGCCTATCGATTCGGCGGCGGTGATGAGGGTGTCGGGCAGTGCGCCCGAGGGCACCTCGACGACCAAGTCGTCGACAGCGAAGCCGGCTCCGCGTTCCACCACATCCAGCGAGAGAATGTCCGCACCGACCGAGCCGAGTGCGACCGCGAGCGCGCCGAGGCTTCCCGGTCGATCCGGAAGTTGCACGCGGAGCAGATACGACACGTGCTTTCCTTTCCTTGGGCGGCCCTTCCCCGGGCGGCCGAGGTTCTGAATGGGTACCCGGGTTACGCAATACTTACACCCCTCGAGGCGGGTTATCGAGTCGGAGGCCGATCGGCGACGACCGCCACGCGGCAAATGCGCGCAGAGACGGCGTGTCGCGCTGGTTCGAGTGGGTGTCGTCGACCCTGACGCGGTGCGCGGGCGTCCACACGGACGTTTCGGTCGACTTGCCCGCGAAGCGCGGGTACCAGGCGGCGGCGGTGGGGCCGGTGGCTAGGCTGTGTGGGTTGTCGTGCGTACGCTGCGCGGGCTCGCGCCCTGCGTCGTCGGGCATGGCGACATCGTCCGGTACCGGCCGCCGCGCGCGGAACGGTGTGAACTGTTGAACTTGAAGCCGAAAGGGGTCCCGCGGTGCCCGCCATCTCCCGCGACGAGGTCGCACACCTCGCCCGGCTGTCCCGGCTCGCGCTGTCCGATGCCGAACTGGATCAGTTCGCCGGCCAGCTGGATTCGATCCTGAGCCACGTGCGGACCATCTCCGAGGTCGCCGCCGGCGACGTCCCGGCCACCGCCTCGCCGAATCCGGCGGTGAACGTGACCCGCCCCGATGCTGCCGTGCCCTGTCTCACCCCCGAGCAGGCGCTCTCCGGTGCGCCCGCGGTCGAAGAGCAGCGGTTCATGGTTCCGCAGATCCTGGGAGAGGGCGAATGAGCGCGGCATCGCAGAGCGATTCGATGGGCGGCGGTGGGGCATCGGGTGGGCTCGATCTGACCACGCTGTCGGCGGCCGACCTGGCCGACAAGATCCACCGCGGCGAGCTGTCCTCGGTGGAGGTCACCCAGGCGCACCTGGATCGGATCGCCGCGGTCGACGGTGAATACCACGCCTTCCTGCACGTCGCGGGGGAGCAGGCGTTGGCGGCCGCCGCCGCGGTGGATTCCGCGATCGCCTCCGGGGCGGAGCCCGCCTCATCGCTTGCCGGAGTTCCGTTGGCGCTCAAGGACGTGTTCACTACTACGGACATGCCGACCACCTGCGCGTCGAAGATCCTGGAGGGGTGGGTGTCCCCGTACGACGCGACGGTCACCACGCGACTGCGCGATGCGGGTATCCCGATCCTCGGCAAGACCAACATGGACGAATTCGCCATGGGCTCTTCCACTGAGAACTCGGCCTATGGTCCGACCCGCAACCCCTGGGACACCACCCGGATTCCCGGCGGCTCGGGCGGTGGCTCCGCGGCCGCGCTGGCCTCGAACCAGGCGCCGCTGGCGATCGGTACCGACACCGGAGGGTCGATTCGCCAACCCGCCGCCGTCACCGCGACCGTCGGCACCAAGCCGACCTACGGCACAGTGTCCCGCTTCGGCCTGGTCGCCTGCGCGTCGTCGCTGGACCAGGGCGGTCCGTGCGGTCGGACCGTGCTGGACACCGCGCTGTTGCACGAGGTGATCGCCGGATACGACCCGCGCGACTCCACCTCGCGTGACGTACCGGTGCCGCCCGTGGTCGCCGCGGCGCGCGCCGGTGCCGAGGGTGATCTGCGCGGCGTGAAGATCGGCGTGGTGAAGGAACTGCACTCCGACAGCTACCAGCCGGGCGTGCTCGCCTCCTTCGACGCCGCGGTCGCGGTGCTGAAGGACCTCGGCGCCGAGGTAATCGAAGTGTCGTGTCCACACTTCGAATACGCGCTGTCGTCGTATTACCTGGTCATGCCGTCGGAGGTGTCGTCCAACCTCGCACGGTTCGATGCCATGCGCTACGGCCTGCGCGTCGCCGACGACGGACAGCACAGCGCCGAGCAGGTCATGGCGGCGACCCGCGCGGCCGGGTTCGGTCCGGAAGTGAAGCGCCGCATCATGCTCGGGACCTACGCGCTCTCGGCTGGCTACTACGACGCCTACTACGGCCAGGCTCTCAAGGTCCGCACACTCATCGCGGGCGACTTCGACAGTGCGTACCAGCAGGTCGACGTACTCGTCTCGCCGACAAGCCCGTTCACCCCGTGGAAGCTCGGCGAAAAGGTCGACGACCCATTGGCCATGTACCTCTCCGACCTGTGCACCCTGCCCACCAACCTGGCCGGTCATCCGGCCATGTCGGTCCCGTCTGGTCTGAGCGCGGATGACGGCATGCCGGTTGGTCTGCAGATCATGGCACCCGCCCTCGCAGACGACCGTCTCTACCGGGTGGGCGCCGCCTACGAGGCCGCTCGGGGACCGATCGCCTGACCCGCCCTGCCGCCGCACCCAATGGTCCGCGCCGCGGCGCAGTCCGAGCATCCCTGGTCGGACTGCGCGAGGTGCTGACCGGGTGCGGGTTGCTCGCCTCGATTACCAGCGCACCGATGTTCCGGCCGGCGTCCTCGGTGTAGCGCATGGAGTGCGCCGGTAGGTCGAATGTGCGGGGTCGGGTACGGCGTGGTCGCCGATGCCTGGATTGCTATGCGGGCCAGGAGAATTCGGTGTCCCTCGCGTAGTCGTCGCGGCGTTGGGTCAATGCGATCGAGACCATGTGGTGTGCGCCTGGACCGATGATCTTGCGCAGCGGAGGGTGTGGCATGTTCACGAGAGCGATCACTGCCGCGGCGGCGACCTCGGGACGTGCCTCGATCCATTCGGGCTCGGTGTCGGCCGTTGTGTCCCCGGGGGATTTCGTGTCGGTTGCGGGCTCCTCGACGAAAGTCGGCGATTGTTGGTCGATCGAGGCGGAGTCGGTAGGGGCCTGGGCTGCGCTGGCGGGTGTCGCTGCTGTGCCAGCCGACTCGGCTGTCGGTTCGGTGGGCGCGACGGTCGACTCGGCGGAGGAGGGCGGCGGGTAGTTCGGCATCCCGAGGATGGTGGTGCGCAGGTCCTCGTAGGCCGTGATGCCAGTCGCGAAGCGCATGCTCGACTTGGCCCAGTCGGTGTCGAAGCCGCCCATCTGGGCGAGGGTGACGGCGATGCCGAAGGGACGTAATTCGTCGGCGAGCGAGGCGCTGAAACCTTCCAGGGCCCATTTGCTCGCGTTGTACATCCCGAAGAGCGGGAGGCTTCCGACGGCGCCGACCGTCGAGATCTGCACGATGTGGCCCGAACCCTGGGTGCGCAGGTGCGGTGTCGCGGCTTGGCAAACCCAGAGGGCGCCATAGAAATTCGTGTCCATCTGGTCGCGGATCTGGGTCTCGGTGAGTTCCTCGACGGCACCGACCAGTCCGTAGCCCGCGTTGTTCACGATAACGTCGATGGTGCCCATCCGCGCGAAAGCCTCGTCGACGCTGGCGATCACATTCGCGCGTTCGCGAACATCCAGCGACAGCACGGTCAGTCGATCGTGCGCGAGCTCTGTCATCGCCCCTGGGTTCCTGGTGGTGGCGACGACGCGGTCGCCCTCGGCGAGTGCGGCCAGCGTGAACGCTCGGCCGAGTCCACGGTTGGCGCCGGTGATGAACCAGGTTCTGGTCACGGGGGGTCCTTTCTATACGAGACGATACGTCTCGTTGTGACGATGCCAAGCGCAGGGTTCGCTGTCAAGACGAACCGTATCGTCTCGTCAGGTGCTATCGTCATCTCATGCCCGATGCTCCCACTGTCGCGCGGCGCAGCGAACGGGCTCGCGCAGCAATCCTCGCCGCCGCCGCCGAGCTGGTCCGTGAGTTGTCCTACCCGAAGCTGAGTATCGAGGCCATCGCGGGCCGAGCGGGCGTCGGCAAGCAGACGATCTATCGCTGGTGGCCCTCCAAGGGGGCGGTAGTGCTCGACGCGATGCTCGAATCGGATTCCGGCCCGGCGGGTCTCGCGCTGCCGAACACCGGCGACATCGCCGCCGACCTACGCGGGTTGCTGCGCGGCTCGGTCGCCGCCCTGACCGATCCCGGCTTCGAGTCCTTCCTCCGCGCCATGTATATCGAGATCCAGCAGGATCCCGAGTTGGCCGCCGCCTATCGTGAACGCCTACTGCTGCCGCAGCGCGTCGCTATCGCCGATCGGCTTGCCGCCGCCATCGACTCGGGTGAACTCCGTGCCGATCTGGATCTGGAGTTCGCCGTCGACCTGCTACTCGGCCCGATCCAGACTCGGTGGTCGCTCGGTCTCGGCGGACTCACCGACGCATATGCTGACAAGGCGCGCGATGCGGCACTGGCGTATCTGCGCGCGGCGGGACCTGCCCTGCCGTTATGAACGACCTCGGTGTCGACATTCGTCCATGATCGCGGCCGGGGTTCGGGCGACGGAAGCGCGCTGCCCGGGACCGCCTCGGTGGCGCGATCGGCAAGAGTGCCCCGGCCCGGATCAAGCGGCGTGCAGTGACTCGGCCTGTCTCTGGATCCCGTTGGTCATGCCCTCGAAGCCACGCCGCAGATTCTTGCCGAGTAGGGCGACGACAACGGGCTGCAACCAGCCCGCGAGCTCGAAATGCGACTCGTAGCGGCTGCGGTTGTCTGCCAACGGCGTGACGGTGTGTGAGCGGAGGCTGTGCAGCGCGCCGAGTGCAACCGGCTTCATCGAATAGGTGAGTTCGCGCCCCGGTGTGTGGGATCGGATCCATTCACGTTGCTTGCGCGGGGTTTCGGAGAGGTGGACAAGCATATCGATCGGCTCGCCGGGGATCAGCGAACTGTGGCATTCCGAGACGAAAGGGTTCCACTGCTCGTAGCGCGGAAAGTCGGTGATCACCTGCCACACCAGTTCGGTGGGGGCGTCGATGTCGCGGACGAGATCGATGACGAAGGCCATGGTGAAATTAGAACATGTTCCACCGGGAAGCGGCTCGCGTGGGGTCGGCGCGTTCCTCGGGCCGTGGTGTCCGGCGCGGGTCGGACCATGATCTGTGCAGCGTCGCTCGCGCGGAGCCGGATGGGTCAGCACGTGCCCATGGCGGTGCCCTGATCGGTGCCGTAGCGGTGCCCATGACCCGGAGGAGCATTCAGCGCGGCGAGGAGGTCCGCGGTGGTCTGCAGAAAGCTCAACACCGGAAGCCATTGGGGGACAGGTGCGTCCACCCGGGCGTCGGTCAGGTCGGGTGCGCGCCACAGCTGCGCGGGTGACCAGTGGATCACCGGGTCCGAACTGTTGGCCAGCACGGTCGCGCCGCCGCGGTGCGCGTCGTTCGCCGGCGGCCCGGCCCACAGGACCGCGCAGGTTCGGTTGTTCTGCTCCGCGTCGTTGGCGAAGACGGCGGTACCGCCCAGCGCGCCGAGGCTTTGGCCATACAGGTACAGTTTCGGCTTGTGCGACAGGCTGCGCAGGTGGTTCTCCACGGCGGTGAACAGCGTCCGCGCGGCCGTTATCGCGTCATCGCGACCGAAGACGAACGTCGCCCAGCTGGGTAGATACGAGTACTGCAGCCCGACCAGCGCGACGTCACCCTGAAAGCGCTGATCGAGACCCGTGACGGCGTTCGCGTCGATCCACCCCGATCCGGTGGGCACCGCGACGACCAGGTTCGAGCGTTCGAATCCACCGGAACGGGCCAGTTCCCGGATCGCCAGCGCGACACGGCTGTTCAAGTCCGGTGCCGACGCCATCCCGACGTAGACCCGCGCCGCTCGGGTGGGCCTGCCGCTGACGAACTTGCGACCCTCCGCACCCAGTGACGACCAGCTGACCGTCGACTGGCTGCTGCCCGACGTGGTGTATGAAACCGGTCGCAGCAAGTGGGGATCCACCTCGGCGTTGGCGTCCGCGTACGCGGACTCTCGCCAGGTGACCACCGCGGGCGCGCCGACGAGCGACAGCAGCGCCGCCGTCACAACGGTCAGTGACACTCCACGCACCCGGCCCAGTTTCCGCAACGCCCAGCCGATCGAGCGAGTGGTGCCTGCGCACAGTCCGACGATCAGGGCCGCGCCGAGCGCGCACCGCATCCAATAGTCGGCTCCGATCTGGGGAGTTCCCATCGCCGCGCGTAGTCGGTTCTGCCAGTGTCCCGCGTTCGCCGCAGCGGCGATCACCAGCACCGACATCGTGACCATCAGGGGCAGTCGGACCGACGAATGCCGCTGATTGATGTCGAAACCGCGACGCCGCAGCACGAATCGAACGATTCCCGCCATGCCGAGCGCGCCTACGGTGAGCAGTCCGGTCAGCACGGCTTGAGCGCTCGGCGTCCGGGGGAGCAGACCGGGCGTCAACGAGGCCAAGGTGCCGATCCCGAGTCCGAGCGTCGTGCCGATCCGTGCCGGCAGGGCCTGATTGATGACGCGCCGCAGTGCGACTCCCACTCCGCGCCGCACGGACGAACGAGGCTGGTTCGCCGCGCCGGTGCCTCCCACCGGATCCGAGGGGCGGAATGCGGGCGTGTCGGTCGCCGCGCAACCATGGGCGGTATCGGCCTGGGCATCGACGCGCGTGAAACTCCTACGCCGATTCCGCGTCCCCACATAAGGTGCGGCCTCCGCGCATGCTGCGGTTCGTACCTGCCTTTTTCGCCTCGTGCTGCGTGCGGGATCGGAGGATCCGGCCGCAACCGCCTCGGTCATCGCGGGACCACCTGCGCTCCAGCGGTATTCGATACCACTTCGGCGGCCGTGCGGTCATGCCGACGGATCCGCCCAGCGAGCACCGCGCCGAACCCCACCACACCGGCGCCGAGCACCCCCAACGACTGCCAGCGCACCGCCGAATCGGAATCCGTTGCCGTGAGCAGAGGTTCGACCACCGGCACACCGTAGTCCTGACGGCGCGAGTTCAGATCGACGGCGGTGGTCGCGATCGTCGCCATGGTGTCGCAACGGGCACGGGAGAGCGATTCGACGCGACTGGCGCAGGCCTCGTGCATATGCCGGTCCAGTGTCGCGTCGAGCGCTTGACGCGCCCACGGTCCGAGTGGCTCGCCGTGACGATCGGCGTAGCGCAACAAGTCGTAGCCCAGGTCGTGAGCTTTGCACGCGGTGTCGAACTCGACGGGCAATGCCACCGGCGAGGAACAGTCACCCCGGGGATTGACGACGAGACCGTTCTCGGTGCTCGGTCGGTAACCGAACGAGGCGGTGAAGTCCGACGGAATGGCGGCCAGCGAATCGGCGCCGTCCGCGGTCAGCTCGGCGACGGCGGCGACGGCCGGCTCGCTCTCGGCCGGCGCGGCCGCCGCTGCGGCCCGCGGCGCGGGGGCTAGGAACACAGTGGCCGCCATAGCGGTCAGTGCGCTGGCGGTCAATGCCGCATAGCGTCGCGTGTGTGCGGCGGAAGAAGTGGTGGCGGAACGGTTTCGGGCGCCTGCGGCCGATGCGGACCGGGTCGAGGGTCCTGCGCTGGTCGGTGTGCTCATGGCGTCGACGTTAGGCACCCGCTCGCGAAATCGCTTCATGCCCTGGCACTGTTTCGTGCGCCGTGCCGCCGGGGGAGGCGCCGCGCTGACCGGTACCGGGGTATGGGGTCCGAAATCCCCCGAGGGTATGAGGCCACGGTGAGCTGGGATTTCCTAGAGTGAACGACATGAAGCAGAAGAGTCGGTTGCGCCGGCTGGATGCGCGGACGTGGTTCGACTTCGGCCTGGTCGTGGTCGCTCTGATCTGCTACACGGTGGCCTGGCCGACATTGCACCTGACCCATACGGTCCCCGCCGCCGCGCAGCCGTTCGTCGCGGCGCTGGCCGCGTTCCCGCTGCTGCTCGTGCGGATGAATCCGGCGCTGGGCTGGGCCATCTCGGCTGGGGCGGCGCTGGTGATCGCGCTCGCGATTCCGAATCAGCCGAACAACGAGTTGCCGTTCCAGGTGGTGCACATCCTGAGCGTGCTCGTGCTGTTGTTCGCGGTCGCGGTGCGCGCGCCGGGCCGGATCGTCGCGGTCGCGTGGGCCGCGACCGCGTTGCTGTTCGCGACCACCATGCCGGGAGAGGGCGAGGCATTCGCGAGTGCCGTGTGGGGCTGGCCGATCGCGTTGGCGGCCCTGGTGCTGTTCGGCCTGCTGATTCGATGGCTGCTGCTCTCGCGGCAGCAGTTGGTGCGCCAAGAAGAGGAGAACGAACTCGAGCGAGCCCGCCGGGCCATTCTGGAGGAGAAGGCTCGCATAGCCCGCGATCTGCACGACGTGGTGGCCCACCATATGTCCCTGGTGGTGGTACAGGCACAGACCGCGCCCTATCGGGTGGACGGCGTGACACCGGCCGCGCGCGCCGAGTTCGAGTCGATCGGCGCCACGGCGCGCGAGGCGCTCAACGAGATCCGCGGCATGCTCGGTGTCCTGCGCAGCGATGGGCAACTGCCCGAACACGCCCCGCAACCGAAGGCCGCCGATGTGCTCGGCCTGTTCGAGGGTGCTCAGCGCGCGGGCGTTCGCCTCACATGGACGGTCGACGGCCCGTTGGACACCATCCCGGAGACCACCGGTCTCGCGCTGTATCGCATCGCTCAGGAGTCGTTGTCCAATGCCTCCAGGCATGCCCCGGACGCCCCGGTTCAGGTGCACATCGAACACGGCGCGCAACTGCTGGTCACCGTTACCAACGGCGCGGGTACCGCGCTCGCGCGCCCGATCGGCAGCGGCGGACACGGAATCGCGGGAATGCAGGCGCGAGCCTCGGCGGTCGGCGGAAACGTGGCCGCTGGTCCCCGCGACGACGGCGGCTTCGAGGTCCGTGCGCGTCTCCCACTCGACGTGCCGGGCGGCCCCGCCGCCGGCGCGGTGGTCACAGCCGCGCCGGTTTCCGCCGAAACGGATCGGTGAGTTCGCCGCGCGGTCTGCTCGCGAGCGCGTTATCGACGGCGCCGCCGCACTCGGCGGGCGCTTAGGGTGGGCGGGTGGCAATTACCGTGTTGATCGCCGATGACCAGGCGATGGTTCGGCAGGGGTTCGGAGCTCTGCTCGCAGCGCAACCTGACATCAGTGTGGTGGGCGACGCGGCGGACGGGAAAGTCGCGGTGGCCGAGGCCGCGCGGCTGCGCCCGGACGTGGTGTTGATGGATGTCCGGATGCCGGAGATGAACGGGCTCGACGCGGCCCGCGCCATTCTGGCCGCCGGTTTCGATCCGCCGGTGCGCGTGCTGATGCTCACCACCTTCGACATCGACGACTACGTCTACGAGGCGCTCGGACTCGGTGCCAGCGGATTCCTGCTCAAGGACGCGCCGGCCGAGGAACTGGTGCGTGCGGTGCGCGTGGTCGCCGACGGCCAGGCGCTGCTCGCGCCGACGGTCACCCGGCGGCTCATCGCCGACGTCACGCGCCGTCGCAGCGGCGCCCGCGTGAAGCCGACACTCGCATTGACCTCGCTGACCCCGCGCGAGCGCGAGGTGCTCGAGCTGATCGCCGAGGGCATGTCGAACACCGAGATCGCCCAGGCCCTCTTCGTAGCCGAGCAGACCGTGAAAACTCATGTGTCCAAGGTGTTCTCGAAACTCAGCCTGCGTGACCGCGCGCAGGCGGTGGTGCTTGCCTACGAATCCGGCCTGGTCACGCCGGGCTGAGCGGGGCTCAGTCGGGCGGGCAGGAACCGCCGTGCAGTTCGGCGAGATTGTGGCCGATCAAACTCGCCAGGCGGCTCAGGATCTCGGTGGCGTCGTCGAAGGATCCCGAATCGGCTTGTGCCGCAAGGGCGACAGCGATCGTGCCGGAGGCAACCGGTACCAGGCCCAACTGACGGACGGTGTAGATGCCGGTCTCGTCGTCCGGCCCCCAGCCGCCTTTGAACGCCGAGCCCGCCAAAACCCCGAGGCCCCATGCCTGCTCGGGAGTGATCTCCGACATCAACTTGGTCACCGTGCCGGTCTCGGGCAGGCACGGTAGCCGGGACGCGAATCGGGCCTGGTTGGCCAGCGACCATTCGGTGCCGCCGAAGGAGATGTAGTCCAGCGTGGTCCTCGGTCCGGCGACGCCCGTCGTGGCGTCGCCTGCCTCATCGATGACGTCCTGTACTGCCTTGGCGGCCTGCAGACCGTCGCCCAGCGACTGCCACAGCGCCTCGGCGGCGCCGTTGTCCGACACCGTGATCGCCGCCGTGGCCTCGTCGACGATGACCTCCTCCGGGTCGTGCCGCAGCGCCGCGATCGCGAGCGGGACCTTGATGGTCGACCACGCGATACCGCTGACCCAGTCGCCGAAGATGGTCATTCGGCTGCCCCCGACGGGCATGATCGCCATGCCGACCTGTCCGGCCAGCTGTGGCTGCAACTGGGTGAAATCGGCGGCCAGCGCGTCGGGCATGGACACCGAGAGGCCGGGCCGCCACGTGCCCGCGGTCTTGACGAGCACGGCGGGAGGCTCCGCGGCGGTCCGGTCGCCGGGAAGTAGGGCACACGAGGAAATGATGAGCAACACCACCATCGGGACGGCGCGCAGCGCTGGACGCCATGCCGAAACGATTCCCGTCGACCTCACCACCGAGTCCTCCCCACCACCAGTAACGCGGACTCGCTGTACATCGGCGGTGCAATCAGCTCATAGTGCCCGTCCGGCCGGTGACCGGGCGAGAGCCATCATCGCCGCATCTGGGGACGGTGTCGCGATGGTGTCTCGTAGATAGTTTCGCGGATTGTCCCGAAGAATTCGAAACTCCGTGGCCACGGCGCTACCCGGTAGGCTCCAGTATCTGTATGGAGCGCCAGGACGTTCACATCCGGCTGGCGCGGTCACTCGAAGGGGGCGTGTTGCTCGACAGCGGTGCGGTATTCGCTGGATTCACCATCGACCGACTCCTCGGACGGGGCGGTATGGGTTCGGTGTACTTGGCACAGCACCCGAGGCTGCCGCGGCAGACGGCGCTCAAGCTGCTCAACCGGGAACTGTTCACCGACACCGAGGTCAGAGCGCGATTCGAGCGAGAGGCGGACCTGGCCGCGCAGCTCGATCATCCGAATATCGTCGCGGTGTACGACCGGGGCACCGAGGACGAGCAACTGTGGATCTCCCTGCAATACGTCGACGGCGTCGACGCGTCGACGGTGAACCCGCTGAGTCTGCCCCCGGAGCGGGCCGTGCAGATCATCGAAGGTATCGCGGCGGCGCTGGATTACGCACACGGGATGGGCGTGCTACACCGGGACGTGAAGCCCGCGAACATCATGCTGGCGCGCACGACGACCGGGCACGTCGAACGGGTCTTCCTGACCGACTTCGGCATCGCCCGGTTGCGCGAGGATTCCACGCATCTGACCCAGACCGGCATGTTCACCGCGACGCTTGCCTACGCCTCGCCGGAACAGATGACCGGCGCGCATCTGGACCACCGCTCCGATCAGTACTCACTGGCGTGTGCGCTGTACTGGCTGCTGACCGGCCTCGCCCCGTTCGAGGCGCCGGCGCCGGCAGATATCATCCGCGGCCATTTGCAGTCCCCGCCGCCTGTGGTCGCCGCCAAGCGCCCGGGCCTGTCGCCGGCGCTGGACACGGTGATCGCCACGGCGATGGCGAAGCGTCCGGACGACCGGTATCTGTCGTGCGTCGAATTCGCCACGGCCGCACGGCAGGCGCTGACCGCGGCCACCCATGCCGGGCCCGTGCCGCCCTCGCTGTCGCAGCCCGCGCCCACTGTGCTCGCGCCGCCGCCCGCGAATCCGGTTTACCACGGGCCGGTGCTGGGTCCGCCGACCTATCCGGCCACGGTTGCCGGCCCCAGCTATTCCCCGATGCCGCAGTACACGGCGGACGCTGGTGGCGCTCACCAGTTCGCGGCGTTCGGAAACCCATCTGTTTCGAATTATGCCGCGGCGCAATCTATTCCGCTGACCAGGCCGCCGGAGGTCGGTTATCCGCCCCATCGGCCGCTGTCCTACCGGCCCGAAAGTCGCTCGAACACCGGCCTGATCGTGGTACTTGTCCTGATTGTCGTGAGCCTGATCGTCGGCGCCGGAATCGTCGCCGCGAAACTCGGGTCGTCGAGGTCCCCGTCGTCACCGCTCGGCACCGAGACGCCTACTGGACCGGCCGACCCCGGCACGCTCGCCAAGGCATTCCCGCGCCTGCTGCCGCAGGGTGTCGATACGAAATACGGTGTCGGCTCCGGCGCGGGGTATCGCGGGAAGACCTGCTTCCTCGACACCGCCCATCCGGGTGACAAGGTGTCCAGCGACTCAGCCACGCCCGACTTCCCGAACTGGGCGACGGCCTGGAACTGTTGGGGCACACCGATCAATGAGCCCGACTACGTTGTCATCGCGTTCGGCTCGGCGCAGAATGCCCAGGCGGCGGTGCGTAATCTGCCGTCGAATACCGCGGCATCCGAGCGAAACAACGGAAAGTCGTACTCGACCTACCGATGGCAGCAGACATCCACCGGGTTCCCGGACGGCTTCCTCGTTGTCGATTTCCGGGACGATCCGGTCCGGTCGAGCTACCTGCTGTACGCCAAGGTGTCGCTCACCGATCGCGCGCCGAGTTCCGGCTTCGGTCTGACCGCCGCGAAATTCAAGGCGTGGTTCGTCGACTTGCCGCTGTAAGCGCGCGGCGGGAGTCGCTTGCGTGACAGCGGCGTTTCCATGTTGATTCTCGTTGAGCGCCATCTGGCCGGTGGAGGCTGACGAATCAATACGACGCGGAGAGTGGTATGCGCTCATGAACACGGCAATGGCGCCTCCGGGAGCCACGTCGAACGTGTGGTGACCTGGCGGCCCTCTCGGCTGCCGGTGCCCGGTCGACCTACGGAGCCCGATGGCCGTCCGCTCCGGACTCCCAGCCGGTACCCGCCAAGGGCCCAGGACCGCGAGTGAACGTCGCGAATGGCGTCGAGCGGCTCGGCGTCCTGCCGCATTGCCTTGTCGCCTTCCGCGGTTTCCTGGTCATCGTGCCCGTCCGGTCGATCGGCGAAGGCATCGACGGAATCAGGTTCGAAGCACCCGACGGATTGCTGCCCGAAGGAGGTCGCCGGGCCGGCCTCGTGGCAGACCGGTACAACGCGCAGTGTCTGGGTCCGGCGGTCCGATTCTGCACCGGTTGGCTGGAGGTTTCCGCACACGGCGCCAACTACGCACCACATACCTTCCGCGGTCTGTCCGCTCCCGCTGTGCAGACCGTCCGAACGCCCGGAGACGGTCGGCTCGCCGAACGCGGGCTTCGACGGGCACGCCGCGACGGCACGCTGGCCACGTTGAACGATCGTGCCGCCCGACTCGTCGAGACGACGTCCTGAGCGCGACAGGGTCGCGCCGGACATTCCCAACGAGAGGGATGCCGAGGGGCGGACGGTGACCGTGGAATACCCGGTCGGACCGACATTCGGCACGCCCGACCTGCGCGATCGCGCGGCGGTCGCCGTCGTTGCGTTTGACCACGAGGTGTAGCACCCGGAGAATCCACTCTTTGACGGGCAGGCTCCGACCGCGAACCGCGTGATTCTGTGCAGTCACCGCCCGGGATGTGGAGGATGGACGGGTGCAGGAACCTGGGCCGAGAACCGGGACGCGGTTCGGGCCGTACGAACTGCGGTCGTTGCTGGGCAAAGGGGGAATGGGCGAAGTCTACGAGGCCTACGACACGCTGAGGGACCGCGTGGTCGCGGTGAAGTTGCTGTCCGAAGAGCTCGCCAGAGACCCGGTGTACCAGGTGCGTTTCCGGCGCGAATCGCAGGCGGCCGCCCGGCTGACCGAGCCACACGTCATACCGATTCATGACTGGGGCGTCATCGATGGTGTGCTGTTCATCGACATGCGGCTCGTGCCGGGCGTCGATCTGCGCACCATCCTGCGTGGCCAGGGTCCGCTCAGCCCCGCCCGCGCTGTCGGCATCATCGAACAGATCGCCTCAGCGCTGGAGGCCGCACACACGGGCAACCTGGTGCACCGCGACGTGAAGCCGGCGAACATCCTGGTCACGGACGCGGATTTTGCCTACCTCGCCGATTTCGGTATCGCGCACACCGAGGGCGACAGCGCGGTGACCCTGGTCGGCATGGCCGTTGGCTCCTACATCTACATGGCTCCGGAACGTTTCGACACCGCGCCGGTCACCGGGCGCGCGGATATCTACTCCTTGGCCTGTGTGCTGCACGAATGCCTGACCGGAGCGACGCCTTTCCCGGCGGCCAGTATGAACGTGCTGATCAAGTCGCATCTTTCCGATCCGCCGCCAAGGCCGAGCGCGCAGGCCGGCGGCGTTCCGGCCGCGTTGGACGCGGTGATCAGTCGCGGTATGGCCAAGGATCCGGCCGACCGCTTCGCGACCGCGACCGCGCTGGCCAGGGCGGCCCGCGCGGCCTTGACCCCGGTAGCGTCCGCCGGGCCGACATTGGTGGTGCGCGCGCCCAACCCGGCGCAGCGTTCCGCGAGTCCGATCGTGCGTGGTTCGGCTGTTCCGCCGGAGTCGACCGGGGAGCTGTCGATCGGGGCGGTGATCCGTCCGAGTGCGCCAACGGTGGTCCGACCCACGGAGACGCAGTTCACGCCATTGCCGTCGGCGGACGCGCCGCCGTACACGCCACCCACGGCGTACACGCCCGAGGTGGGGCTGCCACCGATACGACCCTTCCCCGACGCGCACCTGTATCCCGAGACCCAGGCGTATATGGAGTCGGCGGGATACGAGCAAGCATCGGGGTATTCGGCGCCACCGACAGAGGTGTATCCGACGGTCACGCCGCAGGGGTATTCGCAGACGCCGCCCCAGGCTTATTCGGAGACGCCGAGCTTTGCCGCATTCAGCGCGCCCGATCCGCACCGCCAAGCCGACACCTCGTCCGCGGAGGGTTATTCGCCACCGACCGAGTACCTGCCGCCAGTACCCGCTGCCATGCACGGCGGTCGCGCGACGCGCACCGATTATCCGCCGGAGAGCGCTTATCCGGCGCGTACCGACTATCCGTATCCGCAACGCGACGATATGGATTACGACTACGACGACCACGATGAGGGCCCGTACGCCGCGCCAGGGGGGCGCTCCATCGTGCTGCCCATGATGATCGGGGTGCTGACCGTCGTCGTGCTCGCCGTCGGCGGCGCGATCGGCTGGCAGGTGCTCGGCTCCGGCCGCTCGGAAACCTCCTCCGCCGACCTGCAGTCCGAGGCGCCCGCTGTGCCGCCGGCGGGCCCGAGCGGCCGGACGCCGAACACCTCGTCGGCCCCCGCCGCGGCGACCAGCTCGCCCAAGCAGACATCGGTCACGCTGCCGACCGGCGCGACGCCGTGCGGACAGGGGCAATCGGTTTCTGGTGCGTTGACGAAATCGGCGGTCGGCACAGCTGTGACCAGCTGCGCGTTCGCCGAAGAGGTACGCAGGGCGTATGTGCAACTCGGTACGGCGCAGAACGCCGCCCGTGACGGGACGCGCGCGGTGCTGGCGACCAGTCCGGTCACCGGCCAGACATACACGATGAATTGCCAGCTCTCCGGCCAGCTCGTCACGTGCAGCGGTGGCGAGAACGCGGTGGTGTATGTCTACTGACGCCCGGACGCACAGCGAACTCGCAGTGAGTTCATAGGGTGGACGATTCCGGCACCGAATCGGAATCCGATCACCCGATCGATCGTTGCCGAGTGCCGGGGCGCTCGGCGCGGCGCGGTCTACTCGATGCCGAAGTCCTTGATCCTGCGGTAGATGGTCGCCCGTGACATCCCGAGTGCCGCGGCTGCCTCGGCCTTGTTGCCGCTGTTCTCCTGCAGGCTGCGTACGATCGCGTCGCGTTCGAGCGCCTCGATTCGGCTCAGTCTGCGCCGCGTCAGGGAACGGCACTGCGGTGGCAGATCATCGGTGTGGATCAGGCCGGATCGCTGACGGGAGATAATGTCGGCGAGCACCCGGCGTAGTTGGGCGACGTTGCCCGGCCAGGACAGTTTGCTCAGCTGGTGCATGGCGTCCGGAGCGAGCTGGACGTCGGCGCCCTTGCTCAACTCGCGGAGCAGGTGGGGGACCAGATCCTCCAGGTCTTCGATCCGGTGCCGCAGTGCGGGCACGTCGACCGTGTGGGTGAATTGCAGCAGCAGCGCATCGAGCGATGCGGTGGGCGTGGCCGAATGCGTCGTGACCGCGATCCATCCGCGGTCGGCGCAGGTCCGCAGAATTTCCGTGATCGGCTCGATCGCCGTGCTCGGCAGACGGTCGATATCGGTGATGATGATGGTGAAATCGCCATTGTCGGTTTCGGTTCGGAGCGCGGTCAGCAGGCCTTCGGTGTCGGCGAAGTCTGCCATCCGCAAAACCCGGACGATCTTGCCCGGGTTGACGTGCTCGACGACAGATTTCGCGAGTTTCGCTCGACCGGAACCCCTTTCGCCATCAATGACCACCCATTCGCGATCCCGGCAGCAGCGCTCGACCCGCTGACAGCTGCGCCGCCACGAACTGCTCCGCCCGGCGACGCCGGGCAAGGGACGGCGGCCAGGCAGGCTGGGATGGTGTATCGCGTGGTCGCCGGGCAGTTGGACGTGCATAACCATGGTGAAGTTGTCGCCACGCGAAGCTATCCGTTCGACCGCCGTCACCCTCGCGGTCCGACCGCTGGGCAGCGAAGCCAGGAGGTTGTCGACGGCGCCGGGCCCACCCAGGTCGATCGAATGCTGCAGTAACGCCAGTTGGTCGGGCGGGTCGAGAGCCCGGCGCAGATACTGATTCATCAGCATCACGTCGCCGCCGATCGCGAGCACGCCGACCGGATACCGGCGGCATTCACGGAGATACGTCTCGAGTAGCTCGGTCTCGGTGTCGCCGGCGAGTGCGCGCAGCCGGTCCTCGATCTGGCTGCTCGCACTCTTGGCGAGGGCGAGCAACAGCGGATCGGATCCGCTCGCCCAACAGGTGAGATCGACGACGCCGACCACCGAGTGCGTCAGCGGATGGTGAATGGGCGAGCCCGCACACGCGAGCCGACCCAGGGTGCCGAGGTAGTGTTCGCCGCCGCGAATCAGGGTCGGGGTACCCGTCTCCAGGGTGGTGCCGATGCCGTTGGTGCCGACGAAACCCTCGGCATAGCTGTAGCCGGGAGCGAGCTGGACACCGTCGAGGGTGCGCATGATGGTGGCATCGGCGGCGTAGCGTTCGAGCAAAAGTCCGTCCGATGAGGTCAAAATGACGCTCACGGGCTGGGCGGCCAGGTCGCTGGCGATTCGCCGCAGCACGGGCGCCGCGGCGTTCACCAGTGGGGAATCGAGATTCGGCTCGCGCACGTAGGGCAGATCCACACGGTCGGGGTGGATCTGCAGTGCCTGCGCTCGGCGCCACGAGTCCAGAATGGTGTCCCGCACCGGTAGCTGATCGAGCGAACCGGCAGTCAGGAATTGTTCGCGTGCCTTCTGCAGGCTCACTTCGGCATCAACTCGAGGATTCGGCATCTGCTCACGACCTCGACGCTTTTTGCAGGTCACAATTGCGCCGTCGCGATGGATGACGCGTCTCAGATTGACACCGCCAGTGTAACGCTTCTGCGGTGTCATGGGCATTGCAGTTGTGCTCGGCCCAGAAACCATGAGGAGGACGTTTGAGTCCGCAGAGCCTGAGCGTTGCCGATCGGGTGTTCACCGAACTCATGTGGCAGCCCACGTTCGCAGACGTCATCTCCCACGACGAACTGCCGGACGAGTTTTTCGCATTGTTCCTCGGCCCGACCCTTGCCTACAGTACGGCGTTGTGGACCCGCCCAAATGACACCCTGGAAGGCGCCCAGTCGGCAAAGATCGACCTCGCGCTGTCCAGATGCGATCTGCGGCCGGGGATGACCCTGTTGGATGTCGGTTGTGGTTGGGGTTCGACCATGCTGCGCGCCATGGACACTCATCGGGTGAACGTGATCGGCTTGACGCGCAGTCGGAATCAGTACCGGTACGTGCGGGATCTGCTGGTCGACCGGTTGATCCGTGGGCGCCCATATGGTGGGGTTCGGTTGCAGGATTGGGAGAATTTCGACCGGCCGGCGGACCGGATCGTGTGTATCGCCGCGTTGGAAAACCTCTACCCGGATCGATACGGGGAGTTCTTCGATTTCGCCTATCGGATCATGCCCGCCGACGGCGTGCTGGTATTGCAGACCGCCGTAGCTTCGCACCACCGAGTGCGAATGGACGATCCGCCGGTCGCGAGCACCGATTCCGCTTTCCTTCGGTACCTGCGTGAGACCATCGTCCCTGGTGGCCGGCTGCCGTTGGCAACCGGCGACAGCCCCAAAGGCGTCGCTGAACACGCGGAGGATGCCGGATTCACCATCACCCGCATGCAGGAACTGGGACGGCACTGCATCACCACCCAGGAGCACTGGGCCGTCGCGCTGCACGAGCACCGCGATCACGCGATCGAACTCGTCGGGCACGACACGTATCACGCGTACCTCAGCTATCTGGTCGCCTGCGCCGACTATTTGCGCCGCGGCCACGTCGATGTCATGCAGTTCACGTGTGCCAAGCCCGAGTCGGCGCACCTGTCCGGGCGGCGCTGACCCCGCCTGCGAAATCTTCGCCGATCGCCCCACCACACGATCCGCGCCGGCGTACCCACAGGTTTCGGTACCGCGATATTCCCTGAAATCGCGAAGGTCGGATTATCGACCGCGACCGCGATATCGAGCTGGTGCTTATTGTCGCGGACATTGTTGCTCGCGGCTGTTTCGGTGCCTGCCGGGTCCGGATCACGAGGTGGCCATACGCGGCGTTCGTACCGCTCGCAAAGGAGTGCGACGGCACCGACCGCGGATTACTCTGTGGATAGATCCCGTCATCGGATGAATGGGTGTTCGGATGCGGGGATGGGTCGCAATGTAGGAGTGATGGCTGTGAAGGACAGTTCCGTTTTCGTCGAAGAAGCCACAACGCACCACGTCGCCGCGCACGAACGTGCGGACTACTGGTCCGAGCTGATCAACTCGTACCATCGACGCCTGGGCTATGCCTTTCCGCGTGACAGCACCTTCGACGGTCGTACGACCGTGCGGCGCACTACCAACTATCAGCTCATCGGCTGGGAATCCGACGCGGTGACGTATTACCGCACGGCGGGACATGTGCGCGGCGACTCGGATGACGATTTCCGTCTGTTGGTGCCCATCAATGGACAGGCGAACCTTCAGCAGGCCGGTGAACACGCGATGTTGCCTTCGGGTTTCGGTTGCCTGTTTACGCTCGAACGACCGTTCGAGTTCTCGCTGGGTGAAGACACCAGGGGGCTGCTGATGACTATTCCCCGCCGCGAGATCGACCTCCGGCTCGGCCGAATGCCGGATCGGGCCGCCACCGCCGCCGACCTCAACTCCGGACTGGGCAGGGTGATTGCCAACCTCGCGTCCAGCCTTTTCGCGGATGGCGGCGACATGACCCGGCACCAGTTCGATACCGTCGCTTCCCACCTGGTCGAACTGCTCTGTATGCACATCGTCGGTGAGCAGCCCAGCGCCCCCGGTCATCTGGCCGATGTGGAGGCCGTGGTCAGACGCTATGTCCGCACCCACGCCGAGGACGCTGACCTCACCGGCGCGACTATCGCCCACGCACTCGGTTGGTCCCTCCGGCAAATCCAGCTCGCATTCCAGCACGCCGGCACCACTCCTCGAGAATTGATCAAAGAAGAACGACTGCAACTCGCCTATTCGCGTCTGCGTAATCCCGTCTATCGCGAATCGAGCATCGCCGACGTCGCTATGGCACTGGGCTTCGGCTCGGCCAGCGCTTTCAGCACCGCCTTTCGTCATCGTTTCGGCGCCACGCCTCGCGAGGTTCGCTTCGGTTGACCCGGCAGCCGTCGATCATCGGACCGATCACCCGCGCTGGAATCGCCATCAGGTCCACGCCATTGTGGACTGTCGCCGACGGCGTTGTCGGCGCGGCGAAGACGTCGCCGCCTCACCTCGAAGATGATGTATGCGAACTGGTGCGACGACGGCGTCACCCGTACCGGGGCCCCGGTACGGGGCGCCGTAATCCCATGACATCGACATCGTGAGATGCGACAGTCGGGTCGATGCGGTTCAGGCGGCTCATTGGTCGCTCTCAGTGCTCCAGGTACAGGCGTTCATTGGGCATGCGCGGATACCGGCGAGGATCGTCGTGGACCACTGCGAGATGTTTCGGATAGCGGTAGTTGCGGCACTCCTGCATGAACAGCGAAGCCGCGGTGGCGCACGCCGTGTAATCGAAGCGGACATTACCGAATTCCACGACAAGGTGAACGTCCATTTCTTTCGGATTCGGAGACATCTGATCTTCCATCTCCAGCTCAAGCCTCGTCACGGACCGGATATAAATCGGTGCGGCAGGCAATCATGGAAAGGCCCAGTAAACAGCAATTCATAGTTCGTCCTCACGATCTCCGATTACGCCCGGCCGCCGCGCGGCATACGGCTCCCTGTCCGGCAATCTTGTTGCCTGCCATCTCGGTCGCCACGTCCACGCTCGCGATCCGCGTGCGCTCGGTCGCAACCATGCGCGAAAGGGTCGGTGGTCGGCCCACTCGCGAGAATCCATTCGGAAGATCCGCATACCAGCCACACTAGGAACCGGACCGCACGGCGGGCTATATTCCCCGCGAACGAAACTTTCCAGCACGCGCAAGCGCAGCACCGCACAGGCGGATCGGACCCGCCCGCCTTCGGATATCCGCAAACGACAACGCCGCCCCGATTCGCACGCCGCGTCCTTCGCGGCGGGGGAGCGATCCGCGGCGAGGTGACCGGGGAAGCGGGCCCGAAATCGCACCTGATCTCGATCGATGCGCCAGATGGGATCATCTCCGTCAGACCGCGGAACTCCCGCGACCAGCCGCGGCTGCCGCGGCGAGCCGTCCGGCGAAGTGGGGTGTGCTCAATTCATCTAGTACGTTCTGGGGATAACGCGAAGCAATTTCGGGTGATGTCGGCCGCCAGCAGTACTCGGTTGTCGGCGCTTATCCCGATCGCCCGGCGGCACCGGGCAAGTAGGTGGAGGTAGTCATGCTTGTTGACCACGCCGTCGTCGTCTGGCTGGGAGACAAGGATCAGCCGTTCACGGTCGCGGATCGGCAGGCGCGTGCCCGGCGTGCCCCGTCCGGGTTTGTCGCCGCTCCGGTCTCGCACGCCGATCAGCCGAACCCCGCAGGCCGCGGTGGGCGGGTGCGTCCACCTACCGGCAGCCGCGGCGCGGCTGGCCGCACGAGCGCGTATTTCCGTTATTCATCGCGCCCGGAGACGGCGCCAGGTCGTGTGATTCGCGGTGGAATCAGCGGTACCGAAGCGTCATCGCCCGTGGCGTCCACCTCGCGGCCGACATGTGCGGTCGGCGCGAAGTCCACGTACGGTGTCGAGGCGCCGTACTGACATCGAAAACCGGCGGAGTTCGCAACAAGAATGTATCGAAATATGTCTACTGATCGATTCCGTAAAGTCCGAAACGCATTGGGCTGTGCGGCGCTTGTCGTGTTGTTGATTTCCGGGTGCGGAGCGGGCCGCGCCGATGATCCGGCGTCGATCGGACCGGTCGTCACCGAGGCCGGCACGCGCAGCGATCAAGAGGGCTTGTCGATCACGGTCCCCGGCACGCTCGCCGCGAGTTTTGCCGAGCTGAAGGCCGGTGTCCGCGGACGGATCGGGATGGCCATCATGCCGGTAGGTGGCGATCAAATGGTTTCCTTCGGCGACTGGACCACTGGTCCGGCGTGGTCGACGATGAAGGTGCCGTTGACGATCGCCGCGCTGCGCCGCAATCCGGCCACCTCGGCCTACACCACGTCCTCCGCGATCACCGCCTCCGACAACGCCGCCGCCGAGGTGCTGTGGCAGTCGCTCGGCAGCGCGCAGGAGGCAGCCGCCGCCGTCCAGGCGGTGCTACGTGAAGGCGGTGACGCCAAGACGACGGTGCCCGCCACCCGTTCTCGTCCAGACCAGTCGTCCTTCGGCCAGGCCAACTGGTCGTTGGCCGATCAGGTGCGGTTCGCCGCGCGGCTGCCCTGTCTGCCGCAGTCCGAGCGGGTGCTCGGCCTGATGGAGCAGATCATTTCCAGTCAACGCTGGGGCCTCGGCGAATTCAGCGGAGCCGAGTTCAAGGGCGGCTGGGGGCCGGACCTCGCCGGCAACTACTTGGTCCGACAATTCGGGATCATCACCACTCCGTCCGGGCAGATCGCGATCGCGTTCGCGGTGCAGCCGGATTCGGGAGCGTTCAACGACGGAATGAATGTGCTGGACAAGCTCACCGTGGCCGTCTCCCAGCATCTCGACGAGTTGTCGAGCGGCAGCTGCAAGGCCTGATCGCAGATCGAATGCGTGCTCGTCTCGGGTGGGCGCCACGATCTCTGCGGTGGCGTGGATCGGCGCCACGCCACCATGAACGGGCCCAGGAGCGGCGAGTCGCGCACTGTGCGCGGCTCATGCTGCTCTGCCGGACGTCCGAACCGGGGCGGTGTTACCGAACGTTCACGGGGTCGGCGCTGTCCGGATCGGACATTAGGGGCAAGATAGCGGCCATGCGCATCGGAGTCTTGACCGGAGGCGGAGACTGCCCAGGACTGAACGCTGTCATCCGCGCCGTCGTTCGCACCGCGAACGGCCGCTACGGAGACGCGATCGTCGGCTTCGAGGACGGCTGGCGCGGTCTGCTCGAAGACCGAAAGATCCAGATACTCAACGACGACCGCACCGATCGGCTGCTCGCCAAGGGCGGCACGATTCTCGGCACCGCCCGCACCAATCCCGACGTCCTGCACGCGGGCCTCGGCCAGATCAAGCAGACCCTGGACGACAACGGCATCGAAGCATTGATCCCGATCGGTGGCGAGGGCACCCTCACCGCCGCGAGCTGGCTGTCGGACGAGGGTGTTCCCGTGGTGGGCGTCCCGAAGACCATCGATAACGACATCGACTGCACCGATGTCACTTTCGGCCATGACACCGCGCTGAGTATTGCCAGCGAGGCGATCGATCGGCTGCACACCACAGCGGAATCGCACCAGCGTGTGATGCTCATCGAGGTGATGGGCCGGCACGCGGGCTGGATCGCGATCAACGCGGGGATGGCAGCGGGCGCGCACCTGACTCTGGTACCGGAAGTTCCGTTCGATGTGGACGAAGTCTGCGTCATGATCAAGCGCCGGTTCCAGCGTGGCGACAAGCATTTCATCTGTGTCGTCGCCGAGGGTTCGCATCCGGCGTCCGATTCGGGATTCGCGTTGCGTGCAGGCGGTATCGACGAGTTCGGCCACGAGCGTTTCACCGGCGTCGCCCAGCAGCTCGGCGTGGAGATCGAACGGCGAATCGGCAAGGAGGTCCGCACCACCGTGCTGGGCCACGTGCAGCGCGGTGGCAGCCCCACACCCTACGACCGGGTGCTTGCCACCCGGTTCGGCCTGCACGCAGCCGAGGCGGTACACGCGGGCCATTTCGGTCAGATGGTCGCCCTGCACGGCACCACCATCGATCTCGTCCCGTTGTCGGAAGCCACCAAGCAGCTCAAGCGGGTACCCACGGAACGCTACGGTGAGGCGGAGGCTTTCTTCGGCTGAACGGGGCGTCGAATTCGCCTGATGCGCCGGCGATCGGACGCGGAGGAGTATTTCTCGCACGCACCCCCCGCGACCCTGACGGGCGACCGACCTCGACGTGAACGACCTGCCCGTCGACGCTCTGGTCGGCTTCGGCCGCCGGGCTAGATCTGCCGGGATTCGGCTCGGGGAGTACCTGCGACGCGAACTGGTGGCGCTCGTCCGACAGATCACGATCGACGACGCCCTCTCGAGTTTCGTGAGGCACGACAACCGTGAGGTACGAGCACACAGTTCGAGCCTGGACGTCGACACGGCGGACGTTGCGGCGGCGGTGCGGTACGCGCACGGCGAAAAGCGTTGTGCCGGTCCGAGGGGTCGGTACTGTGAATCGCATGCGCAATGGGCGACTGATCGCGTGTGCTCTGTTCGTGATTGCCGCACTGTTGGTCGGATGTTCGGACGCGGACCCGAACCCACCGGAGCCGACCACCGGCGACTGGCACGGTGGCATCGAGATCCCCGGCCAGGCGCTTCAGATCGGGGTGAGTTTTTCCGGTGAAGGGACAGCCACCATCGACATCCCGGCACAGAAGGTGGCGGGCGCGCAACTGAAAGACGTCACCTCGAACCGGAACGAGGTGTCCTTCGTGGTCGCCGATACTCCTGGGAACCCGACGTTCCGTGGGAAGTACGACTCGGGATCCGACAAGATCAGTGGTGACTTCACCCAGGCGGGTCAGAGCTTCCCGCTCGTGCTGGAGCGAGGAAAAATCGCGACCCTCGCCCGTCCGCAAGAGCCGAAACCGCCGTTCCCGTACAAGTCCGAGGACGTCAGCTACCGCAATGATGAGATCACGATCGCCGGGACGCTGACCGAGCCCCAGGGCCGCGGTCCCTTCCCCGCCATCGTGCTGATCAGTGGAAGCGGCGCGCAGGACCGCAACGAGGAAATCCTGGGCCACAAACCCTTCCTGTTGCTGGCCGACACGTTCACCCGCGCGGGCTACGCCGTGTTGCGCAGCGACGACCGCGGCATCGGTGGCACCGGCGGCAGCTTGGACGAGGTGAGCTATGCCGACCTGTCCGGTGACGCCGCCGCGGGTGTGCGGTACCTGCGCTCCCGCCCCGATATCGACCCCGCCCGGGTCGGGCTGTTCGGTCACAGCGAGGGCGGCTACTTGGCGCCGCTGGTTGCCTCGGGTCCGGACAGCGGCGTCGGGTTCGTCGTTCTGATGGCGGGCCCCGCCGTCGCGGGTTCGGATGTCCTCGTCGAGCAGACCCGCCTGCTCGCCACCGTGAACGGCGCATCCGCCTACGAAGTGGATACCCAGGTGCGCCAGACCACCGAGTTGGTCGCGCTGCTGAAGGCGGGTGACCTGGCCGGCGCGAAGGAGCTGGCCCGCAAACAGAACGAGGCCTTGCCCGCCGACCAGCGACTGCCTGCCGATCAGGCCGGCGCGCAGATCACGCCGTACTTGTCCGCCCTCGTCGCCTACGATCCCGCTCCCGCCCTCTCCGCACTGCGCGTCCCGGTACTCGCATTCTTCGGCGACAAGGATCTGCAGGTGCCCGCCGTCCAGAGCGAGCAGCCGATGCGCGACCACCTCGCCGCCGATCCGGACGCGATCGTCCACGTCTTCCCTGGACTCAATCACCTGATGCAGCCCGCTGAAACCGGGCGCCCCAGCGAGTACGGCTCCAGCGAAACGACCATCGCCCCGGAGGTGCTCGGCTACGTCACCGGCTGGCTCCAGCAGCGCGTCCCGACGACGTAGCGACGTACTCGCCGACGCCAGAGCCCCTGCGGTGCTGCGAGAGCGCTTACCTAGACTGATGGCCATGAGCGCACCCACGGTCGACCTGATGGATTACTCGGATGTCCTCGCCCGGTTCGAGCCGGTGCTCGGCATGGAGGTCCACGTCGAGCTGTCCACCGCGACGAAGATGTTCTGCGGTTGCCCGACCGAGTTCGGCGCGGAGCCGAACACCCAGGTGTGTCCGGTGTGCCTCGGTCTGCCGGGATCGCTGCCGGTGGTGAACGAGCGGGCCGTCGAGTCGGCGATTCGGATCGGGTTGGCGCTGAACTGCTCGATCACTCCGTGGGGTCGGTTCGCGCGCAAGAACTACTTCTACCCGGATCAGCCGAAGAACTACCAGATCAGCCAGTACGACGAGCCGATAGCCACGAACGGGCACCTGGACGTGGTGCTCGATGACGGCAGCACGTTCCGGGTGGATATCGAGCGCGCGCATATGGAGGAGGACACCGGAAAGTCGGTGCACGTCGGTGGTGCGACCGGCCGCATCCACGGCGCCAGCCATTCCCTGCTGGACTACAACCGAGCGGGTGTCCCGCTGATCGAGATCGTCACCAAGCCGATCACCGGCGCGGGGGAGCGCGCTCCGGAAGTCGCGCGGGCGTACGTGACGGCGCTGCGCGATCTGCTGAAGTCACTCGGCGTCTCCGACGTGAAAATGGAGCAGGGCTCGCTGCGCTGCGACGCGAACGTGTCGCTGATGCCCGTCGGCGCAACGGAATTCGGCACCCGCACCGAGACCAAGAACGTCAACTCGCTCAAGAGCGTCGAGGTGGCCGTGCGTTTCGAGATGCGCCGCCAGGCCGCCGTACTGGCAGGTGGCGTACCGATCGTCCAGGAGACCAGGCACTTCCACGAGGCCGATGGCAGCACTTCGCCCGGCCGTCGCAAGGAGACCGCCGAAGACTACCGCTACTTTCCCGAGCCCGACTTGGAGCCGGTCGCGCCTGCCGCGGAGTGGGTGGAGCAGTTGCGCGGCACCATCCCCGAGTACCCGTGGTTGCGCCGTGCCCGGATCCAGTCCGACTGGGGCCTGTCGGGCGAGGTGATGCGTGACCTGGTCAATGCGGGTGCGCTGGACCTGATTATCGCCACCGTCGACGCGGGCGCCCCGGCCAACGAGGCACGGTCCTGGTGGGTCGCCTACCTCACCGAGAAAGCCAAGGAGCGCGAAGTCGCACTGGAAGACCTGCCGATCGGCCCGGTCCAGGTCGCCGAGGTGATCAAGCTGGTCGAGGCGAAGACGGTGAACAACAAGGTCGCCAAGCAGGTTGTCGACTACGTGCTGGCGGGCGAGGGCGACCCGGCACAGATCGTCGAGGCCAAGGGACTCGGCATGGTCAGCGATGACAGCGCCCTGCAGGCCGAGGTCGAAAAGGCACTCACCGCCAATCCCGACATCGCCGACAAGATCCGGGCCGGCAAGGTCCAGGCAGCCGGAAAGATTGTCGGCGACGTCATGAAGGCGACCCGCGGTCAGGCCGACGCGGCCCGAGTCCGCGAACTGGTGCTCGCCGCCTGCGTCTAGGTCGCGATCGGTGTGCGGCGCCTACGGCGCCGCCCATCGAACAGATCCTCAGTCCGGTCCACCACCGCCGGCCTGCGGCGGTGGGATGCGGACGACGCGGTCGTCGTTCGGACCCGGCTGTCCGTCGGTCTTGTTGACCGTGGTCACCCAGACGGTGCCGTCGGAGCCGGCCGCCGCGCCGCCGAGCTGGCCATACCTGTCCTGCGCGAGCAGGGTCGGAGTGGCGGTGACCGCCTGGGTGTTCTTGTCGGTGGCCGCGAGAGCGAGAGCCTTCGCGCGGGTCAAGGCGATCGCGACACCATCGGTGGCCGCCGCGCAACCGGCGACGCCGGGCCGGTCGGGCCAGGTCCAAGCGGTGGTGACCACCCCGGCGCTGTCGACCCGCTGCAGCCGATCCTCAGCAGGGGTGCGGTCGGTGATCCAGATGCTGTCCGCGCTGCCGCGACACACGTCCCCGGCGATACCGATGCCGGAGACCGCGATCTCCGGCGCCGCCGTACGACCCGGCGCCGGCGAGTTCACCCGGAGCAGTTTTCCTGCCAGCGAGGACGCGGAGGCCGCGCTGCTCGGGTCGCCCGCGTCGCCGGTCAGTACGAGCATCTGGTCGGGTGTGGCGAACTCGATCGCGCCACGATTTCCACTGGAACCCTTCGGGATTCCGGTGAGGATGTCCTTGGGTGCGCCGCCGCCCTCGGCGATGCGGACCACCCGATTGTCGCTGGCAGTGGTGATGTAGGCGTACATCAGTCCGTCTTCGCGATAGGTGGGGGAGAGCGCGATGTCGCTGAGACCGCCATCGGCCGAACCGTCCACGGCCAGTTGAGCGATCTCTACCGGTTGCCGCTCCGGGGCCACTTCGAGGATGCGACCGGTCCGTCGCTCGGCAACCAGCGCGCCCTCGCCGAATGTGATGAGGCCGCCGGTGGTGTCCAGGCAGGTCGCCACCACCGCCGGGTCCGGATCGATGCACGGGCCACTCGGCCGAGTGGTGGACGTGGGTGGCTGTTTCGGTTTCTTCGGGTCGATGTTGGCCCCGTGCAAGGTCGGCTCCGGGGTGAACGGGCTGGACGCCGAATCGTCGAACCGGGCGCAACCGGTCAGCAAGACGGAGCCGAGCGCCAAGCTCGCCGCGACGCGGCCCAGGACAACCAAACTCATAGCTGAGACGTTACGGAAACATCGGCGCGCGCGTCGCCTCCGGGTGGGTGTTGGGCGCACACGGACACGCCGTGCTGTTTACACGCCCCGAGCTAGCGCACCGCGGCATAGGGTATTGGCCGTGACCGACAAGCCGAAAGACACACCCGAACCTTCGCAGGCCGGGGACGCCGCGGCGTTCACGGCCGAGCAGTCGGAGGTGTCGTCTACCGGTCGGGGAGTGAGCAGCCCGTTCGATTCGCCGACCGACCAGTCCCCTCGAGTGGCTCACTCCGAGCGCCCCGAGCTGACCAAGGATGTTCCGCGCACCGACGACGAACTCGGGCTCGACCCGGAGGTGCCGACGAAGGCCGACCGCGCCGGCGCCACCGCGTCCTACCGGTACGCGAGCATCCCGCCGGCAGCGAACACGCCGAGCGACACCGGGCGGCTACGCCGTCGGACCAGCGAAAATCGCCGTGGCACCCTAGATTTCGGTCTGTTCCTGCTGCGGTTGATCGTTGGCGGAACCTTCCTCTACCACGGACTGCAGAAGCTCGCGGGCTGGTTCCACGGACCCGGCCTGGACGGCACCCGCGACATGATGGAGCGTGGCGGCTGGGACCACCCGACGGTGTCCACCATCCTGGTGACCGCGGGCGAGGTAGGCGGCGGCGCGCTGGTGGTTCTCGGCTTGGCGACCCCGCTGGCCGCGGGCGCGGTCCTCGCGGTGATGCTGGACGCCTGGGCGTGGAAGCAGGGCATGGCGCCCGGATTCCAGTACAAGGCGGGCCCCGGTGCGGTCGAGTTGGAGAGCATTCTCGCGGGCATCTCGGCCGTTGTCATCCTGACCGGCCCCGGACGCTGGTCTTTCGACCGCAACCGCGGCTGGGCGACTCGACCTTTCGCAGGTTCTTTCGTCATTCTCTTGCTCGCCATCGCCGCGGCGGCGGGCGCCTACTGGTACCTCCACGGCGGCAACCCCCTCGTCGGTATCGGCTAGATTCGCGCTCGAGTCGAACGGTGGGCGGGTCACGCGAATCAGCGCCGCCCCCCGGCCCGACGCCATCATCGCGGTCATTGATGACAGCGAGTTCAACCTCACCACCCCCGCGCACCATCGTTCTATTCCTGACGAGCTGACGTCTCGCCGCAACCGGAAGCGAACTCACCAACCCCTGGCACGTCGCCGCGCTCGAACCCGGACCGGGCCGAGGCTGCCGAAATACGCGGCGCGAAGGCGTCTCTCGCGGGCAATGGCTGCACTCGCGATCCGCACGGCAGTCGTTGCTGATCTCGGTCGGCACAGCCACCATCGTCGATACCGACATCGACGGCGATGTTTGTCCACATTCCGCGGCGTCCGGCTCTGCTCGGGCATCGCCGCGCCGCGGAACCGCGCGTCGGTGAGCCCGATCACCTGATCACCGTGGCGGGACCGCCGTGGCCGGCGATGTCACTGTCGGTTGTAGCGCATTGCGCTGACGCGCCGAGCCGCGAAACTCAACGCGTCGACCACTTCCAGGTCAGGGGACGTGGCGGACGGCGCCCTTGTCCGCTGAGGTGGCCAATGCGGCATAGGCGCGCAGCGCGGTCGTGACCGAACGGTCGCGGTGGGCAGGCTGCCAGGGACGTTCGGAGGCCTCCATTTTCGCGCGGCGTCCGGCCAGGGCGGCATCGTCGACCAAGACTTCCAGTCTGCGGGTGGCGACATCGATGCGGATCTGGTCGCCGTTCTCGATCAGGGCGATGACGCCCCCGCCGGCCGCCTCGGGGGAGATGTGGCCGATCGACAGGCCCGAGGTTCCGCCGGAGAATCGGCCATCGGTGATCAGCGCGCACTGCTTGCCCAGACCCGCGCCTTTCAGGAAGGCGGTGGGGTGCAGCATCTCCTGCATACCAGGACCGCCGGCCGGACCTTCGTAGCGGACTACGATCACGTCGCCCGGCTTGATCTTCTTGCCGAGGATGACCGACACGGCTTCCTCCTGGGACTCCACCACAACCGCCGGGCCCTGGAAGGAGAACAGTTCCTCGTCGATACCCGCGGTCTTCAGCACTGCACCATCGGGAGCGATGTTGCCACGCAATACGACAAGGCCGCCTTCGGTGGTGTAGGCGTGCGCCAGGTCGCGGATGCAGCCGCCCTCGGCGTCGGTATCCAATGACGACCAGCGGTTCTCGGTGGAGAACGGTTCGGTGGTGCGGACCCCACCCGGTGCGGCGTGGAACAGCTCGAGCGCCTCCTCGGACGCTGTGCCGGAGCGGATATCCCAGGTGTCGAGCCACTCGTCGAAGCTCGACGAGTGCACCGTGGTGACATCGGTTTCCAGCAGACCGGCGCGACGCAGCTCTCCCAGGATCGCGGGGATGCCGCCGGCCCGGTGCACGTCCTCCATGTGGTAATCGGAGTTGGGCGACACTTTCGACAAGGTGGGCACTCGGCGGCTGATCTCCTCGATGGTGTGCAGATCGAAGGCGATCTCACCCTCCTGGGCGGCGGCCAGCGTATGCAGCACAGTGTTGGTCGAACCACCCATCGCGACGTCCAGGGCCATCGCGTTGCGGAATGCCTTGTCGTTGGCCACGTTGCGAGGCAGCACCGATGCGTCGTCCTCGCGGTACCACCGGTGCGCGATGTCGACGACCACGGAGCCCGCTCGCTCGAACAGCGCCCGACGCGCGGCGTGCGTCGCCAGGGTGGAGCCGTTGCCGGGCAGTGCGAGGCCGAGCGCCTCGGTGAGGCAGTTCATCGAATTCGCGGTGAACATGCCCGAACACGAGCCGCAGGTCGGGCACGCGGACCGCTCGACCTCGGCCAAACCTTCCTCGGACACCGCCTGATTCGCGCTCGCGGAGATCGCGGTGATCAGGTCGGTCGGCGCTTGCGCGACACCGCCCACGACCACGGCTTTGCCTGCCTCCATCGGCCCGCCGGAGACGAACACCGCCGGAATGTTCAGCCGCATCGCGGCATTCAGCATGCCGGGTGTGATCTTGTCGCAGTTGGAGATGCAGACCAGTGCGTCAGCGGTATGCGCATTCGCCATGTACTCGACCGAGTCCGCGATGATCTCGCGCGAGGGCAGCGAGTAGAGCATGCCGCCGTGTCCCATGGCGATGCCGTCGTCAACCGCGATGGTGTGGAATTCGCGCGGCACGCCACCAGCAGCCCGTACCGCATCGGCCACGATCTCGCCGACGTTCTTCAGGTGCACGTGGCCCGGCACGAACTGGGTGTAGGAATTCGCGATGGCGACAATCGGCTTGCCGAAGTCGGTGTCGGTCATACCGGTCGCCCGCCAGAGCGCGCGGGCACCCGCGGCATTGCGGCCGACGGTGGTGGTTCGGGAACGAAGCGGTGGCATGTCGATGGTCCTCGGGTCGCGGGGGCTGATGTGCGGTGGCCGGACGTCCGTCCAAGCGCTCTTGGCGGTGGCCGTCCGTCCAAGCGCTCTTGGCAGTGGCGTGACGTTCGTCCAAGCGCTGTTCGGCGGTGGCGAGAGGTTCGTCGGCCCAAGCGCTTTTGCACCTGTGCAAGTCTGCTCGGCAGCCCGTTCACGGTACTCCCGCTGGTGGTTCGCCTGCATGCCGGGCGTGACCGGGCCCTGCGTGTCGCTCGGTGTCAGCCGGTAGTTCGATGGGGCGCCGCCGCGGGTGTGGTCGGCGCCGACGGTGTCGCCCGGAGGTGCCGGACCGTCCAAGAGTGATGGGTGCGAACGAGGGTCGGTGCACCCAACGAGGTCATCCCATCACCCGACCACAACATCGTATCGTCGGGAGATGTTCCGTTCCTGGCGAGGTTGGCGCCTAGTTCGCGGTCCCGGCGGCTAGCGGGCGCTTGTGCCGTCGCCGGTCGAGTCGACGTCCTCGGTGTCGGAAGTCTTCGCGGAGCCGTTCGGCGCCGCGTCGCCCTGGTCGGACGCGCTCGCGTCCTCGGCTGTGGGCTCGGCGGGGGAGCGGTTCACCGAGTTTTCCTCCGGTCGCGCGAACGGGTCCGGAATCCTTCCGTCGGATGCCGCCGCCAGATCGCGCAAACGGTCGTATCCCACCGCGGGCAACTTCACCTCGGTGCCGTCGGTCAGGTCGGCGCGTACGTATCCCCGTTTCGGGATCCGCACGCCTTTCACCTGCGTCCAGTCGAGGTGGCGTGATCCGAAGAGCGTGCGCAGGTCCAGTCCCGCGTCCGAAACCCTGGTCTGCGTCCGCTGCACCCACGCCGCCACGACGACGGGGATCGCCAACAACCACCACAGCCCGGCTGGCCAGCCGACGAACGGGAAGAACACGCACATCAGCAGGACGAACACGCCGAGGAATGCCAGCCGTGGGATGCGGATCACAGCACTACCCGTCTCGGCTACCGCGGCGGGAGTGTGGGACGATTCAGGAGGTGGCACGGACTGATGCGGTGATGACACACCACCATCCTCGCATCCTGGTGAACGGACACAAGCAACCGTACTGTCCCACATAATGGGACGCCGTAGGTCATCTGTTTGACCTTTCGGTTCACACCCGCTTAACGTCGTGCGCGTGAATCGAAACGAGTTGCTCGTAATCGGCCGGCGCGTCCAGCGTTGAGCCTGACAATCTGAGTCGAATACGTCAGCTCGCGTTGCGACGCGCCACCCTCGTTCAGCTATGTGCTGACGGGGGCTTTTTTGTGTTCGGGCGACTGTTCGACAGGACCAAACGTAAGACACCGCATGTGCGATGGCCGGATGTTGCGTCCGTCCCAGCGCCTTGAGGCACAAAATCCGGGGTCAGAACGACAAACACAGTAAGGAACGAAGACGGTGAGCGCACCTACCGCACGGCCCGGGCCTTCCGCCCGCAGGCCAGCGCCTTCGGCGAATCAGCAGGCATCGCCTGCTGTGAACGTGACATCCGCGGCCACCCGCCGCCCGCTCCCGCCCGAGCGGGTCACCGGCGCGCAGTCGGTGGTCCGGTCCCTCGAGGAGCTCGGTGTCGACACCGTATTCGGCATTCCCGGCGGCGCGATTCTTCCGGTGTACGACCCGCTGTTCGACTCGACCAAGGTGCGCCACGTCCTCGTTCGGCACGAGCAGGGCGCTGGTCACGCGGCCACCGGTTACGCGCAGGCCACCGGCAGGGTCGGAGTGTGTATGGCGACATCCGGTCCGGGCGCGACCAACTTGGTCACCCCGATCGCCGATGCGCAGATGGATTCGGTTCCGATCGTGGCCATCACCGGTCAGGTCGGTCGTGGTCTGATCGGCACGGACGCGTTTCAGGAAGCCGACATCTCCGGCATCACCATGCCGATCACCAAGCACAACTTCCTGATCACCGAGGGTGTCGACATCCCGCGGATCATCGCGGAGGCGTTCTACCTGGCCGCGTCCGGGCGGCCCGGCGCTGTGCTCGTCGACATCCCGAAGGATGTGTTGCAGGCGCAGACCACCTTCAGCTGGCCGCCGGAGATGCGACTGCCCGGCTACCGTCCGGTGACGAAGCCGCACGGCAAGCAGGTGCGCGAGGCCGCGCGGATGATCATGGATGCCAAGGCGCCGGTGCTCTACGTCGGCGGTGGCGTCATCAAGGCCAACGCCTCGGCCGAGCTGCTGGAACTGGCCGAGCTGACCGGCATCCCGGTGGTCACCACGCTGATGGCACGCGGCGCTTTCCCGGATAGTCATCCGCTGAACATGGGGATGCCCGGCATGCACGGCAGGGTAGGCGCGGTCGCGGCACTGCAACGCTCGGACCTGCTGATCACTCTCGGCGCGCGTTTCGACGACCGCGTCACCGGTCAGCTGGACTCCTTCGCCCCCGGTGCCAAGGTGGTCCACGCCGACATCGACCCGGCCGAGATCGGCAAGAACCGGCACGCCGATGTCCCGATCGTGGGCGACTGCCGAGAGGTGATCGTCGAACTGATCGAAACACTCAAGGCCGACCCGATGGCGGGCGACGCTCCACTGTTGTCGTTGGGCGAGTGGTGGACCTACCTGGGCGGCGTCCGCGACGCGTACCCGCTGGGGTGGACCCCACCCGCCGACGGGTCGCTCTCGCCGGAGTTCGTCATCGAGGCACTCGGCCGGCTGGCCGGTCCGGACGCGATCTACTGCGCGGGTGTCGGGCAGCACCAGATGTGGGCCGCTCAGTTCATCAAGTACGAGAAGCCGCGTTCGTGGCTGAACTCCGGCGGTCTCGGAACCATGGGCTACGCGGTCCCGGCTGCCATGGGCGCCAAGATGGGTGCGCCGGACAAAGAGGTGTGGGCGGTCGACGGCGACGGCTGCTTCCAGATGACCAACCAGGAGCTGGCCACCTGCGCCGTCGAGGGCATACCGATCAAGGTCGCGTTGATCAACAATGGCAACCTCGGCATGGTTCGGCAGTGGCAGACGCTGTTCTACCAAGAGCGCTACTCCAACACCGACCTCGGCACGCACACCTTGCGCATCCCCGACTTCGTGAAACTGGCCGAAGCACTCGGCTGTCACGGCATCCGGGTCGAGCGGGAAGAGGATGTGGAGGCCGCCATCCGCGAGGCGCAGTCGATCACCGACCGTCCCGTGGTGATCGATTTCATCGTCGGCAAGGACGCCCAGGTGTGGCCGATGGTCGCGGCGGGCACCAGCAACGACGAGATCATGGCCGCTCGTGGCATTCGCCCGCTGTTCGACGACGACGAACAAGCTGCCGAGCCCTCCGTCATCCACGAGGCGATGTCACACGAGAAGAACAAGGTGAACGAAGGATGAGCGAGAGCGCACACGGTGCAACCACCGCGGTGGCCGTGACGGAACCGAGCATCAGCGAGGCGCAGGCATGAGCACCACGCATACCCTCAGTGTTCTCGTCGAAGACAAACCGGGCGTGCTGGCGCGGATCGCGGCCCTGTTCTCCCGCCGCGGCTTCAATATCGAATCGCTCGCGGTCGGCGGCACCGAGCTCCCCGAGATCTCGCGCATGACCATCGTCGTCACTGTCGAGGACCTGCCGCTCGAGCAGGTGACCAAGCAGCTCAACAAGCTGGTGAACGTCATCAAGATCGTGGAGCAGGATGCCGACAGCTCGGTGGCTCGCGAACTGATCCTGGTGAAGGTGCGCGCCGACGCCAGCGTGCGGACGCAGGTGATCGAGGCGGTGGGGCTGTTCCGCGCCAAGGTGATCGACGTGTCCCCGGACGCGCTGACCGTCGAGGCGACCGGAACCCGCTCCAAGCTCGATGCGTTGCTGCGCATGCTCGAGCCGTACGGCGTCCGCGAGATCGTGCAGTCCGGCGTGGTCGCGGTGGGGCGTGGACCGAAGTCCATCACCGCTACCCGATGACGGGGCAGCACCGGTGGGGCCGGCCGACCGGTGCTGGCCACACGCTAGTCTTTCTGCGATCGACGGTTGGCGTGCCGCTCTTCCCGCGCACGCGGGAATGATTTCTCCCCGCCTGTGCGGGAGTGATCCGATCCAGAACAACATTAATCAACACCTGCGTGAGCATGGTGTGCCCCGCCCAGCGCGGGGATGATCCCGGAAGGAACCACAGTGGCAGTCGAGATGTTCTATGACGACGACGCCGACCTGTCGATCATCCAGGGCCGCAAGGTCGCTGTCATCGGCTACGGCAGTCAGGGGCACGCGCACTCGCTGAGCCTGCGCGACTCCGGTGTCGAGGTGCGGGTCGGCCTGGCGGAGGGTTCGAAGTCGCGTCCGAAGGCCGAGGAGGCGGGTCTGACCGTCGGTACGCCGGCCGAGGTCTCCGAGTGGGCCGACGTCATCATGGTGCTCGCGCCGGACACCGCGCAGGCGTCGATCTTCGCAGGCGACATCGAGCCCAACCTGAAGGACGGCGACGCGCTGTTCTTCGGTCACGGCCTCAACATCCACTTCGGCCTGATCAAGCCGCCGGCCAATGTCACCATCGGCATGGTCGCGCCGAAGGGCCCCGGCCACCTGGTCCGTCGTCAGTTCGTCGACGGCAAGGGCGTTCCGGCCCTGATCGCCATCGACCAGGACCCGAAGGGTGAAGGTCAGGCGCTGGCGCTGTCCTACGCGAAGGGCATCGGCGGCACGCGCGCCGGCGTCATCAAGACCACCTTCAAAGAAGAGACCGAGACCGACCTGTTCGGTGAGCAGGCCGTGCTGTGCGGTGGCACCGAGGAACTGGTCAAGACCGGTTTCGAGGTCATGGTCGAGGCCGGTTACGCGCCGGAGATGGCCTACTTCGAGGTGCTGCACGAGCTGAAGCTGATCGTCGACCTGATGTACGAGGGCGGCATCGCGCGGATGAACTACTCGGTGTCCGACACCGCCGAGTTCGGTGGCTACCTGTCCGGCCCGCGCGTCATCGACGCCGGCACCAAGAAGCGCATGCAGGATATCCTGCGCGATATCCAGGACGGCAGCTTCGTCAAGCGTTTGGTCGCGAACGTCGAGGGTGGCAACAAGGAGCTCGAGGCGCTGCGCAAGCAGAACGCCGAGCACCCGATCGAGGTCACCGGCGCCAAGCTCCGCGGCCTGATGAGCTGGGTTGATCGCCCGATTACCGAGACCGCCTGAGTCTCCGGCTGATTCGCACGGTGGCCCGCTCCGAACACGGAGCGGGCCACCGGCATTTTCGGCGTACTGGCTACTGCCGAAAAGGCCACGCGGACGCTGCTGGCGGAACTGGCGGTAGTAGGCGGATTCCCCGAGGTTGATCGGCCTGCACCGTGGTCCACGATGGTGTCGGTCGGTTACTCGCTCGTAGTGCGCCGAGCGCCTACTGTTCTCGGGGGACGACAGGGTCGGGGGAACCGTGCCCGAAAATCTCTGCCCGAACGGATTGTGAACCTTGCCGAAATCGTCGAATCTCGACCTCATCGCGAATGTCCCGAGTCCGGCGTCGGCCGGACGGCGCCCCGAGGCGATCCACCGATTCCTCGTCAAACCCGCCGATGCCGGCATCGTCGGATCGGTCGACGGCGGCAAGCTTCTCGAATGGATCGACAAGGTCGCCTACGCGGCGGCGGCCCAGTGGAGTGGTCGATACTGCGTCACCGCCTACGTCGGCAATATTCATCTCGATCGGCCGATCGCGGTCGGTGAGCTGGTCGAATTGCACGCGAGTCTGGTCCATACCGGGCGGACCAGCATGCACATCCTGGTCACCGTCTATTCGACCGATCCCACGCGGGTCAAGCCGGTGCAGTCGGCCCAGTGCCTGACGATCTTCGTGGCGGTCGACGACGACCGGCGTAACGTCGAAGTGCCGCAATGGAATCCGACGACAATCCTCGAGTTGCAGCGGCATCGGCAGGCCCGGGCTCGGATTTCGGTACGTAAGCGCATCGAGGAAGCGATGGCAGTTCAGCGGTATACGGCCGCGGGCACCGCGCCGAGCGCCACGCTGCGATTCTTGGCAGCGCCGTCGGACATCAACTGGGGCGGCAAGGTGCACGGTGGCCGAACCATGCAGTGGATCGACGAGGCAGCCTACGTGTGCGGCGCCGATTGGGCCGGACTGCACGTCATCACGTCCTACTTCGGCGGAATTCGCTTCTACCGGCCGATCGTCATCGGTCACGTCGTCGAGGTCACCGCCCGGCTGATCCATACCGGCCCGCGCAGCATGCATGTGAGTGTGCACGCCACCTCGACCGACACCCACTCCGACGAACCCGCACTGGCAGCGCACGGACTCGCCGTGGTCGTGGCGGTCGACGACGACGGAAAAGCGCGAGCGGTGCCGCAGTGGACACCGGTCTCCGAGGAAGACCAGGCGCTCGACGCGCACGCCCGGCACCTCGTCGACTTGCGTGCGCTGGTCGAGCCGTTCACGCCGGCGAGTGCCCTGCCGGCCGACGCCGAACCCAGTCATTTCCGGGTGCCGACGCCGAGCTGAGGTCGGAATTCCGCGTCTGAACCACGGTGTGCTTTCCGAGCGTGCGGGCGTCCGCCGTACCGTCGGTGATGATCTCCGCAACAGTGTGCGAAGTGACCGTGCCGACTCGGTTCAGGCGTCGATGACCGGCGGCAAGCCAGCCAGCGCCGACTGGTATTCGCCAACGATCCGGGCCACGATGTCGGCCGCCGGCAGGACGGAATCGATGAGCCCGGCCGACTGGCCGGCCTCGACCTTGCCCTCGGCGACATCACCGTACAGCGCGGCGTCTTTCAGGGTCGATGCCTGGAACATCTTGCGGCGCAACGCTTCTTCGGCTCCGGTCGCTTCGAGTTCGAGCATGCGCGCGGTGAAGTCGTTGCCGAGAGCGCGGATGACACCGAGGCCGTGCCCGACCGTGCGGGTGGCGTCGACCCCCGCGTCGAGCACCGCACGCTTGTAGGCGTCGTGGACGGTCGCCTCCGTGCTGGCGAGGAATCGCGTGCCGAACTGGGCGGCGCCGGCGCCGAGTGCGAGCATCGCGGCGAGCCCGGCGCCGTCGGCGACCCCGCCGGACGCGATCACCGGTACGGACGCGACCGCGCGGGTCACCGCGCGCACGAGAACCTGCGTGGCGACCATCGCCGGCGGCGGGTGTCCACCGGCCTCCGCGCCGACGACGACCAGCGCGTCGACCCCCGCGTCGGCGGCCTTGCGGGCGTGTTCGACGCCGGCGACGACGTGCAAACAACGGGTGCCGACCGCATGGAATCGACCGAGGTATCGCCGCGGTCCGCCCTGGGACGCGATGAGCACCGGGGGACGACGTTCGAGCAACAGGTCGATCACCTTGTCCGCGTCCGCGCGGTACAGCGGGAGGTTCACCGCCCACGGACGGTCCGTGCCCGCGGCCATCTCGTCCAGGGTGCGTTCGAGGTCGGGCAGCCGCATCGGGCCGGCCGCGACGACGCCGAGACCGCCCGCGTTGCTGACCGCGAGCGGCAGCGTCGAACAGGACGAGGCCCAGGACATGCCGGCCTGCACGATCGGCAGATCGGTGCCGAGCAAGTCGGTCACCGGAGTCACGATGCGGGTCACGCGTCCACCCCGGCCTGTTCCAGCAACGCGCGGGCATGCTCGGCGAGCCGGTTCTTCTGCACCTTCGAGCTCGCGGTCATCCCGATGTCTTCGAAGCCGTCGACGATGCGCAGGTGCCGCGGGACTTTGAAGCCGGCCATCCGCTCGCGCGCCCACGCCAGCAGTTCCTCCTCCGTGACGCCGTGCGCGGTGAGGACGACGAAGGCGAACGGCACCTCGACCAGCCGAGCGTCCGGGACGCCGACCACGGCTGCCTGCCGGACCAGCGGGTGCCGGTGCAGGGTGTCCTCGACATCGGCGGGCGCGACATTCTCTCCGCCAACGCGGATGATGTCCTTGGTCCGGCCGACGAAGTGGAACCGGCCGGTCTCGTCGAGCGTGCCGACGTCGCCGGTGGCCAGCCAGCCCTCGGCATCGATCGTCTCGGCGGTCTTCACCGGGTCGTCGAGGTAACCCACCATCACATTCCAGCCGCGGACCAGGACCGACCCCGGCTCGCCGGGAGCGCAGTCCCGGATGTCGTCCAACGCGCGGATCCGGACTTCGACCCCGGGCTGGACCGCCATCGCGCCGGACGCGCGGATCTCCTCGGGCTCCCACCAAGCCGACTGGGCCACATTCGGTGACGCTTCGGAGAGGCCGTAGCCGACGACGCACTCCCTGGCGCCCAGCTCATCGATGACCCGGCGGGCCACGGTGGGCGAGGCGGCTACCCAGGCGCCACGCAGGTGCAGGGTGCGGCGGGCGCGGTCGGGGTGGTTGAGCAGCAGCAACGCGATGGTGTCGTTGCCGGAGAAATGTGTGCAGCGCTCGGCTTCCAGCAATCGCAGGGCTTCGCCGGGCTCGAACTTCGGCATCGTCACGAGGGTGGTGACGTGCTGCAATGACGCCAGCACCGACAACGTGCTGCCGGCGACGTGGAAGAACGGCCGGGCCGAGTGGAACCGGTCGCCGACGCGCAGGCCCATGCGTGCGCCGGAGAAGAACGCGTCGGCGCACATGTTGCGGTGGGTGAGCAGGACGCCCTTCGGTCGTGCGGTGGTGCCGGAGGTGTATTGGACGAGCAGCTCGTCGTCGGGGGTCGCGACGGGTGCCGGGATGCGGCCGGTGCCTGCGTCGAGGAAGTCCGTCCAGGCGGTGGCATACGCGGGTACGTCGTCACCGAGGACGACAACCGACTTCAGGTCGGGCAGGGTGTCGGCGCCGTCGGCGCCGATGCCGAGTTCACCGAGCAGGGCGGTGAAGTCGACGTTCAGTACGCGGTGGGCGACGAACAGTGTGCTGACTCGGGCGTGGGCCAGCGTGTAGTGCACTTCGTCGGCGGTGAACCGCGTGTTGACCGGTATGGCGACCGCGCCGGCGGAGCCGATGGCCAGAAACAGTGCGACCCAGTCCGGGCCGTTGCCGAGGCAGATTCCGACGCGGTCGCCGCGGCCGATACCGGCGGCGGCGAGCCCACCACGGACGCGCTCGACCCGCGCGGCGAGGTCACCATAGGTGATCCGCTCGTCCGCTGTGACGACGGCCTCGACGTCCGGGGCGAGCAGTGCCGCACGGGCAAGCGCTTCGTGCGTGGTGAGGGGACAGGCGTCGCGCAGCTCGATCACTTTTCTTCTCCGTTCCCGGCGGCGAAGCGGGCGATACCGTCGCGCCATCCGCCGTCGGCGAGGCATTGTTCGATGGCGGCCATCTCGATCCGGATACCGCGGTCGAGGTCGGTCTCCGCGCCCAGGTCGACGGCACGCTTGGTCAGCGCGATGGCCAGTGGCGGGGCTTTCGCGATGCTGCGGGCGGTTTCGGCACCGACGTCGGCGAGTTCGCCGGGCGGGACGACGCGGGTCACGATGCCGAGTCGGGCGGCCTCGTCGGCGTCGAGCGTGCGGTTGGTGAACAGCAGTTCCTTGGCTCGGCGCTTGCCGATCACCCGCTGTAGGCGCTGCGTCGCGCCGACCGTGCCCCAATGTGGTTCGGGGAAGCGGAAAACCGTGCCTTCGGCCGCGATGGCGAAGTCCGCGGCACAGGTGATTTCGCCGCCTGAGCCGACGACCGCGCCTTGGACCAGAGCGACCACCGGTCGACGGCATTGCTCGATGGCGGCGTATGCGGCGAAGGACGCGACTCGGCGTCGCCGAACCCAGGCGGCGTCCTTGCCGGTGCGTTCCTTGAGGTCGGCGCCCGCGCAGAACACCGGCCCCCGCGCGCTCAGGAGCACGACGCGGACGTCCTCGTCGGCGTCGATCTGCTCGAACGTTTCGCGCAGCTGCCGGCACATCGGCAGGTCGACGGCGTTGCGTGCCTCGGGCCGGTCGAGTTCGACTCGCGCGATCCCGTCGGCTACCTCGAGCCGCACGCGCACTGGTTCGTCCATGGTCAGATCACCCCTGCGGCCCGCAGGCCCTCGATCTCTTCGGCGGTCAGCCCGGCCAGGCCCGCCAGCACATCTTCGGTGTCGGCGCCGAGCATCGGTGGCACACCGACGGGCGGCGGATCCCCGGCAGTCTCGCGCAACGGCGTTCGCAGAGCAGGGAACAGCCCCTCGGTCGGGTGCGTGAACTCGCCGACGACACCGCGTGCCACAGCGTGCGGATCGGCCAGTGCCGCCCGCACCGAGCGGACCGCGCCGGCCGGTACATCGGCCGCGCACAGCTCTTTGACCAGTGCGTCACGGTCGTGCTGGGCGATCGCGCCACGCAGCGCCTTCATGACCCGCGCCCGCTGCTCGACGCGCCCGGAGTTGTGGCGTAGCACCGGATCCGCGGCCAAGTCGTCGAGCCCGAGGACCGTGCACAGCGGAACCCAGTGCTGGTCGCTCCCGCTGATGTGCAGCCATTCGCCGTCGCCTGCCTGGAACGCCGCCGAGGGCACCCGTCCGGGGTGCTCGGTTCCGGTCCGCGCCGGATCCTCGTCGAGCGCGAAGAGTCGGGCCGCGTTCAGGGCGTGCAGGCTGAGTTGAACGTCCATCATGGAAACGTCGAGGTGGCGGCCGCGGCCGGTCGCCGCACGCCCGGCCAGTCCGCTCAGCGCCGCGATCACCACCCAGAGTCCGGATGTCATGTCCGCGACCGGGATACCGGTTTTCGACGGGGGCCCGGCAGGTTCTCCGGTCATCGCCATCACACCCGACAGCGCCTGGAAGACCGTGTCGTATCCCTTGCGCGTACGGTCCGGGCCGGTTTGGCCGAACCCGGTCGCGGAGACGTAGACCAGAGCCGGGTTGTCGGCCGAGAGGTCGGCGTACCCGAGACCGAGCCGGTCCATCGCGCCGGGCAGGAAGTTCTCGACGACGATGTCGGCGCGAGTGGCCAGCCGACGGGCGACGTCCTGGCCGCGCGGGTCCTTCAGGTCGAGCGTCACCGACCTCTTGCCGCGATTGAACGCGAAGAAGTAAGCGCTCTCCCCGTGCGGCAGTCGGGGTTCGAAGCCGCGGGTCTCGTCACCGGACCTGGGCCGTTCCACCTTGACCACGGTGGCGCCGAGCTCGGCGAGGACCTGGGTCGCCAGCGGCGCGGCGAGCACTCGGGAGAAGTCCAGCACCGTGATCCCGGTGAGTGGGCCGGTCATTGACGGAACCCCCGCATCAGCGCGTTGACGTCCTGGCCGGCACGCATCGCGGCGTCGGTCGGCAGGTCCGCCACCCGGTAGAACAAGTCCTTCGCCGCGGCGATAGCTCGCGGCTCGACCGCGGCCCACCGCTCGGCGATGTCCAGCGCGGCAGCCAGCACCTCGTCCGGCTCGACGACGCGGTTCACCAGCCCGTGCTGGGCCGCTTCGGCTGCGGTAAGTAGCCGACCAGTGCTCACCAGCTCGAACGCGAGTTTGCGGCCGAGGTGCTGCACGAGCCCGGTCATCACCAGCGCCGGGACGATCGAGTGCTTCAGTTCCGGGTAGCCGAACCGCAGGTCCGTCCCGGCGACGACCATGTCCGCGCCGATCGCCAGGCCGGCGCCGCCGCCGACCGCGACGCCGCGCACGGCGGAGATCACCGGCACGCTGAGCTGGCGCGCCTGGATCTGCAGTCGGGCGGTCAGCGCCGCGCGCTCCAGCACAGCGTCGGGCTGGTCCGGCGTCAGCTCCGAGAATTCGCCGAGGTCGGCGCCCGCGCAGAAGCCGCGTCCGGCGCCGGTCAGAACTACCGCGCGAATGTCGCGGTCGGTGTCGGCGGCCGCGAGGGCGTCGCTCAGCGCGCGGGTCAGTGCCGTGTTCAGAGCGTTGAGCTTCTCCGGGCGGTTCAGCGTGAGGACGCGGACGGGGCCGTGGTCCTCGGTGAGCAGCACTGCGGTGGGGCGGGCGATGTCGGGGATGACGGTCACGGTATCTCCTGGATCGGGGAGGGGATCAGGCGAGGGCGGCGGAACGGGCGAACCCGGCGCGGGCGACCATGCTGCTCAGCGGCCGGCCGAGTGCCGCCTCGCACGCGGCCGACGCCGCGGCCAGCTGGTCGAGATCGAGTCCGGTCTCGACTCCCATCGCGTCGAACAGGCTGACCAGGTCCTCGGTGCAGACGTTGCCGGTGAGCCCGGCACCGTAGCGGATGCCGGTCGGGTGGCCGCCGACGCCGCCGAACGCGGTGTCGAAGTGTCGGCACCCGGCCTCCAGCGCCGCCACGGCGTTCGCGATGCCGGTGCCGCGCGTGTTGTGGAAGTGCGCGACCACCGGGAATCCGGGATGCGCGCGCTGGATCCGGGTGAACATCGCGCGGACCGACGGTGGGGTCGCCACACCGATGGTGTCGCCCAGGGTCACCAGGTCGGCGCCGAGGTCGATGAACCGGGCCACGTCCTCGGCGACCCGGCCGGGGTCGACCGTGCCCTCGAACGGGCAACCGAATGCGACCGACACGACTCCCACCAGCCGGAACCGGCCGTCGGCGAGCCGGGCCATCTCGGTGACGCGCTCCCACTGCCCGGCGCGGGTGGTCCGGAGATTGCGTTCGGTGTGACTTTCGGTAGCCGAAACCAGCAGACTGAGTTCCTCTGCCCCATGCCCTGCTTCGAGATCGTCCACGGCGCGCCGTACCGCGCGCGGGTTCGGGCAGGTCGCCTTGAACGCGACGCCTGGCTTGCGGGTGATCGCCGCGAGGACCTGCGAGGCGTCCGAGAAGCCCGGCACCCGGTCCGGATGGCTGTAGCTGGTCGCCTCGATCCGCCGGAACCCGGCTGCCGCGAACGAGTCCAGCAGCGCGACCTTGGTCTCGGTCGGCACGAACTCGGGTTCGTGCTGGAGCCCATCGCGGGCGAAACACTCGCAGATCGTTACGGCGTCTGGCATCGAGCCACCTCCTCGTTGGTGGCTCCAGAACTACGCGGATCTGTTGATAAAGTCAACAGTTGAGGTCGGTGGCGTGGGCTCGCTCACGTTCCTCGACGGCCAGTGCGAGGTCGGCCAGCTTGTCCAGTGCGCGACTCAGGATCGCGGTCTCCTCGGTCGACAGCGCGGCGAGGAACTCCATGTCCCGTTCGTTTGCTGCGGTGATCAGTCCGCGGTAGACGCGAGTACCCTCGCTGGTCAGGGCGAGTTGCGAGGTCCGGCCCGAGCCGGCCGTCCGCTCGACAAGTCCACGCTCGGTCAGCCGGCTCACCGAGCGACTCATTTGGGCTTTGTCCAGCCCCGCGCGGCGGGCGAGCCGGTTGAGGGTCAAGGTTGGGTCGGCGGCGATGAGTGCGATTGCTCGCCATTCGCCAAGGCTGACGTCGAAATCCCGCCGGTAGCGCAACGCAGCGCTGCGCGACATTGCCGACGACGTGCGGGAGAGTCGGTAGGAGAGGAGTCCAGAAATAGGCACGAGTTCTCGGCCGTCCACGCGTTCCGCCATAGCCGGTCATCGTAGCCGCCACCGGATAAGTGTTGACAAACACAACACTTGGCATAGACACTTTGCCCTGCCGCCGGGGCACGCGACACAGCCCCGCATGACAAAGGAGTCGATTAGCCGTGGCCGAATCATCTGCCGTCACTGGACGGCCTGAAACGCCGGTGGACGGCGTCGACCGAGCGTCGACGTACCGGACCATCGCCTTGCGGGTCATGCCGCTGCTCGTGATCTGTTACGTCGTCAGCTACATCGACCGCACCAACATCGGCATCGCGCAGCAGGGCTTGCATCGCGATCTCGGATTCAGTTCCGCTGTCTACGGGCTCGGCGTCACTGTGTTCTTCGTCGGGTTCATCCTTTTCGAAGTCCCCAGCAACGCACTACTGGCGCGCATCGGCGCCCGCAAGACCCTCGTTCGTATCATGGCCTCCTGGGGCGTGGTGACGATCGCGACGATGTTCGTCCAAGACGAGACGACGTTCTATCTCGCGCGGTTCCTGCTGGGCGTGACCGAGGCCGGGTTCTTCCCCGGTGCGCTGTTCCTGCTGTCGCGGTGGTTCCCTTCGGCACGCCGGACCCGGATGACCGCGGTGTTCTTCATCGGTGTCCCGGTCTCCGGTGTGCTCGGCTCGATCATCTCCGGCTGGATCATGCATGCGCTCGGTGGGGTCGCCGGCCTGGCGGACTGGCAGTGGCTGTTTCTCGTCGAAGGCATCCCGCCGATCCTGCTGGCTGTGCTGGTGATGTTCGTTCTGGTCGACGAACCCGAGCAGGCGAAGTGGCTCAGCACGGCGCAGAAGGCCGCCGTCCGTGCGGACCTCGAGGCGGACCGGCTCGACAAGGGGGAGACGTCGCCGCACAAGGGTGGCATGCTCTCGGCGCTGCGTGACCCGAAGGTCTGGATCCTGGGCCTGTGCGCCTGCGGCGCCTATACGCTGGCCAACGCCGTGTCGTTCTGGACGCCGCGGATCATCGCGGAGGCCGGTGTCGGTGACGTGCTGAACCTCGGACTGTTCTCGGCGATCCCGCCGCTGCTCGGCATTGTCGTGATGCAGGTCGTCGGTCGGCACTCCGACCGGACTCTCGAGCGGCGCTGGCATGCGGCGACGAGCTGGATCGTCGCGGCCCTGGCCATGCTGGCGCTGTCATTCGCCGGCGACAACGTCGGACTGGTGATCGTCCTGCTCGCGGTGATGGCAGCGGCGCACTATTCCGGCCTGACGGTGTTCTACTCGATCCCGTCGATCTACCTGAGTGACCGCGCGGCGGCCACCGGCATCGCGATCGTGACGTCGATGGGTTCGTTCGCGGCCGCGGCGTCACCATCGCTGCTCGGCTTCATCAAGACGGCGACCGGCAGCCTGTCGCTGGGATTGGTCATCAGCTCGGGGATCGTGCTGCTCGCGGTAGTCGTCCTGCTGGTCGGAGTGAAGCCGGGCGACCTGAAGGAGAAGCACCGCTGAGCCGGTGTTCGGCATCATGAGGGCTTCAGGAAGCCGCCGCCCGCCCCCGATGACGTCATCGGGGGCGGGCGGCGTTCGGCGGTTCGGTGTTGTCGACTCGAGAAGCGTGACGGCGTCGCCCACGTGCGAGGTCGACGTGGCGAAGTCGGCATTCGGCGAGGACACTGAGGACGTAGTACCCACCTCGCCCCCAGGAGCACTGCGATGCCAACCAACGGACCTTTCGGCATCAATCCGGAAGATTTCGAACGCGCACTGCGTGGAGTGGGAACCGAACTCCGCGACCTGCTAGGGAAAGCCGGCGTTTATTTGGATCGCGTAGATCACGCGAGCGTCAATTCGCTGGCGTCGCTATTCGGTCAGTTCGTCCAACCGGAACGGCCGCATCCACCGGAATCCGAGGGGGAGACCACTGGTGAGACCGGCAGCGGGGTCTGGGCGATCTACAGCATTGATGACATCGGCGAGGCCAGGGTCGACCAGGTTTTCCCGAGCGAACTCGAGGCCTTACGCGCGCATCGCGATAACACCGATGATCGCCGTCGGGTGCGGTTTCTACCCTATGGCGTTCCGGCAAGTGTGTTGGATGTGCCCTGACGGCGCTGACTCGCTCCCTGAGTAGGGGCGTGCATATCCCGCAACCACACCGGGTGCGTGTGCGGGTGCGAGAGCACCCGCACACCCTATTTCACCTACGCGTGATCACGGCTGGCCGGTGGCGAAATCCTGTACGGCGTCGAGGAACTCCGGGCCGCCCATGACGTATCCGCCGACAAGTCCACCGAGCAGCGCACCCACGGGGATGCTGACCCCCCAGATCAAGATGAGAAACGCCCCGAGGATGCCGCCCACGATGGCACCGCCGACGACGCCGGGCAGGTTCTTGTTGATCTGCTCCCTGAGCCGGTCGTAGGAACTGATGTCGTTCAGTTGCGCGAGGTCCGCTGCCGTCGGTGTCAGCGTCAGCGTGCGGCCGTCCGCGCTGATCCGCTGCGCGATCGCGATCGAACGCCCGTCAGCGGCGTACTGTCGCGGCACCTCGGTCACCGCCGCGCCGTCGCCGGAATCGAGCAGCACCGCACCGTTCTGCGCGATCTCGAACCTGCCATTCTCGACGGTGGTGACTATGACCTTGTCGACCGGCGAAACGGTGATCTGGTAGTTGATTCCGTGGTCCACACCGGAACTCGTGCCCCCCGCAATCACCGCGGTCGACCGCTCCGTTACGGCTTGCTCCGCATGGGCGGTCGCTGCAGTGATACCCACGGCTGCGATGGTCATGAAAACGGCAGCGGTGATCTTCTCGAACTTCATCCTTCGAACCCCTCCACTCAGCTGCCCCTGATGGGCGGACCGAGTCAGACCTTAGGCGGTGTCGAATCCAGGTGTCGGTAACTGGAGGTTCGAGGGGGTGTTTCCACGCTGTCGATGAACATCGGTGTCGGTGCGGCCAGGAATCGCGGCTGCCCGTTTTCGATGATGTGGTGTCAGACTCGCTCGAATACCGCGGCCAGTCCCTGTCCGCCACCGATGCACATGGTTTCGAGGCCGTAGCGACCTTCGCGTCGATCGAGTTCACGCAAGAGGGTCGCCAGGATCCGCGCGCCGGTGGCGCCGACCGGATGTCCGAGGGAGATTCCGGAGCCGTTCGGATTGACCCGGGCGTCGTCGGGTTCGATCTTCCAGGTCCGCAGCACTGCGAGGGTTTGGGCGGCGAACGCTTCGTTCAGTTCGATCACGTCCATGTCATCGAGCGTGAGATTCAGTCGTGCCAGCGCCTTTTCGGTGGCGGGGACGGGGCCGATGCCCATGGTTCGTGGTGGGACACCCGCCACCGCCCAGGAGGCGAGTCGGGCCAGTGGGCGCAGGCCGAGTTCGCGGGCTTTCTCGGGTGTGGTGACGACGCAGAGCGCCGCACCATCGTTCTGTCCACTCGCGTTGCCTGCGGTGACTGTCGAATCCGGGTCGATACCCACGCGGATCGGGCGCAGGCGGGCTAGCGTCTCCAGGCTGGTGTCGGCCCGGGGATGTTCGTCGGACTCGACCAGCAGGGGTTCCTGTTTGCGTCTCGGCACCGCGACCGCCACCATCTCGGCGGCGAAACGCCCGGCATCCTGCGCGGCGACCGCACGCTGGTGTGATTGCACCGCGAGCGCGTCCTGATCGGTGCGACTGATCTGGAATTCGGCGCGCAGGTTCTCGGCGGTCTCGATCATCCCGCCGTCGACCGGAAAGTTTCTGCCGCCGGCGGTGACCCGAGCGCGGGCAAGTCTGTCGTTCAAGGCGAAGCCTTCGCCGGTGACGCCCCAGCGGATGCCGGTGGCGTAGAACTCCGTCTGGCTCATGGATTCCACGCCGCCCGCCAGCACCAGATCGCTACCACCGGTCTGGACCTGCATGCAGGCTTGCAGGATTGCCTGCAGACCTGATCCGCAGCGTCGGTCCACCTGCTGGCCGGGGACCGTGGTCCCGAGATTCGCGTCCAAGGCGGCGATGCGTCCGATCGCCGGGGCTTCGCCGTTGGGGGAGGCCTGTCCGAGGATGACGTCGTCGACCTGGCTGCCGTCGATGCCGGTGCGGATGAGCAACTCGGTGATCACGGTGGCGGCGAGAGCTTGCGCGGGAATATCTTTGAAGACTCCGCCGAACCGGCCCACAGGTGTGCGCAGCGGTTCACAGATCACGGCTTCGGGCATGGCGTTTCCTCGTGGTCTTTCCTGATGTCAGGTGTGGGATTGCATTCGAGCCAGGTCCAGGTCGATGGCCGAAGTGGTCTCGAGCAGTGCTGGCAGGAGATTGTCGCGGACCGCTTCCATCGAATAGCGCGCCGCTTGGGTCGAGATATTTACCGCGGCGACGACGGCGCCGCTGCGATCGTGGACGGGGGCGCCGAGTGAGCGCAACCCCTCCTCGAGTTCTTGGTCGACGATGCAGTAGCCGTCCTCGCGGACCTGGTTCAGTTCCGCGCGCAACTGCTCGACCGTGTCGATGGTTTTTCCGGTGAGCGGGGAAAGGGTCACCTCGGACAGATAGTCGTCCAGCGAGTCCTCGGACAGACCGGCCAACAGCACCCGTCCCATCGAGGTCGCGAACGCGGGAAAGCGGGTGCCGATGTTGATCGAGACCGTCATGATCCGGCTGACCGGTACCCGCGCGACGTACACCACGTCCGCCCCGTCGAGAATCGACACCGAGGTGGATTCGTGCACCCGCTCGGCCAGCGTTTCGAGATGGGGTCCGGTGACATCGGGCAGGCTGAGACTGGACAGGAAGCTGTATCCGAGCTCGAGGACCCGCGGGGTGAGCCAGAACAACGACCCGTCGGTGCGCACGTATCCGAGTTCCACCAGTGTGAGCAGGAAACGTCGGGCCGTCGCCCGGGTCAGGTCGGTGTCCTTGGCGACCTCGCTGAGCGTGCGCCGTGGGTGGTCGGCATCGAACGAGCGGATGACGGCCAGGCCGCGGCCCAGCGACTGCACATAATCCGGCGAGGGTTCGGTCATGGTCGGTGCGGTTGCTCCTTTCGGGTGGGCGCGGCCGCGCCTATGCCGTCGGCGAGCGCTGCTTTCCGAGCCCGAAGGCAGGTTACTGTTCGGCACGCCCGCAGAGATCGCGGCGTTCGGGAACGCGTCGGCGAGCTGATCGGGGTGTAGCCCGGCTTGTCGCCTGGTGCCAATGTGCCTGTCGAGTCCATCGCTTGCGCGGCCCGCGGCGTGGGCAGCCCGGTGGCAGAGGCCACCAGCTGCGACTGCGGGCTTCCCTTCAGGCCGGTGCGGTCGGAAAAAGGAGAACGACCTCTCGGCTCCGCCCGCACCGCCGCACCGTGTTCGCCAAGCGAACGTTTCTTCGCCATGCGAACAGCGTAAGTGATGGCGATGGTCCGAATCAAGATTGTGTTCGCTATACGCACAGTTGTTCATCTGGCGTACATTGGGTTAGTGTTCGTCACGTGATGGACAAAGTCATTGCCACAGCCGCCGAGGCCGTCGCCGATATCCACGACGGTGCTTCGCTCGCGGTCGGTGGTTTCGGCCTGGTCGGTGTACCTGAGGTGCTCATCGAGGCGCTTTTCGAGCGAGGCGCCACCGGCTTGGAAGTCGTCAGCAACAATTGCGGCACCTCGGGGGTCGGCCTCGGCATACTCTTGGCCGCTCATCGCATCCGCCGCACGACGAGTTCGTACGTCGGCGCCAACGAGGAGTTCGCGCGCCAATACCTGGCCGGCGAACTCGAGGTGGAGCTGATTCCGCAGGGGACGCTCGCCGAACGAATGCGCGCCGGTGGTGCGGGGATTCCGGCGTTCTATACCCCAGCCGGTGTGGGCACGCAGGTCGCCGACGGCGGGCTGCCGCTGCGCTACGACGGCGCGGGCGGGATCGCCCTCGCGAGTCCGCCGAAGGAAACCCGGGTCTTCGACGGGGTCACCTACGTCATGGAACACGCCATAGTCACCGACTACGCCTTGGTCCATGCCTGGAAGGGGGACCGGCACGGCAACCTCGTCTACCGCCGCAGCGCGCGCAACTTCAACCCGCCTGCCGCCACCGCGGGCCGCATCACGATCGCTCAGGTCGAACACCTGGTGGAGCCGGGCGAGCTGGATCCCGACGCGGTACACACCCCGGGCATCCACGTCCAGCGGGTGGTACACGTCGGCAAGGTCGAAGTCGGGATCGAGAAGAGGACGGTACGGGCATGAAACTGACCCGGGAACAGATGGCGGCGCGCGTCGCTCGCGAGCTGGCGGACGGCCAGTACGTCAACCTCGGCATCGGCATGCCCACCCTCGTGCCGAATTACCTCCCCGACGACATCACCGTCGTCTTGCATTCGGAGAACGGCGTGCTCGGCGTTGGACCGTACCCGACCGAGGAGGAGCTCGATCCCGAACTGATCAATGCGGGGAAGGAGACGATCACGGCATTGCCCGGAGCGTCGTACTTCGACTCCGCGCAGTCGTTCGGCATGATCCGTGGTGGCCAGGTCGACGTCGCCGTGCTCGGTGCCATGCAGGTCAGCGCGCAGGGCGATCTGGCGAACTGGATGATCCCGGGGGCGATGGTCAAGGGTATGGGCGGCGCGATGGATCTCGTCCACGGCGCCGGCCGGGTCATCGTGATGATGGAGCACGTCTCCCGCAACGGGGCACCGAAAATCGTCGAACAATGCACCTTGCCGTTGACCGGGCTGCGCTGCGTGCACCGGATCATCTCCGATATGGCGGTGCTCGATGTCACCGACCAGGGGTTGGTGCTGGTGGAGACCGCTCCAGGTATCAGCGTCGATCAGGTCCGCGCTGCTACCGGCGCCGACATCGCGGTCGATGCGCCGGTTGTGGCCGTGCGCTGATCGGGGTAATTCGTTCGATCAGGTAACTCGCGTCGAAGGACGCACTCGGGAAATGCAGAACGCATTGGTGAAAGCGGGTGTGGTGAACAGGAAAGGCGCGCCGCGGCCGACGAGCACGTCTCTTGCGCAGTTCGGTGACCGCCATGACCGAGGATTGGTCAGCGCCGCACTTCGGTGACCTGCACCGCCCGGCCCGCGCGCCGCGACAGTTCGCACGCCTCAGCAATATAGAACGCCTCCAGCGCATCTGTCGGGCTGCAAGGATTATCGCGTGCACCGATCGCGACTTCGGTGAAGGCGGCCAGCTCTTCCGCGTACGCAGAGCGAAACCGCTCCATGAAGCCCGCGTAGCGAGGACCGGGAGAGGGAGCGTAGTCGGGTTCGACCGAAGTCAACGGCGCGCGGTCGTCCAGGCCGACGATGGCGTTTCCCTTGGAGCCCAACGCTTCCAGTCGGACGTCGTACCCGGCTCCGTTGTACCGGGTCAGGGAGACGGTGGCCAGGGTGCCGTCGTCCAACCGTAGCGCCACCGCGGCGGTGTCGACGTCACCCACGTCGGCGAAGAAGGATTCCCCGCGGTTGGCGCCGACCGCGTGGACCTCGATGATTTCGCGTCCGGTCACCCATCGGATGATGTCGAAATCGTGCACCCCGCAGTCCCGGAACAATCCACCCGACCGCGCGACGTATTCGGCGGGCGGTGGTGCTGGGTCGAGGGTGGTGGCGCGTACGGTGTGCAGCCAGCCGAGTTCACCAGAGGCCACGGCATCGCGCGCGGCGCGATATCCGGCGTCGAAACGGCGTTGGAAGCCGATCTGGACCGGGACGGGTGAGTTCTGAAGGCGGTCGATGACGGCGAGGGTGCCTTCGATGTCGGCGGCGACCGGTTTCTCGCAGAAGACCGGGATACCCGCGTCGACGGCGCGGGTGATGAGTTCGGGGTGGGAGTCGGTGGCGGTGGCGATGACCAGGCCGTCGAGGCCGGCGGCGAACAGGGTGTCGAGGTCGGGGGCGAACTCGACGCCGAACTCGGTGGCGGTGGTGCGGGCCCGGTCGGCGTCGGCGTCGGCGACATAGACCGTGGCGACGTTTGGGAGATTCCGCAGGGTCGCGACGTGCGAGGTTCCGATCCGGCCGGTTCCGGCCAGTCCCAACGTGACAGCTGTCCGGGATGTCATAGGCTCTCCTTCTGGTGGAATCTCGGGGTGCGGATGCCCGATGAGGACTGTTCAGCGGCAGGGGGCGGTTGTGGTGGAGCGGATGACGAGGGCGGGCTCCACTCGGCGGCGGACCGGCGTGATGCGGCCGTCACGGAGGCGCTCGGCGAGCGCTTCGATGGCGAGGCGCCCCATCTCGACGCGGGGTTGATCGATGGTGGTCAGGGCAACGTGGCGCAGCGCGGCCAGCGAGGTGTTGTCGTAGCCGACGACCGAAACCTCCGCTGGCACCCGCAATCCCGATTCCTCCAGCGCGGACATCGCTCCGACGGCGTTGAAGTCGTTGCCGCAGACCAGGGCGGTGGGAAAATTGTCGCGGGAGAACAGGTTCAGTAGTTTCCGTACCGCGGCCATTCCCGCGGAGTCGGTGTGCTCGCTCGCGACGACCATCGGCTCCAGGCCGTGGCGCGTCATGGCGGAGCGGTAGCCCCTGCGGCGCGGCGCCGCGGTGAAGGCGGCGCCGCCGTCGAGGTGCACGATGCGCCGATGCCCTAGGGACACCAGGTGATCGACGGACAGGCTCGCGCCGATTTCACCATCGTCGTTGATCGTGTCGATGTCGGCGACGGTGCTGGTCCGGGAGACCAGTACCAGCGGAGCCTGTTGCGCCGCTTCGCGAATCGCGGCCGCGGGGAGGATGGGCGAGAGCAGGATGATGCCACCGGGGCGGAAGGACAGCAAACTCTCCAGTGCGGTGCGCTCACGGGCCGCGCTGCGGCGGCCGGTGTTGAGGATCAGTTCGAGGCCGAATTTTTGCGCCGCGGTGTCCATTCCCTCGACGACGTCGGCGAAGAAGGTATTGCGCAGGTCGGAGACCATGACACCGACGATGTTGGAGGTTCGGCTGGCCAGGGAGCGCGCCATGGTGTGCGGTTGGTAGCCGAGTTCTTTCGCGGCGTTCAGTACGGCTCGGCGGCGATGCTCGCTCACCTTGGGGGAGTCGCGCATGACGAGTGAAACGAGCGCGCGAGAAACGCCGGCGCGCTCAGCGACATCGTCCATGGTGGGCCGCGCCATGTCGCCGTCCTTCCGCGTTCGGTGATCTGTGCCGGGTGGACCTTACAACGACGTTGGTCGTCGATCAATAGAGCGCTCCAATTCAATGTAGCGTGCGCTGCGATCCCGATCTTCGTGCGAGAAATGCCTGTTAGGGCGGCAGATACGGCATGGTAGTCACTCTTGACACACTATGACCTGCGTTACATAGTTGGAGCGCTCCAATACTGCGGAGCGCGTCAACTCGACATCGAAGGTCGGAGAAGTGCCGATGACGGAATCGCTGTACCCGCTGCGCGTCGCGGCCGCGCCGATCTCCTGGGGAGTCTGTGAGGTTCCCGGCTGGGGGCAGCTGCTCGACGCGCGGACGGTCCTGTCGGAGATGGCCGCGCTGGGTCTGTCCGCCACCGAACTCGGCCCACCCGGTTATCTGCCGCGTGACCCGAATGAACTGCGACTGTTGCTCGAGACCTTCGGGATCGCCCCGGTCGGCGGGTTCCTCGCGCTCGTGCTGCACCGCGATCGACACGACGCGATCGCGCAGGCGAAAGACAGTGCCGCGTTGCTGTCGGCCACCGGCGCCGAGGTCCTCGTCCTCGCCGCCGCGACCGGACTCGACGGGTACGACGCGCGCCCGCACCTCAGCGACGCCGAATGGCGGACGCTGACGGACACTGCCGCAGCCATCCGCGACGTCGCCGCCGGGCACGGCCTGCGCACCGTAGTGCACCCGCACGTCGGCACGAACGTGGAGAGTGCGGCCGAGGTCGAGCGGTTCCTCGCCGATAGCGACCTCGATCTGTGCCTGGACACCGGGCATCTGCTGATCGGGGGCACCGACCCGGTGCGTCTCGCGCGGCGCCATGCCGAACGGATCGGACACATCCACCTCAAGGACGTCCGCAGCGCGCTGGCCGACCAGGTGCGCGGCGGACAGCTGGACTACAGCGAGGCGGTGCGCCGCGGGCTGTATGTCCCCCTGGGCGAGGGCGATGTCGACATTGCGGCGCTGGTGCGTAGCGTGCAGGCTGCGAATTATCGGGGCTGGTACGTGATGGAGCAGGACACGATCCTCGGGGCGACCGACTCGGCGCAACTGCCGAGCCGCGACGCCGAACGGAGTCTGCGTCATCTCGCGGACATCGCGCCCGTCTCGGCACGAATCTAGTGGAGAAGTGATGACGACGATGTCGCTACGACCGCGCGCTGGCGCGACGAGACCACACCGCCGCGTCGCCGCGTGGCGACCGCTGGGCCGGGTCGTGCCATGGGCCGCCGCGGCTGCCCTCCTCGCCGCGTGCAGCGGACCGGGTGCCGACGTCTCCGCGCCCGCACAGACACCGATCGCCGCGGGCACGGTGAAGTCGGTCGCGGTGGTGACGCACGGCAGTCCCGGTGACGCGTTCTGGAACGTCGTCAAGAACGGCGCCGAGGCCGCGGGCAAGGATCTGGGCATTCGCGTGGAGTACAACGCCTCGGGCGATCCCGGTCAGCAGGCGAAACTGATCGACAACGCGGTGGCGCAGGGTGTGGACGGCCTGGTCGTCTCGATGGCCAATCCCGAGGCACTGCGCAGGTCCGTCGAAAAAGCGGTCGCGGCGGGCATTCCCGTGGTGACCATCAACTCCGGCGAGGCGGAGAGCGCGCAGTTCGGCGCATTCGTCCACGTGGGCCAGAGCGAATCCCTCGCGGGTCAGGCTGCCGGCAAACGGCTCGCCGCCGCTGGGCGCGGCAAGATGCTGTGTGTGATCCACGAGGCGGGCAATATCGGCGCGAACGAACGGTGCGCTGGCGCCACCAAGGCTTTCGGAAACGCGACCACGCTGCAGGTGGACATCAACAACCCGACCGACGCGCAATCCCGGATCAAGGGCGCGCTGGAGGCCGACCACTCCATCGATGCGGTGCTGACGCTGAACTCCCAGGTCGCCGCACGCGCAGTGGACGCGGTGCGGGAGGCTCGGTCGGCCGCCTCGGTGGCGACCTTCGACCTCAATCCCGATGTGGTGGAGGCTATCCGGGCGGGCAGGTTGCTGTTCGCCGTCGACCAGCAGCAGTACGAACAGGGCTATCTGCCGATCGTGCTGCTGCGGCTGTACCGGTCGAATCTGAATACCGTCGGAGGCGGCACGCCGGTGCAGACCGGTCCCGGTTTCGTCGATAAGAGCAACGTCGGCGCGGTGGCCGCGCTCGTCGCGCAGGGCACGCGCTGAGGTGAATGACATGACCGTAGTGACCAAGACCGATGCCGCGCAGGACCGGTCCGTGGGCCTCGCGGGCCCCTCGACGCTGCAGCGCTTGTTCGTGCGCCCGGAGATCGGGGCGGCGCTCGGCGCGCTGCTCGTCTTCGTGTTCTTCTCGAGCATCACCGAACGGTTCCTCAGCCCGCTCGGTGTGGCGACCTGGCTGGACGACGCGTCCACTCTGGGCATCATGGCGGTGGCCGTCGCCCTGCTGATGATCGGCGGCGAGTTCGACTTGTCGGCGGGCGTGATGACCGCCTCCACCGCGCTGGTCACCGCACTGCTCGCGGTGCACGCCGGATGGAACGTGTGGTTCGCGCTGCTGGCCTCTCTGGCGTTCGCGCTGAGTGTCGGCGCGTTCAACGGCTGGGTGGTGATGCGAACGGGGTTGCCGAGTTTCATCGTCACCCTGGGCACGTTCCTCGCGCTGCAGGGCCTGAATCTGGGTGTCACGCGGCTGGTCACCGATACGGTGCAGGTGTCGGGTGTGCGCAGCGCGCACGGATACCAGTCGGCGGGCTGGGTGTTCGCCTCCACGCTGAATCTCGGTGACGCCCGCATCCAAGCCTCGGTGATCTGGTGGATCGTGCTGACCGCCCTCGCCGCGATCGTCCTGATGCGCACCAGGTTCGGCAACTGGATCTTCGCGGTGGGCGGCGCGCTGCCCAGCGCCCGCGCGGTCGGCGTGCCGGCGGATCGCACGAAAATCCTGCTGTTCATGGGGACCGCGTTCGCGGGGTGGGTGGTCGGCTCCTGCAATATTCTCCGGTTCGCGAGCGTGCAGGCCAACCAGGGTGTCGGGCTCGAACTGCACTACATCATCGCGGCGGTGGTCGGGGGCTGTCTGCTGACGGGCGGCTTCGGCTCGGCGGTCGGCGCCGCGATCGGCGCGCTGATCTTCGGCATGGCGCGCCAGGGCATCGTGTTCGCACGCTGGGACAGCGACTGGTTCATGCTGTTCCTCGGCGTGCTGCTGCTCGCGGCGGTGCTGGTCAACAATAGATTCCAGAAACGAGCCGAAAGGGTACGCCGATGACCCCCCTCATCGAAGCAGTAGACCTCGGCAAGAGCTACGGCGGCGTCGTCGCATTACGCGAGGTGTCCACCGTGGTGAACGCGGGCGAGGTGACCTGCGTGCTCGGCGACAACGGCGCGGGCAAGTCCACGCTGATCAAGATCCTGGCCGGGGTGCACCAGCACGACCGTGGCGAGCTGCGCGTCGAGGGCGAATCGGTCCGGTTCTCCGCGCCGCGCGCGGCATTGGATCGCGGCATCGCCACGGTGTACCAGGACTTGGCGGTGGTGCCGCTGATGAGCGTATGGCGCAACTTCGTGCTCGGCTCCGAGCCCACCATCGGATACGGCCCGTTCCGGGTACTGGATCGCAAGAGGAGCCGCGCGGTCACCCGAACGGCGTTGGCGGACATGGGGATCGACATCCATGACCTGGAGCAGCCGGTGGGCACCCTGTCCGGTGGCCAGCGGCAGTGCATCGCGATCGCGCGGGCGGTGCATTACGGCGCGAAGGTGCTCATCCTCGACGAGCCGACCGCGGCGCTGGGCGTGAAACAGGCCGGCGTTGTGCTGAAGTACGTGGTGCAGGCCCGCGACCGCCGACTCGGCGTCGTACTCATCACGCACAATCCGCATCACGCCTACCCGGTCGGGGATCGGTTCCTATTGCTGAAGCGCGGTGCGGTACTCGGGAGGTACGAGAAGTCGGAGATCGACGTGCAAGAGTTGACTCGCCAGATGGCGGGGGGCGCGGAACTGGAGGCATTGCAGCACGAATTGCGGCGCGTGGTGGCGCCGTGAGGCGATCCGGGCAGGAGGTGAACTCGTGACCGATCTGGAGGCGTTGACCATCGGACGAGTCGGGGTCGATTTGTATCCCGAGCAGAGCGGCGTCGGACTGGCACAGGTGCGGACCTTCGCGAAGTTCCTGGGTGGCACCGCGACCAACGTCGCGGTGGCCGCCGCCCGGCTCGGCCGCCGTTCGGCGGTGCTGACCAAAGTGGGGCCCGACGGCTTCGGCGAGTTCGTGCGCTCAGCGCTGGCGGAGTTCGGTGTCTCGCCTCGTTACGTCACGACCGCGCCGAATCTGCTGACGCCTGTGGTCTTCTGCGAACTCGCGCCGCCGTCGGATCCGCCGCTGCTGTTCTATCGGGCGCCGATCGCGCCGGATCTCACCCTCACCGAGGATGAGGTCCCGTGGGACGTGGTGGACGCGGTGCCGCTGCTGTGGGTGACCGGTACCGGCGTGAGCGCGGAGCCGGGACGCAGCACCCAACGCGAGATCCTGCGACGGCGCGCCTGCCGCGGGCACACGGTGCTGGACCTGGACTACCGGCCGATGTTCTGGCCCGATGCGGACACCGCGCGAGTCGAGATCGGCTGGATGCTCGACTATGTGAACGTGGTGGTCGGCAACCGCACCGAGGTCGAGGTGGCGGTGGGCACCGCGGACCCGGACGCGGCGGCCGACCGGTTGTTGGCGCACGGTGTCCGCCTCGCGGTGATCAAGCGGGGCGCCGAGGGGGTGCTCGTGGCCACCGAATCCGAGCGTTGGACCGTACCGGCGTGTCTGGTGCAGGTGGTGTGCGGGCTCGGCGCGGGCGACGGATTCGGCGGCGCGTTGATCCACGGCCTGTTGTCGAAATGGGACCCGCAGCGCATCGCCACCTTCGCCAACGCGGCGGGCGCGCTGGTCGCCTCCCGGCTCGCCTGCGCGGACGCGATGCCCACCAGCGCCGAGATCGAGGAAATGCTGTGCGGTTGAGTCGGAGCGCGACCGGCCGCCGATGCGCCATCGAGGAGTCACTGTGCATGTGACCGACGAACGATGGCGTGAACTCCTCCGCGTCCGCGCGACGGACCCCGCGGCGGTCGAACGGGTCTATGCGAAAAGAGTGCGCCGTCCGAACCTGCTCGCGGGCAAACAGACCCTGTTCCTGGTCGCCGCGGACCACCCGGCTCGCGGCGCACTCGGCGTCGGCGCGGACCGGATGGCTATGGCCGATCGGCGCACGCTGCTGGAACGGCTGCTGATCGCGTTGGCCAACCCGGATGTCGATGGCGTGCTCGGGTCACCCGACGTCGTGGAAGAGTTGCTGCTGCTGGGCGCCTTGGACGACAAGGTCGTGATCGGCTCGATGAACCGCGGTGGACTGGCGGGCGCGGAGTGGGAGATCGACGACCGTTTCACCGGCTACAACGCCGAATCCCTTGCCCGTTTCCGCCTCGACGGCGGCAAAATGCTCCTGCGCCTCGTCGATTCCGACGCGGGCACGGTGCCGACCTTGCAAGCCTGCGCGCAGGCGGTCTCCGAGTTGGCGGCACACGGGATGATGGCGATGGTCGAGCCATTGCCCTACCATCGTGACCATTCCGGCGCGCTGGTGATGAGTAAAGACGCGCCGTCGCTGTCCAGGGCGATCACCGTCGCTTCCGGTCTCGGCGTCACCTCTGCCTTCACCTGGCTCAAAATTCCCGCGCCGCAGGATATTTCGGTGCTGGACGCGACGACCCTTCCGGTACTCGTGCTCGGCGGTGTGCCCTCAGGGGACCCGGCGGAAGATCTGGCGTTCTGGGCAGGGGCGCTCGGCCACGATGTGGTCCGCGGGCTGGTCGTCGGACGCACCTTGCTGTACCCGCCGAACGGCGATGTCGCCCAGGCGGTGGACGCGGCCGCTCGACTGCTGAAGGAGGTCCGATGAGCCGCAACGCCAGAGCGGGTGCGATGACCCTGCATCGGCCCGAAGGCACGTTGCGCCGCGGGAATGATCCGATCGTGCTGACACCCGAGGACGCGGGGTGGACCTACACCGGTCTGCGGGTGCTGCGGCTGCGCGCGGGCACCACACGGACCGTACGGACGGGCGAGTTCGAGGCGTTCGTCCTGCCGCTGGCCGGCGCGTGCACGGTGCGCGTAGACGGTGCGACCTTCGCGCTGACCGGACGGGAATCGGTCTTCACCCGGGTGACCGATTTCGCCTATGTCCCGCGCGACGCCGAGGTGGAACTGGTGGCCGAGGGCGACCTGGAGGTGGCGCTGCCGATGGCGCGTTGCACGAACCGCCTCGAGCCGAGATATGGTCCCGCGGAACATGTTCCGGTCGAGGTCCGTGGCGCGGGAAGTGCGACGCGCCAGGTCACGAACTTCGGGGTGCCCGGCGTCTGGCAGCACGCCGACAAACTCAACGCCTGTGAGCTGATCACTCCGGACGGCAACTGGTCGTCCTACCCGCCGCACAAACATGACGAGGCGAGCGACTGCGAGGTCGTCAACGAGGAGATCTATTACTTCCGAATCGCCGGGCGCGATGGGATCACTCCCGCGCAAGAGGGATTCGGCATGCACCGGACCTACGCGGCCGACGGGAGTTCGGAGGAGAACGTCGCGGTGCGCGACGGTGACGTCTTTCTGATCCCGCACGGCTACCACGGACCATGTATCGCCGCGCCCGGCTACCCCATGTATTACCTGAACGTCTTGGCTGGTCCCGCCCAGGATCGGTCGATGGCGTTCTGCGATGACCCGGCGCACGGCTGGGTCCGCGCGCGGTGGACCGCCGAACCGATCGACCCGCGCTGTCCCGTCACCAACCACGAAGGACGGATCGGATGAAACTGACCGCGGCGCAGGCACTGGTGGCTTGGCTGATCGCCCAGCGCTCCGAGACGCTCGACGGCCGCGAAGTGCCGTTGTTTCCGGCCGTGTTCGGGATCTTCGGGCACGGCAACGTGCTCGGCCTCGGCACCGCGCTGCACGAGCGGCGCGACGAGATCCCGGTTTGGCGCGGGCACACCGAAGAGGGGATGGCACTCGCCGCCGTCGGTTACGCCAAGGCCACGCATCGTCGCCAGATCGGTGTCGCGACGTCGTCGATCGGCCCGGGGGCGCTGAACATGGTGACGGCGGCTGGCGTCGCGCACGCGAATCGCCTTCCCCTGCTGCTGTTGCCGGGGGACACCTTCGCCGGGCGGGCGCCGGACCCGGTATTGCAACAGGTCGAGCACTTCGGTGAACCGACCGTGACGGTGAACGACGCGTTCCACGCGGTCAGCCGGTACTTCGACCGCATCACCCGTGCCGAGCAGCTGATCTCGACACTGCCCCAGGCTGTTCGAGTGCTCACCGATCCGGCGGACGCCGGACCGGTCGTGCTGGCGCTCCCACAGGATGTGCAGGCCGAGACGTACGACTTCCCCGAGGCGCTGTTCGTCCCGGTCGTACACCGCGTCGTGCGGGTACGTCCAGATCTTCGGGCACTCGCCGAAGCCACTGCCGCGCTGCGGACCGCACGGCGTCCGCTGCTGGTTGTCGGCGGCGGCGTCCGATATTCCGGTGCCGGGCCCACCACGCTGGAATTCGCGGAGCATCATGGCATTCCGGTCGTGGAGACCACCGCGGGCCGCACTCTGGTACCACACGACCACCCGTTGTACGCGGGCCCGCTCGGCGTCACGGGGTCGGCATCGGCGAACGCGATGGCAGCCGAGGCCGATCTGGTCCTCGCGGTCGGAACCAGGCTGCAGGACTTCACCACGGCATCCTGGACCGTCTTCGCGCCGGAGGTCCGCCTGGTGACGGTCAACGCGGCACGGTTCGACGCGGTCAAACACGGTGCCCTCGCTGTTGTCGGCGATGCCGAGGCCAGCATGCGGGAAGTGGCCGGCCAGGCGGGGCGGTGGCGGGTCGACCCGGCGTGGACGGCCCGCGCCGCGGTTCTGCGCAGCACCTGGGACGCACAGATCGACAAGCTGCGCGCACCGACGCCGGGAACCCCGAGTTATGCCCAGGTAGTCGGCGCCGTGAACGAGTTGAGCGGGCCCGACGACTACGTCATGACGGCGTCCGGCGGATTGCCGGGTGAACTGGTGGGCGGGTGGCGTGCCGCGGGTGGTACGCCATCGATGGACGTCGAGTACGGCTTCTCCTGCATGGGGTATGAGCTGGCGGGCGCGTGGGGCGCGGCGATGGCGCACCAGGGCGGCGTGGTGACGACGCTGCTCGGGGACGGCTCCTACCTGATGTCGAATTCGGAGTTGTTCTCGGCGGCCTTCGCCGGCCATCCGTTCATCGCGGTGGTCTGCGACAACGACGGCTACGCCGTGATCGCCCGGCTGCAGGAAGGTCAAGGCGGTGCAGCATTCAACAACTTCTACGCCGACTGCCGCACCAACCATGAACAGCCGCCGCGTGTCGACTTCGCCGCCCATGCCGCCGCGCTGGGATGCATCGTTTTTACCGCCTCGAACTCGAGTGAGTTCCGCGATTCCTATGCGCGGGCCCGGGTGGCGGCGGTCGATGAGCGCCGTCCGGCCGTCGTCGTGGTGCGCACCCAGCCGTCCGCGTGGACCGACGCCGGCGCCTGGTGGGAGGTCGGTGTGCCGGAGCACCTGTCCGGGCGGCCCGGCTACGACGAGAGGAAGCCGAGCCAGGTGCGCTATCTGCGGCCCTGAACAGGCCTCGACGACGGACGCCCGGCCTCGTCCAGCCCGAACCCCGAAGATTCGATCATGCGTGCGGTACACTGTAAGTCGTTGGGGCACAAGGAAACTAGTACAAGCGAGAATCGGTGACGAACGCGTCGTAGCAGTGCTCATGATGCTCGACGCGGTTGTCCATGCGTCGGGGTGTGCTCGTCGAGAACGACGGCGGAGCTCATCCGGCGAGAAGTGGCGGGCATCGGAGTGGCTTTTCCGGGCGGTTCGACCGCATCGGTGCCCGAGTATGCGTGGGAGGTGACTGACGCAGCCCGCTGGTGAGCGTTGGATAGCTCACAGTTCAGGGGGCTGGAGGTGGAGTAATTCGACGGATCGTGGCATCGTTGATCTATGAGACCAGGGAATCTCCATTACAACAACCTGGCTCGTCTACAGAAAGTATGAAATGGCTCAAGGCATTGTGAAGTGGTTCAACAGCGAGAAGGGCTTCGGCTTCATCGCGCAAGACGGCGGCGGCCCCGACGTCTTCGTGCATTACTCGGCTGTGAGCGGCGCGGGTTTCCGGTCCCTCGATGAGGGGCAGCGCGTAGAGTTCGAGATCGGCCAGGGACAGAAGGGCCCGCAAGCCCAGGACGTCCGCGTTCTCTGATCGCGACTTAGCTTTCAAAAGGCCCCGCACCGGGACGGTGAGGGGCCTTTTCCCTGTCCAGATGAATTTTTGGGCTGCCAAGGTGCGGCACGCCGCGTCGACGGGCGGCGGATCGGTCACAATCCACCATCGGTGGCACACAGCGGCGGTGCGAGGGTGCGCGATCTCGAGGTCGGCGTCGAGCTGAGGATCGGGTCGCCGGCGTATCTCGCCGCCGGGTTTTCGGACCCGGTGGCCGCGCAATCACGAATCCAACGCATGCCCGCGGGTGTGCTTACCGGGCGGTGTGGCGTGTGCGGTCTTGCGTGCGCGGGGCGGTCGTTTCGTTGCTTCCGCTCGAACCTGGCCGGTCCGGTCCTGGGGGACGTTTTTGCTGATGTCGGCGCGTGCGGTGATACCGAGTTTGTGGAAGACGGCGGCCATTTGTGCGTCGACGGTTCTGCCGGAGTTGCCCCGGCGGGCCGCGATGGCGGTGTTCGTCCACCCCGCGGCGGCCAGGATCGCGACCTGTTGCTCGGCTACGGTCAGTTGATCCCAGCGAAAGGATGCGTTGTTCTTGGCAGGATGGTCCATCGGCATCGTATCGATGGACAGGGTGCCCAACGCCAAGCGCTGCACTTCTTGCAATTCGGGCCGTAACAGGGTGCCCTGTCGATACGCGGCGGCGAATTCGTCCGTTCCCAATATGCGGAGGGCGACATCGGTCGCCCGCTTTGTTTCCTCGGCGACCAGTGCCATTTCGTTGAAATTGACACCAGGGCCCGCATGGAGCGTCGCGGCCCCGCCGATGAGCTGAGCGGTTTCAATGGCCAATGCCTTGATTCTCGCCTGGTCGGCGCTTCCGCCCGCGATCAGATCCGTCAGGATTTGTGCCAGTGACCACGTCTGGATATGCACCGCGAGCGATGCGCCCCACTGGTCACGCTCAGCGACCAGGACTGCCAACGTTGTGCGTGTGACTGCCAATGCCTCGGTGGGGTCACCATGTTTGGTCAAGGCCATCGCCCACACCAGCTCGGCCAATTCTTTCGCCCACCCTGCACCGGTCGCGGTGGCGTGATCGAGGTGATCCCGCGTGATGGTCAGGGCCTGCTGTGGTTGTCCCAGGAAGGCCGCTGCCAGGGCTTCGTGCCACTCGCTTCGTCCCTCGCCGCCGGGGTCGCCCAGGACTCGGTACTTCTCGCGGGCACGCCCCAACACCGTGATAGCCCGCGGGTCGCGGTGCGCTACGAGCAGTTTCACTCCCCACACGAATTCGACGGCAGCGGGAAGGCCGATGTCGATCTCCGCGGTCTGTTGCCAGTTCTGTCGGATATTCGCGTCACTGATGCACACGGCGACGCATTCGTCGAGCGTCTGTTGGGCGTCCTCGCTCCTGCCCTGGATCAGAGCGAGCCAGCCGACGAAAACCATTGCGGCGGTTTGGAGTTCGGTCGACTCGGCGGTCAGTGCGCGGGTGGCCTGTAGGGTCCGTTCGGCCCAGCGTCGGATCTCTCGGGGCGAAGCCTTGAAGATGGGCAGGACGATCAGAGCCGCGGAGATCTCCAGACCGATTTCCGGCTCGCTCGAGGCGAGGCTGGTCTCGATCGCGGTCACGATGTTGTCCCACGCCGCGCGGGCCGCCGAGGTGTATCCGGCGGGGTGGAACCAATTGAGCTGCGCGGCAACCACTTTATCGCGGTAATAGCGGCGGTGTCGCCGTGCGAGGCGCGCTGGTTCGTCGATCTCGTTGGTGGAGCGTTGTGTGAGTCGTTGCTGGGCGAACAGCCGAATGCTTTCCAGCAGCGAGTAGCGCACCGATGTCGGGGTGATGTGTGTGGTCACCAGCGACTGGTCGGCGAGCCGCTCCAGCAGGCCCTCGATCTCGGCGGTCGCCAGGTGCACGGACGTGGAGGGCTCGTCGGTGAATTGCCCATCTCGTCCGGAGGTCGGTTCGTCGGAGCAGACGGCTTCGATGGCTTCCACTTCGGCGCCGACGTCCAGCGCGGAGTCGTCGCCGTCCTCGGGGTTGGTGTCGTAGCCTGCGGAGAAGGCCGACATGCGGTCCAGAAGCAGCCGCTCCTTGTCCGAGCACAGGTCATACGACCAGGCGATGACATCATGAACCCCTTGATGGCGGGCCTCGGCGCCGACGCGTGGCCAGTGTGGCCATCGCATTCGTTTGTCGGTGGCGGCTCCGTTCAATTCCGGAACGATCGTCGCCAACGGTTGGCGCAACAATCGTGCCGCAGCCAATCGGATGAACAGCGGATGTCTATCCAGATGACGACAGATCAGGTCGGCCATCGCCATCTGATCCTGGTCCGCTATCGGGTGACCGGCGAGTTCGGCACGTTGCCGGAACAGGGCCAGTGCCTGCTGTTGGGTCAGCGGGGGAACCGTGACGAGATGCTCGTCGACCCACCCGGTCGGCTGGCGGCTGGTCGCCAGAATCGACAATCCCGGCACCGCGGCCAACAACTCCGCGATCAATTGCCCTGCGGCGGGCAGGACATGCTCGCAGTTGTCCATGACCAGCACGGTCTGCAGGTTCCGGCCGCCCGCGTCGGTGCTGGTCAACGCACCGACCAAGGCATCCCACCCCGATTGGTCCGAGAAATCGAAGTCGGCGTCCACTACCGAGCGCGTCAGCTCGTCCTCGACGGCCGCCGCATCGCAATCCCTGGCCAGCCGCGCCAAGCGCACCCAATACACCGGTGTGCGTTTGGCCTTGCGATATCGGCGCAGTGACTCGGTGGCGAGTCGTGTCTTCCCGATCCCACCCGAACCGATCAAGGTCACCAACCGGGTCGAACCCAGCAGGAGACTGGAGATCTTGTCCAGCTCCAGATCACGGCCGACGAAATGATCCGTGACCGTCGATCGATCTCCAAGACGCTCACGACCCGTCACCGCCGACATACGCACCGAGCGTACTCGTCTCGACACGCCGTTACCGAACACCGAGTTGGGCTCCGCGGATCGGGCGACCGCCGGTCGGCGGATGGTGGCGGAAGACCTCACCGCGCGCAGGCGGATTCCCGTGCGGTCGTCGTGGTCGGGGTGCCGATCCCGCGCACTACCTGTGCCGGCCTCACCGGGTGAGCACCCATCGGCCACGGTGTCGGCTGGATCCGAAAGTGCGGTAGGCGTCCGCAGCCTTGGCCAGGGCGCTGTGCCGGCTCCGGCCGGTTCCAGGACGCCCTGTGCGGTCAGGGTGAGCATGTCTTGTGAAAGGGTGCCGTCGGGAACACGCGGCCGAGGTGACGGTAATGCCATGTTCTGTCGCGGGTTCGAGGCCGGGGAAGACTCCGACGTGGGCACCGTGCTCGCGGAACGGCCGCAGCGCGCCTCCTGCGTCAGGCGGTGTCCAGCACCGCGTCGAAGCCGGTCGCCCGGTCCCGAGGATTGTCCGATCGACCGTGGTCAGGTGTGCTCCTCGGGTATTCGCGAAGCACCGCTCCGCAGTGGTTCGAACCATACGAAGCACTGCTCCGGCAGCGAAGCGGAGGAGACGAGTGTCCGACAGGGGTCTCCACTTTTTCCGTTGAACGAAGAGGGCCGGTGCCGGTCTGAACTGCTCCCCGGAAGTTGGACTGAGAAATTCAGTTCCGACCTCCGGGGAGTAGTTCAGTCGGCGCCGGCCCTCGTGTGCGAGTCAGCGGCGCGCCACGGCGGTATCGGCGGACATCCGAGCGAGTTCGGCTGCTACGCGCGCTGGATGCGTCAGTTGGGGGAAGTGTCCCGTGTCCTCGATCGAGATCGGATCGATCGGCGTCGTGACGGCGAGCGGATCGGCGGAGCCGACGACTATCCGCACCGGCGTCTCGATCCGGTCGAGTAGCGCACGCAGTTCATCGCGTCGGGTCGGTGCGCTCGCGCGCCGCAGTGCGGCGACGGTGCGCGCGGCAACCCCTGGCCTGCCCAGGTTCGCCGCTGCGCTCGCGACGGCCGCGCTCGGTGGCACACCGAGTCGTTCGGCCAAGGCCGCGGCCGACATCCGACGCAGCGCCACCGTCGCCAGTGGTGAGCGCGGCAACAGGCCGGACCGTGGCTGCAAGAATGCGGGTGCGATCAAGACGACTCCGGCGACCCGCTCCGGGTACGCGGCCGCGTACCGCAGTACGGGTCCGCAGCCGAACGAATGCCCTACCAGCACAGGGCGAGTGCGCACCGTGGCGAGCAATGTCGGTAGCACCGCGTCGATCTCGCCGGGCGCCGATCGTCCGAGCCCCGGCAGGTCGACGACCAGGCTCGGGGTGTCGAGTTCGGCACGGACCGCGTGCCAGGACTCGCCGTCCAGCGGCAGTCCGTGCATCAGCACGTAAGCCGGTTGTTCGCGTTCGCCGGAAACCCAGATTCCGTCGATGAATCCACCGGTCGGATCGCCCTCGGCCACGCCGAACCGGCTGGAGACGAGATGATCGGCCCATGCGCGCACCGTCGCCGCGGTGGGCGGCATGGTGAGCCCGGCCCGGCGCGCGACCTCGTCCGCGGCGGAGGTGTCGTAGCGGTCGTCGGCGATGAACGTCAGCGCTTCCGGATCGGCGCCGGTGAGCGCGCGCGGGAGCCTCGCCACGACGCCGACCGGAACCGACAGCCATGGCGCACGGACCCGTAGATGGCTGGCGAGCAAGCGAATCAGGTCCGGCAGCACGGGAGTTCGAGTGTCGAGGATGGTGTAGGACCGGCTCGCGGTGTCCGGCAGGGTGGGCAGGCTGATCAGGAAGTCGGTGAAGTACTCCAGATCGACGATCGGCACGAAGGTGTCTCGGCCGCCGGGAATCGCCGCGAGCCTGCCGCGCCACAGGTCCTCGACCATGCTCGCCAGCCCGACGTACTGACCGGGGCCGATCACACTGCTCGGGTTCGCGATGGTCAGTGCGATACCGAGGTCGGCCGCACGTTGCCGCAGCAGCGGATCCGATTCGAACTTGGATGCGCCGTAAGCGCCTTTCTCGTAGTGCTGTTCGTCGGATTCCTCGACGGTGATCCGGTATCCGGTGATGTGCACGACGCGGCGCAGATCGGGCTGTGCGGCGGCCCAGTCCAGGACGCGCAGCGCTCCGGTGACATTGACCGCGTAGGCGTCCTCGTGCGCGAGTCCGAAGGCGAATCGGGCCGCGCAGTTGTACACATCGCGGATGCCGGACGGCTCGAACCAGGCAGGCAGGCCGAGGCCGGGTGCGGCGACGTCGCATACCACTATCTCCAGCCGGTCCAGGTTCACACCGCGTTGGCGCAGCCACTCGGTGAGCCGTTCCGTGCTGCCGGCCCGCAGCGCGGCGATGACGGAATGTCCCTGCTCGAGCAGGCGGGCGACGGCGGCTCGGCCGAGGAACCCGGCGGCGCCGAACACGATGCTGTCGGACATGAAATTCTCCTTATAGACCGGTCTACATATTTTAGGGACAATCGAGAATTGTTGGGGTGAAGCACTATTCGAATCTCAGAGCAGGGCTCGGATGGTGCGTGCGACACGCTCCAGCGGCTCGCGACTGCGTTGGGTGCGGGCCAGCAGCAGCGCCCCCTCGGCCATGGCGAGCAGTGTGACGGCCAGATCGTCGGCGTCGGCGCGGCCGTCGGCACGCAGTCGGATCCGTAGCGCTTGCTCCCATGCCGCGTAGGCGGCGGCGCACTCGGTTTGGATCTGGTCGTTGGCGGCCGCCACGTCGAGGGCGACCGTGGCGACCGGGCATCCCTGCTGCCAGTCGGACGCCTCCAGGCGGTCGCCGAACAGGGTGAGCAGCGCGGTCGCCGCGGCGGCGGTATCGCCGGGCGGGATCGCGTCGATCAGCGCTGTGATTTCTCTGCCCGACAGGGCGATCGCCTCCGCGACGAGTTCGTCCTTGCCGCCGGGAAAGTGGAAGTAGAGCGAGCCGCGCGGTGCACCGCTCGTCGCCAGGATCTGGTTGAGACCCGCCCCATAATAGCCGCCCTGCTCGACCAATCGGCGCGCCGCGTCGACCAGTTTGCCGCGTGTCTCGGTTCCCTTGGCACCCATGTCGCCACTGTAGACCGGTCTTCATATTTTCGCGAGCGATCGCTACTGACAACGGCCACCCACCAGGTGGGAGAAGGGGTCGAAATCGCGCGCACTAAGCTGATCTGCGGTAAATGCCGACCCCATTCCTCAGGAGTACCCCACAGTGAGCCAAGCAGGCCGTCCCGTAGTTCTGATCGCCGACAAGCTCGCCCAGTCGACCGTCGACGCGCTCGGTGACGGTGTCGAGGTTCGGTGGGTCGACGGCCCCGACCGTCCGGCCCTGCTCGCCGCGGTGCCGGAGGCCGACGCGCTGCTCGTGCGCTCGGCGACCACGGTCGACGCAGAGGTCCTGGAAGCCGGGAAGAACCTGAAGATCGTCGCCCGCGCGGGTGTCGGTCTGGACAACGTCGATGTCCCCGCCGCCACCGAACGGGGCGTGATGGTCGTCAACGCTCCCACCTCGAACATCCACACCGCCGCCGAGCACGCGGTCACCCTGTTGCTGTCGGCCGCGCGTCAGATTCCCGCCGCGGACGCCACCCTGCGCGAGCGCACCTGGCAGCGCAGCAAGTTCAACGGCGTCGAGATCTTCGACAAGACCGTCGGCGTAGTCGGCCTCGGCCGCATCGGCCAGCTGTTCGCCGCGCGCCTCGCGGCCTTCGAGACCAAGATCGTCGCCTACGACCCGTATGTGTCGCCCGCACGCGCCGCGCAGCTCGGCATCGAGTTGCTGAGCCTCGACGAGTTGCTCGAGCGCGCCGACCTGATCTCGATCCACCTGCCGAAGACCCCGGAGACCAAGGGCATCATCGGCAAGGAGGCCATCGCCAAGACCAAGCCGGGTGTGATCATCGTCAACGCCGCCCGCGGTGGCCTGGTCGACGAGGACGCACTGGCCGAGGCGATCAAGTCCGGCCACGTGCGCGCCGCCGGCCTGGACGTGTTCGAGACCGAGCCGTGCACCGACAGTCCACTGTTCGGTTTGCCGCAGGTCGTCGTGACCCCGCATCTGGGTGCTTCCACCGCCGAGGCGCAGGACCGCGCGGGCACCGACGTCGCGAAGTCGGTGCTGCTGGCTTTGGCCGGTGAGTTCGTGCCCGGCGCGGTGAACGTCACCGGTGGCACCGTTGGCGAAGAGGTCGCGCCGTGGCTGGACATCGTGCGTAAGCAAGGCGCCCTGCTCGGCGCGCTGTCGAGCGAGTTGCCGGTCAGTGTCGAGGTGCAGGTGCGCGGCGAACTGGCCGCGCAGGATGTCGCCGTACTGGAGCTCTCGGCGTTGCGCGGGGTGTTCTCGGCGCTGGTCGAAGACCAGGTCACTTTCGTCAACGCGCCCGCCCTGGCCAAGGACCGCGGTATCACCGCCGAGGTCACCACCGTGTCGGAGAGCCCGAGCCACCGCAGCGTCGTCGACCTGCGCGCCGTGTTCGGCGACGGCCGGACTCTGAACGTCGCGGGCACGCTGACCGAGCCGCAGCAGGTGGAGAAGATCGTCAACATCAACGGCCGCAACTACGACATGCGTGCCGAGGGCCTGAACCTGGCCATCCTGAACTACGCGGACCAGCCGGGCGCGCTGGGCAAGATCGGCACGAAACTCGGCGAGGCGGGGGTGGACATCCTCGCGGCGCAACTGACCCAGGATGTCGACAAGGAAGGCGCGACGGTGGTGCTGCGGGTCAACCGCGAGGTGCCGGCCGACGTGCAGACCGCGATCGCCGAGTCGGTCGGTGCCGCCAAGATCGTCCTGGTCGATCTGTTCTGACCGGGTCGGGGCTGTTGTGCCTCGAAACTGAGCGTGCCTCGAAAACCTCGAGCGAGTGCCCCGAAACCTGGAGCGACGCCGCGCACCGAGCAACTCGGGCGCGGCGTCTGTCTGCCGAACCGCGATCGCCGTGCGGGTCCCGGTTCGGGTGGGCGTCCGCGGTGAGTTCGCCGCAGCGCCCGGTGCTCGACTACCCGGCCGGACCAAGTACCGTGACGGTGCCGCGGACTTCCGGCCGGACAGTCGGTGCTTCACCCCGACGGCCACACCATGCCGCACGATGGGACGGCCGCGGTCGGCAAAATCGAACGGAGCATTGTTGTCATGAAGCTTGCTGTCATCCCGGGCGACGGAATCGGGCCCGAGGTCATCGCCGAGGCGCTCAAGGTACTCGACGTGGTCGTCCCCGGCGTCCAGACGACCGAGTACGACCTCGGCGCGCGTCGTTACCACGCGACCGGCGAAATCCTGCCGGACTCGGTGCTACCGGAGTTGAAGCAGCACGATGCGATTCTGCTCGGCGCGATCGGTGATCCGTCGGTGCCCAGCGGCGTGCTGGAGCGCGGGCTGTTGCTGCGCACCCGATTCGCCCTGGATCACCACGTGAACCTGCGCCCATCCAAGCTCTTCCCCGGTGTGGTCAGCCCACTGGCCGGCAACCCCGACATCGATTTCGTGGTGGTGCGAGAGGGCACCGAGGGCCCCTACACCGGCACCGGCGGCGCGATCCGGGTCGACACCCCGCACGAGGTGGCGACCGAGGTCAGTACCAACACCCGCTTTGGCATCGAGCGCGTGGTGCGCTATGCCTTCGCCACTGCGCAGGCCCGCCGCAAGAACCTCACGCTGGTGCACAAGAACAACGTGCTCACCTTCGCCGGTTCGCTCTGGCAGCGCACCGTCAACGAGGTCGCGGCCGAGTTCCCCGATGTCGCAACGGCATACCAGCACATCGATGCCGCGACCATCCACATGGTGAACGACCCGGGCCGCTTCGACGTGATCGTCACCGACAACCTGTTCGGTGACATCATCACCGACCTCGCCGCTGCCGTGAGCGGCGGCATCGGCTTGGCCGCCAGTGGCAACATCGACGCCTCCGGCGCGAATCCGAGCATGTTCGAGCCGGTGCACGGCAGCGCCCCCGATATCGCCGGGCAGGCCAAGGCCGATCCGACCGCGGCGATCCTGTCGGTCTCGCTGCTGCTCGATCACCTCGGTAACACCGAGGCCGCGGCGCGTATCGAGTCGGCCGTCGCCAAGGACCTCGAGTCCCGCTCAGCTCCCGCCTCCACCGCGGAGATCGGCGACCGAATCGCCGCCACCGTCTGACCCGGGACGGTCTCGCCCCGACTCGGCTCAGGACTTTGCGCTGAGCCGAGTCGCGGGCGTTGCCTACAATCCGCCCGCGCAGCGGAGCCGGTTCAGCGCGCGCGGTGCCGGTCGATGGGCGTGAATCCGGTGGCGGCTAAGGTCAATTGATCTCGCGTGGTACCAGGGGTACTGCTGCTGCGGCGACGATGGCGGCGAGTAGGAAAGCAATGGGAAAGCCGCTGGCGGTGATCAGTCCGCCGAGTGCCGGCGGTACGGCGGCCATGGCCAGGTTCTGGCCGGTGTTCTGGATGCCGAGGCCCCGGCCGCTCCAGTACGGGCCCGCGATCTCGGCGACCGCGGTGAACGCCAATCCGTTGTCGGAGACGGTGATCACGGACGCGGCGATCAGCAGCGGGATGGCAGCCCACCACCAGTGGGCCCACGCGGTGATGCCCAGTGCGGTCATCGAGAGCACGGCGGCGATGGCGACGGTGCGCAGCGGGCCCATCCGGCTGCCGACGCGATCCGACCACGCCCCCGCGCCGATACGGCCGAGCGCGCCGAGGAGCTGGGTGGCGGTCACCAGCACGCCCGCGGCGGCAAGCGACCAGCCGATGTCACGGTGCAGCCACAGCAGTGCGAACGTCCACACGGTGCCCTGCGGGACGACCAGCAGCACCGAGACCAGGTGGATTCGCCACAGCGTCGCGTCCTCGCGATAAGGGTTGACGCGCAGCGCCGGATCGGCGGTGGACGCCTCCGGCCGCGGCGGATCGACGATGCCGAGCCGACAGCCGACGGCGGCCACGCCCGCCATGATCGCAGGCACCAGAATGGCGGCGGGCACACCATAGGCCGTTGCGACGGCGGGAATCGCCAGCGCGCCGATACCCACACCCAGCGGCTGCGCGGTCTGCCGGATTCCCATGGCCAGCCCGCGCCGATGCGGCGGGAACCAGCCGACGATCACCCGACCGCTCGCGCCATTGGTACTGGCCGCCCCGATACCGCCGAGGAACAGCAGTGCGCCCAAGGCTATGTCGTCGGTCGTGACCGCGGCCGCGCAGCCGGCCACCAGCATCAGCAGTGGACCACCGACCAGCACCTTGCGTTCGCCGATTCGGTCGACCAGGTATCCCCATGCAATCAGCGTGCACACCAACCCGACGGTCGGCATGGCCACCAGGAGGCCTGCGGTAGCCAGCGGGAGGCCGCGATCGGTCAGTGCGGGCAGCAGGAATGCCACGCCGTGGATGAAGACCGCGCTGGACGCTTGCGCGAAGACCCCGAGGCCGAGCATGGACCACCGTCTAGCTTCGTGCAGCTGTGTCAAGGTAGCCACCGGCACCACCTTTTTCTCATTATCTGGGATTGAATTCCCAGTTTGTGAACAAGCGTGCTTACCGTACACCCGCGCCAGAGCGGACTCGGCGCAACGACGCTGTTGAATTGCGCACAGCAGGTGCGAGCGCGGGGCGGTCCGGACGCGATTGCGTACCACTCGGTCGGGCGCGTTCGAGCAGGTAGCGATGGGTCGATAGACTGCCGAGCATGCGTCTAGGTCGAGTTGCCAGTCCCGAAGGAGTCGCCTTCGTCAGTATCGAAGGCGAAGCGGGGAACGGAAGTAATGCGGGATCAGAAATCGCCAAGGAGATCGCGGAACACCCGTTCGGCACGCCGACGTTCACCGGGCGGAGTTGGCCGCTGGCCGATGTGCGACTGCTTGCGCCGATCCTGGCGAGCAAGGTGGTCTGCATCGGCAAGAACTATGCCGCGCACGCGGCCGAGATGGGTGGCCCAGCGCCTGCCGACCCGGTGATCTTCCTCAAGCCGAATACGTCGATCATCGGGCCGAACGCCCCGATCACCTTGCCGCCCAGCTCCGCTCAGGTCGACTACGAGGGGGAGCTGGCGGTGGTCATCGGCCGCCCGTGCAAGGACGTTTCTGCCGCTCGTGCGCTGGATGTCGTGCTCGGATACACCGTCGCCAATGATGTGACCGCGCGCGACCAGCAGCGCCACGACGGCCAGTGGACCAGAGGTAAGGGCTACGACACATTTTGTCCGCTCGGCCCATGGATCGAAACCTCCTTGGACCCTTCGGATCTGGAGATCGTCACCGAACTCGACGGCGAGGTCCGGCAACGTAGCCGTACTTCGCTTCTGCTGCACGACATTCCGAAGCTCATCGAGTGGATCACCACCGTGATGACCCTGCTGCCGGGCGATGTCATCCTCACCGGCACCCCGGAGGGCGTCGGCCCGATGCAGAACGGGCAGCAGGTGTCGGTGACCATCGAGGGCATCGGAACTCTCACCAATCCCGTTGCCGCCAAACGCTGATCGAAAGAGAGCCATGACTGAAGTACGGGTCCGATTCTGCCCGTCACCGACCGGAACGCCGCACGTGGGCCTGGTCCGGACGGCGTTGTTCAACTGGGCGTTCGCCCGCCGACACGGCGGAACATTCGTCTTCCGTATCGAGGACACCGATGCCGCCCGCGATTCCGAGGAGTCCTACCAGGCGATTGTCGACGCGCTGCGCTGGCTCGGCCTGACCTGGGACGAGGGGCCTGAGGTCGGCGGCCCCTATGCACCGTATCGGCAGTCGCTGCGAAAAGATCTGCATCTGGACGTCGTTCGACGTCTGCTGGCGGCGGGGGAAGCCTACGAATCGTTCGCTACGCCCGAGGAAGTCGAGGCACGTCATCGTGCCGCCGAGCGTGATCCGAAGCTCGGCTACGACAACTACGACCGTGACCTGACCGCCGAACAGATCCAGGCGTATCGAGATGCGGGCCGCCCAGCGGTGATTCGGCTCCGCATGCCCGACGAGGACCTGTCCTGGCACGACCTCGTGCGCGGCGAGACCACGTTCAAGGCGGGCAGCATGCCGGACTTCGCGCTCACCCGCGGTACCGGTGATCCGCTGTATACGCTGGTCAATCCCGTCGACGACGCGCTGATGCGGATTACCCACGTATTGCGCGGCGAGGATCTGCTCTCCTCCACTCCGCGCCAGATCGCTCTTTATGCCGCGTTGCGCAGGATCGGGGTCACCGACTTCACTCCGGAGTTCGGCCATCTACCGTTCGTCATGGGCCAGGGCAACAAGAAGTTGTCCAAGCGTGATCCAGAGTCGAATCTGTTCGCTCACCGCGACCGTGGATTCATCCCTGAGGGTTTGCTGAATTACCTCGCACTGCTCGGCTGGAGCATCGCGGATGATCGCGACGTGTTCACGATGGAAGATATGGTCGCCGCTTTCGATATATCGAAAGTAAATTCGAATCCGGCTCGTTTCGACCAGAAGAAGGCGGACGCGATCAATGCCGAGCACATCCGGTTGCTGGAGCCGGGTGATTTCGCGGGGCGACTGCGGGAGTACTTGACCGAACACGGTCACATAGGCGCGGAAATCGATGAGAAGGTATTCGCGACGGCGGCCGAACTGGTGCAGACCAGGATTGTGGTTCTGTCGGACGCCTGGGAACTGTTGCGTTTCTTGTTCGCGCCCTTGGATCAGTTTGCGATCGACCCCGCCGCGGGCGCCAAGAATCTAGGCGCGGACGCTACGCCGATAGTGCAAGCCGCTATTGCGGCAGTGGACCCGCTGTCGGAGTGGACGACACCCGCGCTCGAAGAGGCGTTGAAGACGGCACTCATCGATGATTTGGGGCTCAAACCGCGTAAGGCCTTCGCGCCGGTGCGGGTCGCGGTGACCGGGTCGCATATCAGCCCGCCGCTGTACGAGTCGCTGGAGCTGCTCGGCCGGGAGGTCACCCTGGACCGGTTGCGTGCCGCACTGGTCTGGACTCCAGCGGGCTGAGCGCGCGGATCCGGCCGAAAATACGGCTTTGACCAGTCGATTTGTAGTTAACCGGTAGCCGTTTGGTACTCTTCTTCTCGGCCCGGAACACGGTATCGAGTCACCCAGACTCGAGACCGAACGACCTGGTCATTGGGGTATGGTGTAATTGGCAACACAGCTGATTCTGGTTCAGCCATTCTAGGTTCGAGTCCTGGTACCCCAGCGGAGTGTGTTGGTCGACTTCGGTTCATGGCCGAAATCAATACAGCAACCGGCGATTTGGTCGCCGGGCTTCGGCCGGTTAAGCTTGCCGAGCCTCCTGATCGAAAGATCACCACGGCGCTGCTCGCGAAAGCGAGAAGCACTCCTGGCCCCGTCGTCTAGCGGCCTAGGACGCCGCCCTCTCAAGGCGGTAGCGCGGGTTCGAATCCCGTCGGGGCTACGCGAAAAAAGGTCCATGCTCATCCAGAGCATGGACCTTTTTGTTTCGGCCATGTTCTGGGGAGGCGCAACCCCCATGACCCGTCTGGCCGGCTGCGGCTCCGATGCTCGGTTCGGGTCTCGTTCGTCCCTGGTGGAGCGTCGATTCGCCCGGGTGGCCCGGACTGGCAGGTGGTAGGCCGGGTGGTGACGTCGCCGGTGCGGGTGACCAGACGGTTGAGAGGCATCGTCATCGGGTGCGGTCAAATGTGCTGGTTCTCGCACTATGTTGGCTGTTTCCGGGGATGCTTGGCACGTCGCTTCGGTCGGCCCGGTTCCCGGTTCAGCTTTTCGGCCGGCAATTTCCCTGGTCAGAGCGATGTATCGAGTCGTCCGGGCGGAATAGTCCGGCCGAGCGAGTGCTAGCGGATGCGGGCTGAGTTGTTGGGGCGCATATGGTCGGCCCCGAGCATGTTGGCGGAGTGGCCGGTCGGGTCGAACGGGTCCGCGGTGGTTGAACCGGCCGGTGACGTCTTCTGCCGGACCGCCCCCTGGGGTCGTCCGGCGAGTCAGTGGCCGGGTGCTGTCTGTCACTGGTCGAGTCGACTGGTCGCGGTGTCGATCTCGGACGTGGTCTGTACCAGGCCTGGCTACCACCCGGTGTGACGCATAACGAAAAGCCCCCCAGCTATCGGCTGGAGGGCCACGGTCGCTCGCGGACTACCCGCTCTTGCGACGGAATTCCCGTTTGTGGTTGGCCGCGTTGTGCGCCCCCGTAGCTTTGGACCGGCCGTCGAGGTGGTCGGCCGCGCGGGCGTGCTGCTGGTTCTTGCGTTCCAGTGCCTCGCGGAACTTGCGCTTCACCTCGTCCGCGCCGCCGTTGGGACTATCCGAATCCGCCATCGCCTGCTCCTAGTCCTCGCGGCCGTGTGCCCGTGCCCATAGGCGGCGGTGCCCAGCCGATTCGTGTCGAACGCCTCGACGCTATCGCGTGCGAGGCGGTTGTGTCAGTGGGATTTCGGGTACCGCACGGCACCCGGTCCGTGCTCGGGTCAATCGAGCCACTGCGCGGTGGTCCCGCCGAGTGGCAGCTGCGGAAGGCCGAGTTTACGGTGATCCCAGCTGCGCACGCGTTCGGGGGCGACTCGGATGGCGACCCGCTTGTGCAGCATCGACTCCACCATCGGGCGCACCTCCTCGCGATACGGTCCGGTGTAGCGCTCCCAGACGCTCACGCCGACCGCGAAGAGTTTGTCCGCGTCGTCGATGATCTCGGCACGTCCCTCGATCGACACACCGCGCAGTTGGTCGTAGGTCTGGCCCGCTTCGACCATGCACGTGACCCGCGCATCGCGGCGCAGATTCACCGCCTTCTGCGACTCGAGTTTGGTCTCGAACCAGATCTCGCCGTCGAGCAGCGCGTACCACATGGCGGTCAGGTGCGGCGTGCCGTTCGGGCCGATGGTCGCGAGCGTCGCTATTCGGCGGTGCTCCAGGAACGCGGTGATCTCGGTGTCGGACATCACGATCTGTGCCCGTTGGTTGACTCCCATCGGCCAACTGTAGAGAGTCGGAACTGCAACGGGTTATAGGCGCTTGTGTAAAGCCTCGGCGGCCGCGACCAGGTCGGCGGCCCAGCGGGCGCCCGGTCTGCGGCCCATCCGGTCGATCGGGCCGGACACCGACACCGCGGCGACCACGGTGTTCGCGGCATCCCGCACCGGCGCGGAGACGCTGGCCACGCCTGCCGCGCGCTCGGCCGCACTCTGCGCCCAGCCGCGCTTGCGAACCTCGACGAGTGCGCGCTCGCCGAATACCGCGTCGGACAAAATGGTGCGCTGTAGCTCCGGGTCGGCCCAGGCGAGCAGGACTTTGGCCGCCGATCCAGCGGTGAGTGGCAGGCGTGCCCCGATCGGGACGGAATCGCGCAGCCCGACCGGCGGTTCCAGCGCCGCGACGCAGACCCGGGCATCGCCGTCGCGGCAGTAGAGCTGGACGCTCTCGCCGGTGATCTCGCGCAGCCGGGGCAGAATGGCCGACGCGGCATCCAGAAGCGGGTCGTTCGCGCCGGTCGCGAGCTCGGCGAGGGCCGGGCCGGGCCGCCACATCCCGTTGTTGTCGCGGGCGAGCAGGCGGTGCACCTCGAGTCCGACGGCAAGGCGGTGTGCGGTGGCGCGGGGCAGGCCGGTACGCGTGCACAGCTCGGTGAGACCGCAGGGATGCTCGGCGACGGCGTAGAGGACCGCCACTGCTTTGTCGAGGACGCCGATGCCGCTATGCTGTCTCATAGAACGATATTAGCGTCTCGGATACTGAGAAACACATCGGCGAACCACCTCGCCGAAAGTCATCGCGAAATCCGCCGGCAACGGCCTACTTCGCGGATTCCGGTCTCCAGTGATCCGACCAGCGCAGCAATCCCGACTCCGGCAACCACCACCGCTCGGATCGCGGAACGGCTGCTCCATCCGAAAGGTGATTGACAATGGCCGACCCGCGCACGCTGGCCGAGAAAGTATGGGAACAGCATGTCGTCGCTCGCGGCGCAGGTGAGGGTGCTGCGCGCGAACCCGACCTGATCTACATCGACCTGCACCTCGTGCATGAGGTGACCAGTCCGCAGGCGTTCGACGGACTGCGCGCCGCGGGCAGGCCGGTGCGACGGCCGGATCTCACCATCGCGACCGAGGACCACAACGTCCCGACCACCGACATCGACAAGCCGATCGCCGACCCGATCTCGCGTACCCAGGTCGAGACGCTGCGGCGTAACTGCGCGGAATTCGGTGTGCGGCTGCATCCGATGGGTGACCTCGACCAGGGCATTGTGCACGTGGTCGGCCCCCAGCTCGGGTTGACCCAGCCGGGGACGACGGTGGTATGCGGCGACAGCCACACCTCGACGCACGGTGCGTTCGGCGCGCTGGCGATGGGCATCGGCACCTCCGAGGTCGAGCATGTGCTTGCCACCCAGACGCTCTCGCTGCGCCCGTTCAAGACGATGGCCATCACCGTGGACGGCGATCTTCCCGAGGGCGTGACGAGCAAAGACCTGATTCTGGCGGTGATCGCGAAGATCGGCACCGGTGGCGGCCAGGGATACGTTCTCGAGTACCGGGGCGAGGCCATCCGTGCCATGTCGATGGAGGCCCGAATGACCATCTGCAACATGTCCATCGAGGCGGGTGCGCGGGCGGGCATGATCGCGCCGGACGAGACGACCTACGAATTCCTCAAAGGACGGCCGCACGCGCCGCACGGGGCCGACTGGGACGCGGCCGTGGCCGCCTGGGAGGCGCTGAAGACCGACGAGGATGCGGTTTTCGACGCCGAGGTACATATCGACGCCACCGAACTGACCCCGTTCGTGACCTGGGGCACCAACCCGGGACAGGGCGCTCCCCTCGGCGATGCGGTGCCCGACCCCGCCCGGATCGTCGACGAGGTGGCCCGTGAATCCGCAGAGAAGGCTCTGCGATACATGGATTTGGAGCCGGGTACTCCGCTTCGGGAAGTCCCGATCGACACCGTATTCGTCGGTTCCTGCACGAACGGGCGCATTGAGGATTTGCGCGCGGTGGCCGGGATTTTGAAGGGGCGTCATGTCGCCGACGGAGTCCGAATGCTGGTTGTACCGGGCTCGATGCGGGTTCGCGCACAGGCGGAAAAAGAAGGACTTGGCGAGATTTTCACGGCAGCGGGCGCGGAATGGCGGCAAGCGGGGTGTTCAATGTGCCTGGGAATGAATCCGGACCAGCTCGCACCGGGCCAGCGTTGCGCTTCCACCTCGAACCGTAACTTTGAGGGGAGGCAGGGAAAAGGTGGCCGTACGCACCTCGTTTCTCCCCTGGTAGCGGCCGCGACGGCGGTCCGTGGAACCCTCTCCTCGCCTGCGGATCTGAACTGATCCGTTCCGAGACGCCTCATCGAACCCAGGAGATTCGTTATGGAAGCCTTCACTACGCATAAGGGCATCGGGGTGCCGCTACGCCGGTCAAATGTCGATACCGATCAGATCATCCCCGCCGTCTACCTGAAGCGGGTGACCCGTACGGGATTCGAGGACGGGTTGTTCGCTGCATGGCGAACGGATCAGGACTTCATTCTGAACGTCGAGCCTTACAACAGGGGTAGTGTTCTAGTAGCCGGTCCGGATTTCGGTACTGGATCCTCACGTGAGCACGCCGTTTGGGCGCTGTCGGACTACGGCTTTCGAGTGGTCATCTCGTCCCGGTTCGCCGACATCTTCCGGGGCAATGCGGGTAAGGGCGGTCTGTTGGCCGCACAGATGTCACAGAACGATGTCGAAATGCTCTGGAAGTTGCTCGAGGAACGGCCGGGCATGGAATTGGTTGTGGATCTCCGGGCGCGCACGGTGACGGCTGGAACCGTCGTGTTGCCGTTCGATATTGATGACTACACCCGGTGGCGTCTTCTCGAGGGATTGGACGACATCGGCCTCACCCTGCGTCGGAGCGACACCATCGCCGAGTTCGAAAAGGCAAGGCCAGCTTGGAAACCCAGGACCCTGCCCGCGCATATTTCGCAGACGTAATCACCCCGACGCGTTAGCTGTGCGACCTGAGCGATGGTAGCTGGACGTGTGCTAAACCACATGAATTTTGGCGTGGCACATAGACTCTTGCCCAAAGTGGGTTTAACGTGGTACCTAGTCGGTCCGACGACGGGCCATTAGTCTGCGGAGGATTCAATGAACAAGGCGGAACTGATCGACGTTCTGACCGAAAAGTTGGGTACGGACAGGCGCACGGCCACCGCGGCAGTCGAGCATGTGGTCGACACCATCGTGCGTGCGGTGCACAAGGGTCAGAGCGTCACCATCACCGGATTCGGTGTGTTCGAACAGCGTAAGCGTGCGGCTCGAGTCGCCAGGAACCCGCGGACCGGTGAAACCGTCAAGGTGAAGCCCACTTCGGTGCCCGCGTTCCGCCCCGGCGCGCAATTCAAGGCGGTCATCGCGGGTAAGCAGAAGCTGGCCGCGAGCGGCCCCGCTGTGAAGCGCGGCGTGAATGCGCCGGTGGCCGCGAAGAAGGCGGCCGCGAAGAAGACGGCGGCGAAGAAGGCAGCCGCCAAGAAGGCGACCGCGACCAAGGCCCCCGCCAAGACCACGGCCCGCAAGGCGGCCGCCAAGGCTCCGGCAAAGACCACCGCGCGCAAGACCACTGCGGCCAAGGCCGCCGCGAAGAAGGCACCCGCGAAGAAGGCAACGGCAGCCAAGAAGGCGCCGGCCAAGAAGACGGCCACCAAGGCCACGGCGGCCAAGAAGACCACCGCCGCCAAGAAGACTGTCGCCAAGAAGGCGCCTGCGAAGAAGACCGCCGCCAAGAAGGCTCCGGCCCGCCGCGCCCGCTGATAGCACGCCACCGTCGTATCGGCGCCGAATGGCAGGCCGGAAGGCCGCTTCATTCGCCTCACCGAATAAAAACGGCCCCGGGACACCCGGGGCCGTTTTCCAGTGTCACCCGAGCGACGGTCGGTGTCGTGGCGCGTTCCGGCGTGGCCGGGTCGAGGTCGAGGTCGAGGTCGTCGGGCTGGGAAACCGTCAGGATTTCACGACGCCGGCGGAGAGCGACCGATCCAGATGGTCGGCCGCCACCAATCGCCGCCCGACGAACGACAGCACCCACACGCTGCCCTTGCGATTGCGCGCCGAGGGGAGGGCGATGCCGTCGCGGTGGGCCCACCAGCGCAGCAAATCCGGAATCACCTTGCCTTGGCTGCAGACCACGCGAACGGCCTTGTCCGTCACCAGTGCTCGGATGCGCGCCCGGGCGGCGTCCGGGGCCTCGGCGTAACCGGGCTCGGAAAGTAGTGACTCCAGAGTGATTTCGGCACCGAGCTTGTCGGCGAGCGGTGTCACCGTCTGCACGCAGCGCACCGGATCGGCCGAGAAGATCTCGGATGCCCCGAACGCCAGCAGATTCGGCACCAGAGCCCGCGCCTGGGCTTCGCCGTGCCGATCGAGCGGGCGCTGCTCATCCGGCCCGGTGAACCGGTCTCTGCGGCCGGCCTTCCCGTGCCGCACGAGCAGCAGCGTGCTGGTGCGCGCGGGTAGCCGGGCGAACGCGCGCAGCACCTGCCGGTCCATCGGATAGGACAGCTGGTCCATCACCCGGTCCAGCGGGTGCCAGGTGAGCTCGTCCACCTCGGAATTGGGGGCGAACTCGCCGCCGGCGACCTCGGCCGACCAGTAGTCGACCCGCTTCAGTTTGCGATGGCCCGGGATCGGATACGTGACGTGCCCGAGGTAGCGGCCGAGTCGGCACCGCAGCCCGGTCTCCTCGGCGACCTCACGGACCGCGGCGAGCACTGCGGTCTCCCCGGGATCCAGCTTGCCCTTGGGTAGCGACCAGTCCTGATATTTAGGGCGGTGGACGATCGCGATCTCGATCGTCGCTCGCCGCGTAGTGCGCCAGACCACCGCACCCGCGGCGTGGATATTGGCGGTTACGCGTGGATCCCGCAGCGGGTTCGGGTCCATTTCGTACTCGGTACTGCCGCTCACTGCTGTTCCGGCCTCCGTAGCCGCATGAGGTACTCCTGATGGTCTCGGATCTTCGCACCGTCGGCGGTCTGGTCCGGCCATGCCTGCCAGGTGCCGTCGGATTGGAGTACCCAGCACCGTGTGGTCGCAGACAGGGCGGAGTCGAATACCGCGCCGAGTTGCTCGACAAGTCGGGGATCCTTCACCTGCGCCATGACCTCGACCCTGCGGTCCAGGTTGCGATGCATCATGTCGGCGCTGCCGATCCAGTACTCGTCTTGCGCCTGGAAGTGCAAGATCCGCGAGTGCTCCAGGAACCGCCCCAGGATCGAGCGGACTTCGATGTTCTCGCTCATCTCCGGCACGCCGGGGCGCAGCCCGCAGATGCTGCGCACCACGATCTGCACCGGTACGCCCGCCTGTGAGGCGCGGTACAGCGCGTCGATGATCTCCTCGTCGACGATCGCGTTGGCCTTCAATCGGATTCGAGCGTCGTGCCCTTGGAGAGCGAGCTCGGTCTCCCGCTGGATCCGCTCGATGATGCCCGCGCGCACGCCGTGCGGTGCGACAAGGAGGTTGCGGTAGCTCTCTTTTCGCGAGTAACCGGTCAGCGAGTTGAACAAGTCGGTCAGGTCGGCGCCGATTTCCGGTGCGGCGGTGAGCAATCCGACATCCTCGTACAGCCGCGCGGTCTTCGGATTGTAGTTTCCGGTACCGATGTGGCAGTAGCGGCGGATGGTCGCGCCCTCGCGGCGCACCACCAGACAGGTCTTGCAGTGGGTTTTGAGGCCGACCAGGCCATAGACCACATGCACGCCCGCCTGCTCCAGCGCGCGGGCCCACTTGATGTTGGCCTGCTCGTCGAAGCGCGCCTTGATCTCGACCAGTGCGACGACTTGCTTGCCTGCCTCGGCGGCGTCGATCAACGCGTTGACGATCGGAGAGTCGCCGGAGGTGCGATAGAGCGTCTGTTTGATCGCGAGCACCTGCGGGTCGGCGGCGGCCTGTTCGATGAACCGCTGCACGCTGGTGGAGAACGAGTCGTAGGGATGGTGCACGAGGACGTCGCCCTCGCGCAGCGCCGCGAACACGTTGCGCGGCGTCTCGCGCTCGCCGAACGCGGGCGGCGTGGCGGGGACATACGGCGGGTTCTTCAGATTCGGCCGATCGACGCCGTAAACCTGCCAGAGGCAGGACAGGTCGAGTAGGCCGGGTACCTGGATCACGTCACCGGGGTCCACGTCCAGCTCGCGCAGGAGCAGGTCGAGCATGTGCTCGGTCATGTCGTCGGAGACCTCGAGTCGCACCGGCGAACCGAACCGGCGCCGAGCCAGTTCGCGCTCCAGCGCCTGTAACAGGTCCTCGTCGCGGTCCTCGTCGACTTCGAAGTCGGCGTTGCGAGTGATCCGGAACGAATGGTGCTCCACCACGTCCATGCCGGGGAACAACAGATCGAGATGCGCTGCGATGAGCGCCTCCATCGGAAGGAAGGCCGCGATGGGTGAGCTGGATTCGGTGCGCCGGACGCGAACGAAGCGGTCCACGTTGTCGGGCACTTTGACGCGGGCGAAGTGCTCGCCGCCGGTCGCGGAATCCTTCACGGTCACGGCGAGGTTGAGGCTCAATCCGCTGATATACGGGAACGGGTGTGCCGGGTCCACCGCGAGCGGAGTGAGGACCGGGAAGACCTGATCCTGGAAGTGGCCCGACAGCCGCGCCCGCTCGTCGTCGTCCAGGTCGGCCCAATCGATGATCGCGATGCCCTCGGCGGTCAGGGCGGGCAACACGTCGTCGAGGAAAACGCGGGCATGCCGGACCGCGATCTCCTGGGTGCGCGCCGCGATCAGTTCCAGCTGTTCGCCGGGTGAACGTCCGTCGGCCGAACGTACGAGCAGACCGGTCTCGGCGCGCCGTTTCAAGCCTGCGACCCGCACCATGTAGAACTCGTCGAGATTCGACGCGAAGATCGCCAAGAACTTCGCCCGCTCCAGCAACGGAAGCGACGCGTCCTCGGCGAGGGCGAGTACTCGGGCATTGAAATCCAGCCAGCTCAGTTCCCGATTGAGGTAGCGATCACGGGGCAACTGCTGCGCCGTCGAGTCGGCCGACCATGGCGTCGCCGCCGGGGGAGGCGTGGGAAGCAACGGCTGCTGCTTGACAATTTCCGTATCGCTCACGGTAACGATCATCCCCTACTGCTGCGGCCGTGTGCAGTTCGATTCCGCGATCGACGGGTGTGCACGCCAGCACGGCGATCTCCTAGCACACGCGCCGAACATGCTCATGAACGCGACCCGGCCAGCCGATGTCGTGCAGTACGGCGCGGGTCGCGCTGCCCGCCCCGAGGGCGGCCGCGCGGTCCAGGTCGTCGGCGGTGTCGACGTCCAGACGCAGCCCCGGCCAATCACCCGTCAGATCGACCGCGCCCGCGGCGATATGGCTGCGGGCCGAGCCGGGGCCGAAGCGTGGATCGAGCGCGTCGAGCGGGTCCCGGACCAGTAGCGCGGCGGTGCCGCTGCCCGCGTGGTCGACCACGATCGATCGGCCGCGCGGGGCGGTGGCGAGCATGTCCGACAGTTCCTCCGCGCGCAGCGCGGGAAGGTCGGCCTGCAGGGCGAGCAGCGCGATCGGGCCGTGCGTGCCGCGCAGGGCGGAGGCCGCGGCGGCCAAGGCGGTATTGAGGCCGTCGGTATCCGCGTCGGACGGTTCCGGATGGACGTCGGCGCCCAGTGCCATAGCCAGATCCGCGACCGAGGGATCGGGCGTGACCACCGTGACCGACATGACCTCGGGGACCGCGGTGGTGGCGGTGACGGTGTCGGCGAGCATGGCGAGCACCAGCCGCGCCCGATGCTCCGGGCGCAGCCGGTCGGCCAGTCGGCTCTTGGCCCGATCGAGGCTCTTGACCGCGATCACGGCATGCACGGCGTGCGGGCGCATGCGACCAATCCTTCCATGGCATATTGGGCTGATGACGAGGGCGGCGGTACTGGGCGCGGGATCGTGGGGCACGGCGTTCGCGAAGGTGTTGGCGGACGCGGGAACCGACGTCACGATCTGGGCTCGCCGACCCGAGGTGGCCGCGACGCTGGCCTCCGAACATCGCAATCCGGATTACCTGTCGGATATTCCGCTGCCGCCGATCGCGGCCACCCATGACCCCGCGGTCGCACTGGACGGCGCGGATATCGCGGTGCTCGCGGTGCCGTCGCAGTCCTTGCGCGAAAATCTCGCGGACTGGAAGCGCGTCATCGGGTCGGATACCACGCTGCTGAGTCTGGCGAAGGGGATCGAGACCGGAACGTTGCTGCGGATGAGCCAGGTGATCGCAGAGGTCACCGGCGCCGACCAGAGCCGGATCGCGGTGCTGTCCGGGCCGAACCTGGCGCGCGAGATCGCGGTGGGCCAGCCCGCCGCGACCGTGATCGCCTGCACCGACACCGATCGCGCGGTCGCGCTACAGCACGCCAGCGCGACCGGATACTTTCGGCCGTACACCAACGCCGACGTCATCGGCTGCGAAATCGGCGGCGCGTGCAAGAACGTCATCGCGCTCGCCTGCGGTATCGCCTCCGGAATGGGATTCGGCGACAACTCGATCGCCAGCCTGATCACCCGCGGCCTCGCCGAGATCATCCGGCTCGGCGTGGCGCTTGGCGCCGAGCCCGCGACGCTGGCCGGACTCGCCGGGGTCGGCGATCTGGTCGCGACCTGCACCTCGCCGTTGTCGCGCAACCGGTCCTTCGGCCACGTCCTCGGCGCGGGCGGGTCCATGGAGGCCGCGCAATCGGCGACCCACGGCCAGGTAGCGGAGGGGGTGAAGTCCTGCGCATCGATTCGGGCGCTTGCCGAGCGGCACCAGGTGGAGATGCCGTTGACCACCGCGGTGCACCAGTTGTGTCACGAAGGCCTTTCCGTGCGTGAGGCCGTCGGTAACCTGCTCGGACGGCGGATCAAACCGGAGTGATCCCCACCGGCCGATGTCGATGTCGCGGGGACGGTCAGCAGCGGACTCCGGCATCCAAACGGGTACGGTTCGGGGCATGACGAACCGGATCAGGGTGGCTGTGGTGTTCGGCGGACGCAGTAACGAGCACGCCGTGTCGTGCGTTTCGGCCGGCAGTGTGCTGCGGAGCCTCGATCCGACGAAGTACGAGGTGGTCCCGATCGGCATCACCACAGAGGGCAGCTGGATATTGGACAGTTCCGACGTAACCGCGCTCGGCATCCACGACCGTGCTCTGCCCTCGGTGGACGCCGGCGGAACGGTGCTGACGATGGCCGCCGATCCGAGCCGCTCAGGGGCGCTGATCGCGCTCGACGATCCGGGCGCCGCCCTGGGCACCGTCGATGTGGTCTTCCCGATCCTGCACGGGCCGTTCGGCGAAGACGGGACGTTGCAGGGGATGCTCGAGCTCGCCGGGGTCCCGTATGTCGGACCCGGCGTGTTGGCCAGCGCGGCGGGCATGGACAAGGAGTTCACCAAGAAGTTGCTCGCGGCCGAGGAGCTTCCGATCGGTACCCAGGTGGTGCTCCGGCCGGGCACCGCGACACTCGCCGACGCGGACCGGTCCCGGCTCGGGCTGCCGGTGTTCGTCAAGCCGGCGCGCGGTGGTTCGTCGATCGGCATCACCAAGGTGACCGACTGGAGCGAACTGGACGCGGCGATCGCGGCGGCGCGTGCGCACGATCCGAAGGTGATCGTGGAGGCGGCCATCGTCGGACGCGAAGTGGAATGTGGCGTTCTGGAATTCCCGGACGGGCGAGTCGCGGCGAGCGTCGTCGCGGAGATCCGGATGCCGGAGGAAGACACCATGGCCGAGAGCCCCGAGTTCTACGACTTCGACACCAAATACCTCGACGACGTCTGCGAATTCGATATTCCGGCCAAGCTGGACGACGAGGTATCCGACCAGATCAGAGATCTGGCCGTCCGTGCCTTCCAGGCGCTCGATTGTCAGGGCCTGGCACGCGTCGACTTCTTCGTGACCGAGCGGGGTCCGGTGATCAACGAGATCAACACCATGCCTGGCTTCACCGCGATCTCCATGTACCCGCGCATGTGGGAGGCGACCGGCGTCGACCTTCCCGCGCTGGTCGCCACCCTGATCGACACCGCCCTTGCGCGGGGCACCGGTCTGCGCTGAGGCCGGGATCACCGGTGATCCGGTGGGACAGGCCGCGGCGCCGGGTCAGTTGGGTAACGGACCCGGGTCGATCGACTGAGCCGGGAGGGTGGCGGTGATGGTGTCGGCGACCTCTTGCAAGGGGGTCGGACCGGAGTCGTCGGGGACGGTCAGGGCGATGTAGGTCGCCCGGTCGACCGCGAACCAGGTGCTCGCTGTCGCGGCTCGGTCGCGGGCTTCGAACCACTGGACGCCATTCACGATCTGTAGCGGCGAGGCCCGGTTGAACTCCAGCGGGCGGTCCAGGCCGCAGCGCAGGACGATGGCGTCGCCGCCGTCTGCTCGCTGCCATGCGCGAGTAGCGGGCGGTGCGGGTTCGACGAGAGTCGACTTGGTGAACTCACCCAGCAGCGCGGGCAGCGCGGGCAGCAGAGCGGTACAGGCGGGGCCGTCGGCGGCAGGGGCGGGAACCGGACCGAGGACCAGGGGTTCACGCTCGACCGGGGCGCGGTGCGCCAGCACGGCAGCCACGAGTACCGCGACAACCAGCACGACGGGAAGCGCGACGGCGGTGGCGATGAGGGCCGGGGAGTACTGGTGCTCGGGTGAAATGTCGTCGTCCACCGAGGGTTTCGTCGTGGCTTCGGGTTCGGCCCGCGTCGCGTCCGGGCTCGTGGCCTCGGTGCCCTGGGACACGAGGCCGGAGTCCGGAACGGTCGCAGTTGTTCCCGTATCGGTGGTGTCGGCAGTCGAACTCGGCCTGTCGGTGTCCGCGGCGCCGGCCTCGGCAGGGCCGGTGTTGGTGTCCGCGTCGTCGGCGCCGAAGTTCCGCGCAGCCGGACCATCGTTCCTCTCGGATCCGCTCGCATCGGCACTGAATGCGGAGCGCGCTGGTCGCTCGTCCTTCGCCGAGTCGCGGTCCGACGAATCCGCCGTCATGCTCACCGATCCTTCCTGCTCACGCTGAATGATGCCGGTCGGCGGGGCCGCGGGAGGGCGGCGGCACACTGGACCGGCCCGGTGGTATTCGAGTGCCCTGGAAAGGGTACCGTCGGGCCGATTGCAGCGAGCGGCGCACCGGAAAGGACTGGTCATCAGCGAGAACACGGGCCCGAGGACGGTGCGTGAACTGGGAGAGTTCGCGTTGATCGACCGCATCAACACCGGTCGGGTACAGACCGAGGACGTCCTGCTCGGCCCCGGCGACGACGCGGCCGTGGTAGCCGCGCCGGATGGTCGGTTCGTGGTCACCACCGACATGCTCGTGCAGGATCGGCATTTCCGGCTGGACTGGTCGAGCCCCGAGGATATCGGCCGCAAGGCCATCGCCCAGAACGCCGCCGACGTCGTCGCCATGGGCGCGGTGCCCACCGCGTTCGTCGTCGCACTCGGCTGCCCGGCCGACACGCCGCTCGAGCTGATCGACGGCCTCACGGACGGAATGTGGGCCGAGGCCGCGCGCGCGGGCGCTTCCATCGCGGGCGGTGACCTGGTTCGCAGCCGCGATCTGGTCATCTCGGTGACCGCCTTCGGCGACCTCGGTGGCAGAGCGCCGCGCACGAGAGCCGGTGCGCGCGTGGGCGATACCGTTGCGGTCGCGGGTCGTCTGGGCTGGTCGGCCGCGGGATTCGCGGCCTTCACCGCCGATGCGGCCAGCGCAGATCTCGCGGAAGCACGTGCCGCCCACCGGGTTCCGCAGCCGCCGTATGCGGCCGTGCTGGACGTGTTGGACCGCGGAGCGGTCGATCGCTCGGACGTGCCGCCGGTCCGGTCGGGAGCTGGGCCGCACGCGCTGACGGATGTGTCCGATGGTCTGGTCGCCGATCTGGGCCATATCGCGGTCGCCTCCGGCGTCGCCATCGATCTGGATTCGGCACGGTTGCGTGACTCAGCGCTGGAACGGATCGCTGCGCTACTGGATGCCGATGCGGCGCAATGGATTCTGGCCGGAGGCGAGGATCACGCTTTCGTCGGGACGTGGGCGCCGGGGCACGACTTGCCCGCCGGATGGGTCGTGATCGGGCGGGTTGTCGCCGGTCGCGGGGTCACCGTCGACGGCGTGGTACCGGTGGGCGATGGTGGGTGGGAATCGTTCCGTGGGGCGGAATCGGCATCTGAGGGTGAACCACGATAGGTTGTGCGGTCATGGGCGCGAAACCATTGTTCGAAATCATGGATCCGGGATGGGCGAAAGCACTCGAGCCGGTGACGGAACGAATCACCGCCATGGGAGATTTTCTGCGGGCCGAGAACGCGGCGGGCCGTGGCTACCTACCGTCCGGTGAGAACGTGTTGCGTGCCTTCCAGCGTCCGTTCGACGCGGTGCGGGTACTCGTCGTTGGTCAGGACCCCTACCCGACGCCTGGCCACCCGATGGGACTGAGCTTCTCGGTCGCGCCCGATGTGTCGCCGATTCCGCGCAGCCTGGCGAATATCTTCGCGGAGTACAGCAAGGACCTCGGCCACCCGACGCCGTCCTGCGGCGACCTGAGTCCGTGGTCGGACCAGGGCGTGCTGATGTTGAACAGAGTGCTCACGGTGTCGCCCGGCCAGCCTGCCTCGCATCGCGGCAAGGGCTGGGAGGCGGTCACCGAACAGGCGATTCGCGCCCTCGTCGCCAGGGACGAGCCGCTGGTGGCGATCCTCTGGGGCAAAGACGCGGCAACGCTGAAGCCGCAGCTTGCCGAGGCCGAGATCCCGTACATCGAGTCTCCGCATCCGTCGCCGTTGTCCGCGTCGCGCGGTTTCTTCGGTTCCCGCCCCTTCTCGCGAGTGAACGAACTACTCGACGAACTGGGGGCCGAACCGGTTGACTGGCGCCTGCCCTGAGTCGGGCGTCTGTGTGTGATCGACCGAGATATCGAGTGAGGAGCTTTTCCATGCACAACACCTCTGTCCGTGGCGGCCTGCGCGGTACCACCGCCACCCTGGCCGTCTGCGCCGCGCTGACCAGCGGCGCCGCCGTGGCAAGCGCGGCTCCGCTGCGGCTGGAACCCGCTACGGAAACCACCACCACGGCGCCGGTCGCCGAGGAATACACGTCGAGTGGTTCGTCCACCATTTCCGCGTCGGTGAACTCCAAGATCGCGTGTCTGTTCTTCGTGGGCAATCTCGGCTGCTGACCTTCGATCCATGAGGCTCGCACCGGCGCCGACCAGCGCTGTGCGATCCTCAGATCGTGAGTAATGCGAACAATCTTCTCGAACCGTCGCGGCTTCGGTTGCGCGGTTCGGGCGGAATCGAGCTGGCCGCCGATCAGTTCGGCCCGATCGACGGCCCGCTCGTCGTTTTTCTACACGGGGGTGGCCAGACCCGGCACTCATGGAAACAGACCGGTGCGCGCCTCGGCGCATCGGGAATGCGGGTGGTCACGCTGGACGCGCGTGGGCACGGCGACAGCCAGTGGGCACCCGACCGTGACTATCGACGCGACACCATGGTTCGGGATCTGATACTCGTGCTCGAACAACTCGGAGCACCCGCGGTGGTGGTCGGCGCCAGTATGGGCGGGATCACCGGTTTGCTGGCGACCGCCGCGTCCGGCGGACAGGCGATCAGCGCACTGGTGCTCGTCGATATTGTCACCCGACCGGAGCCGGCGGGCGTCGCGAGGGTGATCGACTTCCTCGGTAAGCACCGCGATGGCTTCGACAGCCTCGAACAGGCGGCCGACGCGGTCGCCGAGTACATGCCGCATCGTCCGCGCCCGAAGGACACCACCGGGCTGCTGCGGAACCTACGCGCGCGCGACGGTCGCTGGTATTGGCACTGGGATCCGGACATGCTCGCCGACCGGGGCGAGAAGACGTCCGTGATGATCGAGCAGATGGAGGCCGCGGCGGGCCTGCTGACCATACCGGTGTTGTTGGTGCGTGGCATGCGGTCGGATGTGGTAAGCCCCGAAGGAACTCAGGCGTTCCAGCGACTGGTGCCGCACACACAACTAGTGGAGATCGGCGGCGCCGCGCATACCGCGGCAGGCGACGACAACGACTCGTTCACCGACGCGGTGGCGAAATTCGTCCTCTCGACCCGGGAATGACGCGACGTCCGGCGTCGCTCGGCGGAGAGGGGGGTTTGCACCCTAACCCGGATCCGCCGCGCCGTCGGCGGTGGTGCCGTCGCGGCGTGGAACCGGATCGCGCACCATGCGCACCTCGACCGTGCCCGTGAAAAACTCCGCCTTGCGCGCGCCGTCCAACGCGAAACCATATCTGCGATAGAACGCCTGCGCCCGCGGGTTCTGCTCGAATACCCAGAGCGAGTACGACGTGGAAGGGTCGAGCGCGACGTGGATCAGATCGTCAGCGACGCCGGTGCCGTGCCACGCGCAGCGCACGTACATCGCATGGAGTTCCAGCGGAGTCGTGGTGTGCGCGTCGCGGGACGGGCCCACACTGACGAAGCCGATCACGACGTCGTCGGCGATCGCGACATGTGTGCGATCGGGGTAGCGGACCAGGTCGCGTTCGCACTGCTCGGTCCGGCGCTCGATATCGAACGCGTCGAGCACATGTGCGGGAACCAGATCCCGGTACGCCTCGCGCCAGCAAGCGATGTGGCATTCCGCGAGGCCGCGCGTATGCCCGGCATCCAGACGCAGGATGCGCCATGGAGCCTCGGTCATACCGACCGCGTTCGCCGAAAGACCGCGGTCATGACTACGCCCCGGACCACCGTGGAAGGTGCCGGGGCGTGTCGATGGTACCGGTCGGCCGGGCCGATCAGCCGCGGACGACCTTGCCTGCCTTCAGGCAGGAGGTGCACACGTTCATGCGGCGGGTGTTGCCCGGCGCGACCTGTGCCCGCACGGTCTGGATGTTCGGGTTCCAGCGACGGTTGGTGCGCCGGTGCGAGTGCGAGACCGACTTCCCGAAGCCGGGGCCCTTGGCGCAGACGTCGCAGACGGCAGCCATAGTCGCGAACTCCTTCATGTCATGGTGGGGACCGCAGCACACGCGGTGCGGCATGTCCGGAAACAATGTCGTGATGTACCCGGTCGACGATATCGACCTGCGCAAACCGTTGACGGCCCCGCTGGGCAACCCCGCAAGGGTAGCTGTGCGGGTCCTGATTCACCAAACCGGTCCCTCGGAAACGAGGCCCGGAACGGCCGCTGGACCTCCGTAGTTTAGCGGACGGGCGTCTCGCGTTTACTGTCGGCCTCGCCCGCTAACCTGGCGAACGGTGATGGTCTGGAGGTGGCTGGACGGGAGAGAGGTGACAGTGCCCGACGCGCGGGAGGTGATGGACGGCACGGCGCTGCTGCGCTGGGGGCGAGCCTGCCTCGAGGGTCTGGAAAACCGGCGCCAAGAGATCAACGCGCTCAATGTCTTCCCCATCCCGGACGCCGACACTGGAACCAATCTGTTGGCCACTCTGCGCGCCGCGGTCGCGGCAGCGGAAGTGGCCGCGTTCGCGGCGGGCGCACAGGCTGGTGGAGCGCCGGCCCACACCGTCGCCGCCGCGATGTCGCACGGCGCTACGGTCGGCGCCCGCGGTAATTCCGGCATCATCATCTCCCAAGTTTTGCGTGGTATCGCCGACGCGGTACGCGACGGGCCGCTGACGGCGGACACCCTGCGTGTCGCGCTCTCCCGTGCCTCGGCGCTGGTGCGTGCCGCGTTGAGCGTGCCGATCGAAGGCACCATCCTCACCGTCCTGGACTGCGCGTCCAGGTGCGCGGCGGACTGCACGGACGTGACGCTCGCCGGCGTGGCGCTGGCCGCGGCCGATGGCGCCGCGAAAGCGCTCGGAGACACACCCTCCCAGCTCGGCGTGTTGCGCGACGCCGGTGTCGTCGACGCGGGCGCTCGCGGGCTGGTTGTACTGCTGGACAGTCTGGTCGCGGTGACCCTCGGCGAAGTGCCCGCACGACCGGAGTACGCCCGGCGCATGCCGGAGGCGGTTCGTCCGGCGTACGACGATGACTGTTCGGTGTACGCAGACGATGATCATCCGGTCGCCGAGCCGCAGTACGAAGTGATGTACCTGCTCGCCGACACCGACGCGTCGAGTGTCGCGGTACTGCAGACCCGCCTGGACGAACTGGGTGACTCGGTCGCGGTCGTCGGTGACGGCGACCGTTGGTGGTCGGTTCACGTGCACTGCGCGGATGCCGGCGCCGCGGTGGAAGCCGGTATCGCGGCGGGAACCGTCAGTTGCCTCCGCATCGAAAGTTTCACGCTCGCCGCGCACCACGAATCCGGCCCCGCGCACGGTGCGGACGCCCCCATCCACGACCGCGTCCGGGGCTACGACGGGTTGGCCGGCACCGATGTCCTCGTCTCGTGTCGCGGCGAGGACATCGGCAAAGACATCCACGCCCCACACCCCGCATCAGCGGTAGCCGGCGCGGACGCGCGGGACCAGCGATCGGCCGAGCCGGATGCCGATCAGGTCGACGCCGCCGAGGCTGTTGTCGCCGCGGTTTCGGGGTCCGGACCGGCCCTGCCCGGTTCGGGCGATGTGGTCGCGGGTGCGCTCGCCGTGCCCGGTGCCGCGGCGACCTCGGCGGCTCCGGCTGACCGCGGAATCATCGCCGTGGCGGCAGGAGAGGGCACCGCGACGTTGTTCGAAGACGCGGGCGCTGTGGTGCTCGGCGGCGACGAGCCGGTCACCGCACAGACGCTGCTCGCGGCAATCCGACGGATGCCGAATCGAGAAGTACTGGTCCTGCCGAACGGCGCGCTCCCCGCACACGAGCTGGTAGCGGTCGGCGTCGCAGCGCGCGACGAGCGCCGAGACGTGCTTCTGCTGCCGAGCGCGTCCGTCGTCCAGGGGCTCGCCGCGCTGGCCGTACACGATCGGGGACGGATCGCGGTGGACGATGCCTTCGCCATGTCGGAGGCTGCCGCCACCACACGATGGGGATCGCTGCGCGCCGCGACGCAGCGCGCGCTCACCATGGTCGGCACCTGTGCGCCGGGTGACGGGCTCGGTCTGGTCGGCCACGACGTGGTTGTCATCGATCGCGACGTCCGCGCGGCCGGCCCGACGCTGCTGGATCGAATGCTCGCCGTTGGCGGCGAGCTGGTTACCCTACTGATGGGGGCGACGGCGCCGGACGGGCTCGGCGCTGAACTCGCCGCGCATATCGCACAGGGCTTTCCCGGTGTCGAGGTGATCGTGTATTCCGGTGGACAGCGCGTCGACCTGGTGCAGATCGGAGTTGAGTAGGGCATGGCGACACTGAGCGATCGGCTCGACCATATCTTGGGCGTGAAGGCGGCCGCCTCGCTGGCGGACGCCTTCGACATGCAGACAGTCGAGGACCTGCTGCGGCATTACCCGCTGCGTTACGCGACCCAGGGGCAACCGCTCACCGAGGAGGCTCCCGAGGACGGTACGCACATCACTGTCATCGGCCGCATCACCAAGGCCGAACTGCGACCGATGCGCAACCGGCGCGGTTCGCTGTTGAAAGTGGTACTCGACACCGGCTCCGGGCGCGGCGTCGATGTCACCTTCTTTCACGGTGACAAGGTGAAATACGTTGTCCGCGAGGGTCTTCGGGCGATGATGTCAGGCACAGTGACCTATTGGCGTCCCGGCCATTGGAACCTGAGTCACCCCGGTTACCTGATGCTGCCCGAGGCCGACGGTGGCGACGAATCGGTCGGCGCACTCACCAAGGTGCGCGGCGGCGGCGACCTGCGCGGACTCGCGCAGAGCGCGAAAGGTGCGGGCGGAGTGGACAGCTCGTTCATGGAACGCGAATTCATCCCGGTTTATCCAGCGACGGCGAAGGTGCAGAGCTGGGACGTGCTCGCGTGCGTGCGTCAGGTGCTCGACCAACTCGACCCGATCGAGGACCCGCTGCCGGAGCAGGTCAGGGCCGAACGCGCGCTGCTGCCGGTGTCGGACGCGCTGCGCCTGATCCACCTACCCGACCGCAAGTCCGACATCGACCAGGCCGAACAACGGCTGCGTTTCGACGAGGCACTGGCCTTGCAACTGGTGCTGGCCGAGCGGCGGCACGAGGTGTCCGGTCGGACCGCGCGGGCCTGCCGGCCGCGCACCGACGGCATCGCCGCCGCGTTCGACCGGCGGCTGCCGTTCGAACTCACCGCGGGCCAGCGGCAGGTGGTCGGCGAGATCTCCGCCGATCTCGCTCGCACGCAGCCGATGCATCGGCTGCTGCAGGGGGAGGTCGGTTCCGGTAAAACGATCGTGGCCCTGCACGCCATGCTTCAGGTGGTTGACGCCGGGCAACAGTGCGCCCTGCTCGCGCCGACGGAAGTGCTTGCCGCACAGCACTATCGGTCGCTGCGCGGCATGCTCGGCGAACTGGGCGCCGCGGGCGAGCTAGGCGCGGCCGAGGACGCGACCCGCATGGTCTTGGTCACCGGGTCGATGTCGGCGTCGGCCAAGAAGGCCGCGCTGCTCGAGGCGGTGACCGGGGCGGCGGGCATCGTGATCGGCACGCACGCGCTGATCCAGGACAACGTCGACTTCTTCGATCTCGGCATGGTGGTGGTCGACGAGCAACACCGCTTCGGTGTCGAGCAGCGAGACGCGCTGCGCGCCAAAGCCGCAGCGGACAGCGCCCCACATCTGTTGGTGATGACCGCGACGCCGATCCCGCGCACTATCGCGATGACCACCCTGGGCGATTTGGAGACCTCCACGCTGACCGAATTGCCCAGGGGGCGTTCGCCGATCGCGTCGAAGGTCGTGCCGCGCAGGCAACATCCGAATTGGGTCGACCGCGCGTGGGAGCGGATCGTGGAGGAGGTGGGCGCAGGCCGGCAGGCCTACGTGGTGTGTTCGCGGATCGGCGAGGACGAGGAAAGCTCCGGTAAGTCGCGCAACGGGCGGTCGAAGCCGGGCGACGGCGCGAAAGAGGGCCCGACCACGCAGGCGGTGCTCGACGTGTTCGAGATGCTGCGCAGCGGCCCGCTGTCCGGCGTTCGGGTCGGCCTGCTGCATGGCAGACTGCCCGCCGACGAAAAAGACCAGGTGATGCGCGCGTACAACGACGGATCAGTGGACGTGCTGGTCTGCACGACGGTGGTCGAGGTCGGTGTCGACGTTCCGAACGCGACGGTGATGGTGATCGTCGACGCGGATCGGTTCGGCGTCAGTCAACTGCACCAGTTGCGCGGTCGGATCGGCCGAGGCAAGCATCCTGGCCTGTGTCTGCTGGTCACCGATGCCGCGCCCGGCGGTTCTGCGATGGCGCGGCTGGACGCGGTGGCCGCCACCACCGACGGTTTCGAACTGGCGGTACTCGACTTGCGCACCCGCCGTGAGGGCGACGTGCTCGGCGCCGCCCAGTCCGGCACCGCCCGCTCACTGCGCCTGCTCTCGCTGCTCGATGACCTCGATGTCATCACCGCCGCCCAGGAATTCGCCCGCGACGTGGTGGAAGCCGATCCCGGCCTGCGGCGGCACCCCGGCCTCGCGGGCATGATGCACGCCGCCGTCGACTCCGAACGCCTGGAGTATCTGGCGAAGTCCTGACGGAAAATCTCCGCCACGCGGGCGACGGCACGCGCGGAACCGATGATCGCACCGCCGGGCTGCTGCCGCTGATCATCGTCCACGCCGTCGCCGACGAGCATTCCTGCGCGGAATCGCGACGATAAGACTCTGTGGACAGCAATCTGCCCCGGGCTGACAGCTCGGCCCCGTCCAGCTGCCCACGTGGTCGCTGAGCACAGTGACGTGGTTGTCGTGATGTCCCTTGACAACCGCGATTCGACTGCCTTCGAGGGAAGCCACCGCGGGTAGGGCGGAAGCACCGCGAACAGCGGCCGATCAGCGCCCGACGCGGGGATAGGGCAGGTCGGTGCAGGTGTTCTCGTTGACCGCGAGTGGGCTGCCGATGTGGGGGAAGGCGCGCTGCGGGCATGCGGGGCGCTCACAGACCTTGCAGCCTGCGCCGATCGGCACCGCCGCGGCCGGGTCGTCCGGCTGCAACCCGGCCGAATAGACCAGGCGCTCGGCGTATTCGATATCGCAGCCGAGGCCGATCGCGAAATTCTTCGTCGCGGTGCCGAACCCGTGTGGTGCGGTCATGGCGGTGCGGGCGATCCACAGATAGCGCCGTCCGTCCGGCATCTCGGCCACCTGGGTGAGGATCCGGCCGGGGTGCTCGAATGCCTCGTGCACCACCCACCGCGGGCAGCTACCGCCCACGCGGGAGAAGTGGAAGGCGGTGGCGGACTGGCGCTTGGAGATGTTGCCTGCGCGGTCGGTGCGGACGAAGAAGAACGGAACGCCGCGTTGCCCCTGCCGCTGCAGGGTGCTGAGCCGATGGCAGATCGTCTCGAAGCCGACCTCGAAACGCAGGCCGAGCAGGTCGATGTCGTAGTGCAGTTCCTCGGCCGAGCGCAGAAAACGCCCATAGGGCAGTACAAGCGCAGCGGCGAAATAGTTGGCCAGTCCGACGCGGGCGAGGGTGCGGGATTCAGCGCCGAGCGAGGGGGTTTCGGCGAGTACCCCGTCCAGCTCGGCGCGGTACAGCAGGACGGCCAGGGTGGCGCCGATCTGGAACGCGCGCTGACCGGGACGCAACCGCCTCGCCAGGGTGAGTGTGCGGCTCTCCGGGTCATAGTGCCGTTTCGGGATGGTCGGGTCCGCGCCGTCGCCGCGGACGAGAACCGTGACTCCAACGCGTTCTTCGGCTATTCGGGCGAGTTGGCGGTCCAGCGAGCCGATGGAGAGACCGGAGTTTTCGAACAGTTGCTCGGCGGCGATATCCAATTGCGGGATGTGGTTGTGGTGGTCGTAGAAGAAGTCCCGGACGTCCTCATACGGCATGGGCAAGCCCGGCGCGCCCGCGGGCGCGGACACCCGTGCGGACAGCAGGTCGAGCTGATCGGTTGCGGCGCGTAGTCGCCGGTGCATCGCCACGACGATCCTGGCGACCTCCGGCTGGCGCGTCGCCAACTCTTCCACTTCGGTCAGCGGCGCGGTGTGTCCGCCGGCGGCGTCCACCAGTACCTCATGCAAGTCGGACATGAGGCGCGCGTCGGAATCGGCGGCGAAGAACTGGACGTCGAGGTCGAAGGTGGAATTGAGTTTGAGCAATACGGGAATGGTGAGCGGTCGCTGGTCGCGTTCGAGCTGATTGAGGTAACTGGGCGACAGGTCCAGCGATTTCGCCAGGGCTGCCTGGGTCAGCCTGCGCTCTTCGCGCAACCGCCGAAGTCGGGCACCCGCGTACATCTTGCGCACGTGCACGATGGTAGCTGTGCATATTCGCAATCATCGCAAAAATGGTGAGTTCTCTTGAAAGAAATGTACTTCTGCACGGTGTCTTTCGCAGGGTCCGCCGTGCGTAGCGTGCGAAGACTGGTGCTGACTGCTCCGTGGGAAAGCGTGCGGCCACTTGCGATACTCCCGCACCGCCTCGCTGACCAGCCCGTTCGGTTGCCGCGCGTATGCGCGAGTCACGGCACAGCCGTCTCGCCCGCGACCGGGGCGCTCGGCAACTACGACATCAACGCCGCCACCTTCGCCGTGCGGGTGGTCACCTCGCGCGGTCGGACAGGACATGGCCAGTGCGGCCACGCCCGTTGTCGGGTGTGCCGAAAGTCCGCGGCATGGCGGCGCGAACGAGGCCGTTGCGCGCACTATGTAGAAGATCGGCCACCCTGAGGTAAAGAGGAATGGCTGCGCCGCGTAGACCATCCAGCAGTCGACTCGAACGCGTCGATCCGGCCCGTTGCCGGAGTGCGCTGGCGTGCCGCAGCAGGACCGCGCGGTCAGCCACCGAGCAGTGCGGTCGATCCCATCGTAGGTATGGGAATGCCGTCTCGGCGCATCGCTTCCCTGCCGGGTGATTACTTGCTTCAATCTGGGGCTGGGCGGACGACGCAGTCCGGCCCCTCGGCAGCAGGAAGTGAGCAAGATCAATGTCGACCCCGGATGAAGTCGTACGCGCGATGTGCCGCAGCTGGTCGGACCCTGATACCGATCCCGATCGGATCAGCGCGTACTTCGCCGAAGACGCTGTCTACCAAAACATCCCGATGGAACCCATCGTCGGACGCGCCGCCATCCGCGACTTCATCGCGGAGTTCCGCACCGCCTTCGACGCCATCCACATCGACATTCACCATCAGGTGGCCGCTGGCGCGGTGGTGATGAACGAACGTACCGACACCCTGCGCGGCGCAGACCGTGTCACCCCGCTTCGGGTCATGGGCTTCTTCGAGGTCACCGACGGCGCCATCAGCATCTGGCGCGACTACTTCGACATGGCCGCCATCAACCGCGCCTTCGACGGATAGTGCGGATCGGTCGAGCAGCGCGTCCGCATCCTCGGCGTAGTAGCGCCGCCAAGCACAGCCCGTGCTCCAGGACGGTGCAGCCACGATCTCGGACCTTCGCGCCGGCGGTCGGTCGATAAGGCATCGGAAGCTGCTCGGCCGCAGCGGCATCGGTGTCCGGCGGAAATATGGTGAGGTTGGGAACCGAATCGGGGGAGTGCGCGTCGAAAGAGGTGAGTGGGGAAGATAAGTCGCGCACTGCGTGCAGGGAGGGGTTACCGATGGAACGTTGTTCCGGGTGTCATACAGCCTGGCGGAGGGGAATGCGGTCGCGTTCGCGGATTCTGCCGGTGACGCGGAGGGAGGAACCGTGTGAGCGGTATACCTCGCGGCGGCGACAGGGCACGCGGCCCGAACCGGAATCCGGGTGAACACCACCGGCCGATTCGGCGATCGGCGCCCCCTCGGAATCCGCCGATCTTCGGATTTCAGGGGGCGCCGATCATCGATCACCTGGATGGGTTCAGCGCACGGCTGCCGCGGCGGCGACCATGTTGCGCAGCGATGCCTCCACCTCGGCGGGCCCCCGGGTCTTCAACCCGCAGTCCGGATTCACCCAGAGCCGTTCGGCGGGTACCGCTTCGAGTGCCGCACGCAGCGACGTGGTGATCTCCTCCACGCTTGGCACCCGCGGCGAGTGGATGTCGTACACCCCAGGTCCGACGCCGAGGTCGAAGCCCGCGTCGTTGAGATCGTCGAGCACCTCCATGTGTGAGCGCGCCGCTTCGATCGACGTGACATCGGCGTCCAGTCCGGCGATCGCGTCGATCACCTCGCCGAATTCCGAATAGCACAGGTGGGTGTGGATTTGGGTGGCATCCGACACCCCGGAGGTCGCGAGCCGGAACGACCGCACCGACCACTCCAGGTAGGCGGGCTGATCAGCCGTGCGCAGCGGAAGCAGTTCGCGCAGCGCCGGTTCGTCGACCTGCACGATCCGGATGCCCGCGGTCTGCAGATCCACCGTCTCGTCCCGAATCGCCAGCGCCACCTGGCGTGCCGAATCACCCAGTGGCTGATCGTCGCGCACGAACGACCACGCGAGAATGGTCACCGGGCCGGTCAGCATTCCCTTGACCGGCTTGTCGGTGAGTGACTGCGCGTAGCCGATCCACTCGACGGTCATCGGTTCCCGGCGCGCCACATCGCCGAACAGGATCGGCGGGCGCACGCAGCGGGTGCCGTAGGACTGCACCCAGCCCTGTTCGGTGGCCGCGAACCCGTCGAGTTGCTCGGCGAAGTACTGCACCATGTCATTGCGCTCGGGTTCGCCGTGCACCAGCACGTCCAGCCCCAGCTTCTCCTGCAATGCGATGACATCCGTGATCTCGGCGCGCATCCGGCGCACGTATTCGGCCTGGTCGATCTCGCCCGTGCGCAGCGCGGCTCGCGCCAACCGGATCGCGGAGGTCTGCGGGTAGGAACCGATCGTCGTCGTGGGCAGTGCGGGTAGCCGCAGACGGTCGCGCTGCAGTTCGCGGCGCTGCTCGGCGGGCGAACGCCGGATCGACTCCGGCCCGAGCTCGGCCAACCGCGTCCGCACCCGCGGATCGTTCAGCCGCGGATCGGACTGTCGAGAGTCCCGCGCGGCCCGCGCCGCGGCCAATTCGGCGCCGACCGCCTCGGTGCCGTCGCGCAGCCCGGTCGCGAGCAGACCGACCTCGGCCACCTTCTCCGCACCGAAGGCCAGCCATGACCGCAGCCGCTCGTCCAGCCGGGTCTCGGCGGCCAGCGTGTAGGGCACGTGCAGTAGCGAACACGAGCTCGAAACAGCGACGTGCGCAGCGCATCCCAGCAGGGTGCCGAGGGTCGCCAAGCTATGGTCGAGATCGGTGCGCCACACATTGCGGCCGTCCACGACGCCCGCCACCAGCAGTTTGCCTGCCAAAGCCGGTACCGCCGCCACCGCGGAAACGTCGGTGCCGGAGGTGAAGTCGACCGCGACGCCCTCGATCTCGGTGCTCGCCAGCGCGGCGAGTGCGGCATCTGGGTGGCCGAAGTAGGTCGCGACGAGGATCGCTGGGCGATCGGTCGCCGCCGACAGGTCGGCGTAGGTGGTGTGCGCCAGATCGATCTCGTCCGCGCTGAGGTCCGTGACCAGTACCGGCTCGTCGATCTGTACCCACTCCGCACCCTCGGCGGCCAGCCGGCGTAGCAACTCGCGATACAGCGGGAGCAAGTCGGTCAGCCGAACTGCGACATTGCTACCGGTCGCCTTTGCCAGCTTCAGGAAAGTGATCGGCCCGACCACGACCGGCCGCGCGGGCACCCCCAGGGTGATTGCCTCGCGCACCTCCGCGAGGAGCTTCTCCGGGTGCAGCGAGAACTGAGTTTCCGGTCCGATCTCCGGCACCAGGTAGTGGTAGTTGGTGTCGAACCACTTCGTCATCTCCAGCGGTTCGACCGTCTCGGTGCCGCGCGCCGCAGCGAAGTACCGGTCCAGCGGGTCGGTGATCCCGGCGACCCGCGGTGGCAGCGCGCCGAGCAGAACGGCGGTATCGAGCACCTGGTCGTAGTAGGAGAAGGTGCCGACCGGAATCGAGTCGAGACCCGCGGCAAGCAACTCGGTGAGCTGGGCGTGCCGGAGGTCGCGTGCGACAGCGTGCAATTCGTCGGCGCTGATCCGGCCCGCCCAGTAGGCTTCGGTCGCTCGCTTGAGCTCGCGCCGCGGCCCTACCCGAGGTAGCCCGAGAACTGTTGCGGTGAACGGCTTCTGATGTGAAACAGGCACGATGTTTCTCCATTGCTGAGGTCGAAAACCATCGCCATACGGGCAGGCGGAGAACCATGCGACATGCCGGAGATATTCCCGGCGGGGGAGCCCGACACGTCAACGCTGGTGGTCCGCGCCCAATCCACGAGGCGGTGGCCGCCGGGTACGGCGTACCCGGCACGGCTGGCAGGTCTTCGGACTCGCGGGCACCGGCCGGATGGCCGACCTACTGGCCGTCGCTTCCCAAGTCGCGGAGCCTCCCGGCTCGTGAACTCAGTGCGTGGTGACGGCGGTCGTTCCTGCATACCGCTGCGGGACAGTCCCGGATTCCCACCGGGTTCCCTCTCACTCGCCCGGGTTGTCCGCCCGACCAAGCTCGACTCCGTTGCGCGACGTCGGGGCTCCATCTCGTCGTGCGCCGGTGAACCAGCTGCGTCTTCAGCATAGGACGCGCCGCGCCGGTCGTGGGCGACCGGTAGGGATATCCGCCTGTCGGCGCGAGCCGGTGCCCAGGGAAATCCGCAATGTCGATTCGGGAATTTCTCGGACACCGAGTTTATTCTCCGAGGTCGTCGTGGGCACGACGTACGGTGTCGGCTCCCATGGACGTCGCGCGGGCCGGCCGTCGCTCGGACGGCGGTCGACAGTTCCGCGACGCGTGGTGGTCCCGGGCGTCGGCTGGAAACCGCGGGTCGAGCGGCGCGATTCGCCCGAGGTGTCCTCCAGGTAACCGTGACTTCGCGGCGGACGTGGTCGGTGTGCGGAATGCCGCGAAGGGGCTTCTGTGTCGGTGCTGTACATGGCGCCGGGTACCTTAGGTCAATGTTCTCGAAAGTCTTGGTTGCCAACCGTGGCGAGATCGCCATCCGGGCCTTCCGCGCGGCGTACGAACTCGGCATCGGGACGGTCGCCGTGTTCCCCTACGAGGACCGCAACTCCGTCCATCGGCTCAAGGCGGCCGAGTCCTATCAGATCGGCGAAGCCGGCCATCCAGTGCGGGCCTACCTTTCCATCGAGGCCATCATCGAAGCGGCCAAGTCGGCGGGTGCGGACGCCATCTACCCGGGATACGGCTTCCTGTCGGAGAACCCGGACTTGGCGGCGGCCTGCGCTCGCGAGGGCATCACGTTCATCGGCCCGTCCGCCGAGGTGCTGGAACTCGCGGGGAACAAGGCCCGCGCCATCGCGGCGGCCAAGGCGGCCGGTCTGCCGGTGTTGCGGTCCAGCGCGCCATCGGCGGATGTGGACGAACTGATCGCCGCGTCACACGAGCTGGAGTACCCGATCTTCGTCAAGGCGGTCGCGGGCGGCGGCGGTCGTGGCATGCGGCAGGTGGCCGATGCCGCGCATCTGCGCGAATCGATCGAGGCGGCCGCGCGCGAGGCCGAATCGGCCTTCGGCGACCCGACCGTCTTCCTGGAACAGGCCGTGGTGAATCCGCGCCACATCGAGGTGCAGATCCTGGCCGACCAGCACGGCAACGTGATGCACCTGTTCGAGCGGGACTGTTCGGTGCAGCGCAGACACCAGAAGGTGATCGAGTTGGCACCCGCGCCGAACCTGGATCCGGCACTGCGTGAGCGCATCTGCGCCGACGCGGTGGCCTTCGCCCGGCGGATCGGCTACAGCTGCGCGGGCACCGTCGAGTTCTTGCTCGACGAGCGCGGCAACCACGTCTTCATCGAGATGAATCCGCGCATCCAGGTCGAGCACACGGTGACCGAGGAGATCACCGACGTCGACCTGGTGCAGTCGCAGCTGCGCATCGCCGCCGGGGAGACCCTGGAGCAGTTGGGCCTGAGCCAGGACTCGGTCACGATCCGCGGCGCCGCGTTGCAATGCCGGATCACCACCGAGGACCCGGCCAACGGATTTCGCCCCGACACCGGGCGCATCACTGCCTACCGCACGCCGGGCGGCGCGGGCATCCGGCTCGACGGCGGCGCGAACCTGGGCGCGGAGATCGGGGCCTACTTCGACTCGATGCTGGTGAAGCTCACCTGTCGAGGTCGCGATTTCGGCGCTGCGGTGGCACGGGCGAGCCGAGCTCTTGCCGAGTTCCGCATCCGTGGCGTGGCCACCAACATTCCGTTCCTGCTCGCGGTCCTCGACGATCCCGACTTCAAGGCGGGCCGGGTGACCACGTCGTTCATCGGTGAGCGTCCGCAACTGCTCACGCTGCGCGGCTCGGCCGACCGCGGCACCAAGATCCTCAACTATCTGGCCGACATCACGGTCAACAAGCCGCATGGCGAGCGGCCGACCACGCTGTACCCGCACGACAAGTTGCCTCCCATCGATCTGACCGTGCCGCCGCCGGACGGTTCCCGGCAGCGGCTGCTGCGGCTCGGGCCGGAGGGTTTCGCGCGGGCGCTGCGCGAGCAGACGGCGGTCGGAGTCACCGACACGACGTTCCGCGACGCACACCAGTCGCTGCTGGCCACCCGGGTCCGCACCAACGGCCTGCTCGGGGTCGCCGGCCATGTCGCTCGGCTCACGCCGGAGTTGCTGTCCATCGAGGCGTGGGGCGGCGCGACCTATGACGTGGCGCTGCGCTTCCTGTACGAGGATCCGTGGGAGCGGCTGGCCGCGCTGCGCGAAGCGGTGCCGAACATCTGTCTGCAAATGTTGCTGCGCGGGCGCAACACCGTCGGCTACACGCCGTACCCGCAGCAGGTGACCCGGGCATTCGTCCGGGAAGCCACCGACACCGGGATCGACATCTTCCGCATCTTCGACGCGCTCAACAACGTCGACCAGATGCGCCCGGCCATCGACGCGGTGCGCGAAACCGGGACGGCTATCGCGGAAGTCGCGATGAGCTACACCGGTGATCTGGCGAATCCGAACGAGTCGCTGTACACGCTGGACTACTACCTCAAACTCGCCGAACAGATCGTCGACGCGGGCGCGCACGTGCTGGCCATCAAGGACATGGCGGGCCTGTTGCGTGCTCCCGCCGCCGCCCAACTGGTCACCGCGCTGCGGGACAATTTCGACCTGCCGGTGCACGTGCACACCCATGACACCCCCGGCGGTCAGTTGGCCACCTATCTGGCCGCGTGGCAGGCCGGCGCCGACGCGGTGGACGGCGCCAGTGCCGCGATGGCCGGAACGACCAGTCAGCCCGCGTTGTCCGCGATCGTCGCGGCCGCCGCGCACGGCGAGTACGACACCGGTCTGAACCTGCAGAACGTCTGCGATCTGGAGCCGTACTGGGAGGCGTTGCGAAAGGTGTACGCGCCCTTCGAATCCGGGCTCCCGGCGCCGACCGGTCGGGTGTACACCCACGAGATCCCCGGCGGTCAGCTGTCGAACCTGCGGCAGCAAGCCATCGCGCTGGGGCTCGGTGACCGCTTCGAAGAGGTGGAGGCGAAATACGCCGCCGCGGACCGGCTGCTCGGCCGTCTCGTCAAGGTCACGCCGTCGTCGAAGGTCGTGGGCGACCTGGCACTCGCGCTGGTCGGCACCGGTGTCGATATCGAGGCCTTCGCCGAGGATCCGGGTCGTTACGACATCCCGGATTCCGTGATCGGTTTCCTGCGCGGCGAACTCGGCACCCCGGCGGGCGGATGGCCGGAGCCGTTCCGGAGCAAGGCGCTGGCCGGTCGTGGGTCCGCTAAGCCGGAAACCGCGCTGAGCCCTGAGGACGAGGCGGGGCTCGCGGGTACGTCGGAGCAGCGGCGCGCCACACTGAACCGCCTGCTGTTCCCCGGCCCGAACGCGGAGTTCCTCGCGCACCGCGAGAAGTACGGCGACACCTCCGGCTTGTCGGCGAACCAATTTCTCTACGGTCTGCGCCACGGCGAGGAACATCGCGTGCAGTTGGAGAAGGGAGTCACCCTGCTCATCGGCCTGGAGGCGATCTCCGAGCCGGACGAGCGCGGGATGCGTACCGTGATGTGCATTCTGAATGGGCAACTGCGTCCGGTCGCCGTGCGGGACCGTTCCATCGCCAGCGAGGTCCCGGCTGCGGAGAAGGCCGACAAGGGCAACGCGAGCCACATCGCGGCCCCGTTCGCCGGTGTGGTGACTCTCGCCGTGTCCGAAGGCGATTCGGTAGCGGTGGGTGACACCATCGGCACCATCGAGGCGATGAAGATGGAGGCCGCGATCACCGCGCCGCGCTCGGGCGTTGTCGGTCGGGTCGCGATCGGTCCGGTGCAGCAGGTCGAAGGCGGTGACCTGCTGATCGAGCTGGCCGTGCGCGAGTCTCCTGCCGAATGACGCGGATCGTCGCCGGTGCGGCGGGCGGGCGACGTTTGCGGGTGCCGCCCGCAGGCACCCGGCCGACGTCCGATCGGGTGCGGGAGGCGCTGTTCAGCGCCTTGGATGCGCGGATCGATTTCGCGGGCGCACGCGTGCTCGACCTGTACGCGGGTTCCGGCGCACTGGGATTGGAGGCGCTGTCGCGTGGCGCCGAGCACGCGTTGCTCGTCGAGTACAACCGCAAGGCGGCTGCCGTGGTGCGTGGCAATATCGCTGACCTCGGACTACCCGGCGCGCAGTTGCGGATCGCGACGGTGGCGAGCGTGCTGGAATCAGGTGGTGCGGGCGCCTTCGACGTGGTCTTCTCCGACCCGCCCTACGCGCTGGAGAACGCGGCGGTGCAGGCTGATCTGCGGGCGCTGGCCGAGCGTGACTGGCTGCGTCCCGGCGCGCTCGTCGTGCTGGAGCGGTCGGCGCGGTCCGCCGAAATCGACTGGCCCCCAGGCTTCATCCCCGCCAAGTCCCGCCGGTACGGTGAGACCCGCGTCGATCTCGCGGAGTTCGAGCTCGAGGCCGCTACTGCTCCGGCCACCGCTGACCACCCGGTGCGGTCCTGCTAGCGTCGGCTCATGGCCGGAGCAGTGTGCCCCGGGTCTTTCGACCCGGTGACCTATGGACACCTCGACGTCTTCAACCGGGCCGCGGCCCAGTTCGACGAGGTCGTCATCACCGTCATGATCAACAAGAACAAGCAGGGCATGTTCACCGTTGACGAACGCATGGAGATGCTGCGGGAGGCGACCACCCATCTGCCCAACGTCCGGGTGGAGTCGTGGCATGGCCTGCTCGTGGACTTCGCGCGGCAGCAGAGCATCTCCGCGATCGTGAAGGGCCTGCGCGATGCGGCCGATTTCGGCTACGAACTGCAGATGGCGCAGATGAACCAGAAGCTGTCCGGTGTGGACACCTTCTTCATCGCCACCAACCCGTCGTTCAGCTTCCTGTCCAGCTCGCTGGTGAAGGAGGTCGCGACCTTCGGCGGCGATGTCACCGACATGCTGCCCCCCTCGGTACACAAACGCCTACTCACCCGCCTGGCCGAACGTAGGGGCTGACCCGAGTAGCGAGAGGCCCCGCACGAGTTACTCACCACTCGACCGACGCCGCCCAGCCACCGCTGGACCTTTCCGCGGAGGCGGAAACAGCACCCCGCCCTCAGCAGAATATGGGTAACTCGCGGGAACGCCCACAACCCATCTGGCACCTACCGCAGGACTTGAACGGGAATCCCGTGCACCCAACTCGTACGGCCTGATTCCCCGGCGTGGTGGAACAGCGCCCCTGATCTCGATTGAACATGGGTAACTCCTGGGGTACCGCCACAACCCATCTGGCACCTACCGCAGGACTTGAACGCGAATCCCGTGCACCCAACTCGTACGGCCTGATTCCCCGGAGAGGTGGAACAGCGCCCCTGATCTCGATTGAACATGGGTAACTCCCGGGGTACCCCCGAAACCCATCTGGCACCTACCGCAAGACCTGAACGCGAATCCCGTGCACCCAACTGGTACGGCCTGAATTCCCGGAGAGGCGGAACAGTCAGAAGACCAGGCCGCGGAGGGCGAGGAAGCGCATGCCGCCGACTACGACCGTGATGGCCAGGATCGCGGTGGCCTGGGCGGTGTCTCCGAGGCCGGGCGCCCATACGCCGAGCGCGGCCAGTGCGGCGGTCGTGATGCCGAGGCCGACGAGCGCCAGCCCGCCGCCCTCCCACTGAGCGGTGAACCAACCGACTCGGCCGGCGGCGTGGAAGGTGAGCTGGCGGTGCAGTTCGTTGGCGATCACGGTGCTGACGATCGACCCGACGACGTTCGCGAGCAACGGCCCGGTGCCGTGCATGGCCAAGAACAACAGGACGTAGGCGACGTTGCTGGATCCACCGACCAGTGCGAATCGGATCAGTTGGGCGAGGCCTCGATCGCCCCGCACGTAGTGGGTCAACTGCTGGAACTTGGCGGCGACCGGAGCCGTCGGCAGTGCGGGATACGGGCCGTTCCAGGGCACGAGGAAGCTGGTGGCGCTTGCTCCGGACGGTCGCGGCAGTTCCAGACCAATCATCGTCTTTCCGATCGAACACGAGCCTTCGGTACGCACAACAGCGACGGCTATCGCTTCGTTCCCGTCGACTTTTGCCGCATTTCGCGGATACGGCATGGTCAGCATGTGCTGAACATGCCGTAACTGCGCATAGTCGGCGGACGTCTGTCCATTCCTCGGCTTCCTCATCCCGCGGTCCTCATCGGTCCGTGCCGAAGATCTCGAGCGACCTTCGGTTCGAATGTAGCACGAAGTGGAGAGGTAATCTCCACTTGATTGTGTGGCGTGCAAGACACCGGGACGACACACCGGAGGATGGCTCGGCGCGGGCGGTGACGGAGGGCACACTGGACCGCGGTGGAGTTTCGCCGTGAGTCCGCAGAAGGGTAGTGAGCATGTATCGCGTATTCGAAGCACTCGACGAACTGGTCGCCATCGTCGAAGAGGCACGCGGCATCCCGCCGACTCGCAGCTGCATCGTGCCGAGAGGTGAGGTGCTCGAGCTGCTCGACGACGTGCGCGACGCGCTGCCCGGCGAACTCGACGACGCCCAGGACGTGCTCGACCACCGGGACAAGATCGTCGCCGACGCCATCGCCTCCGCCGAGACCGCGGTGAGCGGTGCCAACGAGCAGGCGGAGCACACCATCGGCTCGGCTCGCGCGGAGGCCGACCGGATCCTCGCCGACGCCAAAGCGCATGCCGACCGGATGGTCGCGGAGGCGAGCAGCCATGCCGACCATTTGGTCGCCGCCGCACAGGAGGAAGCCGATCGAGTGGTGGCGGACGGCAACGCCGAATTCAAGGCGTTGACCGGTCGCGCGCGCACCGAATCGGAGCGGATGATCGACGCGGGCAAGGCGTCCTACGAACGCTCGGTCGCCGACGGTCTCGCCGAGCAGGAGCGGCTGGTCTCGCAGACCGAGGTGGTGCGCGCCGCACACGCGGAATCGGCCAGGGTCATCGATGCCGCGCATGCCGAAGCGGACCGGTCACGCGAAGAGTGCGACCACTATGTGGACGGCAGGCTGGCCGACTTCGAGGAGACGCTGAACAGCGCGCTGCGTACGGTCGGGCGGGGAAGGCACCAGTTGCGCTCCGGCGCGGGCGCACCGGACTACGTCACCGAATACCGCAGGTGAGTGGCGCGCGTGACCGGCTCGGTTTGGGTGACGGCCGCGTGGTCGCGTAGTGTCAACGGTTGCCCATATTCCCTCGAACGTGAGTGAGTTCGTGATGCCCGCCGGTTCCGGTTCCGCGTCGCGTTCCCGTGCGGACCGGCGCCGTGCGCCGGACGCGGCTTTCGTGCTGGATACCCGTCGCCTCGGTCGTAGGCCGGGGACCATGCGGGAGTTGCGCCGAACCCTGACCACGAACAACCGCATCGGGCTCGATCTGATCGCCATCCCCGCGCACTCGCAGGTCGAACTCGATCTGCGATTGCAGGCGGTGTCCGAAGGCGTGCTCGTCACCGGAACGGTGTCCGCGACGACCGAGGGCGAGTGCTCACGGTGTCTGGAGCCGTTCACCGGCGAGGTGAGCCTGGATATCACCGAGCTGTTCGCCTACCCGGACAGCGCCACCGAGCAAACCACCGAGGACGATGAGGTCCACCGAATGGTCGACGACACCGTCGATCTGGAGCCGGTGGTCGTCGACGCGGTGGGCCTCGAACTTCCGCTGCAACCGTTGTGTACCCCGGACTGCGCTGGTTTGTGCCCGGAATGCGGAGTACGGATGGCGATTGCGGGATCCGACCACGGGCATGACATACTTGACCCCCGCTGGGCCGGATTGGCTAAGTTCACCACCGGATCGCCCGGCACCGGCAGCCCCGAAGCGGGCGCGGCCGACCAAGACCGCTAAGCAATACTGATCAGCCGAATTGGCAAGCAAGAGGACAGAGGAGAAGTAGTCGTGGCCGTTCCCAAGCGCCGGATGTCCCGTTCCAACACCAGGTCGCGGCGCAGCCAGTGGAAGGCCACCGCGCCGACCCTGATCACCTGCCCGAACCGCGCCTGCGGCGAGAAGACGCTGCCGCATATCGCCTGCCCGTCCTGCGGCACCTACAAGGGTCGCCAGGTCACCGCCGCGGTCTGAGCGTTCGATCAACCATATCGACGTGACCGACGAATCCGACTCGTCCGGTGAACATGCGAGCCTGCTCTCCGCGCTAGGCGTTGGTGTACAGGCGGATCTGTTGCGCCTCGCGCTCACACATCGGTCGTACGCGTACGAGAACGGTGGACTGCCGACCAACGAGCGTCTCGAGTTTCTCGGCGACTCCGTCCTCGGCCTGAGCATCACCGAGCGGCTGTACCACGAGCATCCCACCAAGTCCGAGGGTGAGCTGGCCAAGCTACGCGCGAGCGTGGTGAACATGCGCGCGCTCGCCGAGGTCGCCCGCGGTCTCGGCGAGGGCGGCCTGGGTGCGCACTTGCTGCTCGGCAAGGGTGAGGAGCTGACCGGCGGCCGCGACAAGGAGAGCATCCTTGCCGACGGCATGGAGTCGCTGCTCGGCGCCGTGCATTTGCAGCACGGCATCGATGTCGCCCGCTCCGTGGTGCTGCGGTTGTTCGCCGAGCTGCTCGAGCGCGGTCCTCGTATGGGCGCGGGTTTGGACTGGAAGACAAGCTTGCAGGAGCTCACCGCCGAGCGGGGTCTCGGCGTGCCCAGCTACGAGATCACCTCGACCGGGCCGGACCATGACAAGGAATTCACCGCGACCACGGTGATCGGTGGCCGAGCCTACGGGCAAGGCGTGGGCCGGTCCAAGAAGGAAGCCGAGCAGAAGGCCGCGGGTACCGCCTACGAGGCGTTGACCGCCGAATCCTGACATGCCGGAACTTCCCGAGGTAGAGGTGGTTCGGCGTGGTCTCGCCGAGCATGTGGTGGGCCGCGTCGTCGAATCGGTGGCGATCACGCATCCTCGCTCGGTGCGCCGCCATCTCGAAGGCGCTGCTGATCTCGCCGGGCGCCTGACTGGTCTGAAGGTCGAGTCGGCCGAGCGCCGCGGCAAGTTTCTGTGGCTGACCTTCGACGACCACGAGGTCGCGCTGGTGGTGCACCTGGGTATGAGTGGCCAGATGTTGGTGCAACCCGCCGACGCGCCACTACAGAAGCACGCGCACATCCGCGCCACCCTCGGCGACGGCACTCAACTGCGTTTCGTCGATCAGCGCACGTTCGGCGGCTGGGCACTGGCACCGCTGGTCGAGGTGGATGGCACTCTGCTGCCCGAGCCGGTGGCGCATATCGCCCGCGACCCGCTCGATCCTCGGTTCGAGGTCGATGCCGTGATCGCGGCCATCCGCGGTAAGCAGAGCGAAATCAAACGGGTGCTGCTCGACCAGGGCGTCGTTTCGGGCATCGGCAATATCTACGCCGACGAGTCGTTGTGGCGCGCGAAGATCAACGGCGGTCGTCCCGCGTCGGGACTGTCCCGGCCCGCTGTGCGCGGCCTGCTCGACGCCGTGGGCTCGGTGATGGGTGCGGCGCTCGCCGCCGGCGGCACCTCCTTCGACGCGCTCTATGTCAACGTCAATGGCCAGTCCGGATACTTCGAGCGTTCCCTTGCCGTCTACGGTCGCGAGAACGAGCCATGCGGGCGCTGCGGCGCGCCGATCACGCGCGAGCGGTTCATGAACCGCTCGTCCTACACTTGTCCGCGCTGCCAGCCGAAACCGCGCCGCGCCTAGCGCACGCGACTACCGTTCCTTCGAGGCTGGTCGGAATGCCAGCCGGCTGTGAGGGAGGAAGCATGCGCAAGCTCACCTATTACGTCGCCTCGACCATTGATGGATTCATCGCTACCGAAGAGGGCTCTGTCGACTTCTTCCCGGTCGGTGGTGATCACGGTCCGGCGATCACCGCGCAGTACCCGGAAACGCTGCCGACCAAAGTGCGGGAAGCAATCGGGGTAGACCAACAGAATCGCTACTTCGACACGGTGCTGATGGGGCGCAAGACGCACGACTTCGGGGTGCGCACCGGTACCTCCAGTCCGTATGCCCATCTGAAGCAATACGTGGTCTCGTCCACCTTGCCCGAGAGCCCTGATCCGGCGGTCGAGCTGATCGCCGAGGATCCCCTGGCGAAGGTTCGCGAGCTCAAGCGCGACACGGGGCTCGGCATCTGGCTGTGCGGCGGCGGTGAACTGGCGCAGGTGCTGCTTCCCGAGATCGACCAGGTGTTCCTCAAGCTGTATCCGATCGTGCTCGGCCGCGGGCGAGCCCTGTTCGGCGAAGGGCCACGGCTGTCGAAGGCGGCCGAGTTCCGGGTGATCACCAGCCGAGTGTTCGAGGACGGGGTGGCGTTCGTGAAGTACAGCCGGATCCCCTGACACGACCGTGGGAAATGATCCGAATGGTGCATCGGACCGGGGCACGACGCCGGGTCCGGTGGAGGCGTTGCGGGAGATCGGGTTCTGGCTGGAACGCTCCCGGGCGGACACACATCGGGTCAAGGCCTACCGGCGCGCCGCCGAACTGGTCGCGGAGTTGACCGCGGACGAGCGGGAGTCGCACCGGGCGGCCCGCAGTTGGCGCGAGATCGCCGGCATCGGGCCCAAGACCGCCGCCGTGATCGAGCAGGCGTACGAGGGTGCGGTACCGCGGTATCTGGCCGAGTTGCGGGGCGCGGCACAGCCGATCGGGGTGGATGGCCGACCGTTGCGTGCGCGGCTGCGCGGTGATCTGCACACCCACTCGAATTGGTCCGACGGCGGGAGTCCGATCGAGGAGATGATGGGCGTCGCGGCCGCGCTCGGCCACGAATATTGTGCTCTGACCGACCATTCGCCACGGCTGACCGTCGCCAACGGACTGTCCGCCGACCGGCTGCGCAGGCAGCTCGACGTGATCGCCGAACTCAACGAGCGGATGTCGCCGTTGCGAATCCTCACCGGCATCGAGGTGGACATCCTCGACGACGGCGCCCTGGACCAGGCGGCTGATCTGCTCGCGGAGCTGGATGTCGTGGTAGCCAGCGTGCATTCGCGTCTGCGTGATGACAGTGCGACGATGACCAAGCGGATGGTGCGTGCAGTCGCCGACCCCAACGTCGATGTGCTCGGCCACTGCACTGGGCGGCTGGTCGAGGGCAGCCGCGGTACTCGGCCGGAGTCGTCGTTCGACGCGGAGGTGGTGTTCGAAGCGTGCCGCACCTATGGCACCGCGGTCGAGATCAACAGCAGGCCGGAACGGCGCGATCCCCCCGCGCGATTGCTGCGGCTGGCTGTCGAGATGGGCTGTCTTTTCGCTGTCGACACCGACGCGCACGCCCCTGGCCAGCTCGATTGGCAGGGCTACGGATGCGAACGTGCGCTGGCGAACGGTGTTGCCGCCGAACGGGTGATCAATACTTGGCCGCTGGCGGATCTGCTGGCCTGGACTCGGCGCGAGGGAATTCGACCGGTGGGTTAACAGTTGTCGAATAGTCTTCTCGTCGGCGTGTGGGACGCCGACGGCCCCTGAGAATGAGGGGCAACAGGGACTTCTCGGGGAGTGGGATCAACCGGTGAGTGACTTTCCGCTCGAAATCGTTTTGGCGCTCATCGGTATCGCCGTGCCGATCGCCGCCTTTCTCTGGGAGTTCGTCTTCGCGGGCCGCAGGCGGCTCGGGTATCGGGTGCAGATGGATACGCCGGTCACCGGTGAGATCAGGTCGGTGTTCCCAGGTGTGCTTGCGCAACTGCGTCCTTCGATCGATGGCGCCAACCCGAGTCTGAAGGACATCTCCGTCGTCCTGGTGCGGATCGAGAACAGTGGTGTCACGACGATCGACACCCAGGACTACAAGGCGCCCGAATCCGCCAGAATCGGTCTGCACCTGTGGTTTCCGCAGCGCACAGTGATCGGGATGGCGGTGACCGAGCTGAGCGATCCGGCGCTGGCCGACAATCTCGACGTGGAATCCGGCATCGCGGTGCGCGAGGACGCCGACGGTCACATCGGCGTGATCGATCTCCCCAAAGTGCCGCTGGGCCCCTCCGAACACTACAAAATCCTGGCTATTCTGCAACGCGCCGAAGGGGGCGGGGAATATGTGCCGCCGGTGCTGCGCGGGGGGATCAAGAGCGGTCGGGTCATCGAAACACGCAGCCGCACGGGTGTTTCCCGGATGATGCTGGCGCTCACGGTCTTCCTGGTGTCGGTGATCGTCGTCCAACTCGTGGTCGCCGCGCTGGAGCCTTCGCCTGCGCCGCTGGATTGCGCCGCAGGGAAGGTGACGATGGTCGGTTCGTCGGCCTTCGGTCCGGCCATCCGGGACGCCGCGGAGCAGTATCGGAAGCGCTGCACCGGTGCGGAATTCACCTTCGAGTTCGAGGGAACCGAGCGTGGCCTGGACCGGATCGCCGAGGAGGGGGCCGGAAATCCCGGGTTGCTCGCGATCAGCGACGGTGCGAAGGGCACTGGGTATCCGGCCCTGGTGCCGCGTCCGCTAGCGCTGTCGCTGTTCACCATGATCGTGCACCCGGGGGTCGGCCTCCGCGGGCTCACCGTGGCTCAGATCCGGGAACTCTACCGGGGCACGATCAGCAACTGGCGCGAGGTGGGCGGTCCGGATCTGCCGGTCGTTCTGGTCAATCGAAACCCCGGCTCAGGAACCCGAAATGCCCTCGAGCGCAGGCTGCTCGACGCCGAGCAGCCCGTTCGACCGCACGTGAGTGGCGCGGCGCTCAAGGGCACCGCCATCACCTCGTTCGCGCACTGCGAGGTGCAGTTGACCGCGGATATGCGCAAGGCCGTAGCCGAGATACCCGGCGCGATCGGTTATACGGAGTTCGCCGATGCGATCGATGCGGGCCTGTCGACCGTCACGATAGACGGTGTCGGCGCCGGCCGTGATCCCGCATTGCGGCGCACCTATCCGTTCTGGGGGGTCGAGTACGCCTACAGCAACGGAGAACTTCCCGGCGGCTCGCTCGCCGCGAGCTTCCTGCACTTCCTGATCGATCAGACCGGCAAGGAAGTGCTGCGGGCACACGGTAACGCGCCGTGCACCGACCTACCCGACCCGGGACGCTGCCTGCCCGATTCGTGACGTTCCTGCCCGATGGCCAACGCTATGCCATCAGCTCTCCTCGAACGGAAAAGCCCAAACCCTCCAGGTCGCACACCTCGAACTCGCTGCCCACTACAGGCACGCGCCACCCCCACACTGCCGACCGTTCCGACGAACGGAGTCATATGGTGACTGATCTGCCTTGGGTGGCCGTCATTTCACTACCGTCGATGGATTGCGCGCTGGATGGGGCTGGTCGACGTGCCGGACGCACCGCGGGCGGAGCCGGATCCGTCGGTGTCCGGTCGGGACGCCACCGTCGTTGTCGAGGGTCGAGCGCCGCGCTCCGAGGCGCGCCAGGGAACCGTCATGCGGACGTCTTAATGATTGCTCAACGTATGCTAGAAGTTACATTTTTTGCAATCTGAACGGTTTGAAAGAAACCAATCGAGGTACCTCCCTGTCGGCCCCCCTGATCACGTCAGCGGAGTGACCAGGCCAACCATGCCCCATGGACGGCGGTGTAGCTCAAGACTTCACCCTCGCCGCGGCGGCCACTTAGTTCAGTTCGGCGCCCGGTACACCGAGTGCTGGGTGGATGCGAGTGCTACTGGTTGTCCCTGGAAGGAGGGTCATGAGCGCGTTATCCGCGCCGGTCTCGGCGCAACTGGCATCGCCCGATCTGCATATGGCATCGACAGAACTGATGTCGATCGATCACGTCGATACCCCATTCCGCATTGCGATGGTGGTGCCGCCGTACTTCGACGTACCGCCAAAGGCGTACGGCGGCGTCGAGGCTGTAGTCGCCGATCTGGTAGACGCACTGGTGGCCCGGGGCCACGATGTCACCCTGTTCGGCGCGGGAGAGCCGGGCACCAAGGCCAAGTTCGTGCCGGTGTGGGATCGGGCGTTGCCCGAGCGCCTCGGCGAGCCCTTTCCCGAAGTCGTGCACGCGCTGCGGGTGCGCCGCGCGATCGAGAAGGTTGCTGCGACATCGGGTGTCGACCTGGTGCACGACCACACCTTCGCCGGACCGCTCAATGCCTACGCTTACCAGAGCCTCGGCTTGCCGACGGTGCTGACCGTGCACGGGCCGGTGGAGGACGACATCTATCGGTACTACCAGGATCTCGGCGAGGAGGTGGCGCTGGTCGCGATCAGTGACCGCCAGCGCGAACTCGCGCAGGGCCTGAACTGGTCCGGGCGAGTGCACAATGCGCTGAATGTCGACGATTGGCCGTTCCAGGTCGAGAAGGGCGACTACGCGCTGTTCCTCGGTCGGTTCAACGAGTGCAAGGCCCCGCATCTTGCGCTGGAAGCCGCCCACGCCGCAGGCATCCCCTTGGTGCTGGCCGGCAAGTGCAGCGAAGTGCCCGAGAAGGCGTACTTCGAGCAGAAGGTGCGCCCGCTGCTCACGGACAATGATCATCTATTCGGCCTCGCCGACGCGACGGCTAAGCGTAAGCTGCTGGCCAATGCGCGTTGCCTGTTGTTCCCGATTCGCTGGGAGGAACCGTTCGGCATGGTGATGATCGAATCGATGGTCTGTGGAACGCCGGTGGTCGCGTTGCGCGGCGGGGCGGTCTCCGAGGTAGTCGTCGACGGCGTGACCGGCCGCATCTGTGACGACCCCGCCGAATTGCCCGCGGCCATCGCGGAAGTCCAGACGATTGATCCGGCCGCTTGCCGGGCCCATGTGCAGGCGAAGTTCGGGTCCGACACCCTCGGCCGCGGGTATGAGCAGGTGTACCGCAACCTGCTGTGGTCGAGGAAACGGTTCGGGACCATGCCGATCGAGCCGCAGGCCCCCGCCACGACCACGGTCAGAATCGCGACAAACGGATTGGCGTGACCGGAACCGCGCCTTTGAACCCCGCCCCCCTGAATTCCGGTGAACCAGCCGGATTCGGGGGGTGTGGTTCGGTGACCCTGGTGGAAGGCGGCACCTTCTGCCTGTCGAACCGGCACGGCGACGTCGAGCCCGGTAAGCCGCACGGCCTGTTCTTCCGGGATGCGCGCGTGCTGTCGCGCTGGGAACTGTTGGTAGACGGCAAACCTGCCGAACCGCTGTCGGTGCTGAGTCCGGAGGCGTTCGCCGCCAGGTTCGTGTTGCGCAGGCCGCCGCAGGCGGGTCTGGCCGACAGCACGCTGCTGGTGGTGCGCGAGCGGATCGTGGCCGACGGCATGCACGAGCTGCTGACGCTGGAGAACATGAGTCGCGAGCCGACGGCGGTCCTGCTGGAACTGCACGTCGACGCGGACTTCGTCGATCTGTTCGCGGTCAAGGAAGGCCGCGCCGGGCACGGCAGGGCGGATCTGACGGTGGCCGACGGGGAATTGGTGCTGCATGACCACGCCGACCGCATGCGAGGCATCTCGGTCTCCGCGACTGTCCAACCCGAGGTGATGCCCGGAACTCTGGTGTGGCGGGTGATCGTACCGGTCGGCGAATGCTGGCAAACGGAAATCATCGCCCAGCCGACCTTGGGCAATCAGCGTTTTCAGGCGGTTGCCCCTGGTGAGCACTATGGCGTCAGCGCGCCGGGCCGCAAGATCGAGGCATGGCGGGACACCGCCACCGACATCGTCGCGTCCGACCCGATACTCACTCGAGTACTGCGCCGTACCGAAAGCGACCTGGGTGCATTGCAGATCCACGACGAGTCCGGCGACGGAAGGCCGTTCGTCGCGGCAGGCGCGCCGTGGTTCATGACGTTGTTCGGCCGCGACAGTCTGCTCACCGCCTGGATGGCGCTGCCGCTGGAGGTGGACCTCGCGCTGGGCACCTTGCAGCAGCTGGCTGAACTGCAAGGGCAAGAGGTGAATCCGCTCACCGAGGAGGAGCCGGGGCGCATCATGCACGAGATGCGCCGGGGCCCGGCGGGCGGGCAGGTGCTGGGCGGCAACATCTACTACGGGACCGCCGACGCGACACCGCTGTTCGTGATGCTGCTCGCGGAATGTTATCGCTGGGGTGCGCATCCGGAGGCGATCAAGGAGCTGTTGCCCGCGGCCGACGCCGCGTTGCGCTGGATCACCGAGTACGGCGACCGCGACGGCGACGGTTTCGTCGAATATCGGCGCGCGACCGACCGAGGACTGATCAACCAGGGCTGGAAAGACAGTTACGACGGAATCAACGACGCCACCGGACATATCGCCAAGGCGCCGATCGCGCTGTGCGAGGTGCAGGGATATGTGCACGCCGCGCTGCTCGCCAGAGCCGCCCTCGCCGAGGTATTCGACGACATTCGGCTGGCCGGGCGCTTGCGGGAGCGCGCGGCGGAGTTGCGCGGCAAGTTCGCCGAACAGTTCTGGCTGCCCGAGCGTGGCTGGTACGCCGTCGCGCTGGACGGCGGCAAGCGGCAGGTCGACGCGCTGACCAGCAATGCCGCACACTGCCTGTGGTCGGGTATCGCCAGTGACGAGCACGCGGCCGAACTGGTGATGCGGTTGTCGGGTCCGGAGATGGACACCGGGTTCGGGCTGCGGACCCTGGCATCGAACATGGGCGCCTACAACCCGATGAGTTACCACTGTGGCTCGGTTTGGCCGCATGACACGGCGATCGCGGTGGCCGGTCTGCTGCGCTACCGGCATCTGCCGGGCGCTGTCGAGTTGGCGACCCAACTGGCTTCCGGATTGCTCGACGCGGCCGCGTCTTTCGATGGGCGGCTGCCCGAGCTTTTTTGTGGCTTTCCGCGTTCGCGGTTCGCCAGCCCGGTGCCGTATCCGACGTCCTGCTCGCCGCAGGCGTGGGCAAGTGCCGCACCGCTGTTGCTGGTGCGCGCATTTCTCGGCCTCGACCCCGATGTGCCGAATCGAACCCTCACCGTGCGCCCGCAGCTGCCGCCGACCTGGGGCAAGGTCTCGCTCAAGGCATTGCGCCTCGGCGCGATCACCGTCGATCTGGACGCGGAGGGCGACCAGATCACCGCCGCTCGGCTGCCCGACGACTGGCGTCTGGTCACTCGGTGACGCGAGAAGGTTGCCGACCGGCCTGACGGGTATGCCTCCCGCATATGGAGATTGTCCAGCCGCTGACCGAGACACCGCGCAGGCGGGGAGGTGCACGATGCAGACATCGCTGGATATGCGGGACCTGTGGCGTACACAGCACCGGGACTGCACCGCCGAGCCCAGTACGGAACTAAGTATCGATCGCGCACTGTTTCTCCGGAGCATCCACGCCGGCCATGGTCCGGATTGTCGCCAGTACCTCGCGGCAGCGGCCTATTGCCTCGAACACGGGGACGAACTCTGACCGCGCGGTCCACCACCGGACGACGGGCCGCGAATCCCCCTTTGTCCGGGCGTTGTCGAGGATCGGAGCTGGTCGAGTCGATGGCCGCGCGGAAATCGGGCCGCCTGCCGCCGTCGTCGGTTCCCGATCGACGGAGCTACAGAATGGCGAACGCGACGACCAAACCGAGCGCGAAGTGCGCGGCGGCGACGACGAGGATCTCGGTGGTGTAGGTGTCGGAGTGCAGCGCGGCGCCGATATCGATGCCCAGCGCCCGTTCGATCACTCGGACCGAGATGACCTGAGCGACGATTCCGACCAGGCCGAACACGAGCGACGCGATCAGGCCCTCGGAGAGTTTGCCACCACCGCCGACCGCGAAGATGGCCAGTACGACGATGAACGCCATGCTGATCATGCCGGCCGCGGTGACGATGATGGCGTTCGGCTTGCCTGCCACCACCAGTGCGCGCAGTTTGCCCGGTGTGGTCAGATCGATGGCGTAGAAGCCGATGAGCATAAGCGCCAAGCCGACCAGCGCGTAGAGGATGATCGCTCCCACGCCCTCGCCGAGTGAACTCCAGTACCCTGATTCGAGGGCGACTGCGGTCATCTTGATCCTTCCGGGGTGAGTTGCCTTGTGGCTGGGCTGGATGCGAGCTAGTCGGTGGCGATGCGGTGGGGCACGAAGGCGGAGCCGTCGTCGGTGATCAAGCCCGCGGTTTCGCGGATACCGAGACCCGCCGCGGTGTCGCCGACGATCCAAGCGCCCAGGACCGGGCGCATGTCATCGAATTCCGGCAGCGGGTCGAGCAATTGGTAGACGTAGCCTTCTTCGCCGTAGACGCCGCCCGTAGCGGTCTCCAGGCCCGCGCCGACGATCGTCATGTTGGCGCCTTCGCGCCCGAGTTTCGGCTTGCGGATGTACTCGGTCAGCTCGTTGGGCTGATCGAGATAGGCGGGCAACAGGTTCGGGTGGCCCGGGTACATCTCCCACAGCACCGCGAGGATCGCTTTATTGCTGAGCAGCGTCTTCCACAACGGCTCGATCCACATGGTCTGCGGCAGACTGTCGACGACCCGTTTGCCGAAGTCGTCGTCGAGCGCCCACTCCCACGGGTACAGCTTGAAGATCGACTCGATCGGGGCCTCGGCCAGATCGACGAAACGCTCCAGTTCCGAATCGAATCCGACCTCCTCGATCGGGAGTGCGATGGTGTCGAACCCGGCCTCGGCGGCGGTCTCCTGCATATACGCGGTGGTGACATTGTCCTCTCCGGTCGCGTCCGCTCCGGACCAGGTGAAGTGCAGTTGCGGTGTCGGAAGGACGTCACGCAGCATGCTCCAGCGCTCGACGAGCTTCTCGTGCAGCGAGTTCCACTGGTCGCCGCCGGGATAGCGGTCGGTGAGCCAGTGCCACTGTACGATCGCCGCCTCCAGCAGAGACGTCGGCGTATCCGCGTTGTACTCCAGCAGTTTCGCCGGCCGGCGCGCGTCGTAGCGCAGGTCGAAGCGCCCGTACACGTGCGGGTCCGACCGTTTCCAGGATTCGGCGATCGGGCCCCAACTCCACGCGGGCAGACCGAAATCGGCGAACCGCTCGGTGAGCACGATATGTTCCACCGCGTTCAGACACATCGAGTGCAGCAGTTCGACATCGGCCTCCAAGGCCAAGATCTCCGCCATCTCGAACTCGTAGTGCACCGACTCGTCCCAGTAGGGTCTCGGTTGACCGCTCGCATCCCGCCCGGGCGAACCGTAGACCAGGCCTTGGCTTTCGATGGTCTGCTGCCAACCCGGCCGTGGCGTATCGCGCACGCGTCTCATCACGACCCTCCGCCGCTTTTGCTACCGAGCCCGCCGCGCTGCACCGTGGTCCCACTCTTGGTCTTGATCTCGGCGGTGCGCGGTTTGACCGTGGTGCCGCCGGTCGGTGGTTTGCCGATGGTGCCGGTGCCGCCGTAGTAGTAGCGATACTGCGGACCGCCGCCGAGGATGATCACGCCGGGCCCGGTGCCGCCGCCGCCACCGCTGTCGCTGATGAAGCCGGCGCGGCCGTCGCCGCAGTAGTTGTCGTCGACCACGACCTCTTGGCCGTTCTCGAGCTTCACGCAGGAGGCCGTCACCTGATCCGGCGCGGTCAACGCACGGTAGGCCAGATAGCCACCGCCGACCAATCCTGCGACGCCGACGACGGCGACGCCGCCGATCATGACCCGCTTGCGTTTGCGCTTCTTGGCCTCCGCCGCCGCGGTCGCGGCCCGCTGGGTCTCCTCGGCGCGCTTGCGCGCCTTGTCCCTCGCCCTCGCTTCGGCCACCGTCGGCGGGCGCGGCTGGGTTACCCCTGCTTCCTGCCGTCGCACGCTGCCGCGGCGGGGCGATACCGGGGTGCCGGGTGTCGGCCGATCCGGTGCGTCGGACGACGCGGGCGACCCGGCCCCGGCAGACGACCGATCGTCGGGCGATGCCGCGGAATTCGCCCCGGCGGTCGGCGACCGGTCTTCCGCGGGTATGGGTTGTTGCTCTGTGCCCGACGTTCGCTCGATTTCGGGCTTGTCCGGCGGTGTGCCGTCATCTGGCCGCTGGGTGCTCACCGTAGCGCCCCCTCCGTCGCCCGAACCGTCACTTACCGCTCCTCGAAACCGGTCACATCACCCCGCGCGGGCTCCCAGCTTTCCACAACCAAGGCCACCCGGCCAGGTGTGGTTCCCGAGCGCAAGAGTTCGAGCAACCGCTCGCAGGCGTGTCGCGGTCCTTCGGCGACTACGTGCACGCGGCCGTCCTTGGCGTTGGTGGCGTGTCCGGCCAGCCCGAGTTCCAATGCGCGTGCCCGGGTCCACCAGCGGAAACCCACTCCCTGAACCCCGCCGTGCACCCAGGCGCTCAGTCGAACGGCTTCGTCCATCAGGCTTCGATGTCGAAGGACAGGGTCACTTTCGAACCCGCCCGTAGAGTCCGCCCGACAGTGCACACCTTGTCGATCGCCCGCTGGACGGTCACCATCAACCGCTCACGCGCCTCGTCGTCGAGGTCGCTGAGGTCGAGCTCGAACACTTCATCCAGCTGCGGGTAGACCTCGTTTTCGCGGTCGGCGTCGCCGGATACCCGGATCGTCGCGTCGAAATCGTCGCCGAGCTTGCGCGCGAGCGGGAAGTCCGCGCTCAGGCCGGAACAGGAGGCCAAGGCGATCTTCAGCAACTCGCCCGGCGTGAAAACACCCGCAACGCCCTGCGACCCGATCCTGACCTCCGCGCCGCGGGAGCTGCGGCCGGTGTAGGCCCTGGTCCCGGTGCGCTCGACCCACAGTGTGGTCGGGCCTGGGTCGACCGGCGCCGCGGCGGCGGTGACGGGTGTAACGGTCTGTTCAGCCATGGTTCGATCCTGCCATTCTCATCGACATCGCTCGCGCGCGTGGCAACGCCGGCGACGCGAGTGCCATTCCTGGCGGTCATCGGGCAGTGGCGGGAATTACTACTCTTGGAACCGATAGCCCATCCCGGCTTCGGTGAGCAGGTGCCGCGGGTGTGACGGGTCGACTTCCAGTTTGCGCCGCAGTTGCGCCAGGTAGACCCGCAGATAATGCGTCTCGGTCGCATAGGACGGACCCCACACCTCGCGCAGCAACTCACGTCGTCCGACCAGTTTGCCGCGGTTGCGCACCAACATTTCGAGCATGCCCCATTCGGTGGGCGTCAGATGCACGGTCACACCGTTCTTGGTGACCCGTTTAGCGGACAGGTCGACGGTGAACGATTCCGTCACCACGACCGGGTCCGACGCATCGGTGTCGGTGGCGCCGCGCCGGACGGCGGCGCGCAGCCGGGCCAGCAACTCGTCCATCCCGAACGGTTTGGTGACGTAGTCGTCGGCGCCCGCGTCCAGCGCCTCGACTTTGTCGGCCGAGTCGGTCCGGGCGGACAGCACGATCACCGGCGCCGAGGTCCACCCGCGCAGACCGGCGAGTACCTCGATGCCGTCCATGTCGGGCAGGCCGAGGTCCAGGATCACCACGTCGGGATGCTTGTCCGCCGCGGCACGTAGCGCGGCGGCACCGGTCGCCGCGGTGATCACCTCGTAACCGCGCACCGACAGATTGATCCGCAGCGCGCGCACGATCTGCGGCTCGTCGTCGACGACCAGCACCTTGGTCGCCGTGGCGTCCTGCGTCTTGTCCGTCATTCCGGCTTCCTGTGTCGTGTGGGGCGCCCGCACCCGATCGGTTCCGAGGGCCGATTCCTCGCCAGTGTCACTCAGGTTCGTTGTCGTCATCGACTCGTGTGCTCACTTTCCTCGAACGGAAACTACTCGGCACCCGCGTTGTGCGTATCAGGCTCGTTGGTCACCGTGCGTCTGCGGTCCGCGGCTGTCGCTTCGGCGGTGTCGCCGACGCACCGCGTTGCGTGCTCGTCGTCAGCGGGACAGACGGATTCGTTGTCGACCGTCCATGGCGGGCCGTTGTCCGTCGAGCGGGCTGTCGGGGGGTCGTCGACCGGAGTGGCCTCTTGTCCGCCGTCGGACTCGCGTGCCCCGGACCCGCTGTCGAGCGCCCCCGATGCCGGCGCAGCGGTTTCGGGGGAGCCGCTCGCAGCAGGTGATTCCACAGGTGATTCGCGGGGTTCCACGACGGTGGGACGCTCGGGTTGGTCGGCGGGCAGGTCCACCAAGATGGTCAATCCGCCGCCCGGAGTCGGTTCGGCGTGCACGGAGCCGCTCATCGCCTCGACGAATCCCCGGACCACCGAGAGCCCGAGTCCCACACCGGTGGTGTTGTCCCGGTCGCCGAGCCGCTGGAAGGGCTCGAACAGTTGGTCTTCGGCGCCGCGCGGCACTCCGGGACCGCTGTCGACCACCGCGATCGACACCCGGTCACCATCGTGCTCCGCGGTCACCCGCACCGGGGTGTCTCGGCCGGAGTGGCGCAGCGCATTGTCGATCAGATTGGCGAGCACCCGTTCGAGCAGACCGCTGTCGGCGCGTACCGAAACCTCACCGACCTCGACCTTGACCCGATCCATCGCCGCGCGCCGCAGGCCACGCGCGCCCATTCCGACGCTCACCAGCGCGCGATGCACCACCTCGTCCATGTACACCCGTCGAAGTTGTGGCGTGACCACGCCGACGGCCAACCGCGACGAATCGAGCAGATTGCCGACCAACGCGGTGAGCTGATCCACCGACTCCTCGATGGCCTCCAGCAGTTCGCCGGTGTCTTCCGGCGAGAAATCCACGTCGTCGCTGCGCAGACTGGACACCGCGGCCTTCGCTCCGGCAAGCGGCGTGCGCAGATCGTGGCTGACTGCTGACAGCAGCGCTCGCCGAAGTCGGTCCGCCTCGAGCAGGGCCGCCGCGGCCCCGGCTTCCTCGGCCAGCCTGGCCTGCCGGACCAGGCCGACGGCCTGATTGGCGACCGCGTTGAGCACATGCCGATCGCCTGGGGCCAGCGGCCGACCCGCGAGCAGCAACCAGTGCAACGCATCGCCCGCCTCGATCGAGGTCTGCGCCGCGGAGACCCGTTGCGGCGGGTTCGATCCCACTGCCGCGACCAAGGTTTCGTTGGCCACCAGGCTGACTGCCCGCTGACCATAGGTTTCTCTGACTCGTTCGAGCAGGCTGGATAGGTCGGCACCGTGCAGCACGGCACCCGCGAACATGGTCAGCAGTTCGGCCTGCTGCGAGGCCTTGCGCGCCTGCCTCGTCCGCATCGACGCCACATCGACCAGCGCCGCGACCGCCACCGCAATGATCAAGAGAACCACCACGGTCACGAAACTGTCCGGCTCGGCGATGGTCAGGCTGTAGCGAGGTGGAACGAAGAACCAGTTCAGCAACAGTCCAGACAACAGTGCTGAGAACATCGCGGGAATCACACCCCCGAGCAGCGCGACCGCGACGACGCCGATGAAAAATATCGCGCTCAGACCGCCGAGCTCGAGAACTCCATCGAGGAATCCCGCGCCGATCGCACACACTCCGATCGGGACAAGCACCGCGGCCAGCCAGGCGACCACCGGTTGCCGCGGCGTGAAGGAGCGCCACCGCAGGCCGCGGTGGGCTTCCTCGTGGGTCACCATGTGCACGTCGACCTTCCCCGACTGCTGCACCACGGTCGAGCCGATGCCCTCGTCGAAGATCCGCGCCCAGCGCGAGCGCCGGGAAGTGCCGATGACCAATTGGGTGGCGTTCACCTCGTGCGCGAACTCCAGCAGCGCGGTCGGTACGTCGTCACCGGTGACGGTGTGCAGCGAGGCGTCGAGGCTGGCGGCGAGATCACGCAGCCTGGCCAGGCGCGCGGTGGATACCCCCGCCAGTCCGTCGCCGCGCACCACGTGCACGACTACCAGGTCGGCACTGGATTTGGTGGCGATCCGGCTGGCTCGACGCACAATGGTCTCCGATTCCGGACCGCCCGTCACCGCGACCACCACGCGTTCGCGCGCTTCCCACAACTCGGTGATCTTGTGATCGGCGCGGTATTTGGCCAGCGCGGCGTCCACCTGATCGGCCAGCCAGAGCAGGGCGAGTTCGCGCAGCGCGGTGAGATTGCCCGGCCGGAAGTAGTTGCGCAATGCCGCATCCACTTTCTCGGCGGCATAGACATTGCCGTGGGACATCCTGCGCCGCAACGCTTCCGGCGTGATGTCGACCAATTCGACCTGTTCGGCACTGCGGACCACCGCGTCCGGCACGGTCTCCTTCTGCTGAATGCCCGTGATCTGCTCGACGACGTCGTTGAGACTCTCCAGATGCTGGACGTTGACCGTCGAGATCACGTCGATGCCCGCGGCGAGCAGAACCTCGACGTCCTGCCACCGCTTCTCGTGCGTGCCGCCCGGCGCGTTGGTATGGGCCAACTCATCGACCAGCACTACCCCGGGCCGCCTGCGCAGCACGGCTTCCACGTCCAGTTCGGGGAAGGTGGTGCCGCGGTAGTCCACCAGCTTGGGCGGGATCCGCTCAATGCCTTCCAGTAACTCGGCAGTCTTGGCCCGGCCGTGTGTTTCCACCACCGCAGCTACGACATCGCGCCCACGCTCGAGCCGTCGGTGTGCCTCGCCGAGCATGGCGTAGGTCTTGCCGACTCCCGGTGCCGCGCCGAGGTAGATGCGCAGTTGCCCGCGTTTCACTCGTCTATCATCGCGCGTCGCGGCCTATCGGCGGACACCTGAACTGGGTCTGTCGCGACCTCGGCATCCCATGAGCTACCGGTGCGACCATCGCCCAGGCACCCCAGTGCGCGGATCAGCGCCGCGCAGCAGACGAAGCCGCCGATCAGGGCCATCGCGACAGCCGACATGGATCGATCCTCTCCACAACCGATGAGATGCCCGGTCCGCTGGAGTTTTCCGCGTGACCGGGCTCTGTCGTTTCTACCTCGACATGCCTCGCTGATCTCGATCTTTACGGTGTGTTGACGGGATGGCGGTCCACCTTGACGGCATTCTTTCACCGGTATCAGGCAGGGGTGTTAATGAAGTGTCAATGCTCGTCGCCGACCCGCTAAGGACTCATAAGGACGCTCGGCATCGGGCCGGATGCCCGATCGACTCACCTGGCGCGCTCCACGGAATGGGCGCGAAACGGAGGTTGCGTACGTCGTACGTTATGTCTGTCGTCGTGTTCACGGTGCTCACCCCGGCGGTGTTCGCCGATGAGCTGGACCGATGCCGCCCGGGAAGTCGGCGACGTGGAGGTGTCGTCCGCTCTACACCTCCACGTCCAACCTGCAACAAACGTTACCGAACAAGCAGACACAGCATGGGAAAATTTCGTGGCCGACACGTCGCCTGAATTGCTGAGTGGTGAATCGTGAATTGCACATCCGTCGGTGGTTGTCCAGGGCTCCGGCGTTGCCGATCGGTGGTGTTGTGAGCTGCAGAAACTAGCCTAATGACCTGTAGAGACGTTCACCCGGGTGGGAGTTTCTTATTCTCCAACCTGGGAGCATCCTGAATTCCCCATGTCATGAAGTCGGTATCCGGAAGCCAACCTTTCCCGACGATATTCCTTTCTGTCTGGATTTCTTTTAGGCGCGCGATCGCGCCATCGATGGCCTTATCGCCGAGATCGAGTTCCCGTAACGCCTGACGGAGAACCCCTGGATCGACCGCGTCGACACTTTCCAATACTCTTCGGTCCAGCGGCTGCCCTCTAAATTTATCCACGAAATGAGAACTAATGAATGGCGGCCCTTGGTTTTCTGGAAAAGAATACCCATGATCGATCGCTACGAGATCGCCGTTCGGCGTCACCCGAAAATTGCGAAGCGGACGGTCGAGATTGCCGATGATATAATCGAGCACTGCCATCTGTTGCGATTGCAGGCTATCATAGGTACGAATGCTGGTAGCAGGCTCCGAATGTACGAAATTCTGGTTCGATCCCAGCCCCTTGGGCCCTTTGATAATGGCGGTCGGCGGCACCAACGTGAAGCCGAGCAGTTCGTTAACCCGGTATGCCGCGACTTCCCGCTTGGCAAGTTCACCACTGATCTGCGGAATCAAATTTTTCATAGAAAAGTGAACATTTTCTCCAATAGCGGGCTTGTAGATGCTCATGCCGGTACTGGATACTACTTTGTAGGTCCCGTTTCTTCCTTCCCCGACAATCGGGATCAGCCTACGGAACTGAATATTTCCAATAGCACGTTCGGCGTCGCTGGGCAGGAATTCGACCCGCCGCATTGTGGCATCGGCGTTTAAATACTCACCCAACCCACTTTTGATGACATTGGAATCATTGCGCCAACTCGTTGCGCATATGTCGACAAGTCGTGCGAAAGATTTTTCTATACGGTCGCGCGCGACGATCAGGATTCTCATAATTGTTCCGACCTGGATCAGCCCGATGCCAGCCGGATATCGAGGATACTCAAAGGTGGTGAAATCGCATGGGGCGGACCGAAAACGGCACCCGGCCTGCCGCACCCGACGTCCGAAGCCACGAGTTCCATCCGCACAACCTCGATTCACACAACCGACGAGGCGACCAACGACTGGATCGAACTTCGCCGAATCCACTGGAGAAGAGTAAGCATACTCATCCACCAGAAATTCAATCTGTCGATGCTCCCCTGTCCTGGCTCGCCGCAACGAAAAACCCTTGCCGCAAAGGGGGGGGGGCTTGCCGACAGCGAGGACGACATTATCGCGCTCACGCTACCGGAGATCCGCCGCCTGTTGGTCGCGTTCGTCCCGACCTGCCATCACCTGCCCGACCACAACTGGGCCTGGTCACGCTGGCGACGACGACAACACCAAGCCCGGCTATCGCACTACCGCCGCCACGGCCACCCACTCAGCGAACGAGATCGAGTTTCAAACTTGACGGCGACCCACCCGACCCAATCCCCAGCCAGTCCAGGTTTTCCGCCCTCGCGGGCGATGCGTTGACCGTTTTCGACGGCCATCGTGCGTTGGGACTGGGGCGGACGGAGATGCGATAGTCGCGCGTCACCAACCTTGTCCAATGCCAGTCAACGCGGCAAGTTCTGTGCTTGGTGCCATTCGTTCAACCCGAGCAGCCACTCGATAAAGCAGATCAGATACTCCTCCCGGAGCAAGCGGTCGGGCCAGCCAGATCATCCACAACCCGTTGCCTGGACGCTGCGGCCCGCCGCTCGAGGTAGCGAAGCACAACAGCGTCTGCAACTGCTGATGCAGATGCGCCTCGGGCTCTTCGACCAGAAGCAAGGTCAGATCCGATTCGCGGGCGGTCTCGAACTCAGCCAACACCGTGGCGATGTAGAGGGCGTTCGCATAACCCAGCCCCGAGATATCGATGGAGGCGGTCAGCGGCAACTCTGCATCGCCGAGCAGCATCCGCAACGCGCGGGAGATCGCGGCCAGACTTGGATCCGTCATCGTTAGGCCTGTTGCCTGCCGGTGCGCACCGGACGTAATAGCCCCGAGGGGCGCAGGTTGACCGCAGTGTCGACATCTCGCACCGCGTCGTCTTGCGCGAGTGCAGTGAGATGTTTGCCAGCCCGCTCTACGAACGCGTCGACCTGCTCCCGCTCACCACGCAGAGCCTCGAGCATCACCCGAACGCGGACACCACCGGCGACACCGAGGTCGCGAACCGCATCGCGGAGGGCCGGCAAATGGACATGGCGGATCGCCGTGCGCAAAATCGGCTCACCGGCCGATTCTCGGCCTTCACCTATCTGCCAGACCGTCGCACCACGACGCCGCCCCATCGGCGGGCATGTGTAGGTCAAGGACCAGCGGGCTGACCGCTTGCCCTCGGCCGTCGCTCCGGCCAGAAATACATCGTGATAAGTGCCTCTGCCTGATCTGGGTCTATATCGGTGAGAACAGCGTACAACTGCACCTGTTCGTCCGGCCCGCACCCGTCGTTCACGTCACTTTCGGCCAACGCTGGTCCGCGCCGACCATCCAGAGCATCGGTAAGCTGCCGCAAAGCTTCGATCACCGTCGTTTTCCCGGCGTTGTTCTCGCCGGCGAGGAGCGTCACCTCTGGGCGCAGCCGCACCCGGACTTTGCGGCACGACCGGAAGTTCATCGCCCCGATCTCGGAAACAAACATGTGCACCCCCACTACCCCTTGTGGCCCCGAGGAGCCACGATCGCTCGGCCAGTATTACTGCGCACTCCTATCTTTCGCACGTTCCTGGCAGGAGAGTTACCGGACCTCGGAAACACGTGACGCTGGTTGCTCAAAGAGGAATGTGACCGATCGCCTCGTTACCGCGGTGGGGCTGGCCGGTGAGATCTGCTGTGGCCCAGAATATTCGGTGCTGGCCACAGGACGCCCTTCCCCTGGTGACAGACATGACGTCATGACCGACTAGACGACAGGCCTACCTGACCACAGCAACTAGGACGGTTCGATCTGTACGCCTGCCAGTATCTTCGACTGGTCCGAATCGCGGGTTTTCAGCCGCGAATTCGCGACCGAATCAACGATGATTTGGACCGATTGCGATCTCTTGCTAAATCATCGCTGTCTCAATGCTGAAAAGTTGCGTCTGCATCAAACGCTGGTGCCACCCGGCTGGCTTGCGCTGCGACCCCCTGGGTGTGATTCCATCGCCGTGGCAATTGCTCTTCGAGGTAGGCCGACGCCAACGCGCGCGCCTGTGCTTCCATCTGCATCTCCACACCGACGACGGTACCGCGGATTGCTGACGAAGCGGTCGGAGTTTCGTTGCGGACTGATGCTGACCAGGCGAAACCTGGTCGCGGCGGATGATGTCCGCTCAAAGGTTATTCTGCATCAAAACTTGCCCGCGTTTCACTCGTCTATCATCGCGCGTCGCGGCCTATCGGCGGACACCTGAACTGGGTCTGTCGCGACCTCGGCATCCCATGAGCTACCGGTGCGACCATCGCCCAGGCACCCCAGTGCGCGGATCAGCGCCGCGCAGCAGACGAAGCCGCCGATCAGGGCCATCGCGACAGCCGACATGGATCGATCCTCTCCACAACCGATGAGATGCCCGGTCCGCTGGAGTTTTCCGCGTGACCGGGCTCTGTCGTTTCTACCTCGACATGCCTCGCTGATCTCGATCTTTACGGTGTGTTGACGGGATGGCGGTCCACCTTGACGGCATTCTTTCACCGGTATCAGGCAGGGGTGTTAATGAAGTGTCAATGCTCGTCGCCGACCCGCTAAGGACTCATAAGGACGCTCGGCATCGGGCCGGATGCCCGATTGACTCACCTGGCGCGCTCCACGGAATGGGCGCGAAACGGAGGTTGCGTACGTTATGTCTGTCGTCGTGTTCACGGTGCTCACCGTGGCGGTGTTCGCCCTGCTGGGCCTGATCCAGCGGGGGGTGGAAAAGCTGTGATCGCCAACCTGATCGGTCTGATTCTGGCCATCCTCGTCGCGATCTACCTGGTCGTGGCCCTGCTCTTCCCCGAGAGGTTCTAGGTGAACACGACCACAGCGGGGATAGTCTTCGTCGCATCCCTGATCATCGCGCTCGCGCTGGTGCATGTGCCGCTCGGCGATTACATGTACCGGGTCTACAGCAGCGCGAAACATTCGCGCGCGGAGCGCGTCATCTACCGGGCCCTCGGGGTTCAACCCGGCGTGGAGCAGACCTGGGGTGTGTATGCCCGTAGTGTGCTCGCGTTCTCCGCGGTCAGCATCCTGTTCCTGTTCTTCTTCCAGCTGATCCAGGGCAAACTGCCGCTGCACCTGAACGATCCGGGCACCGAGATGACACCGGCGCTGGCGTGGAACACCGCGGTCAGTTTCGTGACGAACACGAACTGGCAGAACTACTCCGGCGAATCCACCCAGGGCCATCTGGTGCAGATGGCGGGGCTCGCGGTGCAGAACTTCGTGTCGGCCGCCGTCGGCATGGCAGTGGCCGTCGCGCTGGTCCGCGGCTTCGCCCGCAGGCACACCGGCGATCTCGGCAACTTCTGGGTGGATCTGGTGCGCGGGACCATCCGTATCTTGCTGCCGCTCGCCTTCGTGTCCGCGATCGTGCTGGTCGCCGGTGGCGTTATCCAGAACTTCCACCTGCACGACCAAGTCGCGCAGACGCTGAACGGCAGCGCGCAGACGATCACCGGCGGCCCGGTGGCCAGCCAGGAGGTCATCAAGGAACTGGGCACCAATGGTGGCGGCTTCTACAACGCGAACTCCGCGCATCCGTTCGAGAATCCGACGACCTGGACGAACTGGCTGGAGATCTTCCTGCTGATGGTGGTCAGCTTCTCGCTGCCGCGAACCTTCGGCCGGATGGTCGGCAGCCGAAAGCAGGGTTACGCGATCGTGGCGGTGATGGGCACGATCGCATTGATCAGTGTGACCTTGACCAACCTGTTCCAGTTGCAGGCTCATGGCACGGTGCCTACGGCGATCGGCGCGTCGATGGAAGGCGTCGAACAGCGGTTCGGCGTGGCGGATTCGGCGACCTTCGCGAGCGCGACCACGCTGACCTCCACCGGCGCCGTCGACTCGTTCCACGACTCCTACACCAGCCTCGGCGGCATGATGACCATGTTCAACATGCAACTGGGGGAGGTTGCCCCGGGCGGTACGGGTTCGGGCCTCTACGGCATGCTCATTCTGGCGGTGATCACCGTCTTCGTCGCGGGCCTCATGGTCGGCCGGACCCCCGAGTATCTCGGCAAGAAGATCACGCCGAAAGAGATCAAGCTGGCCGCGTCGTACTTCTTGATCAGCCCGCTGCTCGTGCTGATCGGTACGGCGATCGCCATGGCGATGCCGGGTCAGCGAGCGGGGATGCTCAATTCCGGGCCACACGGCCTGTCCGAAGTGCTGTACGCCTTCACCTCCGCCGCGAACAACAACGGATCGGCGTTCGCGGGGTTGACCGGCAACACCGAGTGGTACAACACCGCGCTCGGTCTGGCCATGGTCCTCGGCCGATTCCTCCCGATCATCTTCGTGCTGGCGCTGGCCGGTTCGCTGGCCCAGCAGGGCACCACTCCCGAGTCGATCGGCACGCTGCCGACGCACCGGCCGCAGTTCGTCGGCATGGTGGTCGGTGTGACGGTGATCCTGGTCGCGCTCACCTTCCTGCCCGCACTCGCACTCGGGCCGCTCGCTGAAGGAATCCACTGATGACCACTCCCGCAATCGAATCGACCGCATCGGCGGGCTCCGGCCCGAAGTCCGAGCATCGCGGCAAGGGTGTGCCGAAAGGTGTACTGGACCCGAAGATGCTGCTGACTTCGCTGCCGGATGCGCTGCGCAAGCTCGATCCGCGCACGCTGTGGCGCAATCCGGTGATGCTCATCGTGGAACTCGGCGCGGTCTGGTCGACCATCCTCGCGCTGGTCGATCCCAGTTTCTTCGCCTGGGCGATCGTGGTGTGGCTGTGGCTCACCGTCGTCTTCGCCAATCTTGCCGAGGCGGTGGCGGAGGGCCGCGGAAAGGCTCAGGCGGACACGCTCCGCAAGGCGAAGACCGACACGGTCGCCCGCAGACTGGTCGACTGGTCGCCCGGTGGGCGGATCACCGAGGAGAAGGTCGGCGCGCCCGAGTTGCAACGCGGTGATTACGTCATCGTCGAAGCGGGCCAGGTCATTCCGGGCGACGGCGATGTCGTGGAAGGTATCGCCTCGGTGGACGAGTCGGCCATCACCGGTGAATCCGCTCCGGTGATCAGGGAATCCGGTGGCGACCGTTCCGCGGTGACCGGCGGAACCACGGTGCTGTCGGATCGGATCGTCGTCCAGATCACCCAGGAACCGGGCGCCAGCTTCATCGACAAGATGATCGCTCTGGTCGAGGGCGCGAGTAGGCAGAAGACGCCGAACGAAATCGCGCTGAACATCCTGCTCGCCGCGCTCACCATCATCTTCGTTTTCGCGGTCGTCACGCTGCAGCCCATGGCGATCTTCGCGAAAGCGAACAACCCCGGCGTGCCGGACACGTCGGCACTGGACGTGCACGGCGTCACCGGCATCGTCATGGTCTCGCTGCTGGTCTGTCTGATCCCGACCACTATCGGCGCGTTGCTGTCGGCGATCGGCATCGCGGGCATGGACCGGCTGGTACAGCGCAATGTGCTGGCGATGTCCGGCCGCGCGGTCGAGGCCGCGGGTGATGTGAACACGCTGCTGCTGGACAAGACCGGCACCATCACCCTGGGCAACCGGCAGGCCTCGGGATTCGTTCCGATGCCCGGTATTCCGGACGACGAGCTGGCTGATGCCGCGCAGTTGTCCAGCCTGGCCGATGAAACCCCTGAGGGCCGATCGATCGTGGTCTACGCCAAGCAGGCGTTCAACAAGCGGGAGCGCACACCCGGCGAGTTGACCGGCGCGCACTGGGTGGAATTCAGCGCGCAGACTCGGATGTCGGGTGTCGACCTCGCTGATGGGCACCAGTTGCGCAAGGGCGCGGCCAGTGCCGTCACCGAGTGGGTGCGGGCGCAAGGTGGCGTCGTGCCCGATGCCGTCGGTGTCACCGTCGACGGCATCTCCGCGTCCGGTGGTACGCCACTGGTGGTCGGTGAGGTGATGGACGGCACCGCGCGACTGCTCGGCGTCATCCATCTCAAGGACGTCGTCAAGCAAGGCATGCGAGAGCGCTTCGACGAGATGCGCCGAATGGGTATCCGCACCGTGATGATCACTGGCGACAACCCGTTGACCGCGAAAGCGATCGCCGACGAGGCAGGCGTGGACGACTTCCTCGCCGAAGCCACTCCGGAGGACAAACTGGCGCTGATCAAGAAGGAGCAGGACGGTGGGCGGCTGGTCGCGATGACCGGTGACGGCACCAACGACGCGCCTGCGCTCGCGCAAGCGGATGTCGGCGTGGCGATGAACACCGGCACCTCGGCGGCCAAAGAAGCGGGCAATATGGTCGATCTCGACTCGGACCCGACCAAGTTGATCGAGATCGTCGAGATCGGCAAGCAACTGCTCATCACTCGTGGTGCGCTGACCACGTTTTCGATCGCCAACGACATCGCCAAATATTTCGCCATCATTCCGGCGTTGTTCGTGGCGCTGTTTCCCGGACTGGACGCGGTCAACATCATGCGGCTGTCCAGTCCGCAGTCGGCGATCCTGTCGGCGGTCATCTTCAACGCGATCGTGATCGTCGCGTTGATTCCGCTGGCGCTGCGCGGCGTGCATTATCGGCCGACCAACGCGTCGAATCTGTTGAGTCGCAACCTGACGATCTACGGCCTGGGCGGCATCATCGCGCCGTTCCTCGGTATCAAGATCATCGACCTCGTCGTCCAACTCCTCCCCGGGATGTCCTGAAATGCCAATTCTTGCCATGCGGAAGTCAACCTGGATCCGACAGCATCTCGCCGCGTTGCGCGCGTTGCTCGTTCTCACGGTGATCACCGGAATCGTCTACCCGGTGGCGGTATTCGCGGTCGCACAACTGCCCGGCCTACACGACAAGGCGAACGGGTCACTGCTCGAGTTCGATGGAAAGGTGGTGGGCAGCAGTCTGATCGGACAGTCGTTCACCGATTCCGACGGCAACGCGCTCGCGCAGTACTTCCAGAGCCGGCCGTCCGCGGCGGGCGACGGCTACGACCCGCTGTCCACCGCGGCCAGCAACCTCGGGCCGGAGGACGTCGTGGATTCCGCGCCGGACGCGCCGAGCCTACTCACCACCGTCTGCCAGCGCAGCAAGGAGATCGCCGACCGTGAGGGGGTCGACGGCACTCGCCCGTTCTGTACGGCCGATGGTGCGGGTGCGGTGCTCTCGGTGATCGGTCCGCGCGACGCCTATGGCCAGGTGTCGCATCCGGTGCGGGTCGTCAGCGTCAACGAGGCGTGCCCGGCGTTGCCGTTCCTGGCCACCTACCGTGGGGTCCGGGTCGACTGTGCCGAGCCGGGGCAGGATTACTCGGTCGGTCGCATCGTGCCGATCCCCGGCGACGCCCCGGCTGACCCCGCGGTGCCTGCCGACGCCGTCACCGCCAGCGGCAGTGGGCTGGACCCGAATATCTCCACGACATACGCGGCCATCCAGGTGGCCCGAATCGCCAAGGCGCGCGACATCTCCGAGGAGCAGGTTCGTGCGGTGATCGACGCGCACACCAGTGGCCGAACCCTCGGGTTCCTCGGCGAGCCGCGGGTCGATGTGCTCCAGCTCAATCTGGATCTGGACCGCCGCTACCCGTATCGCGGCTGACCTACGCGTTCGACAACCGCGGGCGGCGACATCGGGTCGCCGTCCGCGGTTGTCAGTGCCCGCGGGCGATCCAGTCGGCCAACGACGGTTTTTCGGCGCCGATGGTGGTGGAGTCACCATGACCGGTGTGCACGGTGGTCTCCTCCGGGAGAGTGAGCAGCCGGTTGCGGATCGAGTCGACGATGGTGTCGAAGTCGGAGAAGGAACGACCGGTCGCGCCGGGCCCGCCGGAGAACAGGGTGTCACCGGTGAACAGGGCCTTGGCCTCGGGAAGATGTAATGAGACCGATCCGGGCGAATGGCCGGGAGTGTGCAGGACCTGGAGGTCGGTGCGTGCCACGGGAATGCGCTCGGTGTCGGCGAGTGACCGGTAGGCGAGGTCCGGATGGGTCATCCGCCACAGCGGTTCGTCACCTGGATGCAGCAGGATCGGGGCGTCCAGGCGGTCGGCGAGTTCGGGGGCGACGGTGACGTGATCGTTGTGCCCGTGGGTGCAGATGATCGCGCGCACGGTGCGGCCGGCGACGGCCGCGACGATCGGATCGGCGTGATGGGCGGCATCGATCACGACGACCTCGTCGTCGTCGCCGATCACCCAGACGTTGTTGTCCACGTCCCAGGTACCCCCGTCGAGCGAGAAGGTGCCTGAGGTGACCACCCGGTCGATACGAACGGTCACCAGACCACCACCGAGCGTAGGACGTCGGCGGTGTGCATCTTGTCGAAGGCCTGCTCCACCTGGTCGAGCGCGATGCGTTCGGTGACGAAGCGCTCCAGCGGCAGCCGTCCCCGGCGATGCAGGTCGACCAGCGTCGGGAAGTCGCGTTCCGGCAGACAGTCGCCGTACCAGGAGGACTTCAGCGCGCCGCCGCGGGAGAACAGGTCGATCAGCGGCATCTCGATCGTCATGTCCGGGGTGGGGACACCGACGAGGACGACTGTTCCCGCCAGGTCGCGACCGTAGAACGCCTGCTTCCAGGTCTCCGGTCGGCCGACCGCATCGATGACGACATCGGCGCCCCAGCCGTCGGTGTACTCCTGGATCTTCGCCACCACGTCCTCAGTGCTCGCATCGATGGCATGGGTGGCGCCGAAGTCATTGGCCCAGCGCAACTTCTGCGCATTGGTGTCGACCGCGATGATGGTCGTCGCCCCGGCCAGTCGCGCGCCCGCGATCGCCGCGTCGCCGACACCGCCGCAGCCGATCACCGCAACCGAGTCGCCGCGGGAGACATTGCCGGTGTTCATCGCCGCGCCCATACCCGCCATGACGCCGCAGCCGAGCAGGCCGGCGACCGCGGGATCGGACTCCGGATCGACCTTGGTGCACTGACCTTCGTGCACGAGGGTCTTGTCGATGAACGCGCCGATGCCGAGCGCGGGGGTCAGCTCGGCGCCGTCGGCGAGTGTCATCTTCTTGCTCGCGTTGTGGGTGGCGAAGCAATACCAGGGGCGGCCGCGCTTACACGCCCGGCATTCGCCGCACACCGCCCGCCAGTTGAGGATCACGTAGTCGCCGGTCTCGACATGGCTTACCGCCGAACCGACGGTCTCCACCACTCCCGCGGCCTCGTGGCCGAGCAAGAACGGGAATTCATCGTTGATCGCGCCCTGCCGGTAGTGCAGGTCGGTGTGGCAGACCCCGCATGCCTGCACCCGTACCACCACATCGTGCGGTCCTGGATCGGGAACTATCACGTCGACGAGCTCGACCGGCGCGCCCTTGGAGCGGGCCACGACCCCGCGCACGGTTTCGGACACTGTGCCTCCTACCGGAATTGGCCAATTGCGTGTACCCGACCGCCGGCCGGGCCCGCGATCTGTGCACCGTCCATACTGCGGCGCTCTGACACTACCTTCGGGCGATCGGACAGCGCAGCGAATCGCCGCATGGTTGACATTCCACATTAGAGGTTTATGCTCTACGTATTCCACTATGGAATATGAAACTGTCGATAGGAACAGGCATGGACATCTCGACCGGTACCCGCGCCTCGAATGCCGAACGCGACAAGGTGGTGCGGCTGCTCGGCCAGCACATGGCGGACGGGCGGATCGATCTCGCCGAATACGACACGCGCGTCGCCCAGGTATACGTGACTGCCGCGCGGGAGGACCTGCAGGTGGTGCTGTCCGATCTGCCCGCGCTCCGCGCGGAGGCCACCGAACCGGCGCACACGCGGCCTCGTCTGCCGATCTGGCAGCGGATCGAGGGCACCGCCTGGCTTGGTGTGAGTGTGCTCGTGCTCGCCATCTGGGCGGCGATCTCGTTCGGGGTCGGCGAATTCACCTATTTCTGGCCGGTGTGGGTAATCGGCCCGTGGGGCGCGGTTCTCGCGTTCCGGATGGTGGCCGGCTTCGAAGGCGGCTATCGCACGAGCTGAGTCGATCTCGACGCTGCCACTCGGGCAGCGGGTGTCGGCGCCGAGTCGTGTCGGGGCTACCACCTACCCCGCGTGGTCGGCCTATCCGGCGGGGGGGGATGGTGGGTCGCGCCGGTGGCGACGTCCGGACGGGGATTGGCTGTTGGCCTGCTCGGCAGCGTGGTCGGACGGCGCGAGCCGAGGTCGGCGCCGGTACTCCTGCGAGGCTGTCCGGTCTCGTCCGAGAGGCCCGGAGTCTTCCGGCGGGTACGGGTCTCGATCAGGCCGTGCCGCGTCGGAATCGGTACGGCGCCGCGCGGTTCGGGGCGCCGGGTCATATCTCATGGGTGCTGGGCCGGACTGATCGGATCGCCGGTTCGGCCGAGCGGTCGGCCACTCGTCGTCTCGGGCTCGCCGGTCGGCATCCTCGGGGGTTTCGCGGTAAGGAGCGTCGTCGTGCTGCGGGTGGGCAGGCCTGTGTTGTGTGGAACGCGCGCCCTGGTTGTCCCGGGATGTCGCAGCGGCCGAAGGTCTTTCGCGGCGGGGTAAGAAACGCGGCTCGGCGGAATCGAACGCCTCGTGGTGATCGTGCGGAGTGGGCGAGGACGCGCCGCGAGCCCCGGCGCTCGACGACGCCGATCCCTGCTTGGAGCCGGTCCGCGCCGGTGTGAGTTCGGGCGGCCCGGGCCGGAGCGCGGGGAGTTCGCGAGTCGCCTGGGCGGCGCTGACGCCTTTCTCCCGATAGGTCGCCACAATGTCATGAGCGCGCAACCAGGCGCCCGGATCGTGGCGAGCAACCGGATCCAGCTGCGGCACGGTGTGTTCGAGCAGGTCGAGCAGGTCGAGCAGATCGCCCGGCGCGGCGCCGAGCGCGGCGCGGATGGCCGGGAAGGTGTCCGGGCGGAAGGTCCACTTCCACTCCCACTGCGGGTGGACATCGCTGCCCGCGCGTCCGTGGAAGACGAGGTCGCCGGAGCGGATGATCTTGGCGCGGATGGTCGATCCGCCGGATTCGATGATGAGCTCGCCGGTTTCGGTGCGCTCGATGTCGATTCCGTCGTGCTCGAGCAGGTCGGCGTCCTCGTCCGGCTCGCCGCGGCGCAGCCGAGTGGCGAGGGCATTCCACGCGGCGCGCGCCGACCACTCCGGCTCGTCGGCATTCCGACCGGTTTTGCCGATCCGCAGGGTCCGCGAAATCCAGGCGATGAGTTCGGTACGTGCCGAGATGCCGACGGGTGGCGATTCCTCGTCCGCGTCGCGCGGTCGCGTCGCGCGGCCGGTTCGCACGGTGTGGTCCTGTTCGTCGATGTCGTCCCAGCGCGGCGGCCCCGACCTGCGCGGAGAATTCCCACGAATGGGAGCCTCCTCGGGCTCGGCGGTGTCGTCCCAGCCGGCGCCCCGCCCGGCCGCGTCGCCATCGGCCAGCCGTGCGTTCAGTGCGACCTCGAACCACCCGACGATCAGTCCGGCTACCCCGAGGCCGCCTCCGATCGCCGCCTCCACCCACACATCGCCGAGCAGCGCACTTGTGCTCCGCTCACAGGCGTGCAGGAACACCAGGCAACCGAGCACCAGCGCCGTGATGCGCACAAGGCGGAACGTCGTGCAGGTCCCTGGTGAGGGGGCAGACATACTGTTGCGCTCCCGACATTCGCTGGCGAATCAGAGGGATCGTATGCGGCTGGACGCCCGGGCGTCACCGCAAGTTCGAGACTCGCCGGGAGGGTCGGATCCGCATCCGTCCGATATGTGTCGGGCAGCTGCCAGGTTCCGCACCACGCCGCGATGACCTGGCAACCGTCGGCGCACGCGTTGCGCGAGACGGTTCGGCGCGGTAGACATCGAGGTGCGCTGTCCCGGCAAACCTCGAGCGCATCGAAATGCGCGCGATCACGCGATGACTCGATAACCTACGTGTACCACCGACCGCGACTCGGCCACGTGCGCCGTCGGGCGTCGGGGGTGCCCGGCATTCGACGGATACCGTGATTGGTCGTCGAATCATCTGTGACCAGGCAGAACACGGAAAGGTCGTCGAACTTGCACCTGAAGAGTCTGACGCTGAAGGGGTTCAAGTCCTTCGCGTCCGCGACGACACTGCGGTTGGAGCCGGGCATCACCTGCGTGGTCGGACCGAACGGATCGGGCAAATCGAACGTCGTCGACGCGCTCACCTGGGTCATGGGCGAGCAGGGTGCGAAGGCGCTGCGCGGCGGCAAGATGCAGGACGTGATCTTCGCGGGCACCGCGGGCCGGGCGCCGCTCGGACGTGCCGAGGTCACGCTCACCATCGACAACTCCGACGGTGCGCTGCCGATCGACTACGCCGAGGTGTCCATCACCCGTCGCATGTTCCGCGACGGCGCGGGCGAATACGAGATCAACGGCAGCTCGTGCCGTCTGATGGATGTGCAGGAACTGCTGAGTGACTCCGGCATCGGTCGTGAGATGCACGTCATCGTGGGCCAGGGGCAATTGGCGGCGATTCTGGAATCGCGCCCGGAAGACCGGCGCGCGTTCGTCGAAGAGGCTGCCGGTGTACTCAAACACCGCAAGCGCAAAGAGAAGGCAGTCCGCAAGCTCGAGGCCATGCAGGCCAACCTGGCCCGGCTCACCGACCTCACCACCGAGCTGCGCCGCCAGCTCAAGCCGTTGGGCAGGCAGGCCGAGGTGGCCCGCAGGGCGCAAACCGTGCAAGCCGACCTGCGCGACGCACGCCTGCGCCTGGCCGCGGACGATCTGGTCACCCGTCGCCGGGAACTGGAGAGTCAGCAGAGCAAAGAGGCATACGCCCGCGAACAGCAGATCACCGTGCACACCGAGCTGGACGCCGCCAATGCCGCGCTGGCCCAGCAGGAGTTCCAGCTTTCCCGGCTGACCCCCAGCGCAGAGGCCGCGGCGCAAATCTGGTTCCAGCTCTCTGCGCTGGCCGAGCGGGTCAACGCCACTATCCGCATCGCGGGCGACCGCGCGCGTCATCTGGACACCCACACCCCCATTGGCACCGGCCGTGACCCCGAGCAGCTGGAGGCCGAGGCCGAACGTGTCGAGGCCGAGGAAGCCGAGTTGCGTGCGGCCGTCGAGATGGCCGCCGAAACCCTCGAGGCGGCCAGAGACCAGCTGGCCGAACGGGAGTACGCGGCCAAGGCCGCCGAGCAAGCGCACATGGCCGCCGTGCGGGCGATCGCCGATCGTCGCGAGGGCCTGGCTCGGCTCTCCGGCCGGGTCGACACCCTGCGCACCAGAACTCAGTCGGTGGACGCGGAGATCGCCAGGCTGTCGGTGGCCATCGGCGACGCCAGGCACCGCGGCGAGGCGGCTCAGGCTGAATTCGACACGGTGCAAGCCGAACTCGACGAACTGGATGCGGGCGAAGCGGGTCTGGACGCCCAACACGAGCACGCCGTCCAGGCGTTGGCACTGGCCGATCAGCGTGTCACCGAGTTGCGTGAGCAGGACCGCGAGGCGAGCAAGCGGGTGGCGTCGCTGACCGCGCGCATCGAGGCGCTCGGCATGAACCTTGCCCGCCGCGATGGTGTTGCCTGGCTGGTGGAAAACCGGGCGCAGGGGCTGCTCGGCCCGCTGTCGGAGGTGTTGCGGGTGCACGGCGGGTTCGAGGCGGCGGTCGCCGCGGCACTCGGCCCGCTCGCCGACGCCGTCGCCGCCGACACCGACCACGCCGCGCACGTCGCGATCCACGCGCTCAAGGCGGGTGACGGCGGGCGCGCCGCCGTGGTGTTCGGCGTGGACGGCGAGCAGCGGCCGCAGCTCGGCGCCCTGCCCGGGGCGGCGCAGTGGCTGAGTGAGGTGGTCGATTGTCCCGACCGCGTGCGCGGCGCGATCATGGCTCTGACCACGGGGATCGCGGTCGTCGACGATCTGACCGGCGCGCGTGCGGTCGTGGCCGCCCGGCCGGACGTCCGGGTCGTCACTCGCGACGGCGACCTCGCGGGAAACGGCTGGCTGCTGGGCGGCTCCGACCGGGCGCCGAGCCAGCTCGAGATCCAGGCCGACATCGATGCGACAAAGGCGGATCTGGTCGCGGCCCAGCGCCGCGCCGAGGAACTGGAGGCGGCGCTGTCCGGTGCGCTCGCCGAACAGACCGACCGTAAAGACGCCGTCGACCATGCGCTGCTGGCGCTGCACGAATCCGACCAGGCGCTGGTGGCGATCTATGATCGGCTCGGCAGGCTCGGCCAGACCGCGCGTACCGCGCGCGCCGACAGCGAGCGGCTGCTGGCCCAGCGCGCCGAAACGGAGGCGAGCCGGGAAGAAGCGCTCGCTGCGCTCGCCGACCTGGAGGATCGCCTGCGGCGCACCGAACTCGAGCAGTCCGAGGTCGATGCCGATGGACTCGGCACGGCCGGCACCGAATCCGCCGGCCGCGCGCGCGAGGAAGCGGCGTCCGCGCTCGCCGAGGTGCGTGCTATGGAGGTCGAGGCCCGCTTGGCCGTGCGCACCGCCGAAGAACGCGCGGAATCGGTGCGCGGAAAGGCCGACGGGCTGCGCAGGGCCGCTCGCGCCGAGCGAGAGACCCGTGCCCGCGCCGAGCGTGCGCAGGCCGCGCGCAAGCAGGCGGCTGAGGTGGCGGCCGCCGTCGCCGAATCGGGCACGAAGATCGCCGCCGAATTGGAGAAAGTGGTCGGCGAGGCCGTCGCCCGCCGTGATGACCTGGTGCGCAGGCGCGGCGAATGCGCTGCCCAGGTCGAGCAGGTCAAGGAGCGCGTGCGCGCACTGACCACGCAGCTGGCGCAGCTGACCGACGCGGTGCACCGTGACGAGGTGGCCAAAGCCCAGGCGGCGCTGCGCATCGAACAACTGGAGGCGACCATCGCCGAGCAGTTCGGCCTCGCATTGAGCGACCTGATCGCCGAATACGGCCCCGATGTGCCGCTGCCGCCGTCGGAACTAGAGATGCACGAGTACGAGCAGGCACACCAGCGCGGGGAACAGGTCAGTTTGCCTGCCCCGATGCCCTACGATCGGCAGACCCAGGAGCGGCGCGCCAAGCGCGCGGAGAAAGATCTCGCCACGCTCGGCAAGGTGAATCCCCTTGCGCTGGAAGAGTTCGCGGCCCTCGAGGAGCGTTACAACTTCTTGGCCACCCAACTCGAGGATGTCAAGAGCGCGCGCAAGGACCTGATGGACGTAGTCGCCGAGGTCGACGACCGGATCCTGCAGGTGTTCACCGAGGCCTACGCGGATGTTGAGCGCGAGTTCGTCGGGGTGTTCGCGAAGCTATTTCCCGGCGGGGAGGGGAGATTGCTGCTCACCGACCCCGCCAACATGCTCACCACAGGTATCGAGGTGGAGGCGAGGCCGCCGGGAAAGAAGGTCAAGCGGCTGTCGCTGCTGTCCGGTGGCGAGAAGTCGCTCACGGCGGTCGCCCTGCTGGTCGCCATCTTCCGTGCTCGGCCTTCTCCGTTCTACGTGATGGACGAGGTGGAGGCCGCGCTCGACGACACCAACCTGCGCCGCCTGATCGGCTTGTTCGAGCAGTTGCGCGAGAAGAGCCAGCTGATCGTGATCACCCATCAGAAGCCGACGATGGAGATCGCTGACGCACTCTACGGCGTCAGCATGCGTGGCGACGGTATCACCCAGGTGATCTCTCAGCGGTTACGCGGTGAGAACCTGACCCCGGCGGCGCGCCCGGCCGAGCCAGCACGGGTCTAGCGGCCGCTACGCCGGTCGCCGTGCCTGATACGGCTTGGCTGTGTGCCGTCAGAAAGCGCATCGGCGCCGCACCGCGGCGGGGCGATAGCGTCGAAGGACGCAGCTGCGTCAGTGCCGTGTCGATCGCTGCCGCGCCCGATGGATCAGCTTCCGATGGCGTTCGGTCCGGCGGGAGGAGGATCCGTCCGGCAGCCGTCACGGCCGCCGGCGGAGGGACGGGTCACGGGCTGTTCAGAGCAGGTCGCTGACGTCGTCCGGCACGTCGACGGCGTATTTGCGCAAGATGTCCACCGAGATCACTTCCAGGGCGTTCTCGTGGGTCGCTGCCAGCACGACAGGTGCGGCGACACCGTCCTCGTGTGCGTGCAACCACCGTACGGCCACCACGCACCACCGGTCGCCCGGCTGAAGGCCCGGAAAATTGTTCTCCGGACGCGGCGTACTGAGATCGTTGCCGATGGATGCCTGATGCTCCAGGAACTCCGCCGTCACAACGGTGCACACGGTATGGCTACCGAGATCCTCCGGCCCGGTGCTACAGCAGCCGTCCCGGTAGAAGCCGGTGAGAGGATCGGTGCCGCACTCTTCCAGCGGCCCCCCAAGCACGTTTCGATCGGTCACGTCGCCGATCCTATTGTCACTTCGCGAGAAGTTCCGCAGGACAAGAAATCTCGGGGGCTGTGTCGGTGCTCGACGGGTCGCTTCCGTGGTGCGGCACGCTCGGCGTCCGCCGAGCTCACGCCGTGGTCGCCGGGCCGGGCGCCGACCGCTTGGTACGGCTCGGCGACCCTCCCGGCGCGGTCCTTCTGCAAGGATGGTCCGCGTGAGACCCGAAGTGTGGATCCTGATCGCCGCGGTCGCCGCTCTGCTGCTGGTGGTGCTTGTCGCCGGTTTTGTCCGGTACAAGCGCGGCCGCGTGTCGCTGACCCCGCCGCCGCAGGACAAGGAGGTGACCGACCGGTCCGGCGGCTACACCGCGTCCGGTGGATTCAACTTCAGTCGCGGCGGCACGACGACCGCGGCCGAGCCGGAGCCGATCGAACGCACCGACACCGAGGGACAACCGCACGTCGGCGACGATGCCGCGATCCCGCGCGACGCACCCGTGCGCGGCATCACCAACGTGCCGCTGCCGGAGGCGGACGTCGTCGAGGCGCCGACCGAGTCCGAGAGCGCCCCGGTCGACACCACCGCCGATACCACGGGGGATGTGTCTTCCGCCGGTCCTGCCGCGGCTACCGAAGGCGTGGAATCCGTCAAGGGACCGGCCGCGGCGGCACCGACGGAGGCCGGATCCGGCACCACGCCGGTGGCGGACGCGGGCACGCACCCGACCACCGAGTCGAGCGCCACCGAGGAACCGACAGCGACCGTCGGGTCGGAGGCGACAGCGCCGCCCGCGCCCGCCGAGCCCGGCACAACCGCCGCCGACGCCGCCGGGTCCGGCACGGTGCCTCCCGAGTCGGACATCAGCGCCGCGGCCGACACCACCGAGTTCATCGCCCCGGATACCCCTGCGGGCGTCGAGACCGTGGCACCGCTCGAGGAGATCGAACCCACCGCCGGCCGTCTGGTCCGCCTACGCGGACGCCTGTCGCGCTCACAGAACGCGGTCGGCAAGAGTCTGCTCGGCCTGCTCGGCGGCGGCGACCTGGATGAAGACTCCTGGGACGAGGTGGAGGACACGCTCGTCCTCGCCGACCTCGGTACCGCCAGCACCGCGGCGGTCGTGGCCCGGCTGCGCGAGGAGATGGCGGCCCGCAGCGTGCGCAGCACCGATCAGGCGCGGACGGTTCTGCGCGAGGTGCTGATCGAGCAGCTGCGACCCGAGCTCGACCGCTCGATCCGCGCGCTACCGCACGCCGATCACCCGTCGATCCTGTTGGTCGTCGGTGTCAACGGCACCGGCAAGACCACCACCACCGGCAAGCTCGCGCGCGTGCTGGTCGCCGATGGACGCCGGGTGCTGCTCGGTGCCGCCGACACCTTCCGAGCCGCGGCCGCCGACCAGTTGCAGACCTGGGGCGAGCGCGTCGGCGCCGAGACCGTCCGCGGCCGGGAGGGCGCTGATCCCGCCGCTGTCGCGTTCGACGCGGTGGCAGCGGGCATCGACCAGGGCGTCGACGCGGTGCTCATCGACACCGCGGGCAGGTTGCATACCAAGACCGGCCTGATGGACGAGTTGGGCAAAGTCAAGCGCGTCGTGGAGAAGAAGGCCGCCGTCGACGAGGTCCTGCTGGTGCTGGACGCGACCGTCGGTCAGAACGGTCTGACGCAGGCACGGGTGTTCGCCGAAGTGGTGAACATCAGCGGTGTCGTGCTCACCAAACTGGACGGGACGGCCAAGGGTGGCATCGTCTTCCAGGTTCAGCACGAGCTCGGGGTGCCGGTGAAGCTGGTCGGCCTCGGCGAGGGTGCCGACGACCTGGCCCCCTTCGAGCCCGCCGCGTTCGTGGACGCCCTGCTGGGCTGATCCGCCGTATCGAGTTCGCCCGCGGCGCCACCGCAGTGTGTCTGGGCCGGCTCGATCGGCGCCGCGGCGCGGGAAACGGTGCCCGCCTCCGATCGGGTGCCGTGCCGAATGCCGCTCAGCTCCTCCTGCTCGCCTACCGCTACCCCGAACCCGCCGACACTGCTCGCACGCGGCACGAAACCGCGGGTATGCGCTACGAAACGTGGTAGCAACACAGCGGCGCCATCCGTTCACGTAGGTGAAACACCGCAGCTCTACGGATGAAACACCGAGTGAGGACCCTTCTGTGCAGGTCCATTTGCCGGAATCGGCAGGGCCCGAGATGAGGAGGACGTTGAGGTGGCTTTTCCCCTTACCGGTGCACCGGACACTGGTGATACGGCATGGATGCTGGCGAGTTCGGCGCTCGTGCTGCTGATGACACCGGGCCTGGCTTTCTTCTACGGCGGCATGGTTCGGTCGAAGAATGTGCTCAACATGATCATGATGAGCATCGGCGCCATGGGCCTGGTCGGCGTGTTGTGGTCGCTGTACGGCTACTCGACGGCTTTCGGTGACAACAAGTTCGGCGTGATCGGTGATCCCACTCAATTCTTCGGGCTCGCGGGCCTGATCGGTGGCAACTCGGTCGCCGAGGTCAAGGACGCGGCGGGCGTCGTCACCACGGAGGCGGTGAACATCCCGCTCGCGGGCACCATTCCGGCGACCGTCTTCGTCGCGTTCCAGCTGATGTTCGCCATCATCACGGTTGCCCTGATCTCGGGAGCGGTCGCCGACCGTCTGAAGTTCGGCTCGTGGCTGCTGTTCGCGGGCATCTGGGTGACGGTCGTCTACTTCCCGGTCGCGCACTGGGTGTTCGACTTCGACGTGAAGGATGCCGACGGCAACCTCGTGCACGAGGGCGGCTGGATCGCCAACAAGCTCCTCGCGGTCGACTTCGCAGGTGGGACGGCCGTGCATATCAACGCCGGTGCGGCAGGCCTGGCGCTGGTGTTGGTGCTCGGTAGACGCAAGGGCTGGCCGACCACTCCGTTCCGTCCGCACAACCTGCCGTTCGTCATGCTCGGCGCCGGTCTGCTGTGGTTCGGCTGGTTCGGCTTCAACGCCGGTTCCGCGGTGACCTCCGGCGGCCTCGCCGGTTCGACGTTCATCGTCACCGCGTTCGCGACCTGTGCCGGAATGCTGGCCTGGTTGCTGGTGGAGAAGTTCCGCGACGGAAAGCCAACGTCGCTCGGCGCGGCCTCGGGCATCGTGGCCGGTCTGGTCGCGATCACCCCGTCCTGTTCCGCGGTGAACGTACTCGGCGCGCTGGTCATCGGTGCGGTAGCCGGCGCGCTGTGTGCCCTCGCGGTCGGTCTGAAGTTCAAGTTCGGTTTCGACGACTCGCTCGACGTGGTCGGGGTACACCTGGTCGGGGGCCTCATCGGCACGGTGATGGTCGGTGTCGTCGCGGCGCCCGAGGCGGGTGCCGGGAAGACCGGTCTGTTCTATGGTGGCGGATTCGATCAGCTGTGGCGCCAGGCGGTGGGCGCCGGTGCGGTACTTGCCTTCTCCTTCCTCGCGTCGCTGATCATTGCCTATATCGTGAAGTTCACCATTGGGCTGCGCGCGAGCGAGGAAGCCGAGGTGGTGGGTTTGGACGAGTCCGAGCACGCAGAATCCGCCTATGACTTCGCCGCTGTGGGTAGCACGGCACGTTCGGCCGTCAAGGAGGCATGACGAACATGAAACTGATCACCGCCATCGTCAAACCGTTCACGCTCGAGGACGTCAAGACCGGGCTCGAGCAAGCGGGTGTGTTGGGCATGACCGTCAGTGAAGTGCAGGGATACGGCCGTCAGAAGGGGCACACCGAGGTGTACCGCGGTGCCGAATACTCGGTCGATTTCGTGCCGAAGGTTCGTGTCGAGGTCGTCGTGGACGATGCGTCCGTCGACAAGGTGGTCGAGGTGATCGTCGAAGCCTCCCGCACCGGCAAGATCGGTGACGGCAAGGTTTGGGTCACACCGGTGGAGTCGATCGTCCGGGTGCGAACCGGCGAACGCGGTATCGACGCGCTGTAACGGAATACCAGTCGAGCGGCGGCCCCGTTCCCACCGGATTCCCGGTCGGGGCGGGGCCGCACGCGTGAATGGACGGTGGATGGTGGGTAGTCGATCCGATCACGACGGTGATCCGACAATGACCGAAGCGGTCAACAGCAAGTCCAACGCGGCGGCCGATCTGGTCCGCGCACGATCCCACCTGCTCGACGGCGGCCTGCCCGGAAATCCTCGGCTCGACGCCGAATCCTTGCGGCAGGCCATGGTCGACCTCTTCGAGTTCTGGCTGACCAGCAAAGCGGCCGAACTGGGCATTACCGCGGACAGCGGCCTTGCTGTCCTGGCCGTCGGCGGCCTCGGCCGCCAAGAGATGCTGCCGTACTCGGACCTGGATCTCGTGCTGTTGCACGACGATATCGACCCCGCCAGGGTGGCCGAGGTCGCCGACCAGCTCTGGTATCCGTTGTGGGATGCGCACATCAAACTCGACCACAGCGTGCGGACCGTGCCGCAGGCGCTGCAGGTGGCGGCCGACGATCTGATCGCCGCGCTCGGCATGCTGGAGTCCAGGCACATCGTCGGTGCCGAGGATCTGAGTAACCTGCTGATCGGCGGGGTGCGCCGGGAATGGCGGTCCGGGATCCGCACACGGTTCGACGAGCTGATCGCCCAGGCCGAGGCCAGGTGGGAGCGCAGCGGCGAAATCGCGCACCGCGCCGAGCCCGATCTGAAGAACGGGCGTGGCGGATTGCGCGACATGCAGCTGCTCGATGCCCTCGCCCTCGCCCAGCTGACCGACGCCATGCCTGGGCTCGGCCCGGACGTACCCGGCGGCGGATTGCCGCAGGCACGCCGGCGACTGCTCGACGTGCGTACCGAACTTCATCGGGTGGCGCGGCGGTCCCGCGATCAGTTGCGTGCGCAGGACGCGGACGAGATCGGCGCGGCCCTGCGCATCGGTGATCGGTTCGATCTGGCGCGCACACTGAGCGATTCGGCGCGAACGGTGAGCTACTCCGTGGACGTCGGACTGCGTACCGCGGCCAACGCGCTGCCACGCCGGGGACTGGCACGGCTTCGTCGCATGCCGGTGCGGCGACCACTCGATGAGGGGGTGGTCGAGCACGCGGGCGAAGTCGTGCTGGCGCGGGACGCGCGCCCGCGGCGCGATCCCGGCCTGATCCTGCGCGTGGCGGCGGCGTCGGCGCAGACCGGGCTGCCGATGTCGGCCACCACGCTGAATCGGCTGTCAGAGGACGCGCCGGAGTTTCGCGAGCCGTGGCCGAAAGACGCACTCAATGATCTGCTCGTCCTGTTGGGCGCGGGCCGTGGCGCCATCGACGCGATCGAGGCGCTGGACCGAACAGGACTGTGGGGCAGGCTGTTTCCGGAATGGGGTGTCGTGCGTGACCTGCCACCGCGCGACGTACTGCACACCTGGACCGTCGACCGCCACCTCGTGGAGACGGTCGCTTACGCCGGTGCGCTGAGCACCCGGGTGGCCCGCCCCGATCTGCTTGTCCTCGGCGCGTTACTACACGACATCGGCAAGGGCCGCGCAGGCGACCACAGCATTGTCGGCGCGGACCTGGCCACCCACATCGGTCAGCGTCTCGGTCTGTGGCCCTCGGATGTGCGCACGCTCAGCGCCGTGGTGCGCCATCATCTGTTGCTGTCGGACATCGCCACTCGGCGTGATCTGTCCGATCCCGACACCGTGCAGCACGTGGTGGACGCGCTCGGTGGCGAGCCGCAATTGCTGGAACTGCTACACACTTTGGCCGAGGCGGATTCGCTGGCCACCGGTCCCGGTGTGTGGGGGGACTGGAAAGCCGCGCTGATCGGCGAACTGGTCCGGCGCTGCCGGCTGGTCATGGCAGGGGACGAGTTGCCGACGCCGGAGCCGATCGCGTCGGAACTGATCGCAAAGGCCGCCGCGGGCGGCGTCTACGTCGATCTAAAGCCGGGGGAGAGCAAACACACCTACACCGTCACCGTCATCGCGCCCGATAGCCCCGGTTTACTGTCCGACGCCGCCGGCGTGCTGGCGCTGCACTCGCTCCGGGTACTGTCGGCCGCGCTGGGCGTCGAAGGTGCGTCGGCAGTAGATACTTTCGTCGTCGCACCCATATTCGGCGACCCCCCGGACGCTGGACTACTGCGTCAGGAGTTGATCCGGGCAACGACTGGGCATCTCGATGTGGCCGCCGTTCTGGCCGAGCGGGAACGCGCTGCCGGCGGCGTCGGCGCGGGCCGGTACGCGCGGGCTCAGCCGCGGGTGCTTTGGTCCGGCACCTCGGTACCCGGCCAGGTGATCCTCGAGCTGCGCGTCGGGGACCGAATCGGTTTGCTGAGCCGACTCGCCGCCGCGCTGGCGGGTTGCGGTGCCGACGTCCGGTGGGCGAAGGTGGTCACGATGGGGTCGGCCGTGGTCGACAGTTTCTGCCTCGACCTCGGTGCCGACGATACCTCGGTTCGCCGGGACGCGATCGAGAAAGCCATCCTCGCAGTGGTTCCCAGAGTTGAGCCAAAGACGTCGTAATGCCGCGCTCAGTCCAGTGAAAGTAATTGTGAACTGCCATCTTATGCAGTGATCAATCTGTTGCACGCTATTTGCTAGATCCGGACTGCTAGAGATTCGGTGCGCCCTACGATCAGAGCGTCTGGCTATCGCGAGCACGAGGGGAGCAGGTCGGTGGCAATTGAAGTCGTTTCGGCGTCGATGATGACAAGTGATGAGACCACCCACATGGCGCGCTGCGTCGGCGGCGACCGCTGGGTGGTCTCCTGGCTACCAGGTCGCACATTCACCGGACAACAGGCGGTCACCGCGATGACGATCGCCTCCACGGTCGCCACGTCCCCGATCCCGTCGACGACCGAATGGGCCGTCCTCGACGACTTGGCACTCGAACTGGGCCTGACCGCCCGCGAGGCTGTCTTCATGGTGATCGAGGAAAACCGCGACTACCGTAAAACCGTCAAACCACGCCGCCGCGTCCTGGACTAGCCGGCCCGCTCCGACTCGAGGGCGCACCGCCTGCACGATCACGTTGGCGATCCCACTACCCTGGGAGAGAATGTGACGTCCCCCGAGATCAGGAGCGCGATCGGTGTTCGAATCCCTGTCCGACCGGCTTACCGGTGCCCTCAAGGATCTGCGTGGTAAGGGGCGTTTGTCGCCGGCCGACATCGACGCCACCTGCCGCGAGATCCGGCTCGCTCTGCTCGACGCCGATGTCGCGCTGCCCGTGGTGCGTGGCTTCATCGGCCGGATCAAAGAGCGCGCCAAGGGCGCCGAAGTCTCCGGGGCGCTGAATCCGGCCCAGCAGGTCGTGAAGATCGTCAACGAGGAGCTCGTCGGCATCCTCGGCGGCGAGACCAGACGGCTGAACCTGGCCAAGAACCCGCCGACGGTGATCATGCTCGCCGGTCTGCAGGGTGCGGGTAAGACGACGCTGGCGGGCAAGCTGGCGAAATGGCTGAAGGGCCAGGGGCATCAGCCGCTGCTGGTCGCCTGTGATCTGCAGCGTCCGGGTGCCGTCACGCAGTTGCAGGTGGTCGGTGAGCGCGCGGGCGTGCCGGTCTACGCACCGCACCCCGGCACCTCCGTCGGAGGTGGCGAGAACCCGCTGGGCATCACCGCCGCCGACCCGGTGAACGTGGCGCGCGGCAGTATCGTCGAAGCCGAGCAGAAGCAGCACGACGTCGTCATCGTCGATACCGCGGGTCGTCTCGGCATCGACACCGAGCTCATGCGGCAGGCCGCCGGCATCCGCGACGCGGTGCGTCCGGACGAGACCCTGTTCGTGCTCGACGCCATGATCGGTCAGGACGCCGTCAGCACGGCAGAGGCGTTCCGCGACGGTGTCGGCTTCACCGGCGTCGTACTCACCAAACTCGACGGTGACGCTCGCGGTGGCGCGGCGCTGAGCGTGCGTGAGGTCACCGGTGTTCCGATCCTGTTCGCCTCCACCGGTGAGAAGCTCGAGGATTTCGACGTCTTCCACCCGGACCGGATGGCCAGCCGCATCCTCGGCATGGGCGACGTGCTCACCTTGATCGAGCAGGCCGAGCAGGTCTACGACGCGCAGCAGGCCGAGGACGCCGCCCGCAAGATCGGCAGTGGTGAACTCACCCTCGAGGACTTCCTCGACCAGATGCTGGCCATCCGCAAGATGGGGCCGATCGGCAACCTGCTCGGCATGCTGCCCGGCGCCGGCCAGATGAAGGACGTGCTCGCCCAGATCGACGACAAGCAACTCGACCGCGTGCAAGCGATCATTCGCGGCATGACCCCCGCCGAACGCGACAATCCCAAGATCATCAACGCCTCCCGCAGGCTGCGCATCGCCAACGGCTCCGGTGTCCAGGTCTCCGAGGTCAATCAGCTCGTCGACCGGTTCTTCGAAGCGAAGAAGATGATGGCCATGATGGGCCGTCAGATGGGCCTGCCCGGCTCGCGGCGTGGCAATACCAAGAAGGGTAAGAAGGGCAAGAAGGGTGGGCGTGGTCCGACGCCGCCGAAGGTGCGCGGTGGGTTCCCCGGCATGCCGGGACTGCCCGCCGGCATGCCTGATATCTCCCAGATGCCTGCCGGTCTCGACCAGCTGCCGCCCGGCCTGGAGGGTTTCGATCTCTCCAAGTTGAATTTTCCGAAGAAGTAAATTTCTGCCCGAGCGTGGCATCGCTGGGGTAACTCTCATGCTGCCCGGACAGTAGGTTGGAGGTAGCTGACGAGTTCGGGAGGTTGCTGTGCATCTGCGAGGTGTGGTTCTGCCTGGTGCTGAGATGCGCGATCTGTGGGTGCGGAACGGCCTGCTGTCCTTCGAACCCGTGCCCGGCGCCGAAACGCTGTGTCGCACCGGGTGGATCGTCCCCGGCCTGGTCGACGCGCACTGCCACGTGGGCATCCGGTACGGCGGGGGCCATGAGGACCGAGTGGGCGCCATCGCGCAGGCCGAGACCGAGCGGGAGGCCGGCGCCCTGCTGCTGCGCGACGCGGGCTCGCCGATCGACACCCGGTTCATCGACGACCACGAGGAACTGCCCCGGATCATCCGTGCGGGCCGCCACATCGCCCGCCCGCGGCGTTATATCCGCGAGCTGGGTATCGAACTCGACGACGAACGTGACCTGCCGGACATCGTCGCCGAGCAGGCGCGCCTCGGCGACGGTTGGGTGAAGATCGTCGGTGACTGGATCGACCGTTCCGTCGGCGACCTTTGCCCGTTGTGGAGCGACGCGATCCTGAAAGAGGCCATCGACGCCGCCCACGCCAACGGCGCCCGCGTCACCGCACACGTGTTCGGCGAGGACGCACTGCCCGGCCTGATCAACGCTGGTATCGACTGCCTGGAACACGGCACCGGGCTCACCGACGAGACCATCGAGATGATGGTCGAACACGGCACCGCCCTGGTTCCCACACTGGTGAACATCGACACCTTCCCGGAGATCGCCGCGAGCGCGCACAGGTTTCCGGTATACGCCGCGCATATGCGGGACCTGCACCGCGGGGTTCGCGGTACCGTCGCCGCCGCACACGAGGCGGGTGTGCCCATTTTCGCGGGCACCGACGCGGGCGGATCCATCCGACACGGGCGCATCGCCGACGAGGTCGCCGCGCTCGGCGCTGCGGGCCTGTCCCGGCACGACGCGCTCGGCGCAGCCTCCTGGAATGCCCGTGCTTGGCTCGACCGGCCGAGTATCGAGCACGGCGCTCCCGCGGATTTCATTGTCTACCAGGACGACCCGCGCACCCATCCGGAGGTGCTCACCGCCCCGTACGCCGTCGTTCTGCGCGGACGAGTGTTCGGCACACGCGATCCGGTCACCAGCCACCGCTGACTTTCGGTCGGCGTGGGCCCATTTCGCCGGCGTGCGGCGAAGTTGCGGTCGGCACTGGTGAGCTGACCGGCGGAAACCTACCGCGAATGCCGTTGCCGCTCGATACACTTTGCCGATGATTGCCCCTCCGTGGCGAGCGTCGTACGGCATCGACGCGCCGTCGGTGTTGCGGCTGCTGGGAGTTCTCGCGGTCGGATACCTGGCGGCGGCGCTGGTGGTGGCGCTGTTCCAGCACATGCGCCCGTGCGTGCTGCTCCTGGTGATCGGTGTCGTTCTCACCGCGCAGTTCGGCTTGTTCCTGCACGCGACCAGGCGGGGCAAATTCCAGGTCTGGGCCCAACTGCTCGACGACCTCGACCTGCGCGGGGACGAGCGATTACTCGACATGGGCTGCGGTCGGGGCGCCGTGCTGCTCGCGGCGGCGCGGCGGCTGCCCGCCGGATGCGCTGTCGGCTTGGACCTGTGGCGCGCGGTCGACCACTCGTACGCCGGTCCAGCCGCCACCGAACGCAACGCCGTCGCGGAGAACGTCGCCGAACGCATCCAATTGCGCACCGGCGACATGACCCGAATGCCGTTCCCGGACGGCGCATTCGACGTGGTCGTTTCCAGCCTGGCCATCCACCGCATCCAGACCGTTGAGGGCCGGGCCGCCGCGGTCCGCGAGGCCGTGCGGGTGCTGCGCCCCGGCGGCAGGTTGGTCATCGTCGATATCGGCAGGACCCGCGAATACCGCACCGCCCTCGCCGCGAGCGGCGCCACGGCGCTTGCCGGTCGCCCGCTCGGCTGGCAGATGTGGTGGGGCGGCCCCTGGATGCCCACCCGAGCCCTGACCGCGACCGCGCCGGGGTAGCCGGCTCGTCGCTCGAGGATCAGTACCGGGCATCCGGCTGTCGGCTCGTCGACGCCGGGCGCGATTTCTGGCGAGACCGGCTCGTCTGGCACAATGGACCACCGTCCATCCGGACAAGTGTCAGCCCGTCTCCGGTTACGCACCGCGCGGCGGTCACACACGCCAAACGCAAAACCGGGCTCGCAGACCGTGCGGGTTGCTGAATTGCGTCGTGACCAACCAACGAAAGGCAGATCAGCAAGTGGCTGTTCGCATCAAGCTCACCCGTATGGGCAAGATCCGCAACCCGCAGTACCGTGTGGTCGTCGCGGACGCCCGCACTCGCCGGGACGGCCGGGCCATCGAGTCCATCGGCAAGTACCACCCGAAGGAAGAGCCGTCGCTCATCGAGATCGATTCCGAGCGCGCTCAGTACTGGCTGGGTGTCGGCGCACAGCCGACCGAACCGGTCCTCCAGCTGCTGAAGATCACCGGTGACTGGCAGAAGTTCAAGGGTCTCGACGGCGCCGAGGGCACCCTGAAGGTCAAGCCGGCCAAGACGTCGAAGCTCGACCTGTTCAACGCCGCGCTGGCCGCTGCCGACAACGAGCCGGTCGCCGAAGCGGTTACCCCGAAGAAGAAGGCGGCCAAGAAGGACGAGGCTGCCGAGACCGAGGCCGCCGAGTAATGCTGAGCGAGCGCAGCGAGGCGCGTTCATGAGCGCCGTCGTCGCCGATGCCGTCGAGCACTTGGTTCGCGGCATTGTCGCCAACCCCGAGGACGTCCGCGTCGAGCTGATCACCGGCCGTCGCGGACGCACGGTCGAGGTGCACGTTCATCCCGATGACCTGGGTAAGGTGATCGGTCGCGGTGGACGCACCGCGACCGCGCTGCGCACCCTCGTCGCCGGTATCGGTGGTCGGGGTATCCGGGTCGACGTGGTCGACACCGATCAGTAGATGCAACTCGTCGTAGGTCGGGTCGCCAAGTCACACGGCGTGCATGGCGAACTCGTCGTCGAGGTACGTACCGACGAGCCCGGGGCGCGTTTCTCGCCGGGTTCGGTGCTGCGTGGTCGGCTGGCGCGATCCGAGGAAATCCGCGATTTCACCGTGGAGTCGGCCCGAGAGCACTCGGGCCGACTTCTGGTGTCTCTGGCGGGTGTCGTCGATCGCACCGCCGCCGACGCGCTGCGCGGCACGCTGTTCGTGATCGACAGCGCGGACCTCCCGCCGTCGGAGGATCCGGACGAGTTCTACGACCATGAACTGGAGGGGCTGGAAGTCCGGCTCACCGACGGCACAGTGGTCGGATCCGTCCGCGAGGTGCTGCACTCCGCGGCAGGCGAACTGCTCTCGGTGCACGCCGCCGAGGACGGCCGGGAGATCTTGATTCCGTTCGTCACCGCCATCGTGCCGACGGTGTCGGTCACCGACCGCTTTGTCGTCATCGACCCGCCCGAGGGTTTGCTCGACCCGGAATGAGTCGGGGTGAGACGGTTCGCTCGGCCGACGGGGTGCGTCGACGCCCGGGTGACAGGAGGCAGGCATGAAACTCGATGTCGTCACGATCTTTCCGGAGTACTTGGAACCGCTGCGCACCGCGCTGCTGGGCAAGGCGATCGACAAGGGGCTGATCTCGCTCACGGTGCACGATCTGCGCCGCTGGACTCACGATGTGCACAAGTCGGTCGACGACTCCCCGTACGGCGGTGGACCCGGCATGGTCATGAAGCCGACTGTGTGGGGTGCGGCTCTCGACGAGGTCTGCCCGGATGACGCACTGCTGGTCGTCCCTACTCCCGCAGGCGTGCCATTCTCCCAGGCCACCGCGCATCGCTGGGCCGCGCAGCGGCATCTCGTCTTCGCCTGTGGTCGCTACGAGGGCATCGACCAGCGGGTCTTCGACGACGCGGCTCGCCGTGTCCGAGTGGAAGAGGTCAGCATCGGCGACTACGTGCTGATCGGCGGCGAGGCGGCGGTCCTCGTCATGACCGAGGCCGTGGTCCGGCTGCTGCCCGGCGTGCTCGGCAATCAGCAGTCCCACCAAGAGGATTCGTTCTCCGACGGCCTACTCGAAGGGCCCAGCTATACTCGCCCGGTCTCCTGGCGTGGCCTGGATGTTCCGCCGGTCCTGCTCTCCGGCGACCATGCGAAGGTGGCCGCTTGGCGCCGCGAACAGGGCCTCGCCCGCACGCGTGCGCGCCGCCCGGATCTGCTGCGGGACCATGACGCGTAACTCGGGGACCGGAGAATAGGTCGTGGCTCGGCGACCTGGACCGGCACCGGGAATGCGTCGAGCGATCAGACCTCATTCGACCCGGTCGAGGTCCTCCGGCTTGTGTCATGCTGCGTGGTCTGTGGATTCTCGCACATCGCAACGTCCATACCCGTGCGGTCGTCAGGGGAGAAGTCCGTGGCGGCGAGCCGTTACGACCGCTTCGTGGCGAGAATGCGCGTCGAGCTTGACCATCGCGTTGCGCAGGTAGCTCTTGACGGTTTCCGTTCCGAGCGAGAGACGTTGTGCTGCTTCCTGATTGGTGCAACCGAGCGCGACGTGGGAGAGCACATCGAGTTCGCGGCGCGACAGGGTCTGGCTGTCGGTGCGCGGTGTGCCGACCAGAGCGCGGGTGAGCCGTTCGGACACCGCGTGCAGGCGGCCGCGTAATCGGTCGTCCTCGGTGGAGCGGGCCATGCCGCGCAATTCGGCGTGGATGTCGCGCAGTTCCTCGGTGATCTCGGGTGTCGTATCGGCCGCGGGCACGGTCGCCGCGAGCAGCCGCAGCCGGCGGTCGACCTCGTCGCGGATGGTGATCTCGATGGATAGGCGGCGAGCCGCCTGGACGAGGAGATCCGCGGTGCGATCGCCCAGCGGGCTGCTGCCGCGGGTCGCGGCGTAGAGCACGGCGCGGGATCGCTGGTCTACGACCACCGGGACGGCGAGCACGGAGCGAATACCTTCGCCGGAGACCGGGCCGTCGTAATGGTGGGTGATCGAGGAGGAGTTGGGATAGTCCGCGACCGAGGCGGGATGCCCTGAATCCATCACACGCCCGCCCAGCCCCGAGGCGCGCGACACGGACAGACCGCGTAGGCCGTTGGTTACGGTGCCGACGAATTCCGACAGCAATAGCGCGTCCTCATGTACTTCCCCGCCGAAGACCACCGGCACTGCAGCCTTGCCCGCCACCCAGCGGATCTCGGCGCGCAACGCGTCCCCGTCACGCGGACGCAGCAATGCGGTGTGGGTCACGGGGACTCACCCCTTTTCGGGGGTAGTGGCAAACGGGATGTGACCTACATCCTATTGCACACCCGGGTTGCGCCGGGTCACGGTACGAGGAGAAGCGAGATGGGCACCGATCCGAATCAGCGGGTGCGCGACCTGCTGGACTGTTACGACCGGAGCGACGCGACGGCGGCGGATCTGCTGTGTGATCGGCATCCGGCCGAGCAGGTCGCCTTCACCGTCGTCGAGGCAGACCTGTCGTCGACCGATCTCACCTACGGCGAGCTGCGCGAACGTTCGGCCCGTTTCGCCGCGGCGCTCGCCGAACTCGGTGTGCGGCCCGGCGACCGGGTCGCCACGCTGATGGCGAAGTCGGCGGACCTGGTGGTCGCGCTGCTCGGCATCTGGCGCCGCGGAGCCGTGCACGTCCCGCTGTTCACCGCGTTCGCCCCGCCCGCGATCGCGTTGCGGCTCGCGGTCGCCCGCGTCTCGATCGTCGTCGCCGATGCCGACCAGGCGCCGAAACTGGCCGCCGGCCCGAATCTGCCGGCCGAGCCGCCGTGGCGACTGATCGTCACCGGCGCGGACGTTCCCGAGGGCGCGCTGCGCATGGCCGATCTGCTCGACGCCCACTCGGCCACCCACCCGCATGCCGGGCCGGTCACGATCGGTGGCGACGGACTGTTGGTTCAGTTGTTCACCAGTGGGACCACTGGCACGCCCAAGGGTGTCCCGATTCCGCTGCGCGCGCTCGCTTCCTTCCATGCGTATCAGGAATTCGCGCTCGACGTACGGGCGGACGACGTGTTCTGGAATGCCGCCGACCCGGGCTGGGCCTATGGCCTGTACTACGCCATACTCGGCCCGCTGGCCACGGGGATCCGCAGCATCCTGCTGCACGCGGGCTTCTCCGCCCTGCTGACGCGGCAGGTGCTCGAAAAATTCGGCGTCACCAATTTCGCCGCGGCCCCCACGGTGTACCGAGCGCTGCGTGCCGACCGCACCATGCCGCTGATGCGTTTCCAGCTGCGCCGAGCGTCTTCGGCGGGCGAGCCGCTCACGCCCGAGGTCGTCGCCTGGTCGATCGAGTCCCTGGGTGTCGCGGTGCGCGACCACTACGGCCAGACCGAGCACGGCATGGTCATCTGCAACGCCTGGCACGACGACCTCGATACCAGCACGCCGATGGGCTCGATGGGCCACTCGCTGCCGGGCTGGTCCTGTGCTGTGCTCGCCGACGACGCCGACACCATCGCTCCCGCAGGTGAACTGGGCCGGATCGCCATCGACACCGAGCACAGCCCGCTGCTGTGGTTCCTCGGCTATCTCGATGCCCCGGAACGTACCGCCCAGCGCTACACCGCCGACGGCCGCTGGTATCTGAGCGGCGACGCGGGATCGCAGGACGCGGACGGCTTCTTCCGCTTCTCCGCTCGCGACGACGACGTGATCATCATGGCGGGCTACCGTATCGGCCCGTTCGAGGTGGAGAGCGTGCTCGTGGTGCACGATCAGGTCGCCGAGGCGGCTGTGGTCGGCATGCCGGACGAGCTGCGCGGCGAGGTGCTGGAGGCGTTCGTGGTGCTGCGCGACGGCGGCGCGGGCGGCGCCGAACTGGAGGCCGAACTACAGAGTCTGGTGAAGACGAGGTTCGCCGCGCACGCCTACCCGCGCAAGGTCCATTTCGTGCCGAGTCTGCCGAAGACGCCCAGCGGCAAGGTGCAGCGATTCGTGCTCCGGCAGGGGGAGGTTCGGTGATGTCGCTGCCCAGTGATGCTTCCGGCGTCTCGGACACTGCGCTGCTCGTTCAGGTACGTGGCACGTGCGCCCGCTGCGGGAACTGGCCGAACCGCCACTGCCGCAGTTCGCTGTGCGTCCGAAGGACGGCGCGACGGCCCTGTTCCAGGCCGGTTTCGCCATGGACAGAGGTGCCGTGCTGGCCGGTTCGGCCAGCACGGTCAGCGCGCAACCCCACGGTGACCTGCAGCGGCGGCTGGCCCAGCGTCGCGTTCAGGCGCTACGTCTCGAGGATGAGACCGGCAGGTCACCCACCGAGCCGGCGCATGGCTCCACGACACTTCCTCGGCTTCCTCGCCCCCGCCCCATGCCTTCCCGAATTAGCTACTGGCGTCGGCGTGGCATTGGCAATGCTCGCGCCGGCAACGCCGGACAAGCAGATGGCCAACGGGACGATAGATGCTCGCATGACTATTCCTTCTGAAATTTGCTTGCCGCCGAGTATTCGAGGGGTTGGCGTGGGTCTTGCGGTGGGGATCATTGGTCCACCAACTCACGGAGTGCTTTTGCAATCCGCTGGATCGTCTCCATAGTGGGATCAGCACTTGCGATAAGTGCTTCTGTTACTTTCGGGTCGACATAGGGCTGAATCTCGTCAGGACACGTTGAATTGCGGGTGGTTCGGTCGATGTCCATTGCGGCTCAGTCGCTGGTGGGGGCTATGGACATGCCTGCGATGAAGCCGGTATGTCCTTTGTGGTACCAGCCCTGTGGTTTCACCACGAGCAAGTTGCAGGTCGTCAGTATCCTCTGAGGTCGATAGTCGATGTGCGCCAGCGAATATGTGACGATCGCGGCGGGACCGGTTCTGAGCGCTTCCTGGAGTGTCCATGGATGCTCATCACGCTCACGCTCATCGACAATGACCGACCGTCCCAGGTCCAGGCCGAAGGCGGGTGCGAGTGCCCCGCACCGAAGCTCTTGGAGGGTTCGACTTTCCTCGTCGGTGAACTGTTGGGCGTTCAGATACAGAATCGCGTACGACATAGCGCGCTCCAGTGGCTAGTCTTGGTGCGCGCCCGGTGCAGAGTCCGGCGGGGTTTCGCTCCGAGATACCGGACCATCACCGTTTGGCTCTCCAGGCCGTGCGGTGGTGTCCTCTCCCTCTGGGACGAGAGGGAGAGGCTGGTCTGTACCGGGCGCGCTTCTTCAGTGGACCTGCTGCACAGCAAGATTCGAAGCGCTATCGTGGATATTCCATGGGGGAATCAGTGCTCTTCCACCACGGAACCTGCCATATTTCACCGATCCACTTAGCGGGGGTAATGATGACCACTGGATCTACGCTTCCCAGACGGGCTTTGGGCCGTCAGTTGAAAGGGCTCCGAGAGCGAAACGGCATCACGCAAGCCGATGCCGCACGCATCGTGGAGGTTTCACCCCAGTCGTACGGTCGTCTCGAAGATGGCAGGGTTACCAAGATAACCAACTTGGGAATAAATGCCCTAGCTAACGCTTCGGGCCGACGACGAGGAACGCAGACTACTCCTCGATCTGGCGCAAGAGATACGTGTATCGCAAGCTTCGGGCGGGGGCTGGTGGCGGGCCTATGCTGATGCCATTCCATCCGCGTTCAGTTACTACCTGGCACTGGAAGAGTCTGCCAATCACGTCATCTCGTGGCAGACGACACTTGTGCCCGGGTTATTGCAGACCCGCGAGTATCGCCGAGCGCTCATGTGGGCCGAGCGGCCAGACATGCCACCGGAGGAAGTTGAGCGCATCCTAGATATGGTAGGCAAACGGCAAGATCTGCTGACCAACAATGACTTTCGGTTCGAGGCGATCCTCTCTGAGGCGGTGCTGCGCTACATGGTAGGCGGCCGAAGAGTCGTTGCGGATCAGTTTCGGCACCTTATCGACTTGTCGGCGCTACAGAACGTATCGGTGCGCATCGTGCCGTTTACCGCAGACAGCCCGGTGGGTCTGCTAACCCGGTCGTACGTCCTGTTCGAGTTCCCTCCGCTGCCGACATCTAGGCTTATCGAACCGCCCGTGGCCTATATGGAGGGATTCGTCGGTGATCTCTACCTGGAGCGGGACGTTGAGGTGGCTCAGTATGTAGACGTAACCCGCAGGTTGGCACATGTAGCGTTACCCGAAGCGGCATCCAGGGATATGGTGCTGACAAACCTGAAGGAGTGGGATAAATGATCGACCTGTCCGGGGCGAAGTGGTTCAAGAGCAGCCGGAGCCAGGGGGCCAAGGATTGCGTGGAGGTGGCGCATCTGGACGGGGGCATGGTCGGCGTGCGGGATAGCAAAAACCCTTCCGGCCCCGCGCTGGTCTTCACCCCAACCGAGTGGGATGTATTCCTGTCGGGTGCACACAACGGCGAATTCAACCGTTACTGACTGGAGTTCGCACTCGTGAAGCCCCGCTTCGGCGGGGCTTCGCTGTTCCGGTGCCGGTGAGTGCTTGCGCATGGTGTCGGAGCGTCCCAGTGGATGTCATCGCCGAGCCAACTGCTACGACATCAACGCGGTCGCGGAGAACTTCCTCGGCCACCGCGGAGAAGAACTGTTCCACCACCATCGCTTCCACACCGTCGAAGCGTTCGCGACCGCGCTCGACGACTACATCACCTGGTACAACACGACTCGAATCAAAAGCTCGAGGGCCTGACCTCGGTGCAATACCGGCTCGAGCCCTTGCCGCCTGAAAACTGATCACCGGTCCAACTTTCGGAGCAGTTGCGGTTCATCGCGGGAGGACGGTTTTGCGTTTCGGAGCGCCGGGAGCCCTGCGGTGGTCGGTGGCGATGATGGCGTCGAGTCGTTCCCGATGTATCGAGACGAGTTCGACGTCGGTGCTGCGCTCCAGCGGTTCACCGAACCTGCGGCCCTGCGCCTTCCGGCGCGGCGTGACGCGGTCGCCGGGCCGCGGAACCAGCCATCCGGCTGGCCAGGTCACAGTTTCAGTGCGTTGTCGGACCGGGGGTTCGGTGAGTGCGAAGGACATCAGTCGTGGCATGCGTCCTCCTTTCGGCTGCGGAGTCGGGCTCGGCGGTAGGCGCTGGCGCCGATGCCGTTGCGTTGGGTAAAATGCGCCGATCGGTGACGATGTCGCGCACCGGGTCCGGGGAGGTCATGACCTTGATGTTGTCGCGTTCGCCGATCACGCGGACTTCGATCGTGTCGGTCACCACGGCTCCAATGTGCTCGACCCGTACCGGCAAGGGCAGATTCGGGACGACCAAGGACAAGCTGGACAGCGTTGGCCGTGGTTGCGGTTCGTATTTATTCGGCTGACGTGGTGACCAACTCAGGTGTGAGTAAGCCGTTGGAGGTCGATCTCGACGGGCTCCGAGCCCACGGAGCAACTGTCGAGAAGATCGGCGAGCAAGCTCGGCAGATGGTGGAGGGACTGCGACGCAGTCTTGCCCTGGAAGGCCGACCTTGGGGTGACAACGAGTCCGGCAAGGCCTTCGAGAAGTACTACCTGCCCGACGCGGAGAAGGGATTGGCCGGCCTCGGTGCTCTCGCGCAGGCGCTGAGCTCGTTCGGTAGCCAACTGACCGCCGCCGCAAACAGTTTCGAGGCGCAGGACCGTCACGGCGCCGTGCAACTGCACAATACCGGCGGAAGGCCGGCCGAACCTGGAGCAGATGACGCCAGCCCCCCGGGCCACACGCTGCCCGGCGCTGTCGGGGGCGAACCGCGATGGGCGCCATCGTCGTCCACCGCGGACAAGGCATGGGATCCGGCACCGCCGACCGGTAGTGACGAGTCGGCCGTGCCCGATGCCGCGGACCGTTCCGCTTCCCCATCACCTGGCGATACGGGATCCGGTACACCGCAACCGACCGACGGTTCGACCGAGCAACCCGGCGCGATGCCGGGGGCTCCGTATCCCCGACCCGATCGCGATACTCGGCCAGGAGCACCGCCCGCCGTGAACTCCTCGGTCTCCGCCGACCGCAACCACTCCGCGGCGACGACTCCGCGACGTGGCGAGACAGCCGCGGTGCCACAGCCCGTCGGCAAGATCGCACCGCAAGGCGTCACCGCACCGAACGCTGGCAAGCCGCCGGGCACGCCATGGTCGAGAGCGGGCGCGCAGCCTCCTCGGCGGACAGCGGACGAAACCCCCCGACCGACGCCCAAACCGACACCGCGCCGACGGAAAGACCCCGATAAGAAGCCACGCCCCGCGCCGACCGCGGCACCCTGGCCGCACACCGATCCCGTTGCGGTCGAGCGCCTGGCCCGGTCGCTGGCGGCACGGCACGATATCGACGTGGTCGGATTCAACGACCCCCACCTCGACCACCTCACGGTCGCGGAGTTCGCCACGGCCCTCGATGACGTGCTCACCAGGTACCGGGTACCGGGCCTCCGCGTGGTCGAGATCTCACCACTCGCAGGCACTGTCGTGGCCACGCGGCGCGATGACGTCATCGAGATCGACGGGCGGATGGTGTCGCACTGGTCGGTCGTCCTCGACGCCGGGGTCGCGAAAGATCGGCGTCGACTGGCCGAGGTGTTGGCGGCTATCCGGTCACCGGAACCGGTCGTGGCCTGCTCCACCGAGCGTCCTGTCTACGCGGCGACTGTCCGGCAGCTCGGCCGCGTCCTCGACCTCGGCGCGGGTGGCGTCGCTCGGCGCCGCGCGCAGCGAGCACTGATCGCCGAGTACCTCGAACTCGTGGGTACCGGGCACTATTCCGACGACCTCGGCCGGGTGCTGCGCGGCTTCAAGCACTGGCGCAGCGCGCTCAGCGGCCGAAGTTTCGAGCACGGGCGGCTCGAACCCGGCGAAGCGCTGGCGGAGGCGTTCACCGATGTCGTGCTGAACGGTCGCTACGCCACCGCACCCGCGCGGACATTGCATCGGCATCTTGTCGAGAGCACGCAAGGAGATGTAATTCACCGCAGATGGGAATAGTGTCCTCGCGCGAAAGCTGACGTAGCCTCGATTCGTTCATCCTGCCGGAATGCATGTGGCTGGCGCGTCATTGGGGAGGCGCCAGCTCTGTGGTATGGCGGTTCGAACTCGAGCGGAAGTGGTGCGTCGATGACAACGGCGACGACGATGTACCCGTTCGATGTGCTGGCCGCAATTCCAGCTCCCGTCCAGTACGCGCTGTGGCAGGACCAGTATCCGTCAGAACAGCAAGTGTACGGCCCGCTCCGGATGGAGGGTTACTGGCGGGCTGCGGGCGACCGGTTTCTCCAGCACAGTCAGGCATTGCAGCCCACGGTTTCCGGCCTGCCCGAGGTGATCAATCGCGAAGAACCGGTCAGGGCCGCAGCAGAGTTCGAAAAGGCCCTCCAGCAGCACGCCGCAGTTTGCTACAACTTCGCTGACCAGTGCAGGGAGCAGCACGAGACGGCTCTGCGGACGGCAGTAGAACTAGCGCTGTTCGGGATCACCGCGGCCTGGCAGTTTTATGTCGCCTGGACGGGATCCTCGGGCCTGGGCGGCATCGCCGTTCTGGCCACATGGAGGCAGAAGTGTCTGGCCTATCTGGCCGCCTGGTCGGAGCGCGTAGCCGTGCGATCGGCGGCGAGAGCGGCCGAGCGGGTGAGCCTGCTGAACAATATCGTTGTGCGCGTGGCCCCATCGGCCGCGAGCATGATCGAGCGTGCGGCCCTGCCCGCCGCTTATGGGGTGGGTTCCGGTGCGCTGGACGCCGGGATCGATATCACCGCACAAACGATCGCCCTCGACGGTGTGCAGGACTGGGATTCGGTCGGTCTTTCATTCGCCACCGGTGCGGGCGCGACCTTCGCTGGCATAGCCGGCGCACGATGGGCCGAAAAGTATATGCCACACGCGCAGTCCAGCCGCGGGGGCCGAATGGCGGTTGCGGGCATCAGCGGGACGTTCGGCGTCGTGGGTGGTGTGCTCACCGCCCGCCTGTTGACCGGAGAGTTTCATCTGAGCCCGGCGGACCTACTCGGCGGTGCCGCCCTCGGCATGGTGGGTCAGCACGCGCACGCGAGGCCCGAGCCGACCACCCCTGGCGATGCCACCCGCTACCTGCACCAGCCTCCTGCTCGGGAGGTTATAGATGCGGTCGACCAGAAGACCCACAACACAGTGGAGGCAGCCGACGCGAAAGTCTCGGAGGGCGGGATGCGGCCCCCGGAGAAGGGCGCGGTTCCAGCTCGACCCGTGCCGGAGGCGCCGGAAACCACTGCTGCGGGTGGGGAGGGAATGCCTTCGGAGTGGTCGGGAATCGTCGCCGGGACAGGCCGGTTCCGCGAGTTTCAGCCTGACACGGCACAGCCGCACGCGCCCATAGCAGTCACCGGTGGGGTGGGGACGCATCCGGTGTTGCAGCAGGCACCAGGCATCGTCGAACACGTCAAACCCAAGGCCATACCTCTGGATGCCCCACCAGCCCCGATACTTTCCGGTGTGGGTGCAGATCCGGCCCGGGCACCGAGAATGTCTGCCCACGGCGACGGCAGCCCGGGCGAAAACCGGGGAGCCGATCCCATGCCGAGGCCATCGCCGCCACCCGCTTCGGGGTCGGTATACGCATCCGGTACCGTTCCGGGCCCCTACTCCGGATCCGGCGGTTCGGGACCGGTCATGAGCGGCCCGAGCGCAAAGAGCCCCGGCGGCAACGAGCCACCCTCGTCCCCTCCGCCTGCTGGCGGCCCGCCGCCACCACAACACGATCCGGGCATCGCGACTACGCGCGCCGATCCCTCCCCAACGACATCACGGGGAGACCCCCCCGATTCCCGAACGAACGCGGTATCGAAGGACATAACCGATGCCGCGACATCACCGGCTCGTCCGGACCCCGGTGACGCAGACACCGGGACGAACGTGCATGCACACCACAATGATGCCGACGCTGGCGCGCGTCACGACGCGATGTCAGTGACCCGGGACTTCGGTCCAGGCGATATCGTCCGAGCGCCCGCGGCTGGGCAGGCAGTCGCCGAATTGATGCATCGCTCGGGTTGGCGGGACACCGACCGAGTCCAGTCGGCGGCCCGGATGACCACCCAAGTGGTGACCTTCGGGCTTGCCCGTATGCAGACCAGAGTGACACTGGCAGCGACAGCGCTGCCGTGGAATGGGGCCGTTACGCTCCGGTTCACCTTTCCTGACCGTGCCCCACGGTTAGAACACCTCGCCACCCTACGGCCGCTGTTGGACAAGGCGACGGGCTCGAGCTGGAGAGTCGAACAGTTCTCCGACGGCAACAAGACAATCACCGCTATCCGAGCCGATCTCGTCGATGAACAGCGAACGGGTGGTCACGACCCAGCAACTGAACCGCACACGCCAGGTACGCAAGGCCCCGTCCAGCCACACATGAATGTGCACACCAGGCTATTCGACGGGGCACAGTTGCGCACCGCGCGCGAACGAATGAATCTGACGCAGCAACAGTTCGCGGAAGCGATACGCCAGGCGGGTCAGAAATTGGGGGAACCGAACAACTGCACCAACGGCGAGGTATCGAAGTGGGAGTCCGGCCGACACATGCCAGGGCCGCGTTACCAGCGGGCGTTGACGGAAGTGACCGGTGAGCATTTCGGGTCGTCGACAGAGCCGGCCATCATGGGAAGGTTGTCCGATGGAGAGCGATTGCGCGCTGCCCGCGAAGGGTTGAACCTGTCTCAGGATGAGTTCGCCGCCGAGATACGCCGGGCAGGAGAAGAATTGGGGCGACCAAACGACTGCAGCCGCCACGCGATACAGAACTGGGAGGATAATCGCACGTCGCCTGGGTGGCGTTACCGGTCGGCGTTGGAGTTGGTGACCGGTGAGCGGTTCGGGCCGTCGACCGAAACAGCGCAGACTACTGGAACAGATTTCGCGGTGCCGGATGATGTGAACACACAGTTATCCGATGGCGAACGGGTGCGCGCCGCGCGCGAGCGGATGGGCTTGTCGCAGAACGAGTTCGTGGACGAGATACGTCGAGCGGGAGAGGAATTGGGGGAACCGAACAACTGCACTCGCCCCCAGCTATCGAAGTGGGAGTCCGGCCAAAGTACGCCACGGCCGCACTACCTGCGTGCGTTGGAGGAAGTGACCGGTGAGCATTTCGGGTCGTCGACAGAGGCGGCCTTCACGAAGGGACTGTCCGATGGAGGGCGATTGCGCGCCGCGCGCGAACGAATGAACCTGACGCAGCCACAGTTCGCGGAAGAGATACGCCGGGCCGGGAAGGAGCTAGGGCAACCGAACTACTGCGGCTCGCGCGTAGTACAAGATTGGGAGCACAATCGCACGTGGCCTGGGCCGCGTTACCAGAGAGCGTTGGAGGCGGTGACCGGTGAGCGGTTCGGGTCCTCGACCGAAATTGCGCAGATGGCTGAAACGTCCTTCGGGGCGCGGGCGCGCGCCGCTCGCGAACGCCTGGGCATGTCGCAGGAGGAGTTCGCCGAGGCACTGCAGCAGGCAGGGCGAGAGCTGGATGAACCGAATGAATGTGGCAGGCAACTCGTGGGGGAATGGGAGACCGGGCGTGTGACGCCTGGGCCGCGTTACCGGCGTGCGTTGGAGGCGGTCACCGGCGAGGACTTCGGGCAGTCGACGGATACCGCACAGACAGCTGGAATATCCTTTGGGTCGCAGGTGCGCGCTGCGCGCATCCGGATGGGCTTGTCGCAGGAAGAGTTCGCTGCCGAGGTACGCCAGGCAGGAGAGAAATCCGGACAACCGAACAACTGTAGTGCGGACGCGGTACAGGACTGGGAATCGAACGGCAGAATGCCCAGGCGTCTTTACCGGCGTGCGTTGGAGGCGGTGACCGGTGAGGACTTCCGGTCGTGGACGAAAGAAACGCAGACGGCGACGGAAGAAGCGCTGACGGCTGGAGCATCTTTCGGGACGCGGGTGCGCGCCGCCCGCGAACGACTGGATCTGTCGCAGGAAGAGTTCGCTGCCGAGATACAGCGGGCAGGACAGGAGTCCGGACAGCCGAACAACTGCACCCCGATGATGGTGTCCAGGTGGGAGAGGGATCAGGTGATGCCGCAAGCCCGTTACCGGCGTGCGTTGGAAGCGGTGATCGGCGAGGACTTCAGGCCGCCGACCGAAGAAGCACCGGCAACTGGAACATCTTTCGGAGCGCGGTTGCACTTCGCGCGTGAGCGGATGGGTTTGTCCATGGAGGAGTTAGCCGTCAAGATACGCGAGAAAGGACTGGAATTGGGAGAACCGAACGGATGCACAAAACAACTCGTATCGAAGTGGGAGAAAGATCGCGTAACGCCGGGCCCGCGATACCAACGAGCCCTGACAGCAATAATGGGTGAGCCATTCTGAATCGCTGCTCTCTGGCCGGGTGCTGACCGGCCGCATCATCGGTATCTCTGTGCGTAGATCTGCGCACAGAACACGGCCAAACGGCCCGGTCGAGGTGAGATCCGATGGGACCTCCAGTTCGCTTCGGGCTGACTCTCCGGCCGGACGGAAAGCGGCGAACCTCGGTGGACCGCAACGCGAATCCTCATAATTCAGCGATCTGATCACGGGCTGTACCGGGTGTGTCGACGTCCATTCCGACAACAATCGCGACGACCGCCGAGCATCGAGTACCGGACCGACCGTGGCCCTGGTCGACAACCGAGACGACCGCCATGCCACCTGCTGATAACTGTTGTTGACCGCCCTGACCCGCTGCTGGTGCCCGCGCCGTGTTCACCGAGGCTGCGATTCTCCGGGAACTACGTGGACAAGACCGCCTCGGCCAGTGATGACGCCCGCTGGATGCACATCGGCGACAACGGCGCGATGGGCGACGAGGGTTACCTGGCGATTCCGGCGGGATCAAGGACGCAGTCATCCGCGGCGGCGATACCATCTGCCCGTACGCGATCGAGGAGTTCCGCTACGTCCACCCCGACATCCTGGACGACCAGGCGATCGGTGCGCCGGCCCTGAAACACGGTGCGGAGTTGATGGCCTGTCCAGGTGCGCGCGGGCGCGACCTGCCGGTGGACGCGGCGAAGTGGGTGCGTTCCACCGGCGAGTTGGCGCGCTTCGACATCCTCGCTACGTCCACGTGCTCGAGGAATTCCCGATGACCGTCGCCGCACGGACGAGATGCGGGAAATATCCAGGCAACTGCTCGGACCGGGCGACAGCTGATGTGGGCCGGTTCGCCCGGGCACGAGTCATGTGTCGGGCGGCGACGGTAGTGTCTCGGGACGTGACGACAGCGCCCGAGACCGCCAGTGCAGAGTCCGACCCGACCCAGTTCCCTCCCGCGACCCCTCGCTTCGACAGCGCGAGCAGCGTCGGTGTGAACCGTCGCATCGCCGAGGAACTGGCGGTGCGCGAGACCCAGGTGCGCGCCGCCGTCGAGCTGCTCGATGCGGGCTCGACCGTGCCGTTCATCGCGCGGTACCGCAAGGAGGTCACCGACGGTCTCGACGACGCGCAGCTACGCCTGCTCGATGAGCGCCTGCACTATCTGCGTGAACTCGACGAGCGCAGGGCCACGATCCTCGAGTCGATCCGCGGCCAGGGCAAACTGGACGACGCGCTGCACCAGCAGATCATGCTCGCCGAGACCAAGGCCCGGCTCGAGGACATCTACTTGCCGTACAAGCCGAAGCGGCGTACCAAAGCGCAGATCGCGCGCGAGGCGGGTCACGAGCCGGTCGCCGATGCTCTGATCGGTGACCCGGCCACCGATCCGGCGCAGTACACCGCCGAACAGCTCGACGGCGCGCGCGCGATCCTGGTCGAGCGATTCGCCGAGGACGCCGACCTGGTCGGCGAATTGCGCGAGTTGATGTGGCACCGCGGTCAGGTCAGCTCGACGGTGCGGGCGGGCAAGGAGGAGGCCGGCGCGAAGTTCGCGGATTACTTCGAGTTCAGCGAGCCGTTCACCAAGTTGCCATCGCACCGCATCCTCGCGCTGCTGCGCGGTGAGAAGGAGGAGGTGCTCTCCCTGCAACTCGCGCCGGACGTCGAGGAGCCGGAGCCGGGTGAGCGCACGATCTACGAGGGTCGTATCGCGGTTCGGTTCGACATCGCCGACCGGGGCCGTCCCGCCGACTCTTGGCTGCTGGACACGGTCCGCTGGGCGTGGCGCACGAAACTTCAAGTGAGCCTGGGCATCGACACTCGGATGCGGCTGCGCCAGACGGCGGAGAAGGACGCGGTCGACGTGTTCGCCGCAAATCTGCGCGATCTGCTGCTCGCGGCGCCCGCGGGTACTCGCACGACCATGGGCCTGGATCCCGGCTACCGCACGGGAGTGAAGGTCGCGGTGGTGGATGCCACCGGGAAGGCGGTCGCCACCGAGGTGATCTATCCGCACAAGCCGCAGGGGCAGACGGAGAAGTCGCTCGCGGTGCTCGGCGCGCTGGTCGCCAGGTTCGGCGTCGAACTCATCGCCATCGGCAACGGTACCGCTTCGCGGGAGACCGATGCTCTTGCCGTCGAGTTGATTGCGCGCATTCCGGAGAACAAGCCGACCAAGATCGTGGTGTCCGAGGCAGGCGCCTCGGTGTACTCCGCCTCGGCCTACGCCTCACAGGAACTGCCCGACATGGACGTGTCGCTGCGCGGCGCAGTGTCGATCGCACGGCGGCTGCAGGATCCGCTGGCAGAGCTGGTGAAGATCGAACCGAAGTCGATCGGCGTCGGCCAGTACCAGCACGACGTGTCCGAGACCCTGCTGGCCCGCTCGCTGGGCGCCGTGGTCGAGGACGCGGTGAACGCGGTCGGTGTCGACGTGAATACGGCGTCGGTGCCGCTACTGTCGCGAGTATCCGGCATCGCCGGATCGGTGGCGGAAAGCATTGTGGCGCATCGGGATCACAATGGCCCGTTCCGCAGCCGGACGGCTCTGCTGGACGTACCGCGGCTCGGTCCGAAGGCGTTCGAACAGTGTGCTGGCTTTCTGCGCATCCGCGGCGGTGACGACCCGCTCGACACGTCCGCCGTGCACCCCGAGGCGTACCCGGTGGTGCGGCGGATCCTGGAGTCGACCGGCCGCGGCGTCGCGGAACTCATCGGCAACACCACCGCACTGCGCTCGCTGCGTGCCGACGAATTCACTGACGATCGCTTCGGTGTGCCCACCGTCACCGACATCATCGCCGAACTGGAGAAGCCGGGCCGCGACCCGCGTCCGGAATTCAAAACCGCCGAGTTCGCCGCGGGTGTCGAGAAGGTCGCCGACCTCGAACCGGGCATGGTGCTCGAGGGTGTCGTCACGAACGTGGCCGCGTTCGGCGCGTTCGTCGACATCGGTGTCCACCAGGATGGCCTCGTGCACGTTTCGGCCATGTCGCACAACTTTGTCAAGGACCCCCGCGAGGTGGTCAAGTCCGGCGATGTGGTCAAGGTGAAGGTGCTCGAGGTCGATGTCGCGCGGCAGCGAATCGGCCTGTCGCTGCGCCTGGACGACGAACCCGGAGTATCGGGAAAGGGCGGCGACAACCGTCAGCGTGCTCAAGGTGGCCGATCCGGCGGCGGCGAACCGAGGCAGCGGCAGAATGGTGAGAACAAGCAGCAAAGCCAAGGTCGCACTCAGGGACAACGGCGCGACGGCAATCAGCGCCGCAGCGCGCCCGCGCCCAGTGGTGCGATGGCGGACGCGTTGCGCAAGGCAGGATTCGGCCGGTAGTCCGGTGAACGGGAGGGAGTAGGACGGTGCGACGGTGGATCCAGGAGGACGTGATCGCACAGGGGCGACTGCCCCTGCTGTGCTTCCTCCTCGGGTTCATCGTCGGCTTCCTGTTCATCCGCCTCAGCGTGCGGCTGATCCGCGCGCGGGTGCGTTGGTGGCCGGGCAACCTGCGGGCGGGCGACACCCATATCCACCACATGGTGTTCGGGGTGGTCTTGGTGCTGGCATCCGGTATCGGCATGGTCACCGTGCTCGAGAGTGCGAACGCGGCGACGGCCGGCGCCCTGGCCGCCGCCTTCGGTGTCGGTGCCGCACTGGTGCTCGACGAGTTCGCGCTGATCTTCTACTTGCGCGACGTGTACTGGGAGAAGCAGGGGCGCACCTCGGTGGACGCGGTATTCGTCGCGCTCGCGGTGACCGGATTGCTGCTGCTGGGTTTCCACCCGTTGTGGTTGCTGGATATCAATGATTTCCGGCGCGATACCAGCACCGAGGTCAGGTTCTTCGTCGTCGTGTTCGCGGTGGTCAACCTCGCGTTGGCCGCCATCGTCATCGCCAAGGGCAAAATCTGGACCGGTCTGTTCGGCATGTTTTTCCTGCCGCTGTTGTTCGTCGGCGCGCTGCGGCTGAGCCGCCCCGGCGCGCCGTGGGCGCGCTGGCGCTATGCCGACCGTAGACGCCTGAGGTACCGATCCATCGTCCGCGAACGTCGCTATCGCCGCCCGGTGATCCGCGCCAAGATCTTCGTGCAGGATCTGGTCGCGGGAAAACCGGACGTCGAACACGTGCGTACGGCTGCGGAAGCAGAGCTGACCCGCAGCGTGGTGCCCGCGCCACCGCCCCCGCACCGCCCTCATCTGTTCTGGCACGCCGACCACAGCACCTCGAATCCGTCGTCCGCGTCTTCTGAGCAGGACTCGGTGTCCGGTGAACCGCACAGCGAACCGGCTGAACGGCATCGCGAACCCGCCCCGTAGTGGGGGTATAACCGGGGTGTTTTCACGCGTAGGCCCGGACATCGTTCGACACCGCGGCCGCCGATCGATGGACGCGGCGACGACCGCGGTTGCCAAGTGAACGTGGTTGCCTGGTGAATATGCCGCCGGGATCCGGCGCATCACATTCGAAAGATCGGGCGGGCTGGTTGGCGATGGCGAGTTCGACATGATCACCGCGTCGATCGCGGCTGTTGGCGATCTGTGTCGGGCCGATTTTTTTCGTCGCCGATGGATCTGGCACAATGCTCAGGTTGCCCTGGGCGATCATCGACCCGGCGCACCCCCCTTAATCGGAGCATGAACCGGTCGAGCACTTCCAGTGCCGCCAGGGTCCTCTGTTCGCGCGAACCAGAAGGATGGAAATGAACACCCTTGACTTCGTCGACGAGAAGTCGCTGCGCAGCGACGTCCCCGACTTTCGGCCGGGCGACACGCTCAATGTGCACGTGAAAGTCATCGAGGGCTCGAAGGAGCGCATCCAGGTCTTCAAGGGCGTCGTGATCCGCCGCCAGGGCGGTGGCATCCGCGAGACCTTCACGGTCCGCAAGGTGTCGTTCGGTGTCGGCGTGGAGCGTACCTTCCCGGTGCACAGCCCGAACATCGACCACATCGATGTCGTGACCCGCGGTGACGTCCGCCGTGCCAAGCTGTACTACCTGCGTGAATTGCGCGGCAAGGCCGCCAAGATCAAGGAAAAGCGCTGAGTTAGCGTTTCCGGCACAACAGATCTCGTTGGCCCGGCATCGGACGTCAGTCCGGATGCCGGGCTAATCTGTTCCGCGTGGCAGACGAAAGTGGGTCGGTATCGGTGTCCGAATCGGGCGACGAGGGGTCTAGGGTTGGCCGCGGGAAACGGCGGACGAAGAAGAAACAACGGCCGTTCTGGCAAGAGTTGCCGATCCTCATCGTGATCGCCGCGGTGATCGCCGCGCTGATGGTCACGTTTGTCGGCAGACCGTACGTGATTCCGTCGGAGTCGATGGAAACCACCCTGCACGGGTGCGCGGGATGCACCGGTGACCGTATCTACGTAGAGAAGCTGAGCTACTACTGGGGTGAGCCCGAGCCGGGCGACGTGGTCGTGTTCGTCGGCCCGCCTTCGTGGAACACCCTCTACAAGTCGAACCGCTCGGACAACCCTGCCATCCGCGGCGTGCAGAACTTCTTCTCGTTCTTCGGCCTGGTGCCACCGGACGAGAACGACCTGGTCAAGCGCGTCGTCGCGGTCGGCGGCCAGACCGTCCAGTGCTGTGACCCGCAGGGGCGGGTCATGGTGGACGGCAAACCGTTGGACGAGCCATATGCCCGCTATCTGTATCCCTATGTGCCGGGCCAGCCCTACGGTCCCAGCGGCGGACGCGAATTCAAGCCGGTGAAGGTCCCCGAGGGACATTTGTGGGTGATGGGCGACAACCGCAACCAGTCCGCCGACTCCCGCGCCCACATCACCGACGAGTTGCAGGGCACCGTCCCGGTGGACAACATCCGCGGCAAGGCGGTATTCAAGATTTGGCCGCCCGCCCGGATCGGACCGGTGCGCACGCAGAATCCCCAGACGAATTGATCGGGCGGCACGCAGCATAATTGGATCGTGGGGCAGATTCGAGTGCCGATAACCAATGGGTGGCCGCCGCGCGTCGTCATGCGCAAGTCCGGTGGTCTGCGCACGCTCGAGGCGGCATTGATCCGCAGCGGTCTCGGGCCGGTCGCCGGGGTCGACGAAGCGGGCCGTGGTCCGTGCGCGGGGCCGCTGGTGGTGGCCGCCTGCCTGCTCGCTCCGAAGGCATACGACAAGCTGGCGGGTCTCGACGACTCCAAGAAGCTCACCGAGGCCACTCGTGAGGCGCTATACCCGGTTATCACGCGGTTGGCACTGGCCTACCAGGTCGTCGTCATACCGGCCTGGGAGATCGACTCGATCGGCATCCACGTCGCCAACATCGAGGGCATGCGCCGTGCCGTCGCTGGGCTCGGTAGACAGCCGGGGTATGTGCTCACCGACGGGTTCCGGGTGCCCGGCATCCCGGTGCCCTCGTTGCCGGTGATCGGCGGCGACGCGACCGCGTCCTGTATCGCGGCGGCCAGCATCCTGGCGAAGGTGACCAGGGACCGGATGATGGTCGAACTGGACGCGCGGGTGCCCGGCTACGGGTTCGCGGTGCACAAGGGCTATAACACGCCCGAACACACGGCCGCGCTCCGGCGCCTCGGTCCGTGCAGCGAGCATCGCCGGTCGTGGCGCAACGTCCGCGAGGTCGCGGGGTTGCGGCCGGTCGCGGCGGCTGCTGATGATGCCGACGCGATACTGTCAGGCAGCCTCGATGCGGCGTTGTCCGAGGACTCCCGGAGCGGGGGTACGGATAGTCGAGTGGCTACCGATGCCGCTCATGCGCGATGATGTCAGCACACGCAGTGCGGCGAGAAGGAGGACGTCCCACCCGATGAGTGCCGAGGACCTCGAGAAGTACGAAACCGAGATGGAACTGTCGCTGTATCGCGAGTACAAGGACATCGTCGGTCAGTTTTCGTACGTGGTGGAGACCGAGCGCCGTTTCTACCTGGCCAATTCCGTAGAGCTACGGCCGCAGAACGCGGACGGCGAGGTGTACTTCGAGGTGCGGATGAGCGATGCGTGGGTGTGGGACATGTATCGTCCGGCCCGCTTCGTCAAGCACGTCCGAGTCATCACCTTCAAAGACGTCAACATCGAGGAATTGGAGAAGCCGGACCTGCGGCTGCCGGAGTGAGCGGTAGTTCTGCACAGCCTGCCGGCTATCAACAGGTTTTGTGTTCTCCCACGTGGACTTCGCTGACTTGATTTCGTCCCGGCGCAGTCTGGCGGAGTGACGGATAGACAGGCGCTCGGCGCGCATGGGGAAGAACTGGCGGCGGAGTTTCTGTGCGCCGCGGGGATGGAGATCGTCGCCAGGAATTGGCGGTGCCGCTACGGCGAGCTCGATCTGATCGCACGCGATCGGGATGTGACCGCGTTCGTAGAGGTCAAGACCCGTTCGGGGCTCGGTTACGGGATTCCGGCCGAGTCGGTCACCTTCACCAAGCAACAGCGCATCCGAAGGCTCGCTCTGCTCTGGCTGGCCGAGCAGGACGGTCCTTGGCGGCGCATCCGATTCGACGTGGTGTCGGTGCTGGTGGCGCGCGGGCAGCAGCCCGTCATCGACCACCTCGAGGCGGTGTTCTGAATGGCGCTCGGTCGTGCGCATTCGGTCGCGGTGACCGGTGTCGACGGCGTACTGGTCGAGATCGAGGCCGATATCGGGCAGGGGCTGCCCTCCGTGCACTTGGTGGGATTGCCGGACACCGCCCTCCAGGAATCTCGCGACCGGGTCCGGTCCGCGGTGGCGAACTCGGGAGAGAAATGGCCCGATGGCCGGGTGATCCTCGCGCTGTCTCCCGCGACCTTGCCGAAGCTCGGAAGCGTGTACGACCTGGCCCTGGCGGTCGCCGTGCTCGACGCGTCCGGCGCCGTTCCCTCCGAGCGGTCTGCGACGACGGTGCTGCTCGGGGAACTCGCGCTGGATGGGCGAGTGCGGCGGGTCCGCGGGATCCTGCCCGCCGTGATCGCGGCGCGACGGGCCGGCTGGTCGGCTGTCGTGGTACCGGAGGCGGCCCTGGCCGAGGCCGGACTGGTCGACGGCATCGCGGTCCTGGGGGCGAGCAGTCTGCGCGCGGTGGTGGCCTGGCTGCGCGGCGAAGCGGCGCTCGCCGAACCGGACGGCCCCCCGCCCGACATCGTTCACCATGGCGGCGATCTCTGCGACGTGGTGGGACAGGACGAAGCGCGCTGGGCGCTGGAGGTAGCTGCGGCGGGCGGACACCACCTGCTGTTGACAGGTCCGCCCGGCATCGGGAAAACCATGCTGGCGCAACGTCTTCCCGGCCTGCTGCCGCCGCTCACGGAGCCCGAGGCGCTGGAGGTGACGGCCATCCATTCGATGGCGGGAATGCTTTCCGGCGAGCACCCGCTGATCACCGTGCCACCGTTCGTCGCCCCGCACCACTCGACGTCGGTGACCGCGATGATCGGCGGTGGATCGGGGACCGCACGCCCAGGTGCGGTGAGCCGGGCCCACCGGGGCGTGCTGTTCCTCGACGAATGTGCCGAGATCGGTACGAAAGTGTTGGAGGCGATGCGAACACCGTTGGAGGAAGGCGAGGTACGGATCGCCCGTCGTGATGGTGTGGCGCGGTATCCGGCGCGATTCCAGCTCGTCCTCGCCGCTAATCCATGCCCGTGTGCGCCGGCCCGCGACGTCGACTGCGTCTGTGCGCCGCTCGTTCGCCGCCGCTATCTCGGCAAACTGTCCGGTCCGCTGATGGATCGGATCGATATCCGGGTCCAGATGCACGGGCAGGTCGGTGCCGCGTTCAGCACTGACCTGGCCGAGAGCAGCAAGGTGGTGCGCGATCGCGTCGCAGTCGCCCGCCGCGCTGCGAGCGAGCGCTGGTACGAATACCAATGGGTCACCAATGCTGAAGTGCCCGGCCATATCCTGCGTCAGCAATTCCGGCTGCCGCGGGAATCGCTCGCTCCCGTCGAGGATGCCCTGCGGTCGGGTCGCATGTCCGCTCGCGGCGCCGATCGCGCGATCCGAGTCGCGTGGACCATCTGCGACTTGCGCGGCGGTGAGCTTCCCACAGTGCAGGATGTGCTGGCGGCGTTGAATTTCCGGCAGCGAGGGGTGCGGTGAGCGCAGTGTTGCCGCAGGGGAAAGACGGGTCGGGTGACACGGCGGCCGGCCGGGATCAACCGGGCAGCCGTCCGGGCTCCGACGCAGATGCGCGGCGGCTGGCATGGGTGTATCTGTCGCGGGTGGTGCAAGGGCCGTGCGCACCGCTGTCGGCGTTGATCGAGTCGGTCGGGGTGGTCGAGGCCGCGCGCGCCGTACGGGAATGCGCGCTGCCCGAATTGTTGCGGGCGCCGACCGCGCGGCGGCGTGAGATCGACCTCGCGGCACGGGATCTGGAGTCGATCCACCGTCTTGGTGGCCGGGTGGTGACGCCGGACGACCCGGAGTGGCCGGCGTGGCGCATGCTGGGCCTCGAGCAACTGGAACCGGGCCGGGACCGGGACGGGGCGGTGCCGCTGGTGCTGTGGGCACGCGGGCCACGCACGCTGGTGGAATCCAGTGAACGCGCTCTGGCGGTGGTGGGTGCGCGGTGCAGCACCGGATACGGCGACCAGGTGACGGCGGAGATCGCGGGTGATCTTGCTGCGCAAGGGTGGACCATCGTGTCCGGCGCGGCTTTCGGGATCGACAGCATGGCGCATCGGGCGGCGCTCGCGGTCGATGGCTCGACGATCGCCGTACTGGCCTGCGGTATCGACCGGCCCTACCCGGCCCAGCACGACCGGCTGCTGTCCGATATCGCTGAATCCGGCCTGGTGGTCAGCGAATATCCGCCTGGAGTCGCCGCGCACAAGCATCAATTCCTGGCTCGAAACCGCCTGATCGCCGCTCTTGCCGACGGCGTGCTCGTCGTCGAGGCGGGCCTACGCAGTGGTGCCCGCAACACCGTAAAATGGGCGCGCCGCCTCAGCCGTCCGGCCCTGGCGGTTCCCGGCCCGGTCACCTCGGCCGCATCCGTGGGCTGCCACCGCATGATCCGCGACGGCGAGGCGCTCCTGGTCACCCGCGCCGAGGAGGTCGTCGATGAAGCGGGTCCGCTGCGATTGCCGTTCCCCGGTGCCGCTGGCGCGCACGACAACCCGGAAGATCAGCTGACCGGCGAGGCGGCCCTGGTCTTCGCCGCACTTCCCAAGGTTGGCTCCCGGGTGCCGCTCGAGCTCGCCCAGCACTGCGCGTTGCCCCTCGCCGCAGTCCGCGCCGCCCTTCCCGCCCTCGAACTGGCGGGTCTGGTGGCGGCCGACAACAGCGGCTGGCGCCGAACGACGCGCCGGAACTGATGGCTCGGTGCGGTGGCTTGCCAAGCGGGACGGTCACCGGGACGGTGGGGGGATGGAGGAATTGCCAGAGGATCTGGAAGCGCTGCTGGTGGAATACGGCAGGCATTTGCAGCTCGGGCGGAATCGGTCGAAGCACACAGCGCGGGCGTACCTAGGGGATGCGCGGTCGCTGTTGGGGCATTTGTATGCGTGGTCGACGGATTCGGCGATTCGTGAGCTGGATCTGTCGTTGCTGCGGTCGTGGCTGGCACGGCAAGCGGCGGCGGGCTCGGCACGGACAACGATGGCGCGGCGGGCCTCCTCGGCGCGCACATTCACCGCGTGGCTCACCGCGACCGGGCGGTTGTCCATCGATCCGGGCCTGCGACTGGGCTCGCCGAAAGCCCATCGCATCCTCCCTGCCGTGCTGGGCCGACAGCAGGCGATCGACGCGATGGACGCGGCGAAATCCGGTGCAGCCCAGCATGATCCGATGGCATTGCGGGATCGGTTGATCGTCGAGCTGTTGTATTCCACCGGCATCCGGGTCAGCGAACTGTGCGGGCTGGACGTCGATGACGTCGACCGCGAGCGGCGCGTGGTTCGCGTGCTAGGCAAGGGCAATAAGGAGCGATCCGCGCCGTTCGGCCTCCCTGCTGACGAGGCTGTCGGAAACTGGCTGCAGTACGGGCGCCCCGCCTTCGCCATGGCCGAGTCCGGCCGCGCGCTGCTACTCGGCCGCCGCGGCAAGCGCCTCGATCAACGCCAGGCCAGAACCGTGGTGCACGAGGTGGTCGCGGCGATTCCCGGCGCCCCCGCGATGGGCCCGCACGGTTTGCGCCACACCGCGGCGACCCACTTACTCGAGGGTGGCGCCGACCTGCGAGTGGTCCAGGAACTCCTCGGCCATGCCAGCATGGCCACCACCCAGCTCTACACCCACGTCTCCATCGATCGCCTCAAGAAAGTGCACGACCAGGCCCATCCCCGCGCCTGAGTGCGGCGGACCCCTGTGCGCGGCTTATCACGAGAACGCTTGTGTCTCCGTGGCGGCTGCTTGGTCGCGCACGCGGTTGGTTCCGGCCGCCCTGGTCCGCCTGAGGCCTCGGCTCACCCGTTCGTGACCACGGCGGTATCCGGCTGTTCGGTCGGTTCGGGACTACGGCTACGCAACAGCGCCACGCCGAGCAGGGCAGCCGCGATGCTGAAACCAGCGCTGATCCATGCTCCGGTGGACATCGCGGCGGTGAACGCGTCCTCGGCGGCTTCGGCATAGCCGAGTCGGAAGGCCGCCCCGATGGATTCGCGGGCCGCGTCGGGTGCGTCCGCGGGCATGTTCGAGGTGAAGACACCGGCCAGCACACTGCCGAGGATCGCGATGCTGATCGCCATGCCGACCTGCTGCAGCGTGTCGTTCATCGCGGAGCCGACACCGGCGTGTTCGAGCGGGATGGCACTCATGATGGCGGCATACGCGGCCGGCCCGGCCAAGCCACCGCCGACGCCCATGACCAGCATGCTGACCAGGACCCAGAGGTATCCACTGCCCAGGGCGAGGAGGGCGAACGCCGTGCCCATGACGAACAGACCGGAAACGATGAGCACCTTGTTGCTGAGCGTCTTGCCGAGCGTGGCGCCGAGCCCATTGCAGACGGCCGCCGCGACGGCGTATGGCAGCAGCGCCAGGCCCGCCTTCATCGGCCCATAGCCGAGCACGAACTGTAGATACTGGGTGAGCATCAACATGATCGCGCCCATCCCGAAGACCATCAGCAGCAGGGTGAAGCAGGTGCCGGTGAAATCGCGGTTGCGGAACACCGCCAACGGCAGCATCGGATGCTCCGATCGGCGTTCCCACACGACGAACGTGATGGCAGTACCAATCGCCAGCACGATCATGCCGATATTCCATTCTCGCTCGATGATCACGTAGACCGTCGCGCCCAGCGCCACGATGGACAGCCCGACCCCGACGACATCGACGGGCCGCTGCTCACCGGTGGTCTCCGGCATCAGTACTACGGCCGCCACGATCGCGAGCGCCGCCACCGGGATGTTCAGCAGGAACACCGAACCCCACCAATAGTGCTGGAGCAGAAAGCCACCCAGCGTCGGTCCGGCGACAATGCCTACCACCGAGACGGTCGACCACGCGGCCATCGCCGTGCGTCGTTCGTCCTCTGCGAAGGTGGTCATCAGGATCGACAGCGTCGAGGGCATCAGCAGCGACCCACCGACACCCATCGCGGCGCGGGCGGCGACGACCTGCCACGGCTCGGTCGCCAGCACCGCCATCAGCGACGACACTCCGAACACGGCCAGACCGGTGATCAGCATGCGGCGTCTGCCGAACCGGTCGGACAGACTTCCTGCGGTGAGCAGTAGCCCCGCGAATACCAGTACGTACGCGTCCAGAATCCACTGCACATCCGACGGGGTGGCGTCCAGTTCCCGGATCAGCGACGGGATCGCGAGATTCAGCACGGTGCCGTCGAGCATCAGGACCAGCAAAGACAGACAGAGGACCCCTAGAACCCACCATCGGCGTGGGTCTCGTACAACGTTCGATTTCACTCGCACAGCGTACGAGAAAATGGAACGGTGTGCGAGTATCACTAGGATTATGGTGTGACCAAGCAGTTCGCGTCGGTATTTACCAAGCAACCCCGCCAGCCCAAAGCCTCCGGGCTGCGCCGCGAGCACATCATCGCCGCGGCCGTCGAGATCCTCGACGCCGAGGGATTGGAGTCGCTGAGTATGCGCAAACTCGGCGCGAAACTCGGCGCAGGCGCGACCAGCCTGTACTGGTATGTCGCGAACAAAGAGGAGTTGCTCGAGCTGGTACTCGACGAGTTCTGGGGAATGGTGCGGATTCCGGAGCCGGGACAGGCGTCCTGGCGCGAGCTGCTGACCACTTTCGCCTATAGCCTCCGTGCGACGATCCGTGCCCATCCGTGGATGGCGTCCCTGGTCGGGCAGTTGCCCAGCGTTGGGCCGAACTCGCTGCGGTTGAGCGATCGCCTGCGTCGCGCGTTTGTCCAGGCGGGCTTCCGGGGGGTGGACATCTATCTGGCCAGCGCGACGGTGATGTGTTACGTGCTCGGCCAGGTGATTCCGGAGATCGCCTGGGCGAAGGCGTACAACGCCGAGGAGATCGACGCCGATGGCATGCTGCGGGTGATGGACGAACTCGCCGGGGACTATCCCGAATTGCTCGCGGACTATCGGGCTACGGCGCCGACCGACCCGGAGGTCGGGCGCGCGCTGGCCTTCGATTTCGGCCTGCTGTGCGTCATGGACGGTTTGCAGGTTCGTTTGCGCGACATGTCGGAATCCGGATAGCCGCCCTGGTCGACGCATCGCGCACCGGTTGGGTCGTGTCGATTCTTGGGGCTCGCGATGACCTTCGTGGTGGCGACCGTGGTCGCCACCACGTTCGACCTAGCGTCACTGCCAGATTACGGCCGTGTGAGGTGCGTGGACGGTCCCCGTCCGCCCAGTTAGGCTGACATAGCGGATCGTTTGCTAGAAACTCGGAACATACCGGCGATGAAGAGGTGCCCGTGATCTTCGACGACCAACGCTGTGTCGCAGATCAGTGTCGCGACCTGGGTTCGATAGCGCGATTGCCGAGAAGGATGCGGAGTGTGTCCGGTTCCCGGCTGCCGCTGAACGCGACTATGCGGACGATCCAGCTTCTCCTTGGCTACCAATCCGTCTTGCTGCCTGCCGCAGTTCAGGTGCCTGCGGCGGTCTTCGTGCAGCCGGAGCGGCCCACGTCCGAGGCGCGGGGGCCACGGCGTCTTCGAGCGTCGACGAACCGGCTCGCGGCCCGAGTCGAGACGGCGTGACACTACCGAATCCGGACGCCGAGTCAGCAGACGGCGAGGAGGAGATCGACTACCGCTTCACGCTCGCGAACGAGCGCACTTTTCTGGCCTGGATGCGAACCTCGTTGGGCCTGCTCGCCGGTGGCGTCGCGGTGCACACCCTGGTTCAGCCGTTCCGGATGTCTGGTTTCCGGCGCGCGATCGCGCTGAGTTGCCTGGTGCTCGCGATGGTTGTCGCGGTCGGCGCCTACGCGCACTGGCGCAAGGTCGATGCGGCCATGCGGCGCGGCGGTTCGCTGCCGGACACGGTGCTGGTGCCGATCCTGTGCGCCGGGATCACGGCGGTGTCGCTGCTGGCCTGCGTTGCGGTGCTGCTGCGATGAACCGCCCTGGCCTGGCCGCCGAACGCACCGCGCTGGCGTGGCGGCGAACCGCCGTGGCGGCGGTGGTCGTCGGCGTGCTGTTTCTCGACCACGCCGCTGTCAACGGATGGCGACCGGCCATGATCGCGCCGTTGTGCGCCGCGATCACGTCGGCGGTGCTGGCCGGGACATGTTACGTACGCAATCGAAGTTTGCAGGCGGGCCGTTATGGGCACGGTGGTCCGATCGTCGCCGCGACAACGACGGCAGTATTCGCGATCGCGGTAGTAGCTGTCGCGATCGGTCTCACCGATCCACTTCCCTGACGGCACAACAAGGTCGGTCGACACGACAGGAAGGGCGACAATGAGCACAGCGAGCGAGCCGAGTGACTTCATCATCGCGGCGCAGCAGCGTGCGGCCGCCGCACTGCCGTTCGCCGACGATGCCGATCTGGCCGATGCCGAGCGCGGGTTCATCGCCGCGCTCGAGCCAGGGGTGGTCACCTCCGCGGACGGAACGGTGCTGTGGGACAACGACTCCTATGCCTTCCTGCGTGAACCGTGCCCGGCTTCGGTCCATCCCGGTCTGTGGCGGCAGTCCGGGCTCGTAGTCGGACAGGGACTGTTCCGAGTCGCCGAAGGGATCTATCAGATCCGCGGCTTGGACCTGTCCAATATGACGCTTGTCGAGGGCGAAACCGGTGTCGTCGTGATCGATCCACTGATCTCGGCCGAGACCGCGGCCGCCGGTTTGGCGCTCTACCGCGCGCATCGCGGCGACCGTCCGGTGACCGGCCTCGTCTACACCCATTCGCACGCCGATCATTTCGGCGGCGCCACCGGGGTGACCACCGCCGCTGACGTCGCCGAGGGTTTATGCCCTGTGCTGGCGCCGGTGGGGTTCCTGGAACACGCGGTGGCCGAGAACATCTATGCGGGCACTGCGATGGCGCGCCGCGCGGGGTACATGTATGGGGCGGTGCTGCCGCGGGGGCCTCTCGGTGCGGTGGGCGCCGGGCTCGGTCAGACCACGTCGGTCGGTACGGTCACGTTGATCGCCCCCACCCTCGACATCACCACGACCGGGCAGGCCGAGACGGTCGACGGGGTGCGGATGATCTTTCAACTCACGCCCGGTACCGAGGCACCCGCGGAGATGAATTTCTACTTCCCCGACCATCGTGCGTTGTGCATGGCGGAGAACGCCACCCACACCCTGCACAATCTGCTCACACTGCGCGGCGCTCTGGTACGAGACCCGCACGTGTGGGCGAAATACCTGACCGAGGCGATCAACCTTTTCGCCCGCGAGTCCGACGTGCTCTTCGCTTCCCACCACTGGCCCACCTGGGGTAACGAGCGACTCGTGGAATTCCTGGCGCTGCAACGAGATCTGTACGGCTACCTGAACGACCAAACGTTGCGGCTGCTGAACCAGGGATACGTCGGCGCCGAGATCGCCGAAATGCTCACGCTCCCGCCCGCCGTCGCGAACACATGGCACACCCAGGGGTACTACGGCTCGGTCAGTCACAACGTGAAAGCCATCTACCAGCGCTACATGGGGTGGTTCGACGGAAATCCGGCGCACCTGTGGGAGCATCCGCCGGTCGAATCCGCACGGCGGCACGTCGAATTCATGGGTGGGGCGGATGAGGTGTTGCGCAAGGCGCAGGTCTCCTACGATGCGGGTGATTACCGCTGGGCGGCGCAGGTGCTCAACTACCTGATCTTCGCCGAGCCCGGAAATATCGCGGCCAAGCAGTTGCAGGCCAGCACTTTCGAGCAGCTCGGCTATGGCGCCGAGAACGCGACCTGGCGCAACTTCTACCTCAGCGGCGCCTATGAATTGCGCTACGGATTGTTCGGCACGCCGACGAAGACCGATTCACCGACCATGCTTGCCGTACTGACCATCGAGCAGATCTTCGATGCCATGGCGTTGCGCGTCGACGGACCCAAGGCATGGGACCAGCGTGTGCTGGTGGACTGGATCCTCCGCGACGAGAACCGCACGCACCGCCTCGAACTCCGCAACGGGCGCCTGACCCACTTCGAGGTGGCCGAGGGCATGGTGCTGCCCGAACCCGATGCCGCATTCACCCTCACCAAGGCCACCTTGATCCGCGTCCTGCTGGCCGGCGACGATTTCGGCGTCGCCGTCGCCGCAGGAGATATCGCCGCCGAGGGGGATGTCAGCACGCTGGTCGAGTTGGTCGGCATTTTCGACGCGCCGGACCCGGATTTCGCCATCGTCACGCCGTGACAGCCCCTCCCGGAGTTCGGCGGTGTGTCGAACGGCGCGAGTGGTGTCATCATCGCGGAAAACCGTTCGACCGGTGGCTTTCGGTCGCGGTGGAATAACCAGGTGCTCGGTCACCCCGACCGCGCAGCTGACCGCCGTGTGGTGGATCTCGGCTTCCGAGATCAGACCGAGGTCGGCAGAGCGGCGATGTACCTGCCCGCGACGAAGCGTTGGAGGAGTTCGACCAAGGGTCCACCGAGTCGTGCGTACCAGGCCGCATTGCGCGCGAACGCGGTGACCAGCCCGTACACCGTGTCGTCGGCGGGGTCGTATTCGACGGCGAACAGTTCCTCGCCGATCTCCGGATGACCGGGCAGGGTGCCGTAGGCGAATCCGCGTCGGTCGGGTTCGTCGAGCACGTACACCACCCGGCAGGGCGCCGTGATTCCGAGCGGGCCCACGCCTAGCCGCACCGTCACGGCGCTACCCGGCTCGGCGGTCGGCGTATCGGCGTGTCGAAAAATGCCGGTGCCTTTTTGCATCCGGTAGGCCAAGGTCTCCGCGCCCGCGTACTCGAACAGCGCACGGCCCTGTCCGATCGGGCGACGGAGTCGAAACCGGTGATATCCCTCTGGTAGTACGCCTCGGGTGGCGCCGACCTCCGGGTAGGTGAACGGGGGCGTTTGCTCCATACACTGATCTTTGCTGCTGCACTGAGGAAGAGTGCGACCGCCCGCCCGCATCCCCGCCCTCGAACTGTGCGCTGGCGGCGAATATTCGCTGCTGGCCTACGCGTGCGCAATCGGCGAGTGCGTACGACGACAACATGGTGTGGGAGCGGTGCCCTGGTCGGGCCGTGGCGCGGGGCCGCCCTGCGCGGCAGGGGCCGGCCGCGCGAATTCGGTGGCGTGTTCTGCTGTGCCGTGTTCTGCCGTGCCGCGGAAGCGTCGAGCCGGATCCTCGCAACGGCGATGTCGCTGCCACGCGTCACGGCGCTACCGGTTTCAGCCGTAGGGGAGTGCGGCGCAGAAGTCCCAGCGGGTCCAGATATTCGCGCTTGCGCCGTCCACCGCCCTGGGTGCGCGCACCCCAGTGCAGGCAGGCTGCCGCGCATCCTGGATGGCCGGACTCCAGCGTTCCGATCCTGGTCCCGCGCGTGACCCACCTGCCGACCGGTACCTCGGCGCGGACCGGTTCATAGGTCGTGCGCAGGCCACCCGGGTGATCGATGGAGACGACCGGTTTGTCGGCCACCGCTCCCGCGAAGACGATGAATCCGTCGCCGGCAGCGAGGACTGGTTGCCGCTCGGTTCCGGTCAGATCGACCCCGCGATGCCCCGGTAGCCAGTCCCGTGCGGGCTTGTCGAATCGACGGACAACCGCGGGGCGCGGTTGTAGAGGCCAGTCGAACCGTCCATGCGGTGCCGCCGTCGCGATCGGCTCCCCGGTGATAACCGCGATGAGGCCGAGCCCGAGTAGGTACGGAAGAAGTCGACCTGTCAGCACGCTCGTCGGGAACGTCATTCGGGCCCGCGCGCAGCGTTCCGGCGCCGATGAGTTCGTGCACGCAGCGACGGATCCGGACTCCGCGACACAGCGCGGGGTTGTCGGCGGGGCGGGAGTGGTGCGCGGAAATCGACATGTAATGGCTGGCGAGCAGCACCCGCGGATGCCCTGGGCGCGCATTTCGTTCGCGTCATTTCGTCCCTGGCGGCGACCGGTGGCGCCGCGACGATGCCGAAGGCGAACAACAAGGGGATGAGCAGCGTCAGTGTGGTGGACATCAGTGAGCGCACAGATCCACTCTCGTTCGGCCGACGCGTCGGCCGAACCCCGATAGGTGTGATGTGGACAAGCTTCTCGTCTGTGGATATCCGTTGTTCCACCTGGTCAAAGCCCTCCGATCGGCCCGATTTAGTCCAGGCGTCCGCACGCCGTAGACTGATGAAGCGGTTTGTGCCTGCACAGACCGACTTCGCGCGCCACCTGTGCTTGTTCGTGACGGCGCTGTTCGAATCGAACTCGATATACCTCGTGTTCGCGGCAGCGTGTTCGGAACGAGGAATCGTCGGCTGGTCCCTACCCTTGCGGTCGGGTCCGACGATTCGGCGGCGCCAGGGCAGCGGATCACCGATTCGCTGCGTCAACCGGCAACGAAAGCGAGATACGGGAGCTATGGCTGTCGTAACCATGAAGCAGCTGCTCGACAGCGGCGCGCACTTCGGACACCAGACCCGGCGCTGGAACCCGAAGATGAAGCGGTTCATCTTCACCGACCGCAACGGCATCTACATCATCGACCTGCAGCAGACGCTGACCTACATCGACAAGGCCTACGAGTTCGTCAAGGAGACCGTCGCCCACGGTGGCACCGTTCTCTTCGTCGGCACCAAGAAGCAGGCCCAGGAATCGATCGCGGCCGAGGCGACTCGGGTCGGCATGCCCTACGTGAACCAGCGCTGGCTGGGTGGCATGCTCACCAACTTCTCCACCGTGCACAAGCGCCTGCAGCGCCTCAAGGAACTCGAGGCCATGGAGCAGACCGGTGGTTTCGAGGGCCGCACCAAGAAGGAAATCCTCATGCTGACGCGTGAGATGAACAAGCTGGAGCGCACCCTCGGTGGTATCCGCGACATGCAGAAGGTGCCCTCGGCCATCTGGGTCGTCGACACCAACAAGGAGCACATCGCCGTCGGCGAGGCGCGCAAGCTGAACATCCCGGTCATCGCGATCCTGGACACCAACTGCGACCCCGACCTGGTCGATTACCCGATCCCGGGTAACGACGACGCGATCCGTTCCGCTGCCCTGCTGACCAAGGTCGTCGCCTCCGCGGTGGCCGAGGGTGTGCAGGCCCGCGCGGGTCTGGCCACGGGCGACGCGAAGCCGGAAGCGGGCGCCGGCGAGCCGCTGGCGGAATGGGAGCAGGAGCTGCTCGCGCAGGCCGCCCCGGCTGCCGACGCGGACGCCGCAACTCCCGCCGAGACGGCTCCCGCCGAGACCGCTCCCGCCGAGACCGCTGCCGAAACACCGGCCGAGGCCTGAGGCTCTTACCAGCTGTTTCAGCGGTGATCACGAGCGAGTGCGATCGTGATCACCGCTGCCCAGTACTCACACTTCTCCAAAGGAGGCTCGCCGAGGATGGCGAACTACACCGCTGCCGATGTGAAGCGGCTCCGGGAGCTGACCGGCTCCGGCATGATGGATTGTAAGAATGCGCTGGCCGAGACCGACGGCGATTTCGACAAGGCCGTAGAGCTGTTGCGCATCAAGGGCGCGAAGGACGTCGGCAAACGTGCCGAGCGGACCACCGCCGAAGGCCTGGTCGCCGCCAAGGACGGCGTCATGGTCGAGATCAACTCCGAGACCGACTTCGTCGCGAAGAACGCGGAGTTCCAGCAGTTGGCCGAGCAGGTCGTCGCGGTGGCGGCGGTGGCCAAGCCCGCCGACCTGGAGGCGCTGAAGGCGCTGGACCTGGGTGGCACGACGGTCGACGCGGCGGTCCAGGCTCTCGCGGCCAAGATCGGCGAGAAGCTCGAGTTGCGTCGTGTGATCTCGCTGGATGGCCCGGTCGCCACCTACCTGCACAAGCGTGCGTCGGATCTGCCGCCCGCCGTCGGTGTGCTGGTCGAGTACACCGGTGAGGGCGCCGCCGCGGCCGAGGCCGCTCGCGCCGCCGCCATGCAGGTCGCCGCGCTCAAGGCCAAGTATGTGACCCGCGACGAGGTTCCGGCCGATATCGTGGAGAACGAGCGCCGTATCGCCGAACAGAGCGCTCGCGAGGAGGGCAAGCCGGAGGCGGCGCTGCCCAAGATCACCGAAGGCCGCGTCAACGGCTTCTTCAAGGACGTCGTGCTGCTGGAGCAGTCGTCGGTCACCGATTCGAAGAAGACGGTCAAGGCGCTGTTGGACGAGGCCGGCGTCACCGTGACCCGCTTCGCCCGCTTCGAGGTCGGCGCGAACTGAGACCGCCGCACCGTGCAGTGTGCAGGCCCCCCGTCGACCGAACGAACGCCGGTTGACGGGGGGCCTTCTGCTGCGGCTCCAATCCAATAAGGCAGGATAGATGCCGCTCTGCGTTACCTATGCCACACCTGCCTGCGAGCAGTACCACTCGCCGGAAGAACGACATTCCACCGCTGAAGGAGACTCAGACCGATGACGGACCCGGGGACCGATCGCCCAGGATATCGCCGGGTGCTTCTCAAACTGGGTGGGGAGATGTTCGGTGGCGGTACGGTCGGGCTCGACCCGGACGTCGTGCAGACGGTCGCCGAACAGATCGCCGAGGTGGTCGCCACCGGAGTCCAGGTGGCCGTCGTGATCGGTGGTGGGAACTTCTTCCGCGGGGCCGAACTCGAGGAGCGTGGCATGGAGCGCGCTCGCTCGGACTACATGGGCATGCTCGGAACCGTGATGAACAGCCTTGCACTGCAAGACTTCCTGCAAAAACAGGGCATCGACACCCGGGTGCAGACCGCGATCACCATGGGGCAGGTCGCCGAGCCCTATCTACCGCTGCGCGCCAAGCGGCACCTGGAGAAGGGGCGCGTGGTCATTTTCGGTGCGGGCATGGGCATGCCCTACTTCTCCACCGACACCACCGCCGCGCAGCGCGCCCTGGAGATCGGTGCGGAGGTGGTCCTGATGGCAAAAGCAGTGGACGGGGTGTTCACCGCCGACCCACGAGTCGATGAGACCGCGACCATGTACTCCGAGATCACCCACAAGGAGGTCATCGAGCGCGACCTCAAGGTCGCGGACGCGACCGCCTTCAGCCTGTGTATGGACAACCAGATGCCGATTCTGGTGTTCAATTTGTTGACCAAGGGCAATATCGCCCGCGCGGTCGCCGGTGAGAAGATCGGCACGTTGGTTCGGTCCTGACACACCCCCGCTGACCGCGGATGACGACGCTGTGGAGGAAACGGTCGTGATTGAAGAAGCGCTCTTCGACGCCGAAGAGAAGATGGAGAAAGCCGTCTCGGTGGCGAAGGACGATCTCGGAACCATTCGCACCGGTCGGGCGAATCCGGGCATGTTCTCTCGGATCGTCATCGACTACTACGGATCGCCGACGCCGATCACCCAGATATCCAGCATTACGGTGCCGGAACCGCGCATGGTCGTGATCAAGCCGTACGAGCAGGCCCAGCTAGGCCAGATCGAGACCGCGATCCGTAATTCGGATCTCGGGGTCAACCCCACCAACAACGGTGACATCATTCGGATCTCGGTGCCGCAACTCACCGAAGAGCGCCGTCGCGAGTTGGCCAAGCAGGCCAAAGGTAAGGGCGAGGACGCCAAGGTCGCGATCCGCAACGTCCGCCGCAAGACGATGGACGAACTGTCGCGGATCCAGAAGGATGGCGAGGCAGGTGAGGACGAAGTCGGGCGCGCCGAGAAGGAGCTCGACAAGACCACCGGCAAGTATGTCGGCCAGATCGACGAACTGGTCAAGCACAAGGAAAACGAACTGCTCGAGGTCTGACGCGGCACGCGGCGTGAGCGTAGCGCCCGGAGGCGGTAGCTTGCGTTACCTCGAAGGGTGCCGTGAATGCCGTCGAGAGAGCACAGCGGCGTGAGCGTAGCGCCCGGAGGCGGTAGCTTGCGTTACCACGAAGGGTGCCCGCGAATGCCGCCGAGAGAGCACAGCCGAGGGCCCGCCCGGGCGGGGTACGAACGGAACGACGAGTTGAGCGACGGGACAATCGTGGCCGAGAACGCCGCCGCGACCGGTGCGGCCGAGGAGCCGACGCCGGTGAACGGTACAGCCGATGCGCGGCAGGAGCACGCGAGCGATGCTTCTGGCAGTCCCGGTTGCGAGCCGTTAGCCGCCGCGGCGGCCGAGACCGACGCCGCGGACCCCGATCAGCCTGTTCCCGCACCGAGTGGTTCGCGTGCGGGCCGCGATCTTCCTGCCGCGTTGGCCGTGGGTTTCGGTCTCGGGCTGTCGCTGATCGCAATCCTGTTGTTCGTGCCGAATGTGTTCATCGGTGTCGCCGCGGCCAGTGTCGGCGTGGCGACCTGGGAGGTCGCGAAGCGACTACGCGAGGCCGACGTGCTCGTCCCGCGAATTCCGCTCATCCTTGGCGGTCAGGCGGTGGTCTGGCTCGGTTGGCCGTACGGCGCCAGCGGTGTCGTCGGCGCCTTCGCCGCCACCACGCTGATCTGCATGGTGTGGCGTCTGTTCGACCACGGTTTGCGCACCGCACCGCGAAACTTCTTGCGTGACACGGCAATTACCGTTTTCACGCTGGCCTGGATCCCGCTGCTCGCCTCATTCGCGACGCTGCTGCTGCTCGAACCGAACGGCAACTTGCGGGTGCTGACTTTCATGATCCTGGTGGTCTGCTCCGACGTGGGCGGCTATGTGGCCGGTGTGCTGTTCGGTAAGCATCCGATGGCGCCCTCGATCAGCCCGAAGAAGTCGTGGGAGGGATTCTGCGGGTCGCTGGTTTTCAGCGTGATCGGCGGTCTGCTCACGGTGACGCTGCTGCTGGACGCCAATTCGATGATCGGCGTCGTCCTGGGCGTCGGCCTCGTTCTCGTGGCCACCTGCGGCGATCTCATCGAGTCGCAGATCAAGCGCGAACTCGGCATCAAGGACATGGGTACTCTGCTGCCGGGCCACGGTGGGATCATGGACCGCCTCGACTCCATGCTCCCGTCGGCGTTCGTCTCCTGGCTGGTGTTGTCCATTCTGATCTGAGCCGACTGATCCGAACCGATTCAGCCTTTCTTGGCGACGCGGCGCAGCTGTAGATGTGTACGTCGCCGACCGAGGCCATCACCAGCGCGCTTCGCTGATCACCGAGAGCAGCACCGCGACGCCGAGCGGGAGGACGAGCTGCGTGCTGCCCGGCGCATCCTGGACGAAGTCATCGCATCGGACACCTCGTCGGAGGTGGGGATCATGGTGGAGGTCCCGCAACCGCCGCGGAAGCGGCACTATTCGCCGACCACGTAGACTTCTCGAGCATCGGTAACACCGACCTCACCCGGTACGCCCTCGCGACCGAACGGGGCAACAACGCCGTTGCCCGACTCGTTGATCCACTCGACCCGGCGTGTTGCGCCTGGTCTGCCGCGACGCGGGCACTACCCGTGTCGCGGTGTGCGATGAGATAGCCACTGATCCGGTCGCCGCGCCACTGCTGCTCGGCCTGGGTGTCACCGAACTCAGCGTCACCCCACGGGAATCCCGTTGGTCAAGGCGACCGTCCGGAACCTGAACCTGGACCTGGCCGACTGCCGGAGGGCTGCCGCCCGTGCGCCGACTTGGTGCGCCCGCCGCCGAGGTTCGCGTGGCGGCTCCAGACGCTCATGCCTGGCTGTAGTCGCGTGGGGCCCCGAACGACGGTCTGTGGTTACAGCAGTTGCTGTCAGCCGCGCGGACGCTCGGATAGGTGCTCGGCGGAGGAGATGAGGATCGACTCATGTGGCTTGCCCCGGAAAACCTGCGTAATCTCGTCTTCCGGCCACTGTGATATCCAGTGCAGCAGGTTTTCCCGGAACGTCGGCGGAACCCATATCCCGATCAGACTCGGGTCATCGAAACTGGTTCCGCCGACGATTCCAATACCACCCGGATTGGGTATGGTGTGACGGAGGTTTGTCACAGATTCGTCGAATAGAACGATCGGACTGGACTCGCCCGGAGTGACGTAGTGCGAGGATACGAACGACTCTGCACCCCTGACGTTTTTGATCGGGCCTTTGATCGAGTCTCCGCTGGCCGCGGTTCGTATCGCCGCGGCATAATCTTCAGGGTTTCCCAGGGACGCTCGCTCGACATTCAACCCGCGGAGGCCGGACGGTCCCCGAAATGGTGTGTTTCCCCACGATTCGCTGGTCAATATTCCAGGAAGATTCAGCTCTCCCGTCACGTGTGTGTACACGGTACTGCCGCGTTCAGCCAGCGCGCCGAACACATCGAGCTGGCTGAGGAAGGCTTCCTTTCGTGTGCCGTAGATATCGGAAGAAGATACCCAGGTGAAGGCCTGTTCTTGCATTGGCAAAGTCACCGACTGTTCCCAGCGTCCCCACCCCGGTCTCTCAGAATATGGATTCACAGTGAACTGGACTGTATTTCTTTCCATATCGATATCGACCCTCGTCTTGAGCTCTGGGATCACGTAGGTGGCGCTTCGCGGTGGCGACCCGGTACGACGAAGGGAGCTGGGCAGTGAATGTAAGAAATCGCCGTCGTAGGTGGGTTTTTTGATGATTCTGCGCAACGGCACTTCGGCACCCAGGGAATTCAGCAGATCGTCGGTTTCTTCTCCGGACATATTGTTTTTCGAGATGATTTTCCCGACCGCGTCCCAATCGCCGAACAGAATGGCATTTCGCATGTTGTCGCGTACTGTGATCGATTTCTTGAACGCCTTGTCCGACTTGGTACCCTTTTCCCTGAGTGCATCACCCAGGCGACGCGTGGCGTTGTCGGTCAGTGCCAGCGCGCGCAACTGTGCGCCAGTGACACCGATCTGGTCCAGGTGGCCTCGAGCCGCCGCGTGCGTGCGATCCGCCGCCGTCCCGGGTTCGGGAGGAGCCTCGTCGCGGTTCGTGCGCAGAACGTGCTCACCGCCGCCCTCGGCATTCTTCACCATCGAGTGACGAACCCCTTCGCTGCTCCGCTCGTCCGCTTCCAGATCGTGTCGAACAGTTCCGACGACCTTCCCGGAAGTATCGTTGACGATCTTCTTGTAGCTATCACCTGTACGATGGAACAATTCGTCGAGCGTATGAGCGACCTGGGTGAGTAGCCGAACCAACCACAAATCTCTCATGCCGAGTCACCCCGGCGCTCTTTGTCGGACACGCGTCATACTCCCCTTCATCGGGTGTGACCGGGCTTGGCATGTGAGAAAAAGCGCTATTCGGTCTCACCTTTGCGACCGGCATCGACGGTCGCAACGCTCCCAGCAGCGGGGACTGTGAATCTTAAGTGCTCTGGCTCACTTCGGTGGTGGGTCAGTGCAAGTGGGGGCGCGATACAACTGTGCGTGTTGTGTATGTTGCTGTTGGAGGGGCTTTCTCGAGGTAGGGTCCGCTGGTTGTCTAGGACGAGAGCGACGAATCCTGGTGTCGTCGTTCGGGTCCGAGTGCGGAGGCTGGTTTGCCTGTGGACGTCAATTCGATGATCGGCGTCGGCCTCGTTCTCGTGGCCACCTGTGGCGACCTCATCGAACGCAGATCAAGTCGGAATCGGGATCAAGGACATGGGCACTCTGCTGAACCGAATGAACCGAACCGATTCAGCCTTTCTTGGCGACGCGACGCAACTGCAGGATGCGCACGCCACCGACCGAGGCCATCACCAGCGCTCCGCCGATCACCGAGAGCAGCACCGCGACGCCGAGCGGGAGCGAGAAATGCCAGAAGAACAGGCTCACCTCGACCGTCGCCAGGTTCTGCAGGATGAAGATCAGCAAGATCACCAGGATCAATGCGCCCGCGATCAGGCCGGTCCAGGTGTAACCGGTCCGTGAGGACAGCGACTTCGGGGCCGAGGATGCTGACGGAGTGACCGGCGGTGTGCCGGGCTGGTCGTGGGACCGCTCCGGGGCCGGCTCCGGCATGTTTTCACCAAAGGTGGACATGGGTCGATCATCGTCGACGGCTATCGCGCCCGCACACATTTCCCGCAATGAGCCGGGCAGGTCCGGTCGCACGGACGCGGGCGCGTGCGCGAGTGGTTCGCGGGGATGGAAGAATGAAGCGATTATGGCTGTCTCCCTGCCCCTCGTGTTCGATGCTCCGCGCCGTGGCATGCCGCCGCGGCATCTCGCCGACCTCGATGCCGAGGGCAGGCGGGCGGCCGTCGAAGAGTTGGGTCTGCCGAAGTTCCGCGCCGATCAGATCGCCCGGCAGTATTACGCGCGGTGGCAGGCCGACCCGGAGCAGATGACGGATCTGCCCGCCGCCGTGCGCGAGAAAATCGCCGCGGCGCTGTTCCCGCCGCTGTTGGACGTGGTCAAACACGTGGCATGCGACCGCGGCGAGACGCGCAAGACGTTGTGGCGCGCAGGTGATGGCACGCTGCTGGAAAGCGTGCTCATGCGCTACCCGGACCGTGCGACGCTGTGTATCTCCAGTCAGGCGGGCTGTGGCATGGCCTGTCCGTTCTGTGCGACTGGACAGGGTGGGCTGAACCGCAACCTGTCCACTGCCGAGATCGTCGACCAGGTGCGTGCCGCGGCGGCCGCGCTGCGCGACGGCGAAGTGGCGGGCGGCCCCGGCCGACTGTCCAACATCGTGTTCATGGGCATGGGTGAGCCGCTGGCCAACTATAAGCGGGTGGTCGCGGCGGTCCGCCGGATCACCGAACCCGCGCCGGACGGTCTCGGGATCTCCCAGCGCAACGTGGTCGTTTCGACCGTCGGCCTGGCACCTGCTATCCGCAAGCTGGCCGACGAGAATCTCTCGGTGACTCTCGCGGTATCCCTGCACACCCCGGATGACGAATTGCGCGACACCCTTGTTCCGGTGAACAACCGCTGGCCGGTTGCCGAGGTCCTCGACGCCGCCCGCTACTACGCCGATAAGAGCGGCCGCCGCGTCTCCATCGAGTATGCCCTTATTCGCGACATCAACGACCAGCCGTGGCGCGCCGACCTGCTCGGTCGGAAACTGCACAAGGACCTCGGCTCCCGCGTCCATGTCAACGTGATCCCGTTGAACCCGACGCCGGGCAGTAAGTGGGACGCGAGCCCGAAACCGGTTGAGCAGGAATTCGTTCGGCGCGTGAATGCCCAAGGTGTTCCGTGCACTGTGCGCGATACCCGCGGCCAGGAAATCGCTGCCGCCTGTGGTCAACTGGCGGCCGAAGGCTGATTCCACGAGGTTCGAGGCCGGTGTCCGCGTCAGGTCTGTACCGGGTGTGACAGTCGGCTTGGTGGGAAGAACGTCGACTACGAGGGCTCGGGGCGTGCGGGCGACTGCGGGGAGCCGAATTCCCGGGGGATGGTGCGCGCGGTGGTACGAACCGCGTCGATGATGTTGTCGGTGGCGGCCAATCGGCCGTGGGGAATACGAAACCGACTGCGCCGTTCACGCCACCATCGCGGTCGAAGATTGCTCCGGCGATACAGGATTCGCCGAGTACCGCTTCGTCCCGCTCGTGGGCGATCCCCGACGACGCGACCGTCCGCAGGTGTTCGCCGATCGCCTCGACAGAGGTGATGGTTTCGCCGGTCATGCTGCGTAGCGGACCGGTGTGCGTCCAGGGTAGAAAGGCGAGTATCGCCTTACCCAAGGCGCTTGCGTGCGAGGGGATTTCGAGGCCGACCTCCGGCATCTGCCTGCTGCCGTCGGGGCGTGGTTCGTGGTGGATGATCACGACCTGGTCGCCGAAGAGGACGCCGACTCCGACCGCGAGGCCGGTCTGCCCGGCGAGTTCGTGCACCCAGGTGAGGGATCGGGCACGCAGGTCCAGCGTATCCAGATAGACGTTGACGAGGCGCAGTACCGCCGGTCCGAGCCGGTATCGACCTCCGCCGTGTTCCTGCACCACCACCTCATGGACGGATTGCGCACGCCGCAACGGCTGGCGGCGGAAGTGATCGGCACGGCATTCCTCGGATCAATCGGCGCCGGGTCGGTGCCCGCGACGGTCATCGTCATCGGCAGCGCGCCGCTGACGATGGCTGATCTGGGCATCATCTCGCTGGCCTTCGGCACGGTGGGTGTCGCGAACCGCCTACACCTTCGGGCATGTGTCAGGTAATCACATCAACCCGGTGGTGGCACTCGAGCTCGCTGCCTCCGGTCGGTTCCCCTGGCGGCGAATCCCCGCATATTTCGCGTCGCATTGGCCGGTGCCGTGATCGGATCGCTCGCCATCGTCGGTGTGTTGGGTGATCGGGCGAGCGAGGTGGGGTTCGGGGTTGCGGCATATCCCCAGAATGTCGCTGCCGGCGGGCGTTCATCGCCGAATTCGTGGGTACTTTCATCCTCGTGCTGACCGTGCTGCTGGTGATCCATCGAGCCACGGCGCCGGGTTTCGCGGGCGTCGCGATCATCCCGGTGGCGCCGACGATCGCCGCGTCGATCAACCCGGCACGCACGCTGGGGCTGATGGTGGTGCAACAACTGTGGGGCGCGGACGTGTCGTGGGGTCAGGCGCCGGTCTATCTCGCCGCCGAATTCCTCGCCGGCGCCGCCTACGCGTTGACCCGCGTCGATGCCGTCCGCGCGGACCGCGTCGCGGTCGACACGACCGTCTGACAGGAGAACTCGATGAAGAAACTGATCAACGATCCGGCCGACGTCATCGCCGACGCACTCGCCGGACTGGCCGCGGCACATCCGGAACTGAGGGTCGACCAGCGGAACCGGATCGTATTGCGTGGTGACGCACCAGTTCCCGGCAAGGTGGGACTCGTCTCCGGCGGCGGCTCGGGACACGAACCGATGCACACCGGGTTCGTCGGTCCAGGCATGCTCGATGCCGCCTGTGTCGGAGAGGTTTTCACGTCTCCGGTACCGGATCAGATTCTGGCCGCCACTACGGCGGTCGACGCAGGCGTCGGGGTGTTGCACATCGTCAAGAACTACACCGGCGATGTGATGAACTTCGAGATGGCGGCCGAACTCGCGGCCGCGGAAACCGGAACCGAGGTCGTCTCCGTCGTGGTGAACGACGATGTGGCTGTGCAGGACAGCCTCTACACCGCCGGGCGTCGCGGGGTCGGCGGCACGGTGGTGCTGGAGAAGATCACCGGGGCCGCGGCCGAGCAGCGGAGGCCGCTTGCCGCGGTCGCCGAACTTGCCCGAGTGGTGAACGCGAATTCGCGCAGTATGGGTATGGCGTTGACCTCGTGCACGGTACCCGCCGCCGGCAAGCCGACTTTCGAGTTGCGTGTGACAGAGATGGAGATCGGCATCGGTATCCATGGGGAACCGGGCCGCCGTCGGGTGCTGTTGACGCCCGCGCGCGAGGCCGCCGAAATGCTGCTGGAGCCGATCCTGTCCGATCTGCCGTTTGCCGCAGGCGACACCGTGATCTGCTTTGTCAACGGCATGGGGGGCACCCCGCTTGTCGAGTTGTACGTGATGTACAACGAGGTAGCCCGCATTCTGCGCGACCACAGGGTCTCGATCGCCCGGTCTCTCGTCGGCTCGTACGTCACATCACTCGAGATGGCCGGATGCTCGGTGACATTGACCAAAGTCGACGAGGATCTACTGCGTCTGTGGGATGCGCCGGTGAATACTTCGGCCCTGCGTTGGGGAGTGTGACGATGTTTTCGAGCGGGTCTCGACGGCATCGTCGCCCGCGGCAAGGCGGAAGCGGGGGACAAGACCATGTTCGATGCCTTGGCCCGAACTCAGCGTTGCCACCAGGGCAGTTCCGCTGGTCGAGGCGACCGTCCGAGAATTGGACCTGGCCAACTGCCGCGCAGCGGCCACCCGTGCGCTGAGCTGCGCGTCCGCCGCCGAGGTTCGCAACGCGGCACCCTCGGGTCAACGCACCGTGATCAGGTACTCAGCACCGACGACGCAGCCGCACCGAAGACGAGGTAAGTCAGCCGCGGTGCTTGGCAGGACGGTTGGTGGCGGCCCGGTATTCGGCTTCTTTCGCTTTGATGCGTTCGCTCTCCGCGCGGACTGCGGCGTAACTCTCGCGTTCGCGAATCAGCCATTCCGGCGGGTCGGCGAGCAGAGAGCCGATTTCGTCGGCGGTGAGGGCGTCGGAGACCTCGGCGCGGGCCAGGCCGGTGTTGGAGATGCCCAGCTTGCGGGCGACGACGTCACGGGGGAACGGGCCGGTGCGCCGCAGTTCGGTGAGCCATTCGGGGGGATTGTTGCGCAGTTCGTCGAGGTGGGCGCGGGAGACGGGAGTGTTGCGGAAATCCTCGGGCGCCGCGGGAAGATAGATGCCGAGCTTGTTCGCCGCCGTGAGCGGCTTCATCATCTGCGGTTTCTTGTCCGGGCTCACCCGGACAGCCTAATGGACTCAGCCGGACGGAACTCCGCCTGTAGCCCGCGCCGGGGCGGGCGACGGCGCGGCAGCCGCCAATCCGGCGGCGCGGGCGGTTCCGGCCACGCGGTGGCATACGCTTCCACGAATGAGCCGGTTCGAGTCGATCGATGTCGTGCGCCTGCGCTGGTTCGTCGCGGTCGCGGAGGAACTGCACTTCGCGCGGGCGGCGAAGGCGTTGCGTATCTCACGCCAGAAGCTGAGCCATACGGTCATCGACTTGGAAAACGAGTTCGGCACAAAGCTTTTCGTGCCCGGCGTGCAACCCACCCAGTTGACCGACGCCGGGCGTGAACTGCTCGAGCAGGCCAGGGAGATCATCGCTCGGGCAGAGTCGGCAGGTGACGAAGGTCCCCGAACCCCGCCCGCCCTGCGGGTGGGGTTCGTGCCCGGCGTCACGGTGTCCAAGTGGACCCGGATCTGGGGCGAACGGTTTCCGGACACGCCGCTCGAGGTGGTCGCACTGCCACAGGCCGACCAGGAGATGGCGTTGCGCGAGGGGCAGGTCGACATGTGTTTCGTCCGTCTGCCGATCGAGCGGGACGGCCTGAGCGTCATCCCGCTCTACCGGGAGGTGCCGGTCGTCGTGGTGCGGAAGGAAGATCCGATCTCGGTGTTCGACGAGGTGAGCATGGCCGACCTCGCGGAGGAACGATGCCAGGACACGGCCGACCTCGACGCGGTCGCGGGCGCGCTGGAACTCGTCGCCGCGGCGGGCGGCGTGGCGATCGTGCCGCATTCGCTCGCCCGCCTGCACCATCGTCGCGATCTCGTCTACCGGACGATGATCGGCGTGCCCGACACCGAAATCGCCCTGGCCTGGCCGGTGGACCGCACCAACGACCTGGTCGAGGACTTCGTCGGCATCGTCCGCGGCCGATCCGAGCGCAGCTCGCGTGCCCCGGCGCGCGGAACAGACACCGAAGCGCGGAAGTCCCCGACCCAGCGCGCCGACGGCCGTCCGAGTCCCGCGAAGCGGAAGCCGACCCGGCGCCGTGGGCGTTGACGCTGCTACGTCCGATCGGGTAACCCTGGCTGTTGGGCGGTGCTCGATTGCCCACTGCGCAGTGGCCGACCGATGTCCCCCTCGGGCAGGACGACGATCCGTCCGCGCGGGCGGTCGATGCCTCGGCTCTCCTGGAGGCGGTGCGCGTGCGCGGCGTCGGCCAGGGGGAGCGTCGCGGCGATGCGGGAGCGCAGGCGTCCGTCGGTCAGGAGTCGATTGATCAGGGTCGCGGCGTCGGCCAGGTCGCTGACGGAGGCGTTGCTGATCACGAAGCCGTGGATGCTGATGTCCCGGGTGTACAGCTTGCCCAGGGCAACCTGGGGTCGCGAGTTCAGTCCGGCCATGACGATGATACGGGCGCCGTCGGCGAGGACCGGCAGCATCGACTCGATGTCGTTGACGCCGGTGTTGTCCCAGAACAGGTTGACGCCCCCAACGGCCGCGTCGGCGATGGCGTCGGCGAGGTCGGGGCGGTTGTAGTCGATGACGGTGTGCGCGCCCAACGACAGGCACCAGTCGGCGTCGCGGTTCGAGGCCGTGGCGATGACTCTCGCCCCGGCCGCTGCGGCGATCTGCACGACGGCGCTGCCGACGGCGCCGGCGGCGCCGGTGACGACCAGTGTGTCCCCTGCCCGCAGGCGGCCCTCACGGAATAGGCCGAGGTGCGCGGTCGCCGCGGGGTGGACGACGCTGACGGCATCGGCGGCGGAGACGGAGTCGGGCAGCTGGTAGAGGCGTTCGACGGGAACGGAGGCGTAGCGGGCGAAGGATCCTTGGCGGCCGTGGTGGCCGAGGCTGTTGCACCATACGCGGTCTCCGGGGTGGAATTCGCTGACGCCCGATCCGTGCGCCACGACGGTTCCGGCGAGGTCGCGGCCGATGATGAACGGAAACGGCGTGTGTGTGGGGTAAGCGCCGGAGCGGACGAATGTGTCGACATGGTTGACCGCGAGGGCTTGCACGCGTACGAGTACATCGGTGGCACCGAGCGCTGGTACCGGCAGTTCGCCGACCATGATGTCGTCGGCGCCACCGTGTTCGGTGATGTAGGCGGCAGTCATGACAGCAGGGACATCGCCCATCGGAACTCCTGATCGTGGGTGTCTGGGACCGGGTGCCGCCCGCCTGGTGGGCTGTACCACGCGGCGGGCGGCACCCGGTGGGGTCAGTGCGCGGACTCCGGCGGGTCGTTCGGGAGTCCGTATTTCTCTGTCCACGCCGTGGCCAGGTCGGCTTCCTGAATGTCGGTGAACGTGTAGGCCGGCGACAAGACGGGCAAGATCCGCTCGACGCGCAGGAGGACAGCTTCGTTCGCCGGGTAGCCGGGTCCGTTGAGGTCGAGCAGCCAGTCGCGCAACCACTCATATGCCGGGTGAGCTGGCGGGAGCAATTCGGCGGTGCCCTTGAACCGGTAGCCGCGGCGGCGGATGAAGTCGATGGAACAGATCTCCATGCGAGGATCGCGGCGCAGGTTGGCGATGGTCTCGGGTGAGTTGATGTCCATGAAGATGAGGTGCTCGTCGTCGTAGACGCGGACCGAGCCTTTGGGCGAGAGGTTCGGTGAGCCGTCCGCGCAGATGGTCGCGGCGAACGACAGCTTGGCACTGTCGACGATGTCGCGCATGTCGTCGGTGATCGCGCTCATGGTTCACTCCTGATCGGTGAATGTTGTGCGGTGAGAGCAGGCTGTCGGTGGGCAGGAACGCCGGGGATGGAGCCGGTCAGCAGATCGGCGTCGGAGCTGTCGTCGATAGCGGCGGACAGGTCGGCGTCGCGAGTTTCCGGGCCGAGCGCGGCTCCGATGACGATCAGTGCGCCACCGATGACGAGCAGAACCACCGGCGTGTACTTCAGTGGCATGATCTCGGCGAGCCAGGTCTGGTAGAAGACGTAGAACGCGGGGACGATCACCGCGGCGGTGTATCCGAGCCCGTAGCCGCTGGAGCGGACACCGACGTGGAATCGCTCGATGATGTAGGTCGTGACGACGCCGAAGGTGGACACAACCACGATCACCAGCGCGACCGACACCAGCGTGATGAGGGTGGAACCGGTCACGGTTCGTGAGACCAGCAGCGCGTACAGCACGGGGGCGAGCGTCGCGGTGAGCGGACCGGCGATGAGGAAGAACCGCCGGCGGCCGATGCGCTGACTGGCGATGCCTGCGCCGAGGTAGGCGACGGCCAGCAGCGCGTAGGCCAGCACAAGCAGCAACGTCACGCGCAGGTCGGTGAGTCCCGCGTCGCGTTTGAGTGCTCCTGGCAAGACGGCGCCGATGACGTTGAAGGCCAGCCAGAGCCCGGTCATCAGAATGAACACCTGCAGGAAGTTGCGCAGGTTCACGCCGCGGAACAGTGCTACCAGCGGGATGCTGGGAGCCTTCGGCGCCTGCTTCCACGCGTCGGATTCCTCGAAATTGCGCGATATCCAAGGCACCAGCGCCAGCGCGAGGACTCCTCCGACAACGAACGGGATTCGCCACCCCCACTGGACATAGGCCGATCCGAGGCCGTCCGCCGGCATGACCTGCAACAGGCCGGTGGTGATGAGCGCGATCGCGCAGTAGGCCAGCGGGAAAGCGGTCATGATCACCGCGCCGACGAGACCGCGTTTTCCGCGCGGGGCCTGTTCGAGGGCCAGCGGTATCGCCGAGGTGTACTGGCCGCCCAGGAAGATGCCGTCGGCAAATCGCAGCCCGATCAACGCGAATGTACTGGCCAGGCCGATTTCATGGTAGCCGGGCAGGCTCGCGATCAGCAGCGTGACAACGCCGAAGCCAACCAGCGCGATCATGGACGTGCGGCGGCGACCGGTACGGTCGCTGAAGTGTCCGAAGATCACCGCGCCGAGGGGGCGGCCCAGCAGGGTGGCGGCGAAGATCAGTCCGGTGATGATCAGGCTGGTGGTATCGGATAGGTGCGCGGGCTGAAAGTATGCCGCGGCCGGCGCGAGTGCGATGACCGGCAGATAGACGTCGAACATGTCCACCCACAGTCCGGCCCACGCCCCGGCCACCGCTTTGCGGCCTTTGCCGGACAGTCGCGTCTGGGGTTCAGGGGTCGTGGCAGTGTTCATTGCCCACCTGCCGAGTTCTGCTTCGTGCTGGTGCCGGGACGCCAGGTTGTGTCGCCACCGTGCGGGCCGACGGGATCCTGGCCGGTCCGAGCGGGGACCGCAGGGAGGCCGACGGGACGACCGAGCCCGGCGCTCTCAGAGGAATAGATCATCATGGGACTCTTCACTGTTGGAATAGATGTCGCCTCGCTATGGCGTTGTCGCGCATTCGGCGAGGTCAGGGTCGGCGCGGAGGGCGCCGCTCGACCGCAGTTGGTGCTGTCAAGTCACAGAGCCTAGGCAGACAATCTCACTGGATAACGACAATTCTTCTGTGGAGAACAGCCCGTCGTAAATGCTCGGCCCAACGCTTGCCGCGGTAATTGCCGGGAGGGATCGGGGCAATACATGCGTCGCGTGGTGCAACTGCACAGAGAGGTACCGCGTTCGCGGGTCGGGGAAACGGTGGACCCGATCGGTGCGCAGCCGGATGCACGCGCGATTCCGGCCCCGGTGGAGTCGCGCAGGTGTCGGTGGTCGGCGGCAGGCAGGACTCGGTGTCGTTCGCCCGCACCGCTTCGGGAGCAAAGCGGTACTCGCGCAAGGGAATCGCGACGATGTCGAGACCGCCTCAGGAGGGAACTGCCGGGGCTGGAGGCGTTGTCGCCGCGGGTGCGGTGGTGCCGTTCAGACCCGGGCGGGCACGGTGGCCGCGAAGTGCGATGCCACGATCGACATGCCTTGGGAATGATAGAAGCGGTGTGCACCGTGGTTGGCGACTCCGGAATCCAGTTCGATCCGCACGCACCCGGCGTGCCGCGCACGCTCGCGGAGTTCTGCCATCAGCCGGCTGCCGACACCGGCGGAGCGGACCGTGGGTTCGGTCACCAGGTCATCGATGAAGAGCATTCGGCCGCGGCTGGTGGCGAGCACACGATGGGCCGCGACCCCCACGCATCGGTCTCGGTCGTAGGCGGCGGTGAACACCAATCCCTGTTCGGCGGCTTCGGCGGCGAAGTTGGCGAAGTCTTCAGCGCTCAAATCTGGTCGCAACGTCCGGATCAGGGCGGCGACGTCGGTCGACAGCGCCGGGTCGGTGACCGCGATATCGGTGAAGGTCAGTTTCATGGAGGCGACCATAGCCAGTGGTGGGAAGCGACCGGCACGCGGCGTGTCGCCGTCGCGACGTACGGGCGCGAGGGCAGCGGGTCGGTTGCCATCAATACGCGGAGGCCAGCTGGGCTTGCACGGCGTGCGCGGTCGCGCGCAGCGCAGCGACCACAGTGTGCAAGTGTGCCGGGTCGTAGCGGATGCTGGGCAGCGCCACCGACAGACCCGCCGCCGGTGTGCTGTCGTGGTCGCGGATGAGCACGCCGACTGCGATCAGGCCGCGCTCGGAGTTCTCCTGGTTGACCGCGAAACCGCCGCCCGCTGCCCGGGTCAGCCGCTCACGTAGTTCGCGCAGGTCCGGCCGCTCTGCGGGACGGTCTCGATAGCGGTCGGGCGCGTAGAGCTGCGCGAGTTGCTGGTCATCGAGTTCGGCCAGCATCAACTGGCCGGTGGTGGTGCGGTGGGCGGGAAAAACCATGCCCTCGCGCGAACCCACCCGCAGTGCTTGGGCGCACTCGACGCTGGCGATGAACCGCACGGTATCGCCGGTGCGGATGCTGAGGTTGGCGGTTTCGTCCAGGTCCTCGACCAGTCGCCGCAGGTGCGGTAGCGCGGCCGCACGCAGGCGCGAGGTCTGCGATCGAGAATGCGCGGCCAGTTCCAGCACCGGGCCGGCGCGGTAGACGCGGTCCTCGTCCTGAATCGCGAAGTCGCGATAGACCAGCATCGACAGCAGCCGGTGTGCGGTCGAGCGGGCGACACCCAGCCGCGTGGCCGCCTGGGAAACGGTCATGCCGCCCTCCAACTGGAGCACGGAGGCCAGCCGCAGGGCGTGGTCGACACTGGCGATAGCGTACGGCGGTGGCGTCTTGAGGGGCTTGTCCATTGAGCGACTCCTGTTCTGCTTAACAGAATCTACATGCTGTTGTGCAGAACGGACGGCAGTCTGATGCATGTGACCTCATCTCCTCCTCTCCCGACCTCCCCGGTGCGCTTGGACGTCACGGCCTTCGACGACCAGCCGGAGCCCACGCCCGCACTGGCTGAGCTCTACCGCGGCTTCGAACAGGAACTGCTGGTCCCGCTGTGGACGCAGATCGGTGACCTGATGCCGCGGCAGCCGACATCGCGCGCCGTCGCGCACCTGTGGCGCTGGGACCGGCTCGCGGAATTGGCGGCACGCGCCGGCGAGCTCGTTCCGGTGGGCCGCGGCGGAGAACGACGCGCCATTGCCCTGGCCAACCCGGCCTTGGGTGGCAAACCGTTCGCCACCCCAACACTGTGGGCCGCCATCCAGTACCTGATGCCCGGCGAGGACGCCCCCGAACACCGCCACAGCCAGCACGCCTTTCGGTTCGTCGTCGAAGGTGAAGGTGTGTGGACCGTGGTCGGGCGCGACCCGGTGGCCATGCGCCGCGGCGACTTCCTGCCCCAGGCGGGCTGGAACTTCCACGCCCACCACAACGCCACGGCGGCGCCGATGGCGTGGATCGACGGACTCGACATTCCCTTCCAGTACCTGACCGAAAGCCAGTTCTTCGAATTCGGGCGCGATCAGATCAGTGACGCCGAGCGCGTCACCCCCGACCGCTCACGCTCGGAGCGACTGTGGGGTCACCCCGGGCTGCGCCCGGTCGCGACGGGCCGGCATCAGCACGGCACCCCGCTGCTGGCCTACCGGTGGGAACACACCAATCGGGCTCTCGACGATCAGCTCACTGTCGCGGCGTCCGGGTTCGGCGGAGCCGTTTCCCCTGGCCACGCAGCAGTTAGGTTCACCGACCCGGTCACCGCCGGCGACGTACTGCCGACGCTGCGCGCCGAGATGCATCGCGTGGTCCGCGGTGCCGAAACCGTGCCAACGCGCGAGACCGGCTCCTCGGTGTACCAGGTGTTCGACGGCTCCGGCACCGTCACCGTCGCCGACCGCACGTGGACAGTGCACCGCGGCGATCTGTTCGTCGTCCCCTCATGGCAGCCGTTCTCGGCCCGCTCCGAGGCCGGCGCGACCGATTCCGACTCCGGTGCCCTGGATTTATTCCGCTTCAGCGACGCCCCGATCTTCGAGGCTCTCGGCCTCGACCGCACCCAGATGGAAGGGGTCGGTCGATGAAACTGGCAACCCTGCGCGTCGACGGCGCCACCCGTGCCGTCCGAGTGGACGGCGACATCCTCATCGATCTGGGCCGGCCCGACGTGGGTGCGGTGCTGGCCCAGCACCATTGGCGGCAGCATGCTGCCGCAGCCGACATCACGACCGCCAAGACCTATCCCACCCAGGGCGCGGAGTTCGCCACGCTCGTTCCGCACCCGTCGAAGGTCGTGTGTGTCGGGCTCAACTATCGCCGCCACATACAGGAGATGGGCCGTGTCCTGCCCACACATCCGACCCTGTTCGCCAAATTCGCCGACACCCTCACTGGCCCCTCCGACGACATCATCCGCCCAACTGAATCGGCCGAGTTCGACTGGGAAGTCGAACTCGCCGTGGTGATCGGCACCTCGGTACACCGCGCTCGCGGCGCCGACGCCGAGGCGGCCATCGCGGGATTCACCATCCTCAACGACCTCACCTGCCGCGACTGGCAATTCCGCACGCGGGAATGGCTGCAGGGCAAGATCTGGCAGGCCACCACCCCGGTCGGCCCGTACCTGGTCACGCCGGACGATCTGCCCGGCGGCGCCCGTCCTGCCTTGAATCTGCGGCTACTGGTCGACGGCGAGATCATGCAGTCCGACACCACCGCCGACCTGCTCTTCGACCCGGTGGCGCTCGTCGAATACATCTCCACCACCGTCCGGCTCAACCCCGGCGACATCATCGCCACCGGCACCCCCGGCGGGGTGGGCCACGCCCGCAACCCCCAGCGTTTCCTGTGTGGCGGCGAGCGCGTCGTGGCCGAGATCGACGGCCTGGGCCGGCTCGACAATCGCATCATCGGCACCGCACCCGAAGCAGGCACCTGATGCACCCCCGCGCCCTCGCCCAGACCAGGCGCTGGGCTGTGCTGGGCACCGACCTGTTCACTCGGGCAGTCAGCGACGACGAGGACTGGCTGCGCGCCGCGAGCGGGCTGCCCGAGTGGAGCCGCCGCCAGCTAGTAGCTCATGTCGCCGCCAACGCCGACGCGCTCGGCAACCTCGTCCACTGGGCTGCGACAGGTGAACCCACCCCGATGTACCCAACACCGCACACCCGGGCAGCGGAGATCGCACGCGGTAGCGAGTTGCCCTGTCCCGACCTGCTGGCCTGGCTGCGGTTGTCCGCCGATGGCTTGGCGGACGCCATGGCCGCACTCGACGGCCGTCAGTGGAAGACGTCGGTCGTCACTGCGCAGAGTCGGACCGTGGCCGCCACCGAGATCCCGTGGCTGCGGGCACGTGAGGTGTGCGTGCACAGCGTCGACCTCGCTCATGGCATCACCTTCGCTGATCTGCCCGCCGACTTCCTCGCCGCACTGTGCGACGACGTGGTCGCCAAACCCGCCACGGCGCCGAGGCCGGCGCTGGTGCTCGAGGCTACCGACAGCGGCGACCGATGGGTACTGCCCGGGAACGAATCGCCGATCACGCTCGCCGGCTCCCTGCACCAGATCACTGCCTACCTCACCGGACGGCCCAACCACCTGACTTCCGACGACGCATCGCCCCCGCCGGTTCTCGGCCCCTGGCTGTAAATCCGCCCCGGTTTCGCACTCGAGGAAAACACCATGAACCACTCCGCAACTCCCCCCGACGACTCACCCGATGTGCTCGTGGTCGGCGGCGGTATCGGCGGTCTCGGCGCCGCCCTCGCCCTGACCCGCGACGGTGTCCGTGTCCGAGTCCTGGAGCAGGCTCCGGAATTCGGTGAGGTGGGAGCCGGCATCCAGCTCGCCCCCAACGGCACCCGCATCCTTGCCGACTACGGCCTGCTGGATGAGGCCGTCTCCCTCGGTGTCGTCCCCGCCCGCATGGTCATGCGCGACGCGGTCGACGGCTCCGAACTCACCGCCTTGGACCTGCGCGACCTGCATCACCGCTACGGGTCGCCTTATCTCGTCATCCACCGCAGCGACCTGCACGGGCTGCTGCTGCGAGCCTGCCGACGCGCCGGCGTCGACCTGTGTACCGACCAGCAGGTCGCGAGCTACCACAACGTCGGCGGCGGCGCCGGTGTCGAACTAGCCGACGGCACCGCACACCGAGCCCGTCTCGTGATCGCCGCCGACGGCATCCACTCTGTCGCCCGCCGGCAATTCGTCGGCGACGACGTGGTCAACTCCCGTTATGTCGCGTACCGGGCGGCCCTGCCCGTCGAGCAAGTCCACAACCACGGCATCACCGCCGCCGACGACGAAGTCGTCGTCCATGTCGGACCTCGATGCCACTTCGTGCAGTATCCGCTTCGCGGCGGCGCCACCGTCAACCAGGTCGCCGTCTTCGAATCAACCAAAGCGATTGCGGGCGAACAGAACTGGGGCACCCCCGACGAACTCGACGCCGCGTTCACCGGTACCTGCGATCAGGTCCGCGAGGCCACCGCACTCATGTGGCGGGACCGCTGGTGGCAAATGTTCGACCGCGACCCCATCAGCACCTGGTCCTACGGACGCGTCGTCTTGCTCGGCGACGCCGCGCATCCGCCCCTGCAATACCTTGCCCAAGGCGCGATCATGGCGATCGAGGACGGCTGGGTCCTCGCCCAGCACCTCCGGGCGACCGGCATCGCGCATCCCGGACCCGCGCTGGACGCCTACCAAGCTGTGCGCGCCGCACACTGCAAGCGCGTCCAGACCACGGCGCGTGCGTGGGGCGACCTGTGGCACCTCGACGGAGAGCTTCGACTGCGGCGCAATGCGATCCTCCGTGACCGGGGCATCGATGACTACCACTTCATCGACTGGCTCTATGGACCCACCGCCCTGACCCCCGACCGAGAGCCTCCGATGTTCACCCCGATCCCGCTCAACACGATCGAACCGGCGTAATAGACCGCCTATTGCCCACAGTGGTGCCAGGTGGCGCTGATGATGAGGTGCTGCCGCGGCAGGTCGGGAGTGCCCGGTGACGTTGTGCCGGTCGGGGCTCGAGGGTATCCGGCGCTGAAACGCGAGTGTTATTCGGCGGTTGCCTTTCGCGCGAGCTGCACCAGCCGTTCCCAGGAGCGCGAGGTGATTCCGACTGATTCGTTCACCAGACGGACCAGTTTGGGGTCCAGCGCCGGGGTTGTTCGTCCTGCTCCGGTGCGTCTGCTTGCCAGCCACCGCCGGGTGCGGTCGGCCAGTTCTACCAGGCGTGGGTCATCCGGGGAGCAGTTGAACGCTGCGTCGTAGTCGAGGTAGATAGCTCCGAATTCCGGATCGTCGATGGCGTCGAGCTTGTCGGCGACCCAGTCCGCCGCCTGCTTCGGGGTGACCGACTGCAGCAGAATCCAGATGTCGCGCTCCATTCGGACTGCCCGGTCGCTGACCCCGAGTCGCTGCAGCCGTTCGAGGTACTCGGCAACTTCGGCGGACACGAATAGCCTGTCACCGGAACCCAATTCGACGATCCGCTCGCGGGTTCGGCGGATCTCCTCGGCGCGTTGGGCGAGCGCGCGGTCGATCTCGGCGATCGCCGCCGCGAACTCGTCGGAGTTCGCGGCGAGCAATTCCTTGATACGTGCCAGCGGCACGCCTGCCTGCGCCAGTGTCTTGATCTTGACCAGATCGATGGCGTCTTCGACGCTATAGCGTCGATAGCCGGAGGAGTCGCGCGGCGGTTCGGGAAGCAGGCCACGCCCGTGGTAAACGCGCACGGCCTTGATCGTCACGCCCGCATACTGCGCGAGCTGCCCGATGGTGATCATCCGCGTCCCTCTTCCCCGGTGCGCCGCCCAGCCTTCGCCATCATCACACCCGGGTGAACAATCGGCCGGCTAGGTCGATTCCAGCCACGGCGCCGGATTTGTCACGGGTGAAGAACCCGCGTTGTCCCTGTAGACCGCCGCCAGTAACGATGTACTCGTCGTCGCCGGGCAGTAGGCCGAGCGCGGCGGGCGGAAGGTCGGGCGGTAGTTCGGTGTCCGTGGCGGCGCGGATCTCCGGCTTGATCGCGCATTCGATCGTCAACCCGGTCCCGTTGGTGTCGAGGGTGAGCCGCATCATCTCGTTCTCGTACTGTCCGACGATCTCCGGTGCTCGCGCCCCGTCGTAGGGCAGCGGCTCCGGGTCGCGATCCACCACGCTGAGGACGCGCTCGAGCACCCAATTCACCGTGGCACGGTTGAACGCGAGGCCCGCGTCCGGGCCCGCGTTGGACATCACAACGACGGCGAAGTTCCGTTCTGGCACGATGAGCAGATCGGCGAACTGGCCATTGGCCGATCCGCCGTGCCCGATGGTCGCGACACCGTCCACCTCGCGCAGGAACCAGCAAATGCCGAGCCCATCACCCAACGTGCTGCCGCGCAGTTCCACAGTCTGCTCCCGCATCCGGTGAAGCAGCTCGGCAGGCAGAAGGCGATCGCCGCCAGCAGTCCGGCCGTCGCCGAGGTGGAATTGCGCCCACCGGAGCAAGTCGCCCGCCGACGACACCACACCGCCGCCGGGGTTGTTGGAGCGGTTGTCCTTCCACTGCCTGGCGACCGCGACCGCACCGTTCACATCGATGTTGTGTCCCACCGCGAACCGGCGAGTCATGACATCGTTGACCGCGTAGCGACTGTGCGCCAGCCCGAGCGGCTCGAACAACAGCGACGCGACGGCCCGCTCGAAGGTCAGTCCGGTGACGTTCTCGACGATCCGGCCTGCCAGGTTGAATCCCGCCTGACTGTAGGACGCCCGCGCACCCGGTTCCGCGATCAGCTGCGATTCGGCAAGTTTCGCCGCGTGCTGCGCCAGGGCGTCGTCGCCTTCGCCGGGGTCGACGCTGAGCCGCCATTCCAGCCCGGCCGTATGGTTGAGCAGCCGCAACACGGTGATCCGGTCCGCAGCCGCCACATCGGGAAGGGTGAACTCCGGAACATACCGCCGCACTGGCGCGTTCAGCTCGACCTGCCCCGTGGCGACCAGCCGCATCAGCGCAGTCGCGGTGAACGTCTTGCTCACCGAGCCCACCACGAACATCGTGTCCCGGTCGACTGGAAGTGGATTATCCACGCTCGTCACTCCGTGGCACGCGAAGATCTCCCGGTCACCGGCCAACACCCCCACGGCGACACCCGGCACCCCCAACCTCTCGGCTGAGCTCGCGACGAATTCCGACAATTCCTGTGACATCTCGTTCATGTCCCCATGCTCGAACCCTGCCCCAAGGGCAAGGTCAAGTCCTTGGTCGGAATATAGCCGTCAGCATGTCTGTCGAATGTCCGTTGGCGACAGTCACGGCGGACAGGCGGTTTCCCGAGTCGGGACAATCGCGTGCGACCCTCGCGCATCGGTCACGGGTATGAAGCCGTGCGGCCGCATTCTCGCGGCCGAGGGCTAGTCGGGGGGTCAGCGTCGCATCGCCGCAGCCAGGCCACTGGTGCCGTGCGCATGCCCGCGGCCGGCAAGCGGAGCACGGAATCGAGCCGTTGCGCGGCGGCTGGATTCGACGATGTCGGCGGTGATGTGTGTGTGTGTGTGTGTGTGTGTGTGTGTGTGTGTGTGTGTGTGGGTAACGGGGGGAAGCCGGATCGGATCGGGCCTTCAAGGTCTCGTGACATGAAGTGCGGTGGCACGGGGGTCGATGTCCTTGCGCAGAACCTTGACTTTCGGCACCCTCGCCCACTTTTCGGTTCGATGAGCTGTCCGACAGCATCTTTCACGGAGAACCGTACGTAACGGCCTCCGCTGCCGACAATCATGTACCACCTTCCTTGGCATCAAGCACCCAGTAGGACGTGATCAACCTGAGCACTCACCGTCTCGCCATCGCCATCGTCGGAACCGGCTTCGCGGGACTTGCCGCGGCGATCGAGTTGAAGAAGCACGGCCACGACGACATCGTGCTTTTCGAACGTGGCTCTGAAGTAGGCGGGGTCTGGCGGGAGAACACATACCCTGGTGCTTCGTGTGACGTGCCGTCGTCGCTCTACTCGTTCTCCTTCGAGCCCAACCCCGTATGGCTGCGGCGTAGTTCGCGGCAGCCCGACATCCTGGCCTATCTGCGCAGAACCGCCGAGAAGCACGATGTCCTACGGCACATCCGGTTCGATACGGAGGTGACCACTGCGGAGTTCGACGAGGACTCGAACCGGTGGACGATCGGCACCGGCGATATCGTCCAGGTCGACGTCCTCGTATCAGCGGTTGGACAGCTGTCGCGGCCAGCGCTGCCGGACGTCGAAGGACGGAAGAGTTTCGAACGTGACGCCTTCCATTCCGCGGAGTGGGACCACTCGGTCGAACTGACCGGCAAACGCGTTGCCGTGATCGGCACAGGGGCGAGCGCCATCCAATTCGTTCCGGAAATCCAACCACAGGTGAAGCAGCTGATCCTGTTTCAGCGGACGGCGCCCTATCTGCTTCCTCGATTCGACACCGCGTTCTCCGACGCACACCGCAGACTGTTTCAGCGGTTACCGATCATTCAGAAGGCGCAGCGGGCCGTCTGGTGGATGGCGGCCGAGACCCTGTCGATCGCGTTTCTCTACTCCAAGTCACTGTCGAGGGCTGTCGCAGCACTGAGCCGATGGCACATGAAACGGCAACTGAAAAGTTCCGAGCTGCTCGCGAAGATATGGCCGGACCACCCGGTCGGCTGCAAGCGAATCCTGTTCTCGGACAGCTACCTTACCGCGCTGCGTCAGCCGAACGTGGATGTGGAATCCGATCGGATCGAAGAGATCGCCAACGTGGGGGTCTGCACGGTGGTCGGCGTGGTTCATGAGGTCGACGTGATCATCTACGCGACCGGCTTCGCTGCGAGCGACTTCTTGGCCCCGATGAAGATACTCGGTCAGGGCCGTCGTGATCTGCGTGCCCAGTGGAGTAATGGTGCGCGCGCCTACCTGGGCGTCAGCGTCCCATATTTCCCGAACCTGTTTCTGATGTACGGTCCCAACACGAATCTGGGCGCCGGCTCGATGGTGTACATGCTCGAGAGCCAGGCCAAGTACATCCGGCAGGCCGTCGCCGGCCTCCGTGGCGGGGACGCCCTCGTGGTACGTACTGACGTCGCAGATCGCTATGACGTGGAAACGCAGGCGCGTCTGGTCGGCGGGGTCTGGTCGAAGTGCACGAGCTGGTACCGCGCGGCCGACGGCAGCGTCTCCAACAACTGGCCCGGCACTTCGGCCGAATACCGACGCCGCACAAAAGAGTTCGACGCGAGCGAATTCATGCGCCTGAGCAGCGGTGCAGGCATTTCGTGAAGACGATCAACGCTGACCGTCTCGGTTCGGGCACGCCCGCGGTGGTTGCCCATGGTATCGGCCGCCGGCGGCAGGGTTCGCGGTGTCACCACCGGTGACACGCGGTCACGATCAAGACAACCCGTGCCGTTGCCGACATCATCGGGTGCGGGGAAGCGCTGTGGCGGTGGCCCGCGTGACCGCCACGGCGGATCACGCGGGACATCCCCTACTTTGCCGGCTGTGGGCGCTTACCGCACGGTAGGAGTCAGGTCGTCGGCCGGATAGTAGACCTCGCAGCGCAAGCGTTCCAAATCCGGCGCCACGGAACCGGAGGTTGGCTCATACCTCCCGCTCTCTCGCCCCCAGAGCCCCACGCTCGTCATGTTCACGTATACCTCCGCGTAGTCCTTCCCCCGACCCGACAAGCCGGGGAGCACGCGGAAGAGCGCGGGGACGTAGCGGATCACCGCCTCGAGCTGGGCGCGTTGCTCGGCCACCTGGCGCTGTACCTGCTCGACGGCTTCGCGGCGGGTACACCCAGTCTCGTGACGGATCGCCCGCACCAGGTTGTAGGGAACGTGGTCTGCCTCGTCCTGATCCAACCCCACCAGGTCGTTCTCCAGAAAAGTCACCCAGAAGCCGAGTTCCTCGAGACGGCGGATCACGGGGTGGTTGCGCAACTTCGGCGGCAGTTCCCGGTCCTGATACACCTCCACGCAGGCGAGAGCGGTTTCGATCCCACTGGTCGACATCCGCAACGGCAGATAGTCAGCCGTGGAGGGGATGTAGCCATTGATGCGATGGTGCGCTTCGCGTTCGGCCGCTTCGAGCCACTCCTCGATGCCGTCGAGGAACCGCTCCTGCCATCGGGCGCTGCGTCCCGCGCGCAGGCGGGGCCACAAACTAGCCCACGCAGCCGGGATCGCGCCCGGTCTCCACGGTGCCTCCGGGTCCTGGCGCAGTGTCGCCACCAGCCCACGCCGCAACGCGGTCACGGCTTTCGGGTCCCGCAGCCGCGGATCTTCGAACAGGTCATCCCACATGAGGGCGAGCACAGCCATGCCATAGGCGGTCTGTTCCCGGGCCGCGTTCGCCGCTGGGGCCAAGATTCGCGCCGGGCTCCGGATCGCACCGGTCCACCGATGGTAGTCGGCCTCGGCCGGAGTGCGGGCAAGGCCGGTGTCCATTAGCCAACTCCGCAACCATTGCCCAATCCCCGGTGGGAGCCCATCACTGTGAGTTGTGGGTGCCTGCGTCGACTGCCGGGGGACCGCTGGAGCGGGAGTTCGCCGGTCGAGGATGGACCGGGCGTAGGCGATCATCGCCTGGTGGGCGCGCGGGTCGACGGGTAGGGCAGCAAGCTGACCGGCGGCCTGGTCGATGAATTCCTCGGCCACCGCGTGTGCTTCGTCCACTGCGCCGGAGGCGATGACGAGTTCACGGGCACGTGCGGCTTGCGCCCGCGTCATTCTGCTGCGCAGCAGATGGGCAAGGCTTTGGTCGCGGGCGGCAGCGCGGATCACGGGCAGCGTGTAGATACCCTCGGGTAGATCCGCGTTGACGGTCTTGCCCATTTCCTCGGCGCTCGAAGTCAAATCGAGGATGTCGTCATACAGCTGATAGGCCAATCCGAACTGTCGACCGAACTCGGCCAGCGCCTCTTCCTGCTCCTCGGAACAGCCTGCCTGCATCCCACCCACCCGGCACGCCAACGACAGCACCGCCGCCGTCTTGCCGTCGATCGTATCCAGGTAGGACTGCTCGGTACGGGAGGCCACATAGAGGTCGGCGGCCTCGATCACCATGCCCGCGCACATCTGCTCGCCCGCGATCGTCGCCGCGAGAACCGCGCGTCCGCCGAGCTCGGCCAGCATGCGCATGCCCGAGAAAGTCACCGAGTCCCCACCCAATACCGCCATGTGCGGACCCCACACCGCGTTGGTGCTGGGGCGGCCACGACGCTGGTCCGCGTGATCGATGACGTCGTCGTGATACAGCGAGCCCACATGCATCAACTCCACCCCGGCAGCGGCGCGCACTACCCGGTCATCAGCCGGGGCCGCGGGATCGGTGAGCAGGTAGTACGACAGCAACGTCAACGTCGGACGCACCAGCCGCCGCGACGTCTCGGGCCCCTCGTCGGTGAGCGCGGTCAGCTCAGGGCGGCCCCGAAACTGCACAGGTCCGAGAACGTCACGGACACGGTCCAAGTCCGCATCCAGATGCGGGAAAACAGTCGGATCTACCTCACGCGGCACGTGCAACTCCTGACTAGTGGCCTCGGCAACTCACACCGAAGATTCGATGAAGATTTGACACCACAGCGCACCGAAAATGTTGGTATCAGCCAACTTCGACGGCGCCATCGCTCCGCCGGTGAGGGGCGGCTACTTCTTCACGATTCCACCCGTGTGCCTTTGTGGTCAGGGGTGCGCACCAGCCGCCGCGGGTCGTCGAGGTTGCGGGCGAGCCCGTTCATGGAGTGCACGATCACGGTGTCGCGTCACGGGCGTACCCGATCAGTTCGTCCGCACAGGGCCTGCGCATCGCAATCGAATATGCCGCGGCTCGGCGGGAAGCGCGGACCCGACGACCAAGTCCGCGCCGACCGGAATCAGCCCGCGCAGACCCGATTGAATTCGGTTGTCGCGGCGTCCATGCTGGAGACGTTGTCGTCGGTGAGCGCGTGGGCGTAGGCGTCGATGGCGTCCTTGTCCGCGCCGGTGGCGTCGATCGCCGCGAGCTTGGTGGCCAGCGTCTGCTGCACGGTCGGGTTCAGGTCGCCGTTGGACTCGGCGATGCTCGCGTTGATCAGGTCCACGGCCGCGCCGCACGCCGCCGACTGGGCGTGTGCCGGGCCCGCGGGCAGCAGCAGCGCAGAGCCGACGGCACTGGCGATGAGCAGGGCAGCGGAGAAGGTCTTGGTCATTACGTCCTCGGTGTCGCGTGAACAGGAACGAGGCCCGCGACCCGGCTCGGGCGCGGACCTCGGACGCACACGGTACCGGACGGATTCGGCGGTACGGGACGAATGAAGTTGTGCGAGAAGACTTTTCAGGTCGCTGAACTAGCGCGGCTTGCGCAGCAGCAGGGAATCGCGGATCAGAATGCCTGCGATCAGGACGGCGAAGCCGATGAGGAATACGTCCTCGACCCTGCCTTTGTGGTTGCCATGCAGCATGCAGAGCAGGATCAGCGCGACGATCCAGCCGGCGATGCGGAACGTGCGACGCGATTCGCCACTCCAGCCCCATGCGGCGGAGGGAACTTCGGCGGTGTCCACGTGAGTGACGATGCCGCGCTGGGTGTCGGCGTGTTCGAGTTCCGTGGCGGCCACGATCGCTCCTTAGCTGGTTCGGGTACCGCTGTTGGCGGTGCTCGCTCGATGAGCTATGCCGCATATCGTGACATACGACGGTGTGTCGTGGTAAGTCGGCCCGCGCCCGCCGAACGCACTCGCGTGCGTAGGACACAATGAAGGCGTGTCCGACATCGTGAGAGTCTTGCTCCTGGGCAGTACCGGGTCCATCGGTACCCAAGCGCTCGAGGTGATTGCCGCCAACCCCGACCGTTTCGAGGTGGTCGGGCTGGCCGCCCGCGGCGGCAACACCGAACTGCTGGCCAGCCAGATGACCGCCACCGGCACGCACAACGTTGCCGTCGCCGACCCCGCCGCAGCCCAGCAGCTCGACCTCGCCCTCGGCGGACCGGGCGCGGTGACCGAGTTGGTGCGCCGCACCGAGGCCGATGTCGTGCTCAACGCCCTGGTCGGCTCGCTGGGGTTGGAGCCGACCCTGGCCACCCTCGAGTCCGGCGCCCGCCTCGCGCTGGCCAACAAGGAATCGCTGGTCGCAGGTGGTTCCCTGGTGACTCGTGCGGCTGCGCCCGGACAGATCGTCCCGGTCGACTCGGAGCATTCCGCGCTGGCACAGTGCCTGCGCGGTGGTCGGGCCGACGAGGTCGATCGGCTCGTGCTCACCGCGTCCGGCGGCCCGTTCCGCGGGTGGACGACGCAGATGCTGGAGTCGGTCGGTCCCGCCGAGGCCAAGGCGCATCCGACCTGGTCGATGGGCTTGATGAACACGCTGAACTCCGCCTCCCTGATCAACAAGGGCCTCGAGCTGATCGAGACGCACTTGCTGTTCGGCATCCCCTATGACCGCATCGACGTCACCGTCCATCCGCAGTCGATCGTGCACTCGATGGTCACCTTCACAGATGGATCGACCCTGGCCCAGGCCAGCCCGCCGGACATGAAACTGCCGATCGCGCTGGCCCTCGGCTGGCCGGACCGGGTGCCCGGCGCCGCCGCGGCGTGCGATTTCGGCAGCGCGGCGACCTGGACGTTCGAGCCGGTCGACAACGAGGTCTTCCCCGCCGTGGAGCTGGCCCGCCGGGCCGGGCAGGCGGGCGGCAGCGTGACCGCGGTGTACAACGCCGCGAACGAGATCGCGGTACAGGCGTTTCTGGACGGAGCTATCCGCTTCCCGGACATCGTCCGGACGACGGCCGCCGCGGTGGAGTCGGCCGACCAATGGCGCACGGAGCCGCAATCGCTCGGGGAGGTCCTTGCCGCCGATACTTGGGCGCGCGAGTTCGCCGCCGCTCACGTGCGAGCCTGAGCTGAAACGGCCCGCACCATGCATCGGACTCGCCCGGCGACCGCGCCTGGCACACTGAACACACCGGGTCGGGCGGTGTCCGGTTAGGGTGGTCGTGGTGCTCGCGGCCAGGTGCGGACGCGTGCGTGCGGGATATTCGAGCTGCGCAAACGCAGGAGGGCTGTAGAGCAAATGGTGTTCGCGTTGGGATTCGTGCTGTTCGCGCTCGGCATCACCGTGTCGATCGCACTGCACGAATGTGGGCACATGTGGACCGCCCAGGCGACCGGCATGAAGGTGCGGCGCTACTTCATCGGGTTCGGGCCGAAGATCTTCTCGTTCCGCCGTGGCGAAACCGAGTATGGCCTCAAGGCGCTTCCGCTCGGTGGCTTCTGCGACATCGTGGGCATGACCGCTCTCGACGAACTGCGCCCCGAAGAACTCGAACGCGCCATGTACCGCCAGGCCGCCTGGAAGCGATTGGTGGTGATGTCCGGCGGTATCGCGATGAACTTCCTGCTCGGCTTCCTCCTGGTGGTCGTGCTCGCGATCGGCTGGGGGCTACCACGATTCGACCAGCCGCCCAGCACCGCGTTGGGCGACATGAGTTGTGTGGCGCAGCAGAATCCGGACGGCTCGACTCAGCCGTGCACCGGCACCGGCCCCGCGCAGCGCGCTGGATTGCAGCGCGGCGACGTGGTCAAGCAGGTCAACGGAGTCACGGTGAGCACCTGGAAGGAGTTCCAGGCCGAAACCCAGAGGCAAAACGGCCCGTTCACCTACGTCGTCGAGCGCGATGGCCGGACTCTGACCATTCCGGTCACCCCCGAACGCGTCCTGCGCTACCCGGAGGGCGGCGGCGCCGGGCGGGAAGTCAGCGCGGTCGGAGTCGGCTCGGACTACTACGACCCGGTCAAGTACAACGTGGTCACCGCGCTCCCCGCGGCCGGCGCGTTCACCGGAGACATGTTCATCCGCACGTTCCAATCGCTGGCGCAGATGCCGCAGAAGGTGTCGGCGCTGTGGACCGCGGTGACCGGCGGCGAGCGCGACCCGGAGACTCCGGTCAGCGTGTACGGCGCCAGCAAGATCGGCGGTGAGACCGCGGAACGTGGTCTGTGGGGAGTATTCCTTCTGGTGCTGGCCAGCCTGAACTTCTTCCTAGGCGCCTTCAACATCCTGCCGCTGCTGCCGCTGGACGGCGGCCATATCGCCGTGGTGCTCTATGAGAAGGTTCGCAATACCCTGCGCGGCTGGCGTGGTCTGGCCCCCGGCGCACCGGTGAACTACCTGAAATTGTTGCCGGCGACCTACGTGTTCGTGGTGATCGGCGGTGCATACATGCTGCTCACCCTGGTCGCGGACATCGTCAATCCGATCAAGTTGTTCTGATCGTCACCGGGTCGGATCCCGGTGGTCCGTCTTTCCCGTAGCCCGTCGCGGCAACCGGGTGCGCTGTCGTGGCTGTCACAAGATGTGGGAGAGGCGCGGCCACCGCTAGACTCGGCTGCGGACGAAATGGACATGATGAAAGTAGGCACCCGAACGTGACCAGCACAATCGGATTGGGGATGCCCGCTGCACCGGCGGCTGTTCTCGCGCCCCGACGCAAGACCCGTCAGTTGAAGGTGGGCAATGTCGGTGTCGGTAGCGATCACCCGATCTCGGTGCAGTCGATGACCACCACCAAGACCCACGACGTGAACGCGACCTTGCAGCAGATCGCGGAACTGACCGCGTCGGGATGCGACATCGTGCGGGTGGCCTGCCCGCGTCAGGAGGACGCGGACGCGCTGGCGATCATCGCTCGCAAGTCGCAGATTCCGGTGATCGCCGATATTCATTTCCAGCCGCGCTATATCTTCGCGGCGATCGATGCCGGGTGTGCCGCGGTACGGGTGAACCCCGGCAACATCAAAGAGTTCGACGGCCGGGTCGCGGAGGTCGCGAAAGCGGCGGGCGCGGCTGGGATCCCGATCCGCATCGGTGTGAACGCCGGTTCGCTGGACAAGCGGATGTTGGAGAAGTACGGCAAAGCCACGCCGGAGGCGCTGGTGGAATCGGCGCTGTGGGAGGCGAGCCTGTTCGAGGAGCACGGGTTCGGCGACATCAAGATCTCGGTCAAGCACAACGACCCGGTGATCATGGTCGAGGCCTACCGGCAACTGGCCGCGCGGTGCGATTACCCGCTGCACCTGGGCGTCACCGAGGCAGGTCCGGCGTTCCAGGGCACGATCAAGTCCGCGGTGGCCTTCGGTGCGCTGTTGTCGGAAGGGATCGGCGACACGATTCGGGTGTCGCTGTCGGCGCCGCCCGCTGAAGAGGTCAAGGTCGGCGGGCAGATTCTGCAGTCGCTGAATTTGCGTCCGCGCAAGCTGGAGATCGTGTCGTGTCCGTCCTGCGGCCGCGCGCAGGTCGACGTGTACACGCTGGCCAACGAGGTGACCGCAGGGCTGGAAGGCATGGAGGTACCGTTGCGAGTGGCCGTCATGGGCTGTGTCGTGAACGGGCCCGGCGAGGCGCGCGAGGCCGATCTGGGTGTGGCTTCGGGAAACGGCAAAGGCCAGATTTTCGTCAAGGGGCAGGTCGTCAAAACCGTCCCCGAGGCGCAGATCGTGGAAACCCTGATCGAAGAGGCGATGCGTATTGCCGAGGAGATGGGCGAGGACGCAGGCACCGGCGAAGCGGTCGTCACGGTCAGCTGAGCGAAACCCGCGTACCTGGGCTTTCGCCACAGCCGTTCCGGATCGCGTCGGATCGTGGCAGGCTGTCACCGTGCGGAGTCTGCTGGAGCCGACGCGCCGGAGCAAAGATCTCCCTGCGCGGCAGCTCGCCAACCGGGACCTGGCGCAGGTACTACGTGTTCTGGATGCCGATCCGATCGCCTCGTGCATGATCGCTGCCCGACTACAGGAGTTCGGTCTGGACGCCCGGTGCGGCCACGGCGAACTGTGGAGCCGGGGCGGGCCCTCGGTGTCACTGTGTTTCTCGGGCGCGAATCTGGTGCCGTTGCTCGGCGACCACGACGCGCTGCGCGCCTTCGCCGACCGCGCGATCCGGTGGCCTCGAATGTGTTCCTCGGTGGTCGGCCGCAGAGAGCTGGCACTGCCACTGTGGGAGATGCTGTCCGATCATTGGGGTCCGGAACGAGAGGTGCGCGAGCAACAGCCGTTACTCGCCCTCGCCCAGCCGCCGCTGTCCACACCCGACCTGGCGGTTCGCCGGGTGCGCCCCGACGAACTCGATCGCTACCTCGTCGCCGCGATCGCGATGTTCATCGAGGAGGTTGGTGTCGATCCGCGGGCGAGCGACGGCGGGCGTGGCTACCGCCGCCGGATCCAGAGCCTGATCGAATCCGGGCGGGCCTGGGGTCGTTTCGAGGACGGCGAGGTGATCTTCAAGGCCGAGGTCGGTTCGCTGTCTCGGCGCACCGGCCAGATCCAAGGGGTGTGGGTGCATCCGGAGTACCGGGGCAAGGGGCACGGCACCGCGGGTACCGCATCGGTTGCTGGCGCGGTGGTCGCTTCCGGTCGCACCGCGAGCCTGTACGTGAACGACTACAACGAGATAGCCCGCCGCGCCTACAGTCGGGTCGGCTTCCGGCAGATCGCGACCTTCGCCACGATCCTGGTCGACTGAGCGCGGATCGTGGCTCCGGGTCCGGCCGAATTCCGGAGCGCCGCAGGCGTTTGCCGGACAGTGGCGGCTACGATCGGTGCTGATGCCGACACGGATGGTCCTCTCGCTCACGGTCGTGGCGCTCGCGGTCGCCGCGGCCGGTTGCGCGAGCGAGCCACGCGGTCCGCTCCCCGTCGCCGACGCGTTCGTCGAGGCATTTGCCCGGAATGATGTGGCTGCCGCCGCCGAATTCACCAATCTCCCGGAGAAGGCCAGCGGCGCACTGCGTTCCGCGTGGGACAAGTTGCAGGCCGAACAGCTTGTCGCGCGCACCGGCGCGGCGCGGGTCAGCGGCGATACCGCCACCGTCGACTACACCTACGAGTGGCGGCTGCCCAAGAATAGGATGTGGCGCTACTCCGGGCAGTTGCAGATGGGTCGCAGCGACGGGCGCTGGATGGTCCGCTGGACCTCGTCGGACATCCACCCGAAACTCGGCGACACGCAGACCTTGGCGTTGCGGTCCGCCCCGGCGCCACGGGCCAGGGTCAACGAGCAGTCCGGCAGTGATGTGCTGGTGCCGGGCAAGGTGTCCCGGGTCGCGTTCACCGCGGCGCAGGCCACGGACGCCAAGGCGGTGGCCACCGCCTTGGCCGCCGCGCTGAATCGCTTCGACAAGTCGTTGACGCCCGAGTCCATCCTCCGTGCGGCGAAGGCTGCCACCGGCGCCTACACCGTCGCGCGGCTGAACGAGAACGAATCCGGTCAGGTAAGTACCGATCTCATCGGGCTGCCCGGCGTCACGCTGACCCAACAGTGGGACCTGATCGGTACCGACCGCGATTTCGCACCCGATCTGCTGGCCCAAGTGCGCAAAACGGTGATCGAAGAGGTAGACGGCAAGGCGGGGTGGAGCGTGGTCACCATGAACGCCAACGGGGTCGACACCGATCTGCTCACCGAGGTGCCCGCGCAACCCGCGCCATCGTTCTCGCTGAGCATCGATCGCAATGTGCAGAACGCCGCCCAGCGTGCGGTGGACCCGCGGACCGAGCAGACCATGATGGTGGTGCTTCGCCCGTCCACCGGCGCGATTCTGGCGGTCGCACAGAACAAGGCCGCCGATCGGGACGGGCCGATCGCGACGATTGGCCAATACCCGCCCGGCTCGGTGTTCAAGACGGTCACCGCGGCCGCGGCGATCTCGACCGGCCTCGCGACACCGGACACGGTGCTGCCGTGCCCGAGCCAGATTGTGATCGGGGAGCGAACCATCCCCAACTACAATCTGTTCACCGTGGGTAGCGTTCCGATGACCACCGCCTACGAACGGTCCTGCAACACCTCGTTCGCCCAACTTGCCAGTGCGCTGCCGGGCTCGGCGCTGCATGACACCGCCGCGAAACTGGGTGTGGGACCGCGCTATTCGGTGGTGGGGCTGCCAACGGTGTCCGGCACGGTGCCATCCGCCGACAATCTGATCCAGCGCACCGAAGACGGCATCGGGCAAGGCAAGGTAGTAGTCAGCCCGTTCGGCATGGCACTGATGACGGCGACCATCGCGCATGGCTCGGCGCCCGTGCCCTATCTGATCGCAGGGCGTCCGACCGAGATCGATGGCGATCGTCCCGCCCTCGCCTCCGACGTGGTCGACGGGCTGCGCGCGATGATGCGCCGAGTGGTCACCGGTGGCACGGCCGAACGGATCGCCGATCAGGGTGAGGTGTCCGGCAAGACCGGCGAGGCCGAGGTCGACGGTGGGTCGCATTCCTGGTTCGTCGGCTTTCGCGGTGATATCGCCTTCGCGACCCTGCTGGTGCGGGGCGGCAGTTCCGACAACGCGGTCGCGGTGACGCGGGACATGTTCGCGGCGCTGCCCGCTGGGTACTGACGCTTTCCTCGGCTGGACAACCAGGAGCGGACGATCACGTCGCGCCGGGCGCGGTACCCGCCGCAGCGGCATCGCTGTTTCGGGTACCGGGCGGTCACCGCACCGACTCAGAATCCAAGACGTCCCGGTCTTCGACCAGCTTTCCGCTCTCGAACCGGAGAATGTCCATGATCGCCCCCCACGCTGTCCTGGCTCCCGCACCGCATACATCCGGAGGGTGCCGCTATGGTCGCGCTCGACCTGCGAGCAGCCGTCCACGGTGCGGCGTCGATACGCCCGATCAGCCGGATCAGCCCTGGCCGCCATTGCGGGACCAGGTGGCGAGGTTCTCACCAAACTTGTCGGCATTCCGTCGCCACCGCGGGGAGATCATGGCCGCTGCGAGAAAGTTCGCGTCTTCGGCCAGCACTCGAACATGGCCAACTGAACCGCGCGGATGGCCTCTGAACTGGCACTTTTACCCGATTATGGTGGTATCCAAGGTACCGGGCGGTCGTACACAGGCACCTCACACAGTGGCTTATGTGGGGCTACTAGGTAGCCGCTATAGGTATATCCATCGGTATCTGCCGATGCGCGGCACCACCCCTATTCGTCAATCATTGGTGATTGTCAGGATTTGTGTTCGATGGCCGGAAGGACCGAAGGGTGCGACGCGGACTGAGTCAGGTGGGCAGGCGTGGTATGCCGTTGGCTCATCGGCTGCTGCGGAGTGCACGGCTGGCCCCCTTGCCGATGGCGGACCGAACCCCTGCGGCCCCGATGTCCATGACGTTGTCTCGTACGCAGGTGAAATGTCGGTCGATGCCCGAACTGCACGTTCTGAGTCCTCGTTCCGCGCCGATCCGGCTGAGGGGAGAACTGCAATGACCAGCGCGATCGTGCGACCCGGCGAGCAGCCCACCTACTCGGAACCATGGCCGGTCACCAAGGACCGGACGTCGGATCCGCACCGGCTGGGATCGGTCTGCGAGGCCGACGATCTCGGCTGGAACGACACGCCCATCAACGGAGTGGACACGTGGCAACAGGATCTGTGCCACATCCGCGTACGGTTCACGTGTCCGTCGTTGGAGTTGGACTACCAGGATTACCGCGAGGTGGCCGACCGGTTCGCCGCGGTCGCCCACAAGGTCGGCGCAGACGTCACGATCGATGACGAACTCTGTGACAGCCGACCCCCCCTACCCTGTCGCAGACTCTGGACCTGAACCCTTCGTCACGGACGCTTCCCAGCCCGATCACCCGGCTGGATCAGGGAGTGCCCGGACTATCACCGTCACCGTGGGCTACGTGGGCGATGCCCGGTTCGGTGTGGCTGTCTGGTCGCCTCGGTGCGAACCTCGCCGATTTGGTCTTCGGGAACGAATCCGATGATGTCATCGCGTGAGGCGATGGTCAGTTTCTGGAAGATGGCGGCCATCTGCGCGTCCACGGTCCTGCGGGAAATTCCTCGGCGGGCCGCGATCGCGGCATTCGTCCACCCGGCCGCGGCCAAGGTCGCAACCTGCTGCTCGGCTGCCGTCAGCTCGCCCCAGTGCGAGGAGGTGTTTTCCCGGGCGGGATGGTCCATCGGCATCTTCTCGATGGACAGCGTCCCCAGCGCCAAGCGCTGCACCTCACAGAACTCGGGGCGTAACCGGGAGCCTTGCTGCTGTGCGGCGGCGAACGCGTCAGGTCCGAGCATCTGGCGAGCGATGTCGACGGCCTTGCTCGTCTCATAGGCAACGGGGCCCAGGCCATCGATACTGACACCCAACTCCGCAGATAACCTTGCCGCTGCTCCGGCGAGTTGCGCGGTTTTGGTGGCTACCTTCCTCAGTTCCATCCCGTCGGTGCTGCCCGCCGCGATCGAATCGGTGATGACCTGCGCCAACGACCATATCCGGACATGTATGGTCCACACCGCGCCCCACTGGTCGTGCACAGCTACCTGGTGCGCGAGTATCGTGTATCCGACCGTCAACGCCTCCTTCGGATCACCGTGTTTGGTCAACGCGATCGCCACGGGCAACTCGGCCCATGCCTTCGACCACGCTCCGGCGTCGGCGGCGTGCTCGAGGTGACGCCGTGTGATCTCCATGGCCTGTCCAGCCGATCCGAGAAGGCTCGCGGCCAAAGCCTGGTGCCATTCGCTTCTCGCCTCGCCGCCGCGCACGCCGAGAGCGCGGTATTTCTCCAGTGCCCGCGCCAACACCGGGATGGCTTTCGGGTCGCGGTGGGCGAACATCAGTTCTACACCCCAGACGAATTCGACCGGAGCGGGAAGTCCGATGTCGCTTTCGGGGGTGCGTCGCCAGTTCTGTCGGGTCTTCGGATCATCGATGCACGCGGTCACGCAGTCCTCGAGGATCTGTTCGGCGTCCTCGTTGTTGCCCTGGAGCAGGGAAAGCCACCCGATCAAGGTCATGGCCTCGACTTGGAGCTCGATGGGCTGCGGGGTCAGCGTGCGGGTCGCCCGCAGGGCGCGTTCGGTCCAGAGCAGCAGTTCTCGAAGCGATCCCTTGAAAAAAGATGCTCGTAGCGATATCAGACCCGCGGAGATTTCCAAGCCGACGACCGGTTCGCCCGCGGTCAGGCTGGTCTCGATCGCGGTCATGATGTTGTCGCACGCCGCGCGCGCCCAGTTCAACAGATCCTGCTCGGCGGGGCTGAACCAATTGCGTTGTACATGAACGACTTTGTCCCGATAGTAACGACGGTGCCGTTGTTCGAACCGCGCCGGTTCGTCGACCTCGACAGTGGACCGTTCTTCGAGCTGTTGCCGGGTGAACAGGCGAATGCACTCCAGCATCGAGTAGCGCACCGCGTTGGGTGTGATGTGGGCGGTCACCAGCGACTGGTCGACCAGACGCTCGAGCAGACCCTCGACGTCGTCGGCCGCCACACCTACCACGATCTTTCTATTGTGGTCGGGTTCGGGTGCCGGCTCGTCGGCGCACACCGCCTCGATGGCCTCCAGATCGGCGCCGACATCCAGGGCCGAACAGGTGTGATCTTCGGGGTTGGTGTCGTACCCTGCGGCGAAGACCGACATGCGGTCCAGCAGCAACTGCTCCTTGTCCGAACACAGGTCATAAGACCAGGCAATGACGCTACGGACCCCCTGATGCCGTCGTTCGGCGCCCACCCGCGGTCCATGTGACCATCGCAATCGTCTGTCGGTCGCCTCGCCGGACAATTCTCGGACGATCATCGCCAATGGCTGCCGCATCAACCGCGCCGCCGCCAACCGCACGCACAGAGGGTGATTATGCGCACGACCGCAGATCAAGCCGACCACCGTCCCCTCATCGGCGTCCGCGATGGGGTGACCGGTGAACTCGGCGCGCTGCTTGAACAAGGTCACCGCCTGCTCCCGAGTCAGCGGGGGAACTACTACCACGTGTTCGTCGACCCACCCGATCGCCTCGCGGCTGGTGGCCACGATAGTCAATCCCGGTACCGCGGCGAGCAATTCCGCGATAACGTGTCCGGCGCCGGTGAGGACGTGCTCGCAGTTGTCCATCACCAGTACCGTCCGCAGGGTGTGTTCCGACTCGTCGGTCCTGGTCAATGTATCGACCAACGCCTCCCACCCCGACCGTCCCGAAAAGTCGGCCTCGACCACCGATGCCGTTGCCTCTTCTTCGATCGCTACCGCGTCGGCGCCTTTGGCCAATCGGGCCAGTCGTACCCAGAACACCGGGGTATTGCTGGCTTTGCCGAACCGGCCGAGCGCCGCGGTCGCGAGTCGCGTTTTCCCGATCCCGCCCGGCCCGAGCAGTGTGATCAATCGGGCCGAACCTACAAGCAGCGCGCAGATCCTGTCGAGCTCCGGGCCGCGACCAACGAAACTATCCGTTGCCGCTACCGGACCCCTGCCACGCTCTCGATGCGTCGCCGACATATCAGCCCAGCCTAGTCGTCCGGATGCACCGCACGCTATCTCTGGGCAGGCCCGGCAGCCGGTTCGTTATCTCGTGTGCCACAAGCGCGTGGATCGTCCGGCCTCGTTACCGAATTGGTTTGTGGACGGCGGGCGGGCGAGGGCCGATTGATCATGGTTCGCGGTCGGTCGAGTCCTCGGCGGCCTCCCCGGTTCGGTTGCGGCAGGGGTCGGGTGGAGTTCGGGTTCGCGATCTCGTCCGGTGAACTCCCAGTAATGGGAATCCGACATCGAGGAATACGCCGGTGCCCCAATACGATTCGGCCACACTCCACGCCGGATCTGGTGGTGTCCTGCCCGGCCGCGCGGAATCGAAGAAAGGCAACGGATGCGCTCGAGATGCGGCTGCGGGGTTCGGTGCGGCGCCGCAACGGTTGTGCATCGCCTCCGGCGACAATGAGTGGATCGCGGATCTATACGGACCGGAATTTTGTGCTGCTGTGGTCCGGAAACGCGTTATCGCTGATGGGATTTCACGGTGTACGAATCGCTTACCCGATGCTGGTGCTGGCGGTGACCGGTTCGCCCGTGGCGGCCGGTTGGGCGGGGTTCGCGCTGAGCGCGCCGGGTTTGCTCTTCCAAATTCCGGCCGGCATGCTCGCCGACCGGGCCGATAGGCTACGAACCTTGAAGATTTGCCAAGTGGTCGGGTTGGCCGGCACCTGTCTGGCCGCCGCGGCGGCTACGGCCCGGCCTCCAAGTCTGGGCGTGATCCTCGCCGGTACCGCATTCATCGAGGGAAGCGTCTACGTCTTCGTCAGCCTGAGCGAACTGGGCATGGTGCGGGATCTGGTTTCCGTCGAACAACGGCCGGCGGCGTTCGCATTCCTCGAGGCCGAGCAATCGATCGCGAATCTGATCGGGCGTGCGACGGGGGCCGCGATGTACGGTGTCGCTCGCTGGCTGCCGTTCATCGCCAATGCCGCGTCCTACATCTATTGCGCCGCTGCGCTATCCCGGATTCGACCGAAGTCGGTGGAGGCGGAATCCGCGGACTCCTCCCGACCAACCGGGCGAGAGATTCTGGCCGGTATGCGCATCGTCTGGGCCGAACCACTGCTGCGCACCTCGACACTGCTGATCGGAGCCTCGAATGTCATCATTCAAGTTGTGTTGCTGCTGATCCTGGTGGAGCTGAAAATCAGTGGTCAACCGGCCTGGATTACCGGTGTCGTGCTGGGTATGTCCGGGGTGGGCGGAATCCTCGGCGCCGCGATGGGCCCATGGATCACCGACCGTTTCTCCGCGGAATGCGCCTATCGAGGAGCGCTGTGGATGTGGACAGCGCTGCTCGTGCCGATCGCGTTCAGCGTCAACCCTATTGTGCTGGCGCTGTGTTGGTGCGGCATCGGATGCGTCGCCGTCGCCAGCAACATCGCATTGACTGTCTACCGGGTGTCCGTTATACCCGAGCGGGTTCTCGGACGCGCTCTCGGGACCATGTCGCTGGTCTCCGAGGGGGCAATGGCACTCGGCGCGCTGAGTGCGGGCTACCTATTGTCCGCCGTCGGGATCGTTACCACTCGGTGGGCACTGCTTGTCGCGATGCTCGTCCTTGCGGTGCGCGGGAGCACTATCAGCGCAACAAAACCCGAGGTGATATTGGGTCGTCTGCGGTGACAACGGCCGCCATGCGAGTATCGGCCGGCTTCGCCACGAATGTCGAAGCCGGCCGATAGTCTCGGCTATCTCACCCGAGCGGCGGCGGGGCGAACGGCGGCGGCGCCATCGGCGGCGGGGCCATCGGCGGCGGAACGATCATGCCGGGGGGAGGTGTCATTGTGCCGGGCGGCGGGGCAATCTTGGTCATCGGAGGTTCCTTCCTCTTTGATCAGCCTGAGGCGGCTTATGCCCCAGGCAGTCTCGGAACTCGGGCGGAATTCCCGCCTGAGTACACAGGGGCGGGCATTCAGAAGAAATGCCGCCGTTCGAAGTGTCAGTTATTCCACTGGACTGACGATGTTCCGATTGCTGTCGGCATGTTCATGAAGGCAATGCTCGAGCGGACCATTTCTTAACGTTGCCGAGGTAATTCGCACCGCCGTATACAAACTGGCTCATCGAGGCCTCCGCTTCTTCGGTCGCGCAATGTGTTATCCATTGTGGTCCAGTCGATCTCGATCAAGCTTCCCAATTCTGGGTATAGAGTGCGTCGTTCTTTGTCAGGCTCTGGCGTTTCCGGAGGTCAGTTACGTGCGGTGGGCGGATCGGCGCGCGTTCCGACTGGCGACCAAAAGTCCACGGGCTCTATGAATCAGTACTCCAGCCGCACTTCGTAATGTTGTGCAATAACAACTTTTGGCGTGGCGAGCATTGGGGCTCGACCACCGGAGTTGTGGGTTCGGGTGGTCTGTTCGCACAGGTAATGGTGCATTTCTCGCGGGCTGAACCGCGTTGCGGGGTCATGTGCAGGGGTCTCGGGCAGCAAGAATGGGTGGACACATGCGGAAGCCGCTGGTGGCACCGTACCGGGCGGGAGGTGGTGGCTGGCCGACAGTGTGGCGGGGATTGCCAGTGGTGCCCGTGCCCGTGCCCGTGCCCGTGCCGGTGTCCGCGCATGCTGACCGAACGTCCGAGTCATCCGAGCGGCGTGCTGATCGCAGACGGGACGTGTTCGGTGCGGGCCTGTGTGACATAGCCAGGGGCGCAGCGGCAATGCCCTGGCAACGTCAGTTGTCGAGAACTCCGGGTCGAGGTGGTTCTGCGTGTACGCGACCGGGGAGGTTGCCTATCGGTTGATCGGGTGTGGCTAGCCGGAGTCGCGGAGTAGGTGACCCCGCCATGCGTTCGGGCCACCTCGATCGGCGCAGGCGGATCTCGCGTGGAATATCGTGTCGTGCACTTGGTTTGGGCCGGACGGTGTCGACGTGAGAGGTCGGGAATCGTCTGGGCGGGCGTCTCGACCGGGCCGAACAAGCCAACTGCCGGCGAAGATAGCGATTGCATAACAAAGTGCGGCTCGAGTATCAATCTTGTGGCTGCCTGGCACATTTTCGGTGTCGTCCACGGTGCGCGGCGGCGATAGCGAGCTCGGATCGGACCCAGTCCGGTCTCCGGTTGGTCGGCTTCGTGTTGACGCTCTAGAGGCCATGTGCGTTTCCGGTGACCTCGGAACGCCACCGAGATGTCACCTCGCCTGCAGGGCCGGGCCCGCTTGCCCGGCTTGCGGGGCGTGTCCGGTGACGATTGAAGGTTCGACGTCCGAGCCCGCCGCGGCAGTAGTCGCTGGCCGTTCGGCCTCGGCCGTTCCCGCGACTGGATGATCCGGCTCGGCCGGCGACCGCCCGCTATCCAGGTCGCATAATCAGCGCGACCACTCGGTTACCGCGGCAATCTGCCAGAACCGGCTCCTGTTTGCGATGCTGCCATCTTGTCCCACCGGGTGGGCCACGGAATGTGGCCCGACCTTCGCCCGACCATCACGCACCCACCGTGACAATCGGCCGGTCGAACCCAGCCGAAATAATGGACACGCCGACGCGACTGTTTCGGTTCCGCCCGCCACCGACTGGTTGTCCGATTACTGGACTGATCGCGGACAGTGGACTGTCGAACGGATCCTTTGTCAACAATGAGCCGGAGAATCGACTCTGGCGACACGATTCGCGGAGGCAAATCGGTGTTCATCGTCGAAGGCGGCCCCCACATTCGAGAATAAGATGATGATCGCGCAAGTCGTACTGCTGACCCTGAATTAATTGCCCGACGACCAGTATCTGATTCTGAAGGCGCAGTGTCGCCCCTACGAGAGTCGGTCGCATTCCTACCTGTCGAACCGTTGAATTGCCGCCGATATTTGTCCTCTTGTCTCCTCCGCCAAGTATGCGGGTGTTGTCGATAGTCCACCTCGCAGACTTGCTCGAACCAGCTCGTGAACACGCACTGGAGCGCGTCGTGATCGCCGATCGCGAGTGGGGAGATTCCGGCTGGAATTCTCAGTGGTGCCGAGTGCGTAACACCGCTCGGACAGCACGGTGTCCAGCTAGATCGGGTGGAAACCCGCCCCGACGCCACCTCGCGCGTCGGCGTCGTTGACAACGGCGGTGATGTTCGACCCGAGTTGCGGTCCGAGGCACGGTACGGACAGGTACCCGTTGACCATGCCGACGAGCACCGTTCCGACCACGACCGGACCGCCGGAGTCACCGGGAGCGACGCATATCTGAGTCAAGGTCGAGGTGTTGGACTGCAACACATCGCCATAGGTCAGTCCGCAGGTCTGACCGGTGGAAAAGCCTTCCTTACAGGCGATATCCGGAAAGCGCGCAGGACCGCCCACACTGGTGATCGTCGTGTTTCCCACCCGGTTCACCGGCATGACCTTGGCGGGATCGAACACGATGACGGCGTAGTCCAGTTCGGTGTTCGTGTAGGCGAAGGTGCCGACTACGCCGGCGTCGCGGTTGCCCTCGGCGACGACTGTGGCGCCAGCATCGCCGCAATGACCTGCGGTGAAACCGACCAGCCGACCTCCGGAATCGTGCCCGATCGTCGTGAGCGTGCATATGCGCTGGTCATCGACAACGATGCCGGAGCCGCCACCCAGGACGGCCGGACCAGCGGCATGCGCGATAGCTCCTTGCGCCCCGGTCAGCGCTATCCATGCCGCGAGTGCGACGGCGGCTCCCGCGAGTTTCTCGAGCATGTCCCATCCAATCCCTCGAATGAACCGCACCATCTGTGCGGGCGGAACAGCCTCTGCTCATTCTTCGACAGGGTGGCCGGTAAGGCGACAATGCGTCATCGTCACGCGTGTTCTGTGCCCGTGGAGCCTGTGGTGGGTGTGCGTTTCCAGTGCGGACGCGCCCACATCGACGACACTAGCTACGCGTGACGCGCGGCGTCTTCAATTTGCCGCGATGCTGTCCAGGCAACACGTCAACGCTGGACGAAGTCGGCTGTCGAACGTGCGATATCGGCAGACGGAATGCGCGGCAGTCGCGCTGCGGTCACACCCTGTGCAGGGTTGCCGAGAGATGTTGTTGCAGCGGCTCGCCCACGGCAGCCATGCGCACGGTGTAGTCGAACGTGTCGCCGGATATCCGGATCGAGCGGCCGAGGGTGGTCACGAGTTTCGCGGTGGTACTACAACCGATGTCGGTGGAGTCCAACTCCAGAGACAGCCGACCGTCATCGAGGGAGAGCCCGCCTTCGCAGATTTCGGTGATCCCCGTCGGGTGGGCGAGGATCAATTCGACTCGGTCCGGTCGCGGGCAGCGCAGATACCCGGTTTCGGAGTGCAGCGGGCGCCCGTCGTCGGTGGCTCGGGTCTTCTGTCGATAGGTGAGGAACGGGCGCCCGAGGTGGCCGAACCGTATTTCCTCGACATAACCGAATGGCTCAACGGTCGAGTAAACACCCTGTCCGCTGCCACGCCATGTGCCGAGTAGCGGCGCCAACGGGGCGATATCCGGATGCAGAGCTATCAGAGGATGGTGTTCGACCACGGCGAACAGCCTAAACCCGTGCTTGTCGGGGCGCTCGGATACCTTCCAACTTATTGCACGCTAAGGTTAGCGTCGCCTAATCGCCAATAGTGGTGATGGTCGGAAAGGAACGGGAAAGTTGAACGGACGGTGGAGTGATTCGCGCCCGAGCGGTGCACTACGGTCGCGGACCGGAAAGGGTCTGCGGCACGCATCGGTGCTGGGCGTCGCACTGGTCGTCGTCGCCTGCTCGGATACGAACGAGCCGGCACCGGGCCTCGACGGCAACAGGTACATCCAGTCCAATCTCGCGTCCAACAACACCGAGTACCACGCGCAGTTCACTTTTCCCGGAATGGTGAATGCCCGGGGTCTCGCCGACCGCCCGAAAAGCGCGGACGGGCACTTCGTGGTCGGCGCGGGCGGCTCTTCGTTCCCCTTCATCGGTGACGTCACCAAGTCCTCGGATCCCCAGGTGCAGAAGCTCTTCCAGGATCCGCTGACGGCTGTCACCATTCCGGGCGCCGACGCCGACACCTCCGACACCAGCGCGGGCAAGACCACCGGGGTCGTGGGCAACCCGGCGCCGAGCACCTCCGATCTGTTCTTCGTGCATGACCAGCCGGTCGACGTGGACGGCGCCCCGCAGCTGCTGAACGGGTCGGCCCGCTACATCTTCGCCACCGATTCCGGCAAGCTCTCGGCGTGGACCGACCAGGGCTTGGACGGACAGATCGTGCGCCGAGACGGTCCGGCCAACCTGGTCTTCGACGGCCAGCCGCAGGGTATGCGGTTCTTCGGGATTGCGCTCGCGCCCTCGGGTGACAGGCTGCTCGCCGCCGATTTCGGCGCCGACCCGCAGGTGCGGACGTTCGACAAGGACTGGCAGCTGATCCCGACCGTCGGCTTCGCCAACCCGTTCGCCACCGGCGTGGCGGTCGATGCGTCCGCGCCGGACAAAGGCAAGAGGGCCAAGCCGGGCGACCCCGCACCGTTCAACGTCGCCACCGTCGGCGACCGAGTGTTCATCACCTACGCCGACACCGAGTCCGACGAGAAAGACTCGACCACGTTCGACGCCGGTGAGGAGGATTCGCTGGGCAAGGACGAGGAGAGGGATGCCAGCGGTAAGCCGGACAAGGGCAAGGTCGCCGAGTTCGACGCCAACGGCAAGTTGGTCCGCATCCTCGCTGACGGCAAGCGGTTGAATGCCCCGTCGGCCGTCGCCATCGCGCCCGCGGAATTCGGCCCGCTGGGTGGCGCATTGTTGGTCGGCAACTTCGGGGGCGCGGGGCACGTGGTGGCCTACGACGATGCCACCGGCACGTTCATCGATTACCTGCGTGACGGCACGGGCAAGCCGGTCGCGGTCGAAGGTCTCTGGGCGCTGATGTTCGGTAACGGTGAGAGCCTCGGTGACGCCGACTCGCTCTACTTCACCGCGGGACCGCACGACCAGAAGGACGGTTTGTTCGGCAAGTTCCGTGTGAAGTAAGCCGATTCAGTCGAGCGGCCCGCGTCGGACGATGTGGGCCGCTTTCCGCTATCGGCCTCCGGTCGGCGCCGAGACCCGGCGGTCGGTGCGCCGATCGTGGATCGCCGACTCGACCTCGTGCACTGCCGTGCGAATGACGGCGCCGTAGCCGTCGTCGGCGAGGGTGTGTAGGCAGGCGCGGGCGGCGTCGATTTCGCGTTGTGCGGCGGCGAAGGAGTTCAGCCTGCGGTATACATCGGCGAGGTTGAGATGCAGCGAGGGGTAGAAGGCGGCGACGCGCAGTGACCCGGCGTGGCCGCTCGCGCGATCGTCGGACAGGCTGTCAGCGGCATCCAAGGCTCGGATATCCCAGGTGAGCGCTTCGGCCGCGTCGTCGTAGAGGTCAGCCAGGTAGTGGGCGAGGACGCAGCGGTGTAGTGGGTCGCCCTGCGGTCCGAGCGAAGTCCACAGGGTGAGCAGGGACTCGCGGGCGACGTCCGGACGGCCTTCGTGTCCGAGTGCGACCGCTCGAGTGATAGCGGCCATGGTCTCGTCGGTGGGGGTGGTCATGATTCTCCGGTCGGTCGAGTGGGCATGGCCAGGGTGGTGAGGGCGCCGTCGGTGGCCGAGCGCAGGAGCACCGGCTGGTCGGCAGCGGCGATGTCGAGCATCAGATCGGGGCCGAGTGCGGTGTGGACGGTGGCGAGCAGTGTCGCGGTGTCGAAGTACACGGTGAGGGCGGAGCCGGTGACCGTGGCGGACAGGTGGTTGTTCTCGGACACGGTGATGCCGGTCTGGTCGATCGCCAATTGCACGGTCGCTTCAGTTTTTTCGAGTATGCCCAGCAGTTGGTCACGGGCGACGACTGCCCTGGTCCGCACCGGGCCCAGTCCGGACAGCACGGCACGATAATCCGGGAACGGCGCGTCGATGACGGCGGAACGGTGTTCGGCATTGCTGCCGCTCAGGATCAGGAAGTGCTCCGTCGGAGTCGCGATGATCTCGTCCTCGCCGCGCAGCCATGCGGTGGTCGGCCCGAGTCCGTCCGGGTCGAGTACCCGCGACCATGCGCCGCCGCGGCCGCGGTGCGCCACCACGCTGCGTGTGCAGAGCCGGTAGCGGTCGGTCGCGGTGAGCGTGAGGACATTCGCGTCGGCCTCCACCAGAACGCCGGCCAGCACCGGGATGCCCCGCGTGGTCGCCGCGGCGGCGCGGACCTGCTCGAGTGCGTCGGCGAGGGCCGCCGCGGACACCACTACGTGCGAGCCTGTTCCGAGCGATCGCTTGACCGCCGCGACGACATGCGCGGCGTCGCGGGCCCGTCGTGCGAGTTCGTCCACGTGGTCGTCGAGGAGCTGGCGTGCCCGTGCGGCGTCGTCGGACAAGATTCTTGCAATCGTGTCCAGCGGCAGGTCGATCGCGCGCAACTGCCGGATGAGCGTCGCGCGTTCGCGCTGCGCCTCGGTGTAGTAGCGGTATCCGGTCAGCGGATCGACCGCAGCCGGGATCAGTAGCCCGCAGTCGTCGTAGAAACGCAGCGCACTCGCGGTGAGCCCACTGGCCCGCGCGAGGACGCCGATCGTGATCAATCCTTCGGATGCCGAACCTGCCACCCGGCCATCATGGAGTCTCAACCAGGTCGAAGGTCAAACGCGGCGTGCCGCCGCAGCGGCGCGAATTACTTCGAGGATCGAGAGATGGCCGCGTGACAGCGGGGATGCTCACTGCCCTGTGTGGCGTTTGCCCGACTCGTCATAGAGAGGCTGCCACATTGGATCAACTTGTCATAGCCGCAGTAAGTCGGTCATGATCGACCGGATACAGTGATGTCACTGAATATTTGCTATGACGTCAATTGTCGAGCGGGCGCGTGATCGGAAGCGGGTGACATCGATCGGCGGATGCCGATCTCGGGTCACGGTCGGCAGGTGCGGACGATAGGAAAAGTGCCGGGAAACCGGCGTGGCAGGGCGTCGACGACGCGACCGGTGCACACGCGACCGGATCGCGCCCGCCCGGGTCGGGATGGGAGGGCTCGAGTGACACAGACGGCCGATGACCGGACGATTCCCAGGAAAGAACTGCTGCTTGCGGCATTCCGTGGCCTACCGCATGGCGATCACCCGATGCTGGAGGTCGCCGGGGAACTGGCCCAACTGCATCAGGTCCGCGAGCACACACCGGCCGGCCGATCCGCCAAACTCGACCGACGGCGACAACAGCTGGTGCGCGGTATCGACCGCTGGATCACGCTCGCCACCCCGGTCCCGCGTGCTTGCGCACCGGAACACACCGAGACGGTGGGCCGGGTAGTGGATCGACTGGCCATACTCACCTCCCAGGCGTTCGTCGCCCTCGCATACGCGCCCGAGGCGGTTTTCTACGACACCTGGATCCAGATCGACGAATTGGCGGACAGCTATCAGGATCTGATCGATGACCTGCGTGTCGGAATCAGACGATTGCCCGAGGAACGCTACGACCGCTGGTAGCTACTTGCGGCGCCTGAACCACCGGAACGAGCGTCTTCGCCGTCGGGGCAGCGTCGCGTACACCAGGGTCATATCCGCGAACACTTCCGCTTCCCGCTCGTGATCGGCGTCGAATTCGTCGCGACCGAGCACCCGTTCGATCGAGTGCGGTGAGATCGAAGGGAGGATAACGGCCACCGAGGGCGGCACCGAACCGCCGGTCCCGCCGTCCTTGCCGTGATCGAGCAGCATGTGCCCTATCTCGTGCAGGATGATGTGGTCCGCACGCCGGCCGGTGGCATCCGCGTCGTACACGATGATGTCATCGTGCTTGCGGGCCACCCACAGACCGCCGATGCCGCACCCCGTCTCGGCCAGCAGCGTCGTTGGTACGGGGTGCAGGCTGATCGAGCGGCCACGGTGCGTGGCCACTGCGGCGAGATACGCGGTCAGGTTCCACGGGTTGGGAAGCGGCACCGTCCGGGTCGCGTCCCCGAAACGGGCTTCCATGCTGGTCATCGGCGCTCACCTTACCCATCGGGCGCCGACTAGTCACCAGCTGATCCGGGCAATCCGTCCACGCTCGGTTCGCTGGCGGATAGCGTGTTCGGTCGCTGTGGCAGTGGATCGACCGCGGGTTCGGCGCCTGTCTCGTCGATAACCAGGTAGTTCCGGCCGCACAGCGCGGCGCGAACCGGCCGATCGGTGTCATCCGGCGATCGGCGCGCCCGCGACCCGCGGAGGGTGGCCCGGTCCTGGCAAACAGGCACGGGCAACCGGAAGATGACTGCGTGCAGACGAGATTGCTCATGGGCGCGGCGAGACCGCGGACCGCGACGATCGTGCAGTGGTGGGTGCTGACCCGTCGCCTGATCCGGCCTGCGCTGCGCAACGGCGAACTGTTCACCGCCGTGCTCGCCCCTGTCTTGTTCACCGTCGGGTTCTATGTGCCGCTGCACGTGGTGATGAATGTGTACGGGTACGGGCTGAGCAGTTATGCCCAGTTCCTCATGCCGATGATCGTTATGCAGGCGGTGGGCTTTTGTGTGAGCAGCGCCTCGTTCCGTGCGGCCAGCGATGCCAGGGACGGACTGAACGTGCGATTCGGCGCCATGCCGATGGCGTCGGTCGTACCGCTGGCAGCCCGGGTCACCGCGGCACTGTGCCGGGGTGTGGTGGCGTTGGTAGCGGCCGTGGTGTCCGGCACGGTGATCGGCTTCCGTTTCTACGGAACTGTGCTCGAGACCGTCGGATTCCTCGCGTTCGCAGTGCTGATCGCGTTGGCGTTGTGCCTGGGCGCCGATTTCCTCGGCAGCCTGTCCAAGAGCCCGGAGGCGACCACCCAGTCGCTGCTGTTGCCGCAGTTGATCCTCGGCATCGCGTCCACCGGGCTCGTCCCCGCAAGCCATTTCCCGTCCTGGCTTCAGGGTTTCGCGCGCAACCAGCCGATCTCGCAGTTCGTGTACGCCCTGCGGGCGCTGGCCGGTGATCCGTCGGGCAACGCGGGCGCGGTCGGATGGCCGGTCCTCGGTCCCCCACTGGCGTGGGGGCTCGGCTCGCTGGTGGTCTACGGCGGCATGGCGGTGGCGGTATCGGCGCGGAGGTCAGGATGACGGTGACAACGCGGGGAACGGTGGCGGAGATGCCGATGGTGTCCGGCCGCACTGAAACCGTCTGGCAGCTGGTCCCGCAGACACTCATTCAGACCCGGCGGCTACTACTGCGCTGGCGGCGCGATCCGCTGACGATAGTGCAGTCGCTGATTTTTCCGGCGCTACTCCTGGTAGTCCTCAATACTGTTCTTGGAAAACAGATTTCGATGTTCTCCGGGGTGAGCGCGCTATACGGTTCGGTGCCGATGGTCGCGCTGGTCGCAGTGATGTCGGGGTCGGTGGCGGGCGCGGTCACACTGGGGCGCGAGCGGGAACAGGGGCTGCTGGCCCGCTTCTGGGTGCTGCCGGTACACCGCGGTTCCGGACTCGCGGCGCGGATCGCCGCCGAAGGCTCCCGAATCCTGCTGTGCACGCTGGTGCTCTTCGGTGTCGGAGTGGCGCTCGGCTTCCGGTTCGCGCAGGGGCCGCTCGCCGGGTTCGCGCTGTTCGGCGTGCCGCTGCTGTACGGTCTGGGATTCGCGACCCTGGTCACTGCCGTCGCCGTGTACAGCGCGAAAACTGCTCTGGTGGAAGCGGTCTCGCTGGGCGCCTCGATGATGATGTTCTTCAGTACCGGGTTCGTGCCACTGGCGGCGTATCCGCCCTGGGCCCAGCCGATCGTGCGGCACCAGCCGATGACCTACGCGATCGAGGCCATGCGCGGGCTGTCGCTCGGCGGGGCGGTGCGTGCACCGCTGCTGGCGACGATCGCGTGGTCGGTTGGCGCCTTGGCGCTGTTCGCGGTGCCCGCCGCGATCGGATACCGGAGGGCCAGCCGGGCCTAACCCATCCGGGTCGCGGCGTCGATGATCATCGCGGCGGAATCCCGTGGGCTCAGCGCCATAGCGCGCAACTGGTCGAAAATCACGCCGAAGCGCCGGATTTCGTTGTGTCCTTCGATCAGTTCGTCGCGCGCGATGCCCTCGACGTAGACCAACTCGGGGTCGGCCGGATCATGGAAGTCCAGGACCGTGAAGGAACCCGCCATGCCGGGATGAGCGCCCGCGTCGAAGGGGAGTATCTGCAGGATGACATTCTTGCGCTTGGCTTCTTGTAGTAGCCGGTCGAGCTGGCCGCGCATCACCACCGGCCCACCGACCGTGCGACGGATCGCCGCCTCGTCCATCACGACCCACAGCTCCAGCGGATCCTCCTTGGCGAGGTTGGCCGCGCGGTCCATTCTGGCCTTCGCCCTGCTTTCCATGACCGACGCTTCGAGCTTCGGCATCGAGGTCTCGATCACCGCCGTCGCGTACTCGTAGGTCTGCAAAAGCCCTGGGACGATGGAGGTTTGGTAATGTCGGGCCGAGAGCGCCTCGGCCTCGAAGTTGATATAGGCCGCGTACACCTCCGACACGCTGCCCTCGTAGGCGCGCGACATTCCGGGTTTCAGCGCGTCGGACAGCAACTCCAGCGCGTCCTCGCGCTGCTCGTCGCCGATGCGGTACAGATCGAGCATCGCCATCAGAGTGCGACGTTGCGGACGGGCCTGCGCGGTCTCGATCCGATACAGCGTGGTGACGTTGATCCCTGTTTTGGCGCTGACCTCTTCCTTGCTGAGCTGAGCTTGTTCCCGCATCTCGTGCAGCATCGCCGCGAGACGTCGTAATCGGACGGTCAGGACGGTGCGCTTGCCTGCCATCAAAAACCCTTTCGGTGTGCGCACTGGAGGCGTCGGACTACGCGGTGCGCCCAGGTGCTGCCGCTGCGTGGGGTGCGGCAGCCTGCGACGGATGCGTGGTCTCAGCATCAGAGACTACCTCCAGTGATCTTCCGTATGGTCAGTGCTTTGCGCGGTGAGGCGGGCGGTGGTCGGCCGCATGGATTTCGTCGGTCGGCGCGAAGGGTGCGAACGGAAGGAAAGGACTCAGCCGGCCTGTTCGCAGCCGGGATCGCCTACCACCCTTGAAGTTCGACTCCGATCGTCTCGTCTGTGGTATCCGTGCAGGATCGGTGCTGCGGACGGTTCCGGCGGAGTGACTGCCGCTCGCTGGTGGCGACCAGTTCGGTCGCGAGTGGGATCCTCGCTCTCGAGTCCGGGCCGCTGGTGCACGGCGGATTCTCTCCTTGCCGACGTGTGCAATCGGCAGATCGGTCTGCTGTGTTGTGCGTGCGAACTGCGTCGCGGGGGACCGATCGAATCCGCACGCCGATATCGATCGGTGGTCCTGTCCAGTATGCGGTGCGAGATAGTTGCCATAACGAGATATTTTTGCCCAAAATCGATGATCATGGCCCATTGAACTGGGCAATCCTTGGTGTGCGGAAAGTTTGCTCGTCACATATTAGTGACCGTGTTTTGCCTGCTTTGCGCCGATGAGGAGGGATAATCGACGCGTGACGGGGATAGATCGCCTTGCAGTGCGAAGCGCGGACGCGGTCGAGCGCGTCGTAGCGGGCAAACCGCAGAGTGTCGGCAGTTTCCGCTTCTGGTTCGACGACCAGAGGTGGGAGTGGTCCGACGAAGTCGCCGCGATCTACGGCTACACCTCGGGCAGCATGCAGCCCAGTACGGAGCTGCTGTTGTCGCACAAGCACCCCGACGATCGCGAACGAGTGGCGCAGTCGATCGCCGTCGCCGTGCGGACCGGCGAGCCGTTCTGCGGCCGCCATCGAGTCATCGATACCACCGGGCAGATCCGCCATGTCATCGTCGTCGCCGACCGCATGCTCGATGATCGGAACGAGGTGGTCGGCACGACCGGCTATTTCGTCGACGTGTCCGACACCATCGAAGAGAATCGGCAGGAGATCCTCGACGACACCTTGCCCGAACTCGTCGAATCCCGAGCGGTGATCGAGCAGGCAAAAGGTGTGCTCATGTTCGTCTACGGCATCAACGCCGAGCAGGCGTTCGGCGTGTTGCAGTGGCGTTCCCAGGAAACCAACACCAAGTTGCGGACCCTGGCACTGCTCCTGGTCGACGAAATCCTGGCCATGGGTGGCGGCCCGGCAACCCTGCGGACCAGTTTCGACCATCTGTTACTGACCTTGCGGTCCGATCACTCTCCATCGAATTGAGTTCCGCCGGACCGCGGCGCTCAGCTCACCGATTCGGGGACCGATCCCGTTTCGATCAACTCTTCGAGTAACTCCGCTTGCCCGGCGACCACTCCGGTCAGGACGGCCCGGGTCACCATCAGCAGTTCCGCCACCCGTGGCGAGGTCAGCGCATAAGAAACCGACAGCCCGTCGCGGCGCGCCGTGACCAGTCCCGTGCGACGCAGGATCGCCAACTGTTGGGACAAGCTGGCCGGCTCGATTCCGACCTCCGGCAGCAGTTCCGACACGGCGTAGTCCCGCTCGCCGAGCAGTTCCAGGACTCGAATTCGCGCCGGATGGCCCAGCGTCTTGAAGAAATCGGCCTTCATCCGATAGAGCGGCTGGCGTGCATCGCCCATGCTGTCCTCCACTCCCGAATGCTCGCTGCCATTACTTTCTGACCTTAGCAACTTCGCAGCGACAGTCGGCCGAGATCGCGCACCGGAGGCATGCCGCGCCGCGGCCCCGCCGTCGTGCGGCCGGCCGCTGCACTCCAGGGGTATCCAGATCGCTGCGAGGCGGTGGGACGCGGCGCCATGCGGAGGTCCGACCGGCGAGTCGAGGCGCGGCGGCCGCTGGCGCTGGGTGTGGGCCTATGACATGGTGCTCGCGATCGGATGCTGCGGCTGTCGGCGTCACATGCCCTGTGCGCCAACGCAGATGAGCCGGATGTCCTGCGTCTTCGCGGATTGGCCTTCCGTGCCGGCCTTATGTGGATGACAATTCATGTGAAGTGTGAGCACTGTGGGAGGGATTTGCTGTGGTCAGTGAGTACACATCGGCGTTGGAGCGCGAAATCGTGAATATGCGTGCGCAGCACAAGAACTTGCTGCGTTCGGGGCGGCAGTGGTCGCTGCGCACACTGTTCGGTACGCCCGACTGGGACATCGTCGATTATTGCCTCGAATTCCGGCCCAACCGCTTCGGTGTGGAGGCCTGTGCCGAGATCGAGCGGTTCTGCCGCTCATACGGCATCTGGCTCGAGCCGGGCGGCGAGCATTACAACAGCATGACGCCCTACCTGCACCCCGGGGCGATCAGCGCCGAACGGATGACGATCATCGGGCTCTATAACGCAATCTTGTTCTGGCTCAACGACACTGTCGGCCGGGAGAAGTTCGCCCATCTGGACGGCGCCACGCAGGAGCAGGCGCGGGTGGCGATCGACCGGCTCTGCGAGCTTCTTCGAACTCGTTCGGCGCCGGTCGATCCGACCGAATTGGAGACGTCCACATCGGCCTTCCTGGCGATGCTGATCGGCCTTGCCGAGCCGGACTGGCTCGATCGGTTCGTCGCGGCCACCATCGAGCATCTGCGGCCCGCGATTCAAGATCAGAATGCCCGCACCCGTGGTGGACTACTCGGCATCGAGGAATATATCGACCTGCGTGCCCACGTCTCAGGCATGTACCCGGCGATCGCCCTGTGTGAGTTCGGTCGAGACGACTACCTGCCCTGGGATCGGATCCGGCGCGCCGGGCTCGATGGTGATCTGCGCCGGATGCGGGTGCTGACCGTCGAGATCGGCGCGTTGATGAACGACTTGTTCTCCTTCGAGAAGGAATGCATCGTCGATCTGGCGGACTTCAACCTGATTCCGGTGGTCATGCTGAACCATCCGGGTTGCACGCTCGCCGACGCCGTTCGCCATGCCGCCGAGATCGTGCGGTCGCGACTCACGGAATTCCGGCATGTCAGTGCCGCCACGGCGGAGCGATGCGCCCGGGCCGGGGAAGTCGGCGCCGATCTGGCGGCGACCGTCTCGACCCATCTCGCGGACCTGGTCGGCTGTGTGCAGGCGACGTGGACGTGGCAGATCATGACGCTGCGATACAAGGGCGAATCGATCTTCGCGGAGAACAGCCTGGCGTAATACCGCTATTGCCGAAGATGGGAATGCTTCCGTGCGGCAGATTCTCGACGCTGTTACGTAAAGGTGGTTACCATGCGTCGGGGGGCTGTCGGCGGCCTGACCTGTGAGGGGGTTGCGGTGAACCGGATCGACCTCGACGTTTTGGCGGACTCGTGGCGGCGTGAGCTGCTGGCCGTCACCAGCGAACCCGTGCCCAGATCCGACCTGCAGGTCTTATTCTCGCGCTTGGTCGAGGAGCTGGTCGCCGCACTGGAATCCGAACAATTCGACGCGAGCGTCGGCGTTCGGGTCGGCGTGGCGCTGGTTGCCGCGGGGCTAACAGGTCCGGAAGTGCCGAGTACCTCCGCGCAGGTGCTCTACCAGCTGGCCGAGCGAAGCGCGGATGCGCGGACCGGTCCTCGGCTCGCGGCGCTGCTCGCCGCGGTCGGTCAAGGCTACGCGGCGCAATCGCGTCGGCCTCGGCCGGAGCAACGTCCCGCCGAGGACACGGCAAGCGGGCTGACCACCGACCAGCGGTTCCGCGTGGTCTTCGACAACGCGGGAATCGCGATCGCGATCGGGGACACCGACGGCACCCTACTGGACGTCAACCGGGGCCTGGCCGAGATGATCGGTGTGCCGATCGAAACGCTCCGTGGCGTGTCGGTCTACGACTTCGCCCACCCCAACGACCGAGAAGGGATTCGCACGCTCGTCTACGACAAGCTGGTCCCGGCCGGGGAAGGCACGGTCAAGTTGGAGCAGCGCATGCGCCGCTCGGACGGCAGCTACGGGTGGGCCTCGTTCGCGATCACCTTCGTCAAAGGAGTCGACGGGCAGGGCAACTATCTGCTCGCGGTCGGCGAAGACGTCACCGAACAGCATCGCATGCGCGAAGAACTGCATCGGCAGGCGCGACATGATCCGCTCACCGGTCTGCCGAACCGTAGGCATCTCATCGAGCGGATCGACACGATGATCGCCGACGCCCGCGCGGGGGACCGCGCGGGGCTGTGCTTCGTCGACATCGACCGTTTCAAGAACGTCAATGACCGCTACGGCCATGGCACAGGAGACCAGATCCTGACCGCGGTGGCCGCTCGCTTGCAGGAGAGCGTGCGCGGCACCGGGTGCCTGATCGCCCGAATCGGGGGTGACGAGTTCGTCGGGCTGGTTCCGCCGCCGGCCAGCGACCACCGGGTGGCGACGGTGGCGAACAGTCTGTTGGAAGCACTGATCGATCCGATCACCGTCGGCGATCGACGACTCCAGATGTCGATCAGCATCGGGGCAGTGGTGACGACGGTTGCGGGCGCGGATGCCGAATCGTTGCTCGACGCCGCCGACACCGGACTCTATCGAGCCAAGGCCGATGGCAAAGGCCGATGGGTGCTGCACATTCTCGACACGGACTCGACACGCGGACCGCAACCTGTTCCCTGAGTCGCGCATGTTGGACCCGACTTCCGAGGCCGTGGAATGTGCCCCCGGTTCGCGGCGTCGAGTTCCTTCAGCGGTTCAGCAACCTCCGCAAATATCCCTCCGGGACGCTTGGCCACTCGTCTTTCCAACGGTGCTCCTGCAGGTCGCGGTGCAGGGCGATGATGAGCGAGAGGATCCACGGGCTCTCATCGCGTACCGGCCGGGTCAGGCCGACGCCGGCGTACTGGGCCAGCACCGGCACCAGTGCGTCCTTCGCCGCATCGATGTTTCGCGCCGCCGCGAGACAGCATGCGAGCAGTAGTTGCGCCTGCGCCGCCGCTCGTGGGCGTCGAGCGGCGGCGATCGAATCGCGCAACTGCGTCGCACGGGTGCAGGCGGCGGTGACCCGCCGCGGATTTCCGGATCGCAGCAGCATCCGGATCGCGGAATCCTCCCGCAGTTCGGCAGCCATCGTCGCGATGCCGTTCTCTCCAGCGGGTGGTTCGGTGACATAGGTGGCGGTCAGTCCGAGTCGGACTTGTTCATTGGCGATGCGGGTGGCCAGACGCGGCAGTTTCAAGGCACGTGCGGCCTCGGCGCCTTCCTCCAGGTGTCGCGCGGCGGCGGCGAGGTCGCCACGCAGGGCTTTGGTCCGGGCGCCGATGGCGTAGGTCGCCATCATGAAGTCGACCGGTCCGCCCTCGGTGCCGAGCTGACCGGCCGCGTCGAGCAGGCGTTCGGCCTCGGTGAGTTGGTCGCGTTCATAGAGCAGCTCACCGAGCAAGGCGCCGGCCAGCCGCGCGGAGTAGGACTGCGGGCCGGACGAGGTGGTAGCGACCTGCAACGCGGCACGGAAACTGTCTTCGGCCTCGGCGATATCGAGTTGTTCGCGCGCCGCGATGCCGACCAGGCTGTGGCTGTACATCAGGCTGAACGTGCCGCGAATCTGTTGGTGATACGGGGCAGCCCAATCGTGCCATTCGCTTGCTCGGGCATAGTCGAACCGTGCGGTCGCGCAGAACGCGGCGAGATTCGCGGCCGCGCACAGCGCCCACGGGCCCAGCGTGTCGGTTCGGGCCAGGCACTCGGTGACCACGGCGTCCACGCCCACCACGCGGTCGGCGAAGGCGTGCTCCACGCTTTCGATGAGATCGGCCTCTACGGCGAGATCGGGTTCGGCCGCCGGGGACTTCTCCAGCGCGGTCCGCACGAGTCGCAATGCCGCATGCAGTTGGGTGGGTTGGCGAAGCAGTACATGTACCCAAGCGACTCCGATCTGCAGAACGGGACGTGCGTTGGCGACCGTCGGTGGAAGTTTGGTGACCAGACCGAGAAATGTCGCAAACTGGGCATGTTGCACCAGCTCGCGGCCCCTCGCTTCGACGATGTCGGCAGCCTGTTCGACATCACCGCGAGCCAGCGCATGATCGATGGCCTCACTGAGCATCCTGTGCTCGCCGAACCAGGTGGCGGCCGCGCGGTGGAGTTCGGCGACCTGCTCGGGATGGTCGCGTTCGAGTCGTAATCGGAGGAACTCCGCGAACAAACGGTGGTAGCGGAACCACGCACCGCTGTCGTCGGTTCGGCGCAGGAACAGATTGCGGCGTTCGAGGTTCTCCAGCACGGACTGCCCGTCCGGCAGCCTGGTCAGCGCGGTCGCCAGGCTTCCGGAGATCCGGTCGGGAAGTGCGGTTTTGAGCAGAATGTCGAGGAGATCGGGCTCTACGGTGTCGAGGACGTTCGCCGCGAGATACTCGGCGATGGTGTCACTACGCCCGGTCAGGTGGGTGATCAGGCTCGCGGCGTCGGGATGTTCACGCGTAGACAGCGCGGCGAGTTGCAGTGCGGCGGCCCACCCTTCGGTGCAGTCGCGTAGCTCGGCACTCTGCTTGTCGTCCAGCTCGAGACCGCCCAGACCGGACAGGAACGCTTTCACTTCGTCGGCATCGAAACGTAAAGCAGTCGTGTCTATCTCGACGAGCTCATGGCGAAGGCGCACGGTATCCAGGGCCGGCAATCCTTCGCGCGACCGGCTGGTGAGGATGATCTGCAGGTGATGGCAGCCCTGCTCGACCAGGAAACGTAATGCGTCGATGGTGGCCACGTCGGTGACCCGATCCCAGTCGTCGATGACGATGGCGAATCGCTCGTCGCGATCGTGAATGGTGTTGATCAGGGTGGTAAGCACATAGCGAGTCGCGCTGTTGTCCCCCTCTTCGACTATTCGTGGCAAGTCTGGCGCCAGCGCGGGGCGGGCGTGGTTGAACGCCTCGATCAAGTGCGTGAGAAACCATGCGACATTGTTGTCGTCGCGGTCGGCGTTGAGCCACGCCACCGCGACCCCTTCCTTCTCGGCGAGGCGCTGTGCCCACTGTGCCGCCAGCGTGCTCTTCCCGAATCCTGCCGGTGCGTGCAGGACGGCGAGCCGTGGTCGCGGGTCGGTCTGCAAGACGTCGATCAGTCTGTCCCGTTGAACCAGTGCTCCAGCAGGTATCGCCGGACGGAATTTCGTATCGGGTGCCGGCGGTGTCCTGGGTCGAGCGGACGGGGATCGGCTAGGGGACGGCACTGGACGTGGGCTGAGAACTCCGGTCGGATGCGCGTCGTGGTCGTCGGCGGGGGAGGGCAAGGTCATATCCTCGATCGGCAGGCCGTTGGCGCGCTGGATATCGCGAAGCAGTTCGCCGAAATCGGCGGCTGAACGGGGACGATCCGCCGGATTCTGCGACATGCTCGCCTCGATGGCGGTGCAGACATCACCGGGGATCCCGTCGAGCCGCAGATCGGGAAGCGGCTCGGCGGCGATCCGTAGGAACTGTGCGACGATCTGTTCGCCGGAACGGCGTTCATACGCCGCGTGACCGGTGATCATGGCGAACAGTGTCGCGCCGAGCCCGTAGACATCGGAGACCGCCGACGGGCCGCCGGAACGCAGCACCTCCGGCGCGGTGAACGCGGGAGATCCGGTCACCACGCCGATAGCGGTCTCGAAACCGCCTTCGATGCGGGCGATTCCGAAATCGGTCAGCTGTGGCACACCGTAGTCGGTGAGCAGGACGTTGCCCGGCGTGATGTCCCGATGCAGGATCCCGGCTCGATGCGCGGTCTCGAGCGCACCGGACAATTTGATCGTGATCCGGATCGCCTCGGCCCACGGGAGATGACCCTCCTTGCGGATACGCGTCTCCAGTGAGCCATGCGAGTAGTACGGCATCACCAGATACGATCGTCCGCCACCGGTGGTCCCCACCTGGAGGACCGGCACGATGTTCGGATGTCCGGACAGTGCGCCCATGGCCTGCTGCTCGCGCAGAAACCGCTCGACATGCTCCGGTTCGAGATCCGGCCTCGCCGTGAGAACTTTGACCGCGACGTTGCGATTCAGCGCCTGCTGCCGACACCGATAGACCACGCCGAAACCACCCTCGCCTACCACTCGGGGTTCGCCGAAACCTGCGTCCTCCAGCTCCTGCTCGATCTCTGGAGGTCGGCCGTTCTGTGTCGCGAAGGGGTCTGAACCGGCCATGGCCCTGCTCTGTGTCGGGTATCTGTGGTCCCTGCGGTCGGTAACCAGTTTATGCCTGGCGAACCGTCAGATCGGTCCGATCAACTCGGGATCGCGCTGGCCGCGCCGTATCCTCTGCGGTGATCCCGTTCATATACCGGTGTTCAAGCAACGCGGTGGACAATGCTGTTCCACGTGGCCTCCGCCGGCAGCCCGGTCGCCCGCGGGTCGAAGTTCTTCGAGGCGCGGCGGTGGCTGGGATTCGATCGTGCGATCAACGCGGCCTCCGCCTACGCCGTCCAGGGGACGAGATTGTGGTCCGGGCTGCGACCGGCGCCACGGGCTACCGGCAGGTCCGGGCAAGCTCCGGTGATCCGAACGTGGCGAGCGGTCCGGGCGGTTCCGATCCCCATCGGGTGCCGGCGGAGGCGCGCGGCAATTGCCCTGTGTCGGCGAGCGCTCGGGCATCGAGCAGCCCGCGTGGCCCGCCAGAAGTGCGGGCAGCCGGGGGGCTCCGAAGTCATTGCCCCCGAGGGACTATGGGTGTCATCGCGCCGTCAGGAGACCTTGACCGCAGCAATGCGGACGCAATCGTGCGTTCTTGCACCTGTACGTGCAAAATCCGGTTAGCCTAGTGGTGACAACGATCCGATGACCGGTATAGCCGAATCGAGAGCCAATTATGTTGGTACAAAGAGCGTTGGTGTCGGGTGAACTCGGGGTGTGGCGGTGAGCGCGCCGACGGTCGGATTATTGCCGACCGCGCCGCAACTGTTGTGCGCATTCCAGGGGCGGCGTTTCGAAGATCGGGAGTTGCTGCGTTCCGCGCACGCACTCGCCGAGCTACACGAGCGCCGCGCCCAAGTGCGGGATGCGGCGTTGATCGCCGAAATCGACTGTCGGCGTGGCGAACTCGTCGACGACATCAACGAATGGATCACCCAGGAGATTCCGCAGCACCGCAACGGCGCCTCATTGCACACCGAGAGTCTCGGCGCGGTGGTGGACCGGATGGCGCGTAGCTGGGTGGACGCGAATCAGATCATCGACGCCGAGGGGGCGCGCAGTGGCAATACGCATAGGCATTGGTACCAGCTGGCTGAACTCGTCGACGGGTATACTGATCTGGTAGCAGACGTGGCCGGTGGCCGCCGTCGTTTGCCCGAGCAATGATCAGGTTTGCCCGAGCAATGAATTCGTCACGACGGGAGTCTCGTCCACAACAGCGATAATGCCCGTCAGCGTCACTTGTCCGAATGGCGACGTCACCAGGGTTGGAGTTGTCAGCAGCGACTCCACCTGGGTGTTTATGTCGCCGACACAGTGACGGCGGGCGCAATGGGGCGCCCCGCCCGGCGTGCCGCGTGGTCGATCAGCGCGGCACGCCCCGTCGTTTTCACCGGTTCCAGTACTTACTTCGCAGCCACGACGTGGCGCGCGGTACGTCGCGCCCTTCGGCGGCGTAGTGCGCGGCGGATCCGGCTGGCGAACAAGGACACCAGCACCAGCCCGATGACGAGTAGGACGGTTGCGACCACCGCCGCGGCCACCGGGTTGAAGACGGCGAGCGTGATGATGCCCGCGACACCGATGTCCTCGGCGGTGCTGACGACGATATTGCTGGCAGGTTCGGGGGAAGTGTTGACCGCGATCCGGGTCCCCGCCTTCACCAGGTGGCTGACCAGCGCCGCGGTGCCGCCCACCGCGGCCGCGGCGAGTTCGGGCAGCGAGTCGTCCTGCCCGGCCAACAGGGCGGCGACCACGCCCCCCGCGATCGGCCGTATCACGGTGTGCACCGCATCCCAGAACGAGTCGAGGTAGGGCACCTTGTCCGCCACCACCTCGATCAGGAACAGTGCTGTCGCCGCGATCAGGACATCGCTGCGCTGCAATGCTTCCGGTACCGCCTCGGCGAGCCCGAACCGACCGAGCAGCCCGAGCAGCAGGACGACCAGGTAGGCGTTCACGCCGCTGGCCCAACCGGCGGTGAAGAGGAGAGGTAGCGCGGACACGTACCCATCGTATGGTGGCCCGGCCTCGACCTGCCCAGGGCGAGGTCCGGTTCGAGCCCGATGGCACCCGTCACCGCGCAGGTCCCGTGACCGGTGCTGAACGCGCTGTCCGAAGCCGAGCCGGGACACTCCGACCGGACCGGTCTGGCGTACGCGGCGCCGAGCGCCTCCGGTGCCGGACGCCGGCGACCAGCGGAGTGTCCGGTCAGCGTCCGTCGGCATCCGCGCTGCGTCGGCGACAATTCTGGAGATGGGGCGGCCATCCCCCGAACGGCACCGCGCCCGGGTCGCGTATCGGTGTGATTTGTTTTCGGTGTGTCGAAATCCTCTGTGTCGCATGATATTCGGTCGTGGTCGACGAATTTTCCAAGCGGCTGATGCCGGACGAGTTGTGGCAGTTGGCCGAGCCGTTACTACCGAAATTCGCCGCGCGGGCGCAGGGTGGCGGTACCGCGCCGGTCGACCAGCGGGCGGTATTCACCGCGGTGGTCTACGTGCTGACCAGCGGATGTGCGTGGCGGACGCTCCCTGCCTTGTTCGGGGTCACTGTTCCGACTGCGCATCGGCGTTTCACGGCGTGGACGAAGACGGGTGTATGGCGAGATTTACACCGAGCGGTCCGCGATGAGCTCGGCAGCGAGGACCTGATCGACTGGTCGCGGGTGGTGATGGAGGCGGCGAGTACGCGGGCGAAGAACGGGGGAGCTGCCGGATAACCGGTCGATCGCGCCAAGTCCGGTTCACGGCCGCGCAGGCGCTCGCGGTGTGCGGGAAATAATCTGACTGTGGGTGTTCGGCGTACGCGCACCAATGACCCCGCGATATTCGAGCAGTCGATATCCGCGATATTTCGCCGCGCCACGACCTGGACGCACGCGACGAACACCTCACCACAAGTATTCCCACCTCGCGGGCGAGCGGACCGCTGCTGTGCCCCCGGGCGACTGTTGAGACGTGGTGCTGATGCCGCCTAGCCGAGTTCGGCGAGCTGCGGGACGGCCGGAGCGATGCGGTCGATCCAGGCGGCCGGCGAGCCGGTCGTGGGGGTGACGATGACGGCGTGCACGCCGAGTTCGGCGTAGGCGGCCATCTGCCGGACGAAGGCATCGCGGTTGTCTGGGTCGGGTCGTGGGTTGTTGGCCAGGATCGTCTTGCGGATCCGGTCGTAGTCCCGTCCGACATCGTCGCAGTGCCGTCGCAGGACGTCGAGCTTGTGCGCGACGTCCTGCGGTGCGGAACCGAAGAGGTTGCAGGCGTCGCCGTACTGCGCGACCAGCCGCAGCGTCTTGCGCTCCCCGCTGCCGCCGATGAGTACCTTGGGTCGGTTGATCGGTTGCGGTGAGCACAGCGTCTCGGCGAGTTGAAAGTACTTGCCCTCGAACGGTCCGTTGTTCCGCGGGTCCCACATCTGCTGGCAGATGCGCAGCGTCTCCTCCAGTCGGTCGAATCGTTCGGCGATCGGTGGGAACGGCACGCCGAGCCCGCGGTGCTCGCGCTCGAACCACGCGGCGCCGATGCCCAGCACGGCGCGGCCGCCGGAAAGCACATCGAGCGTGGTGACGATCTTGGCGAGCAGGCCGGGGTGCCGGTACGTCACGCCGGTGACGAGCAGGCCGAGGTCGATGCTGGAGGTGTGCGCGGCAAGGTAGCCCAGCGTGGTGTAGCCCTCGAGCATGTTCGACTCCGCGGGAAGGCCCGTCGGCTCGATCTGGAAGTAATGGTCCATGAACGACAACCAGGTCGCTCCGGATTCCTCCGCCGCGGCACCCACCCTGGCCAATTCGCCTGCGATGGCGGTGGCCCCGCCGTCGACGTCGAATATCGGTATGTGAAATCCCAGCTCCATGAAGCAATCCTTTGTGCTCAGACGACCTTCGAGCGACCACGCTAAGTGCTGGAGCGCACTCCAGGTCAAATCGAGCAGACTGTGTGCTGATGCTTGCGCGCGGGCAATATCAGAACCAGTCGAGGGGGCGGGTGCTCACACCAAGGCGGCTCTGGCTTGCGCGTATTCGATGACATCTGCTGCGTACGCTGCCGCGTTCTGCTCCGCGCAGCGCACTCGCAGGTGGTCTATCGCGCTGTCGAGTTGTGGTCCGGGCCCTTGTTCTGCGAGCAGGACCACCGTCGCCTCCCAGCCGCCGATCTGCGGGGTGGGACGCGCCAGCAGTTCGTCCAGGTAACGGCCAGGTTCTATCAGCCGGATCGCTCGTCGCGCGTGCGCGTGCACCCGCCGCGGCAGCTCCGCGCGGATGGCGTCGACATCCGTCTGCAACACGTGCTGCCCACCTGGTTGCGCCGGGTCGAGCCGCAGCGACCACAAGTCGGTCAGCTCCGCTGGTATGCCGTGATCGTTGATCAGGTCGGGGCCGGTGGCCTTCTCCAGCGGCGTGGGTGGGCGACCCAGCTGCGCATTACGCCAGTTGCAGTACTCCCACCAGCCGATCGGCGTCGCATTCAGAACCAGGCCGAATCTGAGTAGCTGCTGCCCATCCGTCCACGTGCGGAAGGTCCTGGTGCGACCGACGGATGCCACACCGCTCGGTTCGACCCGTACCCAGGTGGGTTCGGGGCCGTGAAACCCATACGGCTGCAACAGCTTCCCGGTATCGCGCATCAGGCGGCGCAACGCCGACTCCGGTTTCACCATGTCGGCAGATTAGCGGTGTCCGCCGACAGAGCATCGAAACGGCTTCGGCCGCATGCCTACCGAAGCCCGCCGGCCCGGCACAATCCCGCGCGACCTGATCGCCAGGAAAGGCCGGAGCCGGCGCGCCGCCGCCGCGATATCAGCGCGGCCGCGACGTCGACGCTCGAGCGAGTGCTGGAGCGCCTAGGCATCGTGTGCCGGAAGGTCGGACGAACCGGGGCCCTCAGCGCGAGCCTTTATCCCGCCCGGGGATATGGCCCGACGCCGAGGGTGCCCGGTGTCACAGCTCACTGGCCGAGCGAGACCACCTTCGATTGCCCGGAAACGACAGTGTCATTGCTGTCGACCAGCGCGACCCGCACCTGGACCGACTGCCCCGCCGACATCGGCGCCTCCTCGCCCTCGGCTCCGACCAGGGTGACCACGGCGGTGTGTGGGGCTCCGTCGCAAGTGACGGCGCTCTGCGTGCCGGTGGCGGACGGATTGTCCGCGTTGGGTTCGCCCACCATGGCCCGAATCGCGGTCACTCCGGCCGCGGCCTCGCAGGTGTAGTCGACCCCCACAGTGGTCGGCTCGACACCGCTGACATCGATGGTGTTGGCGGCGAGAGCGGTAGTAGCGGCCGCCACAACGGCCACCCCGATCGCTCCGAATGTGGTCATGATGGCGGCAGAACGTCGGTAGTTCCGGATAGTCATCGTAGATCTTCCTCCTCCTGCGTAGCCGAATTGGATTGCGGAGCACGATCAGAAGACACTGCGGCGCGCACCGCGCCGCACGTCCACACCCCCGCTATCTCACAGCAAATAACCTGTCGATCGTAACGCGATCCGCGGGACTGTCGTCATGTATTTCGTCATTGCTGGACCTCGGATGCGCGTCCGCCGCCGTAAGCGCGGATTATGCGTCGAACTCGACGGGATATGACGGCCGCGGCTCGACTGCCCGCGAAGTTGCCCGCCGCGCGTCGAGGCGAACGCGGAAACGTCGGTACGGGTGTGGTGCTGATGGCCCGCTTTACCGTGCCGCGTGCCGAACCGGGTCGCCGGTCTGGATCGCCGACCGGAACTCCTTGCTGCGGAACACTGTTCGGTGCGGCGCATCCGCGCGCTGCCCGGTCTCTGGTCATACTGGCGTAATGGAGCCGTCCGTCGCGGAGATTGTCGACATCATCGGTCACGTGTTGGCGATTGTGCGACGTGTGCCACAGGATCTGACCTGGCAAGCTCGGTACTCGGATGAGCGTGAGCTCGTGGACGATCTGACCGATCACGCGGGGCGGATCCAACGGGGTGATGTGAGCAGGATGTCCGATCTCAGATTTCTGTTCGTGCCGACCGGGCCGCTGTGTGAGATCGCGGTCAGTAGTGGATGGCTCCATGTCTACGCAATGCTGGGGAACCGGTTCGACGAGTGTTGCGCACGCCTGTGACGGCTGTGCGTCGGCCATCACGTGGTCGGACGGCCGCGACCGCGCGTCGCCGTCATGCGGTGGGTCGGTGGCGTCGCGCCGGATGAGTCGGACCGTGGTCCGGATCTAATCCCGCCCGGCTCGCGGCAGGGGCTCGGTCGCCCGATTACGCTGTTCGTTATGTCTGTCCGCACCCGCAAACCGCTCATCCCCGGCACGCAGTCGCCCACCCGCGAGGTTCCGCGCACCGTCGAACGCCCGGAGTATGCGTGGAAGAAAACCGTGAATGAGGGACATGAGCCCTGGGTGCAGACCGCGGAGACGATCGAGAAGATGCGGATCGCGAGCAAGATCGCCGCCCAGGCGCTGGTCGAGGCAGGTAAGGCGGTCGCGCCCGGCGTCACCACCGACGAGCTGGACCGGATCGCACACGAATACCTGTGCGACCACGGCGCGTATCCGTCGACATTGGGCTACAAGGGATTTCCGAAATCCTGCTGCACTTCGCTGAACGAGGTGATCTGCCACGGCATCCCCGATTCGACGGTGATCGAGGACGGTGACATCGTCAATATCGATGTCACCGCCTACATCCACGGTGTGCACGGCGACACGAACAGGACCTATCTCGCGGGCGATGTCGATGCGGAGGTGCGCTTGCTGGTCGAGCGGACCGAGGAGGCCACACTGCGGGCGATCAAGGCGGTTCGGCCGGGACGAGCGCTCAATGTGATCGGCCGGGTGATCGAGTCCTACGCCAATCGCTTCGGCTACGGCGTGGTTCGCGATTTCACCGGCCACGGTGTCGGCCCGACCTTCCACAGCGGCCTGGTCATCCTGCACTACGACCAGCCGGCGGTGGAGTCGATCATCCAACCCGGCATGACGTTCACCATCGAGCCGATGATCAACCTCGGCGGCATCGACTATGAGATCTGGGATGACGGCTGGACCGTGGTCACCAAGGATCGCAAGTGGACCGCGCAGTTCGAGCACACCCTGGTCGTCACCGAGACGGGGGCCGAGATTCTGACCCTGCCGTGAATCCGACTCGAGCGGTGGGTATTCGGCGCGTTTCGGACGAAGGGCGGATCACTCCGCCGCCCGTGCCGACCGGGCGCGCGAGTTGCGCTGTCCCGCTGCGCGGCCTGGGCGGCGCCGTGCCGCGCCGTGCGGCGCCGACTCGCGGTTCCGTCGAGACCGGCACGGCGCGATGAAGGGTGCACTACTGGTCGCGGGGACGACCTCGGACGCGGGCAAGAGTGTCGTGGTGGCCGGGATCTGCCGAATGCTGGCACGCCGCGGTGTGCGGGTGGCCCCCTTCAAGGCGCAGAACATGTCCAATAATTCTGTAGTCACACTCGACGGCGGGGAAATCGGGCGCGCGCAGGCGTTGCAGGCGCGGGCGTGCGGGCTGGAGCCGAGCGTGCGGTTCAACCCGGTCTTACTCAAGCCGGGTAGCGACCGGCGCGCACAGCTGATCGTGCGAGGAGCCGCGGTCGGCACGGTCGGCGCCGAGGACTACTTCCTGCGCCGGCAGGAGCTGCGTGCTGTCGTCGCCACCGAACTCGCCACGCTGCGCGCCGAATTCGACGTGGTGATCTGTGAAGGCGCCGGCTCGCCGGCCGAGATCAACCTGCGGGCTACCGATCTGGCGAACATGGGGCTGGCGCGGGCCATGCAACTGCCGGTACTGCTGGTCGGCGACATCGACCGGGGCGGTCTGCTGGCCCATCTGTTCGGCACGGTCGCGATCCTCGAACCCGAAGACCAGCGCCTGATCTCGGGGTTCATCGTCAACAAATTCCGTGGCGACGTCGAGTTGCTGCGCCCCGGGCTGGATCGCCTCGTCGAGCTCACCGGCCGACCGACCCTGGGCGTGCTCCCCTACACCGACGACCTCTGGATCGACGCGGAGGACTCGCTCGGCACCGTTGCCGATGCACCGGTCGGCCGCCCCGGCCCGCCGGTGGGCACGGAGTGGCTGACCGTCGCCGCGGTCCGGCTGCCGCGGATTTCCAATTCCACCGATATCGAGGCGCTGGCTTGTGAGCCGGGAGTCGCGGTGCGCTGGGTGAGTGAGCCGTCCCGGTTGGCCGGCGTGGATCTGGTGGTCGTGCCAGGGAGCAAGGCGACGGTGTCGGACCTGGAGTGGTTGCGCCGCACCGGTATCGCCGACGTGCTGCGAGCACGCGCGGCCGCGGGCGCACCGATACTCGGTATCTGTGGTGGGTATCAGATGCTCGGCACCCACATCCTCGACCGGGTCGAGTCGAATGCGGGCGCGGTCGACGGGCTCGGGTTGCTCGACCTGTCCGTCGAGTTCGCCGCGGCCAAAGTACTTCGTACCAGCTCTGGCGACAGCGCGGGAATTCCAGTGCGGGGCTACGAGATTCATCACGGTCGGGTGGTCCGCCGCGGCGACCCGGCCTGGTTCACCCTCGACGGGCAGCCGGAAGGCAGTGTCCGTGGCGCGGTGTGGGGCACCCATCTGCACGGCCTGCTGGAATCGGACCGATTCCGGCGGAGTTGGTTGCGCGCGGTCGCGTCGGCCGCCGGGCGCGCGGGTTTCGTTGCCGCCGAGGATGTCTCGGTCGCCGCAGTCCGGGACGGGCAGCTCGATCTGCTGGCCGACCTGGTCGAAGACCACCTGGACATCGGGCAGTTGGAACGTCTGCTCGCCGACGGGGCACCCGCCGATCTGCCGATTCTCGCCACCGACGTCGTCCACCGCAGTGTGTCGTCGCGCGACTGAGCGGTTGACGCGGCGACCCCCGAGCCTTACCTTGCAGTAAGGAATTCGATTCCGAGTAAGGCGACGGGTAATCCGACGCGAAACGATCACGGTCGGGTGAGGGTGATGGTGACGGACAAAAGGTCGACCAGCAGAGGGGGAAACGTGGTCTCGGCGGCCGTCACGAGCAAAGGTCAGATCACCATCCCGATCGATGTGCGCGTGGCGATGGGGCTGCGCGCGGGCGTGCGCGTCGCCTTCGTGCCAACACCCAACGGCACCTACGAACTGGTCCCCGAGACGCGCACGATCAAATCATTGAAGGGCATCGTCGGCTGGTCCGGTTCGCCGCTGGGGCTCGCCGAGATGAACGAGGCGATCACAGGCAACGTGGTGGAAGGCAAGCAGCGATGATCGGTCTGGACGCGAACGTGCTCATTCGCTACCTCACCCAGGACGACCCGGAGCAGTCCGCCCGGGCCAACCAGGTGATCGACGGGCTCAGCGAGACCAAGCCCGGCTACGTCACGATGATCGTGCTCGCCGAGATCCACTGGGTGTTGCGTCGCGGCTACCAGCAGGACCCCGACGCGGTCACCGATGTGCTGCTCGGGCTGCTCGATTCCAGCGAGATCGTGGTCGAGCGCGCCGACACAGTGCGCCAGGCGCTGCGCAGGGCCGCCGACGGCGCGGATTTCGCTGACGCGCTGATTCAGCAGCTCGGTCAGGAGGCGGGCTGTGACCTGACCGTCACGTTCGATCACTTCGCAGGTGAGCAGGCCGGAATGCGACTGCTCGCCTGAATCGAGCGCTCGCGACACGACGCCTCGAGCCGGTGACCCGTGTAGCGTGATTCGGCATGAAATCTCGGCAGATCGCGGTGGGTGACCGGGCATGGACCGTTCGGATCGACGGGCCGGAATCCCGGCACAGCGTGCTGCTGCTGCCTGATTCCGGTGATCCGGCGGACGTCTTCGACCAGGTATGCGCCCGACTGCACACCTCGGATCTGCGCACGTTCGCGGTGGAATCGATCGAGGGACTCGACCCGGGCGGAGTGACCGCGATCTTGGACGAACTCGGGCTGCCCTGGGTGAACGTCGCCGGGCGTGGCGCGGGAGCCGCGCTGGCCTGGCAGGTATGCGCGAGTGGATTCGGTCGGTATCAGAGCCTGGTCGTCGCAGACCGGGGTCACCCTGCAGTTCCGGGCGCCGACGGGACGGTGCTCGACGCGAACACTCGTCCAGTGGAGGTGCCCACCACCGTGCTGGTCACCAAGAATCTGCCCCGATCGGTGGCCGATACCTCCGGGCGGTTCGTCCACGGCGAGTTCCGAGTGGTCGAGGTCGACGTGACCGATGTGGCGACCGAAGCAGACCACGAACTGGCCACCGAGATCGTGTTACGCACCAGCCTCTGGTGATCTGTCGCCGGACGTGGTCCGGTATACGTGCAGCCAGTCCAGCCAACGGTCGAGTTCGGCGAACGCGCGAGCCAGCGGCTCCGGGGCGGAGAGGAACACGTCGTGCTTGGCGCCGTCGATCGGCACCATGTTGGTCCGATCGCCCAAGCAGCCCGACCAGCGCTGGATCTGTTTCACGTCCAGCACCGCGTCGGCCACGTCCACGGCGGGACCGTACGTCCTGGCGAACTTGGTGATCCTGGAGCGCAGGATCAGCGATGGCACCCCGATATCGAGTCCTTCGTGCAGACGCGCGTGGCCCTGGCGGATCGCGCGCAGCCAGCCGAGCCGAACCGGGAAGCCGTGCAGTGGTTTCCAGTCCAGGTTGTAGTCCCACTCGCCGGACACCGTGTGATGCAGGCTGTCGCCGTAGGTGCTGACCTTCCCGCCGGGTACTTCGACCATCCTCCGGAAACGCCCGAGCGTTTTGATGATCGGCGTGCCGACGGTCCGGTAGTAAGACGGGCCTTGCAGGTCGAACCACGGGCTGTTGAGCACGAGACCGGTGATCCCCGCGGCGGCCGTGCCGTGCGTCCGATTCAGTCGATCCAGCCACAGCGGCACGATCAGACCGCCGGTGGAGTGTGCGTTGAGCACCACCGGCGCACCGGTCTCCGCCCGGACGATCCGCAGCGATTCGGTCAGTTCCCGGTCATAGAAAGCGAGATCCGTCACATAGTGCGGCGTGTGCCCATCCCGCAGCGAGCGACCACACTTGCGCAGATCGAGCGCGTAGAACTGGAACCCGCACTCGGCGAAATGCTCAGCGAGATGCTCCTGGAAGAAGTAATCGGTGAATCCGTGCACGTAGAGCACCGCGCCAGCGGTCTGCTCGACGGTGCCGTTCGGGACGTAGCGCACCAGTGTGGCGACCACCTCGCCCTCCCCGTCGGGATCGGCGCCCAGCAGCAGCGTGCGCTGTTGGAAACGTGTGCCGAGGACATCGGGACGCCAACTGTCGTCCTCCGCGGCGGTGCCGACCGACTCGGCAAGCGACTGTTCGTTCGTCACCCGACCAATGTATTTGACGGTGCCGCGACCCGACAGCGTGTGGCGCCTCGCGGGCCCTGGTGGTGACGATGATCTCTGTCGCATTCGGCACATTCCGCAGGCTGGTTGCGGACGATGCGCGTGGTGAGGTGCAGAATTGGGATAGGTGAACGGTGGGTAACCTACCTCTAGCCATGCTGTTCGGGAACAGCGATTGCCGGACCCGAGCCACAACTGAACACCGCGCCCAGGCAGGTCCACCCGCTCGGTGGGCCCGCGCAGAAGGACAAGGAAGTCGATCTACCCGTGCCGAACGCTGCCGTGACTGAAAAGACCGATGTAGTACTCATCGGTGCCGGGATCATGAGTGCCACCCTCGGCGCGCTGCTGCGGCAGTTGCAGCCGGACTGGTCGATCGCCCTGTTCGAGCGGCTGGACGCGGCCGCGGCGGAGAGCAGTGACCCGTGGAACAACGCAGGCACCGGGCACTCCGCGCTGTGTGAACTCAACTACAGTCCGCAGAACGCCGACGGCTCGGTCGATATCAGTAAAGCCGTCGACATCAGCGAGCGGTTTCAGGTCTCGCGCCAGTTCTGGTCCTACGGCGTGGAGAACGGCATCCTGGGCGACCCGTCCACCTTCATCAACCCGATCCCGCACGTCAGTTTCGTGCACGGCGCCGACAATGCGCAGTACCTGCGCAAACGGTACGAGGCGCTGGCGCCGCACCCGCTGTTCGAGGGCATGCAATACATCGACAGCCCCGAGGAGTTCACCAGGCGGCTGCCGCTGATGGCGCGCGGTCGCGACTTCTCCGACCCGATCGCACTGAACTGGTCCGACAGCGGCACCGACATCGACTTCGGCGCGCTCACCCAGGAACTGCTCGCCTACCTCGGCGCCAGCGGGGCGGACCTGGCCTTCGGTCACGAGGTGCGCAACCTGTCCAAGCAGTCCGATGGGTCCTGGCTGGTCACGGTGCGTAACCTGCGTACCCGGGAAACCCGCACACTGATCAGCAAATTCGTGTTCGTCGGCGCGGGCGGCGGCGCGCTCCCGCTGCTACAGAAGGCGGGCATCAAAGAGGCGAAGGGATACGGCGGTTTCCCGGTCAGCGGCCAGTTCTTCCGCTGTACCAACCCGTCGCTGATTCAACAGCACGAGGCCAAGGTGTATGGCAAGGCCGCGGTCGGGGCGCCGCCGATGTCGGTGCCGCACTTGGACACTCGCGTGATCAAGGGCAAGCCCGGCCTGCTGTTCGGTCCGTACGCGGGCTGGACGCCGAAGTTCCTCAAGGACGGCAAGAACACCGACCTGTTCAAGTCGGTGAAGCCGAACAACCTGTTCTCGCTACTCGGCGTCGGTGTCACCGAGCTGGGCCTGACCAAGTACCTGGTCAGTGAACTGCTGAAGTCCGAAGCAGGCAAGGTGTTCACGCTGTCGGAGTTCATTCCGCGCGCCGAGGCACGAGACTGGGAGTTGATCACCGCGGGCCAGCGCGTTCAGGTGATCCGTCGCAAAGGTGTGGGTGGCGTGCTCGAATTCGGCACCGCCGTGATCGCGGCACAGGACGGCACGGTCGCTGGGCTGCTCGGCGCGTCGCCCGGCGCCTCGACCTGCGTCACCGCCATGCTCGACGTCCTACGACGTTGCTTCCCACGGGAATACACCGATTGGACGCCGAAGCTGAAGGAAATGGTTCCGTCGCTGGGTGCGTCGCTGTCGGAGAACCCGGATCTGTTCCACGAAATATGGGATTGGACCACCAAGACACTGAACCTCGCGAACACGCCGAACCACGTTGGGGTCGCGGCAGACGCCTAGGTGTGATAGCAAGGCGCGATGATGTCAACGGTTGCTCTCAAACGGTCATGGGCACAGGATCTCGACACTGCCACGCTCTACCAGTTGTTGAAACTCCGCGTCGAAGTCTTTGTCGTCGAGCAGAAGTGCGCGTACCCAGAACTGGACGGGAACGATCTGCTTCCCGAAACCCGACACTTCTGGCTCGATGACGAGGGTGAAGTCATCGCGACCCTGCGCCTGTGGGAGGAGCACCACGACGGAGTGAAGAGCTTCCGCATCGGCAGGCTCTGCACCGCCCTACCCGCACGCGGACATGGGTACACCACACGACTCCTGCAGGCGGCGCTGGCCGAAGTCGGGTCCGCGACGGTACGGCTGAACGCGCAGAGCTATCTGGTCGACCTCTACCGCAAGCACGGCTTCACAGTCGACGGCGAGGAGTTCGACGAAGACGGCATCCCGCACTTGCCGATGCGCAAGGGTGCTGTGTAATCGCCTGCGCCGCTGTGTCTGATTTGCAGCGCCTGCGCGGTGTCTGATTTGCAGCGCCTGCGGCGCTGCGTGTTCGCGGCCCCATGGTGGCTCGCGTCCGAGCGGCCGACGCTGGCGACTTCGTCGCGGGCGCGTCGGCCGCTCGGATGCGAGCCGGGCCGCGAGCGTCGCTCGTAAGACTCGCTCCCTGGTGGTTGCGTGTGGCGTGTGAGCGATCGAGCTGTTTTTTGGGCGGTTATTGTCCTGTGTCTGATTGATTAGCTGGGAATTCGCCGACGAGCGTCAGGGTTGGGTGGAAATATTTCGGCGGTTCGGGCAGATGTTCGTCTGTATTTCTGTCATTTGAGATTTCGGCTCGGGCCGGTCTCTTAGGGGGAGCCGTCATCGTGTGGGGGTGGGCGCTTCGGGTGGGATGGGTCGGACGGCCGTGGGTTGGGTCGGAGGGTGCTGCTCGGTAGTTGTCGGGGCGCGCTTAGAGTTGGGGCGTGTCTTTGTCCCATGCCGAAAGCGCCGTGACGTCTGAGCAGCTGCACAGAGTTCGACCTGCGTCGGAGAGTGACGTCGGGTTTCCGTTCTCGGCTGTCGTTGGGCAGGAGCGGCTGCAGTTGGCGTTGGTGCTGTGCGCGGTGCACCCCGGCATCGGCGGCGTGCTGGTACGCGGCGAGAAGGGCACTGCCAAGTCGACCGTGGTGCGCGCGCTGGCTCAGTTGCTGCCGCCCGTTGTGGACGAGACCGGGGCACGGCCCGCGCGGCTGGTCGAACTGCCGGTCGGGGCGACCGAGGATCGCGTGATCGGCTCACTGGACTTGGAGCGGGTGCTGCGGCACGGGGAGCAGGCGTTTCGTCCCGGCCTACTGGCCGCCGCGCACCACGGTGTGCTCTACGTGGACGAGGTCAACCTGCTGCACGACCACCTGGTCGACGTTTTGTTGGACGCGGCCGCGATGGGCCGGGTGCACATCGAACGCGACGGTGTCTCGCACTCACATCCCGCGCGGTTCGTCCTGGTCGGCACCATGAACCCGGAAGAGGGCGAACTGCGTCCCCAGCTGCTGGATCGGTTCGGGCTGACCGTGGATGTGGCCGCGTCGCGGGAGGTCGACGTGCGGATGGCGGTGGTGCGCCGCCGGCTGGACTACGAGGCGGATCCGGCGGGGTTCGCGGCACGGTACGCCGCCGCCGACCGCGCGGTGGCCGAACAAATTCTCGCCGCCCGTGATCGGGTCGGGCAGGTGCTACTCGACGATGTGGAGTTGCGCAGGATCGCCGCGCTGTGTGCGACATTCGACGTCGACGGGATGCGCGCGGACCTGGTCGTCGCGCGGACCGCGACCGCGCACGCCGCCTGGCGTGGCGGCGAGTCGGTGACCGAGGCCGATGTGCGCGTCGCTGCCGAGTTGGCGCTACCGCACCGGCGACGGCGCGATCCGTTCGACGAGCCCGGCATCAGCGACGAGCAACTCGACGACGCCATGCGCGACGCGGCGGCCGAGGCGCAGCCGCCCGCCGCCACCGGCGACTCGGAGACCGTGCCGCCGGTGAGCGGGGAACCCGGAGACGACGGTCCCTCCGACGACCCCGACGGCGGCCCCGAGAATCCGCCGGATGGCCCTGAGGGTGGTGGCAAGGCGCGCGAAGGACACAGTGGTGCACCGCTTTCCGCTGCGACGACCCCACCCCGGTGGGAGGTGCCCGGCGTCGGCGAAGGTGCGCCCGGCCGCCGCTCGCGTGCCGAATCGCGGCACGGGCGGGTCGTCCGTCCCAGCACCGATACCACCTCGGGTCTCTACCTGCTCGGCACCGTATTCGCCGCGGCGCCGCACCAGCGCGCCCGTGGACGCGTCGCCGGGCCACTCCAGCTTGCCGCCGACGACCTGCGCGGCGCACGCCGCGAAGGTCGGGAGGGCAATCTGATCGTGTTCGTGGTCGACGCGTCCGGCTCGATGGCGGCCAGGGACCGGTTGTCCGCAGTGACCGGCGCGGTGGTCGCGTTACTGCGGGACGCCTACCGACGTCGCGACAAGGTTGCCGTCGTCACCCTGCGCGGCGCCGATGCCGAACTCGTGCTGCCGCCGACGTCGTCGGTCGACATCGCCGTGCGCCGACTGTCCGGACTGCGTACCGGCGGGAAAACGCCGCTCGCGGCGGGTCTGCTGCGGGCGCGTGACGTCGTTCGGCGCGAACGCGTCCGTGACCCGCGCCGCAGGCCGATGCTGGTGCTGCTGACCGACGGCCGTGCGACCGGCGGCGTCGATCCCGTCGGGCGTGCGCGCGTCGCCGCGGGACTGCTTGCCAACGACGCGGTGACCTCGATCGTGGTCGACTGCGAACGCGGCATGGTTCGCCTCGACATGGCAATCGACCTCGCCCGCGACTTGCGCGGCGGATACCTGAGACTGGCGGAACTGACCGGAGACTCGGTCGCGGATATCATCCGCGCGCGCTCTGGTCATGGGGGCGGTGGGTCGCTGCGTGCCGCGTGAACAGCGGGGCGTCCATCGCCGCGCAACGACTTCGGTGCGCGCAGGTCGCGTGCGCGCACCTGCGACCTGATGACCGGACGCCGTCCGGGATCGGCCTTGCCGGGGCCGGTGCTTTCGCTGCGGTTGGTGGTGGTGTCGAACCGCTCGGTCGTCCACGCGGCCTACGTGTTCGGGAGCCACCCGGGATGTCGCTGCGGATCGGTCGGCACCGGCCTGTGTCCTGGCGTGGTGGATCTGCCGGAACGGATGGCTACCCCCTGTCGCGGCGTAGCAGCCGTTCGCGGCCCGGTTTCGCGTCGCACCGCGCGGCGGCGCGGCGAGTCGACCGGGCGTGAGCGCTGGTATGGCGCGTCGGTGCCGAGTACAGGTCGAAGTTCGGCCGAGGAGTAGCGAGGAGATTCGATGCCCAAGGGTGTTCCGGAGACTGTGCCCGACGACGGGCTGACCACGCGGCAGCGGCGCAATCAGCCGGTACTGGCGGTGCACACCGGGCCCGGCAAGGGTAAGTCGACTGCCGCGTTCGGTATGGCACTGCGGGCCTGGAACCAGGGCTTCGATGTTGCGGTGTTCCAGTTCGTCAAGAGCGCCAAATGGAAGGTGGGGGAGGAGGCAGCGTTTCGCGCCCTCGGCAAGCTGCATGAGGAAACCGGGGCGGGCGGACCGGTCGAGTGGCACAAGATGGGCGAGGGCTGGTCCTGGACCCGCAAACAGGGCAGCGAGGAAGACCACGCCGCGGCCGCGCTCGTCGGGTGGCAGGAGATCGCCCGCCGCCTCCGGTCCGAACAGCACCGCTTCTACGTCCTCGACGAATTCACCTACCCGCTGAAGTGGGGCTGGGTAGACCTCGGTGAAGTCGTCGATACCCTCCTTGCCCGCCCCGGCAACCAACATGTTGTCATCACCGGCCGCGACGCCCCCCAACGCCTTGTCGACGCCGCTGACCTCGTGACGGAAATGACCAAGATAAAACACCCCATGGACGCCGGCCGCAAAGGTCAAAGAGGCATCGAATGGTGATCAGCCTCTTACTCTCCCGGTTGCGTGGCCGAGTGCCGCGGAACTCCGCGCGGCGACCGAGTCCGCGTGCGGCGACCGGGTGGCTCGGGTGACGGCTGTGGTGGTCGCGGCTCCTGCTTCCGGGAGTGGCAAGACGACGGTCGCGACCGGGTTGGTAGGGGCGCTACGGCGGGTGGGGCATCGGGTGGCCCCGTTCAAGGTCGGGCCGGACTATATCGATCCCGGGTATCACGGGCTGGCTGCCGGACGGCCGGGGCGGAATCTGGATCCGGTCCTGGTAGGGACCGAACGTGTGGTGCCGCTGTATCGACATGGTGCGCGGGGATGCGATCTCGCCGTGGTCGAGGGCGTGATGGGGTTGTTCGATGGGCGGATCGATCCGGATCACGCCGGGCCGGTGGCAGAGGGGTCCACAGCGCAGGTCGCGAGCCTGCTCGGTGCGCCGGTGCTGCTGGTAGTGGACGCTCGCGGGCATAGTCAGAGCCTGGCGGCGCTGCTGCACGGGTTCGCCACATTCGACAGTGCGGTCCGGCTCGGCGGGGTGATTCTGAACCGGGTCGGCAGCGTGCGGCACGACCAAGTGCTGCGCGCGGCGTGCGAGCGGGTCGGTCTGGCGGTGCTCGGTTCGCTGCCGCGGATGGCCGAGTTGGAGGTTCCCTCCCGGCATCTCGGGTTGATTCCGGCCGTGGAACACGGCGCCGCCGCGACGGCCGCCGTCGCCGCGATGACCGATCTCGTCGCCGCGCATGTGGATCTGCACGCTGTCGCGGCACTGGCCAGTTCGACGGTGAGCGGCCCGGCGTGGGATCCGTTCGAGGCTGTCCGCGGTCCGGACATCGCCGGTGGCTCGCAGGCATTCGCCGAGTCCGCCGTCGACCCTGCCCTCGATACCGTGGACGGTGGCCCGCTGATCGCCATCGCGGGTGGGTCGGCGTTCACCTTCGGGTACGCGGAGCATCGGGAGTTGCTGCTGGCGGCGGGAGCGCGGGTGGTCGTGTTCGATCCGCTGCGTGACGAATTGCCCACCGGTACGGCGGGGCTGGTGCTGCCGGGTGGGTTTCCGGAGGAGCATGCCGCGGAGCTGGCGGCCAATACCGGTCTGTTACGGGCGGTGGCCGAGGCCGCCCGACGCGGGATGCCGGTGCACGCCGAATGCGCCGGGCTGCTGTATCTGACCAGGTCGCTGGACGGGCACCCGATGGCGGGTGTGGTGAGTGCCGACGCCGCCTTCGGATCGCGGCTGACCCTCGGCTACCGAGATGCTGTGGTACTGGCCGACTCCCCGCTGTGGCGGGCCGGAGAACGTGTGCGTGGGCACGAGTTCCATCGAACCCGCCTGATTACGGCGACGTCCGACGTTTCGGCATGGGGTTGGCGCGACAATGCCGACGAGCGCGTCCGCGAGGGCGCGCTGATACGCAATGTGCACGCCTCGTATCTGCACACCCACCCGGCCGGAAACCCTGAAGCGATCACCCGTTTCGTCCGTGTCGCGACGGACTACGCGAGCTCCCGTGTCGTCGGCTGAGCTCGTGGTCGGCATCGGACTCCGGCCGGGCACCTCGGCGGACCGGATCTCTGCCGCGCTGCGAGAAATCCTGTACGACAGCACTATAAGGTGCCTCGCCACACTCGACCGACGCGCGGGGGAGCCTGGACTTCGTGCGGTGGCCGCCGAACTGGGCGTGCCGATCAAGTCCTACTCTGCCGCCGTTCTTGCCGCGGTCGACGTCCCCAACCCGGGTAGCCGGACGTTCGCGGCAGTCGCGACGTCGAGTGTCGCCGAGGCAGCGGCGGTCCTGGCCGCCGACGGCGCCGCGTTGGTGGTACCCAAGCGGATCGTGCGCGGAGTGGTGATCGCGGCGACGCGCCTCGGCGACCAAAGGTAGGACGGGAGAAGACGTATCTCGCGCCGCGCGAGGCACAACGCGGGTGCCGCGGCGGCGCCCTGACTACGGTGCGACCGAACCCCAGTCGGCGAAGCCGGTGGGAGCGTGGCGGCCGATGCTGGCGTGTTCGAACAGGCCCCAGCCCTCGGCGTCACCGCAGCGAGCGTGGGCGACGTGGTCGATAACGCCGTAGGGCGTCCGGGCGACAACCGCGGGGTCGGTGAGGTCGTAGCGGCTGGTATCGGACCAGTCGCGGCCCTTCCATTGGCCGTGCTTCCAGTCGGGGTCGCCGCCGTAGCCGCAGCCGACGTGCAAGGGGACTCTGGTGCCTGGCGTGATCTCGATGTCGATCGGCTTGCCGTCCTGCGTGGTCAGCGCCAGCTGTGCCGCAACGGGAAGTCTTGTGCCGGAACGGTACTCGATCGAGATCCGCGGCCAGCCGAGTTGCTCGGTGCGTCCGTCCGGCCAGATCCGCGTCGCGTCGTTGAGTGTGCGCCTACCGTCCGGCTCCTCCTGCACGATCACGACCACTGCGAAGTCCTCGAACCGCAGCGGCGCGTACAGCCACCAGAAACCGCCGGTCGGCTCGGCGGCGGCACGACCGGACGGCTCGGTCTCGCCGACCGGGCGGATGCCCCACGAGCGATCCCGCGTGCCGGTCCACACCGCCGGATCGACCGCGATGTCGTCGCCGTCCACGTGCAGTGTTCCCGTCCACGAACCGACCTGCGCGAACCGGGACGCGTCGATGATCGGCCGGTTGCCGGCGAGGATGAGATGCGGCTGCTCCTGCACGGCGGGAAAGGCGCCGGTCCAGGTGAGATCAAAGCCGAGATCGTCATGCTCGCAGACCACCCGGATACGGTGCAGCGGTTCCTGCACCTCGATGCGGTATCCGCCGACCCGCTGTTCCAATCCGCGGGGGCCGAGCGCGTCGGAGAACCGCACCGACCGCAGGATGTCGCCGCGCCGGACCGCGGCGTAGGCGTCGGTCACTCCGAGGTTGGGGTACACCCCGAAACCGGTGATCAGCAGCGTGCCGCCATCGCGGTCGTGAGCGTTGAAGTAGCTGCGGTCGTAGAAGTTCCGGTCGCTGCTGGCCACCCTTGCCATTGACAGCGCGGTCTGGTGAATCGGGTATTCGTCCAAGGGTGCCGGCATGGTCAGTCCCATTCGTAGGTTCCGTCGAGTAAAGCTTCCAGGAACGCGCGGTGCATGACGTAATCGTCGCGGTCGGTGGTATCGGCGCCCTCACCGAAATGAATCATCCTGCGTTTCACTCGGGCCATCACGATCGCGAAGCGTAGCGCGGCGTAGACGAGGTAGAAGTCGAGGTCGCGCGCGGAATAGCCGGAGAACTCACGATATTTCGCGACCACATCGTCGCGGCGCAGGAAGTCCGGGAGTCCGGGTCGGTCGACTCGCGTCGCGATATCTTGGAAGAACCGGTGGGTGAAGATCATCCAGCCCAGGTCGAGTTCTCGTGGCCCGAGCGCGGCCATCTCCCAATCCAGCACCGCCACCGGATCGAATCCCCGGTAGATGATGTTTCCCGGACGGGCGTCGCCCCAACTGAGCACATCCGGGCCGGGATCGGTCGGCCAGTGCTCGTCGATCCACCGAAATGCCCGTTCGATGAGCGGGATTCGGAACCCGTCGTCCGCCAGCGCCCACCGATAGGAGGCCCGCTGTGCTTCGATGTGTCTGCGTAGCGATTGCCCCGGTCCGCACAGCATCGGGAAGCGTGCTGCGGGATCGGGGATGTCATGGATTTCGGCGATAACCTGGACGGTCCTGTCGGCAAGTCGGAGGCGTTCGGCGGGGCTGGCATCGAACAGCCACCCGGCGAACACGTACGGCGGATTGTCCGACGGCACCCGTCCTTCGACCCGCCGCATCACCAGGAATGGTGCACCGAGAGCCTTGTCGTCGGTTTCCAGCCAGCACAGCTCGGGTACCGGCGCGCCGGTGGCCGCCGCGACGCCTGCCATCACCTGGTATTGGGTGGCCAGGTCGTAGGTCTCGAACACCGGGAACGATCCGGCTTCGGGCGCAATCCGCGCGACGAACGATCCGCTCTCACGACGGTCGTTCACGGTCCATTCGGCGTCGAACAGGATTGTCGTGCAGGACATGCCGCCGGACTCCGGGCGTGCCACCGCGGACATCCGCGGCAGCTGGTCGGCCGCGACCCGCGCGGCAAGCCAGCGTGCCAGATCCGCGGCGAGCGTGTCGAGGTCGCGAGCGCTGACAGTCAGCTGATGGCGCTGGGCCGGGTATGGATCGTCGGCCATGGTTGTCCTTCTGAGGTGCGCTACCACTGGCGCGCACTGGGTTGAGCGGATACGCGACTGTAAAGCGTTTCAGCCGTGTGTCGGGTCGAAACGGACATGAAATCCAACCGGTCCGCTGGACGGGGCACACCGCTCGCGGCGCCACCGGACGCGCGCGGGCGTGGTGTCATCCGGGGCAGGGGATATCCGCTGATCCGGTCGCCCGGTCAGCCGACGGTGATGGCGTCCAGACGGGTGCGCAGGAACTCCGCGGAGACCACCGGGGGAAGGTCGCGCCTACGGCCGATCGGTGGTTCCAGCGGCCGTACCACCGCGTCGTGGTTCAACTCGTAGAAGTAGACCAGCGACACCAGGTCGTCATCGGGAGCTTGCGGCTGTGGTGGCTGCACCCGATGCCGTCCGGGCGACCAGCGTGCACCGCTCCAGTAAGCCAGCAGGTCGCCGATGTTCACTGTGAGCGCGGTCGGGTCGTACGGCGCGTCCGCCCAACCCTCCGGCTCGGTGTACACCTGTAGACCGCCCGCACCCGGCTCGCGGTCCAGCACGGTCACAGTCCCGAAATCGGTGTGCGGTCCGATACGGAACTGTCCGGGCTGCGGACGGCCGAGCACCGACATGGCCGGGTAGTGATTGATGTTGCAGGTCCAGGTGGGCCGTCCGGCCCAGCGCACGAACGGGTTGGCGGGCAGTCGCAGCGCGGCCGCGCACAGGGCGAGCAACTCGTCGGAGAGCACCCGCATGGCGTCGGTATAGCAGCTGATCAGCGCACGCAGTTGCGGCACCTCGTCCGGCCATACGTTCGGCCGGAACCAGACGTCGTCGACCTTCGGATCGCCGGTACGGGTGTCGGCGCCGACGGCGAAGGTCTCCTTCAGATCCGGTGGCGTGGCTGTTGCCTCGGCATAGCCGTTCGCCTCCTTGCCCGGCCCGATCCAGCCGCGCCCACCGACGGTCACCGCGTAGCGCTGCTTGACCGTGTCCGGCAGCGCGAAGAAGCCCCGGATCGCGGAACGCACCGCATCGGACAGCCCCTCGGGCACACCATGGCCGCGTACCAGCAGGAAGCCAGCCCGGCACAGACCCTCGTCGACCGTGCGTTCGACCTCGGACGCCACGACGCCGCCCGCCCGCCACTCGGCGAGATCGATGGTGGCGATGGCCTTCACGGCGCCTCGATTCCGTCGGCGACGCCGATGTCCTCGTGCCACAGCGTGGGATGTTCCGCGATGAACTCGGTCATCAGTTCGATGCAGCGTTGGTCCTGGAGCACGGTGACCGACACGCCGTACTCGGCAAGCCACTCGTGCCCGCCCGAGAAGGTCCGCGATTCTCCGATGATCACCGAGCCGATCCCGAACTGGCGAACCAGACCGCTGCAATACCAGCAGGGCGACAGCGTGGTCACCATGATCGTGCGGCCGTAGTCGCGCCGCCGTCCGGCCGCGCGGAAGGCATCGGTTTCGGCGTGGATGCTCGGGTCATCGGACTGCACCCGGCGGTTGTGGCCGCGCCCGAGCAGCGTGCCGTCGGCGTCGAACAGGGCGGCGCCGATCGGGATGCCGCCCTCGGCGAGCCCACACAATGCCTCGTCGTAGGCCACTGCGAGCAGTTGCTGTGCCGATCTCACCTGCGTCATGCGTCCACTGTCCAGGCAAGTCGCCCTCGCCCGCAACGTACAGTTCCTCCGCGGGACCGGGTGTCGAATGACCACGCTGAACGCCGCCCTCTTGCCTCAGCCCTCCGGCCGGTGGAGCGGGCCGGGCCTCGCCGACGCGTGGAATCGCGATGGCGATCCCGGACGAGGTCTACCGCCGGGGGCGGCCTCTGGTCACGGGCTCGGCGCACCGGAGACGGTGTGGTCGCTGTGCGACTCGATCGATTGCCGGACGCGCGAGGACAACACGTAGGCTCGAGACTTGTGCCGAACCCGTCAGACGCAACCCGAGACCAGCCCGCGGGCGATCCGAACTACCTGGTCGGGCTCGATCTCCACGGGCGCCGCGTCGTGGTGGTCGGCGGTGGCAGTGTCGCGCAGCGCAGGCTCGGACTGCTGATCGCCGCCGGGGCCGACGTGCATGTGGTGAGCCGTGCGGTCACGCCCGCGGTCGAGGCGATGGCGACTTCGGGTCGGATCGCCATGACGCTGCGCGAGTACGTCGCCGGCGATCTCGACGGTGCCTGGTACGTGCTCGCGTGCACCGACGACCCAGAGACGAACGCGGCGGTGGTCGCGGAGGCGACCCGGCGGCGGATTTTCTGCGTGCGCGCCGATATCGCCCGGCTCGGCACCGCGGTCACCCCCGCCACCGCGCGCTACGACGGACTGACGGTCGGTGTGCTGGCGAGCGGACAACACCGGCGCTCCGCCGCGGTGCGCAACGCGCTGCTGGAGGCACTGCAATCCGGTGTGGTGACCGATGATTCGACGCCGATCGCTCCCGGCGTCGCGCTGGTCGGCGGCGGCCCAGGCGACCCCGACCTGATCACCGTGCGTGGTCGGCGGTTGCTGGCCCGGGCCGATCTCGTGGTCGCCGACCGGCTCGCCCCGCCGGAGCTGCTGGCCGAGCTCGGGCCCGAGGTCGAGGTGATCGATGCGGCGAAGATTCCGTACGGGCGGGCGATGGCGCAGGACGCGATCAATACCGCGCTCATCGAAGGCGCGAAAGCGGGCAAGTTCGTGGTGCGGCTCAAGGGCGGCGACCCGTACGTGTTCGGTCGCGGCTACGAGGAGCTGGAGGCCTGCGTCGCGGCCGGTGTTCCGGTCACCGTGGTGCCCGGGGTCACAAGTCCTATCTCGGTACCCGCCGCCGCGGGAATTCCGGTGACGCATCGCGGCGTCACCCACGAGTTCGTGGTGGTGAGTGGCCACGTGGCGCCGGATCACCCGGACTCGTTGGTCGACTGGCCCGCACTGGCGCGGCTGCGCGGCACGCTCGTGCTGATGATGGCGGTGGAGCGAATCGAGCAGTTCGCCACGGCGCTGCTGGACGGCGGGCGTCCGTCCGAGACACCCGCGACAGTCATCCAGGAGGGCACACTGCGCACCCAGCGGGTACTGCGCGCCGACCTCGCCACCGTCGCCGCGCGGGTCCGCCAGGAAGGCATCCGCCCGCCGGCGATCGTGGTGATCGGCCCAACTGCCGGATTCTCTGCCGACTCCGTCGAACCGCCCACCGCGTAGCGCTGCGGCGCCCGCCCGGCGCTGGCCGGTCGCGGTGATCAGACCGCATTGTCGGCCTTCGGCGCCCCGTCATGCTGATGCATCGGTGGTGTCTCAGACGCCCGAATTCGTCCGGTTCGCCGGTGTCTGATCACGGTCGTCCGGGGGTGTTCGATCGTGCCGAATCCACGACACGCGGCCGTTCGTCTCGGATCCGGCCGGATCGCCGTGGCGCGGGCGACGGTGGTGCCATCAATTACAGTGGCTCACTGTGCTCCCGAATCCCGCTGCGATAATGCAGTACCCGATGACGCAGCGGGCCTTCGGGCTCGCGATCCTTGTACTGAGCGGGTTGCAGCTCATGGTCGTGCTCGATGGCACGGTGGTGATCTTCGCGCTGCCTCGGTTGCAGGAGGAGATGGGGCTGTCCAGTGCGGGCAGTGCGTGGACGGTGACGTCCTACGGTCTCACCTTCGCGGGCCTCATGCTGCTCGGTGGCAGGCTCGGTGACGCCTTCGGGCGCAAACGCATGCTGGTCCTGGGTGTCGGCCTGTTCACCGTCGCCTCCCTGGCGTGTGGGCTCGCGCAGAACCAGACGATGCTGATCGGGGCGCGCGCGTTCCAGGGCGCGGGCGCGGCGGTCGCAGCGCCGACGGCATTCGCTCTTGTGGCAACAACTTTCGCGCCCGGCAAGGCGCGCAACCAGGCGATCGCGATCGTCGGTTCGATGGTCGGCATCGGGTCGGTCGGCGGTCTAGTGGTCGGTGGCGCACTGACCCAGCTGTCGTGGCGGTGGATCTTTCTGATCAACGTTCCGATCGGGGCGCTGATCATCCTTGGCGCGGTCTACAAGCTCGCCGACACCGCCCACCACCGATCCGCGTTGGATATTCCCGGTGCGGTACTGGGCACCATCGCGTGCGCCGCCATTGTGTTCGGCGCCACCGAAGGGCCGGAACTCGGGTGGGGGCATCCGGCCATCGTCGGTTCGTTGATCGCGGGCGTCGTGCTGCTCATCGTCTTCGTGGTGATGGAGCGGCGCGTGGCGGACCCGCTCCTGCCGTGGTCGCTGTTCGACAGCCGTGACCGGGTCGCCACCTTCCTGCTGATCTTCCTGGCCGGTGGCGTGCTCGGGGCGATGACCTTCTTCGTCGCCCAGTTCATGCAGAACGTGATCGGCTACGGCCCGCTGAAGGCGGGTGTCGCGGCGATTCCGTTCACCGTCGGCATCGGCATCGGCGGCGCGCTGGCCTCCAAGGCCGCGTTGTTCATCGCGCCGCGCTGGCTGCTCGCCTGCTCGGCGGTGGTGCTCGGCGCCGGGCTGCTGTTCGGTTCCACCCTCGATGGAGATGTGCGGTATTGGACGACGCTGCTGCCTCTACTCGTCGTGATGGGCTTGGGCGTCGGGATGGCGATGGTGCTGGCGCCGCTGTGTGTGCTGGTCGGTGTGCCGCCGGCGAACATCGGTCCGCTGGCCGCGGTCGGCCAGATGTTCATGAACCTGGCGACACCGGTGGCCATCGGCCTGCTCACGCCGATCGCCGCGTCGCGCACGCTCTCGCTGGGCGGACACACCGGCAAGGTCGCGGAGATGACACCCGCCCAGATCGCCGCGCTGGGTAGTGGGTACACCCTGGTGCTGTTCGTGTGTGCCCTTATCGCCGTCGCCGCCGTGCTGGTCGCGTTGACGCTGCGGTTCACGCCACAGCAACTGGCGAAGGCCCAGCACGCGCAGGAAGAGGCCCAGCAGTCCTGAGCCCGCCTCGCCCGCCGATCACATCCGGCCCGCGACCCTGCGCGGTGTCACCCGCACGATCACGCGCGGACCGTCGTGCACCGAGGCCGGGTTGAAGTCCAGGTACTTCTTGCCGGTGTACTTCAACGACAGCTCGTCGGGCAGCGTCTTGTCCGGGTCCGGAGTGAGCGTCGCGTCGCCGCGGATCTCCGCGTACACGTACGGGTTGTCCGGTGGGTTGATCAGTACCGTGATCCGCGGGTCGCGAGTGAGATTCTTTCCCTGCTGACGATCGGTCGTGGTGGAGAACAGCAGATCGTCGCCGTCGCGTTTGATCCAGACCACGGTCAGATGTGGCTGTCCGGTCGGTCCGATCGTGGCCGCGGTGGCGAACACCCGCTCCCGATCCAGGTGCTTCTTCAGGTCATCGGACAGCGTGGCGGTCTCGGTCACATGATGAACGAACAAGCTGACGCGCCAGGGCATTCCCGCCGCCAGCCGACTCGGATCCGGGGGCTCTCGCCGATGTAGGGCCGGTGCGTCGGGTGGACGCCGCACCGGGTGCTGGAGCCTGCCTCGTCGCGGCGTCGGCGATCACACGCGGCCGGCGCCGATGCCGTCGTTCGCCAGGTGCGGCAGCCGAAGTCCTTCGCCGTCCCGCGCGTCGCCGTGCGTGCCTACTTGTTCTGCGGGAACCCGAGGTTCAGCCCGCCGTGGCTCGGGTCGAGCCAGCGGGTGGTGACTGCTTTGCCGCGGGTGAAGAACTGCACGCCGTCGGTGCCGTGCGCGTGCGCGTCACCGAACAGCGAGTTCTTCCAGCCGCCAAAGCTGTAATAGGGCATGGGAACCGGGATCGGCACATTGATCCCGACCATGCCGACCTCCACCTCGTGGTGGAAGCGCCTCGCTGCGCCGCCATCGTTGGTGAAGATGGCCGTGCCGTTGCCGTAGGGGTTGGCATTGACCAGGGCGAGTGCGTCGTCGTAACGGTCGACCCGCACTATCGACAGGACGGGACCGAAGATCTCGTCGGTGTAGACGCTCATGTCCGTGCTGACGTGGTCGAGAATCGTTGGTCCCAGCCAGAAACCGTCGGCTGCGCCGTCGGCCTCGACGTCACGGCCATCGAGAATCACAGTGGCGCCGGCGGATTCGCCCGCCGCGATATAGTCCACGACTCGGTCGCGGTGCGCGCGCGTGACAAGCGGCCCCATGTCGGCCGCGCCGGTGCCGTCGCCGGTCCTGATGGTCCTGGCACGCTCGGCGATCTTGCCGACCAGCTTGTCGGCCGCACCGCCGACCGCGACCACTACGCTGATCGCCATGCATCGCTCGCCGGCGGAGCCGAACCCGGCGTTGACCGCGGCGTCGGCGGCCAGGTCCAGATCGGCGTCCGGCAGCACCACCATGTGGTTCTTCGCGCCGCCGAGCGCCTGCACCCGCTTGCCCGCCGCGGTGCCACGCTGGTAGACGTACCGCGCGATCGGCGTCGAGCCCACGAACGAGACGGCCTTGATGCCCGGGTTGTCCAGCAGCTCATCCACCGCGACCTTGTCGCCTTGCAGCACGGTGAAGACGCCCGCGGGCAGGTCGGCTTCGGCGAACAGCTGGGCCAGCCACAGTGCGGCCGACGGATCTTTCTCGCTCGGTTTGAGCACCACGGTGTTGCCCGCGGCGATGGCGAGGGGGAAGAACCACATCGGCACCATCGCGGGAAAGTTGAACGGGGAGATCACCGCGACCGGCCCGAGCGGTTGGCGGAGCGAGAAGATATCGACCTTGGTCGAAGCGTTCTCGGTGTAGCCGCCCTTGAGCAGATGCGGTACGCCACACGCGAACTCGACGACTTCCAGGCCGCGCATCACCTCACCCATGGCATCGGCCAGGACCTTGCCGTGCTCGGCAGTGATCAGCCGAGCGAGTTCTTCCTTGCGTTCGTCGAGTAGTTCGCGGAAGCGGAACAGAATCTGGGTGCGGCGTGTCAGCGAGGTGTCCCGCCAGGCGGGGAAGGCCGCGGCCGCCGAGTCGATCGCCGCGTGGGCGTCCGCGACGTTCGCCAGCGCGACCTGTCCGGTCACCATGCCAGTGGCCGGATTGGTCACCGGCGCCGTCGCCGCACTGGTGCCCGCGAAAGCTTTGCCGTCGAGCCAGTGCGCGATCGTCTGCATATCTCCTCGATTCGATCGGTGTGCGTCAGCGCCGCGGCCTCGATGTCGTGTGCCCGGTCTGGTTCAACTGTCGGGGTCAAGCCTGTCCGATAGACCGACGGTCCGTACCTGATTTCCGATTCGTCGGTGCTTCCCGCCGTTGCCGGTGGTGCGGGTCGACTCGACGTCGTGGCAGGTCGACGGCCGGACCTCGAACCTCCGGGCTGACCTGCCGTCGACGTGGCCGGCAAACCCTGATCGGCGCTGGGCCGGTTTCAGGTGAGGATCAGAAGCTCGGTCGGCGAGGCGATTTCCGTGCGCAACCCGGCCTTGGTCGCCACCCGCGCCACGCCCTGGACGTCGGTCGGTTCAGCTCTGGTGAGCACGAGGGCGCGGGCCAGCAGGCCCTTGTGGTGCTTGTTGAAATGACTCACCACCGTGCGTGATCCGTCCGCGTGCTCGGTGAGTACGTTCGCGGTGACCGCGCCCGGCACACGGCCCAGCTGCTGGTAGGTGCCGGAGCGCAGATCGATGACGAGTTCGCCCGCGGCCTCCGCGTGCAGCGCCGCGGCCAGCGCATCGCGCCAGATGGTCGTGAGGGTCGGCAGTCCGGGCAGTCTGGTGCCGCCGGAGAGTCGGTAGGCGGGAATCGGGTCGCCAGCGCGGATGGCGCCGAACAATGCGGAGCCGATGCCGAGCCGGGCGCGCGCCTTGGCCTGCTGAATTTTCGTGAACGAGCGCGCGTCGAGCGCGTCGTAGAGCACGCCGGTGTAGCGCTCGAGCGCAGGGCGGGTCGGCGACGTGCGCAGCGCGGCGTTGCGGGCGATCTCGATATCCGCCCCCTTGCCCAGTCCCAGCGCCGCGCGGGAACTCCCCGGGTCGGCCGCCAGTCGAACCACCTCGTCTATCAGTCGCGAGCGCACCGTCGTGAGCTGAGGCATCGCCAGTGAGTCCAGCGTGAGGGGCGCACCGGCGCCGCCATCGGACTTCGTTTCGGAGGGAGGCAGCAGCACCAGCACGAACGAATACCATAATGGGTTGTGGATGACGTCCGAGCGACGACTATCCTGTGCTTCCGTGATCACCCGCCTCTCCCGCCTCTTTCTGCGTACCCTGCGCGACGATCCCGCCGACGCCGAGGTGCCCAGCCACAAACTGTTGGTTCGTGCCGGCTATGTGCGCCGTATCGCTCCGGGTGTCTACTCCTGGCTGCCGTTGGGCCTTCGTGTGCTGCGCAAGGTCGAGAACGTGGTGCGCGAGGAGATGGACGCGATCGGCGCCCAGGAGATCTCGTTGCCCGCGCTGCTGCCGCGCGACCCGTATGAGACCACCAATCGGTGGACCGAGTACGGCGACGGCCTGTTCCGGCTGCAAGACCGCAAGGGCGCGGACTACCTGCTCGGACCGACCCATGAGGAGCTGTTCGCACTCACCGTGAAGGGCGAGTACAGCTCCTACAAGGACCTTCCGGTCACGCTGTATCAGATCCAGACCAAGTACCGCGACGAGGAGCGTCCCCGCGCCGGCATCCTGCGCGGTCGCGAATTCGTCATGAAGGATTCCTACTCCTTCGATCTGGACGAGCACGGCCTGGCGGCGAGCTACCAGGCGCACCGCACGGCATATCAGCGCATTTTCGATCGGTTGAGGGTCGAGTACGTCATCGTCGCGGCCACGTCCGGTGCGATGGGCGGCAGCGCGTCGGAGGAGTTTCTCGCCGACAGCCCGGTCGGCGAGGACACCTATGTGCGTTGCCTGGAATCCGGCTACGCGGCCAATGTGGAGGCGGTGGTCACCCCCGCTCCCGAGCCGGTGTCGATCGAGGGGCAGCCGGAGGCTGTCGTGCACGACACCCCGGACACGCCGACGATCGCGACCCTCGTCGACTGGGCCAATGGTGCCGGTGTCGCCGAACTTTACGGCCGCACTGTCACCGCGGCCGACACTCTGAAGAACGTCATGGTCAAGCTGCGCCACCCGGACGGCAAGACCGAGATCCTGGGCATCGGCATCCCCGGCGATCGCGAGGTGGACGAGAAGCGGCTGGGCGCCTCCGTCGAGCCGGCCGAGGTGCACTTGCTCACCGAAGCCGACTTCGCCGAGAATCCGTTCCTGGTGAAGGGGTACATTGGCCCGAAGGCGCTGCAAGCCAACGGTGTTCGCTATCTGGTCGACCCCCGGGTCGTCGCGGGCACCAGGTGGATCACCGGCGCCGACCAGTCGGGAAAGCACGTCGTCGGCCTGGTCGCCGGTCGTGACTTCATCCCCGACGGCACCATCGAAGCCGCCGCGGTCCGCGACGGCGATCCGTCACCCGACGGGCGTGGCGCGCTGGTGTCGGCGCGCGGTATCGAGATCGGCCACATCTTCCAACTCGGCAAAAAGTACACCGACGCCTTCGACGTGGACGTGCTCGGTGAGAACGGCAAGCCGGTGCGGTTGACCATGGGCTCCTACGGCGTCGGCGTGTCGCGGATGGTCGCCGTGATCGCCGAGCAGCAGCATGACGACAAGGGGCTGCGCTGGCCCGCCGAGGTCGCGCCGTACGACGTGCATGTCGTGATCGCGAACAAGGACGAGGCGGCGCGCGCGGGCGCCGAAGAAGTCGTGGAAGGACTGCATGCCCGGGGTCTGGATGTGCTCTTCGATGACCGGACGGCGTCGCCCGGCGTCAAGTTCAAGGACGCCGAACTGCTCGGCATGCCGCTGGTCCTCGTGATCGGCCGCGGCTGGGCCGAGGGCAAGGTCGAACTGCGCGATCGCTTCACCGGCGAGGTCGAAGCCCTCCCCGCCGCGTCCGCCGTGGATGCGGTGGTGGCCAGAGTTCCCCGCTGACCTATCGAACCACGGCCCCCGACTCGGTCGGGGGCCGTGCGGCACGGTCGAGTCGGGACGCCGCTGCGGTAACTATCGGGAACCGACCGACGCCCGCGCAACCTGCCGATCACGACCTCGGCATCCGTAGGCCGGATTTGCTGGACGAAGAACGGTGGACCCCGCCCAGGCTGCGGTTACCCGCTGGTAAGTTAACCGGCATGACGAGCATCGACGCGTTGTTGTTCAACCCGGCCGACTATGACCCGCAGCAGTTCGACGCGGAGACGCGGCGGGTGTTGCGCGCCACTATCGACTGGTTCGAGAGGCGGGGCAAGCAGCAACTGCTCGCTGATGATGCCAACGCGGTCTGGACGGCGGAGTTCCTCGACTTCGTCAAGAAGGAGAAGCTGTTCGCCACCTTCCTCACTCCGGCGGCCTACGCCGACGGCGACCCGAACCGGCGCTGGGATACGGCGCGAAATGCCGCGTTGTCGGAAATCTTGGGTTTCTATGGCCTCGCCTACTGGTATGCCGAGCAGGTGACCATCCTCGGCCTCGGCCCGATCTGGCAGAGCGACAACGAGGACGCCAAGAAGCGTGCGGCCGCCGATCTGGCCGACGGACAGGTGATGGCGTTCGGCCTGTCCGAGCAGACGCACGGCGCCGACATCTACAACACAGATCTGGTTCTCACGCCGACGACGCCCGGTAGCGCGGACGCCGAGTCCGGAATCCTGTTCCGCGCCAACGGCGCCAAGTACTACATTGGCAACGGCAATGTGGCCAGCATGGTGTCGGTGTTCTCTCGCCGCGCCGACCTCGAGGGCGCCGACGGCTACATCTGGTTCGCCGCCGACTCCCGGCACGAGAACTATCACCTGTTGGGCAACGTCGTGCACCAGCAGATGTACGTGAGCACGTTCCGCCTGGAGGACTACCCGGTGCGTGCCGAGGACATCCTGCACACCGGCCCCGAGGCGTTCTCCGCCGCGCTGAATACCGTCAACGTGGGTAAGTTCAATCTCTGCCACGGCGGCATCGGCATGGTCGAGCACTCGTTCTACGAGGCGATCACGCACGCGGGAAACCGCATCCTCTATGGCAATCCGGTCACCGATTTCCCGCATGTGCGCACCAACTTCGTCGACGCCTATGCGCGCATCATCGCGATGAAGCTGTTCAGCGACCGGGCCGTCGACTACTTCCGCAGCGCGAGCCTGGAGGATCGCCGCTACCTGCTGTTCAACCCGATGACGAAGTCCAAGGTCACCTCCGAGGGTGAGACCGTCATGACGCTGCTGCTGGATGTGCTGGCGGCCAAGGGTTTCGAGAAGAACACCTACTTCGCCGAGGCGCAGCGGCTGATCAGCACGCTGCCACGGTTGGAGGGCACGGTTCACGTCAATGTCGGGCAGATCCTGAAGTTCATGCCGAACTACCTGTTCGATCCGAAGGATTACCCCGAGGTCGGGACTCGCCGAGATGCCGCCGACGACGCGTTCTTCTGGCGGCAGGGGCCCGCCCGGGGCGCGAGTCAGGTGCAATTCGCGGACTGGACGCCGGTATACGAGAAGCACGCCGACATCCCCAACGTCGGTCGCTTCTACGAGCAGGCGCAGGCGCTGCGCACGCTGCTGAGCAGCGCGGCGCCCGATGCCGGGCAGCGCAAGGATTTGGACTTCATGCTGACCGTCGGGCACCTGTTCGCTCTGGTGGTCTACGGCCAGCTGATCCTGGAGCAGGCCGCGATGACCGGCCTGGACCGCGACCTGATCGACCAGATCTTCGACTTCCAAATTCGAGATTTCAACGCCCACGCCACGACGCTGTATGGCAAGCCCTCTGCCACTCCTGGCCAGCAGGGCTGGGCCGCGTCCACGCTGCGTCCCCCGGTCGCAGATCGCCCGCGTTTCGACCGCGTGTGGGCCGAGGTCGCGTCCTACAACGGTGCTTACGAGATGCGTCCGTAGCACGGGCTCAGCGTCGAATCGGGCGGTCCGCGCAGATCGGCCGATCACCGCGTGGCGTGGGCTAGTTTCCGCCGACGCCGAGCGCGGTCAGCAGCACCAGCACGACGGTGACCACGGCGAACACACCGTGCCCGGCGACGACTCCGACGGGGAAGTGCCGTTCGGCCGGAGCGGTCTGTGTCGTGGTGGTGCGGTCGCGGTAGACCGGCAGCCAGCGCGCCAGCATCGTGAACCCGAGCACAGCGACTGGCACCAACAGCGCGAACGCGATCCACGCCAACGACTCGGAATCGACGACCAGATACACGATCCAGACGACGAGTCCAACTACGGCGAGTACGAAATGGCCGAACACCACCGGTGGAGGCAAATGGGTCGTCGTCGGTTGCCGAGCACCGCCTTTGGCGATCCATGTGCCGAGCAGGACGAACCCGCCGACGGCGGTCAACAACCAGGTGATCAGTGCCGCGATGCCCATCACGCGCTCCTTACAGATCGAGGGATGTTCAGTGCCGGAATCCGGCGGCCTGGGTGGCTTCGTCAGCCACCCGGACGCCGTAGTGGTACGCCAGTTTTCCGCCGAGATAGCCGGAGACGCCCAGCGCGGCCACACTCGCCACCGACAGCGCCAGTGGACCTGCCGGTACCGGACGGGTCAGGTCGTCGATGGATCTCCGCCACAGGAAATCGACGGCGAAGGCAATGGTCACGGTCACATTCAGGCTCATGTGGATCAGACCGGTGCGGAAAGCAGGGGTGCCGGTCGCAATCCCCAGCAGATCCAGGAACCCGACGGTCGCGGCCACCAACGCGCCCAGCACACCGATCGCGAGCAGCCACTGCGCTCCCTCGGCCAGAAACGCTGGGTCCTCGACCACGTGGGAGGCGAGGTCGAACACCAGGCTCGCGAACCATGCACCGATCGGGACCGTCACCAGGATCGGGTGGAAGGGGTGCCCGTACGGCCCGGCCAGCAGTGCGCTCACCGGCTGCTTGGCCTGCTGTCGATCACTGCTCATCACAAACCTCCGTACGGGTTCCGATAAAGCGAAATATCGTGGCGCGGAACTCCTCAGTGGGGAAGCGTCAGCTCTCCAATATGTCAGTAATCACTCTTCTCTGGGTGTCGCCGTCGAACCTAGGTCTCGGGGCGGAGTTCGCGAACGTCGCCTACCGTGTTCCGGCTCTCCTTGAACCGCACGTCGCCGAGTTTCATGGCATACGCGGTGTGGTTATGCTGCGCGATTCTGCCTGCCCCTGCCTACTCCACCGCGACGGCACGCCGAGATATCGACGTCGCGTCCGATCAGGCATCCGGTTCGTCCTTCGGCGCAGCAGTCGATAGATTCTTCGGCCAAGTCGGGGTCCGCGTGCAAAAAGTGATCTCATTGATTCGAGCCCGCCGACTGCGTAGGCGGAACGAATGGCGAAGTGGCGCACGATGCTTGGATTCATCTCGACAGTTCACAGGTAATTGAGTCGGTTGGGCACTCGGCGCCACTTTCCGCGCCTGAGAAACGGTTTACCGGGCGCGCTGGCGACAACGCCGCACCGCTACGCGTAGGGCTCAACTTTTAGGACGTCATCGAGGTCCCTGATTTGTTCGGCTACTTCTGACCGAGAAGAGATGACAAGCCGGTTGGCGCCGCCGTCCTCGACGACTTCGCCATCGGTAACTTTCAGCCAGTCGAAGAAGCCCGCCCGAATCGCCGACAAAGCGGTGGGGTCGCCGAACCGTCCTGGATCCAGGAGTATCAGGTGTCTACGGTGCGGCGTCGACATAGTGCCCCTTTCGCTTGGTGCTCTCGCCCTGGACTTGGCGGTCCATATTTGGGAGCACTCCCACCACACGCCACAATCGCCTAGTGCCACCGAGGGGCTGTCGAGGCGAGTTTCGTCGCGTATCCAGGGGCACCGGGGTCGTTGTTCGATTCGGCGGGTTGCCGTCCGACGGTTATGCCAACGCCACCACGGCGTGGGTCGTCATCGCGGTGAAGCTTCGGAACCGGGTTCAGTCGCGCCCGAGGTCCTAATCGGGCAATAGCCAGCCCTGTTCGACACAAACAGGGGCAGCCGGGCGCGCGATCTTGTCGAGGTGTGCCCAGGCGGAGGGGCAGGCTGCGAAGGTGGTGTGTCAGAGAGGGGCAGGCTGGGGATTGAGGATGATCTTCACCGCACCATCGGATTTGGTTTGAAACATGCGGTATGCGTCGGGCGCCGCCGAGAGCGGAAGTCGATGGGTAGCGAAGGTTTCCACACCCAGCGGGTCGCCATCCACCAGCAATGGCAGGATGTGGGGTGCCCAGCGAGTGACATTCGCCTGCCCCATCCGCAGCTGGATCTGTTTGTCGAACAGCGTTCGCATCGGCAACGGGTCCACCATGCCGCCATACACCCCGGCAAGTGAGATGGTTCCGCCCCTGCGCACGATGTCGATCGCGCTGCGCAACGCCGCAAGCCGATCGACGCCGACCGTGTCGATAACCTTCTGCGCCACGGTATCCGGTAACAGTGCCGCCGAGCGCTGCGCGAATGACGTAATCGGCGAACCGTGCGCTTCCATGCCGACGGCGTCGATCACCGCATCGGTGCCGCGTCCCGCGGTCCGATCACGGATCCGATCGCCGATCGAATCGCTCGTCTCGTCCAGGTCGACCACTTCGACGCCGCGGCCGGCAACTCGCACCAACCGTTCGGGGACCCGGTCGACTCCGATCACCCGCACGCCGTTATACGCGGCGATCCGGCACGCCATATCACCGATGGGCCCCAGGCCCAGCACTGTCAGCGAATCCCCTGCCGAGACGTCGGCGTATTCGACTGCTTGCCATGCGGTGGGCAATACATCCGACAAGTACAGAAAGCGCGTGTCATCGGGGCCGGGTGGCACCGTGATATGCGTTGCGTCGGCATGGGGTACCCGGAGGTACTGGGCTTGGCCGCCCGGTATCCGTCCGTACAGTTTCGCCACGCGGAGCGAATACCCGCGAGCCACATGCCCGTTCGGCCCCGACCGATCGCCAATGCGTACACTTGCGCAGCGATCGAAACAGGTCGACGAAGCGCTTGGTGTTCAATCCGTCGACTTTTTTCCGAGGCTTCGCCTCGGGGCCTGAGACATTCCGGGTGACGTGCCGACTTTGGCAAAATGACGCTGATTTTTCGGGGCTCTGGGAATAATCGATCATGCGGTCTCGCATCAGCGGTGTCGCGGGTATCCCCGCTATGTCATCGCCCGTTCGGGCAGAGATGAACAGGTCACTGTAGGAGGATCGCGGACAGTCCGAATCATCCGCTGTCACTCCGGTCCGAAGCAGATCGCACAGAACATCCTGACGTCCGCTGTATTTTCATACATCCTGCCAGCAGGTAGTGCATGTCGAACAGTCTCGATGTCCCGGTGAGGAGAGCAATGTTCACACACAACAAGGATCTCCAGTTCGAGGTTCGCGTCGACCGTCCCGACCCCCGCTTCGCCACGCTTTTGCAAGAACAGTTCGGTGGCGCGAACGGTGAGCTGAAAGCCGCGATGCAATACTTCAGTCAGGCATTTCTCATGCGCCGTAAGCACCCCAAGACATACGACTTGTTCATGGACATCGCGACCGAGGAGTTCAGCCACCTCGAGATTGTCGGTTCGATGATAACGATGCTGCTCGACGGCCTCAACGACGACTTGAAGCAGGCGAACGACCGATGTGACTGGATGCCGGTTGTCGCGAGTTCGAACGGCCGCGATCAGGCGATCCATCAGGTATCGGTGAACCCGCTGTATTTCGCCCTCACCGGCGGCGGGCCCGATGTAAGTAATTCGGCTGGCGTGCCGTGGTCAGGCGCATACGTCAATGCCAACGGCGAACCCTCGGTAGATTTGCGCAGCAACCTCGCGGCCGAGTCCCGCGCCAAGATTGTCTACGAATACCTCAAACAATTCACCGACGACCCCGGCGTGCAGGACACGCTCTCGTTCCTGATGACCCGCGAAATCGCACATTTCCAGCAGTTCACCGCTGCCCTCAACGACCTTCCGGTCAACTTTCCGCCAGGGGCGCTGCCAGGAGACGACCGATTCCAAAACGTCGCCTTCAACATGTCCAACGGCGCGGCCAGCGTCCGTGGCCCGTGGAACGAAGGGCAAGGCCCCTGGCCCGCGGGCACGGAGTGGCGCTACATCGACGATCCGATCACCGAATGGCTCACCTCGGACGAGCACGCCAACCACGGCGCCGACACCAACCCGCACGGAGAGCCGGCCGTGCACGGCAGTAAACCTTTCACCCACGAATCCCACCTACCCGACTGACCGCAAACGTGTACGGAATGACGGCCACGGCCCGATCCCGGTGGTGTATCAGCGGGATCGGGCGATAGCTGGTTGGTTTCTATACCCTGCCGGGAAAAGCGACCGTCGGTGGATTCGTGCCCAGGATGGACTGCCAAGTGGCCAGGCGCACCGCGCATTCGGTCAGCGCGTCGACGCCGATGCGACGAATCGGTTCGGACTCACCGCGTTCCACCACCGCCCGCCAGGCGACGGCGGTGTCGGTCTCGACGGTCGCGGCCAGCCGGGCGGCCGAGACCGGATCGGTCACCGGGAAGGGCGCCGCGTACGCGGCGGCCGGTGGGGGCACGATGGCACCGCCCTTGGCGAGCTCGTCGAGGGTGGCGTCTCGGCGGGCGCGATGAGCCGCGGCGTTCTCCGCGACTACGCCCGCGTGCTCAGGGGCGCTGTAAGCGGCGATCACGCCGTAGGTATACACCGCGCCGTATTCGGCGCTCAGCGCGTCCAGCAGGGCGCGGCGTTCGGCATCGGTCATCCGAGCAGAACCACCGCTTGGGCGGCACAGGCCGCGCTGATCGAGGCGAGCAGGCCCGCCCGGTATCCGGATTGGCTCCGGGCCAGGTCGGCGGCGGACTGTTGGGACCCGGCGAGCTGGGTGCGCAAGGTATCGATACTCGACGGTGGCTTCGGCGGCACGGCGGCGCCGGAGGCGCCAGCGGACTGCGCTCGGGCGATCTCGCGGGTTTTGTGGCTGGGTTTGGTGCCGTCGCCATAGACGCCGATCACCCGATCGATCTCGGCCCGTAGCGCGTCGGCGTGCGCGGCGCGTTCGGTGGCGATCGCGGTCAGCGCGGCATGCCGCTGTGGTGCGAGAGTGATCGCCGCCGACGCGGCCGTCGCATCGGCGCGCGCCAGGACCTCCTGCGCGGCGAGCGGATCCGGGTCGTACACCGCGTCGTCGGTGTCGCAGCCGACGACGGCGCCCAGCAGCAGGGCCCCGACCGTGCCGCCGCTTGCCAGTCGCAACGCAGTGCGGCGATTCGGGGCGGACGGGTGGGGCTCGCGCCGGTCGGAGGGGATGCCGGAACTGCACCCGGCACGCGGCGGGGCGGGAAGGCGGATGGGCACGGCATCATCGTGCCAGATTCGCGGCACGCCTACGGACGAGGCGTCGGCCGTGGCGCGCACACTCCGCGCCCGCCGGTCCTTTACACTCCCGTGGCGCGTTACGCTAGACCTTCGGTAGAGAAATTTCCCTCCGCGTCACAACTGAACCAGGAGCCGCCGCACATGCCCATGCCGACCCAGGAAAGGGTGAGCCAGCTCGTGGCTGGACTCGTCGAACGCCGAGGATTCGACCTCGAGGGTGTCGAGATCTCGACGGCGGGCAAGCACGTGGACGCCCAGGCGCGGGTGCAGGTGACCGTGGACAGCGACGAGGCCTCCGACCTGGATTCGATCGCCACGCTGAGTTCGGAACTGTCCGTCCTGCTCGATGACGCCGGGGAGTTCGGCGAGACGCCCTACCTGTTGGAAGTCACGACCCCGGGCATCGATCGGCCGTTGACCGCTCACCGACATTGGCGCCGAGCGCGAGGCAGGAAGGTGCGTATCTCGTTGGCCGAGAGCGCGCCGTCGCCGGCGGGAACGGCGACGTTCGAGGCCAGGGTCGGCGCGCTCGGCGGCGACGCGGTGGCACTGGTGGTCGGTGGCAAACGCAATCCGCACCGCGTCACGGTCCCGCTCGCTGACATTGCCACAGCCGTCGTTCAGGTCGAGTTCTCCCCGCCCGGCGCGCGGGAGTTGGAACTCGCGGGTGGAGTCGTTCCGGGGCGTCCGATCCCGGGTCAGGAAGACGCGGTGGCGATCGACGACGCCGCTGATGTCCGAGGAATACCGCATGCGCAATCCGAATCAGTGACAGCGTCCGATTCGCCGACCGAAGGGATCGTGGAATGAACATCGAAATCGAAGCCCTGCGCGCGATAGTCGCCGACAAGGGAATCTCGATCGAGACCGTGATCTCCGCGATCGAGTCGGCGTTGCTTACCGCGTACCGCCATACCGAGGGGCACGAGCCCAACGCCCGCATCGACATCAACCAGAAGACCGGCGTGGTCCGGGTGATGGCGCGTGAGCTGGATATCGACGGCAACGTGATCTCCGAATGGGACGACACCCCCGAGGGGTTCGGCCGGATCGCGGCGACCACCGCCCGTCAGGTGGTGCTGCAGCGGCTGCGGGACGCGGAGAACGAGAAGTCCTTCGGCGAGTTCTCCACGCACGAGGGCGACATCGTCGGCGGCGTGGTGCAGCGCGACGCACGGGCCAACGCCCGCGGCACGGTGGTGGTGCACATCGGCAGCGAACTGCACGGCGCCGAGGGACTGATCCCGGCCGCCGAGCAGGTGCCGGGGGAGACCTATGAGCACGGCGATCGGATCAAGTGCTACGTCGTCGGTGTCTCTCGCGGTACACGCGGACCGCAGATCACGTTGTCGCGTACCCACCCGAACCTGGTGCGGCGGCTGTTCGCGCTGGAGGTGCCGGAGATCGCCGACGGCTCGGTGGAGATCGTCGCGGTCGCGCGCGAAGCGGGACACCGCTCCAAGATCGCCGTGCGCACCACCGTGCCGGGCGTCAACGCCAAGGGCGCGTGCATCGGACCGATGGGGCAGCGCGTGCGCAACGTGATGAGCGAACTGGCCGGCGAGAAGATCGACATCATCGATTACGCCGACGATCCGGCGACGTTCGTCGGCAACGCGCTCTCACCGTCGAAAGTGGTTTCTGTCACGATCGTCGACGCGGAGGCTCGCGCGGCCCGCGTTGTAGTCCCGGATTTCCAACTCTCGCTGGCCATCGGTAAGGAGGGGCAGAATGCCCGCCTCGCCGCAAGGCTGACCGGCTGGCGTATCGATATCCGCAGTGACGCCGCGCCCGACCTGGGCGGATCGGTTCGAACGGAGGCGCACCGGAGTTGACGGAAACCCGCCAGCGGGGTCCTCGGGACGACCTGTCGGCAGCTTCTGTGGGGGACGGGTTCGGCGTTCGGGACCGGGCAGCGGTAGAGTGGTCGCAGGTTCAGTCCGAGCCTTCGGTTCCTTTGCCCGACCACACCATCGAGCAGCACGTGACGCCCCAGCGTCCGGCCGCTCCGGTGCGGACCTGTATAGGGTGCCGAAAGCGCGAGCTGGCCGTCGATCTGTTGCGGATCGTGGCTCGACAGCGTGCGGTCGGAGACGGCTCCCACACCGTTGAGGTCGTTCCCGATCCGCAGCGCAGACTTCCCGGACGGGGTGCCTGGCTGCACCCCTTTTCGGTCTGTTTGAGCACAGCAGAGCGACGCCGAGCTATCGGCAGAGCACTACGAGTGTCCGGACATCTGGATATCTCAGCCCTGGAGCGTTACCTCGAGAACAGGCACGAGCACTCATGAGCACACCGTGATGAAGTACCAACGATGAACGTCCATCGGAGATAACCCGAGGTCGTGCGGGCCCCGTCCCCAGAACGGTGGCGCTGCTCGACCTCTCAGTGAGGAGAGCAGTGGCAGGCAAGGCCCGCGTGCACGAGTTGGCAAAAGAACTCGGTGTCACGAGTAAGGAACTACTCGCAACGCTCAAGGAGCAAGGCGAGTTCGTGAAGTCGGCGTCGTCGACGGTGGAGGCACCGGTCGCGCGGCGGCTGCGTGAGTCGTTCGCAGCGAAATCCGCCCCGTCGAACGGCGCCAAATCCGGCGCACGCCCCGGTCCGTCGGTTCGTCCGTCCGCGAAGCCCGCGGGCAGTGGCCCCCGTCCCGGCCCGCGCCCGACTGCGGCGCCCGCTCCGGCGGCTCCCGCCGCTCAGGAGACCGTCCGTCCGGCCGCGCAGACCAGCGAGTCTCCGGCTGTACGGCCAGGTCCCGCCGTACGTCCGGGACCGCCCCCCAAGCCCGCCGCACGGGAATCCGTCGCTCCGCCGGCTGCGTCCGGTGCGACCAACTCGACGCCGGCGCCGGCACCGACCGGTCCGCGTCCGGTGCCAGGTGGGGGTCCGCGACCTGGTCAGCAGCAGCAGCGTCCCGGTACCCCGGCTCCGGGCAGCCAGCGTCCCGGCGGTGCGGCACATGGACCTCGTCCGGGGCCCAAACCCCCGCGGGTCGGTAACAACCCCTATTCTTCGGCTCCCGAGCGTCCTGCGCCTCGTCCGGCTCCCGGTCCGGGTGGTCCGCGTCCAGGCCCAGCCCAGGGTGGTCCGCGTCCCGGTCCGGCTCAGGGTGGTCCGCGTCCCGGCCCCGCGCAGGGCTCGCGCCCGGCGCCCGGTCAAGGTGGCCCCCGTCCCGGCGGTCCGCGTCCGAGCCCCGGTTCGATGCCGCCGCGTCCGAACCCCGGCGCGATGCCCTCGCGCACTGCGCGTCCGGGTGGCGCCGGTGGTCCCGGTGCCGGTCGACCAGGTCGTCCCGGTGGCGCCGGAGCCGGTCGGCCCGGTGGTGGCGGTGGCGGCGCCGGCGGCGGTGGTTACCGCGGTGGTGGCGGCGGTGCGCCCGGTGCGGGTGCGGGTGCGCCCGGTGCCGGTGGCGGCGGCGCGGCGGGCGGTTTCCGCGGTCGTCCCGGTGGCGGTGGCGGTGGCGGTCGTCCTGGTGGCCCCGGCGGTCGCGGTGGTGCGGCCGGCGCGTTCGGCCGGCCCGGTGGTGCGCCTCGTCGTGGCCGTAAGTCGAAGCGGCAGAAGCGGCAGGAATACGACTCGATGCAGGCGCCCGCCGTCGGCGGCGTGCGGCTGCCGCGCGGCAACGGCGAGATCATCCGGCTCGCTCGCGGCGCGTCGTTGTCGGACTTCGCGGAGAAGATCGACGCGAATCCGGCCGCGCTGGTCCAGGCCCTGTTCAATCTGGGCGAGATGGTCACAGCGACCCAGTCGGTGAACGACGAGACGCTCGAGTTGCTCGGCGGCGAGATGAACTACGTCGTGCACGTGGTCAGCCCGGAAGACGAGGACCGCGAGCTGTTGGAGTCGTTCGACCTCACCTACGGCGAGGACGAGGGCGGCGAGGAAGACCTCGAACAGCGTCCGCCGGTGGTGACCGTCATGGGTCACGTCGACCACGGTAAGACGCGACTGTTGGACACCATCCGTAAGGCCAACGTCCGCGAGGGCGAGGCCGGTGGTATCACCCAGCACATCGGCGCCTACCAGGTGCTCACGCACCTCGGCGAGGAAGACCGACTGATCACCTTCATCGACACCCCGGGCCACGAGGCGTTCACCGCCATGCGTGCCCGCGGCGCGAAGGCCACCGACATCGCGATCCTGGTGGTCGCGGCGGACGACGGCGTCATGCCGCAGACGGTGGAGGCGATCAACCACGCGCAAGCGGCCGACGTGCCGATCGTGGTGGCGGTCAACAAGATCGATAAGGAAGGCGCCAACCCGCAGAAGATCCGGCAGCAGCTCACCGAGTACGGCCTGGTCTCCGAGGAATACGGCGGCGAGACCATGTTCGTCGATATCTCGGCCAAGCAGGGCACCAACATCGAAGCACTGCTCGAGGCGGTCCTGCTCACCGCGGACGCCGCCCTCGACCTGCGGGCGAACCCGGACATGGACGCGCAGGGTGTGGCGATCGAGGCGCACCTCGACCGCGGCCGCGGCCCGGTTGCCACGGTGCTGGTGCAGCGCGGCACGTTGCGCGTCGGCGACTCGATCGTGGCGGGTGACGCCTATGGTCGTGTGCGCCGAATGGTCGACGAGCACGGCGAGGATGTCGACGCGGCGCTGCCGTCGCGGCCGGTCCAGGTCGTGGGCTTCACGTCGGTGCCGGGCGCTGGTGACAACCTCTTGGTGGTCGACGAGGACCGGATCGCACGGCAGATCGCCGACCGGCGCAATGCGCGCAAACGCAACGCGCTGGCCGCCCGCAGCCGTAAGCGGATCAGCCTGGAAGATCTGGATGCCGCGCTGAAGGAAACCAGCGAGCTGAACCTGATCCTCAAGGGTGACAACTCCGGTACCGTCGAGGCTCTCGAAGAGGCGCTGCTCGGTATCCAGGTGGACGAAGAGGTGCGGCTGCGGGTCATCGATCGCGGTGTCGGTGGCGTCACCGAGACCAACGTCAACCTGGCTTCGGCATCGAACGCGATCATCATCGGGTTCAACGTGCGTGCCGAAGGCAAGGCGACCGAGTTGGCCAACCGCGAGGGCGTCGACATCCGGTACTACTCGGTGATCTACCAGGCGATCGACGAGATCGAGAAGGCCCTCAAGGGCATGCTGAAGCCGATCTACGAAGAGGTCGAGCTGGGTCGTGCCGAGATCAGGGCCATCTTCCGCTCGTCGAAGGTCGGCAATATCGCCGGTTGCATGGTCACCTCGGGTTCGGTCAAGCGCAATGCCAAGGCGCGCCTGCTCCGCGACAACGTGGTGATTGCCGAGACGATGTCGATCTCTTCGCTGAAGCGGGAGAAGGACGATGCCGTCGAGGTCCGCGAGGGCTTCGAATGCGGTATGACGGTCACCTATTCCGATATCAAGGAAGGCGACATCATCGAGGCCTACGAACTGCGCGAGAAGCCGCGCGACTGACCGAACGAGACGAAGTCCGGACGCCACCCGCGTGGCGTCCGGACCGGTCTTTGAATCACTAAGAGGTAAGTGCGTGTACCTGGGTGCCCTGGAGTTCGATCTCCTGCTGGGCGACGTGCATTCGCTGAAACAGAAGCGCTCGGTGATTCGGCCGATCCTGGCCGAATTGCAGCGCTTCGGTGTCAGCGCCGCCGAAGGCGGAGACCACGATCTGCACCGTCGCTCGGTGCTGGGCGTGGCCATGGTCAGCGCGGGAATGAACCATCTGACCGAGGTGCTGGACAAATGTGAACGGCACGTCGCGGCCCGTCCGGAGTTACAGTTGCTGGCGGTGCGCCGCAGGATCTTCGGACCAGAAGACTGACCGCGGCAGGAGTGCCGGGCACGCAGGCGGCAGGTTGACCAGACCGTCGAGACCGCGCTCCCCGCCATCGAACAGAGCTAGTAAGGAGGAAACGGCCATGGTGGATCAAGCCAGGGCACGTCGACTCGCCAAGCGGATTTCCTCGATCGTGGCCACCGCGATCGAATACGAGGTGAAGGATCCGCGGCTGCGTTTCGTGACCGTCACCGACGCCAAAATCACCGGTGATCTCCGGGATGCGACGGTGTATTACACCGTGATGGGCGAAACCATCGACGACGAACCGGATTACGTCGGCGCGGCGGCCGGGCTGGAGAAGGCCAAGGGTGTGTTGCGCTCCAAGGTGGGCGCGGGAACCGGGGTGAAATTCACCCCGACGCTGGCGTTCGTACTGGATACCGTGCCCGATGCGGCACGACAGATGGAGGAACTGCTCGACAAGGCGCGCGCCGCGGACGACGCGGTCGCCAAAGTCGCGGCCAATGCCAGGCACGCGGGTGACGCCGACCCCTACAAGGTCGAACGCGACGCCGATGAGTGACATGCGGTAGTCGATGACGACGATACGAGAGACGGCCGGGCTGGACGCGGCCGTGGCAGCGCTGGACGCTGCGCGCTCGGTGAGCGTCATCTGCCATGTGCAGCCCGACGCGGACACTATCGGAAGTGGTCTGGCCTTGGCGCTGGTTCTGCACCGACGCGGGACTCCGGTATGGGTGTCGTTCGCCGAACCGGCGAACCTACCCATGTCGATGACCGCGCTGCCGGGTGTGCGCCATCTGGTGGCGCCTGCCGAGGTACCCGCGGAAGTCGACCTGCTCGTCACGGTGGATTGCGGCAGTGTGGGGCGCCTCGGTGCGCTTGCCGATCGATTGCCCGGGGCCGCAACCACACTGGTGATCGACCACCATCGGTCGAATACGCGCTTCGGGGCGATCAATCTGGTCGATCCCGGCGCCGAGTCCACCACGAGCGTGATCGCGCGGTTGCTCGACGCGTGGGGTATGCCGATCGATTCCGAGGTAGCGCAGTGCCTGTACGCGGGGCTGGTGACCGACACCGGGTCGTTCCGATGGGTCCGGCCGGGTACGCACGACTTGGCCGAACGGCTGCTGGCCACCGGTATCGATGGCGCCGAGATCGCCCGCACCCTGCTCGACACCCATCCGTTCGGTTGGCTGCCGATGCTGTCGCGGGTGCTCGGCACCGCGCAGCTGGCGCCGGACGTCCGTGGCGGCGTCGGGCTGGTCTATGCGTTCGTGCGCCGCGCCGATGTCGACGGGATGCGGTCGGAAGAAATCGAAAGCGTGATCGACATCGTGCGGACGACCGCCGAAGCGGGAGTCGCCGCGGTATTCAAAGAGTCCCGCACCGTGCCCAACCGGTGGACGGTGTCACTGCGCTCACGTGACAGCGGGCCGAATACCGGCGACGGTATCGATGTCGCCGAGGTGGCCACGGAGCTGGGTGGCGGCGGTCATCGCTTCGCAGCGGGCTACACGGCGTACGGCACGCCGGACGATCTGGTCGGCGCGCTGGTGGCCGTGCTGGGGTGATCGCCCGGGCAGGAGAGGTTCGATGAACGTGATGAGCTCCGGTGAGGTGGAGGACGCCGGGTCGATGCCGCCGCAGGTGCTCGGCCGTACCGAACCGGCCCCCGCGGTCGGGCCGGGCCGCATTCTCGGGCTCGCGTTGCCGACGCTCGGTGTACTGGTCGCCGAGCCGATCTACCTGTTGTTCGACCTCGCCGTCGTCGGCCGGCTCGGCGCGCTCGCGCTGGCCGGTCTCGCCGTCGGCGGGTTGATTCTCGCGCAGACGAGCACGCAGTTGACCTTCCTGTCCTACGGCACCACGGCGCGATCGGCCCGCCGCCACGGCGCCGGCGATGAGCGGGGCGCGGTTGCCGAAGGGGTGCAGGCCACCTGGATCGCGCTGGCGGTCGGCGCCACGATCTTGGTGCTGGTACAGGGCTTCGCCGTGCCGCTGACCACGGCGATAGCGGGCGGTGGCGACATCGCCGATGCCGCATTGGCCTGGATCCGGATCGCCCTGTTCGGCGTACCGCTGATCCTGATCTCCATGGCGGGCAACGGCTGGCTGCGTGGCGTCCAGCAGACCCGCAAACCGCTGGGCTACGTCGTTGCTGGACTCGTCGTCTCCGGCATCCTCTGCCCGGTGCTGGTACACGGGCTGCTCGGCGCGCCGCGCATGGAGTTGCCCGGCTCCGCCGTCGCGAACGTCGCCGGTCAGGGTGTCGCGGCGATGCTGTTTCTGAACGCGCTGATCCGCGAACGGGTTTCGCTCGTCCCGCACTGGTCGGTGATGCGCGCGCAGCTCGTCCTCGGCCGCGACCTCATCGTCCGCAGTTTCGCCTTCCAAGCCTGCTTCGTCTCCGCTGCCGCGGTCGCCGCCCGGTTCGGCGCGGCATCGGTGGCCGCCCACCAGTTGGTGTTGCAGCTCTGGAACTTCCTCGCGCTGACCCTGGATTCGCTGGCCATCGCGGCCCAGACGCTCACCGGTGCGGCCCTCGGCGCGGGCGACGCCGTCGGTGCCCGCCGCCTTGCCTGGCGGGTCACCCAGTGGTCGGAGGTGTTCAGCCTGGTCCTCGCCGTCTGCTTCGCGGCGGGGGCATCGGTCATCCCGACCCTGTTCACCGACGATCCGGAGGTCTTGGACCGGACCCACGTGGTGTGGTGGTTTTTCGTCGCCCTGATCCCGGTGGCAGGCATCGTCTTCGCGCTCGACGGCGTCCTGCTCGGTGCGGGCGACGCCGCTTACTTGCGGACCAGCACGCTGGCCGCGGCAATGCTCGGCTTCCTGCCCGCCATCTGGCTGTCGCTGGCTATCGGGTGGGGTGTCGCCGGAATCTGGTCCGGGCTCGTCGCGTTCATGCTGTTGCGGCTGGTCGCCGTCGCGGTGCGGGCGTCATCGGGTCGATGGGCCCGAGTCGGCCTCGAGGTGCCGCGGTAGCCGACACTCGGATCGGCCGGTGCGCGTGGACCGGAACGGATGTGCCAAGGTAGGTGTGGTGATACCCAAGTTGATGGCGGTGAGCGACGTGCACGTCGGGCACCAGGGGAATCGGCCGGTCGTCGAGCAGATCACGGCGGACTCGCCGGAGGACTGGCTCATCGTCGCCGGAGATGTGGGGGAGAAGACCGAGGATATCCGGTGGGCGCTGGAGCTGTTGCGCCGTCGGTTCGCCAAGGTGATCTGGGTGCCGGGCAATCACGAGCTGTGGACCACCGTGAAGGACGAGGTGCAGATTTCCGGCGTGGCGCGCTACGACTACCTCGTCTCGATGTGCCGCGACCTAGACGTGCTCACCCCGGAGGACCCGTTCCCGGTGTGGGAGGGCGCCGGCGCCGAGGAGTATGGCGGACCGGTGACGCTCGCGCCGATGTTCCTGCTCTACGACTACTCGTTCCTGCCGGAGGGCGCCGCCAACAAAGCCGAGGGGCTCGCTATCGCGCGCGAGCGCAACGTGGTGGCTACCGACGAGTTCCTGCTCTCGCCGGAGCCATATCTCACCAGGGACGCGTGGTGTCACGCCCGGGTGCAGGTGACCAAGCGCAGGCTCGACGCGCTGGCGCCCAATACCCCGGTTGTGCTGATCAACCATTTCCCGCTGGTTCGTCAGCCGACGGACGTGCTGTTCTACCCGGAGTTCGCGCTGTGGTGCGGCACCGAACTCACCGCCGACTGGCACACTCGGTACAACGTCGTCTGTTCGGTCTACGGCCATCTGCACATTCCGCGCACCTCGCACTACGACGGAGTGCGGTTCGAAGAGGTATCCCTCGGTTACCCGCGCGAATGGCAGCGCCGCGGTCTGCCCGAGCGGCTGCTGCGCCAGATTCTGCCGACCCCGCAGTACCCACCGGGCACGCTGAACACCTGGGGCGGCCACTTCCAGGTGACACCTGAAATGGAGGCCGCCGCCGCCGAAATGCGTAGCCGGGCGCAGCAGCGGCGCGGACTGAAGTAGGGTGCGGTCGCCTGCTCGGCTGGTCGCGCGTTGCCCAGTCCGGTAGTCGATGACGCGTGCTACGCCGCGAGCCCTGTGCGATGCGGAATGGTCGACGTGGTCACCGATTCGGCGTGGGTGATGGCGGCTCCGCAAACCGGTGCGTCGGCCCTCGACTACGCTCGACGGTGATGATCGAGAACATTCTGCCCGCGGGTGTCGCGTCTGCCGAATTGCTGACCTACCCGGAGGACCTGAAGCCGTTTCCGGCCGAGGAGCATCTCATCGCCAAGTCGGTAGAGAAGCGGCGACGCGATTTCATCGGTGCGCGCCACTGTGCTCGGCTGGCCCTCGCGCAGCTCGGTGAGCCACAGGTCGCGATCGGCAAGGGGGAGCGCGGGGCTCCGATATGGCCGCGCGGGATAGTAGGCAGCTTGACGCACTGCGACGGCTATCGCGCTGCCGCGCTCGGTCACAAGTTGCGGTTCCGTTCGATCGGCATCGATGCCGAGCCGCACGACACGCTGCCCGACGGTGTGCTCGATTCGGTCAGCCTGCCACCGGAGCGGGAGTGGTTGAAGACCACCGACTCCGCGCTGCACCTGGACCGGCTGCTGTTCTGCGCGAAGGAAGCCACCTACAAGGCGTGGTTCCCGCTGACGGGGCGCTGGCTCGGCTTCGAGGATGCGCACATCACCTTCGAGATCGAAGACAGCGCCGCCGATTCCGGTCACGGCAGCTTCCACACCGAGCTGCTGGTGCCCGGCCAGACCATCGACGGCGGGCCCGGGCTGCGTTCGTTCGACGGTCGCTGGCAGATCGTCGACGGCTACATCCTCACCGCGATCGTCGACGCCTGATGGAGGGTCTGGGCGGGCTGCTCATCGTCGACAAGGAAAGCGGCTGGACCAGTCACGACGTCGTCGCGAAATGTCGGAGGCTGCTGCGCACGAAGAAGGTCGGGCATGCGGGCACGCTGGACCCGATGGCCACCGGCGTCCTCGTCCTCGGTGTGGACCGCGCGACGAAGTTACTCGGCCTACTCACCTTGACGACCAAGGCGTACACGGCGACCATCCGGCTCGGCCAGTCGACCAGCACCGATGATGCCGAGGGCGAGGTACTCGCCACGACCCCGGCGGGACATCTGACCGACGACGACGTCGCCACCCGTACCGCTGCGCTGACCGGCGACATCGATCAGGTCCCCGCCACCGTGAGTGCCATCAAGGTGAACGGCGAACGCGCCTACGCCCGCCATCGGGCGGGGGAGGACGTGCAGTTGGCCGCCCGGCCGGTCACGGTGGCACGTTTCGATGTGCTCGCCCGCCGCGACGTCGGCGACTTCGTCGACTTGGACGTGGTGGTCGAATGCTCCTCGGGCACCTATGTGCGTGCGCTGGCTCGTGACCTGGGCGCCGCGCTCGGCGTCGGCGGCCACCTGACGGCGTTGCGCCGCACCGCGGTCGGCCCGTTCACTCTCGAGCACGCGCGTACCCTCGACGACTTGGCCGCCGTGGCGGATTCGGGCGCGCCACTGCTCGCTCTCGACATGGACCAGGCCGTACGGACCGCGTTCGCGCACCGCGAGATCGATTCCGCGCAGGCCGACGACCTGCGCAACGGCCGCTGGCTCGAACCTGTCGGCATTCCGGGCGTCTACGCCGCCCTCGACCAGGACGGTCGGGCTATCGCGCTCCTGCGGGAGAGCGGGAAGCGGGCGGCGTCGGTCATGGTCGTGCGTCCGGCGAATCTGTAGCCGGCCGCGGATGATTCGCGAACAGCGTTGTCATCGGCTCACGGCAGTACGTGCCGCGGAGCCCCTGATGTCGATGACCGGCTCTAGCGCGCCGAATAATGCCCCCAGCGATGTCTCACGTAGCTCGGTGCGCGTCAGCCCGCCGTTTTCCAGCCAGTCGACGGTGAGCACCCGGACGAAGGTGAGCCAACTCATCAAGATCGAGGAGACGGTCGACCGAATGCACCCCTCCAGCCCCATCGCATCGAGCACGCGGTTGCGTAGCTCGCCGAGCTCGCCGGTGATGATCGTCTGGATCGTGGGATCGGCGGCCAGGACACGGTTGGCGGCGAGCACGCTGTTGGCGTTGGCTTCGAAGTAGTCGAAATGCGTGTCCAGGCCGGCGGCGAGCTGGTCGGCCAGCGGGGCCGTGGCGTCGAAGGTCGTCGCGATCAGCAATCGGTCGGAGGCTAGCTCGTAGACGCCGACGAACAGGTCGCGCTTGCTCGGAAAATGCCGGTAGAGCAGAGCGCGGGACACCCCCGCCGCGGCGGCGACATCCGCCATGAGCACGTCGTCGTACGGGCGTTCGGCGAATAGCGTCGCTCCGGCGTCGAGCAGCGTACGGCGGCGTTCATCGGGCGACATACGGTGGCGGGAACTCACCTCGTGAGCTTAGTTGACGCGTGTCTACCAAGCGCCGTAGAGTCGCTTAGTAGACGCATGTCTACTAAGCCGTCGCGTGGTCGAATGCGAAATCTTCTGCGCGCCCGGCGGATATCCGACGGGTCTCCGAGGGGGATGTATGTCCGCGGCATTGAAGTGGCTTTCCCTGATCATGGGCGTCGCCTGCGTGTGGATCGGGTTCCTGCACATCGCACTCGGGATCGACGCGGTGCCCGACATGGGCTCAGCCGGTGTGACCGCCGACAGTCAAAGCAGGTTCTTCGGTGCGATCTTCGTCGGGTACGGCCTCGCCTGGATTCGGGTGGCGCGACAGTCGCCGATCCCGGCGATCACCGTGCGTTGGCTGGCCGGGATCTTCCTGCTCGGTGCGGTCGCCCGTTTCGTGTCGGCGGCCGTGTACGGCTGGCCGCATTGGTTCCAGCTTGTGCTGACCGCCCTCGAGATCTTGCTTCCGCCGATGTACTTCTGGCTCGCCGACGCCGACGAGGATCGCGTCGGCTCGAAGTCGGTCGCCGACCGGATGTCCGCGTCGGGGTGAGCCGCGCGGCCGGATGCGGCGTGGCCCGCGTTCATATCGCGCTGGGCATGTTGCCGATCTGGTGGCGAAGGCGTTGCACGGCGTCCTCCATGTGCTCGACCAGCAAGGTCCTTGCTCGGTCGGGTGCGGCGGTGGCGATCGCCTCGCGCAGATCGACGTGTTCGCGGGCCTGCTCGCGGAGGTCGGGGTAGGTGGTCTGCAAAGCACCCAGGCACATGCGGGTCTCGATGAGCAGGGTGCGGGCGGCGCGGACCAGCCGGGGGCAGGCGGCGCTTTCCACCAGGGCCTCGTGGAAAGCCTGATCGGCATCGGACACACCGACCACGTCACCGCATTCGGCTCGTGCGCACATCTTCTCGACGCTCGGACCGAGAGCTTCGTAGGCGAGGGGCCGGCGACCGTCCAGGATCAACTCGAGCGCGCCGCCCTCCAGCGCCGTCCTGGCTCGATAGATGTCGATGACGTCGTCGAGGGTCAACTCGATGACGAAGATGCCGCGATGACGGATGCTGTGCAACAGGCCCTCGGACACCAGGCGCTGCATCGCCTCCCGGACCGGACCGCGCGACACGCCGAACTGTGCCGCGAGATCGGCTTCGCCGAGTTGCGCACCGGGAGTGAGGCTGCCGTGCATGATCGCCGCACGAAGCCGGTCGGCGATCATCTCCGCGGTCGACTGCCGGTTCACCGGCTCGAAATCAAGGACGGACATCGTTCTGCCTTTCGAACAGGGCGCCGAGCCCGGTGACGAACGGTTCGGCGCCGGCCAGCCGCAGGCCCGCCCAGATGGTGACCTGATTGGCGGTCAGCACAGGTTTGCCGAGCGTCGCCTCCAGTTCCGGCAGCACGGCCAGGGTGTGCATGGCGGTATCCGGGATCAGTAGTGCCTGAGCTCGGGGGTGGTCGTTGTCGACGGCCAACCGTAGGACCTCGGCGGGGGTGAGGGTGCCGACCTCGGCGGCGGTGTCTATGCCCGCGCTGGACATGGACACGACCTCGATGCCGGCGTCGGCCAGAAACTCGACGAACAGTCGCGCGACCTCGTCGGGATAGCTCGCGGCGATGGCGACGGTGCGCAGCCCGAGCGCATGCACGGCATCGGCGAACGCCAGGCTGGTGCTGGTCGCCGGCACGCCCGCGGCCTCGGCCAGCGCGCGCACCTGGTCGCGAGCGCCCGTGGGCCCGTAGACGAAACTGCCGGATGTGCAGGCCCAGACGATCGCGTCGGGCTGATGCGGTGCGAGCAGCGCGGCGCCGCCACGCAACTTCTCCGGGCTGCCCAAGTCGAGCAGTTCGGGGATGGCGTGCAGATCGGTGCCGTAGATGTGCGCTACCGGAAGGTTGGCGCCGAGTGTCGCCGCGGCCAGCGGGTAGTCGTCCTCGGCCGCATGGTCGGGATAGATGAAGCCGATAGTGGGTGCCTGCATGTGGAGTTCTTCCTTCAGAAAACGTTGGCCAGCCACTTGCCCGGACCCATCATGGGTAGCTTCATCCGGCCGAGGCAGGCCCACATGGTGAGCTGGTTGGCGGTGATTACCGGTTTGCCGAGCGCCTGCTCCAACGGCTCGATGACGTCATAGGTCGGAAGATTGGTACAACTGACGAAGATGGCCTGGGCCGACGGATCGTCGGCGCCGACGATCCGCTCGGCGATGGTGCGGTAGCTGACCTTCCAGATACCGCCACCGAGCCCGAGGTGGTCGGAGCGGGCCACCTCGCACCCGGCCTCGGCGAGAAAGTCGTGCAGCCGGTGAGTGAGGATCTCGTCGTACGGGGTGAGCACCGAGATTCGGGTGAGATCGAGGTGGCGGATGGCCTCGAGCAGCGCGCCCGAGGTGGTCACCGCGTCCTGAGCGCCCGCCTGGCAGATGGTGTCGCACAACGACTTCTCGTAGTCGAGGCCCTTGATGAAGCTGCCCGATGTGCACAGGTAGGCGACCACCTCGGGCTCTACATGCAGCACGTTGCGAGTGGCCGCGGTCAAGTGGGCCGCGTCGGACACCAGCTCGGCCATCTCCAAGGACACCGGGACCGGTTCGTAGGGGGTGCGGGCCAGGTGCAGGCTCACTTCCAGTGGCGCCCAACGCCACAGCTCCCGTTCGAGGGCGAGGTCGAACGGTGCGATGATCCCGATGCCCCGTTGCGCAACGGGCCCGTCGAGGTCGGGAAAACTCAGATCCACTAGAGCCCCTCTCGCGCTCAGCTGGAACTACCTCCGAACACGATCGGATTGTTGACAATCATACGATGTGATCTTAGTGTGTCAATGTGGAAGAGGGCCCCATTGTCGCCGTCCTGCACAGTGACAGTGTGCCCGACGCCGAACTCATGGCCGCCGTCGCAGATCGCGCCACGGTTCGCTACACCGAGGCGGCTGGGCTCGCCAGCGCGCTACGCGGGGCGGAGGCATTGTTCGTCTACGACTTCGGCACCCGCGCGTTGCCCGGTGCTTGGCATGCGGCCGACCGGCTGCGTTGGCTGCACATGGGATCGACCGGTGTCGATCCGGCGATGTTTCCCGAGCTGCGGGCGAGTGATGTGGTGGTGACCAATACGCGAGGCGTCTTCGATTCCGCGATCGCCGAGTACGTGCTCGGACAGATTCTCGGATTCGCCAAAGATCTGTCCGGCTCGCTGTTGCTACAGCAGCGGCACGAGTGGCGCCATCGCGAATCGGAGCGAATCGAAGGGGCGACCGCCCTGGTCGTCGGCACCGGCTCGATCGGGCGGCGGATCGCCCGGCTGCTGCGCGCGGCCGGGATGACGATTCGCGCGGTGGGCCGGCGAGAGCGGGTGGCGGATCCGGATTTCGGCACTGTCGCCACCGATCTGCATGCCGAACTGCCCGAGGCGGACTACGTCATCGCGATCGCCCCGCTGACAGCTCAGACCAGAAATATGTTCGACGCCAGCGCTTTCGCGGCGATGAAGCCACATGCCAGGTTTGTCAACGTCGGTCGCGGGGAACTCGTTGTGACCGACGATCTCGTAGCCGCGCTGCGCACCGGATCGATCGCCGCAGCGGCGCTCGATGTGATGGATCCGGAACCTCTCCCGGCGCAGCATCCCTTGTGGGACCTGCCGAATGTGCGGATCACTCCGCACAACTCGGGTGATTTCCTCGGCTGGCGGACCGAGATCGTCAACGTGTTCACCAAGAACTTCGACAAATGGATCGCCGGACGTCCGCTGGACAACGTGGTCGACAAAAGGCTGGGGTACGTCCCCGGCTGAAGGAGCCCATTCATGAGCTACCCCGATAAGAACAACCCCACAGATCCGGCCGCGATGACAGCGGTCGAGTTGGTCTCGGCCTACGCGGCGGGGGCACTGTCACCCGTCGAGGCGACCGAGGTGATCCTGCGGGCCATCGCCGACCGGGACGGCGCGGTCAACGCCTTCTGTCTCGTCGACCCCGACCGCGCCATGGTGCAGGCGAAGGAATCCGAGGCGCGCTGGCAATCCGGCCATGCCCGCGGCCTCCTCGACGGCGTCCCGGTCTCGATCAAGGATGTGTTCCTGACCGAGGGGTGGCCCACCCGGCGCGGTTCCACGTCCATCGACCCGAGCGGCCCGTGGCCGGTCGACAGTCCGGTCGCGGCGCGGCTGCGCGAGGACGGGATGGTGTTTCTCGGCAAGACGACCACTCCGGAGATCGCCTGGAAGGCGGTGACCGACAGCCCGCTGACCGGCATCACCCGAAATCCGGTCGATCCGTCCACGACCGCGGGCGGTTCCTCCGGCGGAAGCGCCGCGGCGGTCGCGGCGGGCATGGGGCCGGTTTCGGTCGGTACCGATGGTGGCGGCAGTGTGCGCATTCCGGCCTCCTTCTGCGGCATCGTCGGCTTCAAGCCCACCTATGGCCGGATCCCGCTGTACCCGGCGAGTCCTTTCGGTCCGCTGGCACACGCGGGCCCGATGGCACGCACCGTCGAGGATGCGGCATTGCTGATGGATATCCTGTCGCTGCCCGACCCGCGCGACCCGACCACACTGGCCCCGCCGGTCACCGCGCTGCGCGCGGAGATGCACCGCGACGTGCGCGGGCTGCGTGTGGCGTACTCGGCAACGCTCGGCTACGCCGAGGTCGACGCCGAAGTCGCGACGATCGTGGCGGGGGCGGTAGCCCGCCTCGCCGAAGCCGAACTTCTGGTCAGCGCGGCCGACCCGGGCTTCACCGATCCGCGCGAGGCATTCGAACTGCTGTGGGCCGCCGGCGCGGCCACCATGTTGTCGGGCTTCCCGGATCGCACGCGCGAGCGGGTCGATCCCGAGTTGGGGCTGGTGTGGGACCGTGGCGAGACCGTCCGGGCCGTCGACTATCTTGCCGCGCGGAACGTGGCGGCCCAGATCGGCATCGCCATGGGTGCCTTTCACACCGACTACGACGTCCTGATCACCCCGACGGTGCCGATCCCGGCCTTCGAGGCGGGCCACGACGTGCCGCCGGGCAGCGGTTTGCATAGCTGGCCGCAGTGGACGCCGTTCACCTACCCGTTCAACCTCACGCAGCAGCCGGCGATCAGCATCCCCGCGGGCACTACCCGTGCGGGGCTTCCGGTCGGACTCCAGATTGTCGGGCCCCGTCACTCCGACGATCTGGTGTTGGCCGTGGCCCGCTTCGCCGAACACGTGCTGGCGTCCTGAACGCGAACCAGCGGCCCTGGAGGCTCCGGGGCCGCTGGTCGGTCAGTCGGACGAGGTCAGGCGCGGGCGAAGGCGAGCGTCTCGCCTTGTACTCCCTGTAGCCACAGTGCGTTGCACGCGGCGGCCATCTCAGCGAGCCCGTCCTCGATGGTGGCGAAGACATTGCCCGGTACCCAGCCCAGGTCACCGTTGATCAGTAGGTTGTTGCGGCCGTAGAACAGGGCCAGATCGGTGGCGCCGCGATCGTGCTCGGCCGCGGAGCCGGGTTCGTAGCCATACGCGGGATTGCCGATTTCCCACGCCTCGAAGTCGAAAAGGCACACGTCGCCGGGGATCGGTGTGATGGTCGGGTTCTCCCGATGCGGGGCCGCGCCGATCCGCGGGACGAGGGTGTAGACCTCGTTGCGCGCGTACTTGGCGTGAAACGCGTCGCCTTCCTGCGGCAACGCATCCCACACCGCGGCGCAGGTACGCGGTGCTTCCGCGTCGAGCAGTCGTGCGCGACAGGCCACTGCGGCTTTGGTCAGGGTGATGGTGATGTAGCGGGCCATGCGGTCCTGCTTCCTGGTCGGTGCTCATCGGAGTGAGCACGGCGGTCACGAGGGATCGGGCGACCTGCGGCGGTCGCTGCGGAAAGGCGCTACAGCTCGGCGAGGACTTCCGACCAGATCGCGAGTGCGTCCTCGATCTGCGTATCGGTCACGATCAGCGGCGGAATCATCCGTACCACGTTGCTGTACGCGCCGCAGGTGAGCAGGAGCAGTCCCTTGGCCACGGCGGCGCGCTGGGCCGCGGCGGCAGTGTCCGGATCGGGTTCGCCGGTGGGCGTCATGAATTCGGCCCCCGCGAGCAGGCCGAGGCCACGCACGTCACCGATTGCCTTGGTGGCGTTCTCGCGCAGGCCGCGCAGCAGTTGCGCGCCGCGGGCGGCGGCATTGTCCACCAGCCCTTCGGATTCGATGACCTCGAGCGTGGCGATGGCCGCCGCACAGGCCACCGCGTTGCCACCGTAGGTGCCGCCCTGCGAGCCCGGCCACGCCCGAGCCATGAGTTCGCGCGAGGCCGCGATGCCCGAGAGCGGGAACCCGCTGGCGAGTCCCTTGGCGATGGTGATCACGTCGGGGCGCACGCCGAAGTGCTGATGTCCGAAGAATTTTCCGGTGCGCCCGAATCCAGTCTGGATCTCATCGAAGACCAGCAGGATGCCGTGCCGGTCCGCGCGTTCGCGCAGCCCCTGGAAGAACGCCGTATTGCCCGGGATGTAACCGCCCTCGCCGAGCATCGGCTCGACGACGAACGCCGCGGTCTCCGCGGGAGAGGTGAGCGTGGCGAACAGGTAGTCGAGTTCGCGCAGCGCGAACGCGGTGGCTTCCTCTTCACTCCAGCCGTACCGGAACGCGGTGGGGAAGGGCGCGACATGCACACCCGACATGAGCGGGCTGAAGCCCGCCGAGAATCGGGTGCCGGAGGTGGTCATGGTCGCGGCCGCGACGGTGCGGCCGTGAAATCCGCCGTGGAAGACGACGACGTTCGGCCGCCCGGTGGCCTGTCGCGCCAGCCGCAGCGCCGCCTCGACCGCCTCGCTGCCGGAGTTGGCGAAGAACAGCGCGTCCAGCCCCTCGGGAAGCACCGCGCCGAGCCGCTCGGTCAATTCCAGTAGCGGCTTGTGCATCACTGTTGTGTACTGGCCGTGGATCAGTGACGCGACCTGGGCCTGCGCCGCCGCGACGACATGTGGGTGACAATGGCCGGTGCTGGTCACCCCGATTCCGGCGGTGAAGTCCAGATACCGGCGTCCGTCGGTGCCGTAGAGATAGCACCCGGCGCCGTGGTCGACAATCACCGGGGTGGCTTGTTTCAGGACGGGCGATAGCTCGGTCATGGTGATCCGCCTTCGTGTGCGAGGGGCATGCGTCTGAAGATTGTCTATTGTCGGATTGTCGACAATATGCATAACATGGCCGCACGGGTCGCAGCAATGGCCGAGCGCTGCGCGGGGATGAAAGGAGCCATCAACGATGCTCACCGAGACCGCGCTGAGCGCAGCGGAGCGGGTCGCGATCGATACGGTGCCGACAGGCCTGTATATCGACGGCTGCTGGCGGGAGACCGAGAGGTCCCTGCCGGTCGTCGATCCGGCGACCGGTCACCTGCTCTGCGAGGTGGCCGATGCCGGCCCGGAAGACGGCCTGGCGGCGCTCGATGCGGCGGACGCGGCGCAGGCGCAGTGGGCCCGCACACCGCCGCGGGAGCGCAGCGACCTACTGATGCGCGTGCACCGCGCGCTGTTGGACGACGTCGACCGGCTCGGACTGATCGCGACATTGGAGATGGGCAAACCGCTGGCCGAGGCCCGCGGCGAGATCGCGTATGCGGCGGAGTTCTTTCGCTGGTTCGCCGAAGAGGCCGTGCGGTTGGATGGCGGGTACATGCCAGCACCGACGGGTGGCGGACGTTTTCTGGTGACCAGGCAGCCGGTCGGTCCGAGCCTGCTCATCACGCCGTGGAACTTCCCGATGGCCATGGGTGCGCGCAAGATCGCGCCCGCGCTTGCCGCCGGCTGCACCTGTGTGGTCAAACCCGCTGAGCAGACGCCGCTCTCGATGCTCGCCCTCGCCGAGGTGATGGCCGAGGCCGGGCTGCCCGCCGGTGTGGTCAACGTCGTCACGACCGCCGACCCCGCGGCTGTGATGGCGCCGCTCATCCTGGACGCCCGTTCGCGCAAGCTGTCGTTCACCGGCTCGACTGCGGTCGGCAAACAGTTGCTCGCACAGTGCGCGCAGACGGTCATGCGCACCTCGATGGAGTTGGGCGGGAACGCCCCGCTGCTGGTGTTCGAGGACGCCGACCTCGACGAGGCGGTCGAGGGAGCGCTCGCGGCGAAGATGCGCAATATCGGACAGGCGTGCACGGCCGCCAACCGCATCCTGGTCCAGCGCTCCGTCGCTGGTGATTTCTCCCGTCGCCTGGCCAATCGGATGGCGGCGCTTCCGGTAGGTCGCGGCACCGAACCCAATGTGGTCGTCGGCCCGCTCATCGACGCCGATGCCGTGACGAAGGTGCGGGGCCTGGTCGACGATGCCCGCGCCCGCGGAGCCGAGGTGCTGACCGGTGGAACCCCGCTGGACGGACCGGGAAACTTCTACCCCGCGACCGTGCTGGTCGACGTGCCCGACGAGGCCGAAATGTGCCACACCGAGATCTTCGGTCCGGTCGCGGCGATCGGTGTTTTCGACACCGAGGAGGAAGCGGTCACGCGCGCCAACGACACCCCGTATGGATTGGTGAGTTACGTGTTCACCGACAATCTTCGGCGTGGCTTGCGGGTGTGCGAAGCGTTGGAGACCGGCATGGTGGGACTCAACCAGGGTGTGGTGTCGAATCCGGCCGCGCCGTTCGGTGGCGTCAAGGAATCCGGGCTCGGCCGTGAAGGCGGCCTGACTGGAATCGACGAGTTCTTGGAGACCAAGTACATCGGAGTCCGACTGTGAAGGAGCGCCAGTTCGTGAATCGAGCAGACAGCACGACCGCGCCGCGCGTCAGCGAGGCGTCGTCATGAGCGGATACCGCATCGCCACCATCCCGGGCGACGGCATCGGCGTCGATGTGACCGCGGAGGCGGTGGCTGTGCTCGACGCCGCGCTGCCCGGGCTGGAATGGACCGAATTCGATTGGTCCTGTGAGAACTACCTGCGTACGGGCGCGATGATGCCGCTGGACGGTGCGGAGCGGCTCGCGAGATTCGATGCGATCTTGCTCGGTGCGGTCGGCTTTCCCGGTGTGGCCGACCATGTTTCGCTGTGGGGCCTGCTGATCCCGCTGCGGCGCGCCTTCGGTCAGTACGTCAACCTGCGTCCGGTGCGTCTGCTGCCCGGCACCCAGTCGGCGCTGCGCGACCGGACTGCCGCCGATCTGGATATTCTCATCGTGCGGGAGAATTCCGAGGGCGAGTACTCCCGGATCGGCGGCATCCACAACGAGGGCCGTCCCGACGAGTTCGTGCTCCAGGAGTCGGTGTTCACCCGGACCGGGTGCGAACGGATCATTCGCTACGCGTTCGAGCGTGCTGCCGAACGGTCCGGGCAGTTGTGTTCGGCGACGAAGTCGAACGGGATCATCCACTCGATGCCCTACTGGGACAGCGTCTTCGAGCGGATCGCGGCTGAATATCCCCAGGTGGCCACTCGCCAGATGCATGTCGACGCGCTGGCCGCCGAACTGGTGTTGCACCCGGACCGGCTCGACGTGATCGTCGGTTCGAACCTGTTCGGCGACATACTCTCCGACCTCGCCGCCGCCGTCACCGGGGGGCTCGGGCTGGCACCCTCGGGCAATATCAATCCCGATCGCATCGCACCGTCGATGTTCGAGGCTGTGCACGGTAGCGCGCCGGATATCGCCGGTCAGGGCATCGCCAACCCGGTCGCGCAGATCCTGGCCGGTGCCATGCTGCTCGATCATCTCGGCGAAGCCGCCGCGGCGGCCGCGGTCGACCGAGCGGTATGCGATGTTTTGGCCACCGGCGAGACGCTCACTCCTGACCTCGGTGGAACCGCCACCACCGCCGACCTCGGCGCGGCGATCGCCGCCCGCGCCGCTGAACTGGCACGGCAACCTGCCGGATCCGACCCGCGCTGACCGGTGTGCCGGAGTCGTTGCGGTACACGCGATCACCGGGCCCGACCAGCTTCGAGCCCCGGACCGTCGGTTCCCGGTGGATCGCGAGCACGCGGATGCTTCGTTCCGCGCTGAGGTGCGCTGATCCAGGAGTCGCAGGGGGAGGCAGGTCGTGACGGGCGCGGAATGCGGTTGTCACCCGCGCAAGAGTGGCAGTGCGGTGCCGTCGTGTTGCGGCACCTCCTGACCACCGCCGATCGCTTCGCGTGGTGCCTCGGCGACGGCAATTCTCGAGGGCTGTCCGCCTGCCGAGCCGACAGGCGTGGGCCAGGCCGGAGACGTCGCTCGTCATGGCGCGAAACCAGCCGAGGGGGTCTCGTCGCAGTTCGAGACGTCCTCGGCGGGAACCGCGACGCATTCCACGGCCGGCTCGCAAAAGATCCGTCCGGACGGTCAGGCGGTGAGCCAGATGGCGTCCGCGGCGGGACGGCCGAGGTCGGTCGGTGATTCGGTGGCGCCGATGCGAATGGCGATGGTGCCCGCGAAGTCGCGGCGTTCGACGACCGTAATGGTGGTGTCCAGGGCGATACCGACGGAGTCGAAGTAACGCAGCATGTCGGGATCGGCGTCCGATATGCGCGCCACACGGCCGGATTCGCCCGCGTCGAAGTCGCTGAGTTGGCGCGCGGGCGGAGTGGGTACCGCGCCGTCCACCGACGGAATCGGGTCGCCGTGTGGATCGCGGTCGGGATAACCGAGTTTGGCGTCGATGCGGGCCATCAGCAGTTCGGAGACCGCGTGCTCGAGTACCTCGGCCTCGTCGTGCACTTCGTCCCATCCGTAGCCGAGTTCGTTGACCAGGAACGTCTCGATCAGCCGATGCCTGCGCACCATGGCGACGGCGGCGCGACGACCCGCTGCGGTGAGGGTGATCGCGCCATAGCGCGCATGCTCCACCAAACCCTGGTCGGCGAGCTTGCGCACCGCCTCGGAGACGGTCGACGCGGACACACCGATCCGCTCGGCGAGTAACTTGGTCGACACCTTCTCCTGTGACCACTCCTGTGCGGTCCAGATGACCTTCAGATAGTCCTGGGCGACCGACGAGAGCACAGGCGCGATCGTCGCGGTAGCGCCGCGTGGTACGCCTGGCGCGGGGGCGTCGGACAACTCGCGTCGGGTCGCGATATCTCGTTTACCGGGCACATACCCGAGCTTAGGCACATGCGTCCCGATACACACATCCCCGACACGGCGGCACGCGTCCGCGACACCGTGTCGGCCGGTCGAACGCAGCCGAGCGTCGTCCGATCCGCCGCGTCGGCAGATCGACGACCGCTGCTTCGTGCACGGTCAGCGTCGGCCGGCCGTGGTCGAGCGGCCCGCACCCGAGGGGCCGCATCGCCGAGCGTGTGACCTTCGCTTACCCCGTGCGATTACTCAGCAAGCGCCGCGCCTCGGCAACGCCATCGAATCGACTGCCGGTCAACTGCGCGGTGGACGGGCTGTCCACCGGCTGACCGGTGAGGTCGTAGAACGTCGCGGTGGCCGATCCGGACAATCGGTCGCCGGTCACCTCGAGTTCGAAGGCGACGATCCCTTTCCGCACCACGGCGGGATCGGCTCGATCGACGACGAATTCCAGGAACGCGCCGACGACGAGCGGGCCGTCGGCGCACCACGTGCCCATGCCGTTGCTGTCGCTCGTGGCGGGATTACCGCCGTCCGGATTCGACTGCAGCACAGTGCCGCCGGGGTGGAACTGCATCACGTGGTAACCGAACGGAGCTCCGTGGGCGATGACCTCCCAGGTGCCGAGGACAGGATGTCGATCGGTCATGCAGCCTCCTCGCAGACGCCGGCCAACAGTTCTATGCCGCGGTCGATATCGTCGTGTGGAACGTTGGCGAAGCTCAGCCTCATAGTGTTGCGGTGGTCGGTCTCGGTGTCGGAGTAGAAGGCGCTGCCCGGCAGGAAAGCGACGCCGCGCCGCAGCGCTGTGTCCAGAAGTGCGTCGGCGTCGAATCCTGGTGGGCACTCGATCCACAGAAACATCCCCCCATCGGGCATGACCCAGCGGAAGCCGGGTGGGAGCCGCCGCCCGATGGCGTCGACCACGGTGTCCAATTTGGCCGAGTAGGTATCGATGACGTGGGCGAGGTGCGTCGCGCCCGCCGCGCTACCGAGAAACTCGGCGGCGATCGCCTGGCAGTACGTCGACGTCTGCATATCGATGCCCTGCTTCAGGGCGAGCACATTCTTCAGCAGATCGGGACGCATGGCGGTGATTCCGACGCGGATAGCCGGCGCAAGGGTTTTCGACAGCGACGTGATGTAGATCGAGTTCTCCGGCGCAAAGGAATAGAGCGCTGGCAACGATACGCCGCGATACCGTAGATCGGTATAAACGTCGTCCTCGACCAGCAGCGCGCCGCGGCGAACGACGATATCCGCTATCTGTGTTCGCCGGTCGATCGGCATCGTTCGTCCGGTCGGGTTCTGGAAGGTCGGGAGCAGATACACGAAGGCGACGTCATATCGGGCCAGGGCTTCGTCGAGTGCTTCCGGCACGATTCCGAAATCATCGGACGGTACTGCGATGACGGTCGCCCCGTGGCTACGGAAGACCTTCACGGCAGGGCCGTAGGTCGGGGTCTCCACCAGAACGACGTCCTGGGGGTCCACCAGTGCCGAACACACGTTGTGCAATGCTCCGGAACCGCCGGTCGAGATATGCAGCCTTTCGGGGGAGCATTGAATATGGCGGTTGCTCAAAAGAATTCGAGCCTGTTCGAGAAGAGGCGCGAATCCCTGTGTCATGCCGTACTGGAGCACGGCGCTTCCGTACTTGGCGAGGACATCGTGGGACAACGTTGAGACGAGGTCGCCGGGCAACAGCGTGGGGTCAGGCGCCCCGACCGCGAAGGAGACGACCTCTGGGCGTCGTGCGAGTGCCGCGAAGATGTCGTCGATCGGCCCGCTGGTCACCGCGGCCGCGCCGCGGCTGGTTTTGACGAGCGCCATCTCACGAACCGATCAGGTGCTGCCGCCGAAGCTCGGCCACGACATCGGGTACCCGGGCGTCATATTCCGGCGTGAGGACGACGTCGTCGTTGAACAAGGGATCGGTCCGCATCTCCACCGCCGCGAGATCCTCGGCCTCGTCGAGGTTCACCGCCACATGGATGACACCCTCCGGGATATAGATGAACTGGCCGGGGCCGTGAAAGTAGGGCGTCAATTCCGGCCCGATCAGCGTCACCGCCGTACCACGCAGGCAGATGACAACGATCTCGCTGTGTGCGTGGTAATGCGCCTTCGACATCGCGCCGGGAGCCATGTTGACCATGCCCGCCGAGATGCCGGAGGCGCCACAGGTTTCTTCTGTGATGCAGGGGATCAGGCGTTGTCGTTGGCGTCCTAGGGTTTCTGCCGAATCGGATGGTCCGATCACACGCACATGTTTGACTGCGCTTTTCATGGGGGTACTCCAAAGTACTTCGGTCACCAACAGGACTGGACGGTAGACCATCGCCGTCGCTGACGCGAGACGAACGGTCGGATCGCGAAAATCAGCGGCTGCGTAGGCGCTTTCGTGCATGGATCCGACTCATTTCCGTGCCTGCGCCGGGAAATCACGCGCGTCGGTGGGGCGAGGGAGTAGCCGCCGACAGACGATGTCGTGAACGGCGACGTTGTGCGGTAGTCGTGCCCACCTCTTCCGACGCGGGGCCGGTGTGCGGTGTGTCGTCGGCCTTCCCGGGACCGGAACTAGGTACCGACGACATGCTCCGGGGTGACCTCGGGTCGGCTCGGATCGAGCGCACAGCGTTATGCTGTGACATCGGCACGCCTGAATACTGTTCGTCACCTGCTTTGCGTAGGCTGCGGGCTGTGCAGAGATGGCGAAGCCTCGACGATGTGCCCGCGGACTGGGGGCGTTGTGTCCTCACGATCGGTGTGTTCGACGGTGTGCACCGCGGCCACGCGCAGCTGATCAGCCGTGCGGTGAAATCCGCTGCCGCGCGCGGCGTGCCCGCAGCGCTGATGACCTTCGACCCGCACCCGATGGAAGTGGTGCGCCCCGGCTCTCATCCTGCTCAGTTGACCACCCTCACCCGCCGGGCCGAACTGGCCGAGGAACTGGGTGTCGACGTGTTCTGTGTGATGCCCTTCACCCAGGAATTCATGAAGCTGACCCCTGCGCGCTACGTTCATGACCTGCTGGTCGAACGATTGCACGTGGTCGAAGTCGTCGTGGGCGACAACTTCACCTTCGGCAAGAAGGCCGCGGGCACTGTCGCGACCATGCGCGAACTCGGCCAGCGCTTCGGTTTCGAAGTCGACGGTGTGAAGCTGCTCGCCGAACACGCGGTGACGTTCTCCTCCACCTACATTCGCGCGTGTGTCGACGCCGGCGACATGGCGGCCGCGGCCGAGGCGCTCGGTCGCCCGCATCGCGTCGAGGGCGTTGTCGTGCGCGGTGACGGCCGCGGTCGTCAACTCGGCTTCCCGACCGCGAACGTCGCACCGCCGATGCATGCCGCGATCCCGGCTGACGGCGTGTATGCGGGCTGGTTCACCGTGCTCGGCCCCGGCCCGACCATCGGCACCGTCACCCCGGGCGAGCCGGCGATGGCCGCCATCTCGGTGGGCACCAACCCGACATTCTCCGGACGTGCCCGCACGGTCGAGGCGTACGTGCTCGACGGCGAGGCGGATCTCTACGGTCAGCATGTCGCGGTCGACTTCGTCGAACACCTTCGCGGCCAGCGCAAGTTCGACTCGGTCGACGAACTCGTCGAGACCATGGGGCGCGACGTGGAGACCGCGCGCAAGACCCTGACCGCTGTCGACGGTCGGTAAGCGTCCGGACGACACGACGTCGAATTTCGTGGTCGCGCTGCTCGGCGTGCGGGCGTGGTGGCGAGCAGGGGCCATGGCGGATGTGCCCATGAGGAGCCGCCGCGGCACCGCCGTCCTGGTCGCCGACCCGCGGTTCGGGCGGCCCGCCCCGCGATTCGGCGGGAACAGCCCGGTCGGGTAGGGTGGATCCTCGGGTTTGCTGCGGTCCGCGGCGGCGCCCACACCGGGTAACCGGATATTCGAGCGCGGAACTGAGATACAGGAGTGGATGCCACATGGCGTTGACCACCGAGCAGAAGTCGGCGATTCTCGCCGAGTACGGCCTGCACGAGAAGGACACCGGTTCGCCGGAGGCGCAGATCGCGCTGCTGTCCAAGCGGATCGCCGACATCACCGAGCACCTGAAGAAGCACAAGCACGACCACCACACCCGCCACGGTCTGATGGCGCTCATCGGTCGCCGTAAGCGGCTGTCGAAGTACCTGCAGGACAACGACATCAACCGCTACCGTTCGCTGATCGAGCGCCTCGGTCTGCGTCGGTGACGTCGGCCGCGCCTCGGCGCGGCGTGTTCGCGGCCTCCTGATGGCAATCCGGCGAGCGGCCATTGCTTGCGACCCCGTCGCGGGGCAAGGCCGCTCGCCTGCGCGGCGGCCGCGAACGACGCACGATGGCCTCGCATGAGGATGGTCGCGGGAGCAATGAGCGTGACGTGCTCGACCCGCGACTTCCGAGGGGTCGACAGCTCGGCCAACGGGGAGACGTACACTCTTCTCGTTGGCTCTTTGTGTATGAGGGGTGGATTCGCCCCGTCGCACGACAACAGTGGATAGCCGTATGCATCCGCCCGCGTGGCGTCGGTCTTCGGTAGTGGCCTTTCGGCAGCGAGTTCGCGCCGTCGGGCTTCGATCGATGACCGCCTCCGCGTCGCCGCATCCACGGGGATTCGGCCGGGTGCGCGCGTCGCAGCCAGATGGTTGCCGCGCGCCCGTACCTGGTATGGCTGACGACAGCCGGATCGCGCCCACAACGCGCTCGAGCCGGCGAAGACGAGAGGTTGAGAGAAGAGAATGACCGAAACAACTGAACGTAAGACCTCGGCCGTCGAGGTCGAGCCAGGAGTGTTCGAATCCGTCGCGCTGATCGATAACGGCAGCTTCGGCACCCGCACTGTTCGCTTCGAGACCGGACGGCTGGCCCGCCAGGCCGCCGGCTCGGTCGCCGCCTATCTGGACGACGAGACCATGCTGCTGTCGGCCACCACCGCGGGTAAGCACCCCAAGGACCAGTTCGACTTCTTCCCGCTGACGGTCGACGTCGAAGAGCGGATGTACGCCGCGGGCCGCATCCCCGGCTCGTTCTTCCGCCGGGAGGGTCGCCCCTCGACCGACGCGATCCTGACCTGCCGCCTGATCGATCGCCCCTTGCGCCCCTCGTTCGTCGACGGCCTGCGCAACGAGATCCAGGTCGTGGTCACCGTGCTGAGCCTCGACCCGAACGACCTGTACGACGTGGTCGCGATCAACGCCGCGTCCGCGTCCACCCAGATCGCCGGACTGCCGTTCTCCGGCCCGGTCGGCGGTGTGCGTGTCGCGCTGATCCAGCACGGGGCCGCGTCGCAGTGGGTCGCGTTCCCGACCGTGGAGCAGCTCGAGGGTGCCGTGTTCGACATGGTGGTCGCGGGCCGCGTGGTCGAGTCCGGTGACGTCGCCATCATGATGGTCGAGGCCGAGGCCACCGACAAGGTGCTCGAACTCATCGACGGCGGCGCGCAGGCGCCCACCGAAGCGGTCGTGGCCGAGGGGCTCGAGGCGGCCAAGCCGTTCATCGCCCGCCTGTGCAAGGCACAGCAGGATCTTGCCGAGCTGGCGGCCAAGCCGACCGGCGAGTTCCCGCTCTTCCCGCCGTATGAGGCCGACGTGTACGAGGCGGTCGAGGGCACCGCCAAGCGTGAACTGGGCGAGGCGCTGAGCATTGCCGACAAGCAGGAGCGCGAGGCGAAGATCGACGAGGTCAAGCTCGCCGTGCTCGACCGGCTGGGCGACGACTTCGCCGGCCGGGAGAAGGAACTGGGCGCGGCATTCCGCTCGGTCACCAAGAAGCTGGTGCGCCAGCGGATTCTGACCGACGGTTTCCGGATCGACGGTCGCGGCCTTGCCGACATCCGCGCGCTGTCCGCCGAGGTCGCCGTGGTGCCGAGGGCACACGGCTCCGCGTTGTTCGAGCGTGGTGAGACCCAGATCATGGGCGTCACCACCCTCGACATGGTGAAGATGGCCCAGCAGGTCGACTCGCTCGGCCCGGAGACCAGCAAGCGCTACATGCACCACTACAACTTCCCGCCGTTCTCCACCGGTGAGACCGGCCGCGTCGGCTCGCCCAAACGCCGCGAGATCGGCCACGGCGCGCTGGCCGAGCGGGCGCTGATCCCGGTGCTGCCGAGCCAGGAGGAGTTCCCGTACGCCATCCGCCAGGTCTCGGAGGCGCTGAGTTCCAACGGTTCCACCTCGATGGGTTCGGTGTGTGCCTCCACCTTGTCGCTGCTGAACGCCGGTGTGCCATTGAAGGCGCCGGTCGCCGGTATCGCCATGGGGCTGGTGTCGGACACGATCACCAACGACCAGGGTGAGGAGGAGGTCCGCTATGTCGCGCTGACCGACATCCTCGGTGCCGAGGACGCGTTCGGCGATATGGACTTCAAGGTCGCGGGCACCCCCGAGTTCGTGACCGCGCTCCAGTTGGACACGAAACTGGACGGCATCCCCTCACAGGTGCTGGCCGGGGCACTGAGCCAGGCGCGGGACGCGCGCACGACCATCCTGGACGTGATGGCCGAGGCCATCGCCACCCCGGACGAGATGAGCCCGTACGCGCCGCGCGTCACCGCGATCAAGATCCCGGTGGACAAGATCGGCGAGGTGATCGGCCCCAAGGGCAAGGTGATCAACCAGATCACCGAGGACACCGGTGCCAACATCTCCATCGAGGACGACGGGACCGTGTTCGTCGGCGCGACCGACGGCCCGTCGGCGCAGGCCGCGATCGACGCGATCAACGCCATCGCCAATCCGCAGCTGCCGAAGGTTGGCGAACGTTTCCTCGGCACGGTCGTCAAGACCACCGCCTTCGGTGCGTTCGTCTCGCTGCTGCCCGGTCGTGACGGCTTGGTGCACATCTCCAAGCTGGGTAACGGCAAGCGTGTCGCCAAGGTCGAGGACGTGGTGAACGTGGGCGACAAGCTGCGCGTCGAGATCGCCGATATCGACAACCGCGGCAAGATCTCGCTGGTGCCGGTCGACGAGAACGCCGAAGAGCCCGCCGATGACGCGGTCGATGCGGACGTGGCCGGGACCGAGTAGTACTTGCCTCTGTGACGAAAAAGACGACGACAACCCCTCTGCTCAGCAACGGGCGGGGGGGTTCGTCACTGGAGCTACGGACGGACGCCGACACCGGAGTGCGGCGCACCGTCCTTCCCGGCGGGTTGCGTGTGGTCACCGAGCACCTGCCCGGGGTGCGTTCGGCCTCGGTCGGCGTCTGGGTGGGTGTCGGGTCCCGTGACGAGGGGCCGACGGTCGCAGGTGCCGCGCATTTCCTGGAGCACCTGCTGTTCAAGGCGACACCGACCCGAACAGCACTGGACATCGCCGAGGCGATGGACGCGGTCGGCGGTGAGCTCAACGCGTTCACCGCCAAGGAGCAGACCTGCTACTACGCGCATGTGCTCGATGATGACCTGCCTCTGGCGGTCGACCTGGTCTCCGATGTGGTGCTCAACGGTCTGTGCCGGTCCGTGGACGTCGATGTCGAGCGTCAGGTGGTGCTCGAAGAGATCGCCATGCGCGACGACGATCCGGAAGACCTGGTCGGCGACGCGTTCTTGACCGCGCTGTTCGGCGACCACCCGATCGGCCGTCCGGTGATCGGCTCGATCGAATCCATCGAGGCCATGCAAGCGGCGCAGCTGCGATCGTTCCATCTGCGGCGCTACCAGCCGAACCGGATGGTGGTCGCGGTCGCCGGCAACGTCGAGCACGAGCACACGGTGGAGTTGGTGCACCGTGCTTTCGGGAACCGGCTCGACCTTGCGGCGACGCCCGCGCCGCGGCGGGAGGGTCGGTTCCGCCCGCATGGTACGCCACAGCTGAACCGGAGTTACCGCGACAGTGAACAGGCGCATTTGGCCTTCGGTGTGCGGGCTTTCGGGCGGCATGAGGGGCAGCGGCGCTGGCCGCTGTCGGTGCTCAACACGGCGGTGGGCGGTGGGCTGAGTTCCCGTCTGTTCCAACGAATTCGGGAAGAGCGCGGATTGGCGTACTCGGTGTATTCCAGCGTCGACACTTTCGCCGACACCGGCGCTTTCTCGGTCTACATCGGCTGCCAGCCGGAGAACCTCGGCGAGGTGGCGGCGCTGGCGCGCGGCGTGTTGGAGGAGGTGGCCGCCCACGGCATCACTGACGCCGAGTGTGCTCGGGCCAAGGGTTCGCTGCGCGGCGGCCTGGTGCTCGGTCTGGAGGATTCCGCCTCGCGGATGAACCGGATCGGACGCAGCGAACTCAGCTACGGAAACCACCGCAGCGTGTCCGAAACGCTCTCCCGCATCGATGCCGTCACCACCGACGAGGTGTCCGCGATCGCGCGCACGCTGCTGTCGAGGCCCGTCGCCGCTTCGGTGGCCGGGCCGTACAAGCGCACAAGGGATCTGCCTGCCGCGGTCCGTCGGCTGGTACCGAACTGAGCCAGGCTTCGGTGCGGCGAATCCGGTCGATTGACCCGTGATCGTCGGTGTCGTGCGACGCGGCGGCTTGGTGAAAGTCCGGCGCCGCGATACTGTTTCGGCCGACCCGCAGGTGGATTTCGCGTCGGGTAAGGCTGAACTCGATCGGCCGGATATCGAATCCGACGATCTATGGCAAGGAGTCGAGATGAACCGAACCCATCGTGCCCTTTGTGTGCTCGGCGCTGTCTCGATGCCGATTCTCGTGCTGTCCGCGTGCGGCGATGGAAACGTCGACAGCGCGGCCGGACCGACCTCCGCCGCGCTGCGCGGCGAAGCCTCGAAGCTGGTGGCCGCGTTGGCGAGTCACGATTACGCGGCCGCGTATCAGGTCCGCTCCGCGCGCTGCAAACTCACGCTGAACCAGGACGATTTCGTGGCGTCCATGGCGCAGCGTTATGACGGCAGAGACCTGACGACCAAGCCGTCAGAACTCACCGTCAGCACGTCCGGATCTACTGGGACGGTGACGATGACACACTTCGACGCCCGCGCGAGCGAGGACGATCCCAAGCCGACGACCTGGACGTTCATCGACGGGCAGTGGCGGTTCGACAGCTGCTGAGCGCAGCGGACGCACAGCAGCCGTGGTGGCGAATGCTGCCGAATCAGTTGAGCTTGGCCCGGTTGGCAGCTTCGACGATCGTGGGCACCAACCCGGGTAGGGCCGATTCGAGTTCCTGGGCCCGCAGGCGCTGGCAGGTCTGACCGTCGACGATCAGACGCTCGATGACGCCCGCATCGCGCAGGATCCTGAAGTGATGGGTAGCGGTCGATTTGTTGATCACATCGTAGAGCGCACTGCAGCGGACCGCCGTTTCCGCGTTACTGAGCCGGCGCACCATCTCCAGGCGCACCGGGTCCTGCAAGGCGCCGAGCACGGTGGACAGCGAGGCCACCGGAGGCGCTTCATCCGCTGCTCGTTCAGCGTTGGCCATGATAAAGTTCACTCCCAGGTTTGATGATCATCGTACTGGTTGTAGGGTCAGTCGCTGTTCGATCATCATCAAACTTACCGGATCGGAGTTCTGGTGCTAGCAACAGTCGCGGTGGCAGCGGACAAGCAGACCGCGCAGCGCTGGGCATACACCTTGGTGCTGGTGGCGTCTGGCGTGGCACTCGGGGTTTCGGGTGTGCCCGCACCGCTGTACGGCATTTACCAGCAGCAATGGAACATCTCAGCGCTCACGACGACGATCGTGTTCGCCGCGTACGCGTTCGCCGCGCTGGGCGCGGTGCTGGTAACCGGGCGCGTCTCCGACGTCGTCGGCCGCAAGCCGGTCCTGCTTGTCGCTGTCGCGACGATGGTCGCGGGGCTGATCGTGTTCGTGCTCGCCGATAGTGTGCCGATGCTGGTGCTGGCCCGTGCCCTGCACGGCGTCGCGGTCGGCTCGACCGTGGTCGCGGGTGCCGCCGCGCTGCTGGATTTGCGTCCGCACCGCGGCGCCCGATCCGGGCAACTCAGCGGCGTCGCATTCAATGTCGGCCTGGCGGTGGCGACTCTCGGCTCGGCGCTGCTGGCGCAGTATGCGCCGCATCCGCTGCGCACGCCCTACGTCGTGGTCACCGTCGTCTGTCTCGCGATCGGCGCCGGTGTGCTGGCGCTGCGTGAACCGCACGCGACGCGGGCGGCAGGCCGCATCCGAATCGCGAAACCGTCCGTTCCGCACGAGATCCGCGGCGACTTCTGGTTCTCGGCGATCGGCGTGATGGCGGCCTGGTCGGTCCTCGGCGTGCTGCTGTCGCTGTATCCCTCGCTGGCCGCGCAGCAGACCGGCATCCACAACCTGGTCTTCGGCGGCGCGGTCGTCGCCTCGACTGCGCTCTCCGGTGCCGTCGCACAGCTGTCCGCGACGGGGGTGCCCGCCCGCCGGGCCGCAATCATCGGCGATATCGGCATGGCGCTAGCGCTGCTGCTGACGGTACCCGCGCTGGCTACCCACAACTGGATCGCGGTACTCGTCGCCGGCGTCGCGCTCGGCGCGACGTTCGGACTCGGCTTCGGCGGTTCGCTGCGCCATCTGTCCGAGGTGGTGCCGCACCACAAGCGCGGCGAAACGATGTCGGCGTACTACCTGCTGGCGTACTCGGCGATGGCGCTGCCCGCCATTCTGGCCGGCTGGGCGGCGACCACGTGGGGCCTGAACACCGTCTTTCCCTGGTTCGTCGGGCTCGTCGCCCTGGCCTGCCTGTCTGCCGCCGGACTCGGGCTGGTGCGCAACCGAGAGGTGACCCGCCCGGCGGCATGAGCGGCGATTGGCTTTTCTTCCGCACCATCCGCTAATGTTTTGTGTCGCATCACGGCACCATCTCGATGCGAATGCGGATGTAGCGCAGCTGGTAGCGCATCACCTTGCCAAGGTGAGGGTCGCGGGTTCGAATCCCGTCATCCGCTCCACGAGAAGCTGATCCAGGCTGGTGATCGCCCCGGACCTGGTCTCGTTTCCTCCCAATGATCGAGCAGCGAAGGCGTCGCCGGTCCATGCCGCGGCTGTCAACCTTTCGTCTTCGTGCTCGGACCGCCACCGCCGCGCTGTCGCTCCGCCCTGCCGATCTCGCCTGGGATCGGCAGCCAGTAGAACGAAACGAACGCGGCGATCACGGCGAGTCCCAGCGCGGGAAGCAGGAGACCCAGCAAAATTCCGCCGGCTATCCAGACGAGGGCGAGCCGGAATCGCCAGCTGATGGCTCGCGCGCCGGCGGAATCGATCGTGGCGGCGAGCAGCCGGTGATTTCGACGCGCGTATTCCCAGATCGCGTTGAACAGGATGGCCGCCAGCTCGAAGGTGAGGCCGTGGAACACGACGGCAGTGCGCTGCCCGTGCCCATCGTGGAAGGCCTTGGCCAACACCGAGGCGGCGAACGGCAGGAACGCGATATCCATGAGGAGCACGGTGTTCAGGAACAGCACCACTCGATCGACCCGGCGGATGTGATCGAACATCACGTGGTGATTGACCCATATCTGCCCGATCAACAGGAACGTGACGACGTAAGCCAGGTAGGACGGCCAGAGCAGGGCCAGGCCGTGCAGCAGGTTCTGGGTGTCTTCCGGTACGCGGATCTCCAGGACCAGCAGAGTGACGGCGATGGCGGTGACCGCGTCGCTGAACGCGGTGACTCGCGCGGGATCGCGCCGCGTGCCGAACGGCGTCGACCTTCTCGACTCACCAACGGATTCGGTCATCCTCCCAGTGTGCGGTACCGAACGCCGCAGCTCGCGGAGCTGAAAGCAGGTCATCGACCGTGACAACACTCAGACCGTAGAACCCGAGCCTTGGCCGCGTCGCGTCAGAACTTGCCGGTCTGATGATCGATGCGGTGTCGCAGGTGCGCGCCGAACTCGATGCGGAAGCTGTCGGTGAGCGGTGGCCAGCCCCAGAAGTCGAAGGCGAGCGCGCCGAGCGCGAAACCGGACGGCCAGTGCCACTCGGTGACGGGAACGACATCCGCACAGGAGTGGCAGGCGACCGCCCCGACACCCGTCTGTTTCCACCCGTCGATGGCGTCCCGGAAGGGCTGCCAGGCCGCGGGATCGGCCTCCCACTGCCGCGGGTAGTCGATGATCACGGTCTTCGCGTGGCAGTGCGGACACACGGCGGAATCCGGTTCGATCGCGCCCTGCCCACCGAAATGGTCGGCGCGCCCGACGATTACGGCTACCGGTCCGGGAATCCACTCGCCCCAATCCTGGGTGATCTGCGGCCAGTCGGGGCCTGGCACATAACCTTTGTCCACACCGAGGCTGTACATCGCGTCGCCGGACATCTCCCGCGAGAGCAGCCGGCGGGAGAACATCCATTCCAACGCCCGAGTTGCCAGCGCGTCCGCCTCCGCGGCGGTCACCTCGATGTCGACGATTCGTTCGAAGAAATCACCCATGGTTGTTCTAATACCTCCTGCGTAGTGCTGCTCATACTGACAGCACCGACCGACAACCCTCAGCTCTTCGCGTTGCCGGCCCGACGCCGTCACCGAAGAGAGACCGGGGTACTCGGCCCTGCGCTCAGGATGCCCGTGCGGGCGTGGCCGGGCGCAGCCTGCTTCTGAGTATCGCCACGCCGGCCGCGGCCTGGACGGCGTACATCGCCAGCAGCAGCCACAGGACCGCACCCCAGTCGCCGGTATGCACCTGCAATGCGCTCAGCGCGGCGACACCGCCTCCGGCCAGGGCATAGCCCAGACCATGGGTTACCGCGGAGATCGTGGTAACCCATGCTGGTTCGGGCGCGCTCAGGGGCACCAGGGTGAGCACCAAAGACAGCGATCCGAGCCCGACGCCCACGGCGACTGCCCACAACCAAGAGAGTGTGGCCGGCATCCACCACAGACCGACCAACCCGGCGGCCGGTATCGCGGTAGCGAAAGCGATCGGCAGGCCGGGGCGTGAGCGACGCAGCATACCCGGTAACAGCATGGCGACCGGAATGCCCGCGGCGGCAGCGATTCCGAGTAGCATCCCGGCCTGTGCGCGGTCGACACCGGCGGCCTGATAGATCGAGGGCAACCAGCTCGTGACGCCGAACGCGGTGACGGCCCACGCGGCGAACAGAACTGCCAGCAACCACGACTGCCAACGGCGCAGCACCCAGCCCCATGGTACGGAAGTGCGCTGCACAGCAACGGTCTTCGTGAAGGGGATCGCGTCGATGGACTGTCGTCGCGCACGAAGCCAGGCAACGAGAGCCAGTGCGCACAGCGGCGCCCACACTCCGAGACCCCACCGCCACGAGGTGGCGGCGCTGACCGGCGCGGTCAGGAACGCCCCTGCGGCGCTGCCGATTCCGATGGCGGGGGCGTAGATCGCGGTCAACCGCGTGACCCCGGCGCCGGAGCGACCGGCGATGACCGGAAGCAGCGTCGCCACCACCGCGGTGGCCAAGGCCGTGACGGTGGTGCCTACCAGCAGCAGTCCCGCGCCGCCCGCTACTCGCACGACCTGGCCGATCGCCATGATCGCCAGCGCACCGGCGACGGTGCGGTCCAAGCCCCACCGTGCGGCGCACCGTGGCGTCAGGATCCCGCCCGCCGCGTAGCACCACAGCGGGACCGTCACGATCCATCCGATGACAGTCGGGTTGACGCCGGTCGCGTCCGGTACGAACCCGAGCACCGCTCCGATGCTGGTGATGGGCGGGCGCAGGCTGAATCCCGCGGCGGCGATCGCGATCGCGATCGGCGCCCAGGCCGCGTTGCGCGAATTCGCTGGTGCCGTACCAGGTGCCGCCGCTGATGTATCTGTCACCGTGCTGCCTCAGATCGTGGCTGGCTGCGGGCGATCCAGTGGCAGACCGAGTAGTCGGCTGACGTTGCGCCAGGCGACGTTCTCGATGAGTTCGTCGTCGGCGCCGACTCCCAGCGCATCGATCCGCCATCGGCCGCGCAGCGCGGCCAGTTGCGGACCCATGTCCTCCATCGGGTAGTCCAGGGCCACGCCCACTCTCGTCGCTCCGACCCCGCACACGGCAGCCCAGAACGCCATCGGGTCGGTGACTCCGGACGTAGTGACGAACAGGTTCGTGCGCAGGTAGTGCGAGGGCGGATGGTCGAGGCGATACCCGTGCCGATCGGCATTGGCGACCAGCCAGCGGGAATCCAACCGTGATGGTGCCGCCAGCAACCCTTCGCCCGCGTGGCCGAGTATCACGGTGAGCCCGTCGGTCGGGGTGCGATCGAAAACGCCGGAGAACAGCAACCGCAGGAAATGCGCCGCGGTTTCCACACCCCATCCGTACAGGGGCCCGCGCAGTTCCGGATGCCCCGCCGTCCACGCACAGGCATCAGGGGAGTTCGCGGGGTGCAGGTACAGCGGAACGCCCAGGTCCGCGACGGCGGCCAAGAAGTCCGCGTACTGCGGTTCGTCGAGGTAGGACCCGCAGGTGTGACCGTTGACCAGCACTCCAACCATCCCGAGTTCGAGTACCGCGCGACGCAGTTCCCGGATCGCGCCCGTCGGGTCCTGGAGCGCGACGGTGGCGAATCCCGCGAAACGATCGGGCGCCGAGGCCGCCACGGTCGCGATCAAGTCGTTTGTGCGGGCAGCCAATCCGGTGGCTTTCGCCGCATCGGGTTCGACCTGGATGCCGGGGGCGGTCGGCGACAGAACCTGCATCCGCACGCCATGGGCGTCCATGTCGGCTAGCCGCTCATCACCGAGGTCCCGGAGTTTGTGTTCGGCCTGCGTCCAGTAGGCGGCGTCGAGGTTCGCACGGGCTCCGGCCACGTACTCGAGGAGAAAGCCGGGGAGAACGTGCTCCTCGATGGTGACGATTCGGTCGAGGGGACCGGTGATCGGCGATGAGGTCATCGCAGTCCTTTCGGTGGTGTCGATCAGCGTGGGGGTCAGGTTGGTGCGGTCGATCCCGCGTCAGGTCAGGTGACGACCGCGTCACGCGGGTTGGCTGGACGCTGGGCGTGCAGGCTGTGCACGGGGTCGGGCAGCAGTGCGCGCCCGACGAAGGCGTCCATGCCGAATCCTGGACCGAATCCCGCGCCCAACACCGGCGCACCCCAGGCCGGACGCAGCTCGGGGCGGGTGGCGATCAGCGATAGCGCGTCCAATACCGCTGAAGACATGAAATTGCCGCGGGTCAGCGACAGCCAGGCGGGTGCGACCTGATGCGCGGTGAGACCGAGTGCCTGCGCGGCATCGCGAATGATGGTGTTTCCACCGGAGTGCAGCGCGCAGATCGCCAGATCGGCACCGGTCCAGCCATGCCTGCCGAGTAGCGCGCGCATGGTCGGCCCCAGCGCCGGAATGGACCGCACCGCATCAGTGGTCAGTCGGAATCGAAGCCCTTCGTCGGTAGCGACCCAAGCGATCGAATCCGGAGTGCCCGGCACCTCGTATCGCGTGACATCGAGCAGTTCGATGCCCTCGTCGAGCGAACAGGAGACGACGGCCGCCGCGGCAGCGTCCGAGAACAGCGTGCTGGACACGATGCTGCCTACCAGCGTGACGTCGTCCACGTCCCGCTCGACGTGGAAATGCGGCGAGGCGACATCGGCAGTGACGATCAGGACGGTGTCGCGCGGATATGCGCGCAACCACGTCTGAGCCATGGTGATCGCGTGCGCTCCGCCTCGGCAGCCCATTCCGAACACCGGCATAGCCGCGCAACTCGCGCGAAGTCCCAGCGCGCGCGCCAGTGCGGTGACTGGTGAGGGCATCGCGATCAGCGTAGAAGTCTCGAGGATGACCAGGTCCACGTCGAGGGCAGACAGACCGGCGGACCGCAGTGCCGCCCGTGCGGCTGGCACGGCATACGCGTGGAAGGCATCCCACGCGGCCGCGTTACGGGCGGCGAGGCCGTGCACGGCCACGATCTCATCGATAGTCAGATGCAGGGGGTGCACCTCGATGGCGAGCCGCCTCGCCATGCCGATCGCTCGCTCCGCCGCCAGCGCGAGCGGACTGCCCGCGGGGAAAACTCCCTCATACTGCTGCCGCACAGTCGTGACCAACATGTCGTGGGACACTTCGTGTGGCGGCACCGCTACGACCGGGACCGACAGTCTGGGATGTATCGCGGGCGTATTCACGGATCTGTTTCGTCCAATCTCTGTTCGACCGAGCGCCGGATGTCCCGAGGGATAAGTCGGCAACACGGCATCGCCAGAATCGGACTTTCAGCCCGCACGCCGTTAGTAGGGAGACCCCTACATCTAGTCCCACCGCTGCGAATATCGCGGTGCGAAACGACATTCGGCCTGACTAGGATCCAGCGGCAGAGCCCGTGAAGATCGGCGAAACGGGCTGTCGATCGGCCGGAGGTGACGTGTCGGTGGTATCACCGGGACGAGATGCAGGACCACTGGTGGGCCGCGCGGCGCAGCTGCGCGTCCTGCTCGAGGCACTCGGCGACGCGCGGGAGGGAGCGACCGCGGCGCTCTCGGTGGCGGGGGAACCTGGCATCGGTAAGACGCGGCTGCTGCGTGAGGTAACGGTGCAGGCCGAAGCTCTCGGTGTGCAGGTGCTCCAAGGGCGAGGTACCGAGTTGGAGCGGGATATTCCGTATGCGGTGCTGATCGACGCACTCGACCAGCCGCTCGGTGCGCTGCGCCGATCGGAGATGAAGGCTATCGGCGCGGACGGGCTCGCGGAATTGGGGCGGCTGCTCCCTTCACTGAGCGCGTTGGCGTCTCCGCTGGCCACATCACTGCAGATCGAACGGTATCGCTGCCACCGTGCCATTCGGATGGCCCTGCACCAGCTGGCGGCGCGGCGGCCGGTGCTGCTGGTGTTCGACGATGTCCACTGGGTCGACCACGCCTCCGTGGAGGTGATCGCGCATCTGTTGCGCCACCGCGTGCCGGGGCTGGCGTTGGTTCTGGCCCACCGCTCCACCCAGTTGCCGGAGACGCATGCCTCGGTGCTGGCCGACGCCGCTTACGACGGAAGTCTGACCACGCTGGAAGTGGGCCCGTTGTCGCTGGAGGAGGCCGCCGAACTACTGCCTGCGGACCATCTCGACCGCGCCGAGTTGACCTACTTGCATCGCGAGTGCGGCGGCAATCCGTTCTACCTCCAAGAGCTCGCCCGTGCCCGGCTTCGGCCGGGTGGAATCCTGCTCGGCGGCGCTTACACTCCCGACGATCTCTCCGAAGCGCCGCCCGTTATTCAGGCCGCGCTGGAGCAGGAGGTCCACGCATTGTCACCGAATTCACGGCTGCTGCTGGAGTCCGCGGCGGTGTCCGGCGGATTGTTCGATCTCGACCTGGCCGTCGAGGTCGCCGAACTGACCGAGGCCCAGTCCCATGACGGCACCGATGAATTGGTGCGCGCCGGACTGGTGAACGAGACCGGAGTGCCTGGGCGGCTGGCGTTCCGGCATCCCATCGTGCGCCGAGCCATCTACCAGCGCACCGGATACGGCTGGCGGCGACGCGCGCATCGCCGGGCCGCCGCGGCGTTGGCCCGGCGCGGCGCCGCGCTGTCCGTACGCGCGCACCATATCGAACACTGTGGCGAGGTCGGAGACGAGCAGACCATCGCGTTGTTGAACGAGGCGGGGGTGGCCGCCGCGCCGCGCGCGCCGGTCGCTGCCGCGCGGTGGTTCCGTGCGGCGTTGCGACTGCTGCCCGACGACGCACCGACGCAGCAGCGGCTGGCGTTGTCCATGGCGCTGGTCGACGTGTTGAGCGTGACCGGCCACCTGGGTGAATGCAGCCAAGTGCTGCGCCGGGCGTTGGAACTCATCCCGCCGGACGAGGCAGACGACCGGGTGCGGGTCATGGCGAGGATCGCCCTGACCGAACAAGGGATCGGTAATGCCAAGGAGGGGCGCCGGCTGCTGACCGCGGCGTTGGCGTTGACCGCGCCGGGCAGTCTCGAGGCCGCCGGTCTTCGGCTGGAATTAGCCAAGAATCACCTGATGATGCGCAATTGGCAGGAGGCAACCCTGGTCACCAGGGAGGTACAGCAGTCGGCGAGTGTGCGTGACGACCCGCGGCTGTATCTCGTAGCGACAGCGGCGAGCGCATACATGGGTACCCTGCATGGCGGACAATCGTTGGTCGACGGGCTCGCGTACCTGGACGAGGCGGCCTCGGCGCTGGACACCCTCAATGACACCGAGGTCGCCCCCGCTTTGCTGGACGGGCTCACCAACGTCGTGTACGCCGAGGTGTCCTTCGAGCGGTGGCGGAACGCGGTGGCACATGCGGAGCGCGGCATCCGATTGTGCCGCGATACCGGACACGGCCGGTACCTGGTCGAGCTTCAGCACCTGCGCGCATTGGCCTTCATGATGCAGGGCCGCCTCGACACCAGTTTGTCCGCTGCGGCGGCCGCCGCGGAAACCGCACTGCTGTTGGACAATTCGCCAATCGTCGCGTTGACCGAGGCGACGCGCTGTTGGGTGCTCTCGCAACTGGGCCGCACCACGGATTCTCTGGCGTCCGGCGCGCTCAGCATGCGTGTCAACGCCCAGATGCCGAATGCCCTGTTCGCCTGGCACGCCCCACTGGTCTACGGTTGCGCGCTGATCGATGCGGGCCGCTACCGCCGTGGGCGTCAGGAGATCATCAAGGTCGCCGCCGGTGATGCTCTCACCACGATCTACCCGACTCTCATGCCCTATTTTTACCGGTTTCTGGTCGATGCCGAACTTGCTCTCGGACGGGTCGACGCCGCGGAGCAGGTAACGCGACAGGTCGAGTCGATCGTCGACGGCATGCCCTCGATGCACATGCGAATCGGTGACGCGCGCTACTGCCGCGCGAACGTGCAACTGGCTCGCGAGGAAGTACGGGCGGCCGTTGACACTGCGGCGCAGGCCGTCGCGGAGTACGAGGTCAGCGGTACTGCGGTGGAAAGCGCTCGGGCGCGGCTGCTGTTCGGGCACGCTCTCGCCGATTTGCAGGACGTGGCCGCGGCGAAGACCGAATTCGACACGGCGCTGGCGGCATTCGAACTGTACGGCGCCGAACGTCTCGCCGAACGCGCGCGTATGGCGCTGCGCAGGGTCGGCGAGCGACAGACGGCCGGACGACGCAGCCGGTCCGCCGCGACGACGGTTCGGCTCGGCGATCTGACCGAGCGGCAATTCGAGATTGTCAACCGGGTCGTCCTCGGCCGCACCAACCGGCAGATCTCCCAAGAGCTCTTCCTGAGCGAGAAGACCGTCGAGGCCCATCTCACGCGCCTGTACACCAAACTCGGCGTCTCCTCGCGGGCCGAACTCGCCGCCCTCGCGGCAAGTGACCGGATCCGGCGTCGCACGTGACGTGTGGTGCACCCGGATTCGAGCCCCCGTGGCCGCACCATCAGGACGTACCGCGGTTCCGGTGATCCGCCGCTCATCGGTCGCGTACTTCCCGCTGCGCGACCGGAGCGGTTAGCCGGCCTCGCGTCTCGAAGGATGTCGCCTGATCGCCCCGGCAGAGCAGTGCCCGGAAATTCTGTTGTCCGGTCCGACGGCAGCGCCGTAACGTCGTTGCCCGTTTCGGATACCGAACAACCGAAGGAGATTTAGTCATGAAACCCGTTACCGAAGGCGACATCAGGTCGTCGTTCGTCAACTGTTCGAAAGGTGACGCCAAGCGGCTACCCGTGCCGCGAGATCTGGACGATCGACCCTGGGACGACCTCGACTTCCTCGGCTGGGGCGAGCCGTCGTTGCCCGGGCGAGGCTATCTCGTCGTCCCGCGCGACGGTGGTCTCGTCGGGGTAGCGCTGCGCTTCCCGACCGGCGGTTCCGGCCGGCCGCAGATGTGCACGATCTGCCTGACCACGCACTCTGGCGGCGACGTCGCGTTGATGACCGCGCACAAGGCCGGCGAATCCGGACGGAGGGGAAACTCGGTCGGCACCTACATGTGCACCGATCTCGCCTGCTCGCTCTATGCGCGCAGTAAGAAGAAGCCCGCACTCGGCAGCCGATACCGCGAAGATCTCACACCCGAGGAGAAAATCGAGCGCGTGCGCGGCAACATGAACGCGTTCCTCGCCACGCTCTACGCCTGATCCATCCGGACACCAACCCGCTACGCAGCCGACCCGCTACGCACCGGAACGGAGGTAGATGCCGTGCGCCGACACTCGAGGACCAGGCTGTCGAGGCACCCCGAGTTCACCAGTGCCGCATGTGACTCGGGGTCGTCGGGATTGCTCGCCGGTCGAGACTGCCCGGGCGCTCGGGGGCGATCCCGTCCGGCGTGGACTCCGCTCCGCCGGCGCGCGCGACCGACCCGGGCGAGAATCCGAGATCGGCTCTCCCCTTCGGTCCAGTGACCGAACGGGGTACGGCCCGTAGTCGTTACGTCGGCCAACCGCCGTACGGAACGGTGATCAACTCCAGGAAATGGCCACTCGGGTCCAGGAAGTAGACGCCACGACCGCCGTCATTGTGATTGATCCGGCCGACACCTTGCTGGCGCGGGTCGGCCCAATGCTCCAGCCCGTAGCGCTGGATCTTGGTGTAGGCCTCGTCGAACTCTGCCTCGGAGACGAGGAAGGCGTAATGCTGCGGCGGGATCTCGGTGCTGTTGGCCGGCACGGTCGCGAAGTCGAAGGTGACGCCGTTATCCGCGGCTACCGGAATGAACGGCCCCCACGGTGGTCCGATTGTCACTCCCAGGATGTCCGCCCAGAATTCGGCGGACTCCCGGTTGTCGCGGCAACCGACAATGGTGTGATTGAACTGTATAGACAGTGCAATTTCTCCTCTGGTCGTGCCGACCCTGTCCCGGGCTCGGTACGAGGCGGCCAACGGGAGCCCCGTCACGGTCGAAGAAGTTAGCATTCGGCTGCGGAGTCCGCGAGCGTTTGTGACACGCGTCCCGATACGCGCCCGATTCGGGGCAGTCCGCTAATTGCCGCGCCGGCTCCGCGTGATCGATGCGGCGTGTCTTCCGGACGTTTCCGCCGAGCGGCCGTCCGCCGGGCCTGTGCCTGGGACAGTGCGAACGGTAGCGTCGGCGGAATGAAGATCCGTGGGGCGGTCCTGGAGCAGATCGCGGCGCCGATACCGTACGCGGAGTCGGCGCCGATCAAGGTGTCCGAGTTGGAACTGGGTGACCCGGGACCGGGGGAGTTGCTGGTTCGGATCGAAGCGGCGGGGTTGTGCCACTCGGATCTGTCCGTGGTGGACGGCAACCGGGTGCGACCGGTGCCGATGCTGCTCGGGCACGAGGCCGCCGGACGGATCGAGGCGATCGGACCCGGCCAGAGCGATCTCGCGATCGGGCAGCGCGTCGTGATGACCTTCCTGCCGCGCTGTGGGGAATGCGCGGGATGTGCGACCGACGGACGCACGCCCTGCGTCCCTGGCAGCGTCGCCAACAACGCGGGCGAACTGCTCGGGGGCGGGCGGCGGCTGGTCCGCGACGGCACCGAGGTGCACCACCACCTGGGCGTCTCCGCATTCGCGACGCACGCCGTCGTCGATCGCAGATCGGTGGTTCCGGTCGATGACGACGTGCCGCCGGAGGTCGCGGCCGTGCTCGGCTGTGCCGTCCTGACCGGTGGTGGCGCCCTGCTGAATTCGGCGAAGCCGAGGCGGGGGGATCGGATCATGGTCGTGGGCCTGGGTGGCGTCGGCATGGCGGCCGTTCTGGTCGCGGTGTCGTTCGCGGCCGAAGGTCACGAGGTCATCGCGGTCGACACAGTGCCCGAAAAGCTAAGTATCGCAACAGATCTGGGCGCACATGCGGCATACACGCCGGCTGAGGTCGCCGAGCTCGGTGTCCAGGCGGACGTGGTGGTGGAGGCGGCGGGAAACATCCGCGCCTTCGACACCGCGGTGGCGGCGACCGCGCCCGGCGGCATCACGGTCACTGTGGGCCTCCCGGCGCCGGACGCCCGCGCGAGCATTTCTCCGCTGGCCTTGGTCGCCCAGGGGCGGTCGATCGTCGGCAGCTACCTCGGCTCCGCCGTCCCCGCCCGCGACATCCCCGAATACGTCCGAATGTGGCGCGCGGGCCGCCTTCCGGTCGAGCGGCTCGTTTCGGCCCACATCGGCCTCGACGAGGTCAACCGCGCCATGGACGAACTCGCCGCGGGCCACGCCCTGCGACAGGTGATCGTCTTCGAGTGAACGCCGCGCGCCACGTCGTGTCGAATTGGGGCGTCGAACTGACCAGATGGTTGCATCGCGGATTGGTGGCCGATCACGCGGGCATGCTGTTGCTGCCCGCGCCAGGACATGGCACACGACCCGGCTTCGTCCGGATCGAGCGGCGGCGGCAACGGATGGTCGAGTGGATTACCGCCGAGCAGTGCGCCGACGCCACGCGTGTGCTGCGGTGGATGGCGGCGAACATGGCAGGCCCGCCGAGCAGTTGGCATCGCTCGTCGAGTTGAGGGCACGGGACACGAATTGTCGGGGATACGTCCCACTGCGCAGGTCAGCCGACCGCCGACGCGGCGCGCTCGATAGGCTGACACCGGTCGAAGTGGAACGAGGAGGTGCGGTGGCCATTCAGGTCGGAGTGCTCGGAGCACGTGGCAAAGTCGGACAGGCGATCTGCGCGGCGGTGGACGCCGCTGCCGATCTGGCGCTGGTTGCCGCCGTCGACAAGGATGATCCACTCACCCTGTTCACCGAGGCGAACGCCCAGGTGGTCGTCGACTTCACTCACCCCGATGTGGTGATGGGAAATCTGAAGTTTTTGGTGGACAACGGTATTCACGCGGTGGTCGGCACCACCGGGTTCGACGCGGCCCGGCTGGCGCAGGTGCGCGGCTGGCTGGCCGGCCACCCGGAGACCGGCGTGCTGATCGCACCGAACTTCGCCATCGGCGCCGTGCTGTCCATGCGATTCGCGGAGCAGGCCGCTCGGTTCTTCGACTCCGTCGAGGTCATCGAGTTGCACCACCCGAACAAGGCGGATGCGCCGTCCGGCACCGCCTACCGCACTGCGGGCCTGATCGCCGCCGCCCGCGCCGAGGCGGGTGTTGGCCGCAGCCCGGACGCGACGACGACCGAACTGGACGGTGCCCGCGGCGCCGACGTGGACGGGGTCCGGGTGCATTCGGTGCGCCTGGCCGGTCTGGTCGCGCACCAAGAGGTGCTGTTCGGCACGCAGGGGGAAACTCTCACCATCCGGCACGACTCGATCGACCGTTCGTCGTTCGCTCCCGGTGTGTTGCTCGGCGTGCGCGAGATCGCGAACCGTCCGGGACTCACCGTCGGACTCGACCCGTTTCTCGATCTGTGAACAGTCCGGAATCGGTCCCGAGCGGACAGAGCAAGGACATCGTCAAAGTCGTCGCGCTCATCGCGGCCCTGGTGCTGGTGCTCGGTTTCTATTTCCTGCTGCTCGGCCGCATCGCGTTCAGTCTGATCGGTTCCGGTGGCGTGGCGGCGATCATCATCGGCGTCGGTGTGCTGATCCTGCCGCTGCTCGGTGTCTGGATCGTCGCGGCGACCGTGCGCGCGGCCCTCGCGCATCAGCATCTGGCCCGGCGCATCCACGAGGAGGGCCTCGAGCTGGACACCTCGGAGCTGCCCCGCAAGCCATCCGGCCGAATCGAACGCGAGGCCGCCGACACGCTGTTCGCGACGATCAAGGCCGAGTGGGAAGCCGACCCGGACAACTGGCGGGTTTCCTACCGGCTCGCGCGCGCCTACGACTACGCGGGCGACCGCACCAGGGCCCGCGAGACCATGCGCCGCGCGGTCGCGTTGGAACGGAACGAGCGCGACGTCACCTGACCGCTGAACGGTCGGTCCGCCGATACCATCGCACGGTGGCCCGGCTGCTGATTGTTCATCACACACCGTTCTCGTACACGCACGCGATGTTCGAAACCGTCGTTTCGACTGGGAGGTCTGCCGCGTGCCACGCCTGCTGATCATCCATCACACGCCGTCGCCGTTCCTGCAGGCGATGTTCGAGGCCGTGGTGTCTGGGGCGACCGACCCCGAAATCGAGGGCGTGGAGGTCGTGCGCCGGGCTGCGCTGGCTGTGTCGCCGACGGACGTGCTGGAGGCCGACGGGTACCTCCTCGGCACCCCGGCCAACCTCGGGTACATGAGTGGTGGCCTCAAGCATGCATTCGATGTCATTTACTACCCCTGCCTCGATTCGACGCGCGGGCGGCCGTTCGGTCTCTACGTCCATGGCAACGAAGGCACCGAAGGCGCGGAGAAGGGCGTCAGTTCCATCACGACCGGGCTGGGGTGGGTGAAGGCCGCTGAGTACGTGGTGGTGTCGGCCAAGCCGACCAAGGGCGACCTGGAGGCGTGCTGGGAACTGGGCGCGACAGTCGCCGCGCAGTTGATGGCGGGGTGAGCCGAGAGGTAGCAGGGCGAAGTCGACTCCTGCGGGAGACCACCGCGGAGGGAGTCACGGAACCCGCCCGCACCCCGGCTGGGCGGGACCCGGCTGCGGGAACATTTTGGCCGACGCGGTGCTGGACTCGGGCCGCGGCGTGGAGGAAGTCGCGGCCGGCTACAGGTGGTGTGGTGGACCGTGCAGGACACGCATCGCGGGTGGTAGCGAGACGATCCTGGAGTACCTCAACGCCGGCCTGGTGGACGAGTTCTCGATCGCGCTCTCACCCCGTGCTGTTCGGCGCCGGCACCCGCCTGTTCGACGGCGTGGACGCGTCCAGGGTCGCGCTGGAGCCGGTCCGTTCGGAGCCGTCGCCGCGGGTGACGCACCTGACCTACGCCGTGCATCCACGCTAGCCGCGGTCGGCGCGGGCCCGGCGGTCACGGTGCGCTGTCACTGTGACCGGGTCGTGGAGGTGACCGACGTGGACATGGTTCTACCCCGGTTGTCCTTCGCCCGGTGGCGCATTGTCGGGGCACGACGGTGACCGTGGCCGGGTGGGTCGTGGTGATCGGGGCGGCCATTGTCCGGGACTTTTCAGCCGGTCACAGCGTTGGCCGTGACCGGAAGGCGACGGCCGACCCCAGATTTTCCAGGCTCCGATAAATGAGCGATTCAGGCACCCCCGATTTCTGGTGTCTGACTATTCCGAGTGGTGGCCCGGCATACTGGCATGGCCGTCGTTCCGGTCGGGATGAGGACGAGATGCTCGGGATTGGAGACTCAGGTGACGTGGGCCGAAGGAGGCCAGACCGCACCGCGCCGGGTCGGATTGGTCGAAGACCACGAATCCGTCGCGATCGGTCTGGCCGCGATGCTAGCGCCGGAAGCAGATCTCGATCTGGTGCTGGCCGCGGGCACCGTTGCGGAATTGCTGGCCGCCGTCGATGGTGCGACGAAGCTGGATCTGGTCGTGCTCGATCTACGGTTGGCCGACGGGTCGACCCCCGAGGACAACGTGCGCGCCCTCCGCGACCGCGGTATCGAGGTGCTGGTCTTCACCGGGGCGGACAACGCGTTTCTGGTGCGTTCCGCGGCGCGAGCCGGTGTGCTCGGCGTGGTGCGCAAGTCCGAGGATGTGCCTACCGTGGTCGGCGCGGTACGCCGCGCGGCCTCTGGTGAACAAGTGGTCACCACCGACTGGGCCGCCGCCATCGACGGCGACCCGCAGTTGCGTGACGTGGGACTGAGCCCACGCCAGGAAGAGGTGCTCACGCTGTACGCGTCTGGTGAGAAGGCCTCCAGGGTCGCACGGTTGACGGGTCTGTCCGAGCAGACGGTCAACGATTATCTCGGCCGGATCCGGCAGAAGTACGCCGACGCCGGACGTCCGGCGCCGACCAAGACCGACTTGTACAAGCGGGCTGTGGAAGACGGATGGCTTCCGGTTCCCGAGCGGCATCGACCCGGATGATCGTGTCCAGCATGCTGGACTCCGCGCCGCCCGCCCGCTTTCTTTCACTCGACCGATCCCGGTTACGACGGTGGCGCCGGCGGGTTGTCGCGCTGTCCGCCGAAAAGGCGTCCGAGGGAGCCGCCGACCGTATTCTGCGCAGGCTCGGCTTGGCCATCGGGATCGCGGGGGTGATCGCTGCCATCGTCGAACTGCCCGAGATCGCTGCCCAGAGCCGCTTCGTGCCGCTGGGATGGACGGTGCTCGAGGTCGTGCTGGCCTTCGGGTTGTTCCCGGTGCTCGCGGTCGTTTCGGTGGTGACGAGCCGCCGCGCGATCCAGTCCGTCGCTGGCGCGGCCGCCGTGAGTTTCGTTGCGGCGATGGCGGTGGTCCCATTCGTGTATCCGGATCCGGACGCCGAGGGGGCCTCGGTGTGGCTGTACCGAGTGCTGGCGCTGGGTGTTCTCGCGGCCGTTCTCGCCTGGCGCCCGCCGGTGGCGGTTACCTACCTGGTGGTCGGCGCCGCGCTCGGTGCGTTCGCGAACCTGGTCGTAGTGCGGGAGACCACCGTGCTGTCGCTGCTCGGCGACTTCGCCAGGGCGGCGGGCCTTTGCGCGCTGTTCCTGTGGTGCGTCGTCTATGCCAGGGCGGCGGCCGACCGAGTCGACCGGGAGTCGGCGATCGAGAGCAGCAGGGCCGCGGCGGTCGCCGGTGCGGCGGCCAGGGATCGGGAACGCGCGCGCTTCGCGGCGCTGATTCACGACGCGGTGCTGTCGACCCTGCTGGACGCCTCGCGCGCCGGGACCGCATCGCCGGTACTGCGCAGACAGGCCGAGCGGACGGTGGAACAACTCGACGAATGCCGGGGCGGGGAGGTCGAGCCCGATTGGTTGGACGCGCAGTCCGCGATCGGGTTCCTGCGCTCGGCCGTGCACGAGGTGAATATCGGCATCCGATTCACCGCGCGCCGTTGGGCCGGATTCGATGATCTGCACTTGCCGGTGGACGCGGCGAGCACCATCGCTGCGGCCCTGGCCGAAGCCGCGCGCAACAGCCTGCGTCACGCTACGGTCGCGGATAGGGAGGTGCGGCGTACCGTCACCGTGACGATAAGCGCGGGTGGCATTCGCATCGTGTTCCGTGATGATGGTGCGGGTTTCGACCTGAGCGAAGTACCCGCCGATCGGCTCGGCATCTCGGTGAGCATTCTCGGACGGATGCGCCGGCTCGCGGGCGGCGCCGGGTTCGTCGAATCAGAGCCGGACGAGGGCACGATCGTGACGCTGGTGTGGGGCGGCAATGGCTGACCAGGCCGGCGAATTCGGACTGCGCGATCTACTCGGTCTGCGAAACCGGGCGGCGTGGCTTTTCCTCGTCATCCTCGAGGTGACCATCGTGTTGTACATGGTCCGGAACTTCCCGGAGTCGCCGCTGGTCGCGGCCATCGCCGCGCTGGCGCTGGTCGCGGTGGCCGGGGTCGTCGTGCTGGTGGCGCCGGGGGATCCGCTGCCGGGGACCGCGACCCTATTCGTGGCCGCCGCCGGACCGCTGGCGACGATCTTGACCTCCTTCGACGTGGAACATGGCTGGTCGAAGCAGGTGTGGACGGCGTTTGCCTCGTCGTATGTGCTCGCCGTGCTCGTACTGCGCGGACGGTTGGGTGCGGCTTGGCTTGGCGTCGCCGGCATCGGGGTGGTCATCGCGGTAGTCGAAGCGGTGGCGGGGTTGCGGTTCGGTGTGGTGGTCGGCTCGATCGTTCCGGTCGCGACGGTCGCGGGGGTGTCGCTGTTCGCGGCGGTCATGCGCCCGACGCAACGCTCGCTGCGCCTGCTGCGCGAGGAGGCGTCGATGCGCGCTGCCGCGGAGGCCGGTATCGCGGCGGAGAACGCGGAGCGCAACCGGCAACTGGGCCGGCTGGACGCGGTGGCACGTCCGATCCTCGAGCGTATCGCCGACGGCGACGAGCTCACTGCTGCCGATCGCGAGCAGTGCAGACTGCTGGAAGCCGAGTTGCGCGACGGACTCCGGGCGCCGCAGCTGGTCACCGATCAGCTCAACAGCGCGGCCCGCGGGGCACGGGCCCGCGGCGTGGAGGTGGTCCTGCTCGACGACGGTGGATTCGCGGGTGTCCCGGACGGGGTGCGTCAGCAGGTGATCGAAGCGGCCACCCGCGAATTGGACGCCGCGAACGAGGGATCGGTCACGGTCCGCGTCCTTCCGGCCGGGCGGCGCATTCTTGCCACGGTGTTGGCGACGGGATCGGATCAGGACCGCCGCACCGAGATCGACGTGACGGGCGCGGTGACCGTCTCCGACTAGTTACTCGCTACCCGGGTATGCCGACCGGCCTCGGCGAGCGTGCGCGAGACGCATCGCGGCGAGCCGGGTACGCGGTCCGGCAGACAGTGCGCGATGCGCTCGCCATCGGGGGAAACCTGTCGGCCCCGCATGGCAGTGTTCCTGCCATGCGGAAGATGAGTGCGGCGGTGGCGCGACGAACGGCGTTGGCGGCACAGGGTTTCGGCGCACCCAAACCTACGCGGATTACGCGTCGATCGGTGCTCGGCGTGCTGAACAGAACCCAACTGCTGCAACTGGATTCGGTGTCGGCGGTGGTGCGTGCACATTACGCGCCGGTGTTCAGCCGGATCGGGGCCTACGACCGAGCCATGCTCGACCAGGCCGCGTGGAGCAACGGCGTGCGGCGACCGCGCGCGCTTGTCGAGTACTGGGCGCATGAGGCCGCGCTCATCCCGGTCGAGGACTGGCCGCTGATGCGCTGGCGGATGGCGCGGTACGAGCACGGGCGCTGGTCCGGGATGCGGACAGTGGTGGAGCGCAATCCCACGCTGGGAAAGGACATTCTCGAGGTGATCACCGAGGTCGGGGCAGCCACCGCCGGTGAGGTCGAGCGGCACCTCGAACTGGACAAGCCGCGCCCCAAGGGGTCCTGGTGGAATCTCAGCGACACCAAGATGATCTGCGAGCAGCTGTTCGCCGCCGGCGCGCTGTCGGTGGCCACCCGCGTCGGGTTCACCAGGCACTACGATCTCGCGGAGCGGGTGATCCCGCCCGATGTGCTGGCGCGCACGGTGTCCGAGCAGGACGCGGTCCGCGAGTTGGTACGCCGCGCGGCCGCCGCACACGGTATCGGCACCGAGGCCGACCTGCGCGATTATTACCGCCTGCACCGGAGCCAGACCGAGCCGGCCATCGCCGACTTGGTGGACGCGGGCGAACTGATCCCAGTGGCGGTCGAAGGCTGGGACAGACCCGCCTATCTGCGGGCGGGCGCGCCCGCACCGCGTCGCGTCGAGGGCGCCACTCTGCTGTGCCCGTTCGACCCGCTGATCTTCTTCCGTGCCCGCACCGAACGGATCTTCGACTTCCATTACCGCCTCGAGATCTATACCCCGCAGCACAAACGAGTGCACGGTTACTACGTCTTTGCGTTCCTGCTCGACGGCGAACTCGTCGGCCGCGTCGACCTGCGCGCGGACCGCGCGACCGGTCGGCTCTCGGTGCCCGCCGCCTTTGCCGAGCCCGGATACGACACGGCGGCCACGGCGGACGCGCTCGCACGTGCACTGCGCGAGATGGCCGACTGGCTCGCGCTCGACGACGTGGTGATCGGTGCGCGGGGCAACCTCGCGCCGCTGCTGTAGTGTCGTGCTCTTCTCGGACTCTCGGATATCGGATCGAGTCCGAGCGCGGGTAGCCGGTCTCAGGCGTCGCGCTTCGGCCCGTACCCGCGCATCTGGTCGCGCAGTGCGCCGTGCACGGCGCTCGACAGCCACGAGTTCAGCGACTGGCCGCTTTGGGCGGCGGCCTCTTCCGCGCGCGCCTTCATCTGCTCGACCAGTCGCAGTGTCACTCGGCTGATGTCGCCGGTCATCTCCTCGAATGTCGGCGGCTCGTCAGTGGCCGTGCTTTTGCGCACATCGACCGAAGCGTCGGTGCTATCGACCGATACGTGCACGGTGCGGTCGCCGAGGGCGGTGCTGACCTCGGCGGCTAGGTCGGACAGTGCTGCGAGCAGCACCAGTCGGGCCGAGGCTTCGGTCGCCGCGGCCAGCGCTGCCGCCGTGGCCTGGGTCTTTTCATCCCCGAGGGTCGCGGCCGCGATCAGGTTCTCGCGCAGTTGAGCGGTGTATTTGTTCAAATCCATGACATCAGTTTGACGTCATATTAAATGTCATGCAAGGAATCGACTGACATCATGGTGCGTCAGGTGGTGTCGGATCACTCGATCGGGCAGCCCGATTGCCGACGAGGGTGTCGAAGGCGTGTACCAGACCGGGTAGCCTTTCTGACCATGAACAACGGTGAATCGACGCCAACGGAGCTGCGTGCGTCCGGCACAGTAGGTGTCGCGATGGTGACTCCCTTCAGTGCCGATGGCAAGCTCGACGTCGATGCCGGGGTGGCGCTCGCGGCCCGCCTGGTCGACCGTGGGGTAGATCTGCTCGCGATCTCCGGAACCACTGGCGAGTCACCGACCACCACCGAGTCCGAGAAGGCCGACCTGCTGCGCGCCGTCGTCGACGCGGTGGGTGACCGCGCCACCGTGATCGCGGGTGCGGGTACCTACGACACCGCGCACTCGATCGAACTCGCGCGCAGCGCGCAGCGGGCGGGCGCACACGGTTTGCTGGTGGTGACGCCGTACTACTCCCGGCCGACCCAGGAAGGCTTGATCGCGCACTTCACCGCCGTCGCCGACGCCACCGACCTGCCGGTGACGCTGTATGACATTCCGGGACGTTCGGTGGTCCCGATCGCCAGTGACACCATCCGTACCCTCGCCGAGCACCCCCGCATCGTCGCGGTGAAGGACGCCAAGGGCGATCTGAACATGGGCGCCGAACTCATCGCGAGCACCGGCCTGTCCTTCTATTCCGGTGACGACCCCCTCAACTTGCCCTGGCTGTCGGTGGGCGCCGTCGGGTTCATCAGCGTGATCGGTCATCTCGTGCCCGAGCGACTGCGTGCGCTGCTGAAGGCATACACCGCCGGTGAGGTGGTGCGCGCCCGGGAGATCAACACCTCGCTGCTGCCGTTGCACGCCGCGATGGCTCGGCTGGGCGGTGTCGCGCTGAGCAAGGGAGGACTGCGGCTGCTCGGCGTCGAAGTCGGGGAACCGCGACTGCCGCAACTGATGCCCAACGGCGAGCAATTGGCAGTACTGGGTACCGAGCTGCGCGCCATCGGGGTGCTCTCGTGAGTGATCCAGTAGTCCGCCGTCCCCGCCGTAGCGCTACCCGAGCAGCGGGGGCGCCCGCACCGACCGCTCCAGCCGGCTCGCCGCAGCGCGCCGAGCCGTCCCAGGCCCTCGAGCAAGCCGAACTCGAGGTACCCACCGAAGCCTCCGTCCCATCCCCGGAGAAGCGAACTTCGGAGAAGAAGTCGAAGAAAGCCACGCAGTCGAAGCGGTCGGCATCGCAGGAGTCCGCGCCGCAGAGCGGTCAGTCTCGGCGACCGGCCCGTGGGCGTCCGCAATCCGGGCGGGGCCGGGCCGAAGCGCTTGCGCCGCCGTCGCTCCCCGCACACGACCGCCTGGGCGCGCCGCCCGCGTTGGCCAGGAACGGACTGCGCGTGTTCGCGCTCGGCGGCATCGGTGAAATCGGCCGCAACATGACCGTTTTCGAGTACGGCGGCAAGCTGCTCATCGTCGACTGTGGTGTGCTGTTCCCGGAAGACCAACAGCCTGGCGTCGACCTTATCCTGCCCGACTTCCGGCCGATCGAGGACCGGATGGACGACGTGGTCGCCGTCGTGCTCACCCATGGCCACGAGGACCACATCGGCGCGGTGCCGTTCCTGCTGCGGCTGCGCCCCGACATCCCGGTGATCGGTTCGAAGTTCACCCTGGCGCTGGTCGCCGCGAAATGCCGGGAGCACCGCCTGCAGCCGAAGCTGGTCGAGGTGACGGAGGGGCAGCACACGACGAACGGCCCGTTCGGCTGCGAGTACTTCGCGGTCAACCACTCGATTCCCGATGCGCTCGCCGTCGCCATCCGGACACCCGCCGGTGTCGTCCTGCATACCGGCGACATCAAGCTGGATCAGCTTCCGCTGGACGGACGTCTCACCGACCTGGCTGGATTCTCCCGAATCGGCGACGAGGGCGTCGACCTGTTCCTGGTGGACTCCACCAATGCGGAGGTGCCCGGCTTCGTCACGCCGGAACGTGAGATCGGCGGTGTGCTCGATACGGTCATCGGCAAGGCGCCGCACCGGGTGATCGTCGCATCGTTCGCCAGCCATGTGCACCGCATTCAGCAGGTGGTCGACGTGGCCCAGAAACACGGGCGGCGGGTGTGTTTCGTCGGCCGTTCGATGGTCCGCAACATGCTGATCGCGCAGGAGCTGGGGTATCTGACCGTGCCGGACGGCGTAGTGGTCGATCTCGATGTCGCCGCGACCCTCCCCGGCGACCGGCTGGTGCTGATCTCGACCGGCTCGCAGGGTGAGCCGCTGTCGGCGCTGTCGCGGATGGCGCGCGGTGACCATCGCCAGATCAACATCCGCGCCGACGATCTGGTGGTGCTGGCCTCCTCGCTCATCCCCGGTAACGAGAATTCGGTCTTCGCGGTGGTCAACGGCCTGGCCAGGTTGGGAGCCACGGTGGTCACCCAGCAGAACGCCAAGGTGCATGTCTCCGGGCACGCGTCTGCGGGCGAATTGCTGTACCTGTACAACGCGGTTCGACCGACCAATGCGATGCCGGTGCACGGTGAATGGCGGCATCTGCGCGCGAACGCGGCGCTGGCGGTGGCCACGGGCGTCCCCGAGGATCGGGTGATGTTGGCCGAGGACGGGGTGGTGGTCGACCTGGTCGACGGCATCGCCTCGATCGTCGGCCGGGTGCCGGTCGGGCACGTTTACGTCGATGGGCTGTCCGTGGGCGACGTCGGCGAATCGACGCTGTCGGACCGGCTCGTGCTCGGCGAGGGCGGTTTCATCGCGATCACCGTCGCGATCGACGAGACCACGGGTAAAGCGGTCAGTACCCCGGAGATCAGCGGGCGCGGCTTCTCCGACGATCCCACCGCGCTCACCGAGGTCGCCGAGATCGTGGAACTCGAACTGTTGCGGCTGGCGGGTGAGGGCATCACCGACACTCATCGGATCGCGCAGGGTGTGCGCCGGGTGGTCGGTCGTTGGGTGGCCGAGACCTATCGCCGCCGCCCGATGATCGTGCCGACCGTGATCGGCGTCTGAGTCCTGAACCGGCGAAAGCGCCGGACGGCATGGCCGTCCGGCGCTTGTCGGTCCGGTGCGGTCACTCCTGGCAGGCGGCGGACTCGATGTTCGCGCTCTTGACGATGTTGCAGGCGAAGGTGTGGTCGACCTTCCATTCGCCGCCCTCGGAGACGAATTGGATGAACGCGCTGTCGACCGGGGTGCCGTCGATGGTGACCTTGGCGTCGGCCTTCAACCTGCCTTCCTTCGGGTCACCCACACTGATGACCTCGACCTTGACGTTCTGCTTCTTCGCCGCTTCGACCAGGTTGGCGACCAGGTAGGGATCCTGCTCGGCGGCCTGGATCCAGCTGATCTTCTCCTTGTTCGGGACGTTTGGATCGAATGCCTTCTGCAACCGCTCGTTCAGCTGCTGTACCGAGGGTTTCGCCAATGCGGGCGAGGACGGGGTGGTCGGCGCGGAGCCGGCCTCCTTGTCGCCGTTGTCCGAGCCGCCCTGTAGCTCGCCTGGTGCGTTGCTCGCGTTCGCGCCCGTGCTCGGTCGCGACGTCTCCTCGTCGGCGGCGCAGGCCGTCAGCGAGCAGGCCGCAGCGGTGAGAACGACGGCCACGGCGGTCCGGAAAGTATGGTGTTTCACGATGTTTCCTCTGACTCGAATCCCGGACATCAGCCGTGGTTGGATGTGCAATTCCAGTGCACGATGTAGGCATCGGAATCGTTGTGGGACAGGGCGCGGCTCTGCGCCGCGCGACGCGACGCGGCGTACCCCCAGCTCCACGTGCCGGTGTCGGCGGAGTACGCCACGGCGCCGCAGCCATTGGCGAACCAGACCACCGAACTGCAGTCGCTCGCGCCACAGGAACTGACGGCGCGTCGCTGGGCGGCGGCGGAGTCCGGGTAGTCGTAGGAATAGCCGATCGACCCGGTGGAGGTGGACAGCGCGATAGCGCCATAGTTGCTGGTACGGGCGTATGCCGCAGGTGAGTGGACGCTCGAGACGATGCCTGCCGCTGCCAGCACGGCCAGACAGGTAGCAAATTTCTGCACGGAGGATGTGCCCTTCTGTCATGTGGTCCACGACCCGATGGACCGACTGACAAAGGTACCTAGCCGACACTCATTGCGCTAGCAGGAGATTCTGGGTCTGGACAGCCGATATGCAACCGCCAGAAGGCATGTCGCGCACCACTGCTTGCATCCCGCGGGCTGGTCGACCCGTCTCGCGCACTTCGGATTCCTGACGTTCACCGTGCCCGCCTGTCCTGAATCTTCGTGCAGGTCAACGCACTACCCGCCGGATCGTCGTCCGGACCGACCACAGACCGACGCCGCTGCTCCTCCGCGACGGCCTGCGCCGCGGAAGACCCACTCGCGTTGTGGGTCTCGTGGTAGCTGGGCTGATGTGGTGACGGCGCGTCGTCGATGTGTCACTCGACAAGATGCTGCACTCGACAGAAGGCTCGCGGTGGGTATGTTCAGGGTATGAGCATGGCGCAGCGGGAACGGCGAGAACTCGTCGAAGCGATGCGTGCCGCAGGGCCGGAAGCGCCGACCCTCTGCGACACGTGGACCGTGCGGGATCTCGCCGCACACTTGGTGGTTCGCGAACGGCGGCCGGATGCTGCGCCGGGAATCATGCTCGAGCCGTTCGCGGGCTACCTCGACCGGGTGCAGAAGAAGGCGGCGACCAAGCCGTTTCCTGTGCTGCTGGAGCAGGTGCGTACCGGTCCGCCGTGGTGGTCGCCGCTGCGTCCGGTGGATGCGCTGGCCAATCTGGCGGAGATGTTCGTCCATCACGAGGATGTGCGCCGCGCCGCGCCGGGCTGGCAGCCGCGCGAGTTGACCGCCGCGGACCAGGACAAGCTGTGGTCGTTGGTGCGCAGGATGGCCTCGATGTCCTATCGCAAGGCGCCGGTGGCGGTGGCCCTGGCGACACCGGACGGCAGGCAGGTGATGGCGCGATCCGCTTCTGGTGCGGCGGTGACGCTCACCGGTGCGCCGTCGGAACTGCTGCTCCATGCGTTCGGCCGGGACGAGGTCCGGCTGGCGACCAACGGCGATTCCGAGGCGGTACGCCAGGTGCTCGGCCTGGACCGCTCGGTCTGATCGCTGGCTCCGATGCCTGGTCGACCCCCTCTAGTACATCGCTGAACCGGCGGTACCAGTGTTGCGGATGGTCCGGATGAGGCGTTTGCGGCTAGCCTGGGTCCATGGCAGGTAAGTCCCGCAGCACCACGACGACTCGGGCGCGGGCGGGATCGGCGCGGGGGCGGACAACCACGACACGATCTCGCGCGGCCACTCCCAGGGCGGCTGCTACGCCGCGTGCGCGCGCCAGGCCGGCGCGGCGCCCGGTGCGTCGGACATCGAACACCGCGCCGCTGGCGGTGCTCGGGCGCGGCATCGGCAGCGGCTGGACGATGCTGGCCCGGGGCGTCGGCGCCACCACTCGGACGTTGAGCCGGGCCGGAGAGATCGAACACGGACATCGCCGCGACGGCATCGCGCTCGCCCTGATCGCGCTCAGCAGCGTGATCGCGGCGTCGGTGTGGTTGTCGGCGGGCGGCCCGATCGGGCACTGGGTCGAAGACGTCATCCGGGCTGTTTCCGGGTCTGCCTCGGCGGTGTTGCCGTTCGTGGCGTCCGGGATCGCGGTCGTGTTGATGCGCACCGAGGCCCGCCCGGAGATCCGGCCGCGGCTGGTCCTCGGCGGGCTGCTGCTCGGCCTGCCGATGCTCGGCCTGTGGCACATCGTGGCCGGTGCGCCCGCCGATGCGCGGGGGCGTTCCCACGCGGCCGGTTTCGTCGGCCTGGTCATGGGCGGGCCGCTCACCAACGGTCTCACCGCCTGGTTGTCGATCCCGATTCTGTTGCTGGCCATCGCCTTCGGTGTGCTGTTGGTGACCGGAACGACGGTGCGTGAGGTCCCAGACAAACTGCGTCGGTATTTCGGCACCATGAGCGGTGGTGGCGAATATGGCGAGTACGACGGTGACTACGGGGAATACGATTCGGCCAATTACGACGCCGACGGCTTCCCTTTGCACCCCGCGGCCGCGCAGCGCCGTGGCCGCACGCCTGCCGAGAACTATCCTGCCGACGAGTTCGGCGATCCGGACGCGGTGACCGAGGCGCTCGGCGAACCGCCGCTACGGGATGCGAAGCCCATGGCGGTCGAGGAGCCGGCGGACAAGCCCAAGAAGCAACGTCCGGCCAAGGCGGTGCAGGATCAGACCCCGCCGCCGCCGAAGCAGCTCGAGTTCATCACCGACCGCGTGGTGGAGGGCGATTACACGTTGCCGCCACTGTCGCTGCTGACCGACGGCGACCCGCCCAAGAAGCGCAGCGCGGCCAATGAATCGATGATCGAGGCGATCACCGAGGTATTGGTGCAGTTCAAGATCGACGCCGCGGTGACCGGCTTCGTTCGAGGCCCGACCGTCACGCGCTACGAGGTGGAACTCGGGCCGGGCGTGAAGGTCGAGAAGATCACCGCACTGGCCCGCAATATCGCCTATGCGGTAGCGACGGAGAATGTCCGGCTGCTCGCGCCGATCCCGGGTAAATCCGCGGTCGGCATCGAGGTGCCCAACGCCGACCGTGAACTGGTCCGCCTCGCCGACGTGCTGAAGGCGCCGTCCACCCGCAACGACCACCATCCGCTGGTGATCGGTCTCGGTAAGAACATCGAGGGCGAGTTCGTCGCGGCGAACCTGGCCAAGATGCCGCACCTGCTGGTTGCCGGCTCCACCGGGTCGGGTAAGTCGAGTTTCGTGAACTCGATGCTGGTCTCGCTGCTCGGCCGCGCGACGCCGGACGAGGTCAGGATGATCCTGATCGACCCGAAGATGGTGGAACTCACCCCGTACGAGGGCATCCCGCACCTGATCACGCCCATCATCACCCAGCCGAAGAAGGCCGCGGCCGCGTTGGCCTGGCTGGTGGAAGAGATGGAGCAGCGCTATCAGGACATGCAGGCGAACAAGGTGCGCCATATCGACGACTTCAACAAGAAGGTGAAGTCGGGTGCGATCACCGCGCCGCTGGGCAGCGAGCGGGTGTATCGGCCTTACCCGTACATCCTGGCCATAGTCGACGAGCTGGCCGACCTGATGATGACCGCTCCGCGCGATGTGGAAGACGCCATCGTTCGGATCACCCAGAAGGCCCGTGCCGCAGGCATTCACCTCGTGCTGGCCACCCAGCGTCCGTCGGTGGACGTGGTCACCGGTTTGATCAAGACCAACGTGCCGTCCCGATTGGCCTTCGCCACCTCGTCGCTGACCGATTCGCGGGTCATCCTCGACCAGCCCGGCGCCGAGAAACTGATCGGCATGGGGGACGGGTTGTTCCTGCCGATGGGCGCGGGCAAGCCGACCCGTCTGCAGGGTGCGTTCATCAGCGACGAGGAAATCCACGGCGTCGTCGACTTCGCCAAGAACCAAGCCGAACCCGACTATCAAGATGGCGTGACGGCCGCCAAGGCGGGCGAGAAGAAGGACGTCGACCCCGATATCGGCGACGACCTCGACGTTTTCGTTCAAGCGGTGGAACTGGTCGTCACCTCGCAGTTCGGCTCGACGTCGATGCTGCAGCGCAAGCTGCGCGTCGGCTTCGCCAAGGCCGGGCGGTTGATGGACCTGATGGAGACCCGCGGCGTCGTGGGTCCGAGCGAAGGGTCCAAGGCGCGGGACGTGCTGGTGAAACCTGATGAGCTGGAAGGGCTGCTGTGGTCGATCCGCGGTGGCGGCGGGGACGAGGACGGAGCCGAGCGGTAGGACTGATCCGCTGCGGCTGGTCGGAACCGAAGCAGGAAGTATCAGTTGTCGTGCAGGCCGGAGTTCTTGCGGCCGACGCCACCATAGATCACCATCCGGGTGGTCGGCAGGTTGTCACCGAGCCATTGCTGCACTGGTACCACGCCGGGGTCGAGTATTTCGAAGCCGTCCAAGAACGACGTCATCTGCGCCGGTGATCGATAGACGACCTGAGCCGAACTGCTGGCGGTGTCCGCCGACGACCGCTCGATGAGCTGCGGATCGCTGGTGTCGGAGCCGTGCGTAAGAGCGAGGTAACTGTCCGGCGCCATCACGTCGCGGAATCGGGCGACCAACTCGGCCGGGTTTTCGTCGTCCATCACGAAGTGCAGCACGCCGACGAGCATCACCGCGATCGGTTCGTCGAAGTCGATCAGTGCCTCGGTCCGGAGTCGGTCGAGCACGTCATCCGGACGGCGAACGTCGGCCGACATGGCGGTCACGCCCTGCCAACGGGCCAGCAGCGCGTCGCAGTGCGCGTACACGACCGGGTCGTAGTCGACGTACACCACGCGCGCCGAAGGATCGAACTCGCGGGCCACCTCGTGCACGTTGGGTGAGGTCGGGATTCCGGCACCGAGATCGACGAACTGCCGGACGCCTGCTTTCGCGGCCAACCGAACCGCGTTCACCAGGAACCGGCGACTGAACCAAGCCAAGGTCCTGGTGTCCGGCGCGATGGAAAGCATCCGTTGGGCTACTGCACGGTCCACTTCGTAGTTGTCTTTGCCGCCCAGAAGATAGTCGTACACACGAGCGGAATTCGGCCGGCCCGGGTCGACGCCTACTGGTGCTCGCTCCATACGCGACACGGTACTCCCTGATCCATCCCGATCAGGATCGGAATGATCGCTGCTCCCGGCTGATCGGAGACGTCGTGGTGTAACGGACATCAGCATCGGCTCCACCCGGTGTGGTCCAACGTCATGGCATTGGCGTAGTGAATCGAAAGATGCTGGCCCGCAACGGAAGCACGAGATCACTCGTCCGAAGCCGCTGCCACAGCGAGCGTATCGGCTCGCGCCATGAGCGCTTCGGCCACCGCACGGGGACGGCGGCCGAGGCCGCATGCGCTGGCGACCCCATCGACCGACCGGCCGAGCGCCCTCTCGAGCAAATGCAGCGTCCGCAATTGCTGTGCCTCGGTCGGGCTGTCGTGCACCAACCCCGCGTAGAAATCGGTGCCCTCGCCCAACGCCAGTCTTTCGAGGGGCGCATAGAATTCCGCCTTTGTCGACGGCGGTATATCTCCCGCCGCGAACGGGCCGTGCAGGTATTCCAGGGTGCGGCCCGGCGGCCACTGTCGGACGATGGAATTGGCCAGATCCACTAGTGGCCGAGCATCGCGCAATGTTGCCCGGGCTTTGTTGTGTAGGCTGCCGAGGCAAAGGTGCACGCCGACACGAGTTCCCGCGGGGGCTGACGCAGCCAACGTGGCGATCCCCTTGCCCAATCCGAACGCGGCATCCGCGAGTCGATGAAACGGCTGGGTCTTGGCCATGAGTATCAGTTCCGCGGTAGCTTCGAGTTGCAGCACGACATCGTCTCCGACCGCTTCGCGGATGGTCGTCATCTCCCGCACAGTGGCGTCGGTGAACGCTTTGCGGTAGGTCCGTGCACCGGAAACCCCCATGGCGATGAACGCGAGTGTGAAATCGGTCGGCATGCCGATCTGGAGTGCGAGATCAGGCAACTCATGTTCGTGGCGAAGGCGTTCGAATATCGGCAGCGCCTCCTCGGTCTCGCGCAGGTACCCGAGATCCATCATGGCGCCGGTCAACTCGGCGCCCCGGGGGACGCGATGGATGGTCCGGTCCCGACTCGATCGCCAGCCACCGGGTTTCTTCACTTCCAAGACGCCCTGCGACACCAGGTCCGCGAGGATGGGCTGGATATAGAACTCGTATCGACGAGTTTCGCCGGTGGGCAACGTACGCAGGCGCGGCCCCGCGCGATCCAGCATCGCCCGCATGGCGACGCCCGTGCCGTCGGCCGGAAAACTTCCCACGAAGTGCACGGCTCGCGCGCCCACGCCATGGCTGGAACCCATGTCCCCACGCTCCTCATCTCACCGACTTCGGTCGGGCGTGCGCCGTCCCGATGCGACATCGGTGTCAGCAGCCGGTGCGCTCCCGACAGCTCTACTATGCGACAGCCGCTGATCGCTGTGTGAGGTATCGGAGATCGGCGGGCGAGGTTCACGGCTGCGCCACACTCCGCGTGCGGCTCGAGACATACTGGGCAGATGAATTCCGCGGCCGACGGCGGCGCATCGAAGGAAATGGGCACGCGACATCCGAACGGACCGCGCTGACCGGAATTCCGAATCCCACTGTCCGAGAACGTTCCAGCGCTCGGGCCGCCCGGACGGATCAGACGAGTTTCATGCGCGGACGAACCGAAAAACACTGACGTGAAAGACTTTACGGGAATCGATGCGCAGACGGCGGTTACGGCGGTAGGCATTGCACGTCGAGCGGCGCGCGCTATAGCCTACATGACTGATGGCTGAACAAGAGCGGGCTCGTCACCCATGGACGTCGGTGCGGGCAATTGTCGCGTGTGTCACCGCAACGCTGATGTGCCTCATACCTGGCGGGGCACACGCCGACGACGCGTCACCGCCGGATCACTGTGCGGCGGTTCCCTTTCCGGTGCCCAACGGGGTGATGGGCGCGACTTTGTGCCTTCCCGCCGCCGGTCCGACCGACCGGGTCATGGTGCTGCTTCCTGGCTCCAATTACAATCACACGTACTGGGATTTTCCCTACGTGCCGCAGACATACAACTTTCGCCGCGCCATGAACGCCGCCGGCTACGCGACACTGGTGGTCGATCGACTCGGCATCGGCGCCAGTAGCCGCCCACCGAGCATGCTGGTGACGGCGACCGGTTCCGCTCAGGCTTTGCACGAGATCGTCCAGGCACTACGTCGCGGATTGGCAGGCGCCCAGCCATTCGCGAAGGTCATCATCGGTGGCCATTCGCTCAGTTCTGGTATCGACGTGTTGGAGGCGAGCACCTACCACGATGTCGATGGCGTTGTGCTGACCGGGTTTTCCCACGCCCTGAACGTTCCCGAGGTCCTCGGCGTGATGGCCACCTACCAGCAAGCCGTTCAGGACCCCCGATTCGCCGGGAGTGGATACGATCCGGGCTATCTCGTGACGCAACCGGGAACTCGCGCCCGTGATTTCCATGCGCCCGATGACGCCGACCCCGACGTCATCGCGGTCGACGAGTCGACCAAGGACGTCTTCGCTCCGACGGAATATCCCGATGGTCTGACCTCTACCATCCCGCCCATGACCAACCTCGTCACCGCCCCGGTTCTCGTGGTCAACGGCAGTCTGGACCGTTTGTCCTGCGGCCCCGGCTACGCGGTATGCGCGAACGCTGAGACCCTGTATGCCACGGAGGCGCCGTTTTTCGGTCCGACCGCGCGGTTGCGCACATTCGTGTTGGCCGGCAGTGGACATTCGGTCAATCTCGCGCGAAATACCGCCGAGTACCAGGCGGCCGTCGTGGAGTGGGCCGACTCGATCCTCGAGTGACCTGTGCCTCAGCCGGCGCGATCGACCGATTGTCCTCCGACATGGCGGGGTTCGGCTTCGGTCACGGTACCGGCAAGCTGACGCCGCGCGTCGAGGGTTATCTTGTCGGCCTTTGCGGCTGACCGCTGCTACCGGGTGAGTGGGAATCAGGGTGAATCGTGTCGGTATCGACGCACCGATCGTCGGGCGACTGCACGCGGAATTATGATGGCTATCATTTCGCTATCGATTCAACGGACAAATCGGGCATTATGGACGCCATGGGATTCGCTGCCGATCGGCGCACAGCATGCAGGTAACCGCACTCGAATGGGGGATCACCATCGCGGTGATCCTCGGCCTGTTCGTCTTCGACTTCTTCGCCCACGTGCGTACGCCGCATGAGCCGACGTTCCGCGAATCCGGATTCTGGTCCGCGGTCTACATCGGGTTGGCGCTGGCCTTCGGTGGTGTCGTGGCCTGGCGGTGGGGATCGACGTTCGCGGGGGAGTACTACGCGGGTTTCGTCACCGAGAAGGCGCTGTCGGTGGACAACCTGTTCGTTTTCCTGATCATCATGTCCACCTTCGCGGTGCCACGGATCTATCAGCAGAAGGCATTGTTGATCGGGATCGTGATCGCCCTGCTGATGCGCGGCGCGTTCATCGCCGTCGGAGCGGCGGCTATCAGTGCGTTCAGCTGGGTGTTCTACCTGTTCGGGCTCTTTCTCGTCTATACCGCCATCAAACTGATCCGGGAGAGCGGCCACGAGGTCGAGCAGGAGCAGAAACGTGACAGCCGCGTCGTCGCGCTGACCAAGCGAATGCTGCCGACCACCGACGAGTACGACGGCGACAAACTGGTCACCCGGATCGACGGACGCCGCGCGGTGACGCCGCTATTGCTCGCCTTGCTGGCCATCGGATTCGCCGACCTGCTCTTCGCCCTGGACTCTATCCCGGCCATCTACGGGCTCACCGAGCAGCCGTATCTCGTCTTCACCGCGAACGCCTTCGCGCTGATGGGCTTGCGACAGCTGTACTTCCTGATCGGCGGGTTGCTCGATCGGCTGGTCTACCTGTCCTACGGGTTGGCGGCCATTCTCGCGTTCATCGGCGTGAAGCTGGTGCTACACGCGCTGCACGAGAACACACTGTCGTTCGTCAACGGCGGGGAGCACGTGACAGTCCCGGAGATCTCTACGCCGATGTCGCTGGGCGTCATCCTCGCTGTCTTGGTCGTCGCGACGGTCGCGAGCCTGATCCGAACCGCCGCAACGGCGGGCAGCAGGGTCGACGACTAGCAGCACGGCGAGCATCGGGCGGGTACCCGCCCGATGCTCGCCGCAGTAGATCACCCGTGGTCGGACAGCCGCCTTGGCGCGCTCGTTTCCGCGCTGCCCGGACCTCGGTGCCATCCGAGGGTTCGCGGACGGGCGGGGTGTGTCACGCCACCACCCCGGAGTGGACGCCCACGTCAGGAAGCGAAGGCGCCCACCGCGGGACGCCATTCGATCGCGCGAACATCGTCGACCAAGTTCTCTCGCACGAACGGATCCTGCGCGAGCAGGTCTCGCAGCGTCGCAGCGTCGTCGGACTGGAAGATCAGCAGCGCACCGGAACCATCCGGGTACGGCCCGCTGCTCAGTACGGCACCGGACTCGACCAGGCTGGATAGCCAGGCGCGATGCGCGGGGCGATGGGTGTCGCGCTGTGCGACGAAGCGCTCGGAATAGTCGTAGTGGACGGCGAAGATCGGCACGGGTGGATCGCTTTCTGTGGGCGGGGCTCAGAGCGTGAGCAGCATTCGCGTATTACCAAGGGTGTTGGGTTTCACAAAACTCAGATCGAGGAATTCGGCGACACCGGTGTCATAGGACCGGCACATTTCCGCGTAGACCTCGGCGGTGACGGGGGTGCCGTCGATCTCGACGAACCCGTGCCTGCCGAAGAACTCCACTTCGAAGGTCAGCACGAACAGCCGCTGCAGCGCCAGGTCACGCGCGACCGTGACCAGCTGCCGCACGATGAGGTTGCCCACACCGGTGCCCTTCACATCGGGGTGGACCGCGACCGTGCGTACCTCGCCGAGGTCGGCCCACAGCACATGCAGCGCGCCGCAGCCGACGACCCGGCCGTCCAGTTCGGCCACCCAGAACTCCTGCACCGCCTCATAGAGCGTGACCAGGTTCTTCTCCAGCAGGATTCGTCCCGCGTACACGTCGATCAGGATCTTGATCTCGGGCACGTCGGAGGTGCGCGCGCGTCGGACAACCGGGACCGAGGTCTGCGCGGCAGGGGCCGCGACCGGGTGCGCTTCGCTGGTCGAACCACCTAGTGGTCCCCGAGAGGTCATGGGGTGCACAGTAGTCGGCCCGGCTACCGATAGTCTGAACGTGTGCCGCACATCCACTCGTTCCGCTCACCGCATCGCGCCGGGCAGCGCTACGGGATGACGGGGCGGCCATGAACCCGCTGATCGTGGGCGAGGCGGGAGTATGAGCGCGCAACCAGACGAAATGGACCGTCCGTGGGGCGTGCCTAGTCCGATACGACCCGGGTTCGCCCAGGCCGAGACCGCGGTGCCGTTGATGAACATCGCGAATATCCTCACCATGCTGCGGATCGCGCTCGTGCCGCTGTTCGTCGTCGCGCTGTTCGTCGGCGACGGCCATGAGACCGGCTGGCGGATCTGCGCCGCCGCACTGTTCGGTCTCGCGGCGATCACCGATCGGTTCGACGGGCAACTGGCGCGCAAATACGGTTTGGTCACCGATTTCGGCAAGCTCGCCGACCCTATCGCGGACAAGGCGCTGATCGGTTCGGCGGTGATCGGGCTGTCTGTGCTCGGTGATCTGGCCTGGTGGATCACGCTCGTCATCTGTGGCCGAGAAATTGGCGTGACTCTGCTGCGGCTCGCGGTGGTGCGCCGCGGCGTGATTCCCGCTGGACGCGGCGGCAAGCTCAAAACACTCGTGCAGTCGCTGGCCATCGCGGTGCTGCTGCTGCCGTTGTCGGGCGGGTTCGCCGCTGCCGGCATGGTGTCGATGTACGTCGCGGTCGCGTTGACCGTGCTGACCGGGTTGGATTACGTCGGCCAGGCCGCCAGGGTCTGGTTCGCCGGCGGGCCCGGCCGGGCACGCGGCGCATGACCGATCCGCTCACCGCGGGCGTGCCTGTCGCCGACCTGGTGCGGGCGCTGGTGGCCGCGCGGCAGACCGTGGCCACCGCGGAATCGCTCACCGCCGGCCTGCTCGCGGCGACGATCGCGGGAGTGCCCGGCGCCAGCGCCGTGCTGCGGGGCGGGTTGGTGGTGTACGCCACCGACCTCAAACACAGCCTCGCGGGTGTCGGTGCCGAGGTGCTGGCGGCGGAAGGACCGGTCGCGGCCAGTACCGCGGAGCAGTTGGCGGTGGGCGCGCGCATGCGGTGTCTCGCGGACTGGGGTGTGTCGCTGACCGGCGTCGCCGGACCCGATTCGCAGAACGGGTACGCGGTGGGCACCGTCTTTCTGGGCATCGCGGGTCCAGGTCATACCGAAGTGATGCGGTTGAAACTCTTCGGCGACCGGTGGACGATCAGAGTGGGCGCGACACACAACGCCGTGTGCGAATTGCTGCGATGTGTGCGAGTCCCGGAGGAAGGTGTGCGGAGGAGCGACTGATTTGCCCTGGTGGGAACCAATCGCCCCTTATCCGACGTTGTGCGAGAAAGAACGGCATGCGTGGGGACACGGCGTACTGCGTCGGCCCGGCGACCGGGAGCGAAGGAGAACGAGATGACGCTGCTGCGAGAGGCAATCGGGGACAGTCTGCGGCGTGCGCGTCTCGCCCAGAGCCGCACCCTGCGCGAGGTGTCCACCTCGGCGCGCGTGAGCCTGGGGTACCTGTCCGAAGTCGAGCGCGGTCGCAAGGAGGCCTCGAGTGAGTTGCTCGCCGCCATCTGCGCGGCGCTGGAGGTGCCGCTGTCGCGGGTGTTGTCGGATGTGAGCACTGTCATGGCGGACGTCGACGGTCTGCCCGCCCGCCCGTCGACCACTGCGGCGGCCGGATCCGCTGCCACCGAGCGGGAGCAGGCCGCCCAAACAGTCACGCCCGCCGAACCCGCACTCGCTCCCGCGAGCGCCACAATGTCGGTGGCCGGAGTCGCCCGACCGCTGCCGCTCGCCCACGACACCAGGATCGTTATTCCCGCTCCGAAATCGGACATCCTGGTACTGGTGAAGGGCGTGTGACGCAGAACCAAGCGTGGCCACCGCGGCAACGCTGCGGATCGACGTCGAATGCGGATAGATTCTCCCTAGGCGTCGGTTGGGCCGGGTTTTCCCGGCCCTGGTGCCAGATGGTGGAGGATAGGCAGATATCGAGTGCGTGACGGTCGCGCACTGGAGTCGCGCTGGAGCGCGGCATGTCAGATGGAGGCGGGATCAATCGATGGCTAATCCGTTCGTCAAGGCCTGGAAGTACATGATGGCCCTCTTCGACGCCAAGATCGAAGAGCATGCGGATCCGAAGGTGCAGATTCAGCAGGCTATCGAGGAAGCCCAGCGTCAGCATCAGGCCCTTTCACAGCAGGCCGCGTCGGTGATCGGCAACCAACGCCAGCTCGAGATGAAGCTGAACCGGCAGCTCGACGAGGTCGAAAAGCTCAACGCCAACGCACGCCAGGCTGTGCTGTTGGCCGATCAGGCCGCGGCGGCGGCCGACACCGAAAAGGCGATCCAGTACACGAACGCCGCTGAGGCATTCGCCGCGCAGTTGGTCACCGCCGAGCAGTCGGTCGAAGACCTCAAGGTCCTGCATGACCAGTCGCTGCAGGCGGCCGCCCAGGCTAAGAAAGCCGTGGAGCAGAACGCGATGCTGCTGCAGCAGAAGGTCGCTGAACGCACCAAACTGCTCAGCCAGCTGGAACAAGCCAAGATGCAGGAGCAGGTCTCCGCGTCACTGCAGCAGATGGATTCGACGCTGTCCGCGCCGGGCAGCACGCCCAGCCTGGACGCGGTGCGCGAGAAGATCGAGCGCCGCTACGCCACCGCACTCGGCGCCGCCGAACTCGCGCAGAACACGGTGCAGGGCCGGATGCTCGAGGTCCAGCAAGCCAGCATCCAGATGGCCGGACACAGCAAGTTGGAGCAGATCCGCGCATCGATGCGTGGTGAGCAATTGCCCTCCGGTGGCGCTGCCCAACCCGCGATCAAGCCGGCACAGAACCAGGCCGATCCGGCGCAGCCGCAGATGAACAAGGGCCAAGCCGCGCAGCAGTAGGCGGCGGTCGAACATTCGGCGAGGATCTGTCGGTGGCGGTTGGTTCACTGAACGGCAATGCGCGGGTACCTGATCGGCCGGCCGTCGGCCGATCGGGCCCTCGCCGGTCCGGTCCCGCGCTACCGGTGGGAGAATAAGGTATGAGCGGCAGTGTATTTCGCGACCAGCAGCCCGAAGCGCGCCGCCTTCGGCGGTCGGCGATCGTCCGGGCACAGGCGGTTCTTGCACCGCAGCCGGGCAGCCTGCCGGACAACATTCGCGAGGTCGGCGAGAGCGCGTTGGTCGCGGTCCGTCGGTGGGCCGATCCGCGGGAGCGGGAGCTGCGTCGTCGTCGCCGGGCCCGCCGCCGTAGTTTTCAACTCGGCACCGTGTCCGGTCTCACGACCGCGGGAACCGTTGGGCTCGTAGTCCTCTCGGCACCCGTGTGGGCGGTCGCCATGGTCGGCGGTGGAGCGGTCGCTTTGGTCACCGGCGCGGCGTTGAGTACCCGTCGCTATTTGCGTCTGCGTGGCACCCCGCTGCCGCAGCAGGCATTCATCCCGCGTAAACAGCCACCACTGTGGTCGAATGCCCGACCGGCGATCGGGCGGTTGGTGCGCGCGGAGAAGGCGTTGCACGGGCTCGGCGCGCAGATCGGCCGCTCGAACCGATTGCCTGCGGAGGAGCTGGCCGACCTGCTCGACACCGCGGCTTCGGGATCGGTTGCCCTGCACGCTCTGGCGGCCGACATCAGCGCGATGGAACAGGCGCTCGACGCGATGGGGCCGTCGAACTCGCCGGCGGCGGTGGCGCTTACGGAGAATCTGCGATCCATCCTCAACAGACTCGATGGCGGGGTCGCCGAGTACGAACAGGTGGTCGCCGCGGCTGGTCGGATCCTCGCGGTCCCCGAAAACACCCTGTTGCGACATAATTTCGACACCATCGTCGCGGATCTCCGGAATGCGTCCGATCGGCTGGATGGGTGGGCGCAGGCGCTCATCGAGGTCGCGGATCGATCGGTGCCCGCGGCGCGGAGGCCGCCGATCTGATAGGTCCGGCTCAGTGCGACCGGTCGCGGTGGCGCAGTTCCTCGGCCCTGGCGCGCAATGCCGCGCCTACCAGTTCGCGTCCCTCGGCCATCAGGTCGAGCATCTCCCAGGATGTCTTGCGTGCGGCTGAACCGACGATTCCCGCGATCGCGGAGCCGTGCCGCCGTGCCGCCGACGCGAGTTCGTGTGCCAGTTCGTTCGTATGTTCCATCAGGTTCCAACCGTAGGGGGATTCAGTGCATGGCTGTGTGCTGAATGGGGTCCCGCCTCGATCGACCATCTCTTCCTGGTTGCCGCTCACCGTTGCTCTACGCTCGAGATCAGCGTACAGCCGTGCACTGAATGATGTGCAGTGCGCCGGCTCTGATGCCGGACCTTCATCGGCGCGAGCGATCGCGCACCGGATGGAGGCGCTGTCAGTCTCACTGACACGGCGTCCGGTCGGTCGGTAGGCTGCGGCCATGCGTCGTCTCCTGATTCGCGGATCGGAGCGCGGCCGACTCTCTGGTGTCGCCGGCGGTGTCGATCGCTGGCTGGTCGGCCGAAGCGCGCGCGTCCGCCCCACTCGGGCCGACCGGCTGCTCAAGGGGCTGAGTACGGCGGCGGATAAGAACCGCCTGTGGCTCGCGCTCGGCGCGGTCTTGTTCGCCGCGGGAGATCGCTCGACCAGGCGGGGCGCGGTCCGTGGCCTGCTCGCGCTGGGTGTCGCCAGCGGCGTGGCGAACGGAATCGCCAAGCCGCTGTTTCCGCGCCGCCGTCCACCTGACGAATCCGTGCCGTTTGTTCGCAGGCTGGTCGCGCCGCCGGTATCGTCGTCGTTCCCGTCGGGGCATTCGGCTTCGGCCGCCGCATTCGCCGTAGGGCTGGCGCTGGAGTCCCCTGCGGCGGGAGCGTTGGTAGCACCGCTCGCCGTCGCGGTCGGCTACTCGCGGGTGCACATCGGCGTGCACTGGCCCTCCGACGTGATCGCGGGGGCAGTTCTCGGTGGCGCGGTCGCGCTCGTCACACGCCGGTGGTGGGCGGTACGATCCGACCGTCCTGCCGCGCTCGGACCGACCGAATGGATCGACCCGATTCCTGGCGGTGTCGGAGTGCTGTTGATCGGTAACCCGCAGTCGGGAGCGGGCGAGGGCGCCGACACGCTCACCCCGCTGCGAAGTCGGCTTCCCGCGGCGGAGGTGCTCGATATCGATGGTGCCGATGATGTCGAGGCGCAGGTCGACCAAAGACTGCGTCACGGAGACACTGTCGCGCTCGCCGTGGTCGGTGGCGACGGAACGGTATCCACCGTCGCGGAGTACGCGGTGCGCCATCGGTTGCCGCTCGCGGTATTCGCGGGTGGCACGTTGAATCATTTCGCCAGGGACGCCGGGGTGGACGAGGTCGATCGGACCCTCGCCGCGCTGGCGGCAGGCGAAGCGGCTCGCGTCGATGTGGCCGAGGTGAGTATCGACGACGCCGACCGGCGTGTCTTCGTCAACACCGCCAGCCTCGGTGGTTATCCCGATTTCGTGCGGATCCGGGAACGATGGGAGCGGCGGATCGGCAAATGGCCCGCGGCAGGGATGGCGATGGTGCGCGTGTTGGTCCGTGCCCAGCCGATGCGGGTCACCATCGATGACACCCGCACCGCACTCTGGATGCTGTTCATCGGGAACGGTACCTACCACCCCGCCGACCAGATCCCGATGTCACGCACGGAACTGCACGGCGGCACCCTCGACGTCCGGTATCTGCGCGCCGATGTCCCGTTGTCACGGCTGCGACTGGTCTGCGCGACCTTCGCCGGCACGCTGGGGCACTCACCCACCTACGTGCATCGCCGTGTCGTCCGACTCGACGTGCGGATAGCCGACGCGCCGGTCTCGCTGGCGACCGACGGCGAAGTCGACCATCGTGGCGCGGATTTCCGTTTCAGCAGCCGACCCGCGGGGCTGATTCTGATCAAGGGCTCGGACAGCGAGCGGGCCTCGGCGCATCGCGTGACATCCCGGAATCGCGGAGCAGGGGCGCTGGGCGGATAGCTCGCCCGCGGCGGTGTTGCGGGTGTGCTGGTCGCGGCGTTCGAAATTCCGTCAGCTTCGCCTCTGCTGCGTGAAGTACGGCCTCGTCCCTGTTCAACCTCTCGAGGTGTCGGCAATTCGTGTTTGAGTACCCCATCGCCGGGTAGTTGCCACGGTGTAGCTGATCGGCCTGGCCTGCTCGGCCGGGGATATTCACTACTGGGCAGGAGCACCTTATGTTCGATGTTTCCTACCGAAAATGTCAGCTCGACCAGGACACGCAGTGGCTGGATATCAGCCGATACCTGACGTGTGACCTCGCCGAGGACCCGGTGCGGCAGGCCCGAAAGGCACGACGCCTCGCCGCCGGGCTCGACGTGACCGATCAATCGACAAGCGACTGAAGCACTCTCGGCGCACGCGGTGAGTGCCGCGTGCTGTCGGCCTGCGCACCGCATCGAACGAACCGCGGAGGAACCATGACTGAAATGCTGGATACGCTCATCGGTAGCGCCGTCTACGATCCCGGCGGCGACAAGATCGGCAAGGTCAAGCGGGTCTACATCGACAATGATTCCGGATCACCCACCTGGGTCGCGGTATCCACCGGCCTGTTCAGCGAGGATTCGCTGGTCCCGTTGGCCGGCGCCCGGCACCGCCGGGACGTGGGGGCGCTCCAGGTGCAGGTGGCGAAGGAGGCGGTGAAATCCGCGCCGCACCTCGAGCGCGACGGGCTGATCAGTCCGGAGGCCGAGCAGCAGCTGTTCGACCACTACAAGATCGACCCGGATCAGCCCGGGTGGTATGCCGACGAGCAGCAACCGCACCAGGCCGCCGAACAGCACCAGGATGCCGAGATGATACGCGCGCAGGCGCGTCTCGAGTTCGGCGCCGAACAGGAGACCATCGGCTCCGCGCGGATGCGCGACCGCATGGTGGCCGAGGACGAGACAGTCCCGGTACCTATCGCGCCCGAGCAGGTGCGCAATGAGCGCGCGCCTATCTCCGACCGGGCCGGTATCGCACCGTCCGGGGAGCACGAGGCCGAACGCGCGCCGCATGGGGACCGGATGACGATCAACAGGGAATCGGTGCCGGTCGAGCGGGTCCGTTTCGCCGTCGACGAGGTAGCGGACAACCGCACCCTTCCCGACACGGTGCGCACCGAGCACATCGGTATCGACGGAGTCGAGGATCCCGACCGCCCAACGCGCTGATCGGGCACCGGATGGCGGACTCGGTGCCGATGGGGTGCGCGTCGCCGACGCACACCCCATCGGTGTCCGCGACTCGGATCCCGCTCACATGAGGGGCCGATTCGGCGATCCGCTCGGCGAATTCGACCGGATCGCGGTCGGGCAGCAGGCCGAGTTCGGTGATGCCGAGGACACGGCACTGTTCGGCACTCGCCAGGAATGCGTCGAAACCATCAAGGACCGAGTCGGTGTAGAGGGCCACCTTCTGGATCGAATCATAGTCGCGGCCTGCGGAATCGCGGTGTGCGCAGGACGTCGAGCGTGTGGGTGACCTCCCGTGGGCTCGATGCGAATAGGTTGCGGGCGTCGGGCTAGCCTGCCACCAGGTGCAGGGCCGTGCGCTCTCCGCCGCCTCCGGTCAGGATCCGTGCCCGCGAACGCGTCGACGGGGCTGGGACACGGAGCGTTTCGGCGAGCTGAAAATGCTTGCCTCGGACGGGGTCCGCTGCCGTGGGTCCACATCTGCAAGCAGATCCGCAGGGTCTCCTCCAGGCGCTCGAATCGCTCCGCGATCGGCGCCGGTCGATCCTGTGCCGACCCGATTCAGGTGGCGTACAGGCCGATCACCGGCTTCTTCGAGGGGTGGAGCGCCGCGAGCAGAGTGCGCATTACATCTTCGGTGACTGCGACGCACCCTGCGGTTGCTCGACCGACTGCGACGTGGACGAAGAAGGCCGAGCCTCGCTTCGGCACGACAGGGAAGCGGTTGTAGTCGATCACCAGGGCGTAGTTGTATTGCGGATCGGTTCTTCCGAGGTTTTCGGCGCGACCGGTGTCGAACGGGCAGTCGGGCTCGGCGCACCGGAATTTCTGGTTGTACAGCGGACTTTCCGGATCCGACACCCACCACCAAGTGTTCGACGGGTCGACCGACAGGTAGGGAAGCGTCGCACCCACGTCGGGCAACCGGCCGAAACCTTCGGTCACCGTGAAGGTGCCCTCCGGTGTGAAGGCGGCGCCTTCCTCGGCTCGGGTCGAAATCCCTTCCGCGCCGACCCATGCCGGCGCCGTGAACATGCGTACCCAGTGCCGAACCCGGTTTCGTCGCCATAGCTCCAGCGTTCCGTGGTCGGCGCCGGTAGGCGCGGTCACCCAGATGACCTGCGTGCCCGGGATGGTGTCCGGATCGAACGGCGGTGGGTCGCCGGCGATCTCGGGCAGCAGCGCGAAACCGAGTAGGGTGCCGACCGCCGCGACGGTCGCCAGGACCATGGTGATGGTCCGCGGCCGGTGCCGTTGCCACGCGTGGCAGCTATCGACGGTGGCCACGCAGGACTTTCAGGCGGTGGCGTGGTGCGGATTTGTAGCCGAGACCGCCGAGCATGAGCCGCTCCTCGGTGAGCCTGGGCCGGAGTCGGGGGCCGGTCGGCCACCAGTCATCCAGTTCGACCAGGCCGGGTTCGACCAGGTCCAGGTCGCCGAAGGCCGCGGCGATCTGTTCGCGGGTGCGATACCAGCCGGAGCCGAGACCCATGTCGAGGAAGCGGCGCTGCAACTCGATGGCCATGTCGTGGGCGTCGGAGTCATCGGCGGGGTCCCAGAAGTGGGTTATCGCGACATAGGAGCCGGGCGGCAGCGCATCGATGTAGTGGCGCATGATGCCGACCGGGTCGAGGGCGTCATCGACGTGGTGCAGGATTCCGCACAGAATCAGCGCGAGTGGGCGGGTGAGGTCGAGGTTCCGGGTGACCTCCAAGTGGTTCAGCAACGTGTTCGGCTCGGTCAGGTCGGCCATCACGAACCGGGTGTACTCGTTGCGTTCGAGCAGTGCTCGGCCGTGGATGTCGCAGACCGGATCGTTGTCGACGTACGTCACCCGCGCTTCAGGATTCTGCTGTTGTGCGATCTCGTGGGTATTGGTGGTGGTCGGCAGCCCGGCGCCGATATCGAGGAACTGGTCGATTCCGACCGTGCCTGCCAGATACCGGACGACGCGATGCAGCCACTCGCGGTTCATCCGGGACACCGCGCCCTGTCCTGGAGCGACCTCGAGGAGCTTCGTGAGGACGCAACGGTCGATCTCGAAATTGTCTTTGCCGCCGAGGCTGGCGTCGTATACGCGCGCGATGCTCGCCCGCGTAGTGTCCACGCCGACCGGAACGCGGACACCGGTGCGGGGAGGGAAAGCGGGATCCGGCATGGCATGACCTCTCTGTGGGATGATTTGACGCGGTCTTCGTGGCGAGGGCTACGCGAATTCGCTGCTGTAGGTGCGCAGTTCGGCCGGGGCGTCGAGATCGGTGGTCGTCGAGCGGCAGGAGTCGCGCGGCGCGGTATTTGCGCTGAATCCAGAGCTTCGAATTTCGGGGGCGTGGAGGTCGCCGCTGTTGTCCGTAGCGCCCTTGTCGGCGTAGCGCCCTCTGACAGTATTGTGTTCCACGGTGGCCTTTCTCGCTGTCGAAGGTGTGCGGCCGAGCGGTGGGCGGGAAAGGGATTCGGAGCCGTCCGGGGTAGGGCTGTCTTCCACTGGCCGGATCTGTCGCCGTGGGTGAACTCGCGTGCTGCGAATGCCGTCCGCCGCGAGCGGAACGGCACGCGCCATGCTCGACGGCGTCGACCGGTTCGGCTCGGTCCTCGCGGATGTCGTCGATCGGGTGGCGCCGTGCGGCATGTCGGTGTTCCGTTGTGTCGAGTGCACCGAAACACCGTCGCGGACATGCTGCAATCCTTCAGTGGGACAATCGATGCGAGGGCGAATTCCTATCACTTCACAATGACTGGCCCATCGGCGTGGTGCAACAGCGGTGCAGCCCTCGGTCGCTGATTCCTCGTGGCAGCGTCGCAGTCGCACCCGCTCTTCGGTGATTCGCCGATCGCCTGAGCGCGCCCGAATATCTGATCGTAGAAGCGACGAGTGCACGCTCGGTGGCGGGCGAGTGCCCCTGCGGGTAAACCCTGATTTTCACCCGGACATCCCGTCTTACCTGGTGATTTGGACAGGATCAGCTGTCATGATCGAGGAGGAACGCAGACGCCTGGGAGGCACGAAATGGTGTGGAAGATTATCGGTATCGTCGCGGTCGTCTGGGTCGCGCTCGCCATCATCGGCGCCCTGATCAAGGGGCTGTTCCCGATCCTGGTGATCAGCGCGATCGTGGTCGGGTTGTACCTGCTGTACAAGGCGGTGTCGGGCTCGGACAAGTCCACGGTGAACAAGCTCTAGTGCGGCGTCGTGCGCGGGTCGGGCGGCGTCCTGTCGCGCGGCGCGGAGCGAGTTCGCCGACCAGAAGCCGTGGTCGGCCCGGTGGGCTGCCGTAATCGGGCCGACTGCCACGCATGCCGAACTTCCACGCGCAGGCCATTGCCTCGCGCGCCGAGCATCGCCGGTACCTCTAGGCGCTGAGCTCTGAGCCGGTCGCCGACCACGTTCGCGTGGTGGTCGACATGGCTATCGGCGCCAAGGAAGGCTTCCTCGCGGATCACGCGCTCGGCTTCGAACTTTTCCGGTCCGGCGGCTGATCCGACGGTAGCGCGACGGTCGGGTCGACCGATGCGCACGCCCCAATTCACTGCGAGTCGATCGCACGGTCGATGACCGGAGGACACGAGGCGCGGTCGTGGCAACGCGGCCAGCGCCGCGCCTGCGTTGTCGGAGTTGGGCGATCGCAGCGTCGAAGTCCGGGCCAGCGCCCACGGTGGCGAGATCTCGGCAGGGGCGCTCCCGACGAGGCCCCGCATGCGCTCGGTGGACATCCGCACATGATCGCTCGGGCGGTCGGTTGCCGGTGTGGCACGCGTCGTCACGACGCATGACCGGAGCGTGGGCGCCGGTGTGGCAGGCTAGGCGGATGCGAGTAGCCGTCGTCGCGGGGCCCGATCCTGGGCATGCGTTTCCCGCTATCGCGTTGTGCTTGCGGTTCCTGGCGGCCGGTGACGAGCCGGTCCTGTTCACCGGTCCGCGCTGGTTCGATGCGGCGCTCGGCGCTGGGATCGGCGTGCGCAGGCTCAAGGGTCTGGCGCCGCGACCCACCGATGACGACACCGACGCGGGACAGCGCATCCACGAGCGCGCCGCGCATATCTCCACCGAGATCCTGCCCGACCTGAGCGCCATGCTGCCGGAGTTGGTGGTTTCCGATGTCCTGACCGCGGGCGGCGGCATGGCCGCCGAACGGCTCGGCGTGCCGTGGGTGGAACTGTCGCCGCATCCGCTGTATCTGCCGTCGAAGGCGTTGCCGCCCATCGGCAGCGGACTGGCTCCTGGCGCAGGCCTGCGCGGCCGAGCGCGGGACGGCGTGCTGCGCACTATGACCGCGCGCGCGCTCCGCCACGGTCGGCGCCAGCGGGGAGTGGCGCGCGAGAGCGTCGGTCTCCCCGCCGTCGACCCGGGTCCCGCGGCTCGCTTGATCGCCACGCTGCCCGCCCTCGAAGTGCCGCGTCCCGACTGGCCGGAGTCCGCGTACGTCGTCGGTCCGCTGCTGTGGGAACCGACGGAGGCGATCCTCGACCTTCCGCCCGGCGACGGGCCGCTGGTGATGGTCGCTCCCTCGACTGCCCATACCGGCGTCGCGGGCATGGTCGACGATGTCCTGGCCGCCCTGGACGGGACCGGTGTCCGGGTGGCGATCTCGATGCTGGACACCCCGCCTGCCGACCTTCCTCGGTGGGCAACGGCCGGTCTGGGCCGCCAAGACGTCTTGCTCACCCACGCATCCGCGGTTATCGGCGGTGGCGGCCACGGCCTGCTCGCGAAATCCCTCTCCGCGGGTGTTCCGATCGTCACCGTCCCCGGCGGTGGGGATCAGTGGGAACTCGCCAACCGCGCTGCCCGCCAAGGAAGTTCGATCATCGTGCGCCCACCGTCCACCCATGCGCTCCGCGCCGCGGTGCACGAGATCCTCACCGACCCCCGTTACGCCACCGCCGCCGCCGATGCGGCAGCCCCGACCTCCCTGCGCGACCCGGTCGCCGTCTGCCGCCACACTCTGCGCACCGTGCACCCCTGAGGACGAGTGGCGCTCCATGGTGCGGCACTCGCCGGGAGTATCTTGTGGATGGTGCGGTTGACTGAGTTTCAGGAACTGTTGCATACCGAGTTCGGTGTGGCGCGGGGAGATGCTTTGCTGTCCGATCATGTGATCCCCTCTTTGGGCGGTCGGACCGGGGCCGATGCCATCGAGGGCGGCGTCGATCCGCGGGATGTGTGGCGCGCGCTGTGCGCGGATTTCGACGTCCCGCGGGTGCGCTGGTGAGCGCCCCCGAGCAGGTCGATCAGGGTGGGCCGCCGCATCGGTTCGATGAGCGCCGGCGGATGATTCCGCTCGATCCGCGACGCCTTGCCGCTCGGGTGGCGGACGCGCACCCCGTCGATTTCACCGGTTTCCGGCAGACCGGCATCGAGCTGATGCTCCTCGGCCGCTACGACTTGGCGCTGGACCACCTCGATCGTGCGCTGGAACTGGCGGACACCGAGCAGCGCAGGATCACCGTGTGGATCAACCTGGGCGATGTCTACCGGTACCGAGGCGCCGCCCGCACGGCCGAGCTGCTCTACCGTCGCGCGGTCGAGCATGCGCGGACGGTCGCGCCGGAGGTGCTCTCCTTCGCCGTCCAGCACCTGGGCAAGGCGCTCGCAGAAAGCAACCAGGTGCGAGAAGCGCATGCGTTGCTGGTTCAGGCGATGGAACTGCGCACCGCCGAAGGCGACCCCGACGAGATCGAATCCACCCGCGCGGCCTTGGACACGCTGGCCGAGCTGCCAATTCCGCTGCCGCCCACGGTTGTCGCACTGCTCGGCGACACACCAACCTGGTCGGACGAGCAGGAAAGTAGGAGTGGCGGTGTCGTATCCGCCCTCGGCTCCTACCGGATCGTGCGCGGCCCGCGGGCGATCGCCGAGTGCGAGCGCCTGAATTGGTTGCGAGGTCGTGGGATTCGCCTGCTGGATGTGGCGGCGTTCGAAGGCGACGTGTTGCTACTCGCCGACACGCGCGTGTCGAGCCAGGCCACGCGGGGGGTCGACATCGGGCCGACCTCGATCGGCGCCGTCATGGGCTCGACCCTGCGGCGGCTGCACAGCATTCCGATCGCAGAGTGCCCGTTCGACGGCCGCCTCGACACCGTCTTGGCCCAGGCGCGCCGCCAGGTGGTCGAGGGCCTGGTCGACGCCGAAGGTTTCGACGACGACCACCGGGGCTGGGCGCCGACGGACATGTTGGCACGGCTGCTGGCCGAACGTCCGGTTCACGAGGATCTGGTGGTGGCGCATGGTGACTTCACCCCGGCCACCGTGGTGGCGGGCGAGATCTTGCTCGATGTCGCAGCGCTCGGCGTCGCCGATCGGTACCGGGATCTCGCGCCGGCTGTGCGTGATTTGCGGGCCGAGTTCGGCGAGTCGGCGGTGACGGACTTCTGCGGCGCCTATGGCGTGCCGGAGCTGGATCATCACCGACTCTCGTACTATCGGCTGCTCGACGAATTGCTCTGAGTCTCACTCCTTCTTCGCGTAGTGCCGCGCCGCCTTGGTGCGATTGCCGCAGGTCGCCATCGAATGCCAACGCCGCGTGCCGTTCTTCGAGGTGTCGTAGAAGAACAGCACACACTGCGGATGCGCGCACTGGCGGATCCGATCGGGCGCCGCGCGCAGCAAGTCCAGCAGATTGTCCGCGGCCAGCCAACCGGGTAGCCAGATCCGCTCGGGCACATCGGCCACATCTGCGGGTCCGGACTCGGTGAGTGTGCGTCGGATCCGACCGTGTGCGAGCACGTCGTTGAGCCCATCGTGGGAGGCACGCGTGACCACGTCGGCGATAGCCGCGCGTGCGGTCCGCACGGCTGCCAATGTCGCCGCGTCGGCCTGCGCGCGAGTGGCGAGACCGACCGAGTCCAACCAGATGCGCAGCCCGGCCACATCGGTGAGCAGATCCTGCGGTCCGTGCTCGATCCATCGCGTGTTCAGCAGATCGAGTGCCAACGGTTCACCGAGATGAGGGCGTGGATCGGGCATGTCTGAGGGTACCGAGTCCGCGCTGATGCTCAGGGCGACGACCTCCTGTCTAACTGCTTATATGGATATCAACGGTTGACTCGACTCGGGATCTATGACTACATTCTAACTAGTCATATGAATCTAGACAGTTGAATAATTCCGAGGAGGAGCATTATGACCGCGGTCGTCACACCCCGGCTCGCGACCGGGCATATCGGCCTGAACGTCTCCGACCTGGACCGTTCGGTGGATTTCTATCGCAGGGCACTCGGTTTCGAGCAGCTGGCCGGGAGCGCTGACGGCGACCAGCGCTGGGCCTTCCTTGGCGTAGACGGCACGCTCGTCGTCACGCTGTGGGAGCAGAGCAACGGCGCATTTTCCACCGAAACGCCAGGACTGCACCACCTTTCGTTTCAGGTCGACAGCATCGATCAGGTGCGTGCGCTCGAGCGCGCGCTGCGCGAGCTGTCGGTCACCTTTGTCCACGATGGCGTGGTGGCGCATCGCGAGGGCGTGGCCTCCGGGGGCATCTTCTTCACCGACCCGGACGGCATTCGGCTCGAGATCTATGCGCCCAGTGGCGCCGAAACCGCGCCTTCCCCCAGTGGCGCTGCGCCGACCTGCGGGTTCTTCTGATCTCGTCAGCGCCCGCGCAGCGAAGGGAAATCGTGATGGATCCGTTTCATCCCGGTGAGGTCGCCGTCCAGCGCAGAATGGGCCAGTCACACATCGCCGACCGGGTCGGTCGCACGATCCGTTCCGATATCCCGGCGGTCGCCGCCGACTTCCTGTCCGAACAGCCGATGGTAGTGATCGCCGCCGCCGACTCGGCGGGCAGGCTGTGGGCGAGCGAACTGGTCGGGCCGCCGGGATTCGTGCACGCGCTCGACGGTGCGACCATTGCCGTCGGCGCACGGCCTGCCCTGGGGGATCCACTTTCGGATGCCCTTGCTCTCCCCGCGCACATCGGGATGATCGCGCTGCAACCGCAACAGCGCAGGCGGATGCGGGTCAACGGCAGATCGACACCAGCGGGCGACGGTTTGCGCATCGTCGCCGAGCAGGTGTATTCGAACTGTCCCAAGTACATCACGCGTAGGCGGCTCGAGAGTTATGCGCCGGACGCCGTATCGCCGGTGCAGCGCCATCGCGCCGAGTTGGACGCGCGTCTACAATCCACGGTCGCGGCGGCTGACACGTTCTTCGTTGCGTCCGCCGATGTGAACGGGAATGCCGACGCCTCGCATCGCGGCGGAAATCCCGGGTTTCTGCAGGTGCTTTCGTCCACCCGGTTACGTTGGCCCGACTATCGGGGCAATTCGATGTTCATGACTCTGGGCAACATCGAGGTGAACCCCCGCTGCGGAATCCTGGTCCCGGACTGGACCACCGGCGCCACCCTCCAGCTCACCGGCACCGCCGAACTGGTCTGGACGCCCGGAGCCTTCGGCGCCGGCGCGCAGTGCTCCGTCGACTTCACCGTCGACGAGGTGGTCGAGCGCCGTGGGGGAGCGTTGCGCTGGGGACCGGCCGAACTCTCGCCCGCCAATCCCTGAACCACCGGAGTAGGGAATCGCGCGATCCGACCGCAGGCGTCGCCCGGGGGGTAGGAAGAGTCACCGTTGCCTTTGGGGGGCCGGTGCGTGCGGGGCTCGACGAGCCGGGGTGGAGAAGGCGCAGATGCTGCTGAATTCCGCTCAGATCGCGCTGGTGTGCTGATCGCGCGGTGTTTGCCGAAGAACTGTGAAGTCCGCTCGCGCGGCGCCGGGCGCGTCGCTTGACTCGAACATGTGTTCGGCTACCCTTGACGCCAGAACTTGTCGGTGCCGCCCTCTACTGTAGGCGCCAACCACAGAACGAGACCTACCTGTCGAAAAGGGGATCAGGACCATGGCACCACAGGCGTACGACCGCGACAAGGCGCTCGAACTCGCGCTGGCCCAGGTGGAGAAGAGCTTCGGCAAGGGCGCGGTCATGCGCCTCGGCGAGGAAGCCCGCCAGCCCATCTCGGTGATCCCCACCGGCTCCATCGCGCTGGATGTGGCGCTGGGCATCGGTGGTTTGCCCCGCGGTCGCGTCGTCGAGATCTACGGTCCGGAATCCTCGGGTAAGACCACTGTCGCGCTGCATGCGGTAGCCAACGCGCAGGCCGCGGGTGGCGTGGCGGCGTTCATCGACGCCGAGCACGCGCTCGACCCGGATTATGCCCGCAAGCTGGGTGTCGATACCGACGCGCTGCTCGTCTCCCAGCCCGACACCGGTGAGCAGGCACTGGAGATCGCCGACATGCTGGTGCGCTCCGGTGCCATCGACATCATCGTCATCGACTCGGTGGCCGCGCTGGTGCCGCGCGCTGAGATCGAGGGCGAAATGGGCGACAGCCACGTCGGCCTGCAGGCTCGTCTGATGAGCCAGGCGCTGCGCAAGATGACCGGTGCGCTGAACAGCTCCGGCACCACCGCGATCTTCATCAACCAGCTGCGCGAGAAGATCGGCGTGATGTTCGGTTCGCCGGAAACCACCACGGGTGGTAAGGCTTTGAAGTTCTACGCGTCGGTGCGCCTCGACGTGCGCCGCATCGAAACGCTCAAGGACGGCAGCGACGCGGTCGGTAACCGTACCCGGGTGAAGGTTGTGAAGAACAAGGTCTCCCCGCCGTTCAAGCAGGCCGAGTTCGACATCCTCTATGGGCAGGGCATCTCCAAGGAAGGCTCGCTCATCGACATGGGCGTCGAGCACGGCTTCATCCGCAAGTCCGGCTCCTGGTACACCTACGAGGGTGACCAGCTCGGCCAGGGCAAGGAGAACGCCCGCAAGTTCCTGCTGGAGAACATCGACGTGCGCGACGAGATCGAGAAGAAGATCAAGGAGAAACTCGGCATCGGCGCCGACGTGACCGCGGACCAAGCCGCCACCGAGGCACCCGCCGATTTCTGAGCCGATGACCGGTCGGCGCACGCCCGGGCCTCGCCGGAACGGGCCCGAGGAGTCACGGCCCGACCCGGTCAACGAGATGCGGCGCCGATTGGAAGATCTCCTGTCCGCCTCCGGTCGGTCGGTCGCCGCCCCGCCCGGCGAACAGGAGCATGAACGAGTTCGGAGGGCCGAAGATAGTTCGGCCGGGCCGGACACCATGGGAACCCGGTCGAACGCGCTCGATCCGCAGCGGGCGCGTTCGACCGGATCCCGATATGGCCGTCGAAACGTGACGCGGCGTACGGAATCTCCGTTCGCTGCCTCTGAACAGTCGGACGAACGACGGGCCGATCGAGTGGCGGCCGGATCTGACGGCGGGACAGTCGAGCAGGCGAAGGAGGCGTGTCTTCGACTGCTGGCCGTCCGTGCGCGCAGCCGCGCCGAGCTTGCTCAGCGCCTGGCGGCGAAAGGGTACTCGTCCGAGGTGTGCGATCAAGCGCTGGATCGCCTCGCTGAAGTACGCCTCATCGACGACGCTGCGTTCGCCGAACAATGGGTGCATTCCCGCCACACCGGCTCCGGCAGAGGAAAACAGGCACTCGCGCAGGAACTTCGCCGCAAGGGCGTTGCGGAGTCCGATGCTGTGCCCGCTCTGGCCGCCATCACCGACGATGACGAGGAATTCCGCGCCGCCGAGCTGGTCCGCCGAAAGCTGCGTTCTGGGACCCGAGACCTGGACCGCGACAAGACCATCCGCCGACTTGTCGGCATGCTCGCCCGGCGCGGCTTCACGCAGTCCACGGCTTATCGGGTCGTCCGGGCCGAACTGGCGGATAACGATGCCGTCGAAGAAGGCTTCGGGGAGTCACTCGATTAGCGAATCACCAGCAGCCCAGACGTCGTCGATGTTCGTGCGTGCGGCAGACGCGGTGGCCGGCCGGTCGTCGGATTTCCTTCCTGCGCCTGGAATGGAAAGGCATTGTCCCGTTCTCGAACGGGCGCACCCGTGTCCCCGGTGGACACTGGTGCGAAAGTCGGTGCGCTGGAGCGAATAATCGCGTCCAGCGCACGCGACCCGCTGGCCCGTCCCGGTCGATACCCTTAGCGCACTTGTTCGTCGACGCTCACGGCGCCTTACCGATATCGACGCCGGGCGCGGCGTCGGTGATGATGGAGTCCGCGGCCACCACGGCTGTGCCGCCCTTGCCGCGCTTGCGTGCCCGCAGCCGACGTTCCAGCTTGGTCGCCACCAACGTCAGCGCGCTGTTGAGAGCGATCATGACGAGGGCGATGACCATCAACGCTGGTACGGTGTTCTGTTCGGCCGCGCCGAGTTGCTGGCCGGAGCGCACGATTTCGACATAGGTGATCTGGTAGCCCAGCGCCGAGTCCTTGAGCGCGACCACCATCTGCGAAATCAGCGCGGGCAGCATCGCCGTGATCGCCTGCGGCAGCAGGATCAGCCGCATCAATTGACTCTTGCGCATGCCGAGCGCGACCGCCGCCTCGGTTTGTCCTTTCGGCAGCGACCGAATGCCCGCTCGCACGATCTCCGCGATGACCGAACCGTTGTAGATGGTCAGGGCGGTGACCACCGCGGCAAGTGCCAGAGAATCGGATTTGAAGACCTGGTAGTCGGAGAACACCGCGAACAGGAAGATCATCAAGATCAGCACCGGAATCGCGCGGGCCACCTCGACGATCGTGCCGGCCACCCAGCGCACGATTCGATGGTCCGACTGCCGCAGGATGCCGAAGATCATGCCGACGACCAGGGCGAACACGATCGACAGCAGCGCGGCCACCACGGTGCCCCGTAAGCCCGGCAGCAGATAGGTGGACCAGACTTCGAGGTCGAGGAACGGCTTCCACTTCGCTGCGGTGAACTGCCCCTTGTCGGCGAAGCCGCGGTAGAACATCCAGACCGCTGCGAGCACCGCGATCAAGACGACGGCCGAATAGATGGTGTTGCGCAACCGAGCTTTCGGGCCCGGCGCGTCGAACAGAACCGAAGCGCCTGCGCTCATGCCCGCGCCTCGCTGACGTTCGGCTTCCGCGGCACCGTACCGGCGGTTGCGTTGATGGCTGGCTCGCCGCGCCCACTCATCGGGCCACCTCGTATCGCTTGGCCAGCCAGCCGAAGAACAGGCCGGTCGGTAGGGTCAGGATGACGAAGCCGAGCGCGAAGATCGCGCCGATGGCCAGCACCGCGGCCTCGGTCTCGTTCATCTCCGCCATCAGGGTCGCAGCTTCGGCGACGCCGATGGCCGAGGCGATGGTGGAGTTCTTGGTCAGTGCGATCAGCACACTGCCCAGCGGTGCGATGACCGAGCGAAAGGCCTGTGGCAGCACGATGAGCCGCAGATTCTGCACGAAGCCGAAGCCGAGCGAGCGGCCCGCCTCCGACTGGCCCATCGGCACCGTGTTGATACCCGAGCGCAGCGACTCGCAGACGAAGGCGGCCGTGTAGATACTCAGGCCGATGACGGCGAAGCGAAAGTTGTTCCGCTCCAACGAATCTGGGCCTTCACCGGCAAGCCGCCAGCCCATGGTGGTGTAGAGGCCCAGCGACATGAATACGATGATCAAGGTGAGCGGGGTATTGCGGAAGATGGTGACGTAGACGGTACCGACCCACCGTGCGACCGGTACGGGGGATACCCGCAGTCCGGCGACGATCGTGCCGAGGATCAGCGCGCCGATCGCCGACAGCACGGTGAGTTCGATAGTCACCCAGAAGGCTTCGAGGATATTGGTGTCATACCTCGAGATCAGGTCGAACACGGCGGACGCGTCCCTCCGATCAGTTCTCGATGGTCAGGGGATGTGCGGCGGGTGGCCCGGCCGGATGCGGCCCGGGCCACCCGAGCTCGGGTGGAAGAGGCAGGGACCTCAGTACCGGTTCAGGGCCGGCGGCTGCGGCGCCTGGTAACCGGAGGCGCCGACGGTCGCGTCGAATGCCTTCTTCCAGGATCCGTCGGCGAACATCGCCTCGATCGCGTTATTGACCTGATCGCGGAGTTGCTTGTCGCCCTTCTTCAGGCCGATGCCGTAGTTCTCCGTGGTGAACGGCTTGCCGACCACCTTGAACGCTCCGCTGCTCTGCGCGGCGTAACCGGCCAGGATGATGTCATCGGTGGTTACCGCGTCCCATGACCCGGCGCGCAGACCTTCCAGGCACAGCGAGTAGGTGTCGTTGGCCTGCAGCTGGGTGTCGGGGAAGTTCTTCTCGATGTTCTGGGCCGGGGTGGACCCCTTCACCGAGCAGACCTTCTTACCTTTCAAGGTCTCCGGGCCATCGATGTCGGTGTTGTCGGCACGTACCAGGAATGACTGGCCCGCGACGTAGTACGGACCGGCGAAGTCGACCTTCTCCTTGCGCTTGTCGGTGATCGAGTAGGTCGCGACGACATAGTCGACCTGGCCGTTCTCGATCAGCGTTTCACGCTGGGCGGAAGGGGCTTCTTTGAAGGTGATGGCGTCGGGCTTGACGCCGAGTTTGCCCGCCACGTACTTCGCCACTTCGACGTCGAAGCCACTGTAGGAGCCGTCTTTGTTGCGCAGGCCCAGGCCCGGCTGGTCGAATTTGATGCCGACGGTGAGTTTGCCGTCCTTGGCGTGGTCCAGTGCGGTTTTGTCGCCGCCGCCGCCACCACAGGCGCTCGCGGTCGCGGCGGCGAGTGTCAGGGCGATCACCCCGACGCCGACGCGCAGGGCATGGTTGATCCTCATCTGGTTTCTTCTCCCTCTCATGGGTGGTGCTAGCCGCTCTGTCCGGCAGGTCAGTGGCTTCGTGTCAGGTCAGTGACACTATTCAGTGGCTCAATATCTTGCCGAGGAAGTCCTTGGCGCGGTCGGACTTCGGCGCGGTGAAGAAGGCGTCCGGCGTCGCGTCCTCCACCACTTGGCCGTCGGCCATGAACAGCACCCGGTTTCCGGCGCGCCGGGCGAAGCCCATCTCATGGGTGACGACCAGCATGGTCATCCCGTCCTTGGCCAGCGACACCATCACCTCGAGCACTTCGTTGACCATCTCGGGGTCCAGCGCGGAGGTCGGCTCGTCGAACAGCATCACCTTGGGGCTCATCGCCAGCGCGCGGGCGATGGCGACGCGCTGCTGTTGCCCACCCGACAATTGGGCGGGGTACTTGTCGGCCTGATTGGCGATGCCGACCCGGTCGAGCAGTTCCATGGCGCGCGTGTGCGCGTCGTCCTTCTTGAACTTGCGGACCTTGGTCGGCGCGAGCATGACGTTCTGCACGATGGTTTTGTGCGCGAACAGATTGAACGACTGGAACACCATGCCGACGTCGGCGCGCAGCGCGGCCAGCGCGCGGCCCTCGGCGGGCAACGGGACACCGTCGATGGCGATGTCGCCGGAGTCGATCGGTTCCAATCGGTTGATGGTGCGGCACAGCGTCGACTTCCCAGACCCCGAGGGGCCCAGAACGATGACGACCTGTCCTCGGGGAACATCGAGGTTGATGTCTTTGAGCACATGCAAGTCGCCGAAATACTTGTCCACATTGCGTATCGAGATCATCGGCGGCGCGCTGGTTGCGGCGCTGACGTCCCCGGTTGAAGCGTTCCCGGTGGTATCGGGCGCGGCGGCGTCGTCGGTCATGGTCAAGACCTTAAGCCGATTTTGGGAATTTGCCCGAGTTTATTCGACACGCCGGGGCAACACGCCGATGCGATACATGGCCGTAACGTCGATTTCCGCACCGGGACCACCCCCTGGGCCTGCGCCGATGCCCGCGAAGCCGGCCGGTGGCCGACCCGTACCCTGGACGGGTGGATTCGATCGGACAGGCAGTGTTACCTCCGGCGGAGGGGTTGTCTCCAGCAGAGGAGTTGTCCTCGGCACCCCTCGACGGCACAGCGCGCAGCTATGAGGTCCGCACCTTCGGTTGCCAGATGAACGTGCACGACTCCGAACGCTTGTCGGGTTTGCTAGAGGATGCGGGATATGTGAAGGCCGCGCCCGGCGCGACGGCCGACCTCGTCGTCTTCAATACCTGCGCGGTGCGCGAGAACGCCGATAACAAGTTGTACGGAACCCTCGGTCATCTGGCTCCGATCAAGGCGGGGCGTCCCGGCATGCAGATCGCCGTCGGCGGCTGTCTGGCGCAGAAGGACCGCGACGTCGTGGTGCGCAAGGCGCCCTGGGTAGATGTGGTGTTCGGCACACACAACATCGGCTCGCTGCCGGTACTGCTGGAGCGGGCGCGGCACAACCAGGAGGCCCAGGTGGAGATCCTGGAGTCGCTGGAGGCGTTCCCGTCCACCTTGCCCGCCAAGCGCGAATCAGCCTATGCGGGCTGGGTTTCCATTTCGGTCGGCTGCAACAACACCTGCACCTTCTGCATCGTGCCGTCGTTGCGCGGCAAAGAGGTCGACCGCCGCCCCGGCGACGTGCTCGCCGAGGTGCAGGCGCTGGTCGACCAGGGCGTGCTCGAGGTGACGCTCCTGGGACAGAACGTCAACTCCTACGGCGCGTCCTTCGCCGACCCGAGTGAGCCCCGCGACCGCGGCGCGTTCGCCAAGTTGCTCCGCGCGTGTGGGACGATCGACGGCCTCGAGCGGGTCCGCTTCACCTCGCCGCACCCGGCCGAGTTCACCGACGACGTGATCGAGGCGATGGCCGAGACCCCGAACATCTGTCCGCAGTTGCACATGCCGCTGCAGTCCGGCTCGGATCGGGTGCTCAAGTCCATGCGTCGCTCCTACCGCAAGGCCCGTTACCTCGGGATCATCGCCAAGGTGCGGGCCGCGATGCCGCACGCGGCGATCACCACCGACATCATCGTCGGCTTCCCCGGCGAAACCGAGGAGGACTTCCAGGAGACCCTGGATGTGGTCCGCCGGGCGCGTTTCACCAGCGCGTACACCTTCCAGTACTCCAAGCGGCCCGGAACTCCCGCCGCAGACATGCCCGACCAGCTGCCCAAGGCCATCGTGCAGGAACGTTACGACCGGCTGATCGCGCTGCAGGAAGAGATCTCGTTGACGGCGAACCAGGCGCTGGTGGGTACCGAGGTCGAGTTGCTCATCGCGGAGGGAGCGGGCAAGAAGAACGCCGCGACCGCCAGGATGAGCGGACGCGCTCGCGACGGCAGACTGGTGCACTTCCGTCCCGGCGGCACCGACGAACCGCTGCGTCCCGGCGACCTCGTCACCGTCGATATCACCAGTGCGGCGCCGCACCACCTGATCGCCGACGCCGCGATCAAGACCCACCGCCGCACCCGTGCCGGCGACGCGCATGAGCGCGGCAGCACTCCGAAGACCGAGCCGATCGGAGTTGGTCTCGGCTTGCCCCGGATCGGCCTACCCGCCCCGGCCCCGGCGGCTGAGGGCTGCTCGACCGGCTGCGACGTATGAGCACCCAGCCGGACGATGGTGACGATGTCACCCGCGGTGACGCGAACTCGCGTCCCACGTCCGGCGACGAGCATCGCGGGTCAGCGGGCAGCGCGGCGCGAGGTGCTCCCAACTCCGGGACGGGCAAAGCCGACGACCAACGAAACGAGGACTCAGTGAGCTCGGTCGAGGGCACCAGCGACTTCGAACAGTTCCGCGACGATCTGAACGCCGTCGAGCGTCGGATCGCGGGCGAGATCGACCCCGGCGTGCGCGCCATGGTGGTGGCGGGCGCGGTGTTCCTGCTGCTGCTGTCGCTGGTGCTACCGCACGCGGGCGCGGCCCGCGGATTCGACGTGTTGCTGGGTACCGATGCCGCGCGAATCGAGCACATCGGACTGCCGTCCCGTGTTTTCGTGTGGTTCCTCGTCGTCTTCGGCATCGGATTCTCGACGCTCGCGCTGATGACCCGCCGCTGGGTGTTGGCTTGGATCGCGGTCGCGGGTAGTGCGATCGCCAGCGTGTTCGGCGTGTTGTCGATCTGGCATCGCCAAACCCCCGGACTTGGCAACTATCACGGAGCGGGTCCCGGCTTCGGACTGGTCATCGGGACCGTCGTCGCGATCGTGCTCACGTTCCACTGGATCCGGGTGGTGTGGACCCGTACCACCCTGCACTTGGAGGCAGAACAGCAGCGCCGCGCCGCGGCCGCTGCCGCGGAGGAGCGTGCGCGCCGACGCCGCACCGGCGAATCCTGACTCGACGCGAGCAGCCAATGACGAATGACGGTGGCCCCTCTCGGACCTGAGTCCGGGAGGGGCCACACGTGTATCCGGAGGATCAGCGTTTGCTGACGGCGCCTTCGGCGGCCTCGGCCCACTCGCGCCACTGCTGGGCCTGCTCCAGCGCTTTCTCCGCGTCTCGGGAGTTGCCCGCGGCCTGAGCTTTGGCGGCCTGCTCTTCGAACTGCGCTACTCGCTCACGGAATTGGGCCGCGCGCGCCATCGCCTCCGGGTCGGTGCGCCGCCACTGCGCGTCGACAGCGTCACGGACGCGTTTCTCGATGGCGCGCAGCTTACTTTCCAGTTCCTGCATGCGCTCGCGTGGCACCTTGCCGATCGCGTCCCACTTGTCTTGCAGCTCGCGCAGCCCGCCGCGCGCGGCGTCCAGGTCGGTGGACGGGTCGATGTGGCCGTAGTTGCGCAGCAGTTCCTCTTTGGCCACCGCATTGTGCTCGAACTCGGCGTCGCGCTCGGAGACCGCCGCGTTGCGTGCGGCGAAGAACACGTCCTGCGCGCTCTTGAACCGCCGCCACAGCGCCTCATCGGCCTCACGCGGGGCGCGACCAGCGGCTTTCCAATCGGCGAGCAGGTCACGGAAGATGCTCGCGGTGCCCACCCAATCGGTCGACCCGGACAGTTCTTCGGCCTGCACGCACAGTTCCTCCTTGCGCGACTTCGCGGCGGCGCGTTCTCGGTCCAGCTCGGCGAAGTGCGCGCCGCGGCGCCGGTTGAATGCCTCCCGCGCCTTGGAGTAGCGCTTCCACAGCGCGTCGTCGACTTTGCGGTCCACCCCGCGGATGGACTTCCATTCGTCGAGGATCTCGCGGAGCCGGTCGCCCGCGGCCTTCCACTGGGTGGCCTCGGCGGCGATCTTCTCCGCCTCGGCCGCGAGTACCTCCTTACGCTCGGTGTGTTCGTGGCGGGCGCGTTCCTTCTCCTCCTTGGCGTGCGCGGCCGCTTCCTCGGAGTGTTCGGCGATGGCCTGCAAACGCTTGGCGAGTCCGTCGATATCGCCGATAACGGAGGCGGTCGGGAGCGATTCGGCCAGCGCGACGGCGGCGGCTTTGGTCTTGCGCGCATCCGCGCCCGCGGCCAAGCGGGCTTCGAGCAGGGCGACCTCGGTGGCGAGATCATCGAAGCGGCGGCCGAAGTGGGCCAGGCCCTCCGCGGCGTCGCCCGCCTGCCAGGACCCGACCTGGTGTTCACCGTCGGCAGTCTTCACCCAGGCGGTGCCGTCCTCGTCGACTCGGCCCCACACGCCGGGATCGGAGACTGTGGGTACCACGACAGGATGTGGATGTTGCTGGGCCGGGCCCGGGGCTGGTTTGACCGCGTGCGGCTTGGGGGGTTGAATCGAGCCGCCGGGTTTCGGGGCACCGGAAGAGCGCGGCATCTTGCCCGGGCTGGCTTTCGCGGTTCCGTTGCTGTCGGTCATTTTTTCCTCGTCCCTGCCGCGCGTCACGGCTGCCTGGTTACGCCCTAGCTCATCCCATTCAACCCGGTCCGAGCTCCTGTGACCATCGATCCACGCTTTCCCCCGGCGGAATCCCGGGGATGGCAACCCCTGATGACCTGGGTTGTAGCTCCTCGAACACTATCAATCTCGGCGGTGTTTGCGGCAGAGACACTCGAAGCCGGAAAGTACCGGTGGTCTGCGCAACGACTACGGTTACGCTGTGTTCTCCCTCGCCGCCCTGGTTCCGTCGCCGCCGATCCTGGTACCCGAATTATGCGGCGGGACCGACTCGGCGGGAATCGACCACCCCGACCACCCCGACCAGCGCGCCGTACTGCGTGCCGCAGTACTGGATGTGGTGTGTACGTTCGCGGACGTGTCGGACCGGTGGATGGTACTGGGCGTGGGTGTTGCCGACGACGTGCTCGGGCCGGAAACTGTCGGCACCTTTCGCGGGTTCGGCGCGGACCTGCGGGTAGGACTGTCCTCGGCTGCGGTCGCAGGCCCGGACGAGGCCGATCCCGGGCTTGCGTTGCCCGCGTTGATCGCGGGGTGGCTGCGGGGAAGAACCGCACCGGCGGCCGTCGCCCAGGCCCGCATCGTGGCTAGGGACGCATCGCCGGATCACTGCGCCGAACTCGGTGCGCAGCTGCGCGCCGAGTTGGACGTCACCGACGCGTCGGTGGGTGTGCTCGTCGTCGCCGACGGTGCGGCGACGTTGTCCACCAAGGCGCCCGGCTACCTCGATGAACGGGCCGATGCCGTGCAAGACGCGCTCGATCGCGCTCTGACCGCGGGCGACCGCGCCTCGATCCACGCACTCGAACCGGCACTGTGCGCCGAACTCGCCCTCTCCGGGCGGTCCGCGTACCAGGTGCTTGCCGGGCTGTTCCGCGCCGATCCGGTGGTCGAGACGCGGTACCGCGACGCGCCCTTCGGGGTCGGCTACCACGTGAGCCTCTGGCGTCCCGCGCGAGACGAGGTCCTGTGACCGGCGCGGGCATCACGCCGATCGCAGTGGTCGGGCCCACCGCCACCGGTAAGTCCGATCTCGCTCTCGACATGGCCGAACGGCTCGGTGGCGAAATCGTGAACATCGACGCGATGCAGCTCTACCGTGGCATGGACGTCGGCACCGCGAAACTGCCCGTCGCCCGGCGCCGCGGCATCCCGCACCATCAACTCGACGTGCTGGAGGTGACCGCGACCGCGACCGTTGCCGCTTACCAGGCCGCGGCGAGTACGGACGTGGCCGCGATCATGGCCCGAGGGCGCGTGCCGGTCATCGTCGGCGGCTCGATGATGTACGTCCAGGCGTTGCTGGACCAGTGGGATTTCCCAGCCACCGATCCCGCCGTGCGGGCCCGCTGGGAGGCGGTGCTCGCGGAGGGCGGCGTCGCGGCGGTGCATGCCGCGTTGCGCGAGGCCGATCCGGCGGCGGCGGCCACGATCCTGCCGACCGACGGCCGCCGCATGGTCCGCGCGCTCGAGGTCGTCGAACTCACCGGCCGGCCATTCGCCGCGTCGGCTCCGCGGATCGGGCAGCCGCGGTGGGGCACCATCATTATCGGCGTCGACCGTGCGACCGCGGCTCTGGACGCGCGCATCGAGCAGCGCACCGCCTCGATGTTCGCGCACGGGCTCGTCGAGGAGGTCCGCGGTCTGATCGGGCGCGGCCTGCGGGAGGGCGTCACCGCCAAGCGCGCAATCGGCTATGCACAAGTCCTGTCCTACTTGGATAACGAATACGACCTGGACGACGCGCGGGAGCGCACCCTGATCGGCACGCGCCGCTACGTCCGCAGACAGCGTTCGTGGTTTCGGCGCGATCCCCGGGTGCGTTGGGTGGACGGCGCCGACCCCGACCTGGTGGCGACGACGCTCGCCTTGCTCGACGAGAAAGAACGGACTCAGTGAACAGACGTGTGAGCACCCGCAACGCCTCTGTCCAGGTGTGGCAGGCATACCTGAACAACCGGACCAAACGTCATCGGGACGGCCGGTTCCTGGTGCAGGGGGTCCGCCCGATCACCCAGGCCGTCGCCAACGATTGGCCACTGGAGACGCTGCTGTACCGCCTCGGTGTGCCCGACCTGTCCAGTTGGGCGCGCGAGGTCTTGGATACCAGCGGCGCGCCACAGGTCGGCCTCGTCCCCGAGTTGATGGCCGAACTCGGGGAAAAATCCAGCGGCATACCGGAACTCGTGGCCGTCGCGGTGTCCCGACAGCCGGAACTCGACGCGTTCGAGCCCGGCGAGCCGGGCGAGGACGCGCCGGTGGTCGTGGTGTTCGATCGCCCCAACTCGCCAGGCAATCTGGGCACGCTGATCCGATCGGCGGACGCGTTCGGCGCCAGCGGTGTCATCGTGACCGGGCACGGCGCCGACCAGTACGACCCGCAGGCGGTGCGCGCGTCGACGGGTTCGCTGTTCAGCGTGCCGGTCATTCGCGCTGCCGGACCCGCGCAGGTGCTTGAGTTCCGCGAGCGCCAGGTGCGTCGCGGCATCCCGACCCGCATCATCGGCACCGACGAGGACGGCCCCCGCGCGGCCTACGACCACGACTTCACCGAGGCGACGATCCTCGTCGTCGGCAATGAGACCAGCGGTCTGAGTTCGGCCTGGCGGCAGGTCTGCGACGACATGGTGTACATACCCATGGGTGGCACGGCCAGTTCGCTGGGCGCGCCGTCGGCGGCGGCGGTGGCGCTCTACGAAATTTCCCGGCAGCGCCGGACGTTTGCACAATGACGACGAGATCAGGGAGACATCGCGCGTGCCGGACATCGAGTTCACCAAGGGGCATGGCACCGAGAACGACTTCGTGGTGCTGCCCGACCCGCAGGCACGGCTGGCGCTGACCCCGGAGCGGGTCGGCGCGCTGTGCGATCGTCGCCGTGGGGTCGGTGCGGACGGCGTGCTGCGGGTTGCGCGGGCCGGTGCGTTTCTGGCCGCGGGTGTGCTCGATGCGATCCCGGTGGGCGTCGGCGCAGACGACTGGTTCATGGACTATCGCAATGCCGACGGCTCGATCGCCGAGATGTGCGGCAACGGCGTGCGCGTATTCGCCCACTACCTGGCGTCGTCGGGACTCGAGACCCGGGACGGCTACGTCGTCGGCAGCCGTGCCGGAGCGCGCCCGGTCACCGTGCACGCCGCGGACGCGGTCGTCGGTGATGTCACCGTCGGCATGGGCCGGGTGCGTGAACTCGGCGAGTCGACCGCGACGATCGCGGGCTGGGCGCTGTCGGGTATCGGCATCGATGTCGGCAACCCGCACCTCGCGTGCGTCGACCCCGGGCTGTCGTCGGACGCTCTCGGCAAACTCGACCTGACCGTCCCGCCCGGTTTCGACCCCGATCTGTTCCCGCACGGCGTGAACGTCGAGATCGTCACAGCACTCGATGCCGATCGCTCGGTGGACATGCGGGTGTACGAGCGCGGTGTTGGCGAAACACGGTCGTGTGGAACGGGAACCGTGGCAGCGGCCGCCGCGGCGCTGGCCGCGGACGGCTTCCGGATTGCGGAGGACACCGGATGGGTGACCGTCCGGGTGCCGGGCGGTGCGGTGGTCGTCGGAATGGAGAACGGCTCGGCGTGGCTGCGTGGACCGTCGGTTCTGGTAGCCACGGGCCGCCTTGCCGAATCCTGGTGGGACGGCCTGTGAGCTGCGCGCGCCGCGGATAACCGAGTGCCACGGCCACCGTTTCGTGGCAGCATAGACGGTGTATGAGCAAATCAGAGACGTATGAATTCACCCCGGCGGACGGGAGTGACCGCGATATCGACGACCTCGATGCCGATGTGACCGGTGACATCGTCGCCGAGCACAGCGCCAGAATGGCGCGCTCCGGGTGGTCGGGTGAGCCCACGGTCGGCGAGTTGCAGTGGCAGGACCGCAGCGCGCTTCGACGTGTGGCGGGTCTGTCCACCGAACTCACCGACATCACCGAGGTCGAGTACCGCCAGTTGCGCCTGGAGCGCGTCGTGCTGGTCGGTGTCTGGACCTCCGGGTCCGCCACACAGGCGGAGGCGAGCATGGCCGAGCTGGCCGCGCTGGCCGAGACCGCGGGCTCCGAGGTACTCGAGGCGTTGATCCAGCGTCGTGACCGGCCTGATCCGGCCACCTACATCGGCTCCGGCAAGGCCGACGAACTGCGCACCGTGGTGCTGGAGACCGGCGCCGACACCGTGATCTGCGACGGCGAACTGACTCCCGCGCAGCTGACCGCGCTGGAGAAGGTCGCCAAGGTGAAGGTGATCGACCGGACCGCGTTGATCCTGGACATCTTCGCCCAGCATGCCACCTCCCGCGAGGGCAAGGCGCAGGTCTCGCTGGCCCAGATGGAGTACATGCTTCCGCGACTGCGCGGCTGGGGTGAGTCGATGTCTCGGCAGGCCGGTGGTCGCGCGGGCAGTAATGGCGGTGTCGGTCTGCGTGGTCCCGGTGAGACCAAGATCGAAACCGACCGTCGCCGCATCCGTGAGCGAATGGCCAAACTTCGCCGTGAGATTCGCGAGATGAAGACCGCGCGCGACACCATGCGGGCACGCCGCAATTCCAGCGGCATGCCGTCGGTGGCGATCGTCGGTTACACCAACGCGGGCAAGTCGAGCCTGATGAACGCCCTCACCGGTTCCGGTGTACTGGTGCAAAACGCACTGTTCGCCACACTCGACCCGACCACCCGGCGGGCGGACTTGGAGGACGGCCGTGAGGTGGTGTTCACCGACACCGTCGGTTTCGTCCGCCACCTGCCTACCCAGTTGATCGAGGCGTTCCGCTCCACCCTGGAGGAAGTCACCGGCGCCGACCTGCTGCTGCATGTGGTCGACGGTTCCGACGCGCTTCCTGCCGAACAGATCAAGGCGGTCCGCGAGGTGATCACGGATGTGATCAAGGATTCCGGCACGCCCGCACCGCCGGAACTGCTGGTGGTCAACAAGGTCGATGTGGTGGATCCGATGGGACTCACCCACCTGCGCGCACTGCTGCCGGACGCGTCGTTCGTCTCGGTCCACTCCGGTCTCGGCATCGACGCGCTACGCGCGCGCCTGGCCGAGATGCTCGGCGGCCTGGATGTGGAGGTCGGTGTGTTGCTGCCGTACACGCGCGGCGATCTGCTCGCGCGGATCCACGCTGACGGTCGCATCGTGAGTTCTAGTCACGAGGTAGGCGGCACCCGCGTCCGTGCCCGGGTCCCGCATGCCCTCGCCGCTGCCCTGTCGCAGTACGCGCACGCGGGCGCAGGTTCGCCAGAGGCCGACGGGCACGCGGCAACCGAGTAGAGGTCCTGCGCAAAACGGTCATCCACGCGGGACTCCGTCTAGATCAGGCCGATCGGCTCCGCCCGGTGTTGGCTCGAACGAGATGGGTTGGTGCACGTCACGCTCTGGCGTGCGTGTCGTGCGGTCTTCCCGGTCCGCCGCCGACAGCCAACCGCAGGTCGGCGTCCGGGTGACGTGTCGCTGATTCGCACATCCGCGGCGACACAGTCGATTTCGCTACGCTATCGTCGGCGAATCGACATCAGGAGGGTACATGTCGGACGACCGCCCGGGCTTCGCCGGTTCCGCTGATCGGCATTCCGGCCCTGGCGCAGCACATCCACGGCTCAGTGACGGTGCGCCACTGATGGTTTCGCTGACCGAGACCGATGTGCGGGTGATCGAGACCTTGCTCGCACCGCTGCGCGCGTGGACGAGCCCCCGTTTCTACGGTCTGGAGAACATTCCCGCCGACGGTCCGGTTTTGTTGGTCGGCAACCACACTCTGATGGGCGGGATCGATGCCCCGCTGCTGTTACCGGAGGTCCTGCGTCGGCGCGGTCGCCTGATCCGCGGCCTGGCTGAGAATGTCCTGATCAACGTTCCCGGCCTGCGTCATGTCCTGCACTACTGCGGTGCGGTGCGGGGGACCCGGGGGAACTGTCTGGCTTTGCTCCGCCGCGGCGAGGCTGTCCTGGTCTTTCCCGGCGGTGCGCGCGAGGCAGTGCGCCGAAAGAATGAGAAGTACCTGCTGAAATGGGAGGGTCGCAGCGGCTTCGCGCGGATGGCCATCGAGGCGAACGCCCCGATCGTCCCGGTCGCCATGATCGGCGTCGACGATGCCTACGACATCGTGTTCGACGGCGACCATCCGATCCTGTACCCGCTGCGCTGGTCCGTCGAAGCTCTCGGCCTCCGTCGCGATCTCACCCCTCCGCTCCTCCGCGGCGTCGGCCCCACGATCATTCCGCGCCCGGAGCGCTTCTACTTCGCGGCGGGCGCGCCGATCGACCCGGCGCCGTGGCGTGATGCCGAGGATATGCACGCGGCCGCCACGGAATTGCGCGATGTGGTGCACAAAGCGCTGCGGGAGGAGATGAACTTCCTGTTCGCCACACGCGAGCGCGATCAAGGGCGCACCTTGGTAGGTCGGATACGTGGCAAGCTGAACATCTGACTGCTCCGGACAGTGCGTCCGCTCCGGCGGGGGCGCGTTCGATAGCCGGCCCGATGTCTGTACGGCTATGGGTAGCCCAGTCAGATTTCCGTGTGCGTTTGCCGAGAATCTCGACTGGCGATCTGAAATTGCGCTGTCGGTCCAGTTGAGAGGCAGTTTGCGGCCTGAAAGTAAACCTAGATTCTCGTTCCGGGTACCGTGTATGGCAACGACGGTCGGTGTGGACCGGCTGGTGTGGTCACTAGGAGGTTTGGTGTGGAGCGCACACTGTTCGAACCGGAACACGCGCTGTTTCGAGAGTCGTTCCGCAAGTTTCTCGCTCAGCACGTTGCGCCGAACCACGCCACCTGGGAGGAGCAGGGCATCGTCGACCGTGCGGTCTGGCTCGAGGCGGGTAAGCAGGGCTTTCTCGGCATGGCCATGCCGGAGGAGTACGGCGGCGGCGGGGTCGAGGACTTTCGCTACAACGCCATCGTCGTCGAGGAGTCGGTGCGCGGGCAGTACTCCGGTCTGGGCTTCGCGCTGCACAACGATGTGATCGCCCCCTACCTGATGGAGCTGGCCAACGAGGAGCAGAAGCAGCGCTGGCTGCCCGGCTTCTGCCGCGGTGAGCTCATCACCGCGATCGCGATGACCGAACCGGGCACCGGTTCGGACCTACAGGGCATCAAGACCCGTGCGGTGCGCGACGGCGACGATTGGATTCTCAACGGCGCCAAGACCTTCATCACCAACGGCATCAATTCCGACCTCGTCATTGTGGTCGCGCAGACCGACCCGGACAAAGGCGCGATGGGCTTCAGTCTGCTCGTGGTCGAGCGCGGCATGCCCGGCTTCGAACGTGGCCGCAACCTGGACAAACTCGGCCTGAAGGCGCAGGACACCGCCGAGTTGAGCTTCACCGACGTCCGCGTGCCCGGCAGGAACCTGCTCGGCACCGAGGGCATGGGGTTCGTTCACCTCATGCACAACCTGCCACAGGAGCGCCTGTCCATCGCCGTCATGGCGGCCGCGGCGATGGAATCGTGTCTGGACATGACCATCCGATACGTTCGCGACCGCAAGGCATTCGGCAAACCGATCGGCGGCCTGCAGAACACCCGCTTCGTGCTCGCCGAATTGGCCACCAAGACCACCGCGGTGCGCCTCATGGTCGACAAGTTCATCGAACTGCTCAACGAGGACAAGCTCACCGCGGAGGACGCCGCCATGGCCAAGTGGTGGAGCACCGAGGAGCAACTCGAGCTGATCAACCGTTGTCTGCAATTGCACGGCGGCTATGGGTACATGAAGGAATACCCCATCGCCAAGGCCTACCTGGACGCCCGCGTCCAGACCATCTACGGCGGCACCACCGAGATCATGAAGGAGATCATCGGGCGCAGCCTGAAACTGTCCTGATAGCAGGCCGCCCTGCGACGAATGGTCGGATATTGCCCGTTAGGCGCAATATTCCGCGTGTGCTCAGTCGGGGTTGATGGCCCCGCCGTGATATTTCACCGTGGGGCTCCATAGGAAGAAGCTATCGAGCCCGGCCGCATGGGTGGCGTCGACCTGTGCCCTGACTTCGGCGTCGTCATAGGACACGCCGAGGCTGAAGTCCTGCAGCCAGGGCATGACCTGACTGCCGGTGCCCTCGGTGCGGGCGCGGAAGTCCTGCAAGGAACGGATGATGATGTCGTAGGGCTGGGCATTCGGGTTCGGCACGCCGTATTCACCGGAATGCCAATGCGAGGGATAGAGCATCGGCGCCACGACATCGACATTGCGCGCTATCGCCGGGATGTCTTGGGCGATCTGGTCGGGTCGGGTGGCGGCGATGCCGAAGACGGCGGCGCCGAGGTGGGCGCCGGCATCGTGCACGGGATCGCGACTCTGCCGGAGGAACTCGACGATCGACGCACTGGGAGTGTCGGTCAGGCCGGGGAAACGCATGCCCGAGAGGTCGCCGTCGGGGCGGCGGACGTAGTCGTACATGATTCCGTCGAAACCGAGCCGGGCGGCCTCGACCGCGAGGGCAATGTTGTACTCGCGGACTTCTGGGTGGGCGAAATTGGTGAACGCGATCGGCCCGTATCCGCTGGAGTAGGGCTGTCCGGACGGATTCTGGGTAACCCAATCCTGGCGGCCGGTACGCCAGGCCCACGCGCCCATCGTCGGATCGCGGAACGCCACGATCCGACCCACGACCTTCAGGCCGTGGTCGTGCAACTGTCGGATGGCCTCGCCGGCGTCGTAGATGGCGCCGACCGCACCGGACTCCCGGGCCAACAAGACTTGCGAGTCGTAGCCGACGATGCCGTCCTCATCTTTGATATCGAGCTCGACGGTATTGATGCGCCCTTGGCGGGCCAACTCCAGCACGGCTTCCCGCATCGGGTCGTACGCCCATGCGTACGCGGTCACATGGACCGCCTTGATTCGGGGCAGATCGACGCCGGCGGACACGACCTGCGTCGTCACGTTGCCTGCCGCATCCACCGCGACCACATCGGCGCCCACCGGGGCACGCGGCACCGTGATCTCGAACCTGCCGCTCGGGTCCGGGAGTACCGACCGGCCGCCGAGCGATACCCGTTCGGCGCCGATTGTGCTGCCACGCACCGTTACCGCCTCCTGGTAGGAGGTCACGGGTTTCGGTTGCTCCAGGGCCAAGTTCGGCGGCTCGGTGTCCACGGTGAACGTCGCTGACGCCCCCACCGCCTTCCGGAATAATCCGAGCGGGCCTCCGGGCTGGATGACCGCAAGGAAGGTGTGCGTGCCGTCGCACAGGCCGCGCGGCCGATACACGACAGTATCGCCATCGACCTGGCCATCGACCGGCGTGCCGTCCAGTGTCAGTCGCACGGTGTGCGGATCGTGGCCGCGGGCGTCCACGCGCAGTTCCAGGGTCGCGAGTGCGGTCGTGCCGAGCAGGTGTCCTGGAAGTCCGTGCAGCGGCAAGCCCGACGGTTGGGAGCGTCCGGCATTGATGATCGTCGAAGCGAGCAGGAGGGCCAGGACCGCCCCGACTGCCATGATCGCCAACCGTCGTCGACCGACTGACCGAAACCGTATGAACAACGCGCACACCAACCTTCATCGTTGCCTTCATGATCACTATCCGCGACGGGTGCGGTAGCTCAGCGGCGTTTTCGAAGATCGGCCGTGAACCGTTGTCGCCGCGTAACATTCGCGCCATGATTCGGTACCCGGCTCTCGCGCTGCGGGCAGTCTGGGCGATTCTTCTCACGGTGCTAACCGCGTGCGGTGGTACGAATGCTGGTGTGCCCTCATCGATTACGGAGAGTTCACAGTCGTCCTCGACGTCGAGTCTGCCGAGTCCGGCCGAGGTAGCCGCCAATGAACTGGGGCTTGTTCCGGTTCTGATGTACCACCAGCTGTCCTCGGATCCGGCCGGCGAATACGACCAGACTCCGGAGGAGTTCCGTTCTGAACTGGAAAGGCTGTACCGGGAGGGTTACCGCCCAGTGACGGTGACGCAGTACCTCTCGGGTGATCTCGACCTTCTCGCCGGCACACACCCGGTGCTGCTCACCTTCGACGACTCCACGACAAGTCAGCTGCGATTCACCGATAACGGTGCGGTGGCGCCTGACTGCGCGGTCGGAATCTTGCAGGAATTCGCCACGGGCCATCCGGGTTTCGCTCCCGTCGCAACTTTCTATGTCAACAATCAGCCGTTCGCCGGTGATGCTCGCGCCTTGCCGTGGCTGGTCGCACATGGGAGCGAAATAGGCGCTCACACCGCCGATCACAGCAATCTCGCGCGCCTGGGCGCGGAGGCGGTGCAGCGCGAGATGGTGCAGAACCTGCGCGCGATCACCACAGCCGTTTCCGGGATGACCGTGCGCACAATGGCACTGCCACTGGGTGTCTTTCCAACCGACCGCGCCCTGGCCGCCAGGGGAACCTGGGATGGCACCTCCTACGTGTTCGATGCCGTGCTGCTGGTCGGGGCGAACCCGGCGCCGGCACCATACGGTCCGATCGATTCCGGCGCGGTGCCGCGCATCCGCTCCGGCCGTGCGGAGGTGCCCTTCGACTCGGCCTATTGGCTCGACCGGCTCGCCGCGGATCCCGATCAGCGCTACACCTCCGACGGTGACCCGCAGCGAATCTCGTTTCCCCGGCACCTCGCGGGTGATCTGAATCCGCGCTGGGCCGGACGGGCCAACCCCTACTGACAACCCTGGTCATCCGACCCGCTGTCTTCCGTCGAGCAACCACTCGGCGCCGGATCAGATGTTATGGCGCGATGTCGGCGACCGATTGTGGGGACGCTGTGTCTACTGTTGTCGGCGGGGTTGTTGCTGATTGCGTCGGCTCGGTCGGCGTGTGGCTTCTTTTCGGACCTGGTCCAGGCGGTCCTCCGGCACGAATCTGATGATGTCTTCGCGTGAGGTGATCATCAGCTTCTGCATGATCGAGGCCATGTGCGCGTCGACGGTCCGGACGGAGTTGTCCCGGCGCGTGGCGATCGCGCTGTTGGTCCACCTGGCCGCGGCCAAGGTGGCGACTTCCTGCTCGGCGCCGGTCAACTGACGCCAGACCGACCGGGCGTCCGCACCGACGATGCGATCCCCCGAGCGGTTGTCGATCACCAGCGTCCCCATCGCGAACCGTTGCACTTCGTCCAGTTCGGGACGAAGCAGCGTCCCTTGGGTTTCCGCCGCCGTGAATGCTTCGGGTCCGATAATCCCGCGGGCGACGGCGAGGGCCTCGGCGCTTTTCCTCGCAAAAGGCCCACTGTGGATGTCGACGCCGACCCTGGCTCGTAACGTCGAGGCTCCGCCGGCCAGTTGAGCGGCTTCGGTAGCGAGGACGACCAGTTCATCGCGGTCGGCATGTCCCGTCTCGAGCGAGTCGGTGATGATTCGCGCCAGGGACCATATCCGAAACTGGAGCGTCCACAGCGCACTCCACTGATCCCGGGTGCGGAGTTGGTATGCCAGTGCGGTGCGTCCGACTTCCATCGCTTCGCCGGGGTTGCCGTGATTGGTCAAGGTGATCGCCAACGCCAATTGCGCCCAAGACTTCGCCAGCGACGGGCCGCAAGCGCCGGCGTTGTTCAGACAGCGCGCGGCAAGCTCATGAGCTTCCTGCGACGTTCCGAGCATTCCCGCAGCCATCGCCGCGAATGTCTCGGTGGTGACCGCGGCACCTGAATCGCCGGCCCGAAGGAACTTGTCGCGCGCCCGAGTCAGGACGGTGATTGCCCCGGCGTCGCCCTGCTCAACCAGGAGTATCAGGCCCACAGCCAGTTCGACATAGGCGGGCAGGCCGATATCGATGTCGGCGGTGTGTCGCCAGTTCGGTCTATCGTCCGGGTCCGGCCGGTAGGCGCGGAGGCACTCTTCGAGCAACTGCTCGGCATCATCGGGCAAACCCTGACTCAGCGCGATGAATACCGTCCAGGCCATGGCCTGGACTTGGAGTTCGGTGGGTTGTGGGTCCAGCGAGCGGGTCGCCGCCAGGGCGCGTTCTGTCCATCGTCTGGTCTCTCGGAACGATCCTCGGAAGAACGGCAGGCGCAGCGCCATCAGCCCGACACAGATCTCCAACCCGAGGGTTGCCTTACCCGGAGTGGTGATGCTTCCCTCGATGGCGGTCAGCGTGTTGTCCCATGCCGCGCGAGCCCAGTCCAGAAAGTCCTGCTCTGCGGGGCCGACCCAGTTCGCCGCCGCGTGCACGACTTTGTCACGGTAATACCGGCGGTGCCGCTCGGCCAGCCGCTCCGGTTCATCGACCTCAGCGGTCGAACGTTCCCGAAGTCGTTGCGCGGCGAACAGCCGAAGGCTCTCCAACAGGAAATAGCGCGTAGTGGTCGAGGTGATGCGCACCGACACCAACGACTGATCGACCAGTCGCTCGAGCAGATTCTCGATCTCCGCTCGAGCCAGCACGATACCTACGTCGGCGTCGTCCGCGGGATTCGTCTCGTGTTCATTCTTCGCGTCGTCGCAGCAGACGACCTCGATCGCTTCCAAATCGGCGCCCACATCGACAGCGGAATCGCCCTCGTCGTCTTCGGGGTTCGCATCGTATCCGGCGGCGAACACCGACATGCGGTCCAAAAGCAGACGCTCTTTGTCCCGACACAAGTCATAGGACCACGCGATGACATCAACCACCCCCCGGTGACGCGGATCGGCTCCCGCCCGTGGTCCGTGCGACCACCGCATCCGCCGGTCATCGTCTTCGGCGCCACTCAACTCGTGAAGGAGCACCGCCAACGGTTGGCGAACCAACCGTGCGGCAGCCAATCGGACATACAACGGGTGATGGTGGATATGCCGACATATTCTCCCGGCCATGGCAATCTGATCAGGATCGACGACGGGATGTCCGGTGAGTTCCGATCGCTCCCGAAACAAATTCAAGGCCTGTTGCCGTGACAACGGGGGAACCTCGATCAGTTGCTCGTCAACCCACTTGAGCGCCTCGCGGCTGGTCGCCAAAACGCTCAATCGTGGCACCGCCTCGAGTAACCGGGCGATCACGTCACCGGCACTGTCGAGCACATGCTCGCAGTTGTCCACGACCAACACGCTCTGCACCGTCCGTCCCACCGCGTCCGTCTCGGTCAGCGTGTCGACCAGTGCCGCCCACGCCGATCTCCCGGAATAGTCCTTGTCGACCACCGACTGGGCCATCTCCTCCTCGACCGCCACGACGTCGGAATCTTTCGCCAGCCGTGCCAGCCGCACCCAATGCACCGACACATGCCTGGTCTTGTGATAGCGACGAACCGCCTCGGCGGCGAGTCGGGTCTTGCCGATCCCGCCCGGACCGATCAACGTGACCAACGGTACAGAACCCAGCAATAGGGTGACGATTTTGTCCAGCTCCGGCTTGCGGCCGACGAAATTGCCGACCGCCGCCGCACCGGCAGTTCGCTCTCGCTGTGTTACGGACATGATGCTTTACCTTATTACCCTTGCTGCCGGACCAATAGCCTGACTCCGTGCATCAACGACCAGACGCCCGAACGCATGTTCCTGCGCTGTGGCGTGATTTCGCAGGACCTGAAGAGAGCGGGAACCTGATGGCGATAATTCGGCTGTTCATGTGCCATCATCTCCATATCGTCGCGGTAAAACAATGTCAGGTAGCCGATGACGTCGAACTCTCCGGCGGGCGGGTCGACCCTTGGGTGGTTATGGCGGCCGAGATGTGCTTGGCATCGATCGCCATCTTCAGCCGCGTCATGCTCTCGCGGAGAGGCTTTCGGGTGGCGGGACTCCTTGATGATGATTTCAGTTCGGCGACAGGCAATCCGATCGCGCTGCGAGACCTTTCCGGAAGGTGGCCGCCGCTCGTCTCCGGCAGCCGCTCTGGGCGGTCGATGCGGTTCGCCGGTCCGCTGTGCCCGGGTGTACTCGCAACCGCCGCGTCCGAGAATTCTGTTGTCGCAACAGCACACGGCGGAATCTGCCACATGACGGTGCGCGGCGGCAGGGGCCGCGTCCGGCCGCCGTTGTCTCCGGCGGCGTTGTTGTTCCGAGTGCGACGGTCCGCCGCCACAGCGGGCGATGGCGAACGGAAGGTGAACACCAGTGGTCGCACCCGGGACGGGCTGTGAAAATATTTCAGCTACATCGCACCGCGTTGTTCACTGCGCGGTCGGTAGTCGTTAACGAGATCAGGTTAGTGTGTAAAAGCGTTTCCGGGGACTGTTGATCAGCCCTGAGTGTTGCCTATCCGATGCTCATCCCGTTCCGCTGTGCCTCAGCGTGCGCCGGGAGGAAAACGAATCAGGACGTGGCTGTGAAAAACTGGAAACCTGAACGTTGGGATCCGGTCCGATGGCAAGCGCGCATTGTTGCGCGATGGTGGCACCAGTGGATCGCAGCGTCGCGTCTGCGGCGCTGGACTGGATACATTATTCTGATTTCTTTCGTGCTGTTTGTCTTCCCGGGTGTACTGGGCGCAGTGGCGGTCGCCGAGACCGGCACCAGGACGGCCGGATCGTCGAGTAGTAGTGCGCTCGGCTGGATGCGCATCGCGGATTCGTCAGGGGTGCAACTCTCAAGCTATCTTTTCGCGACCGACCGTGGCGGTGTGTTGAATCCGGGAAACACTGTCATTTCGTCCATCTTGGGTTTGGAGTTCGCGGGCTGGAAAATCATTGTGACCACCGCGATCTGGTTGATCGGTTACGCGTTGAGCTTTCGGTGGCTGGATATGTTCTCCAGCGCGTTGACCGGTTTGGCACACAGTCTGACCGGGCAGATCGCGACGCCGATCATGTTGGTGACCGCGGCGGCGATCGGCTCGTTCTTCGTCGCGTGGTTCGTCGCTCGCGGTTTCTACGCCAAGGCGACCACCCAAGTGGTGACCATGGTGGCGGTCGCGGTGCTAGGGCCGCTGTTCCTCGCCGAACCGTTGGCGGATGTGTTGTCGTCGCACGGATTGCTGATACAGGGACGTGATCTCGGTATCTCGGTGGCGGCGGGGTTGGACGGAAACGATAGTGCGGATCCCTCCGGCATGGTGGCAACCATGCAGAATACGCTGGCCGACAATCTCGCGAGGCGCCCGCTTCAGGTGTGGAACTTCGGGCATGTCATCGACGACAAGCCGGCCTGCCGGGCGGCCTGGTCGGCGGGTATCAGCGCCGGCAGCGAGGGGCGCGTCACAAGCGGTCTGCGTACTTGCGGGGACAGCCTCGCCGGCGAAGCAATCGCTAATCCGAGCTACGAGCAGGTCGGCACCGGACTGCTGCTGCTGATATTGGGAACGGTGTTACTAGCCTTCGCGGCGATACTGGCCATCAAGGTCATCAAGGCGGCCTTGGACACGATCTATCACGGACTGATGTCGATCTTCGGGTTCGCGGCGGGGGGATTCATTTACGGGCCGACACAGACCTTTCTGGTGCGAAACATGGTGGACTCGGTCATCGCGGCCGCGCGGATGACGGCATTCACCGTCTTTCTCGGCGTCTATGTGCTGCTCCTGGGAGATCTGTTCCGTCTGGCCGGCGACCAGGTGATGGCGGTGTTCGTCGTCGGCGGGATCGTGGAAATCATAGCGATTTTCCAGCTCAAGCGACTCAGCCGCAGCCTGGACCGCGGCAACGAATGGCTCGCCAATCGGTTCGCCTTGACCATCCAGGGCAACACAGGTGCGCGGGGTTCGAGTGGCGGGTCCGCATTGGGTATGGGCGCGGTCGGGGCGAAACAGTCGCTCCCCGGCGCATCTGTGCTGGCTGGGCTCGCCGCGGTCAGCACAGTCAACAGTTCGCCGGCGACCGAATGGCTCTTGGGCGGTACGCGTTCCCCGCTGCGGCCTTTCGCCAGAGCCGAGCGGACATCCCAAATGGCTCAGTGGGCACTGTGGTCCCGGCCGGGTTTCGGTGGGTCCGACGGCCATTACGCGCAGTCGTACATGAATCGGATGATGTTCGGAAACGCCGCGCGTCGGGCAGCCCGGGCGGCCGGTGGCGTCGACACCGTGCGAGGCGCGGCCGCGGCGCTGCAGGGCATGGAGGATGTCGGTGGGAAAGTGTCCGATGCATGGGGTGCGCTCACCGCTGCGGGGTTCACCGATGAGACGGTCATGTTCAACGGCATTCGCTCCTGGGCGATCGTCGATGCGAACTCCGATGACTGGACGCTCGCCGACAAGCACCTCGGCCATGTGGTCGCCGCGGTGCAACGTGCTCAGCACTCGTCACTTCGCCTCGTCCAAGGAGAGGGCGCCTCTGAGGAAGCCGCCGCGGATTTGGCGACATTGCAGGCGGCGGCGTTCCGATATCGACGCGCCAACCCTGGTGGCGTCACCCTGGATGGCGGGGCCGCCACAGGGCCGCAACGGAGGTTCGTCGACGACTACATGGACACTCCCACGCAGGCGAAGATCAAGCAGCTCCAGAAATTGTCGAACGGTGATCTCACGGTGGCCACCGGCATGCTGGCAAACATCGATCAGGCCGACGCGGGGCGCATGATGCAGTGGATCGGAAACGAGCACGCGAAGCGTGTTCTGGAGCACGTCGACACCGTTCTGACCGACCCGGCCGATGGCGAACTACTCCGCAACGCCCGGCGTGTGATCGTGGCCGCGACCGACACCGACCAATGGGCGGCCGGCGCTTCCAGAACGCCGTGGAACTCGCTGGCGCCGCCGGGAATCAACAATTCGGCGCTGCCCGGGTGGAATTCGGCGCTGCGCGAAGTCGCTATCCTGTTGAGCTGAGGTCGGTCGGCGTAAAGGTGGGTCTGGAACCTTCGGTCATGCTCGGGTGCGTCGGCGTGACATGGTGGCGGTGCAGGCCCCTACGGCATGCGCGCCGGCTCCGACGACTCGGCTGGTATCGCCGGGGCGCTCGCGGACCCGCGTTTCATCCTCGGCCACCCGCGCTGATCGGACGAGCGGTCAGTATTCCCACCAGGCAGGCACCCAACGAAACACGTCGCCGACGACCGCCACTCGGCCGACGGACGGGAACGGTAGGTGAGTGGCCACCAGCGGCTCGCCGGTCGCCGCTAGCTCTCGCAAAAGACCGACCCGAACGCGAGCCGCCGCCTCGGGGTCGTGTTCGAATCCGTTGTGCCAGTCGGGGTGGTCGAACCCGACCGGGAACACGGCGTCCCCGGCGAACGTCAGCCGGTCGCCGCCGGACGCCAGGCGGACCACGCTGTGCCCGGGAGTGTGCCCGCCGGTGCGAGCGACGACCACTCCCGGCGCCACCTCGTATTCCGCTTCGAAGGGCCGTAGCTGGCTGCGGTACTCGTCCAAGAACCGCACGGCGACCGACCGAAGCACGTCCGGCACCTGCGGCGGCATGGACGTGCGGGAGAAATCCGGTGACGTCCAGAAATCGGCCTCGGCGGCCGCCAGATGGACCCGCAGGTCCGGACGCAGCCGGCCCCTCAGTCCGTCGGCGAGCAGCCCGCCGACGTGGTCCATATGGATGTGGGTAAGCACCACGTCGGTCACGGATGCGGGGTCGATGCCAGCGGCTTCCAGTCGCAGGGCCAGCCGTCCGGCCCGCGGAAAGTCCGGGTACTCCACCCCTAACCCAGCATCGATGAGTACCGTCCGGCCGCCGCTCCGCACGACGACTACATTCAGCGGCCACTCGAGCATGTCCCGCGGCAGAAACATGTCGTCCAGCCAGGCCACCCGGACGGCCGGGTCGGCATTGGTGGCCAACGTCGCGGCTGGCAGCGATAGCACCCCATCGCTGATCACCAGCACGTCGATCTCGCCGACCCGCAGCGCGTAGCGCGACGGAACCAACTCGTCGGGTCCCGGTTCACCGGGGTGTGAGGTGTTGTCCGAACTCACGTTTGTCGCTCCTGATCAGGTGGTGGGGATCGAGGTCGGCGGCCCGATGCGGCCGCCGATCGGGTTACTGGTACGGACACCGTCAGGCGAAGCATGATTCCACTGGCATTGGATATCTCGAGACAGAGCGGCGGCTGAAGTGAATCCCTATGGAAATGATGTGATTCTGATGCCCGAGTCCACCGCGCGATCGACCTCATGACAGGTTTCCCGAGCGTCGAGTGCTTCGACTGAACAAGATCTTGCAGATCAGCGGTTGTCGAGACCATGTTCTGCCAGGAGTTCGTGTGCCAGTATTGCCGAACTGTCCGTGTTGGTCAGGCCAGGCCTACGGCGAGTCACCGATGTCGTATTCGGCGTATCCGTTTCCGTGCGGCGACGAGCGGTGGGCGCTGATCGAACGGCTGCCCCGCTGCGAGCAACACAGCGGGGCAAGGGTGGGCGTGGTGTGAAACATCCCCGCCACCCAGATCCTGGACGCGCGCTGGCCGCAGCCCACTACGAGTGGACGGTGGGCAGGGTGACGACGAAGCAGGCGCCGCCGTTGATGCCGTCGGTCGCGCGGATGTCGCCCGCGTGCCGTTGCACGACGTCTCGGACGATGGCGAGGCCGAGGCCCGCACCGCCGTCGTCGCGGCTGCGGGCATCGTCGAGCCGGACGAACCGCTGGAAGATCCGATCCCGGTCGCCGTCGGGCACCCCCGGCCCGTCGTCGGCGACGGTCAGCACCGCCTTGCCGCCGATGGTGTGTTCCAGGCCGACTCGAATGGTGGTGGCGGCGTGCCGTTGGGCGTTGTCGATGAGGTTGCCCAGTACCCGGGCCAGCTGGGTCCGGCTGCCGGTGACGACGACCGCGTCATCGGGCAGTGCGGCGTCGACCGCGATCCGGTCGCCGGCCCGGTGCGACAGCTCGTCGCGGACCAGGGTGCCCAGGTCGACGCGATCCGAGCGCGGTTGTTCGCCCGCATCGAGCCGAGCCAGCAGCAGCAGGTCGGCCGCGAGGTGTTCCAGTCGTACGGTGTCCCCGATCAACCCGTCCAGTTCGAGCAGTTGCGGATGGGCTTGGGCGACCTCGAGTTGGGTGCGCAGGCTGGCGATGGGGCTGCGCAGTTCGTGTGCCGCGTCGGCGATGAAGCGGCGCTGGCGTTCCGCGGACGCCTCCAATGCGGCGAGCGTGGCGTTGGTGGTGGTCGCCAGCCTGGCGATTTCGTCGCGAGCGGCGGGTTCCGGGACGCGCCGGGACAGATCGCCGTCCATGATTTCGGCGAGTTCGGCCCGGATCGCCTCCACCGGACGCAAAGCACGGCGGGTGACCAGCCAGGTCACCGCGGCGACCACGACGAGCAGTGGCGGCAGGCCGATCAGCATGGCGTGTCGCGCGTCTGCCACTGCGCTGTCGGCGGTCTCCAGGGACGCGCCGGCGTAGACCGTGGCCGGCTGCCCGTTCGGCGTGATCGCCGCGAGTGCGGCGACCCGGAACGGATGGGGTCCGTCGCCGTCCACCGTCAGCCGCACGTCGCCGAAGGTGGCCTCGTCAGTGGCCGCCGACGCGGCGGCGGGACCAGAGGGCGTCTGGGCGTCCTGCTCGTCCTTGTCGTCCTCTTCTTCGTCCTTGTCGTCTTCTTCCTCGTCGTCGTCGCTGGTCTCGTCTTCGTCGTCTTCGTCGTCCTCCGAAGACTTCGAATGCGGGCCGTAGTCCGCCATGGGGGGTTGGCCGCGGACGCCTTCACCGGCCGCGAGAACTCGCCGGTCGACCGAAACGACCTGCACGGGCTGGCTGTCGTCGTCGGGAAGCGTCAATCGGGCGGGGTCGGTGCCGGCCGCGAGCTTGCTTACCACCTCGCGCGCCGTCGTCTCCGCTTGCAGGTTCGCACTGTCGACCAGGTTGTGCCGCAACACCGCCAGCACCGCCAGCCCGGCGGCGGTCAGCGCCACCGCGACCACTGCCGTCGCCGCCAAGGTGGTGCGCGCCCGCACCGACCGCCACCAGAAGAAGCGCCCACGGCGCGGTCGGTCAGCCACGGTCGGCCGCCAGTCGGTAGCCCGCGCCGCGAACGGTGGTGATCGATCGGCGCCCGAACGGAGCGTCGATCTTGCGCCGCAGCGTGCTGATATACACCTCGACGATGTTCGGATCCCCGTCGTAGGCGAAGTCCCAGACATGATGCAGAATATCGGCTTTCGACACCACCTCCCCGGCGCGCACGGCAAGATGTTCGAGGACGGCGAATTCCTTCGCGGTCAGTGTCACTTCCTGCGTGCCGCGCCGACAGGTGTGCGTGTTCGGATCCACGATGAGGTCGCCGATCCGCAAAACCGATGCGCCGCCGCGGGTTCGGCGGCGAAGCAGAGCACGGATGCGGGCGAGCAGCACCACGTAGGAGAACGGTTTGCTCAGGTAGTCATCGGCCCCGGTGTCCAAGCCTTCGGCCTCGTCGTATTCGCCGTCCTTGGCGGTCAGCATCAGTACCGGTGTCTCGTGACCTTCCTCGCGCAGCGTGGCACACACGCGGTAGCCGTTCATCCCGGGCAGCATGATGTCGAGAATGATCAGGTCGTAGTCGGTGGTAGTGGCAAGGTGTAGCCCCTCGGCGCCGTCGTGGACGACGTCCACGGCAAAACCCTCGGCGGACAACCCCTTTGCGAGGGCGAGAGCAAGACGCTTCTCGTCCTCCACGATCAGCAAACGCATTCACCTAGCGTGGCAGACAGTTCCTGAAACGGCCTTCAGCCGGGTTCAGCTCTGCTTCAGCTTGGCTTTGCCACAGTGGTGGCCGATTCCAGAGCAGAACTCCCGCAGGAGGTTTCACCATGACTACCGTTCTCCGCCGCGCATCCGCCGGTCTTCGTTGGGTGCTTGTCGGCGCTACCGCCGCTGTTGTCATCGTCGGCGGAAGCCTCGCCCTCGCCGCCTTCGCGACCGGCGGCAACTACTGGACCACGGTCTCTTTCGAGCCGCCCGAATCGGACTGGTCGCTCGTCGCGAACTCGACCGTCACCCGGCAGCAGGCCATCGACACGGCGGTCGGCGCTGTGCCGGGCGGCCGGGTGACGTCCGCCGAGATCGACAAGGAAGCCGGCGCCGCGGTGTGGGAGGTGGAGCTCACCAGCCCCGATGGTGTGGAGCACGAGGTGACCATCGACGCGAACAGTGGCAAGGTGCTCTCCACTGTCAACCACGACTGATGCCCCGCGTGGGTCGGTAGGTCGCCAACCGACCCGACAGCATTGTCGAGCCACCGTGCGGCCGAGACCATCAGGGGAGGTCATCGGCTACTCGAGACCCTTGACTCCGGTCGGCGACGGGCCCGTCGCCGACCGGAGTCTCCTGTTTGCCGTGTCGTAGCTGATTTCGCACTCAGGTGCTCGGCGCGGGGGTAGCCTCAAAGAGTCCGCTCGAGGAATCGGGGCTGCGATGCACGAAATGGCTATCACCCAGAGCGTCGTCGACGCAGTTTGCGAGCACGCTGCGGGACGACAGGTGCGTTCGGTCACCGTGGAGGTCGGCGCGCTGTGCGCGGTGGTGCCCGAGGCGATGCGCTTCTGCTTCGATCTGGTCGCCGAGACGACGGTGGCCGCGGGGGCGGAACTGATCCTGGTGGAGATTCCGGGCGTCGCGGCGTGCCGGACCTGTGGCGCCGAATTCCGTCTTGCCGATCCGATCCTGCTCTGTCCCTGCGGTAGCGCCGACGTGGAGATCCAGTCCGGGCGCGAGCTTCGTATCCGATCGATGGAGGTGAGCGAGACATGTGCGCAACCTGCGGATGTGGCGACAACGCCGCAGCGGTGATTCGGGTCCCGCACGACCGGCATCAGGACCATGCGGATGGCCACGACCACGCGTCCGAGCACGACCATGGTCAGCACGACCACGCGCACGGCCCCGGCGCCGACCATGTCCACCTGCCCGCCACCGAGACGGTCAGCTTGGAACTGAAGGTCCTGGCCAAAAACGACGAACTGGCGCAACGCAACCGTGCTTGGCTGGCCGATCGCGACATTCTTGCGTTCAACATGACCAGTTCGCCGGGCGCGGGCAAGACGACGCTGTTGGAGCGGACCATCCGTGAACTAGGCGAGAACCCGATCGCGGTGATCGAGGGCGACCAAGCGACGCAGCTGGATGCCGAGCGGATCCAGGCGACCGGCTGCCGCGTCGTCCAGGTCAATACCGGCGCGGGGTGCCACCTCGATGCCGAGATGATGTCGCACGCGCTGGAGACCCTCGATCCGGCGCCGGGCACGCTGTTGTTCGTCGAGAACGTCGGCAATCTGGTCTGCCCGGCGTTGTTCGATCTCGGCGAGCAGGACAAGGTCGTGGTCATCTCGGTGACCGAGGGGACCGACAAGCCACTGAAATACCCTCACATGTTCCAGGCGGCCGGCCTGGTGCTCGTGAACAAGATTGATCTGCTGCCCTACGTCGATTTCGACCTGGACAGATGTCGTGCCTACGCCGCCTCGGTACACCCCGGTATCGAGGTCATCCCGCTCTCGGTGACTACCGGAGAAGGGCTGTCGCGCTGGTACGACTGGCTCGCGGCGAAGCGCCGCGCAGCCAGATCGGCGGCCCTTGAGGAAGCCGCCGGGCGGGCCTAATATGACGTGACCAGGATCACAATCTTGGGCGGCCGTCTTCGAGAAAGGGGAGATCGGCTCCCGGTGGTCCACTGCGGAAGGTGGCAGTCAGATGCCCACTCAGGAAGCAGTACAAGCCGAAGACACACTGATCCACGTGCTCTGGATCAATGCGGGACTCAGCTGTGACGGTGACTCGGTCGCCTTGACCGCAGCCACCCAGCCGAGCATCGAAGAAATCGCTCTCGGTGCTCTCCCCGGTCTACCGAAAATCGCGGTGCACTGGCCGCTCATCGATTTCGAGTGCGGCCCGAACGGTGGCGCCGACGACTTTCTGGAATGGTTCTTCAAAGCCGACCGTGGCGAGATCGATCCTTTCGTCCTGGTGGTGGAGGGTTCGATCCCGAACGAGCAACTGCACGAGGACGGCTACTGGTGCGGGTTCGGCAATAATCCCGCGACCGGCCAGCCCATGACGACCAGTCAGTGGCTGGACCGTCTCGCGCCGAAGGCGACCGCCATCGTGGCGGCTGGTACCTGCGCGACCTACGGCGGCATCCACGCGATGGCGGGTAACCCGACCGGAGCGATGGGCGTGCCCGACTATCTCGGCTGGGAGTGGAAGAGCAAGGCGGGAATTCCGATCGTCTGTGTTCCCGGCTGCCCGATCCAGCCGGACAATCTGTCGGAGACGCTCACCTACCTGCTCTACATGGCGACCGGACAGGCGCCGATGATCCCGCTCGACGAAGCGCTCCGGCCCAAGTGGCTCTTCGGCGCGACCGTGCATGAGGGTTGCGACCGCGCGGGGTACTACGAGCAAGGGGAATTCGCCACCGAGTACGGCTCGCCGACTTGCATTGTGAAGCTGGGGTGTTGGGGCCCGGTGGTCAAGTGCAACGTGCCCAAGCGTGGGTGGATCAACGGCGTGGGCGGCTGCCCTAACGTAGGCGGCATCTGCATCGGATGCACCATGCCGGGATTCCCGGACAAGTTCATGCCGTTCATGGACGAACCGCCCGGCGGCAAGCTCTCGTCCTCCGCGTCGGGACTCTACGGATCGGTGATCCGCAGCCTCCGGCACATCACCGGCCGCACGGTCGACAAGGAGCCGCACTGGCGGCACAAAGGTCAGAAGCTGGACACCGGCGCGACTCGAACCTGGTAGGAGGATCTCCGATGGCACAGATCATCCCCGAGCCGTCGCAGCGAACGATCGATCCGGACCGTCTTGTCGAGATGGCCTGGGACCCGATCACCCGCATCGTCGGCAGCCTCGGCATCTACACAAAGATCGACTTCGAGAACCGGGAAGTGGTCGAATGCCACAGCACGTCGTCCATCTTCCGTGGCTACTCGATCTTCATGCGTGGCAAGGATCCGCGGGACGCGCACTTCATCACCAGCCGCATCTGCGGCATCTGCGGTGACAACCACGCGACCTGTTCGTGTTACTGCCAGAACATGGCCTATGGGGTGAAGCCGCCGCATCTCGGCGAGTGGATCGTCAATCTGGGCGAGGCCGCCGAGTACATGTTCGACCACAACATCTTCCAGGAGAACCTGGTCGGCGTGGACTTCTGCGAGAAGATGGTCGCCGAGACCAACCCCGGTGTGCTGGCCAAAGCGGAGAACACCGACGCGCCGCACGCTGGCGACCACGGCTACCGCAAGATCGCCGACATCATGCGGGCGCTCAACCCGTTCACCGGCGAGTTCTACCGGGAGGCGCTGCAGGTCAGCCGGTATACCCGGGAGATGTTCTGCCTGATGGAAGGCAGGCACGTGCACCCGTCGACGCTGTACCCGGGTGGCCCCGGCACAGTCGCGACGGTGCAGCTGATGACCGATTACATGACCCGGCTGATGCGCTACGTCGAGTTCATGAAGAAGGTCGTGCCGATGCACGACGACCTGTTCGACTTCTTCTACGAGGCGTTGCCCGGGTACGACCAGGTCGGCCTGCGGCGCACGCTGCTGGGTTGCTGGGGCTCGTTCCAAGATCCCGAGTTCTGCAACTTCTCCTACAAGGATATGGAGGACTGGGGCCGCAAAATGTTCGTCACCCCGGGTGTCGTGGTGGACGGCAAACTGCTCACCACGTCCCTGGTCGACATCAACCTCGGTATCCGAATCCATTTGGGCAGTTCATATTACGAGGACTGGACTGACCAGGAGATGTTCGTCTCGACCGATCCGCTCGGCAATCCGGTGGACCGGCGACACCCGTGGAACCAGCACACCAACCCCCGTCCGCAGAAACGCGATCTCGAGGACAAGTACAGCTGGGTGATGTCGCCGCGCTGGTTCGACGGCACGAACCACCTCGCCCTGGACACCGGCGGCGGCCCGCTGGCGCGGCTGTGGTCGACGGCGTTGGCCAACTTGGTCGACATCGGCTATGTGAAGTCGACCGGGAACAGCGTGCAGATCAACCTCCCCAAGACCGCGTTGAAGGGTCCGGTCACCTTGGAATGGAAGATCCCCGCGTACGGCAGCAACACCCTCGAACGCAACCGGGCCCGCACCTACTTCCAGGCGTATGCGGCGGCGTGCGCGCTGCACTTCGCGGAGAAGGCGCTCGCGGAGATCCGGGCCGGTCACACCAAGACCTGGGAGAAGTTCGAGGTGCCCGACGAAGGCATCGGCTGCGGGTTCACCGAGGCGGTGCGTGGCGTGCTCTCCCACCACATGGTGATCCGGGACGGGAAGATCGCGAATTACCACCCGTACCCGCCGACGCCGTGGAACGCCAGCCCGCGCGACAGTTACGGCACACCGGGCCCGTACGAGGACGCGGTGCAGGGTCAGCCGATCTTCGAGGAGAACAACCGCGACAACTTCAAAGGCATCGACATCATGCGCACCGTGCGCAGCTTCGATCCCTGCCTGCCCTGCGGCGTGCACATGTATCTCGGCAACGGGCAGACGCTGGAGAAGTTGCACTCCCCGACACAGACACTGACCGGGGAGTGAGTCCATCGGACGAAGCGACGGGAGGTGACGGTGGACGATCCACGCAACGATCACGATGACGCGACGACCGACAACCGCTGGCGCGAGGCAGGCGATCGAATCGAGACCCTGCTGGAGGCGAGTGCGGCCAGCGGGGCCTCGGCCCGCGAACGTGCCGAACAGTTGGTGCGCGAGGTCGCCGACCTCTACGGAGCGGGCTTGACTCGGATGGTCCGGCTGCTGGACGCAGCGGCGATGGAGCGGCTGACCCGTGACGATCTGATCGCGAGTCTGCTGCTGGTGCACGGACTGCATCCACACGACGTGCACACCAGGGTGCGCACGGCGTTGGACAGTGTGCGCCCCTACCTCGGCTCGCACGGTGGCGATGTCAGCCTGGTCGACATCGTCGACGGCGTGGTGCGTTTGGAGTTGGCGGGCAGCTGCCGCAGTTGCCCGTCGTCGTCGGTGACGCTGGAGCTGGCGGTCGAGGACGCAGTACGGGCGGCGGCGCCGGAAATCGAGTCCATCGAAGTCGTTGCCGCGCAGGTGGAGCCGACGGGATTGATCGCCGCCGACTCGCTGTTCTCCCACGTGCACGCGGACCACCAACGATCCGGCAGCTGGATCGCGGTCCCAGAACTGGGCGATCTGAGCGCCGGCGAGGTGGGCGGGTACGCGATCGGCGGGCTTACGGTGCTGGCCTGCCGGGTGGGTGACACCGTGTTCGCCTACCGGGACCACTGCCCGGCGTGCGACAACTCCCTCGCCGGCGCCGTGCTGCATCGACGCCTCGGCTTCGCGGTCGGCGACGCGGTGCTGCGCTGTCCGACCTGCGGCGCGCATTTCGACGTCGTGCACGCCGGTGCGCGGGTGGATGGCGATGGACACCTCGAGCCGCTTCCGGTGCTCGTGCGCTCTGGCGAACTGTCGGTGGCGGTGCCGGTGGGGGTGCATGGGTGAACACACCGTTTCAGGTCCTGCAACGCATCACCGCGGACCGTCCACCCGCGCCGCGGGTGGGCGAGCGGTGCGAGATGTGCGCCGAGCCGATCGCCGACGAGCATCAGCATGTCGTGAACGTCGAAGGCAGACAGCTGATGTGTGTCTGCCGCAGCTGTTATCTGCTGTTCGTCGACCAGCACGCCGCCCTGCGTTATCGTGCGGTGCCGGATCGGTATCTCGCGTTTCCCGGCTTCACGATCAGCAAGGGAGAGTGGGACGCGTTGGAGATCCCGGTGGGTCTCGCGTTCTTCTTCCGCAACTCCATGCTGGACCGGACCGTCGCGTTCTATCCGGGGCCGGCTGGTGCGACCGAATCGGAGCTTCCCCTGGCGGAGTGGAATTCGATTCTGGCTCGACATCCCGAACTGGACGTGCTTGCCGCCGACGTCGAGGCGCTGCTGATCCGGGTGCCCGAACGCGGGACCGAGGCGGCCAGCTGTCTACTGCTGCCGATCGACGCGTGCTATGAGTTCGTCGGCCGGATGCGGATGCTGTGGCGCGGTTTCGACGGTGGCCAGGACGTGCGGCAATACCTGGACGAGTTCTTCGATACCGTGTCGGCGCGTGCTCGACCAGGCGGTGCGGCATGAGCCCGGTCTACTCGACGACATTCGCCGTGCTGGGTATGAAGCCGGAGCCGTACGCCGTCGCACCGATCTTGTCCGCGCGAGTCGGTATCGCCGCACTCGCGGAGGAACCCGTGCACGCGATCGCGCTCCGCGCGCAGGTGCGCATCGAGCCGTTCCGGCGCGGCTACTCGGACGAGGAGAGTGCGGGATTGGTCGACCTGTTCGGTCCGCGTGAGCGTTGGCGCGACACACAGCGATCATTTCTCTGGATGCACTGCGCCACCATGGTTCCCGGCTTCACCGGCGGTGCCGAAGTCGATCTGCCGATGCCGTGTACTTACGACTTCGAGGTGACTGGGTCGAAGTATCTGCACGCGCTGCGCGAGGGCACGGTGCCGCTGCTGTTCCTGTTCAGCGGCACGGTCTTCATCAAAGGCAGCAGCGGATTCGCCATCCAGCAGATCCCGTGGGACCGCGACGACCGGTTCGACATGCCGGTCTCGGTCTGGCACGACTTGGTCGCGGCCCACTTTCCGAATACGGGCTGGCTACGCCTGCACCGCGATACCCTCGACGCGCTTGCCACCTACAAGGCCGGCCACGGCCTGCTCGGTTTCGACGAGACGGTGAACAAGTTGCTGGCCGGTACGGCGGAGCTGCCATGACCACCCCCGATCCCCGATTCAGAGCTCGCGCGGTGGCCGACGCGGTGCTCTACGAGGGCTATCTGCTCTATCCCTATCGGGCGAACTCGCGCAAGAACCAGTCGCGCTGGCAGTTCGGAGTGCTGGGACCAGATGGCGCCGCGGCGGCCGGGCTCGGTGAGGAGTCCTCGTTATCGGCGCAGTGCCTGATCGATCCCGGCGCGGACCCCATGGTCACCGTGACGATTCGATTTCTCCAACTCCAACGGCGACAGGTGATGGACGACGCGGGCGCGCCGGTAGCGGAACTGAGCGTCGGCACGCAGTCGTGGTTGTCCTGGGACGAGGCGGTCACGCAAGAACTCCTCGTCGGTCCGCTGACGCCGGCGCCCCTCGTCCGGGCATTGCGGGTCCCTGGCGGAGCCGATACCGACGAGATCGCCGACTCGTCGGGACAGGCGGTGGGGGCATTCGTGCGAAGCAGGCTGCCGCTCGCCTGCGAACTCGCGCTGGCGATCGACCACGACGGCCGATATATCCGGCTCACTGTCACGGTCCGCAACGTGGGCCCGCCCCCGACCGATAAACAGGACGCCATCGCCCGCTCACTGATCGGCGCGCACGTCATCGCGGACATCACCGACGGACAGTTCGTCTCGCTGCTCGAACCACCGCCCGACGCAACGGCCGCGGCGCAACGCTGTACTCGGCACCGTTGCTTTCCCGTGCTTGCCGGACCGCCCGGCGATGACAGCGTGTTGTTGATCTCGCCGATCATCCTCTATGACCACCCGGAAATCGCCGAGCAGAGCGAGGGACCGTTGTTCGACTCCACCGAGATCGACGAGATCCTCACCTTGCGCGTGATGACGATGACCGACGAGGAGAAAGCGCAGGCGCGCGCGACCGATGCGCGCGCCGCCGAGATCATCGACCGCTGCGACAGCATGACGCCCGAGGCGATGCGGCAATTGCACGGTGTGTTGCGTGACCCGCATCTCGATCGCCCACAACTGATTCCCCAGATACCGGACGGCATCGAGTGGTGGGACCCGTTGGCCGACAACGCCGTTCGTCCCGACTCCGATGCGGTCGTAGTCGGAGGCATGTTGGTGCGCAAGGGCAGCCGGGTTCGGTTGCGTCCGTCCCGGCGAGCCGATGCCCAGGATCTGTTCTTCGACGGCAAGCCCGCCCGGGTCACCTCGGTGCACGAAGACGTGGACGGGCAGGCGCACGTGGGGGTCGTGCTGGATGACGATCCCGCGGCCGATCTGCACGAGTGGTACGGCCGCTACTTGTATTTCGCACCTGACGAACTGGAACCACTCGACAGCCCCGAGAAGTGAAAGGAAGTCCGCTATGGAAACGGTGGGAGTGATCTCGACGGCCATTGTGGCCGTGCTGGCGGTGTCCGGTGTGTACCTGGGTCTGCGGTCGATACCGGATCTGCGGCGTTATCTGAGGATTCGGCACATGTAGCGGTCGACCGGAAGGGAGTCATCATGGGTAACCAACGAGACGAGCCCCAAGCCGCACGTGGCGAGCCGGGCTCGCGCGACACCGGCGCCGACACCGTGTCCGGCGGCCCGAGCGGTCGCGAACCGGGCGACCTCGAACACGAGGAGACGACGTCAGCACACGGCACCGATTCTGAACGCCGGACGGAGTCCACCACGACGCCTCCCTCTGGCGCCGAATCGCCGACCCCGCCTTACGAGGGGCGCAAACAGACCGCGAACGATCCGAACGAGACGGCGACCGGCACGGTCGACGAGGCAGATGTCGGCGGTGCGACGGCGCCGACCGACGGGGAGGGGTGAGCCGACGGCCAGGGTGCTGATCGCCGGGATCGGCAACATCTTCCTCGGCGACGACGGATTCGGACCCGAGGTGGTGCGGCGGCTGCCGCACCACCTGGAGTTGGATGTGCGCGTAGTGGACTACGGCATTCGCGGTATGCACCTCGCCTATGACCTGCTCGATACCTGGGACGCGCTGGTGCTGATCGACGCGCTGCCCGATCGTGGCGCACCGGGCACCGTCGAGGTATTTCGCGCCATCCCCGAGGATGCCGACACCGCGCAACTCGACGCGCACGCGATGACTCCGGCCGCCGTGTTCGCGGGGGTGCGGGCACTGGGCGGCGCGCTGCCGACGACCGTCGTCGTCGGCTGCCAGGTCGCCTCGGTGGCGGAGGGGATCGGCCTGTCCGCGCCCGTCACCGCCGCGGTGGATGCCGCGGTGGACGCTGTCGGCCGGGTGCTCGCCGACCTGGTGTCGGCCGATGTTCGGCCCGGCGGGGTTACGCAGGTCGGTGTGGTGGATCGCGGAGTCGACATCCTGCGACAGGAGGAATGACCGATGTGTCTTGGTATCCCGGGACGAGTGGTGGACATTCCAGACGGCTACCACGGCCAGATCGCGCTCGTCGATGTGTCCGGCGAGCAGCGAAAGGTGAACATCGGCCTGCTCGACGACGACCCAGCGCAGCCGGGGGACTGGGTGATCATCCACATGGGCTTCGTCGTGGAGAAGACCGATGCGGCGGGCGCCGCGGCGGCACTGGATGGCCTACGTTTGCTGCAGCGCGGAGACCAGCCATGACCGTCGAGCGGTTGCGTCGCCGCCTGCTCGTGCGTGGCGTGGTGCAAGGAGTCGGATTCCGGCCCTTCGTCTACACCACCGCCGCCGAACTGGCGCTGTCCGGAAGCGTGGGCAATGACAGCAGCGGCGTGATCATCGAAATCGAAGGCGCGCGATCGGCTCTGGACGCCTTCGCGGAGCGGCTACGCCTGCGGCCACCACCACTGGCGGTAGTCGAATCGGTGGACCAGGCAGAGATTCCGGTGCGCGGCGGTACCGGATTCCACATCGCTGACACCACCCACGACGGCGGTGGACGCACGCTGGCCTCGCCCGATGTCGCACTCTGCGCAGATTGCGAGCGTGAGCTGCGCGATCCGGCCGATCGCCGCTACCGCCACCCGTTCGTCAACTGCACCAATTGCGGGCCGCGGTTCACCATCATCGCGAGCTTGCCCTACGACCGTGAACGGACGTCGATGGCGGACTTCGCGATGTGCGACCGATGCGCTCGCGAATACGCGGATCCGGCCGACCGCCGCTTCCACGCCCAGCCGATCGCCTGCCCCGATTGTGGCCCGACGCTGTCGTACTCGGGGCCGGGCGCGGGCGATCCACTGGCCGCCGCGCGAGAGTTGCTGCGCGCGGGCGGAATTCTCGCGGTCAAAGGTATTGGTGGTTTTCACCTCGCGTGCGACGCCGGCAACGAGGCGGCGGTGACCGAACTACGCAGGCGTAAACGCCGCGGCGACAAGCCCTTCGCGGTCATGGTGTCCGATCTGGCGACGGCTCGAACCATCGTCGCGGTGGACGACGCGGCCGCCGCGCTGTTGACCGGCCCGGCGCGGCCGATCGTGCTGCTTCCTCGCCGGTCGGCGCTCGCGGGAGTCCGTCGGGCCGACAACGATCCGGCGGCCTCCGGGCACGCTGCCGAATCCGTGGCGCCCGGCAATCCGGACCTGGGCGTGCTGCTCGCCTACACCCCGCTACACCTGTTGCTGTTCGGCCTACCCGGTGATCCGCCTGGTCCGCGGGTATTGGTGATGACATCGGGCAATCTCGGCGGCGAGCCGATTTGTTATGCGGACGGCGATGCCCGCACTCGACTCGCCGGGTTGGCCGACGGGTGGCTGTCGCACAACCGGCGGATCCTGGTGCCCTGTGATGACTCGGTGGTGCGGGTACTCGACGGCCACGAGCTACCCGTCCGTCGTTCGCGCGGTTACGCGCCGCTGCCGCTCGCGCTACCGGTCGCGCTACCGCCGACCCTGGCCGTCGGCGCCGATCTGAAGAACACCTGCGCCGTGGCCGACGGCCGCTACGCCTGGTTGAGCCAGCACATCGGGGACATGGACGACCTGGCCACGCTGCGGTCCTTCGATGCCGCGCAGCGGCATCTGGAAGAGCTCACCGGGGTGCGCCCGGTGCAGTTGGTCGCCGACGCGCATCCGGGATACCGCTCCGCCGCGTGGGCGCGCAGGCACGCGGGCGATCGCGCTGTGTACACCGTGCAGCACCACCACGCGCATATCGCCGCCGTGATGGGCGAACACGGACTAGCCGCCACCGAGCAGGTGGTCGGCATCGCCTTCGACGGCACCGGATACGGTCCGGACGGCGCGGTGTGGGGCGGCGAGGTCCTGCTGGCCGGCTACAAGGGGTACCGGAGGCTCGCCCACCTGAAATACGTGCCGCTCGCCGGAGGAGATCTCGCGGTCCGCAGGCCCTACCGCATGGCGTTGGCGCATCTGTGGGCTGCCGGCATCGACTGGACCGAAGAGATCCCCGCGGTCGCGGCGTGCCCGGCCGAGGAGAGACGGGTGCTGGCTCATCAATTCGAGACCGGGCTGGGCTGCGCACCCACCTCCAGCATGGGGAGGTTGTTCGACGCCGTCTCCTCGGTGATCGGGGTGCGGCACGTGGTGGACTACGAAGCCCAGGCGGCGATCGAGTTGGAAGGGCTGTCTCGCGACGGAATCGCGGGCGCGACCGAGTACCGGTTTTCCTGCGGCGTGGGCGAACCCGCCGTGATCGATGCCGGGCCCGTGATCGCGGCCGTATCGACCGATGTCCGCGGCGGCGTGCCCGCCGCCGCGATCGGCGCGCGGTTCCACGCGGCAGTCGCCCGGCTGGTGCTCGACTTGGCGCTGCGCTACGCCGCGCCTGCGACCGTCGTCGCGCTGTCCGGCGGCGTCTTCCAGAACGCCCTGCTGCTCACGCGGTCGGGTGCGCTGCTGCGCGACAACGGATTCACCGTGATCAGCCATCGCCGACTGCCGCCCAACGACGGTGGACTCGCGTTCGGCCAACTCCTCGCGTGCGGCGCGGGATGAGGGAAGGAGAGCAACGATGTGTCTAGCGGTACCAGGGAAAGTGCTCAGCCTGCACGAACGTGACGGCACGTTGATGTCGGTCGTCGACTTCGGCGGTGTGCACAAGGACGTGTGCTTGCAATACATCCCGGACGCGGCCGTCGGCGATTATGTCGTGGTCCATGTCGGCTTCGCGATCCAGCGGCTGGACGAGGAGTCCGCACTGAAGACACTGGCCGAGTTCGAGCACCTCGGGGTACTGAATGAGGAATTCGGCGACGGCTTCGCCATCGCCGCCAAACAGGCGGGTCTCGACAATCCAGCGGCCGAGCCGCGAAGCGAGCAACCAGAGGTGACGCCATGAAGTATCTGGACGAATTCAGCAACCCCGAGCTGGCTCAGCGTCTGCTCGACCGGATCCGCGTCGCGACGAGCAGGCGCTGGGCCATCATGGAGGTCTGTGGCGGGCAGACGCATTCGATCATCCGGCACGGCATCGACCAGTTGCTGCCCGATCAGATCGAGATGATTCACGGCCCCGGCTGTCCCGTGTGCGTCACCCCGCTCGAGGTGATCGACAAGGCGCTGGAGATCGCCGCCCGACCCGGCGTGATCTTCTGCTCGTTCGGCGACATGCTGCGTGTGCCGGGCAGCAGCAAGGATCTGTTCCGGGTCAAGAGCGAAGGCGGTGACGTCCGGGTGGTCTACTCGCCGCTGGACGCGCTCAACCTGGCCAAGGAGAACCCCGATCGCGAGGTCGTGTTCTTCGGCATCGGTTTCGAGACCACCGCGCCCGCTAATGCCATGACGGTCTACCAGGCGAAACGTCTCGGCATTCGGAACTTCTCGCTGCTGGTGTCGCATGTGCTCGTGCCGCCGGCCATCGCCGCGATCATGGAGTCGCCCAGCTGCCGGGTGCAGGGATTCCTCGCGGCCGGGCACGTCTGCACCGTGATGGGCACCGAGGAATACCCACCGCTGGCCGAGAAATATCAGGTTCCAATGGTGGTCACCGGATTCGAGCCGCTGGACATCTTGGAGGGCATCCGCCGCACCGTGCTGCAACTGGAAGCGGGCCGGCACGAACTGGAAAACGCCTATCCGCGCGCGGTCGCCGCGGCGGGCAACCCGGCCGCGAAAGCGATGTTGCAAGATGTGTTCGAGGTGACCGACCGGGCTTGGCGCGGCATCGGAATGATTCCGCGCAGCGGCTGGCGGCTGTCGGAGCGATACCACGAGTTCGACGCCGAACACCGATTCGCGGTGGGCGATCTGCACACCGCCGAGTCCTCGATCTGTCGCTCGGGCGAGGTGCTGCAGGGTCTCATCAAACCGCACGAGTGCGCGGCCTTCGGTAAGCAGTGCACGCCGCGAAACCCGCTGGGCGCCACCATGGTGTCCTCGGAGGGCGCGTGCGCCGCCTATTACCTGTACCGCCGGCTCGATCTTCCGGCGGAGGTGGCGCATGCCTGAGCAGGGCACGGCTCCCGTCGCCATCGACATGGAGGGCTGGGTGTGTCCGATGCCGCTGCGGGATTCACCGAACATCGTGATGGGACACGGCGGTGGCGGTGCGATGTCCGGCGAGCTGATCGAGCATCTGTTCCTGCCCGCGTTCGGCTCGGCCGCGCATGCTGAGATGGGCGATTCCGCGGTGGTCACTCTCGGCGGTGCCCGGCTGGCGTTCTCCACGGACTCGTTCGTGGTCAAACCGCTCGTGTTCCCCGGCGGCACGATCGGCGAACTCGCGGTCAACGGCACGGTGAACGACCTGGCCATGGCCGGTGCGCGGCCTATGGTGCTGTCAACCGCGTTCATTCTGGAGGAGGGCACCGCCCTGGCCGACATCGCGCGAATCGCGCAGGCGGTGGGCACCGCGGCTTTGGCGGCGGGAGTCCAGTTGGTCACCGGGGACACCAAGGTGGTCGACGCGGGTCACGGTGACGGGATCTACCTCAACACCGCGGGCATCGGCCTGGTCGACCCCGGTGTCGACATTCGTCCGCAGCGCGCGGCACCGGGCGACGTCGTGCTGGTCAGCGGTGACATCGGAGTGCACGGTGTCGCGGTGCTGAGCTGCCGTGCCGGGTTGGAGTTCGGCACGACCGTGCTCAGCGACACCGCTGCGCTGCACGGATTGGTCGCGGCGATGCTGGCGACCGGCGCCGACGTGCACGTACTGCGCGATCCCACCCGTGGCGGCGTCGCCGCGTCGCTCAACGAGATCGCTCGCGCCGCGAAGGTCGGTGTGGCGCTGGATGAGCGGCAGCTTCCGGTTCCGGATGGGGTGCGCGACGCGTGCGGATTGCTCGGTCTGGACCCGATGTATGTGGCCAACGAGGGCAAGCTCCTCGCGTTCGTCGCTCCCGAGGACGCCGATCGCGTGCTCGCGGCGATGCGCGAACACCCGCTGGGTGCACAGGCCGCGGCAATCGGTCGTTGCGTCGACGAGCACCCCGGGATGGTGGTGGCTCGCACGGCACTCGGCGGCACCCGTGTGGTGGACCTGCCCGCGGGAGAGCAACTGCCGCGTATCTGTTGAGCCGGCGGGCGTCGCCGCCCGGGACGAGAAGGCGAGGTGGTGGTCATCGTCGAGGTCGCCGATAACCGTACGGTGCCGCGGGACGCGTGGGCGATCGTCGTCATGTGGCGAATCGGCGGGCCGGAACAGCGGCGGCACGTCGACCGCAACGGCGAAGGGCCGAGCTGATGGCAGGCGGCGGAGCGGAGATGTTCGCCCGGTATGCCTACGCCCCCAACCGGCTCGGCTACTGCGGGCCGCCCGATGCGGCGGCGCTGCGGGACGGATCGGACGATCAGGTGCGGGCGGTGGCGCGGCGTTTCACCGGTGCGTGGCCGTACCTGCGGGTAATGGCCACGATGACCGGGATCGCCGATCCACTCGATCGTCGCCTGGTGGAGTCCTACTGGCTGGGCGGCGGAATCGGGGCGGACCTGGACCCCGCCGAGTTCACCGCCGAGTTGCTGGCATTGCTCGGCCCGGCTGCGGGCGGGTACTGGACGCATCTGGGTCCGGAGTTGGCCGACGAGGCCGCGGCCAACCACTGCTTCCACGTCTTCGGCGTGTACCCGTGGTCGCGGCTGGTCAGGCAGGCCAATGGGCATCCGGTGCAGGTGCTCGACAATTGCCGGATCACCTGGGGGACGGTGCTGGGTCGCACCGACACCGAGATCGCGCTGCGCTGTCGCGTGCTGGGCTGGGACGGACAGCGGCTGGTGCTGTCGGCGGAAACGGTCCGGTCCGTGCCGGTCGGGATGGACGGTTACCCGACGGTGCCGGTATCGGTGGGCGAACAGGTCGCGGTGCATTGGGGGCGGCTGTGCGGACGGCTGGACGACGCCCAAGTGCGGGCCCTCGCGGCGAGCACGGAGCGTCAGTTGGAGGTCACCAATCAGCGGCTCGCCACACGACGGTGACACCGAGGCGCCGCAGCGTACCGGCCGTTGCCGATGTCGTCGACCGTGCTGTGCCACAGATATGCGGTGGCGGTGCCGACCAGGAGCGACGCCACGCCGAGGCGCTCGCATCGTCGAGTCGGGCGAAGATCGACGGAATCGGGACGTGCCGGAGTGCATCGGGCAGGGCGCGCCGGCGCTGATCGCTCTCACCGCGGCAGTCGCGCAGGCGTTCTAGTGGGTTCGCTGCGAGTCGGCTGGCAATCAGTTGTGCGGCGCCGAGTTCGACGGCGTAGTGGCGGTGGGAACGGATGTGGCACAGCGCAGACGGACGATGGCCGCGCGGATCACCGAGCGGCCATCGGTCTGCACACCGTGGATCGTCAGATCTTGCGGATAACCGTGACGACCTTGCCGAGGATCTGAGCGTCGTTGCCGGGGATCGGTTCGAACACCGGGTTGTGCGGCATCAGCCAAACGTCTTTGCCGGTGCGCTTGAACGTTTTCACCGTCGCTTCGCCGTCGATCATGGCGGCGACGATGTCGCCGTTGTCGGCCACGTTCTGCTGCCGGACGACCACCCAGTCACCGTCGCAGATTGCCGCATCGATCATGGACTGGCCGACGACCTTCAGCAGGAACAGCGAACCGTCACCGACCAGTTCGCGGGGGAGTGGGAAGACGTCTTCCACGGCCTGCTCGGCCAGGATCGGCCCACCGGCGGCGATGCGTCCGAGCACCGGAACGAAGGTGGGCACCGGGTGCGCGGCGTCAGCGGTGCCGTCGGAGTCTGCGTCGACGCCATCCACCACGGCACCCGGCAGACCGGTCACCGAACGCACCACCTCGTCCAGGCCGCGAACATCTACCGCGCGTGGACGATTCGGGTCGCGGCGCAGATAGCCCTTGCGCTCCAAGGCACGCAACTGATGGGCGACCGACGAGGTAGACGTCAGGCCGACGGCGTCGCCGATCTCGCGGATGCTCGGCGGGTAGCCGCGCTCGCTCACCGAGGTGCGGATCACCTCCAGCACATTGCGCTGACGCACGGTGAGATCCGCCCCGGTACCCGCCGAGTCGGCGCCGCTTCCGGTCTCGTCACCCGTGTCGTCTGTGTGCCTCACCGCAACCGCCCTCCTGCTGCGCCGGGTCGATCTCTACCCAGCCTGTGTTGTCATCGCCTGTCGTGCCTTCGGTAGTTCGAATCTAGTCGGGTTGCGCCGAGGGATCAAACATCTGTTCGACGCATGTCGGGCGTTTCTGCTGACTTTGTCGGTGGGGCGTGGTAGAAATCGTACGCAAATCCTTCGAACACTTGATCGAATGTGTTGGGACTTTGTGTTCGAACAGGAACCCGGCTCGAACGGCTCGAACGGCTCGAACGGCTCGAACGATGACGGAGCACCCACCCTGGAGGTTTGTCCGATGAGCACTGCGATCAGCGACACCATTACATCGATCGGCGCGGCAGAAGCGGAGTTCGATCACCGCGCTGCCGCGGCGGGAGTCGATCCCGGCTACGACTCGATCCCGCGTCGGCGGCGCGGCGGCACGCACTCGCCGGCGCTGGGGTCCGCGCGTCGTTCCGCCGTCGATCGGCGCCCGGGCCGGGCTCGTCCCGGGGGCGCCGCGATCGGATACGACCACGGCGCACGACCTTCCGCGGTCCGGAGGGCATCGGGTGCGCATCCGATGGCGCGGGTCGAGCAGGCACAGGTCGGTTTCGCCGTCCTTGCCGTGACGGCGCTGCTGACCGCCGTAGTGGTGTCGGGGCTGATCGTGATGGCGCACGTGCGGGCCGGCGACTGGGGCAGCCAACCGGAGGGTTCGCTGCCCGCCGTGGTCGACGGCCGGGGTGAGCCGGGCGGCGCGGCCACGCAACCACCACGCTGAGGGGTGGAAGGCGTGGTCGGAAGTGCTGATCCGCAGCTGGAAAGGCTCTCGGCCTGCGCCGAATCGACGAACTGTACGCAGCGGGTGTGCTCGACGACGACATGCGCACCGCTGGCAGTCCCACGCCACGGATACCCGTGACGGCTCTCTCGACGCGCTGATCCGAAGGACCGCCCGGGAGCAGAATCAGGTCATCGCCGACCAATGGGACGCGGCATCGGCTGGGCGTGCGCGCCTACCGTTCGCGTACTCACCTACCTCAGCACTCTCCCCGGAAAGCTCGTCGTCCCCCAGGGGGCCCGCGCTCCTGGCGTCTTCGCCACAACCGTCGTCCGCGCCGACGTCGCGGGTCACAGCGTTGCGCTGCGCACTCCGCTGCCCGACTTCAACTGGGCCGACCGCGATAGCGGGTGGACCTACATCATGGGTGACCTGGTGCCTGCGGCGGCCGACTCGGCGAGTCCTTCGGGGCCGTACTCGCCCGCGGCCGCGTTGTGGCGTGACTGCCGGACCTTCTCGTGGACCTGCTGCCCATGGGGAGATCATCGAATGATCTAGGTGATTCGGCGGTAGCGCGGGGTGAGTGCGACAACTCGAGTACTCGGACGGGTATCCTCGAACTGTTATGCGGGTATTTCTCGTTTCGTGTGGGGAATACCTGGTGCCGGGGTGCGGACCTCGGTACAGATGCTCGCCGGATCGGAGGCGGTCCGGACGCGAGCACTCGCATCGACGAAGGATTTCTCGGATGCATTGCCCGTACTGCCGACACCCCGACTCCCGGGTGGTGGACTCGCGCGAGGCCGACGAAGGCGCGGCCATCCGGCGCCGTCGCGCCTGCCCGCAGTGTGGGCGGCGGTTCACCACGGTCGAGACCGCCATCCTGTCGGTGGTCAAGCGCAGCGGAGTCACCGAGCCGTTCAGTCGCGAGAAGGTTATCCGCGGTGTACGCCGTGCCTGTCAGGGCCGTGAAGTCGACGACGACGCGCTGAACCTGCTCGCGCAGCAGGTGGAAGACGCGGTGCGGGCCAAAGGCTCTCCAGAAGTACCCAGCCACGAAGTCGGCCTGGCTATTCTTGGCCCGCTGCGCGACCTCGACGAGGTCGCCTATCTCCGGTTCGCCTCGGTCTACCGGTCGTTCACCTCTGCCGAGGATTTCGAACGTGAGATCGAGGAGATGCGCCAGGCGCGCGCCGCGGCACTGACCACCGCCGACTGACTAGCGCCGAATGGCGGCGATCGCTTTCTCGATCCGCTTGGCGGACACCGGGAACGGGGTGCCGAGTTGCTGGGCGAACAGACTGACCCGGAATTCCTCGATCATCCACCAGATTTCGGTGACCGCCTGCGCATTCCTGCGCTGCTCCGGCAGTGCCCCGATCAGGCGGTCGTAGCCGGCCAGCGCTCGATCGAGTTCGGCCATACCGTGGCGATCGCGGACTGCTGAGCCCGGCAACGCCGCCAAACGCATCATCGCCGCCCGCAGATAGCGGGGGAGTTCGCGTAACCGGGTGCCGCCCCACTCGGAAACGAAGCCGCGAAATACCAAGTTGTCGAGCTGGTCGCGGACATCGTCGGCGATGTCGCGCTCGCTGGTCTCGGTGAGCGCGGCCGAAACTTGGTGGGCGCCGGCCAGGATCGGCACGACCAAGCGCACGAGGCGGGTGACGGCGGCGGTGAAATCGGGGCGGATCCGGGCGACGAGCGCGTCGAACTCCGCCGGGCCGCGCACCGGACCGCCCGCGGCCTCGATGAGTTCATCAGCGGCCGCCGCGCGACAATCCTCGACGAGCGCGTCCAGCGAACCGTACGGATTCTGGGTCAGCGAGAGACGATCCGTCGCCGAGAGCCCCCCGGTGACAGACCGGGCCGAGGTGGGCAGCGCGTGCAGCACCAGCGCCCGAGTACCCAACCGCATCGCCGCCGCCTGCTCGGCGGGGGAGCTGAGCACCCGGACCGCTACACCGTCGTCCTCGGCGACCAGCGCGGGATACCCGGTGACGGTCTGTCCGGCCACGTCGCGGCGCACCGTCGGCGCGACGTGGCCCAGAGATTCCGAGGTCCACACCGTGGCTGGCGGGCGTTCGGCGCCCGCGGTGGCGCGGGCGACCGAGGCGGAAACCTGGTCGGCCAGCTCGGTTTTCAAGGCGGCCAGGCTCTTACTGCGGGCGACGGTTGTTCCGTCTGCGTCGACGGCGGCGAAGGTCATGCGCAGGTGGTCGGGCAGCGCGGACGGATCGAGGTCGGTAGGTGCGATGGGGACCGAACCGAGCCGGGACAACTCGCGCGCCAGTCCGGTGCGCAGCGGTTCCGCGCGCGGGGTCAGCGCGGACAGCGCAGCCGCGGCGAAGTCGGGCGCCGGAACCACGCTGCGGCGCAGCGTCTTCGGCAGCGACTTGATCAACGCGGTGGCCAGTTCGTCGCGCATGCCGGGCACCAGCCAGTCGAAACCGACGGCACGGACGTGGGCGAGCTGTTCGACCGGGATGCGCACGGTGACGCCGTCGTCCTCGGTGCCCGGCTCGAACTGGTAGCCGAGGGGGAAGCTGAGTTCGCCTTGGCGCCAGGAGTCGGGGAAATCGGAGGGGTCGAGCGTAGCCGCTCCCTCGTTGACGACGGTGGCGGTCGCGAAGTCCAGTAGCGTGTGGTCGGTACGTCGCGTGGTGCGCCACCAGCTGTCGAAGTGGCGCACCGACACGATGTCCGCGGGTAGCCGTTGGTCATAGAACTCGAACAGCACCTCGTCGTCGACGAGGATGTCGCGGCGGCGGGCGCGGTGCTCGAGATCGGCGACATCGTCGAGTAACGCACGATTGCGGTGGAAGAACTCGTGCCGAGTCTGCCACTCGCCTTGCACGAGGGCGTGGCGGATGAACAGCTCCCGTGCCAACTCTGGATCGATCCGTCCGTAGTCGACGAGTCGTCCGGTGACCAGCGGGACCCCGTAGAGAGTGACCCTCTCGTACGCGCGCGCGGCGCCGCGCTTGGCCGACCAGTGCGGTTCGGAGTACATGCGTTTGACTAGGTCCCCGGCCAGCCGCTCGGCCCACTCGGGTTCGATCTTGGCGGCCATCCGGCCCCACAGTCGTGAGGTCTCGACCAACTCGGCGGCCATGACCCAGCGTGGCGACTTCTTTGCCAGCGACGAGCCGGGAAAAATCATGAACTTGGCGCCGCGCGCGCCGAGGAACTCGCGCGTTTCCGCTTCCCGGACCCCGATGTGCGACAGCATGCCGGCCAGCAACGCCTGGTGGATGGCGGTGGAATCCCAGTGGGCGCCATCCAGCTCGGCGGCGGGTGGGCTGCCGGTCTGTCCGGGCTGGGATGATGACCGCGGATCGGTGTCGGGTGCGCGCGAGTGTTCGGTGCGGCGTGCCCGCCGGTCGCCCTTGCGGCTCCGGTTGTCGGCGCCGCGGTCCGGCGCCGCGGCGGCCGGACCACGGGGTGCACCCTCGTTCGCCACCGCGGCGGACCAGCCGAGGCCCTTGGCGATCGTGCGCAGCTGTCCGTGCAGGTCCTGCCACTCCCTGATCCGCAGGTAATGCAGGAACTCCTCTCGGCACATGCGCCGGAACCGATTGGACGACAGGGATGTGCGCTGTCCGCCGAGGTACTCCCACAGTCTCAGGTAGCTCAGGAAGTCCGAGCCCTCGACGGTGAACCTCGCGTGGGCGGTATCGGCGGCCTGCTGATGCTCGGCAGGCCGTTCGCGGACATCCTGAATCGATAACGCCGCGACGATGACGAGCACGTCGGCCAGGCAGCCGGTGCGGTGGGCTTCCACCAGCATGCGCGCCATCCGAGGATCGACCGGAAGTTGGGCCATCTCGCGCCCCGTCGGGGTCAGTGTCAGGGCGGCATCGTTGTCGCGGGTGCTCGCCGTGGTGCGACTCGCCGCGCCGGAGGCGCCATCCGATCGCGTGACCTCCTGCGCCACCGTGATATCCGCCCGTAGCTCTCGGTTCCCGGTCCGTCGTAGCAGCGCGCCGAGTTCTTCGAGCAAGGCGATGCCGTCGCGAACGGCGCGGCGGTCCGGAGCCTCGACGAAGGGGAAGTTCTCGATATCACCGAGCCCGAGCGCGGTCATTTGGAGGATGACCGCCGCCAGATTGGTCCGCAGGATCTCGGGTTCGGTGAAAGCGGGCCTGGATTCGAAGTCGTCCTCGGAGTACAGCCGGATGCAGATGCCGTCGGCGACCCGACCGCAGCGTCCGGATCGTTGGCGCGCCGAGGCCTGCGATACCGATTCGATCGGCAGCCGTTGCACCTTCGTCCGCATCGAATAGCGCGATATCCGCGCTGTCCCTGGGTCGACGACATACCGGATGCCCGGCACCGTCAACGAGGTCTCCGCGACGTTGGTCGCCAGGACCACCCGACGACCGGTGTGCGGAGCGAACACCCGATGCTGCTCGGCGGTGGACAGTCGCGCGTACAGCGGCAGGATCTCGGTGCGTGGTAGCCGCAGATCGCGTAGTGCGTCAGCGGTGTCGCGGATCTCGCGTTCGCCGGACAGGAACACCAGCACATCGCCATCGCCCGAGGCGAACAGTTCGGTGACCGCCTCGCCGATCGCGTCTACCGGGTCGCGGTCGACGACTCGCGTGTCCTCCGCGCCGTCATCGTCGGCTATCGGGAGTTCTTGCGTGAGCGGCCGATACCGGATTTCCACCGGGTATGAGCGACCGGAGACTTCGACAATCGGTGCGGGAACGCCGTTGTCGTCCGCGAAGTGTCTGGCGAACAGCTCCGGATCGATGGTCGCCGAGGTGATGATCACCTTGAGGTCGGGTCGCCGTGGCAGCAACTGCCGGAGGTAGCCGAGCAGGAAGTCGATGTTGAGGCTGCGTTCGTGCGCCTCGTCGATGATGATCGTGTCGTAGCGACGCAGGAGCCGGTCGCGCTGGATCTCGGCGAGCAGAATGCCGTCGGTCATCAGTTTGACCAGCGTCTGCTCGGAGGCATGGTCGGTGAATCGCACGGTATAACCGACGACGTCGCCGAGCTCGGTGCCCAGTTCCTCCGCGATCCGCTCGGCGACGGTGCGCGCGGCCAGCCTGCGCGGCTGGGTGTGTCCGATGGTGCCGCGGATACCGCGGCCGAGTTCGAGGCAGATCTTCGGAATCTGGGTGGTCTTGCCCGAACCGGTTTCGCCCGCGACGATCACCACTTGGTGCTCGGCGATGGCTGCGGCGATGTCCTCTCGGCGGACGGTGACCGGCAGTTGCTGCGGATAGCCGATCTCCGGCACCGCCGCGCGGCGAGCGGCGACGCGCTGCTCGGCCGCCGCGATCTCCGCTTCGACCTCGCCGAGGTCGCCACCGCGTGCCCGGTCCAGTCTGCGCCGCAGCCGGTGTTCGTCGCGGAAGGAGAGATTCGCCAGGCGGGTGCGGAGCTCGCGGGAATCGGTAGCTGCTGTCCTGGTCATTGCATCGACAAGCCTAGCGAAGCCCGCCACCGAATATTTCGGCCAGGCGGTCGGTCAGTGTTTGCCAATCGGATGCTGCAGGCTCGCGCGTGTCCGATCGCTGCCCGTCGATATGCGAGGATCGTGGCATGAACGCGGATGCCGGCACGGCATGGGTGGCTCGTGGTCTGCGGATCGTTTTCGGGGTGCTCGGTGCGGTGGCGCTGGTCTGGATTCCGCTGCGTAGCGAAGGCATCGACAGCTTTCCGATCGTGAACTATCTCAGCTACTTCACTGTCGAGTCCGCCGCGTTCGGTGTGCTCGTCCTGCTCATCGGCGGTCTGCGCGACCCGCGGGGGCGACGGTGGCAGCTGATTCGGGGCGCGAGCACTCTTTACCTGCTCACCACCGGCATGGTGTACGTGATGCTGTTGGCCGACTCCGACGTGATGCTCGCCGATCGCTGGATCAACGACGTACTGCACGGAGTGTTGCCGCTTGTCCTGGTCGCCGACTGGATGCTGGGTTCGGGCCGCGAACGCATCGGCCCGGCCGCGGGCGTGATCGGTGCCTGGTTGGCCTATCCCACCGCCTATGGTGCCTACACCCTTATCCGCGGCCTCATCGTCGGTTGGTACCCGTACCCCTTTTTGGACCCCCGTCAACGAGGGTACGTGTCGCTGATCACCAGCTTGGTCGCCCTTATCTGCGTTTTCGTCTTCTCGGCTGTGGCTGTCGCAGCCGTCTGCGGGATGCTCCGACGCCGCGTGGGCAACACCCGAAGCGGACGGGGCAGTTTCGCTGCCGACGCGGCGCGCGAATTCCGGTAAAGGTGGAAGACATGAACTCGCTCTGGCATGGATTCGCCGACATGGGCGCCGTCGAACGAGACGGGGCGTTCGTGGTCGCCCGCGGCGAGGGCAGCTATATCTTCGATCAGGCGGGCAACCGCTATCTGGACGCGACCGCGGGCCTGTGGTTCACGAATATCGGACACGGCCGCGGCGAGATCGCCGACGCGGTCGCCGTTCAGTTGCGCACGATCGCGCACTACTCCAATTTCGGTGACATCACCGAACCCGCCACTCAGGAACTGGCCGGGCGGCTCGCGGCGATGGCTCCGGTGTCGGGCAGCAAGATCTTCTTCACCTCCGGCGGCTCCGACTCCGTCGAGACCGCGACCAAACTCGCCCGCCGGTACTGGCATGAACTCGGACGGCCCGACAAGACGATCGTCGTCGGCCGGCGGAAGGGCTACCACGGCATGCATGTCGCGGGCACGGCGCTGGCAGGTATCCCGGTGAACCGCGAAGGCTACGGCGAAATGATGCCGGACGCGCGCACGGTCGAGTGGAACGACGCCAAAGCGCTGCTGACCCTGATCGAGGAGGTCGGTGCCGAGCGCATCGCCGCCTTCTTCTGCGAACCCGTCATCGGTGCGGGCGGGGTCTACCTGCCGCCGGCCGGCTACCTCGCCGAGGTACGGCGCGTGTGTCGCGACAACGACATCCTCTTCGTCGCCGACGAGGTCGTCACCGGTTTCGGCCGTATCGGCGGAGCGTGGTTCGCCTCGAGCCGATTCGATCTCGCACCCGATCTCATGACCACCGCGAAGGGACTGACCTCGGGATATCTGCCGATGGGTGCGGTGTTCATCGCCCCCCACATCGCGGAGCCGTTCTTCGCAGGAGGTATCTGGTGGCGGCACGGCTACACCTATGGCGGCCACGCCGGTGCCGCCGCGGCCGCGCTGGCGAACCTGGACGTCATCGAGCGCGAAGGTCTGCTCGATGCCGCCCTACATCTGGAATCCAGCTTGCACGAACAGCTTTCGGTGTTGGCCGACCATCCTCAGGTCGCCGAGGTGCGCAGCGGACTCGGCGCGGTTGCGGCCATCCAGCTGGTCGATCCTGCCGAGGCCCCCGCTATGGTCAAAGCCGTACGCGCGCAGGGCATCTCCAGTCGAGCGGTCGGCCAGGGAGCCTTGCAAATCTCCCCACCGTTCATCATGACCGACGACCAGGTCGGCGAGCTCGTCGCCGGGTTCACCCGCGCGCTCGGCTGACACTTCGCGGCGCCATGGAAGAAGAGGGCACCCTTATCGACTTGGGATGCGAGCATGGAAGGGCGACGACCATGGTCGTCGTGTCGAGAGGCGGTGGGGTGTGGTGGAGTTCGTGCAGGAGTACGCCGCATTGCGTTGGACGGTCGCGGCCGCGTTCTTGATCGCCGCGGGGATCGTGTTGGCGCGGTTGCCGGCGTCTACGGTCTCGGTGCCTGGTCGGGATTTCGATCCCACTGACCCGGGAAGCGCCGAGGTGCCCGCGGAGCGACCAACTATCTCGACCACCACCGAACACCCCGAGTCCGATGCGGCGCACCTGGTGATGTGCTTGGTCATGCTCGGTATGCTGCTGTTCCCCTCGGGTGTGCGCCCGGACGCGCTGCGCGGTGTGCTGACGGCGACGATCGTGGTCTTCGCCGGGCTCTTGGTGACCCGGATCCTGGAGTCTTCCGCACATCCTCGTCCGCTCCCGATCGACCGGTTGGTCCCGCTCGGTTATCACATCGTGGCCGCCGCCGCCATGCTCTACGCGATGTCCGGCCATTCGGCCTCCGGTCACGTGGGCGGACCCGCAGTGGGTCCCGCGCTCGGTCTCGCGGTGCTGTTTCTGCTCGACGCACTCCTCGTCGCACTGGCGGTCCTCGCCGGATGGACGCACGCACGCCCACAAGGACCACTAGGGGTTCTGGTGCGCTCCGGCGGGTGCGTCGCCGCCCTTACCGGCCCTGCCGCACCGTGGGCGGCGGTGCCACACGTGGTGATGGCTACGGGCACTACGTACATGCTGGTGGCCGCAGTCTGGACTTGATCGGTCCGCAGACCCATCCGCCTCGCTGTGCATACCGAACCCCTGTCTATGCAGGCAGGGGATTCGGCCATGAGAAATGAGGACGGTTCTGCTTCAGCACATCGGTCCGGCGATCCGGTGCCGGATAGCGACGACGATGACAAGGCACTCTCGTGCCCGTTACCCACCGGATACGAGCGACGGCGGGCAACACTCGCCACCCGCAGGTTGGTCGCCCTGCTCGTGGCGACCGGCGCGGGTGACCGGGCTGCGTTCACGGAGTTCTACCAGCTCACCAGCCCCCGAGTGTTCGGGATCGCGGTGCGCATCCTGCGCAGCCACGCCGCCGCCGAAGAGGTCACCCAGGAGGTCTACCTCCAGGTGTGGTCGATGGCCGACCGCTACGACGCCACACTCGCCAGCCCACTCGGCTGGATCCTGATGCTCGCGCATCGTCGCGCGGTGGATCGGGTTCGCGCGGAGAGTTCGGCCACGTCCCGGGACCTGGTGTACGCGCATGCGCACCTAGGTCGCGACCACGACGTCGTCGCCGAGTCGGTGGCACAGCGCATCGAGGAGCAGCAGGTGGCAGGATGTCTGGACGCCCTGACGCCGACGCAGCGCGAGGCGATCGCCCTCGCGTATTACAGCGGGTATACCTACCGTGAAGTGGCCGATCGCCTCGCGGTTCCGCTGCCCACCGTCAAGACCCGCATCCGTGACGGATTGAAAAGATTGGAGAAGTGCTTGTCCGGGGAAGGCGCCGATGGTTGACACTCCTCCGCGATCGGATACCGATCTGCTGGACCTTGCCTATCCGTGCGCGCTGGACGCGGTCGCCGATATCGAACGTAGACACATCGATGCCCGCCTGGCATCCGCGGACCCCGCCGTGCGGCGGGAGTTCTCCGACACCGTGTGGCAGATGCGCGAGGTGATGGGACGGCTCGCGGTGCTCGACGAGCTGGCGCCGCCTCCGGGATTGGAGTCTCGGATCCTGGCGGCATTGCCCGACACCGGTACCGCTGCCGTCACGTGCATCCCGCACCCCTCGTCCTTGCGGCGGCTGCGGTGGGCGGTGCCGATGGCTGCGATCACCTGTCTGATTTTCGGCGGAAGCGTGGTCGCAGAGCGGATCGCCGACCATCCGCCGATTCCGTCTGTCGTCGAGCAGATCCACGGCCAGCGAGATGTGCGGACCGTACTGGAGCCGGTCAGCGGTGGTGGCTCGCTCGTGGTGGAGGCCTCGCTGCGGCTCGGCCGCGCGGTGGTCGCGTTCGACGGGGTCGCACCGCCGCCCACCGATCGGGTCTACCAAGTGTGGCTGGTGCCCGCTGCGGGGCAGCCCCGGTCGGCTGGAGTCCTGGCCGACTTGCCGTCGTCGGATCGCCCCTTCGTAACGCCGTACCGGTCGGGTGAGCTGCTGGCGGTGAGCGTCGAACCGCCTGGCGGTTCGGACACGCCGAGCACCGAGCCGATCGTCGGGGTGGCGCTGCCGTGAGTGCGCGGGGCTAGATCTCCAAGGATTGGTCGGCGACGACCCGCCCGCCCAGGCGTACCCAGCCGTCGGAGTCCCACTCGGTGAACAGCTGCGAGCCCTTGCCCTGGGTGATGACGAGACCTTGCCGCAGCAGCGCCGTCAACGCGACGGCCGCCGCCCCGGTCGCCTCGTCTTCGGGAACGCCCATGGTCGGCGCGAACATACGTGAGCGCAGTGCACCGCGATGCTCGTCGGTCCACGTCCACAGATAATGTGGTCCGCCGGGGAACTCGTCCGGCTGAACGGTCGCGAGTTCCTGCATGTCGGGCAGTTGGTGGAAAGTGAATGACGGCGCCCATTCGCCGCGGGCGGTGATCCAGGTCAGTCCGTCGATCAGCTGCACCGCTACGGGGCCCGCGGGGACGTCCAACGTCCGTACCGGGGTGCTCTTCGTCGCGAACCACCACGCGGTCCCCACCGACGGGTGCCCCGCGAAGGGGAGTTCCACCGCAGGGGTATAGATCCGCACCTTGGCGACCTCGTCCACCGGCTCCTCGACCACCACAGTCTCGCTGTAACCGACCTTCGCCGCCAGCGCCTGTGGGTCGGCTCGGGCCACGTCCGCGGCCCGTGCGATCCCCAGCTCGTTCCCGAATCGGCCGGCTGCATCGGTGAACACCCGCACCACATCGACCCGTGTCCCCATGGTTGCCGAGCCTACCCGGGCATACCACGCCGAGTTGTCGCTTGGACCAACACCGGGAATGCGACGAGGCCCCGTCCGGCGGACGAGGCCTCTGACGATCGGCGATCAGATCGTGGCAGCGCTCAGGGCCTCTGTCGACTGCATCGCCTGGCCGACGCCGGCCACGATGGCGGCGGCACGCAGCGACTCGAAGATCACTTCGCGGGACACGCCCGCCGCACGCAATGTGTGCTCGTGCGCTTCCAGGCAGTGCGCGCAGCCGTTGACCGAGGAGACCGCGAACGACCACAGTTCGAAATCGACCTTGTCGACGCCGGGTGTGCCGATGATCTGCATGCGCAGTCCGGCCCGCAGGTCGTCGTAGCGACCACCGAGGAACGACTTGCCTCGGTAGAACACGTTGTTCATACCCATGATCGAGGCGGCGCCGAGCGCGGCGTTGTACGCCTCCGTCGATAGCGCGCCGGCGGCTTCTTCGGCGATCTCGCGCAGCGTGGTCGTCGACCGGGTCGCGGCGGCCGCCGCCAGCAGGGTGCCCCACAGTTGCTGCTGGTTCAGCACCGTGGTGCGTGCGATCGATGACAGGTTGAGCTTGAGGTCCTTGGCGTACTCGGGAAGGGAGTTCTTCAGGTTCTCGAGGCTCATTCGGCGTTCCTCTGTTTGGATCGGTCCCGGATGTATGTATCCCGGGGCAGGTCGGTCGTGTTGTCGATGGTGACATCGCCGCGCCCGAATTCTCGGGCGCGGCATCGCTTGTCAGACGCTGGCAGCCAGCAACTCACCCGCGTTGATGGTCGGGTCGCCCTTCTTCCAGTTGCAGGCGCACAACTCATCGGACTGCAGCGCATCCAGCACACGCAGTACCTCGTCGACGTTGCGACCCACCGAACCTGCGGTGACCGAGACGAACTGGATCTCGTTGTTCGGATCGACGATGAAGGTTGCCCGGTCGGCAACCCCGTCGGCGTTGAGCACACCCGTGGCCGTGGCCAGTTCGCGCTTCAGATCCGAGAGCATCGGGAACGGAAGGGTCTTGAGGTCCTCGTGCTGGGCGCGCCACTGGAAGTGCACGAACTCGTTGTCGACCGACGCTCCGAGCACCTGCGCGTCACGGTCCTCGAACTCCTCGTTGAGTTTGCCGAATGCGGCGATCTCCGTCGGGCACACGAAGGTGAAGTCCTTCGGCCAGAAGAAGACGATCCGCCACTTGCCCGCGTGGTCGTCGCTGGTGATCGTGGTGAAGTAGTCGTCAGGCTGCTGAGCGTCGACCTTCGACAGGTCACCGCCGATCACAGCGGTGAGGTGGTATGCCGGGAATTGGTCGCCGATGGTCAGCAGGGCCATGCTCATCTCCTCGTCATGTTGGTTTGCTAGCGCGTGCGAAAAGCTCACAGGCGATCTTGCCGAAGGGTCGGTGAAAGGTAAAGGTGATCAGTCGCACTACACTGATAGGCGTGACTGATCAGACTTATCAGCCGACCCTGTCACAGCTGCGTGCGTTCGTGGCGATCGCGGAGTATCGCCATTTCGGCACCGCGGCCGCGCGGCTCGGTGTGAGCCAGCCCACGCTATCGCAGGCGCTGGCCGCGCTCGAAAACGGGCTCGGGCTACAGCTGATCGAACGGAGCACCCGGCGGGTGCTGGTGACGGCCGCCGGAATGCGCTTGCTGCCCAAGGCGATGGCGACGCTGGAGGCGGCCGACCGCTTCGTGGCTTCGGCGACCGGCGACGCGCTCGGCGGCACACTGCGGATGGGCATCATCCCGACGGTCGCCCCCTATGTGTTACCCGGCCTGTTGCCCGAGCTGCGAAAGAAGTTGCCCGCACTGCATCCGCACATCGTCGAGGATCAGACCATGCGACTGCTGGACGGGCTGCGCACCGGCGTGCTGGACGTCGCGCTCGTCGCGCTGCCCACCGAGGTGTCCGGCCTGGTCGAGATCCCGCTCTACCCAGAGGAATTCGTGCTGGTCACGCCGCGCGGCCACGAGCTCGCCGGGCGGACGGACCTCACGGCGTCGGCTTTGGACGCGCTGCCCTTGCTGCTGCTGGACGAGGGGCACTGTCTGCGTGATCAGACCCTGGAAGTGTGCCGCTCGGCCGACGCTCATCCTGCGGCGGTCGGTGACACCAGGGCCGCTTCCTTGGCGACCGTGGTGCAGTGCGTCGCGGGCGGGCTCGGCGTGACTCTCATCCCGGAGATGGCCGTCACCGCCGAAACCGCGCGTGGCACGCTGGATATCGCGCATTTCGCCGCGCCCGCTCCGGGGCGAACCATCGGTCTGGCCTTCCGCGCCTCCACCGCTCGAGCTGACGATTACGAGTATCTGGCCGCCATCATTCGCACCAAGCGCCCGATGTAGCCGCGTGTGTAGCAAAGTGGGCACAGTGGTGAACCGGGATGAGAGGAGAGGCGAGTGGAATCGTCGGAGGGTGGTTTGTCGCGGCTGACCGAACTCGTCGGTCCGGGGCATGCGCTGTTCGCCTACGGCACGCTGCAGTTTCCCGAAGTGCTCGAGGTGCTGCTCGGGCGGGTTCCGTTGCTCGAAGTGGCCGAGCTTCCTGGTTGGCGTGCGGCGATTCTGCCGCGGCGGGTCTATCCCGGTTTGGTCGTGGCTGACGGTGGGCTGGCACGCGGCTGCGTGCTGGGCGATCTCACCGCAGCGGAATGGGCGATCCTGGACGCGTTCGAGGATGACGAGTACGACTTACGTCAGGTGCGCGTCGCCGGCTGGAGTGAACCGGTGTGGACCTACGTCTGGACGGCCGGCACCGATCCTGGTGACTGGCACCGAGACCGGTTCGCCGCCGATCACCTCGTGCGTTTCGCCGCTCGGTCGGTGCGATGGCGTTGCGCGCCGGCAGAGGCTGTCGACCCGGGGGCGTCGGTGTGGTCCGAGTCGGTCGGGGGGTAGGCGGTAGCAGGGCGTGCCACACGGAGCCCGCTGCCTGTCTTGCATTCCAAGACGACCGGTCGTATATTCGGCGGTATGGCGCGAACTCGACGTAGTGCGGACACTCGGCAACTTCTGGTCGAAGCCGGTGCCGCCGGGTTTCTGACCAACGGGTATCACGGCACCGGAATCAAGCAGATCCTCGATGAGGTCGGCGTGCCGAAGGGTTCGTTCTACAACTACTTCGACAGTAAGGAAAGCTTCGGTCGCGCGATCATCGAGCATCATTCGCTCTGTGTGCAGCGGAACCTGACCGAGGCGTTCGGCGACGAAGCGGACCCGGTGCGTGGGCTGCGCGCGTTCTTCAGCCGCCTGATGGACGATTTTGTCGTTGCCGAATTCACCGGTGGCTGCCTGATCGCCAATTTGGGTGGCGAGCTGGAAGGTAGTGCGCTGCTGCGGGAATCGCTGTCCGGCGCATGGGGCGCGTGGCGCGACCGCATCGCGGAGCAGCTGGTGCTGGGGCAGCGACTCGGCATGATTCGCTCCGACATCGACGGCACCGAACTGGCCGATCTGCTGCTCGAATCGTGGGAGGGTGCGGTGATCCGGATGAAGATCGACCGCACCCTCGCTCCGTTGCGCAAGTGCCTGGATCGTCTGCTGGACGACTACTTCCGGCCCTGACGCGGGCCTTCGCCTCCGGCGTCCTCACATAACCATTCAAAGACGACCGGTCGTATCAAAGTTGAGGAGAGAAATGGTGAAGACAGTGATCGTGACGGGGTCCTCGAGCGGGATCGGGCGCGACGTCGCCCGGGCGTTCGTGGAACGCGGCGACAACGTTGTGCTCAACGGGCGCGACGAGGACAAACTCGCGGAGGTGGCCGCGGGACTGGGCGCACCGGATCAGGTGGCAGCGGTCGCGGGTGACATCGGTATTCCCGCCACGGGAGTCGCGCTGGTACGCGCCGCGGTCGAGCGGTTCGGCGGGGTGGATGTACTCGTCAACAATGCGGGCATCTTCGGCGCCAAGCCGTTCGTAGACGTCACCGAGCAAGATCTGGACAGTTACCTGAACGGGAACCTCAAAGGTACCTACTTCACCACGCAGGCTGTAGTTCGGCTGCTGCGCGAGCAGGCGAGGGGCGGCAGCATCGTGAATCTCGGCACGGTCCTGATCGACCATGCCATCGCCGGCGTACCCGCCTCGGCTGCGCTGGTCAGCAAAGGCGGCATCCACGCGCTGACCACCAGCCTCGCGGCAGAACTCGCCGCGGACGGCATCCGGGTCAACGCGGTGGCTCCCGGATTCATCCGCACACCCTTGTTCGGCGACGGTGACGAGGCAGCCACCGGCAGGTTTGCGCTGTTGAATCGGATCGGCGAAGTCGCCGAGACCACAGCCGCGGTCCTCTATCTCGTAGACGCCGCGTTCACCACCGGTCACATCTTCCCGGTCGATGGCGGGTACCTCTCGGGAAGGGCGGCCTGATGCCGTACGTGAACATCAAGGTCACTGACGAGGGCGTGACCCGGGAGCAGAAGGCACAGCTGATCAAAGGCGTCACCGATCTGCTGTCCACTGTGCTCGGGAAAGCCCCCGCGAGCACCTACGTCGTCATCGACGAGGTCGCGCTGACCGATTGGGGCGTCGGTGGAGTCGACGCCGGGGAATGGCGGCGGCAGCAGAACGGCCAGGTGTCCGACCCGAGCGGGGGAGCAGTACCGAGGTAGCCGAGCCCCGGCTGACCGCTCGGCTCCGAGCTGCCCTCTGCGGATACGCCGAATGGCACCGGTTCCACCGGAACCGGTGCCATTCGGCGGGGGTTCGACTACACCCGCAGCGCGTGCGGTTCGATCGTGCCGCGCGTCAGCGCCCGCGCGTCGATGGTCTTCGGCCGGTACGGCAACAGCGCAAGGCGATCGCTCATTCCCGTGCCAGGGTCGTCGATCTTGTCGACCAAGCCGAACAGAAACGACCACTCGTGTTCGTCGCTGCCGTAATGCACAACGGTGCCGAACTGTTCGTGAAAACGCTGCCAGGACCGCTTCAAGGTCTCGTTGCGCCACATGGTCGCGCACCCGGCTTGGGCGGTCAGCACACCACCCGGCGCGAGCACCGCACGACATCGGGACAGGAACTCCGCCTCGTAGAGGCGGTTGTGCTGGGCATCCTCCACGCGCTCGTCGGGCAGGTCGATCACGATGACGTCGTAGTGGGTGCCGGTCTCGGCGGCGCTGGCGAGGAAATCCCAACCGTCGGCGTAATGCACCGTGATCGGGCCCTCGCTCTGGACTGCGGCCGCCAGCTCCTGGGTGGTGTAACCGTAGGGCAGGTGCTCGGCACACAGCTCTACTTCGAGCCTGTCGATGTCGACGTGGTCGACGTGGCTGGCGCCTGCCGCGATCGACATCTGGCTGGCCACACCCTCACCCGAGCCGATAATCAGCACATTGTCCAGCTTCTCGGCCAGCACGAAGGCCGGGACCATCATTGCCTCGTGGTAGGTCAGCTGGGAGAACTCGGTGGACTGACGGTCGTCGTCGGAGAACAGGCTGATGCCTTGCTCGGTCCGCGCGATGACCATGTGCTGGAACGGCGTATTGGTATCGACGATCACCTCGTGCAGATCCCAGATCCGGGTCAGGCCCGCGCCCACCGGCTCTTCGATCCGTTGCCCGCCGTGGCCTCTACGGATGACCTGCATGCGAACGTCCTTGGGAGACAACGCATCCCGGAGAATTTCCACCGCCTTCGTAGCACCTGCGCCGATGCCGCCGCAGGTGAAGACGTCGACGAAGATGTCGCCGGACTCCGGATAGGTGTGAATCGAGGCGTGCGACTCCGACAACAGCGCGAGGACGGTCACCCCCTGCGGTTCGAACCTCTTGTGTACGACATCGCAGATGGTGACGCCCGCCGCAATCAGAGACTTGCGCAACGCCGATTCGAGTCGTTCGAGATCGTCGCAGAGATCCGCGTCGACACCACCGAACTCGGCCAGCACGTGCCAGCCGGTGAATTCCGCCGTCATGGGCAAACTCACTCTCGCTCATCGCCCGAGACATGAACGGTCAAGGGCGGAAAACCATTGAAGGACACCGACGAATAGCTCGCGGTATAGGCGCCGGTGTCGGGGATTCGAATGCGATCACCGGCTCGCAACGTGGTCGGTAGGAGGACTCGCGTGCGTTGATACAGTACATCGTCACCGTCACAGGTCGGACCAGCAACCACCGCCTCGTCAACAGGGTCGCCGTCGCGGTCCGTGACGAACCGGTAGGCGATGTATTCGTTCTCGGTCTCGGCCATTCCGTTGTAACGGCCGATGTCGAGATACACCCAGCGTCGTCCGTCCGGCGCAGTGCGGACCGACACGACCTCGGTGTGGATGGTGCCCGCCGACCCGACCAGTGCTCGACCGGGTTCGACGACCAATCCGGTATTTCCGGAAAGGAATTCGGCTGCGGTGCGGTTTACCACCGCAGCGATATCACCCAGGGTGGGTGCGGGATCGGCGTAGGAGATCGGCAGTCCGCCACCGATGTTCACCGATGTGACGAGAATTTCTTTGTCCGCGAGCGCTTCTGAGATCCGCGCCGCCTGCTCGATGCCGATCCGCCACGCGTCGGGATCCAGCTGCTGCGAGCCGACGTGGAAGTACGGCCCTGCGACAACGAGCCCGAGATCTCTGGCCCGCACCAGCAGCCGGAATGCCTCGCCAGGTGTGCAGCCGAACTTGACTCCGAACGGGGTGCGCGACTCCGGGGCGGAGGCGAGAAATCGGCACTCGACCTCCGATCCTGGGGCGTGTTCGACGATGCGCAGCAGGTCGTCCTCGGTATCGAAGGCGAAGCGGCGCACGCCCAGCGCGAAAGCGCGGGCGATATCGGCGGCCTTCTTGATCGGGTTGCCGTAACAGAGCTTGCCCGCCGCGACGCCGAGCCCGAGGCATAGATCGATCTCGCCGATGCTGGCGACGTCGAACTCCGCGCCCTCCTCATCGAGAAGTCGCACGATCTCCGGCACCGGGCCGGCCTTGACCGCGAAGCGAATTCTTGGCGCCACGCCGCTGCCCGCGGACATGGCGGCACTGAGCGCGCGGTAGTTCTCGCGCACTCGCTCGGGGTATATGACAAGAAATGGTGATTCGGGCATAGTAGATCTTTCGCTTCGCCAGCGGGGGAGAGAGTATCAGCGCCCCTTACCCGGAAACGAATCCGCCAAACCTTGAATTCTGATCCCGGCCGCCGGATCCCCGACCGCGGGCGGGACAGAGCCGTTGACCAGCGTGAATACGAGGCTGTGACCAGCGTGGATACGGGGCTGTCGAGCAGTGCGGGTTCAGCCGGCCGACACCGAGACATCGTCGAAGACGACCTCGCCCGCGGCGTCGGACTCTGCCAGGTCGACGGTCGCGTCGATCGACCAGCCGTGGTCGCCCGCTGGATCATCCAGCACCTGACGCACCTGCCAGAATCCCGGTCTTCGTTCCACCTGGAACAGCTGGGGCCCCCGGGCGTCGGGTCCGGTACCGATCCGCTCGTACTCCGCGAAGTAGTCCGCGAGCGTGGCTGCCCAGTCCGGGCCGGGGCTCAGCTCGGCCAGCGCGTCCCAGCGCCGCAGCGCGGCCAACTCGACGCGGCGGATCATGGCGTTGCGGACCATCACCCGGAAGGCGCGCTCGTTCGCGGAGATCGGGCGCACCGTCTCCGCGCCGAAGGCGATCTGGTCGACGTCGGTCTGCGCGCCCGGATCGGTCAGTTGCTCCCATTCGTCCAGCAGACTCGAATCGACCTGCCGGACGAGTTCGCCGAGCCACTCGGTGAGATCGTCGAGTTCCTCGGTGCGGGCGGACTCGGGCACCGTCCGTCGCAAAGCGCGGTAGGCGTCGGCGAGATAGCGCAGTACGACGCCCTCCGAACGCGCCAGGTCGTAGAAGGAGATCAGTTCGGCGAAGGTCATCGCGCGCTCGATCATGTCGCGCACCACCGATTTCGGCGCGGGCGCGAATTCCGAGACCCACGGGTGCCCGGCACGATAGGTCTCGAAGGCCGGTTCGATCAGCTCGACAAGGGGTTTGGGCCAGGTCACCTCTTCGAGCAGTTCCATCCGCTCGTCGTAATCGATGCCGTCGGCTTTCATTTCGGCGATCGCCTCGCCGCGCGCCTTGTGCTGCTGTGCCATGACCAGCTGACGGGGATCCTCCAGGGTGGATTCGATGAGCGACACCACATCGAGGGTATAGCTCGCGGATTCTTTGTCCAGTAGCTCGAGCGCGGCCAGTGCGAATGGCGACAGCGGCTGGTCGAGGGCGAAGTCTCGTTGGAGGTCGACGGTCAGCCGGGCGCGGCGGCCTTGGGGGTCGGGTTCCGGCAGCTGCTGAACTACCCCGGCATCGCGCAGTGCCCGGTACAGGCGGATGGCGCGCAGGATGTGTTTACGCTGGGCTGCGCGTGGCTCATGATTGTCTTCGAGCAGGTGGCGCATGGCGTCGAAACAGTTTCCGGGCCGGGCGATCACGTTCAGCAGCATGGCGTTGGTCACGGCGAAACGCGACACCATCGGTTCCGGCGCAGCCACGACAAGGCGGTCGAAGGTCTCCTCGCTCCAGGAGACGAAACCTTCCGGCGGTTTGCGCCGCTGCACCTTGCGCTGCTTCTTCGGGTCGTCGCCCGCCTTGGCCAGCAGACGGGTGTTCTCGACCTCGTGGTCGGGCGCCTGCACGACGACGGTGCCCATGGTGTCGTAGCCCGCGCGGCCCGCGCGGCCCGCGATCTGATGGAACTCACGGGCTTTCAGCCTGCGGGTGCGCACGCCGTCGAACTTCGTCAGTCCGGTGAGCAGCACGGTGCGGATGGGCACGTTGATGCCCACGCCGAGGGTGTCGGTGCCGCACACCACTTTCAACAGCCCTTCCTGAGCCAGTCGCTCCACGAGGCGGCGGTACTTCGGCAGCATTCCGGCATGATGCACGCCGATACCGTGCCGAATGAGCCGCGACAGCGTCTTGCCGAAACCCGCGGCGAACCGGAACTCGCCGAGTGCTTCGGCGATCGCGTCCTTCTCCGCACGGGTGGCGAAATTCACGCTGGTGAGAGCCTGGGCGCGTTCGAGGGCGGCAGCCTGGGTGAAATGGACGACGTAGACCGGGGCCTGGTGGGTGGTGACCAGTTCGTCCAGGGTCTCGGTGATGGGGGTGCGGGCATAGGAGAAATTCAGCGGCACTGGGCGTTCGGTACCCGCGACGACCACGGTGGGTCGGCCGGTGCGGCGCTCGAGATCGGTAGCGAAGAAGTCCACCTCCCCGAGCGTCGCCGACATGAGCAGGAACTGAGCATTGGGTAGTTCCAGCAGCGGGACCTGCCAGGCCCAGCCGCGGTCCGGGTCGGCGTAGAAGTGGAATTCGTCCATCACGACGTGGCCGACGTCGGCGTCCGCGCCCTCGCGCAGCGCCAGGTTCGCCAGGATTTCCGCAGTGGCGCAGATGATCGGTGCGTCCGGGTTCACCGCGGCGTCACCAGTGACCATTCCGACGCGCTCGGCGCCGAACACTTCGCACAGCGCGAAGAATTTCTCGCTGACCAGAGCCTTGATCGGGGCGGTGTAATAAGTGCGCTTGCCCTGTGCGAGGGCGAATAGATGGGCGCCGACCGCGACGAGTGACTTCCCCGAACCGGTGGGCGTGGCGAGGATGACGTGGGACCCGGACGCCAGTTCCAACAGCGCTTCGTCCTGCGCGGGGTACAGCGGGGTGCCGTGCTCGGCGGCCCACACCCCGAACGACTCGTAGAGGGCATCGGCGTCGGTACCCGGGATGTCGAGCAGTTCGGTCAGATCCACTCCGACCACCCTACGGCGTCCCTCCCGGCTGCTCGTGCAGGGGCGATCGGGCTACCGGTACCGCCGTGCGGTCAGTTCTGCTCGCCTTTGTCGTCGCCGTGGTAGCCGCCCTGCTCGGCGAGGAACCGCTCGAACTCGGCGCCGAGCTCATCGCCACTGGGCAGTTCGCCCTCACCGACCAGCAGGCTCGACTGCCGTTCCTGCGCGGTGACGAAGCTGTCGTACTGGCGCTCCAGGGCGTGCACGACGGTCTCCACCTCGGAGTTGCCCGCGATGTGCTCGTTGACCTGTTCGCGTACCCGGGCCGCTGCCTCACCCAGCGCGGCCAGTGGAATCTGCAGGCCCGCATTGTCGGCGACATTCTCCAGCAGTGTCTGAGCCGCCTCCGGATAGGCGGTCTGCGTCAGGTAATGCGGCACATGCACCGAGAAGCCGATGGACTGGTGACCGTGCTGGGCCATGCGGAATTCCAGCAGCGAGGACGCGCTGCCCGGCACCTGGAGTTCACCCGGCCAACGCTGGTTCTCGGCGATCAGGTCGCGGTCGGACGAATGTGCGGTGACCCCGAGCGGGCGGGTGTGCGGTATCGCCATCGGAATCGCGCTCAGGCCGATGGTGCGGCGCACGCCGAGCTGTTCGGCGAGCAAGCGAACCGCGGTGGTGAACTTCTCCCAGCGCAGATCCGGTTCCAGACCTGCGAGCAACAGGAACGGGGTGCCCGTGGTGTCACGCAGTGCCCACAGGCTCAACTCCGGCTCGGCGTAGTCGGAGAAGTGGTCGGTCTTGAACGTCATGAGTGGTCGACGTGATCGGTAGTCCAGCAGTTCGTCGACATCGAACGAGGCGACCAGTTCGCTTTCGAGGCTCTCGCGCAGGTGCGTCGTGGCCAGCCGCACCGCGTGCCCGGCATCGGTGAAGCCTTCCAGCCCGTGTACCAGGACCGGACCCGCGCCGTCTGCGGACGACAGCTGTGGAGCGGGGAACTCCAGTTCGTACATTCGCGACTCGTAGTCCATCGCGTACTCCTTCCTGCGCGGTGCCTCCGACCCGGGCGAGCGTTCTTGGCACACCTGGTGTGGTTGCGTGCTCGGTCTTTCACCATCGCGTGGCTACAGACAAGCAGTTGTTCGAGACGGGCACCATTGTCCATTGTCCCCCATGCCGGTGACAGCCATCGCGCACGGCCGGACATCGACCCATACGACGAGGCAACAGCGCCGGAGCCCCTGGCATTCCCGGTCCGGCGGCGTGGCGGCGCGGGCGGGCATGAGGAGTTTGGCACAGTGGGTACGTGACCGTGGCGGATTCGATGCGCACGCGGCTGAGCTGTGCCTCGCTCGGCTGCGCGGTGCTGCTCACCGGGTGCGGGTCGATGGTGTCCGGGCACCCGGTCTCGCCACCGCCGATCGCGGAGACCCGGCATGTGCGCGCCGAACTGTCGACGCTGCTGCCGGATCCGGCGCAGTTCCCTGGGCGATATCCGGCCGTGGTGCTGCCGCCCGAGGCCGTTGCCCAGGCCGCTGGTGACCTGGACGGGATGGGACGCGGAGCGAGTGTGCAGCCGAGTTCCTGCGTGCCGCCGACTCGGCAGTTCGGACCCGATCAGGCGGCGATGGCGGTCGGCACCGACAACAACACGCGCGCCACGATCACCGTCGAATTGACCCGCACCGCCGAGCCGATGGCGGCGCTGCACCTGAGGTTGGCGAAATGCGGGTCGGTGCGGGTGAGCCGCGCTGGCGCGACGAGCACCGTGACGACCGAGCTGGATCCGCCGCCGCAGATCGACGCCGGCGACACCCTGGCGCTGCGCAGGACCGTGGTTCCTGAGGTGGTCGGCACGGGCTTGACCCAGTCCATGCGGACGCTCGTGGGTCAGATCGGGGACGTTCGAATCTCTGTGACATACATGTCGTTTTCCGGTGCGGAACCGGACACGGCGGCCGTGCACGAGTCCTTCACCACCGCCGTGCGGAAGGTGCGCGCCGGGTAACGCGTCGGGTTCACGGCATGCCCTGAATCAGTTCGGGCCCAACACGGCACGGTAGCAGGCGGCTCCGACAGAGACGTCGCTCCGGACGGCTGTGAGCGCGATGCGTCCACAGCGCGACGCCAATTCCCCAGCCTCGCCGAATCGCCTGCTCGCGGTCGGCACTGCGATGGCGCGCAGCGCAGGCTCGATGCATGACCACTTCCGCGACTCCGTTTCACGCCTCCGAACCGCCCGATCGCGAACAGCACGCGGCCTCGAACAGCACCTTCTGCGCACGTCTGCGCAGGCAGTCAGCGCTGCCGTACGATTCTCCCGCCGGCGTCAGGGCGCGCGCGGCCGGTGGCCGCGCCGCTGCCGGCCACCCGGCGCCTTCGAGCGAAACGGCGCAGACCGCGGAAGATAGCGCGCGTGGTCGCGCCAACCGGGCTCGCTGTGCCGAGGATCCGCCGCCGTACATCCGAGATATGTCGGAACACAGTGTGCGCGTCAATGATCCGGGCGAACTGATCGCTGCCGTCCCCGCGATGGTGGGATTCACCCCGGAGCGGTCGGTGGTCGTGCTCGTCCTTCGGCGCGGGAATGCCCACGGTGCCCTGGTCGACGCGGTAGTGCGGTTCGATCTGGAAGGGCCGGATGGGCGCCGCGTGCGGGCCGGAACGCTGGCCGGATGTGTGGCGCGTATCTGCGCGCACGACGAGGCGGTGGAGGTGCTGGCCGTCATTGTCGACGATCGCGCCGAACATCCGAGATCCGAAGGGGACGTCGAGCACCCTCGCTGTGCGGCGGGACGGTTCGATGCGCTGGTCGGCGCGCTCGCCAGACGCCTGGCCGCGTGCGATATCTCGCTTGGCGGTGTGTGGGCCGCGGGTGCGATCGCGGCCGGGGAGCCCTGGTGGACACTGTCGGGTCCGGACCTCCGTGGGGTGCTGCGGGATCCGGCCACTTCGGTGGTTGCATTGACCCACGTGCTGGAGGGCAGGCCGATCCGCGGCTCCAGGTCCGAACTCACCGCTCTGGTCGCCGTGGATCCGCTCGCGCGTGCTCAGGTGGCAGCCCAACTGGAAGATGCTCTGGCGCTCGCACGGGAGCGCTACGCGCGTGCCGCCCGCCGTGGCGACCCGAACAGCTACAGCAGGCAAGCGCTCGACTACGTGCTGTGGCAGGTCGCCAACATGGCGTCGGGTGCTGCGCTGCTAGCGCCCGAACTCGCGAAATTAGCTGCTGCCCTGCGGGATCGCGCCGTCCGGGACACCATGTTCGCGGTGGCCGTCGGTGACCACGCAGCCGCGGCGGAGGCGCTGTGGGGCGCGCTGGCCCGCGCCCTATCCGGTGCGGATCGCGCCGAAGCCGCCGCCTTGCTCGGCTACAGCGCGTATGTCCACGGCGATGGCCCCCTCGCCGGCGTCGCCTTGGACGCCGCTCTGGACGCGGACCCGGACCATCCGATGGCGGTTCTGCTGGACACCGCGCTGCGGATGGGCATGCGTCCAGAACGCCTGCGCCGCCTCGCTCGCAGTGGCTACCACACTGCGGCCGGACTGGGTGTCGATCTCGGGACGCCGGCGCCATGAACAATCGTTTCCGCGTCAGTGTTTCGACTGAGGCCTCGGTGTCGCATGCCGACAGTGGCCGGTGCCGAGCCACTTCGGTCGCCGAACGTTTCGATTCGCTCCGAGAAGTGCTCGTGCCGTGGCAGTACTGATCGCCCCAGTCACGCTCGCGGAGTTGCGCACGTCCGAACTGGGCGACGATCGGCGCGGGCGTGACGGCGTACTCACCTCGCGGTGGTTACCTTGCGCTGTGTGCGCGAGATCCGAGCGACTGGAGGAAAGCCCAGGCGTCGGTGACGATCTCATCGAGGTCGTTGTGTTCGGGGCGCCAGCCGAGTTCCGCGATCGCGCGCTCGCTGGAAGCGATCAGCGTCGCGGGGTCACCAGGACGGCGCGGCGCGTCCACCGCGGCGATCGACAGGCCGGTGACACGTTCGCACGCCGAGATCACCTCGCGGACGGAGAATCCGGTACCGCTGCCGAGGTTGTAGATCCGGTGGGCGCCCGCCTCCGCGGTGGCCAGTGCCAGCAGATGGGCCTGGGCGAGATCGCGGATGTGGATGTAGTCGCGGACCGCAGTGCCGTCCGGAGTCGGCCAATCGGTGCCGAACACCGAGATCGCCTTGCGGTGCCCGGCGGCAACCTGCAGCACCAGTGGGATGAGATGGGTTTCCACGACACGGTTTTCGCCGAGACCGCCATAGGCGCCCGCGACGTTGAAATACCGCAGGCTGGTCGCTGCCAGTCCGTGCGCGATCGCATAGGAGGTGATGGCGTGGTCGATGGCCAGCTTCGACGCACCGTAGGGATTGGTCGGGCTGGCCGGCGCAGCCTCGGTGATCGGTACCTGCTCCGGCTCGCCGTAGACGGCCGCGGTGGAAGAGAACACCAGGCGCGGCGTCCCCGCGTGTCGCATCGCCTCCAGCAGTTCGAACGTCTTCACCACGTTGCCGTGCCAGTATTTCTCCGGTTGCTGCACCGACTCGCCGACCAGCGACTGCGCCGCGAAATGAAGGACACCGTCGAAAGGTTCGGTGGCGAGCAACGCAGGAGCGGCTACCGCCACATCACCCGCGACGAACCGGGCGCCGGACGGCACACCATCGGCGTTGCCGGTGGACAGGTCGTCGACCACGACGACCTCGTGTCCCGCTTCGAGCAGAACCTGTGCGCAGACGCCACCGACGTACCCCGCGCCACCTGTGACCAGAAGTTTCACGCGTCAGACCAGCTTCACCTGGACGGCGTGCGCCATCTCGTCCGACAACTCGAAGCCGCCGTGCCCCGGCACGGTGATGACCACCGAACCCGGTTTGGTCTCGACCGTCACCCGTGCGTCCGGCACCACGCCGGCCTCGCGCAGCTGGCCGATGACCTCGGGATCGGTTTGGATGTGCTCGGCGAGTCTGCGTACCACGACAGCGTGCACCTGGTCGTGCGGCAGATCCGACAATCGCACCAGTGTCTCGTGGGCGGCCGACGAGGGCACCACACCCAGCTCGTCGAGACCGGGAATGGGGTTGCCGTAGGGCGAGGTGGTCGGGTGGTTGAGCACCTCTACCAGACGCCGCTCGACATCCTCGCTCATCACATGCTCCCAGCGACACGCCTCGGCGTGCACATTTTGCCAGTCGAGCCCGATGATGTCGACGAGCAATCGCTCGGCCAGCCGGTGTTTGCGCATCACCGCGACGGCCATGCTGCGGCCCTTGTCGGTCAGCTGCAGGTGACGGTCTCCGGCGACCATCAGCAGGCCGTCGCGCTCCATCCGGGCTACCGTCTGGCTCACCGTCGGGCCACTCTGCTCGAGGCGCTCGGCGATCCGGGCACGCAGGGGCACCACGCCCTCCTCCTCGAGGTCGTAGATGGTACGGAGATACATCTCCGTGGTGTCGACCAGATCCTTCACCTGTTACCCCTTCGTCGGCACGAATTCTACCCACGCACCACGGCACCCCCGTGTGCCGGATCACGTCGCTTCATGACGTGCGACATCGCAGACGACATCGGGGAAAGCCGACCGGCGGACGGCGGGCAGCCGCGATCGCACTTGCTTGTATTTGTACTGCATGGGAACGTTCTACGGGGTCGCTTGCTTCCCGCTAGCGTTGCGAGCATGGCCACTGCACCGCGCAGCGAACCCCCGGCGCCGACCTCATTCGCCACGGGCCACGCGGGAACGGTCGTCTGGACCGACCGTTTCCTCGACTACACCTGGACTCCGGAGCATCCGATGAAACCGGCGCGCCTGAAGTTCACCATGGCGTTGGCGGAAAGTCTCGGATTGCTCGACGGTGTCGACCTGCTGGAGCCGGCGTCTGCCGATCTCCCGGACCTGTTGCGTATCCACACGGCCCCGTACATCGAGGCGGTCCAGCACGCCGTGCCCCCGGTCGATACGGCGACCGCGCCCCCCTACGGTCTGGGCTCGTCGGACAATCCGGTCTTCCCGCGTATGCATCAGGCGGCGTCCACGATCGTCGGCGGTACCTTGGCCGCTGCCCGCGAGATCGCGGAGGGCCGCGCGAAACGAGCAGTGAGCATCGGCGGCGGCATGCACCACGCGATGGCCGATTCGGCTGCCGGATTCTGCGTGTACAACGACCTTGCCATCGCCATCTCCTGGCTACTGGACCACGGTTTCGACCGCGTCGCCTACATCGATGTCGACGTGCACCACGGCGACGGTGTGCAACGGGCGTTCTACCGCGACCCCAGGGTGCTCACCATCTCGCTGCACCAGCATCCGGCGACGCTGTGGCCCAACACCGGATGGCCGGAGGAGATCGGCACCGGTGCGGCGGAGGGCACCTCGATCAACCTGGCACTGCTGCCGGGCACCCGGGATACGCAGTGGCTACGCGGTTTCCACGCGGTCGTGCCCAGTGTGGTCGAAGCGTTTCACCCGCAGATCGTGGTCAGTCAGTGTGGTGTGGACACCCACCGCGAGGATCCTCTCGCCGACCTGGACCTCACCGTAGACGGTCAGCGGGCCGCATTCCGTGCCATGCGCGACCTCGCCGACAAGCATGCCGAAGGGCGCTGGCTCGCCGTCGGCGGTGGCGGATACGGCCTGCTCCGCGTGGTGCCGCGGGCCTGGACTCACCTCCTCGCCACCGCGTTGGACCGCACGGTCGAGCCGGCGACTGTGATTCCGCAGAGCTGGATCGACCGGATCCGCGCCGAAGCACCGCAGGCGGACCCGCCGCGCACCATGGGGGACGGTGGTGACGTGAATTACCGTCCATGGGATGGACCCGGGGGTACCGGGGAGACCGGGGACGCGCGTTTCGACCACGCGCAACGCGCTGTCGATATGGCCGTGCTGGCCACCCGACGAGCGACTTTCGGGTTGCTGGGTCTCGATTCGGAGGACCCCCGTGACTGACGCGCCCGATACTCCCGACAACCCCGCTTTCCCCCCGCTGCCGCACCACTGGTTCGCCGACGTGCTGGCCGCCGACGGCGGAGTCGTGCGACTGCGCCCGATCACACCGGACGACGTGGACCGACTTCAAGAGTTCCACGCCGCGCTGTCGGACCGCACTCGGTATCTGCGGTATTTCGGCCCGTACCCGCGAATTTCGCCCAAGGACCTGCACCGGACCACCCATGTCGACTATCACGACCGGGTCGGGTTGGTGCTGGAGCTGGGTGCGGCGATCGTGGCGGTGGGCCGCTACGACCTGCTGGACCGGGCCGGGCCGCGGGCCGCGGAGGTCGCGTTCGTGGTGGCCGACGGACATCAAGGGCGTGGACTCGGCTCGGTGCTGCTGGAGCATTTGGCGGGCGCTGCCGCCGAGAACAAGATCGAAACTTTCGTCGCCGAGGTGCTCGCGGAGAACACCGTGATGGTGACCGTGTTTCGGGAGGCGGGCTATCAGATCGAACGCAGCAGAGACGGGTCGGTACTGCATCTGGAGTTCGCCATCGACCCCACCGAAGCGCTCCTTTCCGTGCGGGATTCGCGCGAGCGGGCCTCGGAGGCCCGCAGTGTGGGCAATCTGCTCGCGCCACGGTCGGTCGCCGTGATCGGCGCCACTCCGGGGGCGGGCAGGGTCGGCGGGGTGGTTTTGGCGAACCTCTTGTCCGGCGCGTTCCAGGGACCTGTGTTCCCGGTGAACCCGAACCGCGCATCGGTGCGGGGGGTGCGCGCCTATGCGACGGTCCGGGAGATCCCGGACGAGGTCGATCTCGCGGTAGTTGCGGTCCCGCCCGCCGCGATCGGTTCGGTGCTCGACGACTGTATGGCCAAAGGCGTCAAGGGACTCGTGGTGCTGACGGCAGGTTTCGTCGAGACCGGCCAGGGCGGTGTGGAAGCCGAACATGAGCTGGTCGCCGCCGCCCGTGGCCACGGCATGCGGCTGGTCGGACCAAGTGCGCTCGGTATCGCGAACACCGACCCGACGGTGGCCATGAACGCGACCCTGGCCTCGGTGCTACCTGGGCGCGGCCGGATCGGCTTCTTCTGCCAGTCCGGACCGTTGGGGGCCGCTATTCTGGGCGAGGCCGCCGCGCGCAATCTGGGGCTGTCGACCTTCGTGTCGGCGGGCAACCGCGCCGATGTCTCCGGCAACGACCTGCTGCAGTACTGGGACACCGATCCGGACACCGATGTCGTACTGCTGTATCTGGAGAGTTTCGGCAATCCGCGCAAATTCTCCCGGATCGCGCGTCGGGTGGCCCGAACCAAACCGATCGTGGCGGTGAGCAGCGGCCGCTCCGCGGCTCAGCCGGCCGGAGTCATGGACCGGTCGATCGTGCGGGACCTGTTCGCGCAGGCAGGCATCGTCCAGGTCGACTCGATCTCCGAACTCTTCGATTGCGCCGCCCTGCTCGGCTACCAGCCGCTGCCACGTGGTTCGCGACTCGCGGTGATCGGCAACAGCACCGCGTTGAATTGGCTGGCCGTCGATGCGGCCAGGGGCGAGGGGCTGACGGTCCGCGATTCGGTGAACCTCGGGCCGCAGGCAATGCCGGGCGCTTACCTGGACGCCATGGTCACGGCTCTGCGATCGGACGAGATCGACTCCGTGATCGTGGTGTTCGCGCCTCCGGTGCCGCAGCCGACCGGCGGGTTCGCCGATGCCATCCGCGCTGCGGCGGCCGCCGTGCCCGAGGCAGGGAAACCGATCCTCACCACATTCGTTGCCGAACAGGGAATTCCGAATCTGCTGGCGGTACGCGGCACCGGCGCCACGGCGGTTCGTGGGTCGATCCCGTCCTACCCCGACCCTGAGCGCGCCGCACGGGCACTGGCCAGGGTCCGCCGCTACGCTGAGTGGCGGACCAGACCCGTCTCGACGGTAGCGCGGCCTGGGGGCATCGACACCGACCGGGCCCGCGGGCTGGTGACCGAATGGTTGGCGGCGACGGGCGGCCGTCGGCTCACCGATCTGGAAGTCGTGGAACTGCTTGCTTGCTATGGCATTTCGGTCGTGGACTTTCGCGAGGTGCGCACCGCGAACGAAGCGATCGCGGCCGCAGCAGAACTCGGCTACCCGGTGGCGGTCAAGGCGACCGGTGAATTGTGGCGACGCAGGCCGGATCTCACCGGCGTCCGGCTCGACTTGTGGCGTCCGGAAGCGGTTGGGCAGGCGTATGTCGATCTAGCCGAGTTGTGCGGCGACCCGGTGCTCCATATCCAGAAGATGGCCACGAAGGGCGTCGGCTGCATCCTGCGCGTGCAGGACGATCCGTCCTTCGGGTCGGTGATCGAGTTCGGACTGTCCGGTCTGATCATCGAGCTTCTGGGCGATCGCGCCTATCGGGCGCTTCCGCTGACCGCTGAGGAGGCGGCAGCTCTGATCGACGCCCCGCGTGCCGCCCCGCTATTGTCCGGTACCTCGGTGAGCCCTCGGGTCGACAAGGCCGCGCTCGCCGAACTGGCCCAGCGCATCTCGGTCCTTGTCGACGACCTGCCGGAGATGCGCGAGCTGTCCTTCGACCCGGTGCTGGCGTCGCCGACCTCGGCCGCGATTCTCTATGCACGCGGCCGGATCGGACCGGAACCAAGTCGTTTCGACGTCGGTCCGCGCCGGCTGGGCTGAAGTTCGTGCAAACTGAAGACTCCGCCGTCCGGTCGCGCGAGATCCACAGGAGCGGAATCCACAATCACCGGCCGATGGCTGGATGGTGACCTCAGTCGAAGCCACCGAGCCGTCGCCGAGCTGGCTCGAAACGGCTCGGCGACAGCGATGATCAGCTGGCGTAGGCGCGGAGCCGATCGGCGCGCTCGCCCTTGCGCAGTTTCGACATGACTTCACGCTCGATCTGGCGCACCCGCTCGCGGGAAAGGCCGAAGAGCTTGCCGATCTGATCCAACGTGCGCGGCTGTCCGTCGTCGAGACCGAAGCGCAGCCGGATGACCTGCTGCTCCCGCTCGTCGAGCGTGGCGAGCACACTGCGTACGTCGTGATGCAGCAAACCGGCGATCACTGCGGATTCGGCCGAGGTCGCCTCGGAATCCTCGATGAAATCGCCCAGTGGAGCCTCTTCGTCGTTGCCGACCGGCATGTCCAGGCTCACCGGGTCACGGCTGTGGTCGAGCAGATCCGAGATCTTGTCCACGGGGATGCCGGACTCGTTGGCGAGTTCCTGGTCGGTGGCCTCGCGGCCCAGTTGCTGATGCAATTCACGCTTGATTCGTGCCAGCTTGTTCACCTGCTCGACCAGGTGGACCGGCAGCCGGATGGTGCGGCTCTGGTCGGCCATACCGCGGGTGATCGCCTGCCGGATCCACCAGGTGGCGTAGGTGGAGAACTTGAAGCCCTTGGCGTAGTCGAACTTCTCCATGGCGCGAATCAGGCCCAGATTGCCCTCTTGAATGAGGTCGAGCAGCGGCATGCCGCGACCGGTATAGCGCTTGGCGAGCGAGACAACGAGGCGCAGGTTGGCTTCGAGCAGATGCGAGCGGGCCGCCTGGCCCTCTCGCACGATAATGGCTAGATCGCGCTTGCGGGCTGCCGACAGTCGCTTGCCGGTTTCCAAGAGATGTTGCGCGTACAGGCCCGCCTCGATGCACTTGGCCAACTCGACCTCGTCGGCAGCCGTGAGCAGCGCGGTACGGCCGATCCCATTCAGGTACACACGTACCAGATCGGCGGCAGGGCTCTGGGCGTCGAGGTCCGAATCGCTGGCGCGCACTCGAGTGGTGGCGGGGCTTGTCATGACTTGCCTCCTGTCGGTGGTGTCTCATTCCGATCAACGGACCCGACACTGAGAAAGTTCCCCGCCATGCCTTTCATAAACCGCTCTGAACTGCGGTTTTTGTCACTCTCGTCTGAGAAGTTCCTGAGAAGCACCCGGCGAGGGAACGGCCCCTGGTGCAGGGTCCGCACCGCCGTTTCGCGCGGTCGTGGGGTTACACGGGCCGCACCAATCCGTGCCGCACCAATCCGGCAACCACGGACAACGCATCGGCGGCGAACTCGGCGGTCACCGCGTCGGATCCGTGGGCGAGCGCCAGCAGTTCGATCAGTTCGTACAACGGGAGGCCGTCCGCCCGCATTCCCGCCAGTAGCGAGACGGTGGTCTCGTTCACCTCGTGCTGCCAGCGGGGACCGTCGCCGCGGTGCACGCGCGCGACCGTGGGTGCCCAGCCTTCGGGCCCTGGCAGGGCGACACGCTCCAGCGCGGTCGCCGGGTCGACGACGAAACGGGACGACCAGGCGAGATTTTCGTCGGCGGCGACAGCGCGTAGCCAGGCCGAGCGCTCGAAGTAGCGGAGGGCCTCCCCGCCGAGCGGATCGTCGAAACCGTGAGTGAGATCCTCGGCGAGCAGTTCGGTCGGGCCGTCGATGGCGCGCAGGTAGACGAAGCCGAAGCCGATGCCTTCCACATCCGCCGTGGTGAAGGCGTCGAGCCACTCCTCGGCACGTGCCTGTGCGATCGGGTCGCGTGGATCGAGGCCTGCGTCGCGCAACCAGGTGCCGACATAGAGGGCGGGGTCCGCGACGTCGCGTTGCACCACCCAGGCGTCGACGCCTTGCGCGGGCAGCCAAGACGAGACCCGCCCGCGCCAGTCTTGCCCGTCGACGTGTACCCACGCCGCCAACATCGCGGCGGTGCCGCCCGGTGCGAGTAGGTCGGCTGCCTGCGAGATCACCAACTCGCTTGCGCCGTCCAGGCCGAGGCCGGAATCACGGTAGGTGTGTTCGACACGGGCCGGGCCGACCACGAACGGTGGATTGGCCACGATTTGGTCGAAGCGCCTGCCCTGGACCGGGTCGAACCAAGAGCCCTCGACCAGTTCGATGTCGAGTTCGTTGAGGGCGGCGGTCGCCTCGGCCAGCCACAGGGCGCGGGCGTTGACATCGGTGGCGGTGATGTGGTCGGCATAGGACGCGGCGTGCACTGCCTGCACTCCGCAGCCGGTGCCGAGGTCGAGTACCGTCCCGACCGGGCGGGTGGGCGTGGCGCGCAGTAGCGAGAGGGACGCGTGACCGACACCGAGCACGTGGTCCTCGGCCAGGGTGCGCCTCCGCATCGATTCGTCGAGGTCCGACAGGATCCATCGGGTGCCCGCGCCCGCGTCCAGTGGACGCAGGTCCAGCGCCGCGCGGAGCGCATCGCCGTCGCGGTCGAGCAGTCCCGCGGCGACCGCACGGTCGACCTCCACCGGTGCGAGCGCGGCGGCCACCTCCCGCACCGGCAGGGCATCTCCGAGCAGCAGCAGGCGGATGAGGGTGCCCAACTCGCCGGCATCGCGTGCGGCACGTCGCACCGGAACCGGCTCCGAGCGGCTCAGTGCCGCATGTGCGCCTGCGCCGAGCACGTCCAACAGGGTGTCGGCGTCGTATCCGACCCTGGTCAGCGCCGTCCGCAGGTCCGGGCAGAGCGCAGTGAGGAGCGAGCCGGTGATGGTCGATCGGTTCGTGGGCACATCGGTACTCTGCCATCGCACCATTCCCACGCAGACCAGGTGTCCACCGCGGCACGCCGCGGTCCGCGGCGACCGAGGGCCTCGGGTCGCCGCCCGCCGTGTCACCGGGGTGCGAGTAGAGCATGCTGCCGCTGGTCCGGGTGGGGCCTACCCGAATCAGATCCCGTTGGGTCGCGGGCGGTGACGCGGTACCGAACGTCACCCGGATCGCTCAGCACGATCGACTGTTCGCGGCGCCGCATCAGGAAGTCGCGCCGAGCGATGGGTGCCAGGCGGCGGTGGCGTCGATATCGCCCGCGGACACATCGACGTGCGCGCTGGTCGAGAGGCCATCGCCGACGCATCGCGGCAGCAGTTGGACGGTAACTGCTCCGCGGGACGCAGCCAGCCGAAGGCGATCTGCCGTGTCGGAACTCCCAGCCGGTCAACGACTTCCAACAGCTGGTCTCGGCGACGTAGTCGGTGAGGCCGATGGCGAGGCACACTCGGTCCACACGTGACATCGCGCCGTCAGGAGTTCGCGCGGCGGGGGCGGGCATGCTTTTGGCGCGGCCGCTCGGGGTCAAACCGAACATTTGGCCGACGGGGGAGTGCGGGACGGCGTAGTCCGGGTGGTTCGCGACCAGTTCGGCGTCCAGATCGAGCGCGGCGCGCACGGCGCTGGGATGTCGTCGACGTCCACCGTCGAGGTGCACACCGCCGAGTCCGGTCACCGCCTGCGTCTTGACGCCCGCCTCGGCGAACAGTGCCGGGTGGGGCATGACGGTAACGAATTCATCGTGCGCGCCTCGCCGAGCGGAGGGCTGGGTGGCGGTGACCGTGGACCAGAACGCGCAGTCGTCGAAGCGCTGGGCCGGGCGAGCCAGGAAGGCCCAGATCCACCGAATCATGTTCATCCCTGTCGCGTTCCCCCGCCACACCGGAGGGACGCTTTCCCGCGTTGTCGAGGAGATCGGCGGTGCGCCGCGATTGGCATGAATTTGATGCGATATGGCATTTCGGCCACTCGCTGCGTCGGCGATGTTCCGGCAGGCTCAGCGGGTGACCGAACTGAAGACACTGTCTACCTCCGCGTCCGTCGATTCCGCGCCTCGGGCGCGCATCCACCCGGCATGGCTGGTCGCGGGCGTCGGCTTCATCACGCTCCTGGGCGCCGCGGGATTCCGATCGGTGCCGAGTGTGCTGATGGACCCGCTGCACGAGGAGTTCGGCTGGTCGCACGGCACCATCGGCGCGGCCGTCTCCCTGAATCTTCTGCTGTACGGACTGATCTCGCCATTCGCGGCGGCGTTGATGGACCGGTTCGGTATCCGCAGGGTCGTGGCCTGTGCGCTGATCGCGGTCGCCGCGGGCAGCGGATTGACGGTGTACATGTCTCAGCCTTGGCATCTGATCATGACGTGGGGTCTGTTGGTCGGCGTTGGGGTCGGGTCGATGTCGATGCCGTTCGTCGCGACCATCACCGGCCGCTGGTTCGTGCGGCAGCGGGGTCTGGTGACCGGCATCCTCACCGCGGCCGGCGCGACCGGACAGCTGATCTTCCTTCCGCTGGTGTCGGCGGTGGCGCACGCGCACGGCTGGCGCCTGCCGTCGTTGATCGTGGCCGGTGCGGCGCTGGCCGTCGTGCCACTGGTGCTGTTGTTCATCCGGGACTACCCGAGCGATGTCGCAGCGACCGCCTACGGCGCCGAGCCGGACAGCCTTGTCGGTGTGCGCGTGCAGGCGCCCTTCGGTGCATTGCGTGCGCTGACCGTGCTCGGCACAATCGCGCGCAGACCCGGATTCTGGCTGCTGGCCGGGGGGTTCGCGGTCTGTGGCGCGTCGACCAACGGCCTGGTCGGTACCCATTTCGTCAGCGCGGCCCACGATCACGGGATGCCGCCGACCGCCGCTGCGAGCCTGCTCGCGGTGATCGGGATCTTCGACGTCGCGGGAACCATCGCCTCGGGCTGGCTGACCGACCGAGTCGACCCGCGCTATCTGCTGATCGGCTACTACACCCTTCGCGGCCTGTCGCTGCTGATTCTGCCCGCGCTGCTCGGTCCGGACACGCGGCCGAGCCTGTGGATGTTCATCATCTTCTACGGCCTGGACTGGGTCGCTACGGTGCCGCCGACAGTCACGCTGTGTCGCGAACTGTTCGGCAGCGATGGCGCGGTCGCGTTCGGCTGGGTCTTCGCCTCACACCAGATCGGCTCGGCCGTCGCGGCCACCGGCGCGGGGGTCATCCGTGATCTGCGTGGCAACTATGACCTGGCCTGGTATATCGCGGGTGCGCTCTGCGCCACTGCCGCGGTGATGTCGGCCGTCATTCGCCGCGCCCCGCAGCCAGCGTGACGGCCTGTTCGGCCCGGCGGCCGTATCCGACTCAGCCGTCGATGGCCTTGTGCGGGCGGGACTCGAGGGCGGTCCGTGGCCGGTCCCAGCGGCTCGGCTCGTCCTTGCGGCGGGGCGGGCGGTCGTTGGCGATGAGGACCGCGATCCACGGCAGTGGAATGGAAGCGGCGATGATCAGGATGGACAGCAGCGGGTTGCCGAACGTGCTGTAAGCGACCGCCGCCAGGATCAGGCAGGGGATGCGGAACGCCATGATGATCGTGTAGCGGCGGACGCGGGCGCGGTGCTGGTCGTCCAGCGATGGCGCCGCCTCGGTGATCAGTACCGGGTGTTTGTTGTCGCTGCCCGGGAAATATCCGGGGGAACGGCGGGGCTGCGTGGGCATTGTCACGTCGGGTTGCTCTTCGCGGTCGCGGCCGTCGGCGGAGGGGGAGTCGCCGTTCTGCTGCATACTGCTGAGTCTTCCACTAGCGATGCCTGCGTGCACACACCGTGGTCAGTCACCGAATCGGTGGATGCGGCATCATGGATGCGTGAACACCGACACCATGGTTCGCCCGGATACGACGACCGACGAAACGACGGGCGACGACACCCCGAAGTTTTTTCATTACGTCAAGAAGAACAAAATCGCCGAAAGTGCCGTGATGGGTACCCACGTGGTCGCCCTGTGCGGGGAGGTCTTTCCGGTGACCCGATCGCCCAAGCCCGGCTCTCCGGTGTGCCCGGAGTGCAAGAAGGTCTATGACGGCCTGCGCAAGGGCGACTGAGCGCTTATTGCGCGCGCGGCATCGACGGACGAGGCGATGACGCGCCGGAAAGACACCGACGCGATCCGGCCGGATCACGGGCGGGATGACGGTGGTCCCGCCCGGCCGTTCGGCGGCAACTCGGTGTCCGGCGCGTCGGGCGTGGTTCTGGTACGGAACGACTCGTCCTCGGTCGATGTTTCGCCGGTCGGGCCGGTGTCGCCCCGCATCTGACTGGTGATCCACTCCTTCACCTGTTCCATGCGCGTCGCGCGGGCGGGCCAGAACTCTTGCACCGCGGCGTTGAATTCGGCGCCGAGGATCACCGCGAAACCGAGGAAGAACGTGAACAGCAGGAACGCGATCGGCGTCGCCAAAGCGCCATAAGTGACACCGGTCCGGGTGACCCATGCCAAGTAGCGGCGCAGCACCTCGCTGGCTGTCATGAAGAACACTCCGGCGACCAGTGCCCCGCCGAATAGCCGGTGCCAGGGCAGCGACGTATGCAGTGCCAGTTTGTACAACGTGGTGAGTCCGACGATCAGCAGTAGGCCGACGCCCGGGTAGTAGAAGAAGTCCAGCAGTTGTAGACCGGTCTCCCGCCACGTGGCGGGCAGCACCCGCCCGATCAGCGTCGGTCCCAGCGCCACCAGCGGCAGGATGAACACCGCCGCAACCAGGAACAGCACATAGAGCAGCAACGCGAAAATCCGCTGCCACACCGGGTGTCGCGCGTCCTGCTGGTCGTGGGCTTCGACGATCGCGTCGACGAACGTGGCCATCGCCGAGGACCCGGCCCAGAGCGACAGCACGAATCCCACCGACACCACCGCGCCGCGACCCCGGCCGAGTACGTCCTGCACCGTCGGCTCGATCAGATCCGACACCACGGTCGCACTGAACAGATCACGGCTGAAGGTGATGATCTTGGACTCGACGATCTGCACCGTGTCCGGGCCGAACCATCCGCCGACGTAACCGAGACTGCCGAGCACACCGAGCAAGAGCGGCGCGAGCGAGAGGGTCTGCCAGAACGCTGCCGCAGCCGACTTGGTAAAGATCGAATCGTCCCATGCCTTCTCCGCCACCCGCACGATCAGCGCGAGCGTCTGCATGCCCGCGTGCGCGGCCTTCGCGCCGGCTCGGTCGGCCCACGTCCGGGTGCTCATCGCGACCGAGCGGGCCGACGGGCCGTCGGTCCGTGGCGGATGGCCGCTGAAGGCGGTGTCGTCGCTCATCGTTCTTACAGCATCGCGCACTTCGGGTGTTCACATCGGTTTGTCGGCGCGACGCGTCGGTGGGCCTCGGCGGAACAATCAGAGGTCGCCCGGCGACGTGTGATGCCCATCGCGCACGCCGCGTCGGTTTGGCGACACGCCATGGTGGGCGGATAGGGTCGTGTGCGTGACTGGGTCGGGTGGCGCCGCTGTGGCGGGAGATGCGGAGACGCCGAGCGATTCGGGAGTGGTGCGGACCGCTGGTGGTGGCTCGTTGCGCGCCTGGCAGCGACGTGCGCTGACGAAGTATCTGGCCACCAGACCGCGCGACTTCCTCGCGGTGGCCACCCCGGGCGCGGGAAAGACCACGTTCGCGCTGCGAGTCGCCGCAGAGTTGCTGGCCGACCGCACCGTGGACCAGATCACGGTGGTCGCGCCGACCGAACACCTCAAGCACCAGTGGGCGCAGTCCGCGGCCCGAGCGGGAATCGCGCTGGACTCGCGGTTCTCCAACTCCACCGGCGGCACCTCGGGTGACTACCACGGCGTGGTGGTCACCTACGCGCAGGTCGCCGCGCATCCGTTCCGGCACCGGGTGCGCACCGAAAGCCGCAGGACCCTGGTCATTTTGGACGAGATTCACCACGCGGGCGATGCGAAGACCTGGGGTGACGCGACGGCAGAGGCCTTTGGCGACGCCACTCGCCGTCTCGCGCTCACCGGAACCCCGTTCCGCAGCGACGACAGCCAGATCCCGTTCGTCGTCTACGAGCCCGATGAGTCCGGCTTCCCGAAGTCGCGCGCCGACCACACCTACGGCTATGCCGAGGCCCTCGCTGACGGCGTCGTCCGTCCGGTGGTCTTCCTCGCCTACTCCGGCGAGGCGCACTGGCGTGACAGCGCGGGCGAAGAGTACTCCGCCCGTCTCGGCGAGCCGCTGAACGCCGAGCAGACCGCCCGCGCCTGGCGTACCGCACTGGATCCGGCCGGCGACTGGATCTCTGCCGTGCTGCGCGCCGCGGACATCCGGCTGCGCCAGAAACGCGCTTCCGGCATGCCCGATGCGGGTGGGCTGGTGATCGCCACTGATCAGGAACGTGCTCGCGACTACGCCGAACTGTTGGAACACATCTGCGGCGAGAAGCCTGCGCTGGTTTTGTCCGACGATCCGGCCTCCTCGAATCGGATCGCGGAGTTCGGCAGCAACACCCAATCCTGGATGGTCGCGGTGCGCATGGTGTCCGAAGGTGTCGACGTGCCGCGCCTGGCAGTCGGCGTGTACGCGACCAGCGCCGCCACACCGCTGTACTTCGCGCAGGCGATCGGCCGCTTCGTGCGTGCCCGCAAGGCGGGGGAGACCGCGAGTGTGTTCCTGCCCTCGGTGCCGGTGCTGCTGGATCTGGCCGCCCAGTTGGAGTTGCAGCGCGACCACGTGATCGGCAAGCCGCACCGTGAGAAGAACGGCCTCGACGACGAGTTGCTGATCGACGCCAATAGGCAGAAGGACGAGCCGGGCGAGGAGGAGAAGCCGTTCGTCGCGCTGGCCGCCGACGCCGAACTCGACCAGGTGATCTACGACGGATCCTCGTTCGGCACCGCGACTTTCGCCGGCAGTGACGAGGAGGCCGACTACCTCGGCATCCCAGGGCTGCTCGACGCCGAGCAGATGCGCGCTCTGCTGCGCGACCGGCAGGCACGTCAGGTCGCCGAACGCGGTGCTGTCGTCCCCGATCCGGGCCCGCAGGTGGTCGGCGCCGCCGAACGTGTCGCCACCGCCGATCGGCTCGCCGAACTCCGTCGCGAACTCAACAGCCTGGTGGCCATGCATAATCACCGTACGGGCAAGCCGCACGGCGTAATCCATGGTGAACTGCGCCGCGAATGCGGCGGCCCGCCCACCGCGCTGGCCAGCGCCGACCAACTTGGTGAGCGGATCGCCGCGTTGCGAAGGAAGTAGAGCGCCGCGGAGGAAGTGGTCGGACTCGTCCGGGTGATCGACCGCCCGCGGGTCAGGCGGCCGCACCCGGCCAGGCGGCCATGGCGCAGTCGATGGAAGCGGTGAGTTCGGCGAGCGAGGCTCCGTCTCGGGCCTGGATGGACAGGCCGTAGAGGACCGAAGTGAAGAAGCCGGCCAGGGCTGCGGTGTTCGTCCCCGCGGGCAGGTCCCGCTCGCGAACGCCGCGGTCCAGGCGTTCGCGGATGCCGTCGGTCGTCTCGCGACGCTTGTCGATCAGGAAGTCTCGGATGCTCGCGCTGCGGGTGGTGTATGTGGATCCCGCGAGCACCACCATGCAGCCGTGCGGTTTGTTCTCCTCGGTGTAGGCGATGGCATTGCCCCTCAGCATCGCCTCGATGCTGGCCCGTGCGGTCGGTTCGTCCCGCAGCGCGCGGTCGGTGCAGCCGCCGTCGGTGCGCCCGTACAGGTCGACGGCCTCCCGGAACAGCGCCTCCTTGCCGCCGAATGCGGCATACAGGCTGGGCGAGTTGATCCCCATCGCGACGGTCAGGTCACTCATCGCGGAGCCTTCGTACCCGTGTTCCCAGAACACCTCCATGGCACGGCGCAACGCCTCCGTGCGATCGAAGGCGCGCGGGCGTCCGCGTTCGGCCATGCCGGGGTCCTTTCTGTGTCGATCGTTAAATATACCCCTTGACAGTGCTGCGCCGAATGCGCTTTAGTATTTATGTATTGATCGGCACAAAAATGGAGGCGTCCGATGTCGGACCTCACGGGCAAAGTGGCACTGGTGACCGGCGGCAGCCGCGGGATCGGGGCGGCGATCGTCCGCAGTCTCGCTGCCGTAGGTGCCGATGTCGCGCTGACCTACCAGACCGCCGAGGCGAAGGCGAAATCCGTGGTCGAAACGGTCGAAGCGCTCGGGCGTCGTGCGATCGCGATCCAGGCCGACAGCGCCGACGCCGACGCGGTGCGCGCCGCGGTGCATCGGACCGCGTCCCTACTCGGCGGACTGGACATTCTGGTCAACAACGCGGGTATCTTCCCGGCGAAGCCGTTCGAGGAGTTCACCGTGGCCGAGATCGACAACGCGCTCAATGTGCACGCGCGCGCCGCGTTCGTCGGTGCGCAGGCGGCGGTCGCGCACATGTCCGCCGGCGGACGGATCATCAGCATCGGTAGCAACCTGTCCGAGCACGCGCCGTTCGGCGGTCTCGCGCTCTACAACCTGAGCAAGTCCGCGCTCAACGGTTTCACCAAGGCGCTGGCCCGTGAACTCGGCCCGCGGGCGATCACGGTGAACCTGGTGCAGCCCGGCTCCACCGACACCGACATGAACCCGCGGGACGGCGACCACGCGCTGGTGCAACGCGACCTGACCGCCCTCGGCCGATTCGGCGCCGCCGCCGACGTCGCGGCCGCGGTGGCCTTCTTGGCAGGCGAGTCCGGACGCAGCGTCACCGGCGCGATTCTCACTGTCGACAGCGGCACGAACGCTTGATCACCCGGCGAAGTACCGCCCCGGCGACCATTCTCCGAGGACCAGCGATCGGACGGGACGAGTAACTCAGTTCACCACCGTCCCGAAGTAGTCCGCGGGATCGAGCGCACTGATCGGGGTCCAGCGTGTCGGAAGTGCGGGGAGCGTCGAATCTCGGCGCACTGCACGAAAATAGCCCTGGATCTCCAGGGTGATCCGTGGGTTCTCGTCGACTCGGCGCGCCATCTCGTAGTACACCGCGAGCACATGCAGGCAGCGTGCGGACCGTGCCGAGCACGAGCAGTCGGTGCCCGCGAGAATCGGTGCGGGCGCGGTTCCTGCCGCCACAACCGCCCGGTGCAGGTCGTCGGTCAGCACACTCGCGTCCACAACGATCTCCGCGATGGCGTTGATCGCCGTCCTGGACAGTGGCGCCACTTCCAGATGGGTCAGCGAGGCTTGGCCGCCGCGGTGGATGGTCGCGCGCACGACCCCGTCCTCGATGGTGGCGTGCACGCCGTGGTTGCGTGTGATGCTGCGGGCGCGGGGGAGCAGCGGATCCGGCCTGGTCTGGCGCAGCGGCTCGGCGAGGCGCACCCAGTCCATGCCCCATGCGGTGTAGCCGAATTCGTTGTCCACCTCAGTTCTCCCGCTTGCGGCGCAGGATCTCGATCAACTGGTCGTCGGGGAGCGCGGCCAGCGTGGCGATACCCGAAGCGTCGCCGAGGTCGGTCAGCGCCGCCTTGCGGTCGTGCATGCCCGCGATGTGCTCCTCCACGGTGGTGGTCGAGGTGAATGTGGTGATGGTGACCGGACGGGTTTGGCCGATCCGGTGTGCCCGGTCGGAGGCCTGCGCCTCCACCGCGGGATTCCACCAGCGGTCGAAATGGATGACGTCGGCGGCGCGGGTGAGGGTGAGTCCGGTGCCCGCCGCGCGCAGGCTCAGCACCAGTACCGACGGCCCGTCCTCGGCCTGGAATCGGGACACGATCGCGGCGCGTTCGGCCTGGCTCAGTCCGCCGTGGAAAAACGGCGCCGCCACCCCGAATCGGTCGGCGAGGTGGCGCACGAGTACCTCGCCGGTCTGCCGGTACTGGGTGAAGAGCAAGGTGGGGCTGGCGGTCGCGAGATTGGTGGCCAGGATGTCGGTGCACAGGTCGAGTTTTCCGGACCGGCCCGTCAACTCGGCGAGATCGCCGGTCACCAGGCCCGGGTGGTTGCAGACCTGTTTGAGCGAGGTCAGCGCCGCGAGCACGCGGCCGTGACGCTCGATGCCGGAACCGAATCCATCCTCGACAGCCTGCGCCAACAGCCGGTCGTAGAGTTCTTCCTGCTCGACGGTGAGGTCGCAGAGCAGGTTGCTGTGGATCTTCGCGGGGAGCGCCGCGGCAACCTGGCTCTTCTTGCGCGCCAGCAGCACCGGTTCGATGGCGTCGCGTAGCCGCGCCGCTGCGGCTGCCGACCCTTCGTGGACTGGGCGCACGAACCGCCGCCGGAACTGCGTTCGGTGTCCGAACAGCCGGGGTGCGACCAGATGCAGTAGCGCCCATAGCTCGTCGAGATGGTTCTCGATCGGCGTCCCGGTCAGCGCGACCGTCGCCGTGGATTCGAGTGCTCGCGCGGCCTTGGCGACCTGGGTGCGCGGATTCTTCAGTGCCTGTGCCTCGTCGAAGACCGTTGTCGCCCAGCGTTGCCCGCCGAGTAGCGCCCCGTGGAGTCGAAGCGTCGGATATCCGGCTACGACAACTGTCCCCGCCTCGGCCGAGATCGTGCCACCGCGCCAAGCGGCCGCGCGCAACCCCGGCGCGAATCGCTCGATCTCATACATCCAGTTCCCGACCAGCGAGGTCGGGCACACTACGAGCTGTGGCCCCGTCGCAGCCCGGCCGAGCAGGAATCCGATGGTCTGCACGGTCTTACCGAGGCCCATCTCGTCGGCGAGCACCGCGCCGCCGTGCGCGTCGACGGTCTCGCGCAACCACCCGACCCCGCGTGCCTGATAGGGCCGAAGGTGCGCCGTCAGCGTCGAACGCAGTTCCGCCGCTACTGTTTCGGTGTCGCGCAATACCCGGAGTGCGCGCTCGGCCGACATGATCGCGGTCCGGGAGGCATCCGGCACCGCGTGCGCGGCCACGGGCATCGTGGGTACGCCGGTCGTCGCTGCGGGGTCCGCCGCTATCGGGTCAGCGATGGGGCCGCGCAGTATGTCCTGCCAGAACTGGACCGACCGACCGGCGTGTTCGATCGCCCGGCCGGCGAAGGTCTCGGGGTCCACCAGTGTGGTGTCGACGTCCACAACCTCGATCGCACCGACTGCTCCGACCGGAACGGCCAGTGCCAAGGTCTCCTGGTCGCCGTAGCCGCGCGGGGCTGGTCCGGTATCGCGTCCGGACCATGTCCACAATGCGAACATATGCCGATCCGGCAGGTAGGTGGCGTGTGTGCTGGGCAGAACTAACTCCTTGAATTAACGTATGGCGTACGGAGTATTGGAACATCGTACAGTGTACTGGATTAATTCCGAGGAGTCCCTTGACTGAGCAGATCGCCGTCCACCAGGCGAAACATCTGATGAACCTACTGTGGCGACACGAGCTTCCGCCGCGGCCTGCGGGCCGCGGACCGAAGCAAGCGGTCAGTCTCGATGCCGTGGTCGCCGCCGCTGTGGCACTCGCCGACCGGGACGGCTACGCGAAGGTTTCCATTCGTACGGTCGCCGCCGAGCTGGGGCTGCGGCCGATGAGTTTGTACACGTACGTGCCGAGCAAGGATGCTTTGACCGTCCTCATGGTCGACCAGGTCGCCGGTGAGGACGCCCCCATTCCGGCCGATCTCTCGCCCCGCACACGAATGGCCGCCATCGCCCATCAGGTCCGTGCCGAACTGGTCGCGCATCCGTGGCTCTTGGAGGTCTCACCCTGGCGACTCGTGCTCGGCCCGGGCCGGATGCGCCGCTACGAACGGCAGCTCGGCGCGATCGAGGGCATCGGTCTCTCGGACCTGTCGATGGACCGGGTGATCGCGGTGCTGTCGGAATTCGCCACCGGAAACGCTCGAATGGCAGCCGCCGCGGCCCGTGATACGCGGCGAATGAGCGACGCTCGGTGGTGGGAGGTGCACGGCCCGGTGCTGGCCGAGGTCATGCCGTCGACCATGTTCCCGCTGTCGTCGCGGGTCGGTGCGACAGTGGGCGAGCTCTACCAGGCACCGGCGGACCCGGACGGTGCGTTCGAGTACGGACTGGCCAGGCTGCTGGACGGCATCCTCCGCGAGGTGGCGGACCGACCGGTCCCGGACACACCAACAGCGGGCGACCTGTAGGTCGCCCGCTGCCGGTGGAAACAATTTTCTGTTGTTCGATGCTGTTGTGTCAGGACGCGAGAAGCAGGTCAGAGCGCGGGAGCGGACTCCGTGTCGATCACGGCTTCCAACTCACGCAGTCGATCCATGTGTTCGTTCGCGTGGTGCTGGCAGAAGAGCAACTCTCCACCGGCGGGCAGTACGGCACGCACTCGAGCAGCCGCCCCGCAACGGTCGCAACGATCGACCGCGGTCAGTGGGGTGCTTGTCAGGGTTCCTGGCATGACTCCTCCGTCCTGGCTCCCGGTCCCGACGACCGTTCACCTGGTGTGGGGCCCGTGGTCACTCACCACGAGCTCGCTACCGCTACTTCTCAGCAGGGGTATGACTACTCTGTCAGACGTTCGGGACGGGGGCTTTGTTCCCACGAGTGATTCTGTGTGTTTTCGATTACACGACCAGGGATTTTCGCTACGGGCGAACATCACAGGTCATGTCGTCGACCACCGCTCGATCACCACCTCGAATCGGCCGATTCAGTTGTCTACCGGGAGATTACCCGTGACCCACGACACTCACACGCTTGTTCACCTATGCACGTCGACCGAGTGGCTGTCCGCCCGGCAAACGGGCGAGTACCGCGCGGCGTCGCTCGACGAAGTGGGATTCATCCACCTCTCGGCGCCTCACCAGGTGCACCTGCCCGCCAACCGGCTCTATGCGGGACGGCGCGATCTGGTATTGCTGCGCATCGACTCGGCGCGGGTAGGGTCGCCGATCGCATGGGAACCGGGCGTGCCGACCGATCCTGAGTCGATGCTGTTTCCGCATCTGTATGGTCCGCTGCCGGTGGCGGCGGTCACGGCAGTCGAGGAGTACCGCCCCGACGCGAACGGTGTATTCGTGCCGCTCGGCAGGTGAGCTACCGGTCGCGAATCTCGCGGGCCGCGATCGCGGCCTGTACCCGCGACCCCACACCGAGTTTCGTCGGTAGTCGCGAGACGCGCGTCTTGACCGTCGTCTCGCCGATGAACAGTGTGCTGGCGATCTTGGCGTTGGACGGGCCGTCGCCGAGACAGTCGAGCACCTCCCGCTCGCGCTCGGTGAGATCCTGACCGCCGTGCGGATCTGGTTGTGGCGCAGCGTGATTCGACGACGCGAACGCCGAGATCGCCGCCCGGGGCACCGCCGCGGCCGGCGCCCCATCGCCTGCCGCGACCGCGCGTACCGCCTCGACCAGCGACGGGCCCGAAGCGGATTTCGACACGAAGCCCGCGGCGCCCGCACGCGATGTGCGAAAGACGTACTCGTCCAGGTCGAGCGTGGTCAGGAAGAGCGCCCTGGCCAGTCTGTCGGCGGTGATCAGCTCGGTCGCGGTGATCCGGCCATTCCGGGCACCCGCACATACATCAGCACCACCTGCGGTCGCAGTGCCTTGGTCTGTGCGACCGCGACCTCACCATCGGCCGCCGCGCCGACCCCTTCGGTATCGTCCTCGACTTCCAAGATCATCCGCAGGCCGGCCCGGATCGCCGCGTGGTCGTCGGCGATCGCCACCCGAATCGTCATGACTCGCCTCGGCACCGAGCGGAAGCTCGGCCGGCACGTGCCAGCAGCCGGAATCGGGTCCGGCACGGAAACTTCCGCCGAGCGCGGCGACGCGTTCGCGCATGTTCATCAGCCCGCGGCGCCCGCCGCGCGCACCGGTGCGGTCGGATTGTGGATCGCCAGGTTGAGCACCCGGCGACGGGACACGTCGATGAAGACCTTTTGTCCCGGTGCGAGTTTCATGGCGTTGGTCAAAGCCTCCGGGGCGATGCGGTATCCGGCCTGGTCGACCGCGCTCGGCAGGGCGGCGCCGTGCGCACCCGGACCATGATTTCGGCCGCCCGCGCGGCATCCACCAGGATCGACAACTGGGCGAGCCCTCTCGGCGCGGCCACCACGTCCTCGGCATCGCCGCGCAGCAGTAGGTGTCCACCCGCCAATGGGAGCAGACCTCCGAGCATTGCCGGCACCGGGTTTCGACGCCGGAGGTCGCCAGGCAGACCGCGAGCAGGACGCCGAAGCGCGGCCACATCGCCGAATCCACGCCGCGATCGGTCATCGCGGACAGACCGCTGACAGCGAGAGCCGCACCGCCCGCGAACACGGTGAGCACTCCGAGCAGATCCCGCGTTCGCTCCGGCAACCCCGACCACCGCGTCACAGCACAGCGCTGGTCGGATGCCATCCGTCGAAGTGATGACCGGGACGGTTTACGAACTCGGACATCGGGCTAATCTGGACAGCGTGAATGTCGACGTCACCGCGCTACCCGGGATCGGTGTCCGCAAGGACTTCGAGGTGCATTCCGGCCGCCGTATCGGCGTGGTCGCGCACCGCGACGGTGACATCGACCTGATCGTCTCCAAACTCGAGGATCCCGATGCCTGCGCCGCGCAGATCCCGCTGACCGCCGACGAGGCGGCGGTGCTCGCCAACCTACTCGGCGCACCGCAGTTGGTCGCCAGCCTGAACGACGACCATCGCGATCTTCCCGGAATCACCACCCGACAGCTACCGATCGGTGATGACTCCCCGTACGACGGCCGCACTCTCGGCGAGACCGCGATGCGGACCCGTACGAAGGTCTCCATTGTCGCGGTCATGCGGGCGGGGCACTTGCATCCCTCGCCCGGCCCTGACTTCACCTTCACCGCGGGCGACTTGCTCGTGGTGGTCGGGACCCCGGACGGCTTGGATGCCGCCGCGAGAATTTTGACGCACGGCTGACGCGTGAAGGACACCGCGCTCGCCCTGATCGAGCTCGGAGCGGTTCTTTTCGCCCTCGGCATGTTGGGGCGCGTCGCAGGGCGAGTGGGGATGTCGCCGATTCCGTTGTATCTGCTCGGTGGTCTCGCCTTCGGTCAAGGCGGCATCGCCGACCTCGGGGCGGCCGACGAATTCGGCGATATCGCAGGCGAGATCGGTGTCGTGTTGCTGCTGTTGCTACTGGGCCTGGAGTACACCGCGGCGGAGTTAGTGACTGGACTGCGCCGATCCTGGGCGGCCGGTGTGGTGGATATCGTCGCCAACGCGACTCCGGGCGCGGTGGTGGCGCTGTTCTTGGGCTGGGGTGCCAACGGTGCGATCGCGATGGCTGGCATCACCTATATCTCGTCTTCGGGCATTGTTGCGAAGGTCCTCGACGACCTGGGTCGGCTCGGTAACCGCGAGACGCCGGTAATTCTGTCCATCCTGGTGTTCGAAGATCTGGCGATGGCGGTGTACCTGCCGATCCTCACCACGGTGCTGGCCGGGCTGAGCTGGGTCAGCGGGTTGCGCGCGCTAGGGATCGCGCTGGTGACGATCGCGCTGGTGCTCGCTGTCGCGTTGCGCTACGGACGCTACGTCTCGGCGATCGTGGACAGCGCCGACCGCGAGGTGTTCCTGCTCGAGCTGCTCGGAGCCGCGCTGCTGGTGGCGGGTGTCGCCTCGGCGCTGAGCGTGTCGGCCGCGGTCGGGGCCTTCCTGCTCGGTATCGCGATTTCCGGCTCGACCGCGGCGGCGGCGGCGAAACTGCTCGAGCCGCTGCGCGACCTGTTCGCGGCCATCTTTTTCGTAGCCTTCGGCCTGAGCACCGATCCGCGGTCGATTCCGCCCGTGCTCGGTTGGGCTGCCGCGCTCGCGGTGCTCACCACACTGACAAAGATCGCGACCGGGTGGTGGGCCGCGAGCCGACAGGGCATGCGGCGGATGGGTCGGGCACGGACGGGTGCGGCGCTGGTCGCACACGGCGAGTTCTCCATCGTCATCGCGGGATTGGCGGTGAGCATCGGCGCAGTCGAGGGGCAACTGGCCGCCTTCGCCTCGGCCTATGTATTGCTGATGGCGGTGCTCGGGCCGATCACGGCGCGGGTTGCCGAACCCGCGGTCGAGTTCGTGCAGCGTCTGGTGCGTCCGGAGCCTGCCCTTTCTTGATCAGGGCCGCTGCGTTGTCTCGGCGGATGTGTTGCGCGCGGTTGTGCGCTCCAGCTTGCGCCAGAACGTGGTTGCGATCGTGCCGACCAGCAGCCCTATCGTGGCCGCACACAGATGGCCGTAGTCGGTAAAGGTCGGACCGACCCACAGCGCCACGACGAGCACCAGCAGAATCGTGCCCGCCCATGCCAGCCGGAGCACGCCACGGAACCGGAATGCCAGCGCCGCGAGCACCGCCGAAAAGCCGTAGCTGGTCCCGACATCGGCGGCGACGGCCACATGGAGGGGGATGAGGTTGCGATCGATGGCATGCGAGATACCGGTGACGGTCAGCAGTGTTGCCCCGATGTGGCCGATGGCGAACAGCAGTATCCAGCGGGTGGTGCCCAACCATCGCTCGGCGTAGGCCATCACGATCAGGAATCCCGCGATGGTCACCCAGGGAAAGCCGCCGTCGGTCCAGAAGGCCGAGGCCACCAGCACCTGTACCGGGCTGTGCCGCATGTTGTAGAGGTTGGTCGAAGCCGAGAAGATCAGTCTGCGTTCGACCGAATTACCGACCCCGCGCAGCGTCCACCAGGTGACGAACAGGGTGAAAGCGTATGCGGTGCTGGCGGGGGCGGCGCCCAGATACCCGCGGATCGCGGGCATGATTCGGCGGGGCAGTCCGGGACGGCGCAGCCACGCCCACGCGGTCGGCAGTTCGGCGCGGGGGTCGATTGTCCGTGTCCAGGGCGCCCGAAACGGGCTGGAGGTCGAGGCAACCACCCCGCCAGTGTGCCGCGTGCGGTCACGGCCGCGTCGCGTGCCCCGCTTCTGGCTGGTTCGCTCGCCGACCCCGCTCACCCCGACCGACGACGGCATGGCCGCCATCGACCCGGCCACCGGGCGAATATCGACGTGGTCCCAGCGAAGTCGGTCGTGTCACCTGACCTGATCGGTCGGACGCAAGAGGATTTCGTTCACCGCGACGTGTTCTGGCTGCGCGATCGCGAAATGCACGGCGGCGGCCACATCGTGCGGCTGTAGAACTCGCATCGACGAAGCCAGGTGCGCGGCCATCGCCCGCGTCTCGGGGTCGGCGATATGGCTCGTCAGTTCCGTCTCCACGAAGCCGGGCTCGATCAGGACAACCCGGACACCTTTTCCGGTTACCTCCTGGCGCAAGGATTCCGAGAACGCGTTGACGCCGTGCTTGGTGGCGGCGTACACACCGCCGCCTGCTGAAGCGACCCGACCCGAGGTCGACGAGGTCTGCACGATTGTCCCGTTGCTGTCGATGAGATAGGGCAGGGCAGCGTGGGTGGCAAGCATTGTTCCGAGCAGGTTGGTGCTGATCATGCGCGTCCACTCGGTGGTATCCGCCTCGAGGATCGGCCCACTGAGCATCACTCCGGCGTTGTTGATCAAGACATCGAGCCGACCGAATCGCTCGACTACCCAGCGGACGCCCGACCTGATGGACGCTTCGTCGGTGACATCCAGTTCGAGTGGCGCCACCTCACCGCTGAGACCGTTCGCCTGCTCCACGAGGGCGGAGAGTCGATCGCGGCGCCGTGCTCCAGCGGCTACTCGAGCTCCCGCGCCGGCGAGTTCCAGCGTGATGGCGGCGCCGATTCCGGACGAGGCGCCGATCACCAGGATGGATTTGTCTTCGACAGAACCGGTAGGACGTGTCATGGCGAGGGGACTCCTTTCGTGCAAGATGACCATGCGGTCACCTTGACGATAACGCAAGATGACCACCCGGTCATCTTGTGCTAATCTCTCCTCGGAGGTGTTCGATGCGGGCTGACGCGATTCGTACGCGCGAAACTCTGGTTCGTGCTGCGGCACAAGCGCTGGCTGAATCGGGAGTCGACGTCACCATCGCCGAAATAGCGGATCGCGCGGGGGTGGCAAAAGGGACGGTCTTCCGCCACTTCGCGTCGAAGGACGAGCTCGTCTCGGCGATCGTCGCCGACGTGATCGATGACCTCGCGGTATTCGCCGAAGGGCTGCTGGGCTCGGGCTCGCCGCGGCAAGCACTGCTCGACTTCATCGCGGCCGGCATCGCATTACAGGCGCGGGACCGAGCGTTCTGCCAGGTCGCTGCCAGCGCCGCGGGGAAGGACCCTACGCTTCGAGGCAAAACGGTGCGGCTGCGCGAGATTGCCGAGCTGCTGGCGCAGCGTGCACGGGCGAGTAGAGATGTGCGATCGGACATCACTGGCCTCGATGTCGTGTCTCTGATGACCGGCATCTACCAAGCTGCACTGGCAGCCGGCGATCCCGATGGTTGGCGGCGTTATCTCGTGTTGGTGTTCGAAGGTCTGAGCCCATCCGCATCAACTCTTGCCCGATCGCCTGGTGACACGGCTGCGTCGGCCCACTCGGGAGGGTAGTCGGCCTTGCTTCGAGTTAGGGGCGACCCATCGCGGGGTTGTGCGCGGTCGCCGGAAATCCGATGTGTCGAGTGGCGTGACGTGTGAGGTGCTCAGCGAGGCCCGAGGCGCGGTGCCTTACCGAGTCACACAGTTGAGGGCGCCGATGGCGAGAGCGGGCGGTCGAGGTGTCCGGTACGAGTCGAACCTTGTGGGAACGGCAATATTATGCCGATGCGAGTTGCGGCGTTTTCAGGTCTTTTTCGTTGCCCTCGCTGTCGCTCGGGGTCTAGCGTGGAACAAGGCACACCGGCGCCATTTGTCGCGAGGTCCACGCTGCCGAGGGAACCTTCCCGAGGCTCCGCGGCGATCGCTATGAGCTTCATCGCATCCACCGGGTGGTATGCGGGCGGATTTGGCGCACTTCTCGGCTCGAACCGGCACCTGGAGGTGGATGTGCTTCCCACACGACACAACACGGCAACCATCAATGGTCAAGAGGTCTTCTACCGCGAGGCCGGCCCCAACGACGCGCCAGTCGTGCTGCTGCTACATGGATTCCCGAGCAGTTCGCACATGTTCCGCCATCTCATCCCTGCGCTGGCCGACGACTATCACGTGATCGCGCCCGACCACATCGGCTACGGTCACTCCGCCATGCCGAAGGTCGACACTTTCGACTACACCTTCGACAACCTCGCCGCCCGCACCGCCGGACTGCTCGATCATCTAGGCATCGATCGCTTCGCCATCTACGTGCACGACTACGGGGCACCGATCGGCTGGCGCTTGGCCCTCGACCCTTCCTACGACATCAGCGCGATCATCTCGCAGAGCGGCAACGCCTACATGGAAGGGTTCGTCACGCCGTTCTGGGACGACTTGTTCGCGTACGCCAACAATCCCGGCCGCGGCACGGAACCTGGTGCGCGGGCCAAACTCAGCCCCAGTACGACGCGTTGGCAGTACGAGAACGGCGCCACCGATGCCCGCCTGGTCAGCCCCGACACCTGGACCCTCGATCAGCTCCTGCTGGAACGGCCCGGCAACGACGAGATCCAGCTGGCGCTGTTCCGCGACTACCCAACGAATATCGACGGGTACCCTCAACTGCAGGAGTACTTCCGCACCAGCCAAGTGCCCCTGCTCGCGGTCTGGGGTGAACGGGACGAGATCTTCGGACCAGACGGCGCACGGGCCTTCTCCCGCGACCTGAAGGAGGCGGAAGTCCACCTCCTACCTGCCGGGCACTTCGCCCTGGAGACGCACCTGGACGCCATCAGTGGGTACATCCACGGGTTCCTCGGACGGGTTCTCACATGACGCGCGCGATACTCGCGAATTTCCGCAGATTTGCCGCTGACTTGTGGCGCATAGCTGGATAGCCACGTCTGGGTCACGGCACGGTCCCCCAGGCCGCTGCCAGAGCAGTCGTCGCAGGTAAGGGACAGCAATTGGTTGTGTGCACAGACGAACTGACGCCGACAACGGTACGCAGCGCCCGACATGGCGGACAAGAGACCAGAAGCTGATGCAACGTGCTTCCCTGCGAAGCGTGCATGGGAGGCGCCGCAGGAGAGGTGGCGTGGTGGCGACGTTGACCACAGTGAATGTCGGGATGCCGAAAGACGTTCCCTGGCGCGGCAAGACCGTGCACACGGGCGTCTACAAGCAGAGCGTGACCGGGCCGCGGATGGTGCGGCGGCTGAACATCGACGGAGACGGCCAAGGGGACCTCGGTGGGCACGGCGGTGAGCAGCGGGCCGTACTGGTCTATCAGCTCGACTCGTACCGATACTGGGCGAAGGAGCTCAAACGCGACGACTTGGCCCCCGGCCAGTTCGGTGAGAATTTCACCGTCGACGGCCTACCCGACGACGAGGTCTGCATCGGGGACCGCTACCGCATCGGCGACGCCCTCTTCGAGGTCACGCAGCCGCGGGTGACGTGCTATCGGGTGGGCCTGCGAATGGGCGAGCCGCGGATGGCGGCACTGCTTGTGGCCCACCACCGCCCCGGCTTCTACCTCAGGGTGATCGAGGAGGGCGAGGTCGAGGCCGGGCAGGAGATCGTCAAGGTTTCCACCGGACCCGAGGCTATGACCGTCGAGGAAATCGATCGGGTCCTTTATTTGCCCGGCCACACTCGTGAGCAGGTCGAGCGGGCATTGCGGATTACTGCGCTCAGTCCCGGCTGGCAGCGCTCGATGCGGACGCTGCTGAAGCAGCCCGGCGGCGAGGGCGGTGATTCCTCGGGCAGCGCAGGGCTGAATACCGCCGCCACCGCTCCACCGCCCGCGTGGCCGGGCTTCCGGCCGCTCACCATCACGGACATCCAGTCCGAAAGCCGCAGCGTGTTCTCCCTGCACTTGGCGGCCGCGGGCGGCTCCGCGTTGCCGGCCGCGCTGCCGGGTCAGTTCCTCACGGTGAAGGTCCAGCCCGAGGGCGGGGTGCCGCCGCTGATCCGCAGCTACTCGCTGTCCGGTGAGCCGGGTCATGGCAGCTACCGGATCAGCGTGAAGGTCGAACCGCACGGTGCCGCCAGCAACGAGTTGCGCGCCCGCTCCCGAGTCGGCGACCAGCTGCAGACCGCCGCGCCCCGCGGTGCCTTCTGTCTGGCCGATGGCGACGATCCGGTGCTGCTGCTGTCGGCCGGAATCGGTGTCACTCCCGTGCTGGCCATGCTGCACACCCTCGCCATCGAGCATTCCAGCCGCGAGGTGTGGTGGCTGCACGGCGCGCGGGACGGCACCGAGCACCCCTTCGCCCAAGAGAGCCGCGAACTGATCGCCGCCCTCCCCAACGCCCGATCTATCATCTACTACAGCAGGCCGACCGCCAATGACCGCTTGCGCGTGGACTATTCGCAGGCCGGCCGTCTGTCGGCTGACCATATTCGCGGGCTCGGCTTGCCGAGCGACGCCGACGCGTACCTGTGCGGACCAGCGGCCTTCATGGTCAGCGTTACCGCTGCGCTCATCGATTCGGGACTGGATGCCTCCCGGGTCCATAGCGAGATCTTCGGTGCCGGTGGCTCGCTCACCCCCGGGATCAAGGGCTCGTCGGGCGCCGCACCCCACCAGCCCGCGGGCGCGCCCGGTACGGGACCGGAGGTCTCCTTCGCCCGCAGCGGCCTGAACGTTGCTTGGAACGACGTACACGAGTCCGTGCTCGAACTCGCCGAGGCCTGTGACGTCCCTGTCCAGTGGTCCTGCCGCACCGGCGTCTGCCACACCTGCGAACTCGCCCTCATCTCGGGTGCCATCGCCTACGCACCCGACCCCGTCGAACCTCCCGCTGACGGCAACATCCTCATCTGCTGCGCCAGACCGACCGAGGCAGTCGTCCTTGACCTGTAAACGCGACCGACATCCCTGCAACCCGCTCTCAGCGGATCTCGGCTCCGACCCGCCCCAAGATCCGCCCCGAGAGGCAGCGGATCGATGGAAGTGGCCGCATGCCTGCACGCCACCGTCTTCGGCGGCAGCGATCTTCCGCGCTGCGCTGCTATATCGACGGCACTTCCGTTCTCGCGAGCTGGCGATCGCAGTACAGCGGGTGCTGGCGCTCTAGCCACGGGCTGTGCGCGCGGTCGTCATGCGATCCAGCAGAAGCTGCCGCTCTTGCCTGGTGGGGGCAAGCTCAGCGGCTCGCGCCAACTCGGCGGCGGCTTCGTGGTGTCGGCCGAGTCGGGTGAGGAAGTCCCCGCGGACCGCCCCGAGGAGGTGGTAGTGGGCCATCCGTCGGTCCTCGACTAGCGGCTCGGTCGCGGCCAGCGCGGCCGCGGGACCGTCGACGTAGCAAACGGCGACCGCCCGGTTCAGTTCGACCACGGGAGAGGCGGTGAGCTGAGCGAGGGCGTCGTAGAGGGCGAGGATCGCGACCCAATCGGTGTCGGCAAAGGTGGCGGCGCGGGTATGGCAAGCGGCGATCGCGGCCTGCAGCGAATAGGGCCCGAGCGGACGAGCCAGATCGAAGGCGCGGTCGAGCATTCTGAGACCGTGCTCGATCAGGGCGCGGTCCCACCGGTGACGGTCCTGATGCTCGAGTTGGACGGGAACGCCGTCTTCATCGACGCGCGTGCGGAACCTTGCTGCCTGCAGTTCCATCAGTGCGGTGAGGCCGAAAACTTCTGGCTCGGAGGACAAAAGGCCCGCCAGGACTCGCCCCATCCGCATGGCTTCGATCGCGAGATCGGCGCGGACCATGGTCTCGCCGGAGGAGGCCGAGTAGCCCTCGTTGAAGATCAGATACAGCACCTCGAGCACGGCGCGAAGGCGGTCGGGCAGTTCGTCGGCCGACGGCGCCTCGACCGGGACCCGAGCCTCGGCCAGGGTGCGCTTCGCGCGCGAAATGCGCTGACCGATGGTGGCTACGGGAGCGAGGAACGCGCGGGCGATCTCCTCGGTAGTCAGGCCCCCGAACAACCGCAGGGTGAGGGCGACTCGGGACTCGGGGGAGAGCACCGGGTGGCAGGTGGTGAACACCACGGTGAGCAGATCGTCCGGGATGGGGGCGAGCGCCTCGGCGGTGACATCCGGTAGCTCACCGTCGTACCCGGCGACGAGGAGCGGCGCCTTCTTGCGCGCCGTCTCCTCCCGCCGGGCACGGTCGATCGCCTTGTGCCATGCGGTGGTCATCAACCACGCGCCGGGCCTTGGCGGCATCCCCTCGACGGGCCACTGCTCCAGCGCGGCCATGAAAGCCTCGGAGGCCAGGTCCTCCGCAATGTCGAGGTCGCCGATGCGGCGGGCGAGTGTGGCGATCAGCTGAGGTCCCTCGATCCGCCATAGCGCCTCGACCGACGCGCGCAGTTCCATCAGGCAGTCGGGTTAACCCGATGACGGGTGTCGCAGCTGCTCGCTGCGGGTCAGGGTCTCGGGGTCGACGGTCGCGGCGAAGTCGTCCATGGCGTAGAGCGGCCGGATTTCCAGGACCTGGGAGTCGCCGTACGACGGGTCGAACGGGCAGCGCTTCGCCCACTCGACGGCCTCTGCCAGCGAACTGACCTCCCAGATCCAGTAGCCGGCGATAACTTCCTTGGACTCGGTGAATGGACCGTCCACGACCGAGGTCCCGGACGTCGAGAAGGTGAGTTTCGCTCCGGCGCTGCTCGGCTGGAGGCCTTCACCGCCGAGAATGATGCCGGCCTTGACCAACTGCTCGTTGAAGGCCTGCATCTTCTCGAACATCTCCTGGGTCGGCTGCGCCTTGCCTTCGTCGGCAGCATCGCCCTTGGTCATCACCATCACGCGCATGATGCGGAGTTTCTTCTTTCTCGGTCGTGGCCGACGACGCGGCGCAGCAGGTCTGCAATGTATCCGGGATCGGCGGACTCACCCTCACGGAAGTCGACGACCTTGCGATCGCCGGATCCCATGGAACGGAGTAACCCCGGTACCGGCTCGACGTTTTCGGCTCCGAAGACCATGAACGACACCTTAGCCGCGGCCACGTGCAGCGCGGCGACGTTCTCCCCCTCGACCGTGAAGTGTGGCTTGCCGTACTGGAGGATCTCCGCGACACCCGGCAGCGTGCGATGAACGGTCTCACGCAGGGAGGCGCAGATCCCCGTCTGCCAGGCCTTCGTGTTATCGATGTACGTCGTGACGTCGGTGTCCATCTCGTCTCCGTTCACGCGGCGCTGACGCGGTAGGACAGCACGACCACGCCGGACTCGAAGGTCTTGGTGTCGATATGTTCGAGGCCTGCGCGGCTCTCGGCCCGGAACAACCGCTCGCCGCCGCCTCTGATGATGGGGTAGACCCAGATCCGGTACTCGTCGAGCAAACCCGCGGTGGCCAAGGTGTCGGTCAACCGGCCGTTACCCCAGATCAGGATGTCTCCGCCACCGGTCTGCTTCAACCCCTCGACCGTGCCGAGGACGTCATCGCCAGGGATGACCGTCGCCGGACCCCAGGCTTCGACGTCGACCGGCCCCGAGGCGACGACATACTTCTCGATCCCGTTGACGTGATCGGCGTACGGGTTGCCGCCCATGTGCGGCCACGCTTGTGCCATGCCTTCGTACGTAATCCGGCCGAGTAGTAGGGCACCCGCTCCGAGAGTGAGGTCCAAGGCGTACTGCTGCGCGCCGGGGTCGGTGTATGGCATCGACCACTCGTGCGGGTTGTCGATGTATCCGTCGAGCGTTGTGTAGGTCGAAGCGATGATGCGTCGCACGTGCGGTCCCTCTGCTGGTGGGCCGACTGGTCCGGCCCTCAACCAGTCCTTCGTGTGACCATCCCGGATTTCGACATGAAGGAAGAAAACTTTTCGCGATGGGATCAGGAACTTGTGCTCGCACGTGTTTCGGTCACTGCTGAAGGTCATCGAACTCGAAGCTCGGTTCCGGCGGGGGTGCGGCGGGGGTGCGGCGGATCTCGCTGCGCTGCCGTGGACTACGTCGTCGGGCAGCGCAACATGACAACTCGAGAAGGTATCCAGGCGGGCGCGAAGGTGCGATCAGTCGCCGGTGCTGCTGTCCGCCAGACGAACCCATGCCGCCTTCACCGCACTGCGCGAAGACGAGACCGGGACGCTGTGCCCGTCGAGTTTTGGTGGAATGAGCCGCAAACCGAAAGGTCAGCGGCTCATTCCAACAGTTATCTCAGTCCAGGTAGTCGCGCAGCACCTGTGAGCGACTGGGATGGCGCAACTTGCTCATCGTCTTCGACTCGATCTGCCGGATGCGCTCACGGGTGACTCCGTACACTTGGCCGATCTCGTCGAGAGTGCGCGGTTGGCCATCGGTGAGGCCGAAGCGTAGCCGGACCACGCCCGCCTCCCGCTCCGACAGTGTCTCCAGCACCGATTGCAGTTGATCCTGCAGCAGCGTGAAGCTCACCGCGTCGACCGCGACCACAGCCTCGGAGTCTTCGATGAAGTCGCCGAGTTGGCTGTCACCCTCGTCGCCGATGGTTTGATCCAGTGAGATGGGCTCCCGCGCGTACTGCTGGATTTCCAGCACCTTTTCCGGCGTGATGTCCATTTCCTTCGCCAGTTCCTCCGGGGTCGGCTCGCGGCCGAGGTCCTGGAGCAACTCGCGTTGGATGCGGCCGAGCTTGTTGATGACCTCGACCATGTGCACCGGGATACGGATGGTACGGGCCTGATCGGCCATGGCACGGGTGATCGCCTGCCGGATCCACCAGGTGGCGTACGTGGAGAACTTGTAGCCCTTGGTGTAGTCGAACTTCTCCACCGCGCGGATCAGACCCAGGTTGCCCTCCTGGATCAGGTCGAGAAACGCCATGCCGCGGCCGGTGTATCGCTTGGCCAACGAGACGACCAAGCGCAGGTTGGCCTCGAGCAGGTGATTCTTGGCCCGATTGCCGTCGCGGACGATCCAGTTGTAGTCGCGGCGCATCGCGACCGGTAGCTTCTCGCCCTGCTCGGTGAACTCCCGCACCTTCTCCGCCGCATAGAGGCCGGCTTCGATGCGCTTGGCGAGTTCGACCTCTTCCTCGGCGTTGAGCAGCGCGACCTTGCCGATCTGCTTGAGGTAGGCGCGGACCGAGTCGGCTGAGGCGGTGAGTTCGGCGTCCTTGCGGGCTTGGCGTAGCGCCTCGGATTCCTCTTCGTCCCAGACGAAATCGCCGGAGGCCTTGTCCGCCGCGGTCGGCTCGTCGGCCTCGCTTCCGGCTTCTCCGCTCTCGGGTTCCTCGGCGACCTCGACCAGATCCTCGCCGTCGGCGAGGTCGTCCTCGGACACCTCCAGATCACCGAGATCGTCGAGATCGAGCGACTCGTCCTCGATCGTTTCCTCGGCGCCGGGCTCGCCGTTCGGGCCTGCCTTTTTGGCGGCCTTCTTCGCCGGAGCCTTGGTTGCCTTGGCAGCCCGCTTGGCGGGGGCCTTCTTGGCGGCGGCCTTTTTTGCCGGAGCCTTCTTGGCGGCAGCCTTACTGACCGGCCGTGCTGCGGTTACATCTGCGGAGTCGGCATCGGCCGAATCGGCGGTCTGACGGGTATTCGTGGCTACCACGTACGCCCTTTCGTGACGGTCTCGTGCGGCGTCACGCCAGAGTGGTTTTCCGGCGGAGCGGTCTGTCGGGTTGTACCGGCGGATGGCCGGTCGGGGTTTCTCCGGCTCAGCCGGGCACGTTCCATTGTAACGATCTAACCAGGGTACCTATGGCACGATGCCGGGAACGGCATCCACCGCCTCGCCCGCGCGCCTCAAGGGGTGATGCCCCCGTTGATGGCCATAGCAGCACCGACAATGCCCGCGGCGTTCTTCAGGTGGGCGGGAAGGACGGTAGTTCGATTGGTGAGCAAAGGGATCCATTGGTCGGCGTCCCTGCTGATACCGCCTCCCGCGACGATCACGTTCGGCCAGAAGAGGTTCTCCAGTTCGATCAGCACCGTGCTCACCTCGGCGGCCCACTGCTCGTAGGACATGCCCTCGCGTTCCTTGATCGAGGCCGCGGCGCGGTGCTCGCACTTCATGCCATCGATCTCGACGTGACCGAGCTCGGTGTTGGGTACCAGCGTGCCGTGGTAGAGCAGCGCGGAACCGATACCGGTGCCGAAGGTCAGCATCATCACGAGACCGGCGAAAGCCTTTGCCGCGCCATAACGGTCTTCGGCCAGGCCTGCCGCGTCCGCGTCGTTGAGTACCGTGACATCGCGACCCCCGAGGGCGGCCGAGAACATCGCTCTGGCGTCGGTGCCGATCCACGAGTTGTCGATATTGGCCGCGGTGCGCGCCAAGCCGCTCAGCACCACAGCCGGCAACGTGATTCCGACCGGACCATGCCACTTGGCGGTGGCGACCAGCTCGGCCACGGCCCCGGCCACGGCATTGGGTGTCGAGGGCTGCGGCGTCGCGATCTTGATCCGCTTATGGACCAGGTCGCCGGTAGCCAAGTCCACAACGGCGCCCTTGACGCCGCTGCCACCGATATCGATACCGAATGCGTGCCCCCGAGCGGACATGACGTCAGACCTCATTTCCTGTGCTTGGCCGGTGGAAAGACAGCGTCTCGCGCAGGACCCCACGGCGCCGCTGGGGCGTTGTGAACGGGGTAGCCGACGACGGCGCTGTGTCGTGCACAACAAGCCTAATAGGAGATCGTGCTGTGCGGTTCGGAGGATGTGTGATGCGATGGACGGCGTGCCGGAAACCTCATCGCCAGTGTCCGACTCCACCTCCGACTCCCTCTTCTCGATCGTCGCGCGCGGCGACGAAGCGGATCTGCGCCGCGTCGCGGTCGATCTCGCCGAGACCGCCGCTGCTCATGTCCGCGCCCGCCGTCCCGAGGTGTTCGGGCCCGCGGGCACGCACGCCGACGGCGCCGTACAGGCCAAGAGCCACGCAACCGACCCGGTGACCATCGTGGACACCGAGACCGAAGAGCTCATTCGAAGACTGCTCGCCGAGCAGCGACCCGGCGACCCGATCGTCGGCGAGGAGGGTGGTGGCAGCCTCGACGACACGGCCGCGGATACCGTCCACTGGGTGGTGGATCCGATCGACGGCACCGTCAACTTCCTCTACGGCATCCCCGGCTACGCCGTCTCGGTGGCCGCGCTTCGTGGCGGGCGTCCGGTGGCCGGCGCTGTGGTGGACGTGGAGCGGGCGGCGACCTACAGCGCCGGGCTTGGGCTCGGCGCGTTGCGCGTCGGCGCCGACGGCGTGGTAGAGCACTTGCGGTGCACACCGGTCGACACGGTCTCGATGTCGTTGGTCGCTACCGGATTCGCCTACGGCAGGCAGCGCAGAACCAGGCAGGCCGAGTTGGTCGCGCAGGTGCTACCGCACGTCCGCGACATCCGCCGATTCGGCGCTGGCGCGTTGGACCTCTGCCACGTCGCTGCGGGCCGGGTGGACGCGTATTACGAGCACGGCCTCAACGTCTGGGACTGGGGTGCGGGCGCGCTGATCGCCGCGGAAGCGGGCGCGCAGTTGATTCTCCCACCCGCGACGGCGCCGGGCATCGACGGCGACCTGGTGGTTGCCGCCGCGCCCGGAATCGCCGACGAATTCATGACACTGCTGCGCCGGGTGGGCGCTACCGAGCCGATTCCCGATCGGTGATCAGCAGCGGGCTTGCCGCGCTGCGTTGAGCAGCTCGATATCGATCGAGGTCGAGTCGCCCGGCGCCGGGTTCTTGAGTGACCGCAGCACCTCTTCGGCGTCGTTGCTCGGCCGGATGTCCCGGAACAGTGATCCGAGCACCAGATCGACCGTGTCGTCGGCGCGCTGATCCTCGATCAGTTCGGCGCACGGCGCGACCAACTGAACCGCGGAGGCGGCCGGTCCGCCGCTCGCGCCGAAGCGAATCTGGCCGGTGCATTCCAGGTCGCCGTTGACGTATACCGAATCGTTGCCGTATTGCATTCCCGGTGCGCTGCCGAAACCGAGGTCGCCGAGCTGAGCGGCGACGTGGGTGGCCTGGCCGCGCTGGTTGTTCGCGTTGAGCACGCGCACTTTGCTGGCGGCGAGCGGTGCGGGTTCCACGTCCTGCAGTCGGCCCGCGCCGACTCGCTGACCGAGTGGAACCGGTGGCGACGCACCGGGATCGATGGCCGGGCTCGGGGCATTGCAGGCCATCGCGGTGGTGTTTGTATCGTGGGTGGTCAGGGCCTTGATCCAGACGATCCCGCAGACCAACGCGAGAACGCCGAGCAGAATGAGCCAGGGCTGGGGGCGGCGCCGAAGGAAGGGGCGACCTCGGGTATCTGTCGCGCTGCCTTCGGTGATCAGTGAAACCACGAGCACACTCTACGAAAATGTGTCCGGTCCGCGCGCACGCCAGGTCTCGGCGAGTTCCACGGTTGGTGTCGATTGCCCCTCAGTTTCGACTCGGCTGTGTTTTCATTGCGACTTTTCCTTCATAGTCCGCTATTGTCTGGCGGCCCAGATCGAATCATCAGCGGCGGAATCGGTGGTCGGTCGCGGGAACAAGAAGGGCATGTCCTGCGTTTACCGAGCGCTATCCGGAGTGGATCCGCCCGATCCGCCCTGATAGGTGACCGGTGTGCGTGTGACGTGCACCACCGGCGGGGCGGTACCGGTCGCGTCGATTCCGCCAGGAATCGAGTGTGAGTGGACCGGCTCGGGATATACGGAGTTAGGACGAGGGGAAGACGACATGGCAACCGACTATGACGCACCGAGGCGCACCGAAACCGACGATGTGTCGGAAGATTCGCTGGAGGAGCTGAAGGCTCGTCGTAACGAGGCACAGTCCGCCGTCGTGGACATCGACGAATCCGATACCGCGGAGTCGTTCGAGCTTCCCGGCGCAGACTTGTCCGAGGAAGTGCTGACGGTTCGGGTGATCCCGAAGCAGGCCGACGAGTTCACTTGTTCCAGCTGTTTCCTGGTGCACCACCGGAGCAGGCTGGCCAGCGATAAAGGCGGTCAGATGATTTGCATGGATTGCGCCGCCTGATCTCTGGCGAGATCGATAACCAAATGTCAGCCCGCGCTCGGTAGACCGAGCGCGGCAAGGACCTGTTCGGGCCGCCGCGTACTGATCAGCCAGTACGGCGTCGGGTCGTCCGGGTCGTCGAGTACGAGCAGAACCATCGGCCCCACCCAGGGGCGATGTTGTACATAGGCAGCGGGGTCGAGTTGGCGACCGAGTGCCGCGCTCTTTGCGGTAGCGCCCACTGCGGCCGCGCGGGCCACGAAATTCGCCGGCAGGTGTGCGCGGTCGGCCCGCAACTCGGGTGTGCCGGTAGCGTCCGGCACCACCTCGACCTGGTGGCGGCTCAGCCAAACGAGTACCCAGACCGGGACCGGGAACAGCACCACATAAGGCAGCCATGCGCGCAACCCGGGCGCGCCCATATGAATCTCGGCGGCGAGCAATCCGGTGATGGCAAACGCCACCGGCCACCACCACAGCGGCACCCACAGGCGCTCATGGTAGGGACGTGTGGGCTGGTGTTTCTCGTCCATCGTCAAGGGGTTGGGCCGGTCCGACACGAGTCAACACTAAGTCACGAAGGCAAACAGCCTGCGCGTAGGCTCGTCCATCGTGAGCGCACCTTCACCCATACCCTTGCTGCGGCTGGATCCCGGCATTCCGATACCCACGCGCGCCCATGACGGCGACGCGGGTGTAGACCTGTGCACCACAGAAGACGTCATCCTGGAGCCGGGGGAACGGGTGCTGGTCGGCACCGGTATCGCCGTCGCGCTGCCCGTCGGCACGGTCGGCCTGATCCATCCCCGTTCGGGGCTCGCGGCCAAGACCGGGCTGTCCGTGGTGAACACCCCCGGCACCGTCGACGCCGGGTATCGAGGCGAGATCAGGGTGTGCCTGATCAACCATGACCCGCGCACACCGATCGAGCTACGTCGCGGCGACCGTATCGCGCAACTCCTAGTGCAGCGCGTGGAGCTGGTGGATTTCGTGGAGGTCGACTCGCTCGACGAAACGACACGGGGTACGGGTGGTCACGGTTCCAGCGGTGGTCACGCGACCCTGACCGTACGGACAGGTGGGGCGGGCCGGGCGACCGGCGAGGAGGCATGACGGGAATGTTCGGAAAGAGAAAGAAGTCGTCGGACCGCTACGCCGACGAGGCGAACGACTACGAGGACGCCGACTACGAGGACGCCGAATACGAGTCCGAGTACGCCGACGAGTCCGAGTACGCCGATGAGTACCCCTACGGTGACGATGCCCCGACCGACGAACGCTCGTACGCGGGAGTGGACTTCGACGCCGACACGCCGTCCGGGCAGCCCGGCCCCTACGACTACGACGATGTCGCGGAGCTACTGGAGGCGGTGTCGGAGCAGCGGCTCGACCTGGGATCAGTGCTGCTTCCGGTCCCGCCCGGTGGACAGTTGCAGGTCGAGATGACGCCGGAAGGTCAGCCGCAGGCGGTGCACCTGGCCACCGAGCACGGTCGGATCACGGTCGCGGCCTACGCGGCGCCCAAAACGTCGGGCCAATGGCGATTGGTGGCAGCGGATCTTGCCGACTCGCTGCGCAAAGACGGCGCCAAGGTTGCGGTGGAGAACGGGCCGTGGGGCCGCGAGTTGCTGGCTATCACCGAGGGGGCCGACCTGCGTTTCATCGGCGTCGACGGTTACCGCTGGATGGTGCGGTTGGTCGCTGCGGGCCCGTCCGGTGCGGCGAACGACGGTAGCCCGCTGGTGAGGGCGGCGCGAGCGATCATGAGCGAGACCGTGGTCCGGCGCGGCGAAGATCCGCTGCCGGTGCGCGAGCCGCTGCCGGTGGTGCTGCCACAGCAGTTGTCCGACCAGTTGGCCGCGGCCCATCAGCAGCAGGTCGAGGCTCAGCAGCAGGCGATGGCCGTGCAGGCGGCCGCCACGCGCACCGGGCCACCGCCCGTACTGCCCCCGCGCCTGCCGGAAGGCCCGCGGCGTGGCGCGGACGGCTCGGCGATGCAGCAACTCGGGCTGAACTGACCGGTCCGAACTCAACACATGGCGCCGATTCCCCGGTGACCCAGGATCGCGGGATCGGCGCCGAGCTCGTCCAGGGTGATCCGGTGCAGCCGCGCGTGCGGCGCGAGTGCGACCCACTCCTCGGCGACTGCCACCGGATGCACCGGGTCGTCGACGGCGGCGATCACCGCGATCGGCAGCGGGAAGGCGGCCAGCCGTTGCGCGTCCGGCCACTTGTAGTCGGCGGCCTCCTCCAGTGCCTCGGGCAGGTGTGGCCACTGTGCCCGCCACGACTGGGCGAGCGCCTCGGCCAGCCAACGGGGGCTATCTGCCCGCATCCGCTCGGTCACCGCGGCAAGACCATCGGTCCGCAGTTGCCGCGCGGTGGCCCTTGCGCTGAGTGCCGCGGGACAGCCTGCGGTGTCCGACCCGGTCCACGCGGGAAGAGCCGCCACGACCCCGATGACGCGGTCCGGATGTTCGGCCGCCCACTCCAGCGCGATCGCAGCGCCGAGTGAGATCCCGGCCGCCAGCACCGGCCCCGAGCGCGCCGCCGCGGCCAGGGCGGCCCGGCAACTCGCGACCACCGCGCGCGGATCAGGTTCCACCGCAACCAGGTCTAGACCGTGCGCGGCGCTGGCCGGGCCGAAGGCGCGTCTGGCGAAATCGGCGTCGGACCCGCTACCGGGCAGCGCTACGACGCTGGTGGGTTGTGCCGAGGCGAACATCGGACCGAGCGTAGCGGGGGTGGCGCGGCCCATCTACAGTGGCGGTGTACGGCCCAGCCGGTCGTGAAGTTCGAAACCCCACGATGGTGTGCGACCCACGCCATGTGCTCTATGCAGGAGAGCGTGCACAATGTCCGCAGCGTCAGGTTACTTTCGACGTCTGGGCCGCAAACTGACCGAAGACATCGACCAGTTGGATGCCGAAGAGCTGGCCGAGACCTCGGAGGCGTCAGGAGCTTGTCGGGCGTCGGAGTGTCGGCGCGGTGAAGAAGCCACCATGCTCGGTAGGCTCCGCAGTGTCGAAGCGTGTCCCAAGTCCGCAGGCGCCAGCGTGCAGGCCGAGTTCTTCGACGGCACCGACGCCATCACCCTGGTGTGGATCGGGCGCAGACGCATTCCTGGTATCGAGCCGGGGCGGCGCATCCTGGTGCGCGGCCGGGTCGGCGACCGCGATGGTCGCAAAGTGATCTACAACCCCTACTACGAATTGCGCGGGAACAGCTGACGTATGCCATCGAGCAACGACAACACAGGCTCCACCGATCGCGCCGGCCTCGACGAGCACGCCGGCCATGACGAGGAACATGCCGAGCAGACCCTCCTCGAACAACTAGGCGGCTTCAGCGGCCTGATCTACTCGACGCTCCCGGTTGTCGTCTTCGTCCCCGTGAACAGTTTCACCGGGCTGACCGCGGCGATTTGGGCGGCGCTCGGCGTGGCCGCGGCTGTTCTGGTCTGGCGCTTGGTGCGACGTAATCCCATCCAGCCCGCCATCTCCGGGTTCCTCGGAGTGGGTGTCTGCGCGCTCATCGCCTACCGAATGGGTGAGGCCAAAGGCTTCTTCCTGTTCGGCATCTACACCAGTCTCGTCTATGCCGGTGTGTTCCTTGTCTCGATCCTGGTGCGCCGGCCCTTGGTCGGCGTGATCTGGGGGGTGTTGAACGGCCACGGCACCGACTGGCGTTTCGACCGGCGATTGGTGCGCCTCTACGACCTGGCCACCGCCACCTGGATCATCGTGTTCGGTGCCCGCTATCTTGTGCAGTCGCAGCTCTACGACACCGACCGGACCGGCTGGCTGGCCTTTGCGCGGATCGCCATGGGCTGGCCGCTGACCGCGGTGGCGCTCGCCGTCACCATCTGGGCAGTCCGCCGCGCGGGCCATCTGCCCGCCAAAACGGTGACCGCGACCGGATCTGCCTGAGGGCGTCGAGCTTCCGCCGTCGGCCAGTGAAATTCACCAGGGTGGGGTGAGTCCCACCGCCGAGGTGGTTGGTTATCCACCCTGGGGTATCTGGTTGCTGCCCCGAGTTCGTCAGACGATCAATGCGTACCAAGAACGCGCACTGATCGGCAAGGGAGGACTCGGACGTGGCTACCGAGCACAACATCGCGACACTGCCCGAGAAGCACAGCCCGGCTTTGTCGGAGAGCCGCCGGGTATCGGCCGAACTCGACAAACTGATCGGCTCTGCTGTCACGGGTGACCGCCAGGCGGTCACCGAGATCGTCCGGCTCGTGCACCCATTGGTTCGCCGCTACTGCACGGCGCGTCTGGGCAATACCGCGCACCTGCAGGTCACTGCCGACGATGTCGTCCAGGAAGTCCTGCTGGCCACCGTCAACGCGATCCCGCGCTACCGCGACCAGGGCAAGTCGTTTCTGGCCTTCGTCTACGGCATCGCGGCCAACAAGGTTGCCGACGCGTTCCGTCGCTCCCAGCAGCACCCCAGCTATCCGATGGCCGACATTCCGGACGTCGCGTGCTCCGCCGCGGGACCAGAGGAGTGGGCGCTGGCCTCCGAACGGCGAACGGCCACACGGGAACTCATGAAGGTGCTGGCGCCCGCACACCGTGACGTGCTCGTCATGCGGATCGTGCTCGGTTGGTCGGCGGCCCAGACCGCGGAGGCCATCGGCACCAGCCCAGGCGTGGTTCGGGTCATGCAGCACCGCGCGCTGAACAAGCTGCGCGCCGAACTGAAGTTGGCCGCGTAATCCTCGACTGCCGCGCCGGGGGCCGAACAACATCGGCCGCATCGGAAGGTTACGGCCGGAAGCCGTGGTTGGCGAGCTCCACCCGGAGGTCTTCCTCGGCCTCCACCGAGGTCACGAACAGCAGTTCGTCGTCGCCCTCGAACGGATCGTCGGGCTGCGGCACGATCACCCGCCCGCCGCGCAGGATCGTCACCAGGGCGGCATCCCGCGGCAGGGTGAGCGCGCGCACCGGCTTGCCGGCCAGGGCGGTATCCGCCGGCAACGTCATCTCCACCAGGTTCGCCTGGCCTTGTCGTAGCGTCATCAGACGCACCAGATCGCCGACGGACACCGCCTCCTCGACCAGCGAAGCGAGCAGCCGCGGCGTGGACACCGCGACGTCGACGCCCCAGGACGAGTCGAAAAGCCATTCGTTGCGTGGATCGTTCACCCGCGCCACCACCCGGCGCACTCCGAACTCGGTTTTCGCGAGCAGGCTGTGCACCACGTTCGCCTTGTCGTCACCGGTGGCCGCGATGACCACCTCGTAGGTCTCCAGGTCGGCGTCTTCGAGTAGCGCGAGCTCGCACGCGTCCGCGTGCACCCAGACAGCATCCGGGATCGCGGCGGGGTCGATATGCTCCCGCTGACGCTCCAGCAGCATGACCCGGTGCCCGCCGCGCAAGAGCTCCTTGGCGATCGATCGGCCGACGGCGCCTGCTCCGGCGATAGCCACTTTCATGTTCAGTCCTCGCTTGCTGGGGGCTTCGCCGCCACGGCGACGGCCTCGCTGACGGTGCCGGACGTGGCGGCAACGTAGACGATGTCGTCGGCCTGGACGATGGTCTTGCTATCGGGCAGCAGTCCCTGACCGAATCGGATGATGAACGCCACCCTGGCCGCGACCGTCTGCTCCAGGTCGCGCACGGTGCGTCCGTACCATTCCTCGTGCAGCGTCAGCTGCGTTACCGCAACCGTTCCGGTCGGATCGCGCCAGGTGGTGGTGCTTGGGTCGCCGATGAGCGCCCGCAGGAAACGGTCGGTGGTCCAGGGCACCGTCGCGATGGTGGGGATGCCGAGGCGCTCGTAAACCGCGGCGCGCTTGGCGTCGTAGATCCGGGCGACTACGCGCTGCACGCCGAACATTTCCCTGGCCACTCGCGCGGAGATGATGTTGGAGTTGTCACCGGAGGACACCGCCGCGAACGCGTCTGCCCGCTCGATTCCCGCGCTGATCAGCACATCTCGATCGAAACCGACTCCGGTCACCCGCTCACCGGGGAAGTCGGCTCCCAGGCGGAGGAAGGAGCTGGGGTCCCGGTCGATCACGGTGACTTCGTGACCTACCCGGACCAGGGCGTGAGCCAGCGATGAGCCGACTCGCCCGCAACCCATGATCACTACGTACACCGTGCAACCTCGTTCCTGGAACCATGGTGTTCGGTCTGCTTTTCTGTTCGGTCGAACGGTACCCGTCGAATGATTCCACCGGCCACGTTCCCCTTCCCGTCCCCGGGCAAACCTGCGAGCCAGCTGCGCGAGGCATCGTCCGGGGGCCTATGCTCGCTCCAGTGTCCAAATTGACGACGGCAGCGAAACGAGTGCTGCTGGGTAGGCCTTTCCGCAGTGACTCGCTGGGCCACACCCTGCTGCCGAAGCGAATCGCGCTTCCGGTATTCGCCTCCGACGCCATGTCCTCGGTTGCGTACGCACCCGAAGAGATCTTCCTGGTGCTGTCCGCGGCGGGCATCTCGGCCTATCTGTACGCCCCCTGGGTCGGACTCGCGGTCTCCTTCGTCATGGCGGTGGTGGTGGCCAGCTACCGGCAGAATGTGCACGCCTACCCGTCCGGCGGTGGCGACTACGAGGTCGCCACGACAAATCTCGGTCCGAACGCGGGTTTGACCGTCGGTAGCGCGCTCCTGGTCGACTACGTACTCACCGTCGCGGTGTCGATCTCCTCGGCTGCCTCCAATATCGGTTCGGCCATTCCTTTCGTCGCGACGCACAAGGTCCTGTTCGCGGTCGTGGCGATCGCCGCGCTCACCGCGATAAACCTGCGCGGTGTCCGCGAATCGGGCAAGGCGTTCGCCGTTCCCACCTACGCGTTCATCATCGGCATGGCCGTCATGCTTGTCTGGGGGTTGCTGCGGATCTACGTGCTCGGTGACGAATTGCAGGCCGAGTCGGCCGGTTTCGGTTTGAAGGCCGAGGACGAGCACCTGTACGGCTTGGCGTTCGCTTTCCTCATCGCGCGGTCGTTCTCCTCCGGCTGTGCCGCGCTGACCGGTGTGGAGGCGATCAGCAACGGTGTGCCCGCGTTCCGCAAGCCCAAGTCACGTAATGCCGCCACCACGCTGCTGATGCTGGGGTCCATCGCGATCGCCTTGCTGATGGGCATCATCATCCTGGCTCAGAAGATCGGAATCGTCTACGCGCACAACGCCTCCGATCTGATCGGCGCACCCCCCGATTACCATCAGAAGACGCTGGTCGCGCAGCTCGCCGAAACCGTGTTCGGCGGTTTCCCGATCGGATTCTTCTTCATCACCATCGTGACCGCACTCATCCTGGTACTCGCCGCCAATACCGCGTTCAACGGGTTCCCGGTGCTCGGCTCGATCCTGGCCCAGGACCGCTACCTGCCGCGTCAACTGCACACCAGGGGCGATCGGCTGGCATTCAGCAACGGCATCCTGTTCCTCGCCGGCGCGGCCATCGCCTTCGTGGTGCTCTTCGGCGCCGAGGTGAGCAAGCTGATCCAGCTGTACATCGTCGGGGTGTTCGTGTCGTTCGTCCTCAGCCAGACCGGGATGTTGCGGCACTGGACCCGTCTGCTGCGCAACGAGGCCGATCCGGCGCAGCGGGCGCGGATGAAGCGGTCTCGGGTGATCAACGCGGTGGGGCTCAGTGCGACCGGCGCGGTACTGATCATCGTGTTGATCACCAAATTCTTCGCGGGTGCCTACATCGCTATCTGCACCATGGTCGCGATTTTCGTCGTGATGAAACTCATTCGCCGGCACTACGATTCGGTTGCCCGTGAGCTGGACGAGCACGATTGGGACGGAGTGCTGCCCAGCCGCTCGCACTCCATCGTGCTGGTGTCGCGGCTGCATCTGCCCACCCGCCGCGCGCTGGGATACGCCCGTGCCAGCCGCCCCGACACGCTCGAGGCGGTGACGGTGAACGTCGACGAGGCCGACACCAGGGCGCTGGTGCGTGAATGGGAGCAGAGCGATATCACGGTGCCGCTCAAGGTGATCGAGTCGCCGTATCGGGAGATCACAAAGCCGGTGCTGGACTATGTGAAGCGGGTGCGCAAGGACGCCCCACGCGACGTGGTGACCGTATTCATCCCTGAGTATGTGGTCGGGCACTGGTGGGAGCAGGTGCTGCACAATCAGAGCGCCCTGCGGCTGAAAGGCCGGCTGCTGTTCGAGCCCGGCGTCATGGTGACCAGCGTGCCGTGGCAGCTGAGTTCGTCCACGCACGCGAAGGCGCCCGGCGTGGTGAACGCACCGGGTGCGGTGCGGCGCGGATACGGCGGGGAGCGGCCATGATGTCCTCGGGTTGTCCGCAATGAGTGACTGGCGGGGGAACACGTTCGAGGCGCGACTCGGACCGCCGGGACACGGCGGTTTCTGTGTCGCACGACATGAGGGACGTGTGGTGTTCGTCCGGCACGGGCTGCCGGGTGAGTTGGTGCGCGCGCGGGTTACCGAGGATCGAGGTGGCTCGTTTTGCCGCGCCGACGCGGTCGAGGTGCTCGACGCGTCGCCCGATCGCGTGCCCGCCACCTGCCCGGTATCCGGCCCGGGCGGTGCGGGATGCTGCGATTTCTCCTTCGCGACACCGACGGCGCAGCGTGCGCTGAAGGCCGCGGTGGTCGCTGAGCAGTTGCGGCGGCTGGCCGGGATCGACCGCGAGGTGATCGTTGAGCCGATCGCCGGAACCGACGACGCGATCGGTGGGTGGCGCACGCGCGTGCGGCTTGCGGTCGACGCTCAGGGTCGGGCCGGTGTGCACCGGTACCGCAGCAGCGAGGTGATCGCGGATCTGCGCTGTCCGCAACCGGTTCCAGGGGCACTGGACGGTGTCGCGGATCGTCTGTGGACCCCGGATGCCGACCTGGTGATCGCGGTGGACGGCGACGGGATCCGGCACATCGTCGAGCTGGCGCCCGCCGCGGCGGCCGAGTACGGCGGACGTGGCGGCGATCGCCGTGGCGCGGGCGGGCGGCGATCGGATTCCGGCGACGGGGAAGTCCGAGGGCGCAACCCGCGCGGGGGTCACGACCGTCACAGTGGTAGCCGCGGTGGGCCTGGTGACGGACGAGCCGGCGACGGCCCGCCGCGCGACGAGCGCGAGGGTGGACGTCGTGGATCCGGCGGGCGCGGTGGCGCTCGGCGCAGGGGTGACCGCGCGGCAGCGGATTCCCCGCGGCACGACGAGCGTCGCGCCGCGGCCGCGCGGCGTGCCGCCACCCTGGCCGAACGCGACGAGTGGGTGTTCGAGGGCAGCGGTCGAGCGGTGGAATACGTGGCCGGCCGTCGGTGGGAGATCGCCGTGACAGGTTTCTGGCAGGCGCATCGCGATGCGGCGCAATGCTATTCGGATCTGGTATCCGATTGGTCCGGGCTGACGCTTGGTGGCAGCGCATGGGATCTCTATAGTGGCGCAGGCGTTTTCGCCGCACGGATGGCCGAACAGGTCGGTCGGAGCGGGTCGGTGGTCGCGGTGGAAACCGCCCGGTCCGCCGTCGCGGACGGTATTGCCGCGCTGCGCGATCTGCCGTGGGTGGAGCATCGTGCACAGCGGGTGGAGCGCTGGGCGGTCGAGCATGTCGACGCGGCGGCGGCGGATGTCGCGGTGCTCGACCCGCCGCGCGCGGGCGCGGGCAAGGAGGTGGTGGGCGCGGTCACCGCGAGTGGGCCGACGCGGATCATCCACGTCGGTTGCGACCCGGCGGCCTTCGCTCGTGATCTCGGTCTGTACCAGGCGGCGGGCTATCGGCTCGCGGATCTACGCGCGTTCGACGCGTTCCCGGCGACCCATCACGTCGAATGCCTCGCGTTACTGGAGCGCTGAGCGCTCAGTCCTCGTAGACAGGCGGACGGCGATCGCGGCGGGCGCGGACGGCCTCATCGAAATTGCCGGTGGTGAGGCGGACGTAGAGCTGGGCCGTGCCCTCGTGTTGCATGTGCGATTCGAAGCTGCCCGCCTCCATACCGCTCCACAGCATGCGCTTGGTGAGTTCGGTGCCTACCCGGCTGAAGCCGATGATCCGCTCGGCGAGCTCGTAGCAGGCGTCCAAGAGCTTCGTCGCGGGGACGGTACGGGATACCAGGCCGATGCGTTCGGCTTCGGAGGCATCGATGTCGCGGCCGGACAGCATGATCTCGAACGCGCGGGACGCCCCGATGGCGCGCGGCAGCAGGTAGCTGATACCGAGTTCGGCGGAGGTGAGACCGTTGTTGATGCCCGCGGCGCGGAAGTACGCGTCCTCGGCGGCGATCCGGATGTCGGCACCTACGGCCAGGCAGAAGCCGCCGCCGATGGCCGCGCCATTGATCGCGGCGATGACCGGCTGGTGCATCCGCCGCAGCGTGATCATCACGTCGTTGAGCAGATCCATCGAGCGCCGCGCGACGCTGCTGACGGTCAGACCGTCCGCGTTCGGCACTGTCCCGGCGCTCCGCAGGTCGGCTCCCGAGCAGAACCCGTGCCCCGCGCCGGTCAGCACGACGACGCGCACGTTGTTGTCGGCGCTGACCTCCTCCAGCGCCTCGCGCAGCGGAATCATCACATCGAACGCCATCGCGTTCATCCGTTCGGGCCGATTGAGCGTCACCAGGGCGACTTGTGGCCGGGGTGTGTCGATGAGTACGAACGACATACGACCTCCCGATCGGTGGACGACCTCAATATAGGCACGCTGCTCGGCGCAGTGGCTGATTCCGGCGCCGGGGGTTGCGACCGCTGGAGGGCGTTGGATGTTGCGGGCACGAAATTCCGATGCCCGACGGGCGATTGTGTTACCCCGCGGGCGCCGCGGATCGGTGGCGTGCAAGCGCCAGCGTTGCTCGGTCGGCCCGAACCACCGAAGTTTTCGCTGTCTGCCGGACGTGACGGTTGTCCGCTCCGGATTCCCAGCCCCGGACAGGTCAATCCAGTTGCCAGGTAACGCAGATGCTCGCGGAGATCTCGCTGTCGCCCAATTCGACCGGGATGGCGGCAGCGCGATAGGCCTCCATCGGTGCGGACGTGGGTCGCGCACGGGGGACGGGGGGTGCGGCGGCGGTGTTCTCGGTGATCACGAGAACCTTGCCGAGTACCCGTCGCGCGCGGTCCGCGTACTGCTGGGCCTTGGCGAAGGCGTTGTGCCATGCGGCGTCGCGGGCTCGGATCAGCAGGGATTCCTGATCGGCGAAAGTGAGTGTGAGGCCGCCGAGGCGAACGTCGTCGCCGCCTGCGTCCACGCAATTCGCGATGATGGTCGCCGGGCCGGGGTCGGCGTCCTCGCCGATGTCATCGAGGGCGATGGTCAATGCGGTGCCGGCCAGGTATCCGGTGATGCGGTTGCCCTGTCCTTCGGTCCACACCGTCTCGGTGTGGACGGACAGTCCGCTGGTGGCGATAGCTGCGCCCGCGACACCGTCGGAACGCAGCGACCGCGCCACCGCGGCCACGCGCTCACCGGCCTCGCGATAGGCGAGCGCGACCGTGCTCGCCCGCGATTCGATGGAGATCGTCACCCGCATCAGATCTGGGGTGGCGTTGACGGTGCCGTGCCCGAAGGTGGTGACCGTGCCCGCGCGCGAGTCGGACTTCTTGCTCACAGTGTTCTCCTAGCGAATCGGTGCCACTCGGACCGCTCAACGGGCGGAGTCACACAATCGTCCCCGCCGTGTGTGTCTCGGCAATCAGCCCCCGCCGATCACATCCGCACGCGAATTACTCGCCGTGCCGCGGTCGCGTGCCGCGGGGTCTGTCTGGGCCTCGATTTCCGGTGGTGCGCGGTTCGAGGAGCGGCAGTGCCCGCCCACCGGGCTACTACGCTGGGATCGATTGTCGTCGCCCCCACTTGCTAGGGCCAAGCCGTCCTGGCACTCTATGCCGAGTACCGTATGTCGAGGCTCACATTTCGGCGCGATGTCGGCTGGTGTGATCGCTCTCGTGCGGGAGCACCAGCTGCCGCTCCGTAGACTGATCTCGATCAGATGAGCTATCCGGAGGGAGCGAGTTCAGGTGGGAGTGCTTTCCCGGGTCGACACGCCCGAAGATCTACGTCGGCTGACCATGCCGCAGTTGCGCGAGCTGGCGGAGGAGATCCGTGAGTTCCTGGTCCACAAAGTCGCCGCGACCGGGGGACACCTCGGCCCCAATCTCGGTGTCGTCGAACTGACCATCGCCCTGCATCGGATCTTCGAATCGCCCGGCGACCCGTTGATCTTCGACACCGGACATCAGGCCTACGTACACAAGATCCTGACCGGTCGCAAAGACCAGTTCGATTCACTGCGCAAGCAAGGTGGTCTGTCCGGCTACCCCAGCCGGGACGAAAGCGCCCACGACTGGGTGGAGTCGTCGCACGCGTCGGCGGCGCTGTCCTACGCGGACGGCCTGGCCAAGGCGTTCGCGCTGCAGGGGCAGGATCGGCATGTGGTCGCCGTGGTCGGCGACGGCGCACTGACCGGCGGTATGTGCTGGGAGGCTCTGAACAACATCGCGGGTGCCCCGGACCGCTCGGTGGTCATCGTGGTCAACGACAACGGTCGCTCGTATGCGCCCACCATCGGCGGTTTGGCCGATCGGCTGACCGCGCTGCGCACGCAGCCGGCCTACGAGCACGCGCTGGATACGGGCAAACGCATTCTGAAGAGCATTCCCGGGGTGGGTGAGTCGGCGTACTCGATGATGCACGCGGTGAAAGCCGGGATCAAGGACGCGGTCAGCCCGCAGGAGCTGTTCAGTGACCTGGGGCTCAAGTACGTCGGACCGGTGGACGGCCACGACATCGCCGCCCTGGAGGCGGCGCTGCGCCGTGCCAAGGACTTCGGCGGGCCGGTCGTGGTGCACGCGGTGACGCAGAAGGGCCGGGGCTATGCCCCCGCCGAGAACCACGTCGCCGATCAGATGCACGCGTGCGACCCGATCGACCCGCTGACCGGCGTTCCGGTGGGCGGGCCGAAAGCGCTTGGTTGGACCTCGGTGTTCTCCACCGAACTGATCGCGCACGCCGAGCGTCGCGCGGACATTGTCGCCATCACCGCCGCGATGCCGGGGCCCACCGGGCTCGCGGCATTTGGCGAACGATTCCCGGACCGGATGTTCGACGTCGGCATCGCCGAACAGCACGCCATGGCCTCCGCGGCGGGTCTCGCGCTGGGCGGGATGCACCCGGTGGTCGCGATCTACTCGACGTTCCTCAACCGCGCCTTCGACCAGTTGTTGATGGACGTGGCGCTGTTGAAGCAGCCGGTAACCGTGGTGCTGGATCGCGCGGGAGTCACCGGCACCGACGGAGCCAGCCACAACGGGATGTGGGATCTGTCGGTGCTCGGAATCGTTCCCGGCATCCGGGTGGCCGCGCCGCGCGATGCCGCGACGCTGCGTGAGGAGTTGGCCGAGGCGCTGGCCGTGCAGGACGGACCCACCGCGCTGCGGTTCCCGAAGGGCAGTGTCGCCGAGGACATCTCGGCTGTCGAACGCCTAGACGGGGTGGACGTACTCCGGGTGGCCGAGCCGGACGCGGGTTCGGTACAGGCGGTGCACGGCGACGTACTGCTCGTCGCGGTGGGCTCCTTCGCGCCGGTGGCGCTGGCGGCGGCGAATCTGCTGGAGGACGAGGGGGTTTCGGTCACTGTGGTCGACCCGCGCTGGGTCCTGCCAGTGTCGGACACTTTGGTGAAGCTTGCCGAGAACTACCATCTCGTGGTCACGGTGGAGGACGGCGGCCTGCACGGTGGAATCGGGTCCACGGTATCCGCCCGCCTGCGCGACTCCGGGCTGGATGTCCCGACCCGCGATCTCGGTGTGCCGCAGCAGTTCTTGGACCACGCTTCGCGTGGTGAAGTACACGGAGAACTCGGGTTGACCGCGCCCGACATCGCCCGCCGGATCAGCGGGTGGTTGGCTGCCCGCTGAGGCGGCCCACCTATCACCGTGCGCAGGTCCGCCACCACGCCGCCGCCCTGCTTCTGCAGGTCGGGGCACGTCACAGTAACAGCGAGGAACGCGCCGACGCAGGTCGCTTGCAGGGTGTTCGGGTGTGACCGGGGCGGATCTCGTCACGAGGGTGCCGGTACCGGCGTGTGTGGCCCCGTTGTCGAATCGGCCTCGTTGATCGCGATCATGCGGAGGATGCGCGAGCGAGCAGTGAACTGGAGTACCAAGGTCCTGTTGCCACGGGTTTCGCGAAACGAGATCGTTCCTTCCGGTGGGATGTGTGGGTTGATATCCGCACGCTCGGGGGAAAGGTCGAACCGGTCGGTCAGATCTGCCTGAGTGAGTCGGACAGCGGGGGTGAGTACGAGCACACTGTCGGGTCCGGCGGGTGGGGTGCGGGGCAGGCGCAACGAAATCGCCGAGAAGGGACTGTCCTGCGGTTTCCCTTGGAATTCGCGGATATAGGGATTGCTGCTGTCGACTTCGCGCAACTCTGCTGAGCAGGCTGCGCCGATATTCTCGGCGGTGAAATCGTGCGAGATCGACAGCACTGTGTCGATTGCCCGGTGCATGGTGTCGAGCTGCGATGAACTCACGATGACTTCGGTCCGTTTCCGTATCTCTCGTCGAAGATGCCACGGTAGAACTCCCTGAAGTAGCGTCCATAGGTTTCGCCTATGCCGCTCATGTGCTCGTTCTCATAGGTTTTCCCGATCGCCGCTCTCGCCTCGCTTCGAGTCAGATCTCCACCCGCATACTTGTCGTAGATAACTTCGTGTTGCTGCCAGTGTGCGCCGCTGACCTGGACGCGTGGACCGCCGTTTTCAGCGATTTCGCGCAGCCCCTGGGCCTCGACCAGGGAAGCCTCGCCTTCGTCGTCGAAATGTTGCCGCGCGTTCTTCTCGACCCACTCCGCGCGTGGCTCACCGTGGTACGGAATCTCCGGTGGAAGCTTGTACTGCGCATGGCCCAGTTCGTGTGCGAGCAACTGTACCGTCGTCATCGGGCTTTCCTGATGGTTCTCGTCGATGATGATCGTCTTGATATCTCGATCAGCGTATGTGCCCATATCCTTCTCGCCGTAGCACGCTAGCCACCCCTTGTGTTCGAGTTCGCGGAACTTCGCGGAGAGCGTCGGCGATTTCGCGAACAACTCGGCGACCTCTCGGCCGAATTCTGCAACGATTTGCGGGGTGTGCTGGACTCTCGGGTGACCGATTAACTCGCTGGCCCGGCCGGGCCGGCTCGATATCTGGTCCGATAGGTTGATTAGACGCCCGCCCTTTCGATCTGCCTCGGGCAGCGTTTCCGCGGCTGACGCCACGTTTCGTCCGGCTCCGCGGTACTCACGCGAAAGCGCGTCGGCGGCCCGCGTGACGTCAGTCTTGATGGTCGTGACCAGGCGACGGAGCGAAGCGGCGACCCAGCTCAATCCGGCCGGTCTCCATGCTCGAAACCGCCGGGCTGTGAGTGTCGATTCTGTTCGTATTCGTTTTTCACGATCGACGCTCCCACCTCGATTGCGGAGCGTGGACAGGTCACGTTCCGTGGGTGTCGAAATCGCCGCTGTTGGGCGATCTAACTGAATAGCTAAACAATAGCGGATATATGTCCACGTCGATAGATTGCGAATTGTTACACCGCATCATGCGAAAAGTGGGATTCAGCGTGAATTGCCGTATGAATTCTGAGTGTGAAGTCGAAATGCCGCAACGAAAATTAAACGGGTGCATCGGAATTCATACACGGGCTCGAGCCGCACCGCTGTCTGGACACCGCGGTGAGTGCACCTCATCCGGCGCTGTCCAGGTGCTGAGCACCACTCCCGTCCCGATCCTGGGATCCGGGGGTCGCGCGGCGCGCGCCGAGTCAGCCGGCGGGCAGCAACGCTTCGGTCAGTACGGGCACTGTGAGTGCCCGCTGCCAGGGCCTGGCGCCGCCTGCCGTCAGGAAGCCGTCTATCGCCGCCGACAACTCGGCGGGCGGTTCGGGCACCCGGCTGTAGTCGGGGAGTCCGTCCCAGCACAGGCGGCGGACCAGATCCGGCGAGAGCAGGTTCTCCACCGGAATCGCGTGCTGGGTCGACAGCTCACCCATCACGGCCCGGGCCTTGGTCAGACGGGCCGCTGCGGCAGGGTCGCGCCGTTCCCAGCGGTTGACCGGAGGTGGACCGTCGAACGGCTGGGTCAGCGGGGGGAGTTCGCTGTCCGGCATAGTGCGGCCACGCTCGACCGCACCCAGCCATTCTCGGGAGTATCGGCGCTGGCGCGGCCCACCGAACACCGGTAGTGCGCGCAGCTGCGCGATCGACTTCGGTTCCGCGGTCGCCGCGGCGATGATCGCGGCATCCGGGAGGATCCGCGCGGGCGCCACATCACGTGCCCGGGCCAGCGCGTCGCGGGCTGTCCACAGCTCGCGGACCACCGCGAGCTGCCTGGTCCGGCGCAGCGTGTGGATGCCGGAAGTGCGTCGCCAGCGCTCGGCCTTCGGAGCGGGCGGCTCCAGGGTCCGGATGTGCTCGAACTCCTGTGCCGCCCATTCGGATTTGCGCTGTGCCGCCAAGTCGGCGGCGACCATATCGCGCAGTTCGAGTAGCAATTCGACATCGAGTGCGGCGTAGTTCAGCCATTCGTCCGGCAGCGGCCGGGTGGACCAGTCGGCCGCACCGTGGCCCTTGCGCAGCGCCTGACCGAGCAGGCGCTCCACCATCGCGGCGAGTCCGACGCGTTCGAAACCGGCCAGCCGCCCGCCCAATTCGGTGTCGAACAGACTCGCCGGGTGCAAGCCGAGTTCGGCCAACCCGGGCAGGTCCTGGTCGGCCGAGTGCAGCACCCACTCCAGCTCGTTGATCACACCGGCCAGCGGAGCAAGGTCATCGCTGACCGGGATCGGATCGATGAGGAACGTACCCGCGCCGGCTCGGCGCAATTGGATGAGGTACGCACGCGCCGAATAACGAAATCCAGAGGCGCGTTCGGCGTCCACAGCCAGCGGGCCGGTGCCCGCGGCCAGGAGGGTGGCGGCGGCGGCGATCTCAGCGGCGGTGTCCAGTACCGGTGGCACGCCCTCCGCAGGCGCGAGCAGAGGTGTCGCGGCCGAAGGTTCGGATTCGTCTGGTACGGACATGGTGTTGAACTTTACGTGCCGTCGCGTGGACGCCGCCGTCCTACCGCCATCAGTGTGTCGAGCCATCGACGTCGCTGGCTCGAGTTGACCGGCGCCGCCCGACTCGGCGCAGGTCATACCGCGCGGGGCGCCGCGCTCATCCTTGGTCGCCGGACAGGCCGGGACGCATCTGCAGTGGGGTGATCCCGGCGGGCGGGAGTCCGGCCGCATAGGCGAGCACCTCGCAGAAGGCCTCCACGTGCGGGCGCATGTCGGTGGTCGTCGCGGTCCAAGAGGCGCGCAATTCCAGTTGGTGCGCACGTGGCGGACCGGCGATATCGCCGTAGCGCACCGAGCTGGTCGAGGTCACGGTACCGCCGAGCGCGGTGAACGGCTCGGTTCGCGACTCCAGCGCGTCCACCAGCCAGCTCCATGCCACCTCGGGCAGGAGTGGATCGGTGGCCAGCGAGGCATCGATGTCGGCCTGGATGTAGGCGACCAGTCGTAAGGTGCCGTGCCACGTATCGTCGCCGTCGGGATCGTGTAAAAGGATCAGCCTGCCGAACGCGTCGCCCTCGGAATCCGCCGGTACCACACCGGTTTCCGGATGTTTGACCTCGGCGCCGATGGCGTAGGAATAAGGCGCGAGCCTTTGCGGCGGCCGGATGGGCGCGAGCTCGATCCGGGGGTGCACGGTAGCGGTGCCCATCGCATCGACCGCGGCGCGAAACTGAGCTGGCTCGCCATGGGGTCCCTCGGTCGGTGCGGCGCCGTCGCGGAAGTCGAGCGGTGTCACGGAAGGTGACGGTAGACCTTGTGCACCCAGTCCAGTCGGAGGCGCGCCGCTGTACTCGATTCGGCGTCCATGGGCCCGTGTGTGGTTACGCATGCTGCCGTCCCTGGGTTTGTCGCTCCCGCTGTGCTCGGTGGCGTTCGCGCGCCCAGTTGTGGTTGCGCATGCTGCCGCCTCCGGGTCGGTCGGTCCTGCCGAGCCCGCATACGATAGCGGTGATGAGCACTCATACCCGCCGCCGGTTGACCGATGCCCCGTTCCTGGCCGCTGCCACCGGCGCGACGCCGAGCAGACGGCCGGTGTGGTTCATGCGCCAGGCCGGACGTTCGCTGCCCGAGTACCGCGAAGTGCGCGCGGGCATCGGGATGCTCGAATCCTGCTTCGATCCCGAGTTGGTGTGCGAGATCACCATGCAGCCGGTCCGCAGGCACCAGGTCGACGCGGCGATCCTGTTCTCCGACATCGTCGTTCCGCTCAAGGCGGCGGGCATCGACCTGGATATCGTGCCCGGTGTCGGGCCGGTGGTCGCGTCGCCGGTGCGGGCCGTCGAGGACGTGCGCGTACTGCCTCGGCTGCGGCCCGAGGAGGTCGGCGCGGTCACCGAGGGCGTGCGTCTGGTGGTCGACGAACTGGGGGAGACGCCGCTGATCGGGTTTGCCGGCGCGCCGTTCACGCTGGCCTCCTACCTGGTCGAGGGCGGGCCGAGTAAGAATCACGAACGCACCAAGGCGATGATGCACGCGGACCCGCGGACCTGGCACGCGCTACTCGGCGCGCTCACCGACGTCACCATCGCGTTTCTGCAGGCCCAACTGTCCGCCGGCGTCGACGCGGTACAGCTGTTCGACTCGTGGGCGGGCGCGCTCTCGCTGGCCGACTACCGCACTTTCGTGCTGCCACACTCCGAGCGGGTGTTCGCCGAGATCGCTGACGCGGGCGTGCCGCGCATCCACTTCGGCGTCGGAACCGGCGAGCTGCTCGGCGTCATGGGGGAGGCCGGCGCCGACGTGGTCGGCGTCGACTGGCGGGTGCCGCTGACCGATGCCGTCCGCCGTATCGGGCCCGGAAAAGCGTTGCAGGGCAACCTCGATCCCGCGGTGCTGTTCGCCGGGGCGACGGCGATCGAGGCGGAGGCCCGCCGTATCGCGCGCGAGGCGGACGAGGCGATCACGCTGGGCGCTGCCGGGCACATTTTCAATTTGGGCCACGGAGTCCTGCCGGATACCGATCCCGGAGTGCTGACCGCGCTGGTGGAACTCGTCCACGCACTGTGAAATGCGGGCGGTGTGTCCTGGTCTTGTCGGTCAGGGGGCGCCGGTGCTGTGTGCGACGGGCGCCACGCACGATACGGTCGAGGTATGCGTATCGCGGTGATCGGCGGTGGGATCAGTGGGCTGGTGGCCGCGTTTCGGCTGCGAATGCTCCTCGGGTCGGACGCCGACCTGCTTGTGCTGGACCGAGCTGACCGGGTCGGAGGAATCCTCTACACCGGCGAATTGGCGGGCGAACCGTTGGATCTCGGGGCGGAGGCGTTCGTCGGACGGCGCCCCGAGATGCCGGCACTGCTGCGGGCGCTCGATCTCGAATCGCAGCTGGTGACGCCTGCGGGGCTGCGCCCGCTGCTGTGGTCGACCGGTGTCGGGCATCCACTGCCCGAGGGCACGCTGATGGGCATTCCGGCGAACGCCGAGTCGATGCGCGGACTCGTCGACGCCGCGACAGTGCGGCGGATCGCCGCCGAGCCCGACCGGCCGCTGGCCTGGGAACCCGGCTCGGACACCGATGTCTACAGCCTGGTCGCCGAGCGATTCGGCGCGCAGGTTACCGCGCGCAGCGTGGATCCGTTGCTCGGTGGCGTATACGCGGGCAGTTCGCGCTCCATCGGCGTCCGCGCCGCGCTTCCTACGCTGGCCACTGCCTTGGACAACGGTGCGCCCAGCCTCACCGCCGCCGTTGGCGCCGCGCTGCCGCCGCCGTCGACCGCACCGGTCTTCGGCGGAATCCGTGACGGTTACCGGGCGCTGCTCGACAAGCTCGTCGCGCGCGCTGCCGCACGATTCGTGACCGCGACACCCGGTACCCGGTTGGCCAGGGGCCCGCGCGGCTGGGTAGCCGACCCGATCGGCGCGGTGGACGCCGTGCTGCTCGCCACTCCCGCGCCGGTGACCGCGCGGTTGCTCGGCGCCGTTGCACCGGTCGCTGCGGCTGCGCTGGCGGGCGTCGAACTGTCCTCGTCGGTGGTGGTCGCTCTCGCGCTGCCGCGCGACACCGCGTTGCCGCGGAACTCGGGAATCCTGGTCGCCACGGGAGAACCCTTGCGCGCCAAGGCTTTCACTCTCTCCAGCCGCAAGTGGCCGCATCTTGCGCAACGCGAAACCGCGCTCGTCCGAGTCTCTTTCGGCAAGTTCGGCGACGACACGGCGCTGGCGTGGCCCGACGCCGACCTCATTACCGCCGCTACCGAAGATCTGGCCACCGTCACGGGCGTCGCGATCGAACCCACCTCGGCGGTAGTCCAGCGCTGGCCCGGCGGCCTCGCCCAGTACGCACCCGGACACACCGCCCGCATCGCGGCGATCGAAGCCGAGATCGCATCGCTGGACGGCCTCGCCATCGCGGGTGCGTATCTGCACGGCGTCGGCGTGCCCGCGTGCATCGCCTCCGGTACCGCCGCCGCGCAACGGATCGCGGCGAGCGTCGGGGCGGAGGTTCCCGGATAATCCACGCCCGCGGCCCCAGTTGGCGCGGCCGAGTGGCACGATAGGGCCATGGCGCGACTCGACTATCAAAGTCTGAACTCCACGATTCGGTACCTGATGTTCTCGGTCTTCCAGGTGCGGCCCGGAGTGCTGGGTGAGGATCGGGAGGCCACGATCAAGGAGGCTCGCGAGTTCTTCGACGGCCTCGCCTACCGCGATGTCGTGGTACGCGGCATCTATGACGTGGCGGGCATGCGCTCCGACTCCGACTACATGATCTGGTCGCACGCCGAACACATCGAAGACCTGCAGGCCGCTTACGCGGACTTTCGTCGCACCACCGAGTTGGGCCGGGCCAGTGCGCCGGCGTGGAGCAACGTGGCGCTGCACCGGCCCGCCGAGTTCAACAAGAGCCATATCCCGGCGTTTCTTGCCGGTGAGGATCCGGGGAATTACATCTGCGTCTACCCGTTCGTCCGGTCCTATGAGTGGTACCTGCTGCCCGACGACGAGCGCCGCAAGATGTTGGCCGACCACGGCAAGGCCGCGCGCGCCTATCCGGATGTGCGGGCCAACACGGTCAGCTCGTTCGCGCTCGGCGACTACGAGTGGATCCTCGCGTTCGAGGCGCCGGAACTGCACCGGATCGTCGATTTGATGCGCGACCTGCGGGCCACCGAGGCGCGGCTGCACGTGCGTGAGGAAGTCCCGTTCTTCACCGGCCCGCGGGTCGAGATCGAGAAATTGATCGCGGCGCTGCCCTGACTCGATCAGGCCGGTGCTTTACAGCCCGTAGACCGCCGAACATCATTCCGATCCCCGAGTTTTCGGGGCATGCGCGTGGTGCGGCGAATCCGTACTCTTCGGCGAGAGTGCCAGGCTATGACTCCGCTGCGCTGCCCGAGGGGTGCAGCCGCAGGGCGATGGAGTTGATGCAGTAGCGCTTGTCGGTGGGCGTGTTGTACCCTTCGCCCTCGAACACGTGGCCGAGGTGGCTGTGGCAGTTCGCGCACAGCACTTCGACCCGACGCATACCGAGCGCGTCGTCCGACCGCAGAATCACCGCGTCCGATTCCGCCGGATCGAAGAATGACGGCCAGCCGCAGTGCGAGTCGAACTTCTCGGTGCTGCGGAACAACTCGGCGCCGCAGGCCCGGCAGGTATAGACACCCTCGGTCTTGGTATCGGTGTACTCACCGGTGAAAGGGCGCTCGGTGGCAGCGTCGCGTAGCACCGCGTACTCGTCCGCGTTCAGCTTCGACCGCCATTCCTGCGGCGTGAGCTGGATGCGCGGTACAGGCAGGGATGTGTCGGCTTCGAAACTCATCCCTCCACGCTAATACGCTTCTGCTGTTCTGACGCCGATCCATTACGCGACCGGACCGAATCTGCCGCCACCGTGTCGCGCGGTTCCGCCGACGCGGACGCCGGGTCGCGCGAATCGGGCGCGGAGCGCATCCACGCGGGATCGATCTCGAACGGCAACCGGCCGTCGCGTCGCGCGGCGAGGTAGCGGTCACCCAGCACGCAGAACACGACGAGCAGCAGTAGGCCCCAGCCGAAGGTGATCCGCAGGTACTCCAGGTTGCGGCCGACGTGCTGCCAGCGGTCCGACAGCCACTTGTCGTAACTCATGAACCCGAAGATCGCCAGCCAGGCAGGCCAGTTGCGGAGCACCGAATTGCGCAGCACCACCGTCATCAGGAACGGGAACAGCATCATCGAGTAGTACATCTGCCCGAGTGAGCTGAGCAGGAACGAGGCGGTGAGCAGCACGCCCGAGGCAGTGCAGACGAAGAACACCTCGTCGTCGCGGTAGTAGCGGTACAGCAGCCACAGCGTGAGCATGACGAGCACGCCCATCACCAGCCGCATGCCCCAGGTCAGCCATGGCGGCAGACCGTAGTACTCGCCGTTGCCGACGATCGCGCTATTGAAATAGTCGCGGGACTCGAAGATGTACGGGGCGGTGCGGGTGAGGAACTTCTCCGGGTCCTTCGACAGCGGCCAGGCGATGGCGGTCAGCGCGATCGGTACCCCGAGCGCGGTGATGAAGACTTTCCATTGCCCGCGGACGAGCGCGATCAAGAGCAAGGGCGCCAGGGTGGGCTTCACCGCGATACTCAATCCGAGCGCGGCGCCCGCCCAGAGATCCCGCCGTTTCAGCAGCAGGTGGATGAAGATCAATTCCGCGAGCAGCACGCACCCGTTGACATTGGTGAAGACCAGCGTGTTGATCACCGTCTCGGACATGAACATCGCCAGCAGCAGCGCCGGCGCGGCGACCGAGTTCGCCGTGTACCGGAACAGTCGCAGCAACAGATACCACGCGATCAGGATGGCGATCGCGTTCAGTGCGATGAACAGCCAACGTGACTTCTCGTAGTCGATGGCCGCGATCGGCGCGATGAGCAGGGTACCGCTGGGCGGATACAGGTAGTGCGGGTCGACCGAATCGAAGTTCGCGGTGTAGACCGGACGTCCGTTCAGGAAATCGAGGGACGCTTGATAGACCGGCCGGTAGTCGTCGGTGATGAAACCATTGACAGCCTTGATGAACACCCGGTTCAGCACGGTCATGACCGCGAGGGGCCACAGTGCGAACTTGATCACCTCAGCGGTGGTGCGAGCGGTCCGGGGCTCGAGCTGTCGAAGGAACACTGGGGAACGGTACACCGGATCCGATTCCGGTGGTTGCCGGGACCCTGTCCGACGCGCCGCCGTCGCGGCCGCGCTACCCGTGATTCAGGCGGGGCAGGCGGTCCCGTCGGCGGGCAGCTTGCCATCTTTCAGATAATTCGACAGCGCCTGCTGCGCACAGCCGGAGTGGGTCGAGACCGGATGACCCCAACCCTGCCAGGTGAGCGTCGCATGCCGGGCGCCCGCCGCGCCGAGCGCGCCGGTCACCGATGCCTGGCCGCCGGGGCCCCCCCCCCCGGGGGGGGCCGCGCCTGGGGCCCCCCCCCCCCCCCACGACTCGCTGCCGACGGGTTCGCGATCGTCGTCAACTTTGCGGGCAACACCGCC
>NZ_JBEZDA010000001.1:1124249-1230508 GCF_040647855.1 Nocardia sp. NPDC049220
ACCGGGGAGCGGTCCCGCCGGCGGGGCCCCCCCCGCGCCGCGCGCCCGGCACCCCGGCGCCCGCCCCCCCGCCCCCCCCCCGGGGGCGGCCACGGCGCCGAGCACGAGCACCGGGATTCCCAGCTTCTCCGGCATCGGCGGCGCGGTTGACACCGGCCAAGCCGTACACGCCATCAGCGCGATCGCCGCCGACTTGCCGAAGACGGGATACTTGCCCGCCCAGGTTCCCGCGAGCTCGGTGGCTTTCGTGGGAGTCGGCGGCAGTTGGGTGTCGCTGCATCGGTTGACGAACTGGCCATCGCCCGCGGTGGCGGCAGACTCGCGCAGGATCAGGTTGCTCAGCGCGCTGCGATCGCCGCGCCCGGCCGCGGCGAGCGCGTCGGCGAGTTCGCCGGTCCGGTTGACCTGATCGGCGCGCGGGCTGCCCAGAAACCCCGACAACGCCGTGCGCAACGCGTTCGCCGAGATATCGCCGAGATTGCCGGATCCAGCCTTGTTCACCAGGTCGGTGACCGCTGTGCGCGGATCGGGGCCGAGTGAGCAGCCGATGCCGACACAACGCTGGGCGAACGCGGTCAGCGCTGCCTCCGCGCCTTGCACGGCTTGTTCGGCACGGGTGACGGCGTCCGTGCCGACCGGCTCAGGAGAGTCGAGCACCAGCCGCGCGACATGGTCGCCGTATCTGCGGGCATAACTGAGCGCGACCTTCGCCCCGTTGCCCGTACCGAGCAGCGTGATGTGCTCGACCTGCCATTGCCTGCGTAGTTGCTCGATGTCGTCGGCGGCGTGTGGTACGTCGAAGGTGTTCTCGTAGGGCTGCAAGAAGTCGCGGCAGGCGATGGTGCCATCTTGACTGACCGTGGTCATCGCCGCAATCGGGTTGCCCGGCTCCGGACCGAACTGGGCGTTGTCGGCCAGGCCGCGACGGATCTCGGACGGCAGGCAGTCGATCGGCTGCGAGGTTCCCATCCCGCGCCGGTCGACGGCGACGATCGGACGGGCGGCCAGTAGCCCACCGGCTGGGCCGGCGGCCAGCCCCGCGAGGGTTGCGGTCGACGAGCGGTCCGAGCCGGAGGTGAGCACCAACGGCGGCACGTCGGCGGGGGTCTGCGCGAGCCGGGCCCGCATCGCGCCTGCGCGGAAATTGCCAATCACCGCTCCCGCCGCGTCGATCGGAGTCGAGTACTCGGCGCAGTCGAGCACCAGGCCCGCGGGCGCGGGACCGAGCCCGAGCAGATCCAGAGTCGGTTGGGTGCAGTCGCGCCAACTGAGATCGGTCTTGGGTAGTTCGGCGTCGACCGGTGGGGGCGGCGGTGCTGAGGTCACCGCGCCACCCGCGGCGGGCGGGCGCTGCACCGCGACTCCAGGGCGGTCCGACGGTCCCGCACCGCAACCGGCGATCATGATCGAGAGTGTCGAGGCAAGCACGGCGGCCCGAGTCCAGCGCATTGCTACAGCCTGCCAGGTTCGGGCGGTTGTTTCATCGACGGGCCCACCGGGTGAGCACCGTGCCATCGTCGCCCAGCACGACGTGTGCGCGAGTCATGCGGGTGCGGAACTCGTGCGTGGAGAGCGAGATTCGCCGTGCCGTACCGCCGACCAGCAGCGGAGCTGTGGTCAGGCAGAGTTCGTCGACCGCGTCGGCCGCGAGCAACTCGCCGAACAGGTGGGGGCCGCCCTCGGTGAGCACCCGCGGCAGACCACGCTCGCGCAGCACGCGTAACAGGTCCTCGGGGGTCACTGCGGCACCACCTGCCTCGATTACCTCGGCGCCGGCGTCGGCGAGCCGCTGCTTGCGCTCGTGGGGCGCAACGGTGGTGGTGATGATCAACGGCGGCACCTCGGTGTCGGTGAACAGGCGGGCGCTGGGCTCGATCGCGGCGCCGGCCGTCACCACCGCGATCGGGGGTGGCGAGCCGTCGGGATGGCCGCCGATTCCCTGGTCGTGCAGCGTCCGCCGGTGTCTCGGGTCGGTGCGTGCTCCGCCATAGTTCTCCGCGCGTACGGTGCCCGCACCGACCAGGATGACGTCCGACAGCTCGCGCAACAGCCCGAACACCGTCCGATCGGCGGGGGTGCCCAGTCCCTCGCTCAGGTTTCCGCTGGTCGCTGCACCGTCGATACTGGAGACGAAATTGGCGCGCACCCAAGGCTGGTCGAGCTCGGCCGGGTATGCGTACAACTGCGCGAGATCGGTCGGGCTCAGCTCTGTGAGCTGGATCGCATTGTGGCTACGCTGCATGAGACCAGATCACACCCCGTCTTTAGGCTTCGTTCATGCAAGCACGCCTCGTCGATCGCCACCCGGAGGTTCCGGCCGATCAGCTCGTCGCCCAAATGGTGCCTCCGCCGATGTTCGACGAGGTGAGCTTCAGCTCCTATATACCCGATCCGAAGGAACCGAGCCAGGCTGCTGCGGTCGCCAAGGCCGAGGCGTTCGCCGGGCAGGTCGCCACAATCCACAAGGCAGCGGGCAAGAAGAACCTGTTCGGCAAGAAAAAGCAGGTGACCGGCGCGGGTCTGTATCTCGATGGCGGCTTCGGCGTCGGCAAGACCCATCTACTCGCCTCGGTATTCCACCGCGCGCCCGCCCCGAAGTCCTTCGGCACCTTCGGTGAACTGACCAATCTGGTCGGTGCGCTGGGGTTCGCCAGTGCGGTCGAACGGCTCTCGGTCAACAGCGTGCTGTGCATCGACGAGTTCGAGCTGGACGATCCGGGCGACACCATGCTGGTCTCCCGGCTGCTGACCGAACTGTCCGCGGCCGGAGTCTCGATCGCGGCGACCTCCAACACGCTGCCCGGGCAGCTGGGCGAGGGACGTTTCGCCGCACAGGATTTCCTGCGCGAGATCAAGAAACTCGGCGCGATCTTCGACGCGGTGCGCGTCGACGGACCGGACTACCGCCACCGTGACCTGCCACCTGCGCCTGAGCCGACTTCGCCGCAGGACCTCGTCGAACGCGCCGCTCGCGCAACAGGTTCCACGCTGGACGAATTCGACGCGTTGCTCGAGCACCTGAGCACACTGCACCCGTCCAAGTTCGGCGCACTGATCGCCGGGGTGTCGTCGGTGTTCGTCTCGAACGTGCATCCGGTCACCGATCAGGCCGTGGCGTTGCGCATCGTGGTGCTGGCCGACCGGCTCTACGACGCGAGCATTCCGGTCACGGTGTCGGGCGCGAAGCTCGACGAGATCTTCCCGGCGGAGATGCTGGAGGGCGGCTACCGGAAGAAGTACCTGCGCGCCATCTCGCGCCTGCTCGCACTGTCGCGGTTCGAAATCACGGTCTAACGGTCACCGGTTCGAGTTACTCGGTTTTCGATTGGTTCGCCGACGGGGCCGAAACCACGCGGGGAGGGCTGTCGACCTGTGCGTGCGGCAGCCGCTGACCCGGACGGATCGTCGATCATGGTTGGTAGCCGCCAGGTCGTGACGGTGCGGACGCGTAGCTGTGTTCGTCCGGCGCGCCCGCCCTAGAAGACCAGTCGCATCACGTAGTCGTGGTGCAGCTGCGTGCCGATGGTGAACGTCCTGGTGCCGACGGTGGTGAAGCCGTATTTGGCGTAGAAGCGCTGGGCGCGGGCGTTCTTCTGATTGACGCCCAGCCACACCCCGGGATGACTATCCTCCCGCGCCCGATCGAGTGCGGTGCGCATGAGCGCGGTCGACACCCCGGTGCCGTGGTGACCGGGCAGTACATACATCTTGCTGATCTCTACCCCCGTGTGCAGGTCGACTGCGTCGGCCATCGCCGGATCGGCGGAAGCTCCGGCGACCAGCATCGCGTAGCCGACGATGTCGTCGCCCGCAATGGCCTTGAGCACGATCCGCGCCGGATCGCTCAGATACTCACCGAAGCGTTCGCCCGACAGCGCGTCGGCGATGAAGATCTCGATGTCGTCGGGCGAGGAACCAGGCGGGCAGGCAAGTGGAAAGGTTGCGGCCGCAACATCACTGAGGGCTTCCGCGTCCCATAGACCGGCCCGGTCGACGGTGACTGGGATGTTGCTCATTCGTTTATAAAAACACACTTTTCTGAGCGAAAACGCACAAGGCGCGGTGGCTCCGCTGCTCGATGCCTGCTCTCGGAGGTCGAATGTACCGCCAGGTTTCGACACGCTGGACCAGGTTCTGCCCGGAAAACGATTGCCAAGATCGAGGCGTCGGAAGTTCGGCGGAGACAGACATGGCCGAGATCGACGACCAGCCCGCGGTGAGACTTGTCGTGCATTGCCGTCGCTGTCGCGCGGTTGACTGGTGTCGCCGCACTCGGTGCCTCAGGGCATCGGACCGATCTGTGCGATCCGCGAGTGCGCCGAACTGCGCGGCACCGCTGCACGACGGTCGCGAGGGTTGACCTTGTTCGACATCGCGGCATGAAACGATCACGTATGCGGCTCAGGTCGACAGTGTCGTTGGGTGGGTGCTCGCAGTCCGGTGTAGCCGGCGGCGTGGGGACGACGCGGTAGAGGCGGGCCGGCGCGACCACCCGACCATCCCGTAGCCTCGACTTTCGCAGTTCCGACGAACGGGTGTTCGAGGCGCAGGGCAATGCTCTCAGCCGATATTGGGATAGTCGTCAGGATCGACCGGCCATGGTCTGTTCGTTTTCGGCGAGGGCTTCGCAATGTCACCAGGTGACACGCCGATATGGGGGCCACTGCCCGCACGCGGCGTGCGGTTGATTATTGCATCAGTTGGACGCGTGGTCGGGCGTGGTCGGGCAGACCCGGATAATCTGGTTGTCTCCGCGTGCGATGAGGATCTTGGTCACTCCATGGGGATGTCCACGGCTTCGACGCCGAGTGGCCCATTGTGTCAGCGTTCCACGACAGTCTCACCCTGCTCCTGCTGTGCTGCCACCCCGCGCTCGGCCACACCTCCCAGGTAGCACTCACGCTCCGTGCGGTCGGCGGCCTTACCACCGCCGAGATCGCCCACGCCTACGGCACCACCCAGGCCACCATGGGCACAGGTGGTCCGGCTCGGTGACAACAGCCAGGACCGCTACCAGCGCAGCCGCTGCAGCAGCGACTGCCGCAACAGCCGCGATCGGCCGCCGCGGCCTGTCCGGCGATTCGGCCGGTACCTCATCGGAGGTGAAGGACGCGCGAACGCCACCGCGGTGCCGGTGATCGCGACGAGCAGCAGGCCGATCCGCACGGTGGCGCGGCTGGACCATCGCAGTGCCAGTCGATCGGCCGCCACGCTGCCGCCACCGGCCAGCAGCGAGACCAGTACCACCGAGGCGACGATCAGCCCATCGGAGAGGTCGAAACGTTCCTTTTGCTGCGGCGAGGCGGTCAGCACGACGGCGAAGAAGAAGCCCTGGATGCCGACCGCAGACGAGTTCGCGATCCGAGCGTCCCGCAGGAGGGTGCGGTCGACCTCATCCGCGCAGGAAAGCGGTCACGCGCGACTACGCGGGGCGAATTGGGCCGAGAGGTGGCGGCGATCGTCGCGGAATCGGCAAGCCCACAGATCCGCATCGCGTCGACCTGAGGCGTGGCGCTGCCCGTGGCCGCGTTTGGTCGTGGACACTTTGGCGCGAGTGCGTCCTGATCCCGTGATTTGCGCGATCCACCGGCGGCCCGCGGGGTGCGCGGGCAGTATGCTGAACCGCGATTTCGGCCCACCGACTTTGCTGCGCGGCGCTGGCGACGTAGTCTCCTGCGCATGACAAGCGGAAACCGCGTCGGGATCGTCGGTGCGGGTATCGCAGGTCTTGCCTGCGCGAAAGTGCTGAAACAGGCGGGTTTTCCGGTCGAGATTTTCGACCGCGCACCCGATGTCGGTGGCGTGTGGAGTGTGACCCGGCGATACCCGGGCCTGCAAACGCAGAACTCCAAGGACACGTATCACTTCTCCGACTTCCCGATGCCCGCGGACTATCCGCGGGTCCTCGACGGACAGCAGATGCAGGCGTATCTGGCTGCCTATGCCGAACGCTTCGGGCTGATCGAACATCTGCGGCTGGAGACCGAGGTGGTTGCTGCGGACCCGGTGGACAGCGGATGGTTGCTGGAAATTCGCGATGAGAGTGGAATTCATCGGACCTCGTGTGATCACCTGGTGATCGCCAACGGCGTGTTCAGCGACCCGGCGATGCCGGACTATCGTGGTGCCGATGTGTTCGCCGCTGCGGGTGGACGACTGTGCCACGCGTCGGAATTCCACGATCTGGACGCAGTGCGCGGCAAGTCGGTCGTCGTAGTCGGCTACGGCAAGTCCGCCTGCGACATCGCCACCGCGGTGAGCGAGGTCGCGGCTTCCACGTCGGTGGTGGCCCGGCGGTTGTTCTGGAAGATGCCGCGCACGCTGGCCAAAGTGATCGACTACGAGCGGCTGATGCTGACGCGTTTCGGGGAAGCCCACTTCCACTACCTTCGGCCCGGCTGGATGGACCGGTTTCTGACCGGATCCGGCGAATCGGTGCGGATCAGCAATTTCGATCTGATCCAGGAGTTGGCCACCAAGCAGATGCGGCTGCGCGAACTCGGTCTCGTGCCGAGCGGCCGTTTCGAGGAGATCGCCGAGAGCACCATCAGTCTCGCCACCGAAGGCTTCGCTGAGCAGGTCGCCAACGGACGCATCATCGTGCACCGGGACACGACCATCGCCGAGATGGGCGGCGGCCCCAAGGCTGCTCCCGCGGTGCGCTTGTCCACCGGAGAGGTGCTGCGGGCCGATGTCGTGATCTGTGCCACCGGTTTCCACCAGCGGGTGCCCTTCCTCACCCCGTATGTGCAGCGCAGGCTGACCGATGAGCGCGGAAACTTCCGTCTGCACCGGCAGATCCTGCCGCTGGATGTGCCGAATCTGACTTTCGCCGGCTACAACTCATCGGTGATCAGCACACTCAATGCCGAGGTCGCCGCGCATTGGACCGCCGCGCTGCTCACCGGCAGACTCGCGCTGCCGCCCGCCGAGCAGCTGAATGAGCAGATCGACGCCCGCCTGAGCTGGATGGAGGAACGCACGCACGGCCACCATGCCCACGGCACCGCGATCACCCCGTTCTCCATCCAGAACATCGACGAGATGCTGGCCGACTTGCGGTTCCGGCTGCCGCGTCGGACCCGGCTGGCTCAATGGTTCCGGCGGGTCAAGCCGGAGTCCTATCGCGGCCTGGCCCGATCGAAACCGGACACCGCACCTGTTGTGCCGCACCGGGCTCCTATCGAGGCGGAGCTGCTGCCGTTGGACGAGGAAAGCGATCGGATCAGCCGATAGACGGCAGGTGTGGTGGTCCACGCATCGTTCTGGCGCGTACCTCACGGCCAGGGGGGAGCCGCCGATCACTGCGGGTTCACCGCGCGGCATTCGGCCGCTGATCGTGCGCGCGGTTGCCGGACCGGAGGTGTCGGAAACCGTCGCTGATCGGGGCGCACTGCCGGTTTCATCGACCGGCACGTAAGAGGGAGGGTGGTACTGCGCCTGTGCGACCGGCCGTCGCGAAAATGGCGGTCGTTGCGTTGTGTGCAGCCCATCACCGCGCGATCCGCGAGCGGTCGTTTCCCGTAATAGGCGCCGAGGTCGATGTACTTCACAGGGTCTCCCATGACTCGCCCGGGATTGTCACCAGAGCAATGTCAGGAAACACCCATTGCGTTGGTGATAATCCATGGGTGGAAGCGCTGGACATGAATCTGCTCGTGGCCCTCGACGCGCTGCTGGATAGCAACAGCGTTACGCTGGCCGCCGAGCGCCTGCACACCTCACCGCCCGCGATGAGCCGGACGCTGGCCCGGCTACGCCGAGTGCTCGGCGATCCGCTGCTGGTGCGAGCGGGCCGCTCTCTCGTGCCGACGCCGCGCGCGTTGGAACTGCGGTATGAGGTCAGCGCTCTGGTCGAACAGGGACGTACGTTGCTCGCTCCTCGCGAAACGAGCGATCTTGCGGCGCTGAAGCGGACCTTTGCGGTCCAAGCGGGCGACATGGTGCTCACCGAACTCGCCGCGCCCCTATTGTCGGCGGTGCGCGCCCAAGCGCCCCGCGTGGCGCTGCGCTTCCTGCCCGACGCCCTCGAAGGCACCGCCGCGCTGCGTGACGGACGCGTCGACCTCGAGGTCGGCGTGATCGATCACACTGATCCCGAGACCACGGTGCGCAGGGTGCTCGCCGACCAGATGATCGGGGTAGCCGCCGCCGACCACCCGCTGGTCACCGATCGCGTCACGGTCGCCGCCTACGCGGCGGCGCGGCATCTGAGCATCGCGCGCAACGGTCGCGCGCACGGACCGATCGATGACCGCCTGGCCCTGCACGGCCGCACCCGGCGCGTAGTGGCTACCGTGCCGAATCTGACCAGCGCCTTGTTCGCGGTGCGTGGCACCGATCTGGTCTGTCCGGTGCCCGCCCTGTTGAGCGCCTCCGCGCTCCCCGCGCTCGGGCTGTGCACGTTCGAGATTCCGCTACCGCTGCCGGAGGTCGCGATCGGGATGGCGTGGCATCCGCGGAACACGGCCGACAACGGTCATCGCTGGCTGCGCGATCTTGTTCAGGAAACCTTGCTGCGGTCGGCCGCCGTGATCCGGCCGCCGAAGCGGCGCCGCGGCACGGCCGTTCAGGACGCCGGGGGTGGGCTGGAAAGCCGGTAGCCGTTCGAGTTCGGCTCGCCGGCGGATGTTCCGAAGACGTCGGTGCGCCCGAGCGGGGCGGCCGCGGTTCTTTTTAGTTCGTCGAGCATGGCCTGCAGTTTGTCGACGTGCGAGTTGTCGACCGGCGTGTAATCGTGCTCGGTGGCGCGATGGGCGCCCGTGAGGCCGGTGGCGGTTTCGTCGGCAGCGTTCCCGTTCTGGCTGTGGCCGAGATGTGCTCCGGGGCCGGAGTTGTCGGCGGACGCGAAGATGCTCTCGAACGCGGTGTTCTCCTGCGCGGGGGAAAGGTGCGGCGTCGCGACGGTTTCGCGCGGTGTCGTGAGCGCCTCCTGGTTCGGATTGATCTGCTCGCGGGGTGTCGTCAGGTCGGATGCGGGCTCGCGGACCATCGGCGCGGTGAAGTTCGGCGTGGGCTCGCGAGGAGTGGGTGTGGTGAAACTCTGCCCGGAGTTGCTGCTCGGCTCCGGTGTGGCAGCGGCAGGTTCACGGGGCGGGGTGAAACCCGACGGCGCTGCGGGGTTCAGTTCGTGTGCCGCACGAACCATGTCCTGCCGCGACGTGCCGTTTCGGGAATCGCGCACGCTCTCGCGGGATTCGCTGTGCCCGGAAGCCGGGGCCGGTGCGACGTGCCGCTCCAGCGGGCCCGCGCTGCGGCGCCCGGTGCCCGCCCGGGGGAGTCGCGCCGCCGGAGTGTCGGTCTCGTCCTTGCGCTCGCCGGCGGGCGCTTCGCCGGATTCCAGGCGCTGAACCCGGGCATCGATGCCGGAGATGTTCTGTCCGGTATGGAAAGCCCACGCCTCCAACGCGGCCAACCGATCCTCGAACGTCGGCTCGCCCGACACCGGGCTGGCTCCGTCCATTCGGGCAGCCACCACATCCAGCTTGTCGCTGACCTCTCGGAGAGTCGACGCGATACTCGACAACATAGCGCCGATCGACTCGCCGGTCTGCTGACCGTGCTCCATCCAATACCCTCTTCCCCGTATCGGCCCAGCTCGCACTCGGCCGGTCGATTCTATCCGCCCCGTGGGACATTCGCGGCTCGCGAAGAACCGGCGTGCACCGATCCGTTGACCTGATCGTTGCAGCGTAGGCGCATCGACTTCGGCCTACGCAGGCGGACGGCGCCGCGATCCCGTTTGTCCGGAACAGCGCAGTCCCGTCGATCGGTCATTGTCCTGCAAGGCCCGCTGCCCTGCGACGGGCGGGGTAGATGATCCGAGTCGGCGCGGGGCGGATATGGCGATAACTGTCAATTCACCGATAAGGCCGACGTCGGGTTGCGTGGCGTGGTGAAATTCCTTGTGCCGCAGCGTACGACACCGACTCCACCGATCGGCCACGATGTGAACGGGGCTGGCGAGGGATGGATGTCTGACGCACTCTTGATCTACGGCGTGGGTCGCCAGGCCTGCGGTGGTTTGTGCAGGGAGTGGTCGCATGAGAACAAAGCAGCGGGTGGACATCGCCTGCGGGCGCAAAGCGATGCTCGCCGAATTGGGTATCGGGGACCCGTCGGGCCGCGCGCGTCGAGCATCGGACGGCTACGCGTGTAAGTGCCCGGAATGTTCCGCCGCGCAATGGGATATGCAGCGGCTGAAGTACTGGGTGTGCGGAAGGCTGCTGGCTTACGGCGCCGACGAGGCCGAGGTGGATCGGCGGATCGGGACGCTGCCGGTCGATGTCTACTGGCGTACCGGCGATCGGGAGTACGCGATCGAGGTGCGCAGCGGGCCGGTCCAGCGAGTGCCGGCACAGGAACACACCGAGCGACTGTACACCGCCGGCTGCACCGACGTGTTGTGGTTGTGCCCGCCCGGCTATTGGGTGCCGCATCTACACGCGTTGGGGATCGCGGACTTTGCGCCCGATGCCTGCGACTACCGCGCGACCACTGGAGTGCTGGACACCGAGCACGCGATGGCGGCGCCACGGCGCGAACCGTTCGAACTGCGCACCTTCATCGAGGGCTGGGTCCGCGGCGACATCGTCTGGGGATATCGGGATGAGAAGACAGGAGGCTGGGCCACCGTGACCGACTGGAAACATCACACCAGGACGCAAGCCGCCGTCATCGCCCGGCAACGTCAAGAGCTGGTCAACCAGCGCACCGCACTGGCGGTGACCAGGAAAACGTTGCGGGACAGGCAGAAGCACGTGGTGAAGCTCGCCGCGCGGTTGGAACGCCTGGAGCAGTCCGCGCAAGAGCAGGCCGTCGCATTGGCCGCAGCCCGCCGCAAGATCGCCGACCATCATCGGGTGGACAACGCCCTGCGCAACACCATCACCAACCTCGAACAGGACATCGGTCACTGGCAGCTGGTCACCTGCTGCGCGATGCTGCTGATCGTCACGTTCCTAGCCGGTGTGATGGTGTTGCGCTGAGCCGGAACGGCGCCCGGTCCCATCGCCAGCCGTGACGCAGGACGAGTGCGAGGAAGTCCAGCAGTTCCAGGTCGGTTTCCGCGCGCACCTCGCGCAGCGCGGACCACCGCACCGGTCCGTGCGCGAGCAGGTCGCGCAGCGTACGCTCGATCGCCGCGTCGACCGGGCGCGCGAGCAGATCGGATACGCCGATCCGGCTGCCCGTCCACACCAGCCACCCCCACCCGTTGGCGTGGGCGTATGCGCGTCCCGCAGCCGCCTTCACCCGGTTGACGTGGAAGCCGACGTGACCGAGCGGCTCGACATCGATGAGCACGATTCGACCGTCGACGAGTCGTGCGACGACGGTTGGATATCGGAAGCGCTCCGCTCCGTCGAGGTCGTGACCGACCGCGGCAGGCTGCTCCTGAAATGTCTCGACCAGCTTGCTGGCATTGAGGATCCATAGCAACCTGGCCTCCAGGCCGGAGTCGAACGGCACATCGCGTCCGACCTTGTCCAGGTAGAAGCGTCCGCGTCCGTTGTCGTCGCGGTCCACCGTGCGAGCGCTGGAAGTCGGCATCGCGGCGGGAGCGCCCCCGCGGGGCCAATCGGCCTGCGCCAACCAGGGACTCAGTTGACCAGTCGCGCGCGGCTCGGCGTCGTGCAACTTGGTCAGGCGTCGATTCGTCCTCTTCTGCCATGCCGCGATTCGTTGGGTGACGAATCCGGCGATCCGCTTGGCGTCCGTTGCCGCGTGCCCGGCCAGCCGCAATTTCAGGTACGACAGCTCGTTGGCGGCGAGGTCGGTGTCGGTGGCGTACGTCTCCACCAACAATGCCCGCACCAACTGGCGGTCCAGCGCGCCGAGCGGATACCGCAGGCCGAGTACCGCCGGAGCTCGATGCCCGGTCAGCTGCGCCATCCGGATCATTTGACCGACGGCCTTGGTGTGTAGTTGGCGGACCCGGTCGCGCGACAGGTCGTAGCGCGCGCCGATCCGCGCGTAGGTCTCGGGCTTCTCGCCGCCGATCCCGAGCCGAGAACTCAGCAGTTCTCCGTCCTTTGCTTTGCGGTCGGCCTGTAGCGCGATCAATTCGGACAGCACCTCGTTGACCTCTTCGAGCCCGAAAGAGATGTCGTTCTGCACATCGACCATCGCGGGATCGGTGTCGTCCGGTGTCTCTTCGTGCGAAACTCCCGCGCTGATCGTCACGCGAAAACCCCCTGGTTCGGCTCCGGCTGTGCGGCACAGCGTATCCCCATCCGCCGACATCCGATTCTCGAAGCGGCGCGATCCCACAACGGCGCGCACAGGGCGGTCGAAATCCGGTGCGCGGCAACCAGCCGCGCCGTCGCCCGCGCCAGCCCATGGACGAACTGCGCATTCGGGCGGACATCGAACGACAAACATACTTCTATTGAATGGGCCGTTATATGACGGTACATTAACTGCGTGGGAGAGCCTGGCGGCACTAACTCGTATTCGTGGCTGCGGCGAGTCGGCGGTGAGGTCGAGACGGTCGGCGTGGCGCCCGTGCCGGACAGTCAACGCACTGCGACCTCGGGAAAGTTGTTCGTCACCTGGGCCATGACTGCTGCGTCGGCCATGACACCGCTGATCGGCGCGATTTTGTACCCGTACGGGCTGTGGTACATGATCGGCGCGATAGCGCTGACCTGGCTGATCTGCCTGATTCCTTGCGGGTTGTTCTCCGAGATGGGGCGTGAACTGCCACTGACGGCGTTGGTTGTCGCCCGCCGTACCTATGGATGGGCGGCAACCTTTCTGCTGTCCGCGCTGTTCGCCTTCGTCAACATCGCCTTCTTCGGACTCAATGTCGCCGGCGGCGCGCAGATTCTCGCGGCGTTGAGCCATACCGGTGCGGCGCCGTGGTACTGGATCATCGGCGTGTCCAATATCGTGCTGGTGTTGTTCGGCTTCAAGTGGCTCGAGTACTTCTACCGATACACGGCAGGGTTGTTCATCCTCTGCTACGCCGCATTGACCGTCTACCTGGCGACGCATTTCGCACTGCACGTTCCGTCCCAGACCGTCCCGATGGCGTGGGGAACAGCGATCTCTGTGGTGGCGGGGTTCTCCATTCTGTCCTGGACGTACAAGACATCGACGGTATCTCGGTTCTGCCTGCCTGCCGATCGAACGGTTGGGCGGACCTGGTTCTTCTTGATGCCGAGTCTCGGGATCATGCTTCCCAACCTGGTCATGGGCGTCATGGGTGCCTACTCGAAGGATGCGACCGGTGAGTGGAACATCGCCGTCGTCGGCGCGCAAATCCCTGGCTGGGGTGCGGTAGCTGCGGTGGGCGTCGCGCTTGCCATATTGCATGTGAACGCAATGAATCTCTATCCCGCGACCGTCGATGTGCTGGTATCCCTGAATACGGTGCGTAAACCGCGCACGTGGGAGCAGCCGGTCGCCACCGTCGTTCTCGGCGTGCTCGGCGTCCTGCTCGCCCAAGCGGGCATCCTGGCGCACGCCGAGGCCTTCGTCACCGGTGCGGGCGAGTTGCTCGGCCCGTTCGCATTCGTGATGCTCGTCGACTGGTTGTGGGGGCTGACCGACAAGCGTGACGTCGACACCTACTTCCGCCCTGCGCGTGGCTTCGGCGACCGATGGCGGATACCGGCGATCACCTGCTTTCTCGCCGGTTTCATCGTGAGTTTTTGCGGAAAGAATTTTCTCCCCGCAAGTTTCTCCCACACCGTGCCCTTGGGCCTGCTCGGTTCCCTCGTTGCGGGCGGCGCGTATGGCGTCGTTCTGGTTTCGCGCCGTCGCCGCTCAGGGGGTGGCGTCTCGCCCCGGATCGGCGCGGCGCGCGGCCCAGGAGAACGGCTGATGGGGAAGGTCTAGGCGAACCGGGGCCGATTCGGATCCCGCGGCCGACGAGCCTCGGACGATCGTCGAGGCCGGTCGGTGGGTGGTGACCCATCGTAGCGACCGTCCTGGTCTCGAGACCGCCGCACGCAACGCACCGAATCCTCCTACTGTGGCATGACTTTCGCACCTGACGTAACCGCCGAACCAATTCCCCTTGTGTGGTGGGCGGATGGGCGCGAATCGGATTACCGTCGGTCTTCCTGAAGGCTGGCCGAACCCACGAGGCTGAATCCTTTTCCGGTCTCGCGAACCCCGGCATTCGGTGCCGCAATTGTATTGGCACCCCACGCCCGCGACCTACGTCGTGACTCCCGCCGGTCGCCTCGGTCCCGATTACGGTCCGCTTCAGCCGCCGTGTCTTCGTCGCGACGAAACTCGCGCTCAGCCAACGTATTTCAGACGCGGGACAGTAGTGTCACACGATAACCTTCCTGGCATGGTGAAGTATCTGGTTACTTGGGCTATGGTCGCGGCCTTCTCTTTCGGTGCGGCTGGTACGGCGTGGGCTGATTACACCGTCGGCCACTACTCCACTCACGGAGCTTGCGTCGCGAATGGGGTGGGTGAATTCGGTGATGAAGGGCTGGGTAAGACCTGGTTCTGCCGTAAGTCTGGTGAGCGGTACGAACTGCTTCATCGCTGAAGGGATACGGGATCGGGATGGTTTCGCACGCGACGAGATCGCCTCCTATCGCGCTGGGCTCGCGGCGACAGCACCGCGATGTTCGAGCTCCTGCGCGACGATGCCCCCCAGCAGCGCACCGCCGCGAACACCGCGGGTGATCTGCTCATCGGCCAACTTCGAACGCTCACAACGAAACTCGCCCGCTCGATCAGCTGCCTGCCGCCTCGCAGCCAGGTCGTTGTCTGCTTGATGTCGGCACAATGTGTACCTGTGGGTCGAACCCGACGCCCGGTTCTCCGTCGAACCGGTGGCACTTGTTCGCCGACCGCGATATCGCCGCCGACCTGGGCCGCTAGGTAGACGACCTCCTGGTCGCCAGCGGTCGGCCACGGGACCGACTGCGATCCGGGATGGTGGGTGTCACCCTGAGGTCGTGTGCCTGCTCGGCTATCGACCGCAGCCGGCAATCAGCCGGTCGAACCGCCCTGCTCGCCTGGTTGTTCTGACCAGACGAAATAGCGCCCGACTGTGCCGAGTGATCGACTGTAACGCGCCGCCTGTGCCACGAGTGCGGATGGCAAGTCGGGCCGGTCTGGACAGTTCGACTGTGTCCATCAGGGGCGCAAACGTCGCCTTCCATTGGGCGTGTGCTGGGCACAAACAAAATCAGACCCGGTAAATACCGGGTCTGACCTGGTGAAACGGTGGTGCGCGATACTGGGATTGAACCAGTGACCTCTTCCGTGTCAGGGAAGCGCTCTCCCGCTGAGCTAATCGCGCGAGGTGGAGACGGGAATCGAACCCGTGTGCACGGCTTTGCAGGCCGTTGCCTCACCACTCGGCCACTCCACCGCGCAAGGCGGACGGCATTTTACTATTGCCTTGCCCTACCTCTCGAGCGGATGACGGGATTCGAACCCGCGACCCTCACCTTGGCAAGGTGATGCGCTACCAGCTGCGCTACATCCGCATTCTGCACCTCAGTGGGCTAGTTTCGCCCTCTCCGGTGCGAGACAGAACATTAGCGGACGCCTGATGAAAGGTACAAATCCGCAGGTAGGGTGGGGTAAATTCCGAACATGACCTGCTGTGTCTGGGGTGGCGCGTGTGGTTGATGGGACGTTGGACTCGCACCTGGTCGGCGCACCTCCGTGGCCTTGACGATCGGAGTCGGACTCATGGCCACAGGATGTCGGTGCGCCTGAAAGGGGCGCCAGCCGCCGGATTCGCGCTGGGGTGCGGCAGATGCTGGCCGCCTCCTCGGCAGGCTCGCGAGAGGAGTACGTGTGTCCGTACTTCACTACACCCCTGTCGATGAGCTGGACCGCCGCTGCCGGGGTAGCGATTTGGTGAACCGCCGATGGCGCGTGCTATTGTTTCGTCTCGTCCGGAGGGCATCCCCGCGCCGCCCGGCACGAAGTATCAGGTCTCATAGCTCAGCGGGAGAGCGTCCGCCTCACACGCGGAAGGTCGCTGGTTCGATCCCAGCTGGGACCACCCACGAACAAGGCCGGAGCAAGTTGAGCCCGGTCTTTTTTTCTTGCCTTTCTCTTGATCGAACTCGATGGTTCGGTGTCTGGTCGTCCCGCATCCCGGCTAGTTCGCGCCCGGACAATCCGCCGCGAATCTGTGACCGAGGTCACAGTTTGATAGCACTTGCCTGGGTTCGCACCCAAAACCTTTCCTCAGGCTTTGGGAAGTCTTTACCATCAATGTGACCTCAGCGTCACGAGTCGTAGCTGCGCGAGCGGCCGAGCGTTTCGCCCGCAAGTGCTGCGATTCCAGAACATGTTCGACCGATGGACCGGATCGACTCGATCCGGCGAAGGAGAAATATGTCCACCGATCGGGGAGTCGAGCCGCTGCGATTCGAGCCGGCCACCACTGTCGCTGTCGCCGTCACGGAGGTTCGCGACCATGTCTAGTCGGGGCGGGTCGCAGTGGCTAAAACATGCGAATCATAGTGCTGTGCAATCTAAGTGGTGTTCGGAGAGCGGAGAGATTCGGCTTCGCGAACATGGTGGTGCGCCATGGGAGGTCGGACGCCCATGCGATCGTTCACCGGAGACTCGGGCGCCGATGCGGCGCGGCGTCGAGACCGCTCTTCGACATCCCGACACCTGAACGATCGACGTCGCTCTCCGTGCGATCGGGGAGTTCGTCGGCGTCACCGACCGTCAGACCGCGGCGATGTCGGTCCGACGATGGGAAAGCGCCGGTCAGACCACTTTTTCAGCGCCGTTGTGTGCTAGGTCATTGCTGATTACCACACGCGAACAGTGAGGAGTAACACACAACCCACGCATTTCTCAGGCTTTGCTAAGTCTTTACTAATAGACTTGTCCCGGTTTACATCTCGACTCATCGTCGAGTCGGGTTCTGCTCCACCGCGAGATGCCGGTTCGCGGTCTTATGCCCTGTTGGACATGTTGATCGTCAACCGACCTCGGCGAACCAGCCGAGTCGGCGAAGGAGAGTCATGGCTATCGATCACGATCTAGCCCCGCCGATGTCCCCGCCTGTCGAGGCGGGATCGGGCCGCAGTTCCGCACCGTGGTCCGATCGCCTCAATTCGATCCTGCGGCACGATGTGCCTGCCTCGATCGTGGTTTTCCTGGTCGCGTTGCCGCTGTCGCTAGGTATCGCCGTCGCTTCCGGGGCGCCGGTCGCCGCTGGTCTGATCGCGGCCGTGATCGGCGGCATCGTCGCCGGCCTGCTCGGCGGTTCTGTCCTGCAGGTGAGCGGACCCGCAGCGGGCCTCACCGTTGTCGTCTCCGAAACAATCAGTCAATTCGGCTGGCGAACAACGTGTTTCATTGTCGTCGCGGCCGGAATACTGCAGATCCTGTTCGGGCTCAGTCGCATTGCCAGGGCTGCGCTCGCGGTAGCTCCGGTCGTGGTACACGCGATGCTGGCTGGAATCGGCATCACCATTGCACTGCAACAGATCCACGTGCTGCTCGGAGGTTCCTCACACAGCACAGCGTGGAAGAACATCAAAGAGCTGCCCGGGCAACTGATGTCGTTGCACGGCGGCGGCGCTTTCATCGGCGTGACCGTCATCGTGATCCTGATCGGCTGGAAGTACCTGCCCGCCAAGGTTCGCTTGGTTCCGGGCCCACTGGTGGCGGTGCTCGCGGGCACCGTGCTGTCGCTGGTGCTGCCGCTCGGCGCCGAGCGAATCGTGTTGAACGGCTCATTGTTCGACGCGATCGCCCTGCCGCAGCTGCCGCGCGGCGATTGGTCGGCCGTGGTACTCACCATCATCACCGTCGCGTTGATCGCCAGCGTGGAGAGTCTGCTGTCGGCGGTGGCGGTGGACAAGATGCACACCGGTAAACGCGCGAACTTCGATCGTGAGTTGATCGGCCAGGGATCGGCGAATGTGCTGTCCGGTCTGCTCGGTGGTCTGCCGGTCACCGGTGTGATCGTGCGGAGCGCCACCAATGTCCAGGCGGGGGCGCGCAGCCGGGCCTCCGCGGTGCTGCACGGCGTGTGGGTGCTGGTGTTCTCGGTGGCGCTGGCCTCGATGGTGGAGCAGATCCCGAAGTCGGCGCTGGCCGGTCTGCTGATCGTGATCGGTTCCCAGCTGGTCAAGCTGGCGCACATCAAACTGGCCCGGCGAACGGGCGATCTGCTGGTGTATGCCGTCACGGTGCTCGGGGTGGTGTTCTCGAACTTGCTCGAGGGTGTTCTGATCGGTTTGGGTGTGGCCTTTGCGCTGCTGCTGTGGCGGGTGGTCCGGGTGAAGATCGCCGCCGAGCAGATGCAGAATTCGCAGCGTTGGCTGATCACCATCGATGGATCGGCCACCTTCCTCGCGTTGCCGAAGCTGTCGGCGGTGTTAGCGAAGGTGCCTGCCGACGCCGACGTGGCGGTCGAGATGACCGTCGACTTCCTCGACCACGCTGCCTTCGAGGCCATCGAGGCGTGGGCGAGTCAGCAAACGAGCAACGGCGGCACCGTCGAGTTCGTGGAGATCGGCGGCGCAAGGATGGCCCACGCTGCCGCAGGGCCGCCCGCGCGCAGTTTCGCTCGATCTGTCTGGGATGACGTCCTCGGCCCGTGGCGTCGTGACGGGGAGCACGAGAACCCGGTCGCGGCGGGGGTGGCGGCGTACCACCGCAGTCACGCACACGTGGTACGACCGCACCTGGACGAACTGCGGGACAAGCAGGATCCGCATTCGTTCTTCCTGACCTGCTCGGACTCGCGGATCGTGCCGAACGTCATCACCAACAGCGGCCCGGGTGACCTGTTCACCGTGCGGAACGTGGGCAATCTGGTGCCGGCCGCAGGCGACGCGTCGGTCGAAGCCGCGCTGGTCTTCGCGCTGGAGCAGCTGAATGTCCGGTCCGTCGTCGTGTGTGGACACTCCTCGTGCGGTGCGATGGCGGCGCTGCGCTCCGGCGCCGAGGTCCCCGGCGTCGACGCCTGGCTCGCACACGCCAAGCCGAGCGTGCAACGGTATCGAAGCGGTCATCCGGTGGCGGTCGCTGCGCAGGCGGCCGGATTCGGCGAGGTCGACCAGCTCGGCATGGTCAACGTCGCGGTGCAGTTGGAGGTGCTGCACCAGCACCCGGCGGTGCGCAAGGCGGTCGCCGAGCGCGGCGTGCGGGTGTCGGGGCTGTTCTTCGACATCGCCAGTGCGCGGGTCATCGAAGTGACCGTGGACGGACTGGCGCATATCGATGATGCCGGTCGCCGCGTGGCACCCGAACTCGTGTAATCGACGAGGACGTCGACCCCGTCCGAGCCGCGGTGCTCGGGCGGGCTCGGCGCATCCTGCTATCGAGGACGGAATCGTGCCGCCCGGTTTCTCGTACCCTGGGAACGTGACCGGCGACCTGCATACGAGCCCGCCCGCAGAGCAGACCGGCTGGCGCGCCCTTCGAGCCAGGCTCGCCGAGCGACCTAGGCTCTTCCTCGTCTACCGGATCGCGGTCGCGGTGGCCGGACTGGTCGTCCTCGCGGTCGGGATTCTGGCGATCCCCTATCCCGGTCCCGGTTGGGCGATCGTGTTCGCTGGACTCGGCATCCTCGCCACCGAATTCGCCTGGGCGCGCCGGGTACTCGGCTGGCTGCGGGAAAAGTACCGGCAGGGTATGGCGTGGTATCGAGCGCGGGGTCCGATGCTACGGGCGGTCACGGCGATGGCCACGGTTGTCGTGGTCGTCGCGACAGTGTGGGTATTGGGAACGTTCGGGATCGTGGGTAGCTGGATCGGAGTCGAATGGAAATGGCTGCGCAGTCCGCTGACGTGGTGAACCCCGTCCCGGGGCGGCGACTCACCGAGGCCGAGTGGCTGATCGGGCGGATCGGGCAGCTTGGCCACTCCTGGGGGACGACGTCGCTGCGCATTGCCGGCACCCTGTGGTGGTGCATGGTCGCGTCCGCGCTGGTGGAGCGGATCGCGCGGGCCTACGCACAGGGCGAGCAGGCGCAGACGGTCGCACTGGAGCGTCTGGACTTCGCGGTACGCCCGGACGGCGGCATCGACCAGGTGCACATTCGAGCGGACAGCCGCGAATCGGCCGGCGGTGCAGCGGAGCTACGCGCGACCCTCGCCGCGGTGATCGCGCCGGTGGCCGAGGTGTCCGGCGCGGGCGTGTCGTCGCTGTGGGCGATCGCGGCCGATGCGATCGGCAACCGTGCGTTGGACGCCGGTTCGCCGGACGCCGGAGCGCGGCTGGCCGCCGAGGTCGGAGGAAAACTCCCGGCGCCGCGGTTCGTCGAGATCGGCGGGCGTACGTTCGTACGGCGGATCTCCTGCTGCCTGGTGTTCGAGGTGCCCGGCTGTCAGATGTGCACCAGCTGCCCGAAACGACCGTCCGACGAACGCACGGCGTTGTTGGCAGCCCTGGCTGCCGAGAGCCGAGGAACTTTGATGACGTAACAACTGATCTCGCGAGGGCCGGGGTGGTTCGCCGGGTACCGCAGAACCAGCCGGTCCTCCGTCCGGCGGACCGCGAGAGAAGCCACTCTGATCTATCCCACCGGCACAAAACGTCAAGCGGCGGGACAGTAGCATGGTCGCGCCGGAGCGAACACGCGATCGGCCATGATCCTGCGGGGAGCCACCCGCACACGAGAACGCCAAGAGGAGCGCAGTCGTGACCACCTCAGCCCCCATCAGCCCAGTCGCCCTCGTCCGGGTGCCGGCCGGGACGACGGCGGGCGCCGCGGTGCGTGCGGCGGAACTGCCGACCAAAGGACCCGACACCGTGGTGGTCGTCCGCGTGGACGGCGAACTGAAGGACCTGTCCTGGACCCCGGACACGGACGTAGACGTGGAGCCGGTCGCAGCGAACACCGAAGACGGCCGCAGCGTCATCCGGCACTCCGCCGCGCATGTACTGGCCCAGGCCGTGCAGCAGGAATTCCCCGAGGCCAAGCTCGGTATCGGCCCTTACATCAAGGACGGCTTCTACTACGACTTCCGGGTCGAGCGACCGTTCACCCCAGAGGATCTGGCCAAACTGGAATCCCGGATGAAGAAGATCGTCAAAGGTGCGCAGCGGTTTTCGCGCCGAGTGGTCGAGGTCGAGGACGCCAGGGTCGAACTGGCCGACGAGCCGTTCAAATTGGAGCTGATCAGCGACAAGTCGGGCATCGATGACCCAGAGGTCATGGAGGTCGGCGGTTCCGAGTTGACCATCTACGACAATCTCGACCCGCGCACCGGCGAAAAGATCTGGGGCGACCTGTGCCGCGGTCCGCACATTCCGACCACCAAGTTCATCCCGGCGTTCAAGCTGACCCGCAGCTCAGCGGCCTATTGGCGCGGTGACCAGAGCCGCGAGGATCTACAGCGCATCTACGGCACCGCGTGGGAATCCCAAGAAGCGCTCGACGAGCATATGCACCTGCTGGCCGAGGCCGAGCGGCGCGACCACCGCAAGCTCGGCCTGGAGCTGGACCTGTTCAGCTTTCCCGATGAGCTCGGTTCCGGCCTCCCAGTGTTCCACCCCAAAGGCGGCATCATCCGCAAGGAATTGGAGGAGTACTCACGCCGCAGGCATGTGGCGGCGGGCTACGAGTTCGTCAACACCCCACACATCACCAAGGGCCACCTCTTCGAGGTCTCCGGCCACCTGGACTGGTACCGCGACGGCATGTTTCCCGCGATGCACCTGGACGCCGAGCTCAACGAGGACGGCACCGTCCGCAAGCCCGGCCAGGATTACTACGTCAAGCCGATGAACTGCCCGATGCACAACCTGATCTTCCGAGCCCGCGGTCGGTCGTATCGAGAACTACCACTGCGGCTGTTCGAATTCGGGTCGGTCTACCGCTACGAGAAGTCCGGCGTGGTACACGGCCTGACCAGGGTGCGCGGCATGACCCAGGACGACGCCCACATCTACTGCACCAAAGAGCAGATGCACAGCGAGCTGACCGGCACGCTGCGATTCGTGCTGGATCTGCTGAAGGACTACGGGCTCGACGATTTCTATCTCGAACTGTCCACCAAGGACCCGCAGAAGTTCGTCGGCTCCGACGAGATCTGGGCGGAAGCCACCGAGACCCTGGCCAAGGTGGCCTCGGCATCGGGTCTGGAATTGGTGCCCGATCCGGGCGGCGCCGCGTTCTACGGCCCCAAGATCTCGGTGCAGGCCAAGGATGCGCTCGGCCGTACCTGGCAGATGTCGACCATTCAGCTGGACTTCAACCTGCCGGAACGGTTCGACTTGGAGTACACCTCCTCCGACGGCACCAAACAGCGGCCGGTGATGATTCACCGAGCCCTTTTCGGTTCGATCGAGCGGTTCTTCGGTGTGCTCACCGAGCACTACGCGGGCGCGTTCCCTGCCTGGCTCTCGCCGGTGCAGGTCGTCGGCATCCCGGTCGCGGAAACTTTTGTCGCGCATCTCGATCGGGTGATCGAGCGCTTGCAGGACGAGGGTATACGCGCGCAGGTGGACCGCAGTGACGACCGGATGCAGAAGAAAATCTTCAACAACACCGCGCAGAAGGTGCCGTTCATGTTGCTGGCGGGTGAGCGCGACGTGAACGCGAATGCCGTCAGTTTCCGCTTCCGAGATGGAACCCAGGTCAATGGTGTGCCAGTGGACGACGCGGTGGCCACCATCGTCGCGTGGATCGCCCGCCGCGAGAACGCGTCGCCGACCGCGGCCGGTTTCGAGATTCGATCAGTGGACAAGGGCCGGGCATGAGCGAACGCACGGTGCCGGATGGGCTCGCCGACCTGGACGAGACCACGGCGTCGGCCGAGCAGGGGAGCATCGTGGACACAGGCGCCGGGGAACCGGATCGGCTGCAACGGTTGTGGACGCCGTATCGGATGTCCTATATCGCGGAGGCGGCCACGTCCGGTCTCAAGGATTCGACGGGCCACCCGTTCACGGATATTCCGAAGATGTCGGACGAGGACGGATTGGTCGTAGCCCGTGGCGAGCTGGTGTACGCGGTACTCAACCTGTATCCGTACAATCCTGGGCACATGATGGTCGTGCCCTACCGCAAGGTGGCCAATCTGGAGGACCTCACCGAGGCCGAGAGCGCCGAACTGATGGCTTTCACCCAGCAGGCCATCCGGGTGATGAAGAAGGTGTCCCGACCGCACGGCTTCAATGTCGGACTGAATCTCGGTGGGGTGGCGGGCGGTTCGCTGGCCGACCATCTGCACCAGCACATCGTGCCGCGCTGGGGTGGCGACGCGAACTTCATCACCGTCATCGGCGAAGCGAAGGTGATGCCGCAACTCTTACGTGAGACCAGGGCGCTGCTGTCGGCGGCCTGGAAGGAGGCTTAGATGAGCCGTGCGGATCAGCCGTGCTGAGCTTTTTCGGCCGCGACACGTTCGCCAAGGTGACGGCGCCGCTCGGTAAGGCGCTGGTCAGCACGGGTCTCACGCCCGATGCCGTGACACTCATCGGTACGACAGCCACGATCGTCGCCGCGGCCACGTTGTTCCCGACCGGACATCTGTTCTGGGGAACCATCGTGATCTGGCTGTTCGTCATGTTCGACATGCTCGACGGCGCGATGGCCAGGGCGCGCGGCGGCGGCACGAAATACGGCGCGGTGTTGGACGCCACCTGCGACCGCGTGGCCGACGGCGCTATTTTCGCCGGCCTGGCCTGGTGGTCGGTCTTCCACGAGCACCACAGGCCGTTGTTCTTCGCGACACTCGTCGTCCTGGTCACCTCGCAGGTGATCTCGTACGCCAAGGCGCGTGCCGAGGCCAGTGGCCTGTCTGCGGACGGCGGCCTCATCGAACGACCCGACCGACTGGTCATCGTCCTGGTCGGGGCGGGACTCACCGGCATCGGTGGACACTGGGAGGTCGGCTGGCTCACCTATGCCGTCCATGTGGCGATGTGGATTCTCGCGGTGCTCAGCATTGTCACCGTGTTCCAGCGGGTGCTCGCGGTCCGGAACTCACCGGGAGCGCGGGATGTGCTCCCGTCCCGGTCTCCGCGGAATCCGAGCACGGGTTCCGCCGACGCCACAGAACTCCCGTCGTGACAACCCCTTGTGCCGTACGTCGATACATCGACGACGGTGCCGCGACAACGTCGGCGCCCGACCATGGACGAGAACTGGTGGAGATCGAATGAGCATCGGGGAGCAGCTCGGCGCCGCCGGATACCTGGCGGGCTGGCGGCTGGTGCGCGCACTGCCGGAGAAGACGGCGCGGCGGTTGTTCGACTGGGGCGCTGACCGGGTCGCTCGGCGTGCCAACCGGGAATTCCACGCGGGCGGCCCACCGAATTACTTGCGCCGGAACCTGGCCCGTGTGCTCGGGGTGCTGCCCGCCGACGTGCCGGACGAGCTGATCCGCGCGAGCGCGCGATCGTATGCCAGGTATTGGCGTGAGGCGTTCCGGCTACCCACGATGGATCACGCGGCGATCGATTATCAGGTCGACGGGTTGTCGTTCCTCGATGCCGCGCTGGCCGCGCGGCAGGGTGTGATCTTGGTGCTTCCGCACTCCGGTAACTGGGACATCGCCGGCGTTTGGCTAGTGCACCACTATGGCAACCCGACGACCGTCAATGAACGTCTCAAACCGGAAACGCTGTTCAAGCGGTTCGTGGCCTATCGTGAGCACCTCGGCTTCGAGGTGTTTCCGCTGACCGGTGGTGAGCAGCCACCTTTCGCCCGACTGGCGGCGCGTCTGCGCGAGAATCGGATCGTGTGCCTGCTGGGTGAGCGCGACCTCACCGGTAGGGGAGTCCCGGTCCAGTTTTTCGGCGAACGCACCTGGATGCCAGGAGGCGGCGCGAAACTGGCCATCGAGACCGGCGCCGCGCTGCTGCCGGTGCACGCGTGGTTCGAGGTCGACACCGAAGGGCGTGAGAGCTGGGGTCTGAAAGTCGAAGCGCCCCTTGACGTTTCCGGTGGAGTGGCAGCGGCTACCCAGCAACTCGCGGACCGTTTCGCCGCGAATATCGCCGAGCATCCGGCGGATTGGCACATGCTGCAACCGCTGTGGGACAGCGACCTGTCCCCGGAACGGCGCGCCGCCATCGCCGCGACGCAGGCGAGTATCCGGGTCGAGCAGGGGGATGAATCGCCATGAAGATCGGCATGGTCTGTCCCTATTCGTTCGACGTCCCCGGTGGGGTGCAGGCGCATGTGGTCGAGTTGGCGCGGGTGTTCATCGAACGTGGGCACAAGGTGAGCGTGCTCGCGCCCGCGGGGGACGACACGCCGCTGCCCGAGTTCGTGGTGTCGGCCGGACGCGCGGTCGCGATCCCATACAACGGATCGGTGGCCCGACTGTCCTTCGGCCCGCTGTCCTACGCCAGGATTCGCCGCTGGATCGACGCCAACGATTTCGATGTGCTGCACATTCACGAGCCCAACGCGCCGAGCCTGTCCATGCTCGCGCTCAAGATCGCCGAGGGTCCGATCGTCGCGACTTTCCACACCTCGACGACCAAGTCGCTGGTGCTGAGTACCTTTCAAGGGGTGCTGCGGCCCTACCATGAGAAGATCTCCGGCCGCATCGCGGTGTCCGAACTGGCCCGGCGATGGCAGGTGGAGGCACTCGGGTCGGACGCGGTGGAGATTCCCAACGGAGTCGACGTTCCCGCCTTCGCCAGAGCCCCGATGCTGCCCGGTTATCCGCGCGCGGGTGGGTCGGTGCTGTTCCTCGGCCGTTACGACGAACCGCGCAAGGGCATGGAGGTGTTGCTCGGCGCGCTGCCCGAGGTGGTGCGCAGACATCCGGAGGTGGAGATCCTCATCGTCGGGCGCGGTGACGAGGACCGGTTGCGCCGCGAGGCGGGTTCACTCGCCCGGCATCTGCGCTTCCTCGGCCAGGTGTCGGACGAGGACAAAGCCTCGGCGATGCGTAGTGCGGACGTCTACGTGGCGCCCAACCTCGGCGGGGAGAGCTTCGGCATCATCCTGATCGAGGCGATGGCCGCCGGGACCGCGGTCGTGGCCAGCGAACTGGACGCCTTCCGTCGGGTGCTGCGCGACGGCACGGCGGGCATGCTCGTTCCGGTGGGTGATTCGGCCGCCCTTGCCGCCGCGCTGCACGCTGTGCTCACCGACGAAGTGCGCAGGGAGGCGCTGGTGCGCACCGCCACGCAAGTGGTGGGTGAGTACGACTGGCCGGTGGTGGCCGAACAGATCCTGCGGGTGTACGAGACGGTGACCGTCGGCGACGCGCGGGTGCGGGCCGCCGGATGATCACCTTCTCCGCGACGACCGTTCTCGTTCTCGCGCTGATCGCGGCGGTGGTGATCGCGATCGGCCTCTGGGCGTACTCGACCGCCAACCGGCTCGACCGGCTGCACGTGCGCTCCGATCAGTCCTGGCAGGCGCTGGACTCGGCGTTGGCCCGGCGGGCCGTGGTCGCCAGATCGGTTGCCATGGCGATCGGCGGCCCGGTCTCCGATCCCGCACTGTCGGAGCGGGCCAGACACTTGTCCGCGCTGGGGGCGGCGGCCGAACGGGCTGGGCGTGGCGATCGCGAGACGGTGGAGAACCAACTGTCCTCGGCGCTGTCAGCCATCGATATCGGCATGCTGCGCCCGCAGCTGGTCGCCGAACTCGCCGACGCGGAGGCTCGCGTGCTCATCGCGCGCCGCTTCCACAACGACGCGGTGCGCGACACGCTGGCGCTGCGGACTCGGCGCCCTGTCCGTCTCCTGCACTTGGGCGGCACCGCCCCACTGCCGACCTACTTCGAGATCACCGAACGCGCTACGCCCGCCGCGTCGACCGGCTTGTCCGTCGACACCATCCGTACCACCGCGCGCATCGTGCTCTTCGATGAGAACGATCGGACGCTGCTGATGCGCGGCAATGATCCGAAAACGCCGGAGGTGTCGTTCTGGTTCACCGTCGGCGGGGGTGTGGAGCCGGGGGAGAGCCTCCGTGTTGCCGCCGTGCGCGAGCTCTATGAGGAGACCGGGCACCGCGCGGACCCCGCGAGTTTACGCGGCCCGATCTGGCGCCGGGTCGCGGTGTTTCCGTTCAACGGCGACCTGATCCGGTCCGAAGAGCTGTTCTTCGCGCTGCGTGTGCGTGGTTTCGAACCGCACGCGGCGAATCAGACCACGATCGAGCGCCGTTCCATCACCGGCCACAAATGGTGTACGGCCGCGGACATCGTCGCGCTGGACCAGTCGTGCGAAACTGTCTACCCGTACCACCTGGACGAACTGCTCGCCGAGGCCGCCGAGGCTGCCACGGGGTCCGGCGATCCCGAGGTCCGCTCCATCCGCTGACCGGCTCATGACCTGTGATGTGTTTCACGATCGTGATAGCGTCGTGATGAATTATCGACGCGGAGGGTAGTGCTGTCAGGGACGCATTCGAATCCGGCGTCGTGGTCCCGGTCACGATGGGGCCGAGTTCCTGCTCGGTGTGGAGGTAATTGGTTTCATGTCATACCTGCTGTTCGATTTCTTGTTGCCGTACTTGGGGCCGACGGCCGCGGAGTACTGGGCACAGTTGCTGGTGGTCGGCCCGCTCTGACGCGGTGTCCCGGCAGCGCCGGGTAACCGAGTGGATTGCCGGGACGGCAGGGCACCTTCCCGGCGACCTCCGAGATCACCAGACCAGTGCACGTCAACTGGCTATCAGGTGGCGTTTTGTGGACGCCTAGAATCAGGTCGTTCGAATCCGAGCGACTTGATTGGCGCACATGACTCAGGAGTTTGCCGTGACCACGCCCGAGACCACCCAAACCGTCGGCACCGCCCGTGTGAAGCGCGGCATGGCCGAGATGCTCAAGGGTGGTGTGATCATGGATGTCGTCACCCCCGAGCAGGCCAAGATCGCCGAGGACGCGGGCGCGGTCGCGGTGATGGCGCTGGAGCGAGTTCCGGCCGATATCCGTGCGCAGGGCGGTGTGTCCCGGATGAGTGATCCGGACATGATCGAGGGCATCATCGCCGCCGTCTCCATCCCGGTCATGGCGAAGGCCCGCATCGGCCATTTCGTGGAGGCGCAGATCCTGCAGAGCCTCGGCGTCGACTACATCGACGAGTCGGAGGTGCTCACTCCCGCCGACTACGCCAACCACATCGACAAGTGGAACTTCACCGTGCCCTTCGTCTGCGGCGCGACCAACCTCGGTGAGGCGCTGCGCCGGATCACCGAGGGCGCGGCCATGATTCGGTCCAAAGGCGAGGCGGGTACCGGCGACGTGTCCAACGCCACGACGCACATGCGCAAGATTCGCCAGGAGATTCGCAGGCTGTCGTCGCTGCCGGAGGACGAACTGTTCGTCGCGGCCAAGGAACTGCAGGCACCCTATGAGCTGGTCCGCGAGATCGCCGAGACCGGCAAGCTGCCCGTCGTGCTGTTCACTGCGGGCGGTATCGCCACCCCGGCCGACGCGGCGATGATGATGCAGCTCGGCGCCGAGGGTGTGTTCGTCGGCTCCGGCATCTTCAAGTCCGGCAACCCGTCACAGCGTGCGGCCGCGATCGTCAAGGCAACCACCTTCTACGACGACCCGGACGTGCTGGCCAAGGTGTCGCGCGGTCTGGGTGAGGCCATGGTCGGCATCAATGTCGAGGAGATCGCGCAACCGCACCGGCTTGCCGAGCGCGGCTGGTGATCGCTCACCGGTAGCGCCTGCCGCGGTGCAGTCGCGGTGATTCGTGGATTAGGCGGCGAACCGCACTTCTGTTGAGCCGCGCTTTCCGGTCGCAGCTCGCTCCGTCGGCAGATCGGAATCCAGGACCGTGAGTTAGGCGGTCCGCTGCTGGTTCGGGAGGCAGGGTCGAGTCGTTGCCCGGCCTGGTGATGGTCGCGACGCGCCGCTGGTTACCGATTCGGGCGCATTGCGCGCGGCCGGTGCCATCCGCCGGTGGCGGCGGTGGTCGTCGCAGCGGCGTGCGCCCGCTCGACGTATCAACGCACCGTGGACGGTGGCGTTGCGCAGGTTCAACTCTCACGACGCCTAGAATGCTGTCTCAGAGTTCTCACAATCACGCTCAGTAGCTTCGCAATCCATGGCTTCTACCAGCCATGTCGTGCCCTCTCATCGTCGGGATAGATCCGAACGCAAAGGACGAACAGTTGAAGCTTCGCAAGACTGGACGCATCGTCGTCGCCGGTGTGGCTGTGGCGGCCACCCTGAGCCTGGCGGCCTGTGGTGGCGACGACAAGAGTGACTCGGCCAAGGCGACGACTCACGTGACGACCAGCGCCTCCGCGAACGTGCCTGCCGCACCCACCGCTGCCGAACTCAACGGCCTGCTGCAGCGTGCCCTCGATCCCGCGGTGCCGAATCAGGAAAAGGCAGATCTCGTCCAAGGCATCGAGGCTGATCCTGACCTGCCGAACCGGCTGGCCGACGCGTTCAAGCAGGCAAACGCCTCGGCGGTGGTCACTGGTGTGACCGCGTTCGGCGACAGCGTGACCGCGCAAGCCAAGTTCACCGTCAATGGTCAGGAGAACCAGGTCGAGGTCCCCTACGTCCTGGACGGGGGCAAGTGGAAGGTGCAGAAGGCGTGGGCGTGTCAGGCGCTGTCCAACCTCAACCAGCAGTCGCCGGCCTGCGCCGCCTGACGGTCGCGGGGGAGTAAGCCGAACTCGGCCGCCGATCGGACGATGATCGCGCAGTCGTGTGCGGGCAGCGCCCGGCGACCGAATGCAAGCTGGGTCGTTGCCGCACGGTGTTGTCGAGGTCGGAAGCGGTGCGGGTCCTATCCCGCACTGTCCTCGTCGATACGGAGCGCAGGGCGGCCGGGATGGTCCCATCTGACGAAAAATGTTGGACTGTAAGGGTTCTCGCGGTCATGCCGCAGCAGTGCGGCGATGGTCCATTCCGTCTCGGGTGGGGTGGTGCGCCGGAGGGCGGCATCGGACATGTCCAGACGGAGGGTCAGGTCCGCGTCGAGGTGACGGCCCGCGAGCATCGGGCCCGCGATGAGGATGGTGGTCACGGGTAGCGCTGTCCGGATCGGCACGCGGGCGGAGCGGTCGGTGGCCTCGTCCCAGAGGGCCGGTAGCCACCGATCATGGTGGCGCAGGGCATCGACCACCTCACGGCGTAGTGCGGCATAGTCGAACCACGCGGTGCGATACGACATTTCGTCGGTGCGGCCGAACTCCATCCGCAGTGCGGCAGGCCGCACGTAATCATGCAGCGAGACCACATCGGCGGATCGGCCGATGTGCCGCAGGGCTGTGGCGACCTCGGCGGCGAGCGTGGCGGGCTCGGCGGCGTCCGCGCCTTCGACGGCAATCACCGTATGGGTGTGCGAGACCAGAACGCGGCGGACCACCTGGTCGACGAGTCCGTCGCGGGTGATCGGCAGAAAACGGGGCACTGGTACATCTCAGCAAATCCGCGGTCTCGGCGACCTGTCGGTTGCCGTCCGGAATGTGCGATCTATGTCTCGTTGCCCGGGCGGGCACCGGCAGCCAAAAGGCGACACGGCGGGGCGTCGGGATAATCTCAGCGCATGGCGACAATCGAAGAGGCGCTGGAGATAGAGCGGCTCGAGCGGGATATCTTCCGTGGCGCGTCCACCAAGACCCAGCTTCCGCGCACGTTCGGCGGACAGGTTGCCGGCCAGGCGCTGGTGGCGGCAGTCCGGACAGTGGAGCCGCGATACCAGGTGCATTCGCTGCACGGGTACTTCCTGCGTCCGGGTAACCCGCAGGAGCCGACGGTCTATCAGGTCGAGCGGATCCGTGACGGCCGCTCGTTCTGCACCCGGCGGGTCACCGGCATCCAGGACGGTGCCGCGATCTTCACCATGTCGGCTTCGTTTCACGTCGGCGACGAGGGGCCCGAGCACCAGGATGTGATGCCTGAGGTGCGGTTGCCGGAGGATCTGCCCGACGCCAGCACCACCATGGCACCCGAACGTCTGTGGGCGATGCGGGAATGGGAGCACTGGGACATCCGCATGGTGCCGCCGGAGAATGTGTCGCGCCGCGACGGCATGGTCTCCCAGCAGCAGGTGTGGTTCCGCTACCGGCACCCGCTGCCCGATGACCCGCTGGTCCACGTCTGCACCCTCGCGTATATGAGCGATATGACATTGCTCGGCTCCTCGAAGGTCATCCACCCGGACGAGCCGACTCAGAACGCCTCGCTCGACCACGCGATGTGGTTCCTGCGGCCGTTCCGCGCCGACGACTGGCTGCTCTACGATCAGTCCTCCCCGTCGGCAGGCTTCGGGCGGGCGCTGACCGGCGGCAAGATCTTCAACCGGGAGGGCCAGTTGGTCGCCGCGGTGGTTCAAGAGGGCCTCATCCGTACCCCGCGCGAGACCTGACCGGCCCCCCTGGATCGCCGATGCGACGCCGGTCGCGGACGTGGTTCGCCCGCCGATGAGGCGTTCGCTCTATGGGTGCCAAGGAACGGGCGAACGCAAGGCCGTGGTGGCGTGGGGCATCGGTGTGTACCCGCGACGGTGGCGCCGAGGATCGCCGACCGCAGCGGGATGAGTGGCCGACGCCCGCCTGGACACGGTCCGGCATCAGCTCACCTGGACACGCAGGTGGCAGACCACGGTGTCGCTCGACCGCCGCAGTTCGCGCTCGAGCTCGTCGCTGCGGTGGCTGGGCAGCACGCGATGCCAACCCGCGGGTGGGTCGACCTCTGCGACGACCACAACCTTGCGCCGGTTGGGGAAGTTCTCCCGGAGGTACCGGGCGACCGGGCCGCCGACGGTCGAGTCGCTGTTCTCCAGCAGCACCAGCCGGACCTCGGGATGCCACGCTTCCCAGGTGCGGGTGAACGCCCTGGCCGACGCACCGGGCAGACAGACGTGCACGGCGACGATGTCGTCGCCGATGGACATGGCCGCGGACAACGCCTCTCGGCTCAACTCGGAGACCTCCGATACCGGCACGACGATCACTGTCCCGGTCGCCCGTGGCTGCCGGGGAACCATGCCTGCGCCACGACAGTCACCGATCCGGTGGTAGGCGTGGCGAATCCGCTCCATGCCGAGGACGAGGACAGGAAGAACGAGCACGATCAGCCAGGCGCCCGAAGTGAATTTCATAGCGGTCGTGACGATTGCCGCGAGCGAAGTCAGTACCGCACCGAATCCGTTGAGCATTAGCCGCCACCGCCAGCCGTCGGTGCGGATGAGCCACCAGTGCCGCACCATGCCGACCTGGGCGAGGGTGAACCCCACGAAGACGCCGATCGCGAATAGCGGCACCAGCGCGTTCATGTTCCCGCGTGCGCCGATCAGCAGCACACCCGCACTCAACCCCAGCGCACACACGCCGAATCGGTACACCTGCCGCGGTGAGGCCACCGCGAACCTATGGGGCAGACAGTTGTCGTCGGCCAGGATCCTGGTGAGCGTCGGCAGGCCGCCGTAGGACGTGTTCGCGGCTAGCGCCAGCAGCAGCACGGTGGCGAATTGCACGACGTAATATCCGATTCCGTGCCCGAGCGCCGCCTCGGTGAGTTGGGAGAGCACGGTAATTCCCTGGACCGGTCGCAGGGAGAACTTTTCGATCAGCACAGCGAGGCCGATCAGCATGGCGCCGAGCAATAGACCGAGAGCGATTTCGGCATGCTGCGCACGTTTCACCCGAGGAGCCTCGAAGCTGGGAACGGCGTTCGCGATCGCCTCTACACCGGTCAATGCCGCGCATCCGCTGGAAAATGCTTTGAGCAGCAACAGGATTCCTACCGTGTGCACGTCGGTGATCGCCGCGGATCCGCTCGTCACGGCGGCGGGCTCCGAGCGCAGTAGGCCACCGATGATCACGATGAAGATGCCGACGACGAACACGATGGTCGGCACCATGAATGCTCGCGCGCTCTTGGTGATCCCGAGCAGGTTGAGCGCCGTGATGCCGGCGAGAACCGCGAGACAGATCCAGACAGTGCACCCGTGTAGTACCGGAAACGCCGAGGTCAGTGCCGCGACTCCGGCAGCGATCGAGACCGCGACGTTGAGTACGTAGTCCACGATCAGCGAGGCCGCGGCGACCAGACTGGTGCGATGGCTCAGCCGTGCCTTCGCGACCGCGTACGCGCCGCCGCCGTCGGCGAACGCCGCGATCACTTGACGATATGACGCGATCAGCACCGCCAGCAGTGCGGTGATCATTAGGGTCACCGGCAGCGTCATGCCGAGTCCGATGCCGCCCGCGGTGGCCAGGACCAGCACGATGGCTTCCGGACCGTAGGACACCGAGGCCAGAGCGTCCAGCGACAGCCCAGCCAGCCCGGTCGGCACAGTGAGTCCCCGCCGGGTGGTGGCGGCTGTCCCGGCTCCACGTGGCCGGTGCACCTTGCTCGGCGACACAGCTATCACTCGTCCGAGTGTCGACCCTCGAGCCGTGCGCGGACCCCGGCGTTGACGAAACTCTGACGGCGACCGTGAGCACGGCCACACCCGCACGACTCGTAAGCTTTCGGCGTGAACGCTTCTTCGGTCGCCGTACCCTCCGCCGACGCCGGACGGACGCGGTCGTTTCCCACCATCGGTGTGCTCGCGCTACAGGGGGACGTCCGCGAGCATGTCGCCGCTCTCGCGCACTGTGGCGCGGAACCGGTGCTGGTCCGTCGCGAATCCGAGCTCGCCGAGATAGACGCGCTGGTGCTGCCCGGCGGCGAGTCGACCACGATCAGCAAGCTGCTGGCTGCCTTCGAACTGCTCGAGCCGCTGCGCGCCCGGCTGCGCGCGGGGATGCCGGCGTTCGGTTCCTGCGCGGGCATGATCCTGCTCGCCTCCGAGGTGCTCGACACCCGTCCGGACGCCGAGCACCTGTCCGGCATAGATATGACGGTGCGCCGCAACGCATTCGGCCGTCAAGTCGATTCTTTCGAGACCGATCTGTCGTTCGCGGGGCTGGATGACGGTCCGGTGCGCGCGGTGTTCATCCGGGCGCCGTGGGTCGAGCGCGTCGGCGACGGCGTCGACGTGCTGGCCACCGTGCCCAGCGGCCCGGCCGCCGGTCGAATCGTGGCAGTGCGACAGGGCAACGTCGTCGCGACGTCGTTCCACCCCGAGGTGACCGGCGATCTGCGGGTGCACCGGATGTTTGTCGAGCTGGTCCGGGCGGCGTAGCCGAACCGCTTTGCACGACGACCGCGCACGCCCGAGTAGGCTGGGGGAGTTGTCCGTCCGGCCGTGCCGGTACGGTACACACGACCTGCCATCGACCTGAAGGAAGTAGGGAATGAGCGGCCACTCCAAATGGGCCACCACCAAGCACAAGAAGGCGGCGATCGACGCGAAGCGCGGCAAGCTGTTCGCGAAGTTGATCAAGAACATCGAGGTGGCGGCCCGGACCGGTGGCGGTGACCCGGATGGCAATCCGACGCTGTACGACGCCATCCAGAAGGCGAAGAAGTCGTCGGTCCCCAATGACAACATCGAGCGCGCTCGTAAGCGCGGTGGTGGCGAAGAGGCGGGCGGCGCCGACTGGCAGACGATCATGTACGAGGGCTACGGTCCCAACGGCGTCGCCGTGCTCATCGAGTGCCTCACCGACAACCGCAACCGTGCCGCAGGCGAAGTACGGGTCGCGATGACCCGCAACGGCGGGAATATGGCCGACCCTGGCTCGGTGGCCTATCTGTTCCACCGCAAGGGTGTCGTCACCTTGGAGAAGAACGGCCTGTCCGAGGACGACGTGCTGATGGCGGTGCTCGACGCGGGCGCGGAAGAAGTCAACGACCTCGGTGATTCGTTCGAAATCATCAGCGAACCCAGCGATTTGATCGCCGTGCGTACTTCTCTACAGGGCGCGGGAATCGATTACGACTCCGCGGAGTCCGGCTTCCAGCCATCGGTGTCGGTCGCGGTCGACGCGGATGGCGCCCGCAAGGTGATCAAACTGGTCGACGCCCTGGAGGACAGCGACGACGTGCAGAACGTCTACACCAACGTCGACATCCCCGACGAGGTCCTCGCCCAGCTGGACGATTAGTCGGCCGGCCGTCATCCAGTCTGCTCTGGCGGGGTAGTACTTGCCGAAATCGGGGCGGTCCGTGCTGGGCGGACCGCCTCGGACATATTCAGGTAGTTTCCCCGCCGGCGCCGGCCTGGGGAATCTGAGCGATCTCGGTGTCGCTGCGCGGATGGGTGAACCGCAGTCCGCAAGGTCCTTCCCGGCGTCCGGGGGAACAGTCAACAGTCATCCGGTGGGTCGCTGTGGGGTCGCTGTGCCATTCCGGGTTCCCGTGTCGCGTCTTGGTCGGCGCAGTGCTGCTGGCTCCTCGCTCGGTTCATCTCGGTTCCGAGTGCGTCGGGGTCGTGTTCCCACGTGGTGGGGCTGCGGATTCGGTGGAGCCAGCCGATGAGCGCGGTCAACGGTTCGGTGTCGAGCAGGTAGAACCGCTGTCTGCCGACCAGTTCGTCGCGCACCAGACCGCTAGCGCGCAGCACACGCAAATGCCTGCTGACGGCGGGGCGGCTGATCGCGAAATGCTCAGCGATCGAGCCGGCGGTGAGCCGGGTTCCGTACAGCATTTCCATGATCTCACGCCGAACCGGATCGGCGATCGCACCTGTCACCTGGTCCACGATAAAAGCGTAATCAATTGGTTACGCTTTTATCGTGGCGCTCGGGGGAATTCGGACAGGAATTCGCGACCGGTCGGTGCGTCAGCGCCGATGCCGGTGAGGAAGGCGCATCACTCGGCGATGGTGGTGCGGTCGCACCACTCGTACACCGGCAGCCGCCCCTCGGGCGTGTCCTGCTCTCGTTGGGTGACCTTGAAGTGCTCGTATCCGCCGCGGAATGGGACTTTCAGTTCGATCCCCGGCGGAGTGATCGGGACGATGCGTGCGGGCAAGTCTTGCGGCCCGCCCTCGAGGACAGCCTTCACAACATTGCTCATGCTCGGATGGTAGAAGCGCCAACGCCCTGATCGTGGGAGATTCAGGGCACGGTGAGTTTTAATTTGCCCATGAGGTGAACGGCGCCGGTCATGGCGTGCGTTGTGGCTGCCGGGGAGCCGACGAACGAACCCGGCTGTCTGTCGTCGGCGCGGCAGACCTCTCGTCGCCGGTGCGATGTGTCGAACGCTGACGGACGACTCGAGCCGCAGCACACTTCCCTGGATAGCGACGCATGCCCCTCGGCAGGTGCCGAGGGGCGCACTGCTGGTCGCGCGTATGACGTTGGTGGCGTTCGGGGATTCCCGTCTGTCGCGAAGCGTTTCCCGAACGAAGTGGCCGGATGAATATCATTCGATATGATCGCGCCATGACGGAAGGGCGCACGGTCGCACCACACAGGGTTACGGTGCTGGCACTGGACGGTGTACATCCGTTCGAACTCGGGATCGCGAATCGCGTGTTGGGTAGCGCTGGAGGTCGGTACGAAATCCGCACGTGTTCGACAGATGGCCGTCCGGTGCGCAGTGCGGCTGACTACGAGATCGCGGTCGCGCACGACAGCGCGGTGCTGGAAACTACCGACACGGTCGTTCTGCCCGCCTGTGACATCGCCACATCCCTCGGGGGTCAGCTACCGGACTCGGTGCGTGCGGCGTTCGCCCGCATCCGGCCGGGCGCCAGGATCGTCGCCATCTGCACCGGGGCTTTCGTCGCCGCGGCCGCCGGTTTGCTCGACGGTCGCCCGGCGACCACGCACTGGAAACAGGCCGCACTGTTTCGCAGCACGTTCCCGCGCGTGCACCTGGACCCCAACGTGCTCTACGTCGACGACGGCGACATCCTCACCTCGGCCGGGGCCGCTGCGGGTATCGACGTGTGCCTGCATCTGGTCCGCCGCGACCACGGCAGCGCCGTCGCGAACGCGGTCGCGCGCCACTGCGTCATCCCGCCGTGGCGTGACGGCGGCCAAGCTCAGTACATCGAGCAGCCGGTCCCTCCCGAGGCCTCCGCGGGAACCGCCGTCGCCCGGCAATGGGCGTTGGAGAACCTGCGACACCCGGTGACGGTCGACGAACTGGCCGTTCGGGCCCGGATGAGCAAACGCACCTTCGCCCGTCGGTTCCGCGACGAGGTCGGATTGAGCCCGGGGCGCTGGCTTATCCAGCAGCGCGTCTTCCACGCTCGTCATCTGCTCGAAACGACCGACCTGACGGTCGACCGCATCGCGGGTCAAGTCGGCTTCGCCACCGGAACCTCTTTGCGTCAGCACCTGTACGACGCCATCGGCGTGTCACCCCAGGCCTATCGGCGCACCTTCCGGACCGAGGCGGTGCCGCTTTCGCCGCGAGTGAGCGCGCCGAGGCCTGCGTCAGCGTTCGGTTGACGGGCTCCTCCGCTATCGGCGGACTCGGGCCACCGCCCGGTCACCCGAGAGTTCGACGATCCGTTCGTCGGTATGCGTCGTCGCGCCGATCGTTCATGCCGCCGGAATCGGCAGACCCGTCCTGGTGACAATCCACGGCAGTGCGGAGGTGAAAGCGGCAGACGCGAATTGCCAGGTGTGGCCGCCCTGGGTGGTGTGGACGGTGCAGTCGATACCGACCTGGCGGCCGCGGTCACAGAGTTGCTCGGCGGCGCCGACCTCGCCGGTATCGAGGACGCCGTCGTGGCCACCTATCCCGACGACGTCGTCGTCGGAGGTGGGATCCGTGCGGTGCGTGCCGCCCGGCCCTGGACGCTGTGGTGGGGTGAGGTCGTCGAAGAGGCCAGCGGTGCCGGTGTAGGAGCCGTGTTTCGTCATGACGGTGAGCGGGTCGAAGGCCGCCCACTGCTCGGCGTCGCCGCCGAAGAGGCGGGCGATGCTCTGGTCTTTGTTCCCGGAGGCCGGGCCGAGATCTCCAGCGATGTCGACAAACGTGCGGAGCAACTCGGGATGCATGACCGCGAGGTCGACCGCGCAGGTGCCGCCCATCGACCAGCCCACCGCTGCCCAGTGGGCCGGGTTGGTGGAGGCGCCGAAGGTGGATTCGACGTAGTGCGGCACATCTCTGGTCAGATGGTCCGCGGCATTCCCGCGCGGGCCGTTCACGCACTCGGTGTCGTTGTTGAAGCTGCCACTGGAATCGACGAAGACCATGATCGGGGCGCTGCCGCCATTGGCCGTGGTGAACTTGTCCACGGCGGGCATGATCTGGCCGCTGCGGATCCAGTCGGCCGGGGTGTTGAACTCTCCACCGATCATCATCACCACCGGCAAAGCGGGCGGGGTCGGTCCAGTGAACCAGGCAGGCGGCAGGTAGACGTATTCGGCGCGATGCGGAAAGCCGCTGCCGGTGTCGGGAATCCGGATCGGCACGATCCGGCCCGCGGTCGGGTTGGTGCCGCGCAGAGCGGGCAGCGCCGATTGCTCGGTCTGGTTCGGTAGCGGGCCCGCGGTCAGCGCGCTCCACGCCGACTGTGCGGTGGGGTAGTAGCCGACCCATTGGTTGAGTACGAGGCTGGTGCTCGACAGTGCCAGCGGAATCGCAAGGATCGCGACGGCTCGCCGCCACCGGCGCGTTCCCGGCCAGCCCAGAATGGCCACCGCCACCGCCGCCGCGGTGCCTCCAACGCACCCCCAGAGCAGAGCAGGTGCCGGATCGGAGGCCAGCCCTCGGTCGGCCACATACCACCGGGCTGCCGCCGTGGCGATGAATCCGACCAGCACGCACACCGGGAGCTGGATCTGCCACCACCTCCTTGTGCCTCTGGCGACGGCAACCACCAAGAACATCACGGCGAGTATTTCGACCGTCGTCGGCAGCCAGCCGTGCAACAGCGAGATCCCGTGATGAAAGGTGTTCTGATAGTTCGGGTTCGGATTCGCCGGCGGGAACTGCGGAGGAGCCGGAGTCGGCGGAGCGGCGAGAACGGGCACCACGGCATTGTCGGGACCGTTCCTCGAGTCGAGCTGTGAATGCGCTCCAGCGAACCTGAGTGCCCGGGTGCTCCCGGTTCGTGTCCGGCTGTCGACCGCTCGCGTGCAGCTGGAGCACTGCTGTTACCGGCGTGTGCGCCGGGTGAACCGGCGATCGTCGATGCTGAGGGGTATGGAGCGCTCGTGTAACCGGGTCCGAAGCGCGTTCGCCCGCGTCGGTGATTCAGTGGCATCCGCGGTTGGCATCGAGCGAGAATGCGGGCATGGTCGAAGTGGTGCTGGTGTGCGGTGACATCACCGAACAGGACGTCGACGCCGTGGTGAACGCGGCGAACTCGTCGCTGCTGGGGGGTGGCGGTGTCGACGGTGCGATCCACCGCAGGGGCGGCCCCGACATACTCGCCGAATGCCGTCGATTGCGTGCGTCGCACTTTGGCACCGGACTTCCGACCGGCAAGGCGGTCGCCACCACGGCGGGCCGACTGCGCGCTCGGTGGGTGATCCACACAGTCGGGCCGGTGTGGTCCGCGACCGAGGACCGCTCCGTGCTGCTCGCTTCCTGTTATCGCGAATCCTTACGTGTGGCGGACGAATTGGGCGCGCGAATCGTGGCGTTCCCGGCTATCTCCACCGGCGTCTTCGGCTGGCCGATGGATGACGGTGCGCGCATCGCTGTCGAAACGGTGTGTGCGGCACGTACTTCCGTGCGGGAAGTTCGGTTCGTTCTGTTCGATGACACCACCTACTCCGCCTTCGCGACGCAGGTTCCCGACAGCTAGCCGGGGCGCTGGTGCGGATGCGGTGCGGGTCTGGCAGGGGACCGGCCCCGCTGTCCAGCCGGTCCGGATATCGGCCGGCATCTGGCGGACGTGTCCTGCATCTGGGCAGGGGGCGAGGGCACGACCTGCCGCGTCGAACACGCGCTGACTCGTTCGGACGTTGTCGGCGCGCCTACAGCAGCCGCCGATCTCCCACCGCGGTCTGTGGTCACGGCTGTGTCGCTGGTCGGCGAAAGAACGTGGCTCCGCTAGACTCTCGAACAGTTGTTCGTTTCACTGAGAGGGGTCTCCGTGCGGGTGATGGGCGTCGACCCAGGGCTCACCCGCTGCGGCCTCAGCGTCGTCGAGGGCGGGCTGGGGCGGAAAGTCACCGCCCTGGACGTCGACGTGGTCCGCACACCCTCGGATATGGATCTGGCCCAGCGCCTGCTGCGGGTCGCCGATGCCGCCGAGCATTGGATGGACACCCATCAGCCCGGAGCTGTCGCGATCGAACGCGTCTTCGCCCAGCACAATGTGCGTACCGCCATGGGTACCGCACAGGCGGGCGGGGTGATCGCGCTCGCTGCGGCACGCCGGAACATCCCGGTCGCGTTCCACACACCCAGTGAAGTGAAGGCCGCGGTCACCGGCAACGGCACCGCGGACAAGAAGCAGGTGACCGCCATGGTCACCCGCATCCTCGGCCTTCAGGTGGCGCCGAAGCCCGCCGACGCGGCGGATGCGCTCGCACTGGCCATCTGTCATTGTTGGCGGGCGCCGCTGCTGGAACGGATGGCGGCGGCCGAGGCCAAGGCGGCCGCGGCGCAGCGACGGTATCGGGAACGGCTTGCCGAACAACGGAAGGCGGTGCACGGGTGATCGCGTCGGTACGCGGTGAGGTGCTGGAGATCGCACTCGACCACACAGTGATCGAGGCGGCGGGCGTCGGCTACCGCCTCAACGCCACGCCGGCCACCTTGGCCGGGCTCACTCGCGGTGCCGAGACCCGGCTCTATACCGCGATGATCGTCCGTGAAGATTCGATGACGCTCTACGGTTTCGCCGACACCGAGGCCCGTGACCTGTTCGGCCTGCTGCAGACCGTCTCCGGCGTCGGACCACGGCTAGCGATGGCTGTGCTGGCCGTGCTGGAACCCGAGGCGCTGCGCAAGGCGCTCGCCGAGAGCAATGTGGTCGCGCTGACCAGGGTGCCCGGCGTCGGCAAGCGCGGTGCCGAGCGTATGGTGGTCGAACTGCGGGACAAGGTGAATCTCGTTCCGGTGCAGTCCGGTCCGCCGGGTTCCACGCCAATTCCGGTCGTCACGCCGGTGCGCGACCAGGTCATCGACGCGCTTGTCGGCCTCGGCTTTGCCGCCAAACAGGCCGAACAGACAGTCGACGCTGTGCTGGCCGACCAGCCCGCCGCCAACACCTCGGCCACGCTTCGAGCCGCGCTCGGCCTACTCGGCAAGAATCGGTGAGCCCCGTGCAGTCCGAAGAGGAATCCACCGAATCGCAGGTCAGCGCGGCTTTTCTGAAGTCCGACGGCGAGGTCGAGGCGAGCCTGCGCCCGAAATCTCTGGACGATTTCATCGGCCAGCCCAGAGTGCGCGAACAGCTCGCACTGGTGCTTCGTGGCGCCAAACAGCGTGGCAGCACGCCGGATCACGTCCTGCTGTCCGGCCCGCCCGGCCTCGGCAAGACCAGCATGGCGATGATCATCGCGGCGGAACTCGGCACTGCCCTGCGGATCACGTCGGGTCCCGCGCTGGAGCGGGCGGGTGATCTCGCCGCCATGCTCAGCAATCTGGTCGAAGGTGATGTGCTGTTCATCGATGAGATCCACCGCGTGGCCCGCCCCGCCGAAGAGATGCTCTACCTGGCGATGGAGGACTTCCGCGTCGACGTGGTCGTCGGCAAGGGCCCCGGCGCGACCTCGATTCCGTTGGACATCGCGCCGTTCACCCTGGTCGGAGCGACCACCAGGTCCGGAGCGCTGACCGGCCCGCTGCGCGACCGGTTCGGTTTCACCGGACACATGGACTTCTACGAGGCCGACGAGTTGTTGCGGATCCTGCGGCGTTCGGCGCATATTCTCGGCGTTGGCATCGATCATGACGCGGCGGCCGAGATCGCGGGCCGTTCCCGCGGCACCCCCCGAATCGCCAACCGGCTACTGCGCCGGGTCCGTGACTACGCGGAGGTCCGCGCCGACGGACGGATCACACGGCCCATCGCCCACGCCGCACTGGACGTCTACGACGTCGACGTCCTCGGCTTGGACCGCCTCGATCGGGCCGTCCTCGGCGCCTTGGTCCGCAGTTTCGGCGGCGGCCCGGTCGGCGTGTCCACCCTCGCCGTCGCGGTCGGCGAGGAAGCCGCCACCGTCGAAGAGGTCTGCGAGCCCTTCCTGGTCCGTGCGGGCATGATCGCCCGAACCCCTCGCGGTCGCGTCGCCACCGCCGCCGCCTGGGAACATCTCGGCCTGATTGCCCCGCCCGACCTGATCTTCAACGCCATCGAGGTCCGCGGCCGCGAGCCGCATCCCACCCTCGATCTTTTCGACTGACCCGCTTTCGTGGCATCGCGTGACCTCGGTGTCGAGCGCGTTGGGTAGGTGCGGTCGGCGAAGGTCAGTTGTTGCGGTGGGTCCAACGATGGTTCTGTTCGGCGTTGCCGAAGGCGGTGACCACCAGGTCGAGAAAGGCGTCGACCTCGTCGCGTTGGTAGCCGCGGCTGCCCACTCTGGCCTCGGTGAAGCGGATGGAACGGACGTCGGCGACGGTCAGGCTTCCGGGTCCGTCGTGCGCCAGGCTCGCGGCGACCAGGTCCAGGAAGGCGGTGACCTCTTCTTCGTGGTACCCACGCTGTCCAGCCTGCGCCTGGGTGAACCGGATCCGGTGCACGTCGTCGGGGGTGAGCAGCGCCTGCCCGCAGCCATTCGCGGCAGGCACCGGCTGGTTGCCGCGCTGGCGGAACTCGAGTTCTACCCGGACCTGGTCCAGGTATTCGTCGACCTGGTCGGCCTGATAGCTTCGCCCGCCGGGGCGTGCCGCGTCGAAGGTGACGTTGCGCAAGTCGTCAGCGGCGAGAGCGCCCCGTCCGGCCAAGGTCGCGACGACCAAGTCGAGGTAGGCGTCCACCTCGTCGGCGTGGTAGCCGCGATGCCCGACCGGTGGGCTCGCGAAACTGATCCGGCTCACATGCTCGGGTCTCACGGGCGACATTCTGTCAGGCTGGGTGCGCCGGCCCGCACGAAAGTGCGCTTTTCGAATCCCTGCCCATTCGCGGATGAGGCCGTCGCCCTGGCGGACCCGTCAGATCTCGGTCCCGTCCTAGGCGGGGGCTGGCGAACGCTCAGTCTTTACGGACCCCGTCGACGAGCACACGGCGGATTGCCAGGTTCAGCGCGACGATCGCGCTCTCGTCCGGGTCGCGCAGCGCGTGCACAATCCCGGCGATCAGCATTCCGGTCACTGCTCGCGCGGTGTTCACGGTATCCAGGTCGGCACGCAGATAGCCGCGTTCGACGCCGTGGTCGAGATAGCCCGCGGTCAGTGCGTCGGCGGTGTCGAGCAGCCCGTACAGCCGTTGGGTGAGTTCGTCGTCGATGCCGGTGGCGTGGAACAGCAGTAACTGGGCTACTCGGCGATCGGCGATCAGGATTCTTGTGAGGGCTGTGCCGATCCGGTCGATCTGCCCGCGGTAATCGTCGAGGGTCACGGCGGCGTCGGGGGCGTTCTCGGTACCGAGTGCCTCGATGATCCGCGCGGCCAGGTCGTCGATGACGTGGTCGATGATGTCGCGCTTGTTGCTGAAGTAGCGGTAGAAGGTGCCGTGCCCGATACCGAGGCGGCCCGCGATGTCGGCGATCCCGGTGGCGTGATATCCCTCCTCCGCGAAGCAGGCGAACGCGGTGTCGATGATCTCTTGGCGCAGTTCGGCTTTGCGTCGTTCGGCACGGGTGGATGGCTTCGTCACGCCCACGATGATACAGTCGTCGCAAACGGAATGATGTGTCATTCCGTGTTTCGGTATGGTTCAGCTGCAGGAGGTTCGGCGTGGCGCCTCAGTACGACGCGGTCGTGGTCGGTGCGGGATTCGGCGGTATGGGAGCGGGGATCGAGCTCGACCGGCTCGGTCTGAGCAACTATGTGATTCTCGAGCGCGAAGATGATCTCGGCGGCACCTGGCACGTCAACCGGTATCCGGGTCTGGCAGTCGATATCGCCTCGGTCACCTACTCGTATTCGTTCGAGCCGAACCCATACTGGTCACGGCTGTTCGCGCCGGGCACGGAACTGAAGAAATACGCCGAGCACGTCGCCGCCAAGTACGGCTTACGGCGGCGGATGCGGTTCGGCACCGTAGTGGACGGCGCCCGCTGGGACGAGGAGCACGAGCAGTGGGTGGTGTCCGTCACCGGCGGCGAGACGATCACCGGCCGGTATCTGCTCACCGCGACGGGGTTCCTCTCCCAGCCCTACACCCCGCCGTTTCCGGGTATCGACGGGTTCGCGGGCAAGATCATCCACACCACCGCATGGGACGACGACTTCGACCTCGCCGGCCGTAGAGCCGCGATCATCGGCACCGGCGCCACTGCCGTGCAATTGGTGCCCGAGGTCGCCAAAAAGGCGGAGGCGCTCACGGTCTTCCAGCGCACCCCGATCTGGGTGGTGCCGAAGATCGACGCGGCGATCCCTGCCCCCATCCGGATGCTGTTCGCGCGCGTCCCCGCCACGCAGAAGGTTGCGCGGCTGATCAACACGAGCATGCTCGAGGCGCTGATGGTGGCCGGTGTACTGCACTTCAAACAGGTCAAGCTGATGAACAAGGGTGCGGGCGTGCTGGCCAAGGCGCACCTGCGCGTATCGGTACGTGACAAGCAGACGCGTGCGCAGCTCACACCGCACTACGATTTCGGCTGCAAGCGGCCCACGTTCTCCAACCAGTACTTCACGACGTTCAATCAGCCGCACGTGCGACTGGAGACGACCCCGATCGACCATATCGAGGCCGACGGCATCGTCACCGTCGACGGGCACAAAACCGAGATCGATACGCTGATCCTGGCCACCGGCTTCAACCTGTGGGACGTGAACTTTCCGGCTATCGAGATCATCGGCCGCGGCGGGATGAACCTCGGAAAGTTCTGGCGCGATAACCGGTTCCAGGCCTACGAGGGCATCACCGTGCCGAAGTTCCCGAACTTCCTCAGCCTCAACAGCCCGTACTCCTACAGCGGGCTGTCTTACTTCACCACCATCGAAGCGCAGATGAAGCACATGGGCAGACTGTTCGGCGAGTTACGGCGCCGCGGCGAGACCACCTTCGAGGTGACCGAGCGGGCCAACGCCGATTTTCTGGACCGCGTGACCACCAAGCTCGGCTCCTCGGTCTTCTACGGTGGCGACTGCGCCACCGCACGCAGCTATTACTTCAACCCGCACGGCGAGGCCGCCCTGCTGCGTCCCACCAGCACCCTCAACGCGCACCGAGAGGCGGTCAGCTTCCCCCTGGACGATTATGCCTACGGTACGACCGGTTGAACTTCGCCACCGATCGGCGGCACACACGGTCCCGCCGATCGGTGGCGAGTCGGTGTGTGAAGAGCGTCGTAGCTGCCCAGCGGGTGTGCGGGTGTGGCGCCGACGCAACGAACTGGCAGACTGTGTGGGTACTTGTCCATCCCACCCACGAAACTAGGGACTGACTTCGACGATGGAACTTCTGTTTCCACTGCTACTGGTAGCCCTGCTCGTGCCGATGTTCCTCGGTGTCCGCCGTCAGAAGCGGGAGACCGAGAAGGTCTCGAACATGCAGGACAGCCTGAAGGTCGGCGATCAGGTGATCACGACATCGGGGCTCTACGGCACCGTGGTCGAACTCGATGACACCACGGTCGACCTCGAGATCGCCGAGGACGTGGTCACCACGTGGCTGCGCCAGGCTGTCCGTGAGGTGCGCCAAGACGAGGTGAGCGCCGATCCGGCGGACTCGGACGCGACCGGCTCGGATGTCACGGGCTCGGACGCGACCGACTCGGAGCCGACCAGCGCCGATGCCACGGGCCCGTCCGCGACCGACGCCCTCGAGGAATCCGCCGAGCAGACCGAGACCCGGCTGACCAAGGACTGATTCTTCTACTGGTTTGTGCCCCGCGCGCCGGAAGTCGCCGCGGCCCCGTCCGCGCACCCGGCGGCGTTGGTGCATGTCCGCCTGTTCCATCCTCGAATTCCGCCTAGGAGATGACGTACTGTGCCACCTTCCCAGGGATCGGCGCACCCGCTCCGGCTGCTCGGTGTCTTCGCCGGGCTGCTGGCCGTGGTCTATGCGCTGGTGTTCTTCACCGGTGACAAGTCCTTTACACCCAAACTCGGCATCGACCTGCAAGGTGGCACCCGGGTCACGCTATCGGCCCGGACACCGGACGGCAGCAAACCGAGCCAGGACAGCCTGAAGAAGGCACAGGACATCATCGAGAACCGGGTGAACGGCCTCGGCGTATCCGGGTCCGAGGTCGTCATCGACGGCAGCAACATCGTCATCACCGTGCCCGGTGACGATGGGCAACAAGCGCGTGCGCTGGCAACCACCGCCAAACTCTACATTCGACCCGTTTTGCAAGCGGTGCCCGCCGCGGGGCGCGGTGCGACCCCGCAAACCACTCCGGGTGCGCAGCCTGCGCCCGGTGCAGAGTCGGTGCCCGGCGCACAGCCCACACCCGGTGGACAGTCTGTCCCGGGTGCGCAGCTCGCCCCCGGCGCGCAGCCGGTGCCCGGTGCGCAGCCGGTGCCCGGTGCGCAGCTCGCCCCTGGTGCGCAGTCGGTGCCCAGCGCTACGCAGCTCGTGCCCGGCGCCCAGTCGGGTTCGCCGGAGGCGACGCATTCCGAGCAGACGCCGGCTCCGCAGCAGCGTGTGTTCCCCGCGCAGGCCCCGCCGTCGCCGAATCCCGGCCTCAATCCCACCGAGGAGGCCACCCGGGAGATCCAGGCGGCCAAGGCGCAGCGTCAGAGCACCGATCCGTCCGTGCAACAGGCCGCGTTGGGCTCGCTGGATTGCGCCAAGCCGGATCCGCTGACCGGCAACGACGACCCCGCCCTGCCGTTGGTGAGCTGCTCTACCGACGGCACCGAGGTGTTCTTGCTCGACAAGAGTCGCATCGACGGCCAGGAGATCAAGGACGCCAGTGCGGGACTGAACCAGCAGCAGGCTCGGCATGAGGTCTCCCTCGAGTTCAAGTCCGCCGGCAGTGACGCGTGGGCAACGCTGACCGGTGAGTATGTCTACAAGCGGGTCGCGTTCGTGCTCGACTCCAAGGTGGTAAGTGCGCCGGTTGTGCAGCAGGGTCCGCAGCAGGGCGGCCGCACGCAGATCTCGGGCAACTTCACCGCTTCGACAGCGAAGGAACTGGCGAACACCCTGAAGTACGGTTCGCTGCCATTGTCGTTCCAAACCTCCGAGGCCGAGACGGTGTCCGCGACGCTGGGTCTGTCTTCACTGAAAGCGGGCCTGATCGCGGGTGCGGTTGGTCTGGTCGTGGTGCTGCTCTACTGCCTGCTCTACTATCGAATGCTCGGCTTCCTCACCGGATTGTCCCTGGTGGCGTCCGGATTCGCGGTCTACGGCATCATGGTGCTACTGGGGCGATGGATCGGCTTCACCCTCGACCTCGCCGGTATCGCCGGTTTGATCATCGGTATCGGCATGACCGCCGACTCGTTCGTCGTCTTCTTCGAACGCATCAAGGACGAGATGCGAGAGGGCCGCAGCTTCCGCTCCGCGGCGCCGCGCGGCTGGCAGCGTGCCCGCCGTACCATTCTGTCGGGCAACGCGGTCAGCTTCATCGCCGCGGCGGTGCTCTATATCCTCGCGGTCGGCCAGGTGAAGGGTTTCGCGTTCACCCTCGGCCTCACCACGATCTTGGACGTGGTCGTGGTGTTCCTGGTGACGTGGCCACTGGTGCTGATCGCCTCGCGGACTGCGTTCTGGTCCAAGCCGTCGGTGAACGGACTCGGCGCGATCCAGCAGGTAGCCCGTGAGCGGAAGGCGGCCGAGGCCGCCCTCGGGAAGGCGTGAGGACGCGATGACCAACAGCCACACCACCCCGTCACTCGGCAAGGTGAGTCCGACCGAGATCACCGATGTCTTCGCGGCGGTCGTCGACGAGCCATCTTCGCCGAAGCACGGCTTTTTGAACCGGCTCTACACCGGAACCGGCGCCATCGATGTCATCGGCAAGCGACGGATGTGGTACCTCATCACCGCCGTGATCGTGCTGATTTCGTTGGGCAGCATGATCTTCCGCGGATTCAACTTCGGTATCGATTTCGAGGGCGGTTCGCGGATCCAGTTCCCGGCTGGGACCGCGACCACCGGCCAGGTCGAGGAGATCTACCGCGGCACGATCGGCACCGATCCGGTGTCCGTACAGACCGTCGGCACCGGTGGATCGGCCACGATGCTGATCCGTTCGAAGGCGCTGAACCAGAGCCAGGTGGAGGCGCTGAACAACTCGCTGTTCGGCAAGTTCCAGCCGAAGGACAAGAACGGCAATCCGAGTCGGGCCGCGATCAGCACCTCGGACGTCAGCGAGACCTGGGGCGGTCAGATCACCAAGAAGGCGCTCATCGCCCTCGCGGTATTCCTCGTGTTGGTCGCGGTATACATCGCGGTCCGATTCGAGTTCCACATGGCGATAGCGGCACTCGCCGCGCTGGCCTTCGATGTGACCGTGACCGCCGGCGTGTACTCGATTGTCGGATTCGAGGTCACCCCGGCGACGGTCATCGGCATCCTGACCATTCTCGGCTTCTCGCTCTACGACTCGGTGGTGGTCTTCGACAAGGTCGACGAGAACACCCACGGCATCCTGCACCTGACCCGGCGCACCTACGGCGAGCAGGCCAACCTCGCGATCAACCAGACGCTGATGCGCTCGATCAACACCGCACTGATCGGTATCCTGCCGATCGTCGGCCTGATGGTGATCGCGGTCTGGATGCTGGGCGTCGGCACCCTCAAGGACCTGGCGTTGGTCCAGTTGGTCGGCCTGCTGGTCGGCACCTATTCCTCGATATTCTTCGCGACGCCGCTACTGGTGTCGATCAAAGAGCGCTGGGGACCGGTCGCGGCGCACACCAAGCGGGTGCTGGCCAAGCGGGCAAACGCGGCCGGAGCCCGCGCCGGTGTCGCGGCCGAGCGCAGGGCCACCATGGCGGCGGGCCGGGACTTCGACGAGTCGCCGAGCAGACAGCGCTCCGCTGGATCGGCGCCCCGGCCAGGCGCCAGGCCGAGCGGGAAACGACACAAAAGGCGGAACTGACAACAGGCGGAGGGGTTCCATGCGACAGCCACGCACAGCAGGACGACTGATCGGAGCGCTTGTTGCGGGCACCCTGGCCGCCGGGCCGGTGGTCGGCTGCTCCAGCACGAACCACGTGCCGTCGATCGGATACGCGACCGACGCCACCATCGCCAGCTACAACGGCGGCAGCACGCTCGGGGCCGCTTCCGGCTCTCGTGCGATATTCGCCCGAGTGCTCACCGGTTTCTTCTACACCGGGCCGGATGGCCAGCAGGTCGCCGACACCGACCTGGGCACCGCGAAGGAGGTGCCCGGGGAGGCGCAGACCATCCAGTACCGGCTCAATCCGGACGGTGTGTATTCCGACGGCGTGCCCACTTCGTGTGACGACCTGGTACTCGCCTGGGCCGCTCGAAGCGGGCGATTCACCAAACCGGGTGATCGCGGGCCGCTTCCGCTCTTCGACGCCGCCAGCACCGCGGGCTACTCCGATATCGAGCGGATCGACTGCCAGACCGGTTCGCGCGATGCCACCGTGGTCTTCCGGCCCGGTCGGCGTTACCTGCCCTGGCGCAACCTGTTCACCGCGGGCGAGCTGATGCCCGCGCACGTCGCGGCGCGGGTGGCGAATGTGCCCACTGTGGTGTCCGCCGTGCAAACCGGTGATTCGAACGCCCTCGGCAGGCTCGCCGAATTCTGGAATACCGGCTGGACTATTCCCGCCAGCGGCGATCTGGATCTGTCCCGGTTCCCCTCCTCGGGGCCCTACCGGATCGAATCGTTCAGCAAGGAAGACGGGTTGGTGCTGGTCGCCAACGAGCGCTGGTGGGGAAACAAGGCCGAGACCGGGCGCATCGTGGTCTTGCCCAAGACCATCGATCTGAAGGAGAAAATCGCGGAAAACGCCGTCGGTGTCGTCGATGTCGGCGCGGGCTCGGTGAAAGACCTCAGCCTGGACGGGTTTTCGATGCGCACCGTGGCCGGACGTGGCGCCGAACAGTTGGTGCTGGCGACCGGGGGAGTGTTCGCCTCGCTCGATGCCCGCCGGGCGTTCGCGCTGTGTCTGCCGCGCCAGGCGCTGTTCGATAAGCTCGGCAAGGTGCCGGACGCGCCGAAGACCGGACTCGGCTCGGGCCCGCTGAACGCCCATCTCGTACAGCAGGATTCGCTGCTGTATCCGGCGGTCATCGGTGCGGCCGACCGGTTCTCCGGCGGCGACGTGACCGGCGCGACCAAGGCGGTCGCCGCGTCGGGTGCGGCGAACCCGACCATCCGCATCGGTTACCTCCGTCCGGACGATCGCCGGGCGCAGACCGTCGCCATGATCGCCACGGCGTGCAAACCGGCAGGCATCACGGTGATAGATGCGGGATCGCCCGATTTCACCTCCGCTCAGCTCGCCGAGGGAAGGGTCGATGCCGTTCTGGGCAGCACCGCGGCCGTGCCCGGTCCGGCCGGATCGATCGCCGGGGTTGCCGCGACCAGCTCGTTGCGTACCGGTAGCGGGCTCAATGTCGGGCGGTTCGGCAATGGCCGTTACGATGCGATCACCGATCAGCTTGCGGCCGACGACAACTCGACCGCGCAGCTGAATCTGCTCACGGATGCCGAGAACCTGCTGTGGGCGGAACTGCCGAGTATCCCGTTGTTCGCCACCCCGCGCACCATCGCCTTCGGCAAGGGGCTGCGCAACGGTATCGCGGGTCCCACCCAGGCCGGGTCCGGCTGGAATATGGATCGGTGGGTGCTCGAGCGGTGATAGACGGTGTGGGTGATGTTCATGGAGAGGTGTCGATGAGGATGAGCAAACATGCGGCGATCGAGTCCGAAGACGTTGCCGCCGAACGGTCCACCAGGGCCGCCGAGATGGTCGACCAGCTGACCCGGTGGCGTGACGACTTCCCCACACCTGGTGTACGTTTCGCGGATCTCACTCCCGTCTTCGCCGATGCCGAGGGTTTCCGGGCGGTCGTGGACTGTCTTGCCGGCTGTGCGCCCGACGCCGATCTCGTCGCGGGCATCGACGCGCGCGGCTTCCTGCTCGGGGCAGGTGTCGCCGCGACTCTCGGCACCGGCGTGCTCGCGGTCCGCAAGGCGGGCAAGCTTCCGCCGCCGGTGATCAATCGGGAATACAGCCTCGAATACGGCACCGCCGCGCTGGAGATCCCGGCGGATGGTGTCGATCTGCGGGGCCGCAGGATATTGCTGCTGGACGACGTGCTGGCCACCGGCGGCACCCTCGCCGCCGCTGCCGGGCTCTTCCACCAGGCAGGCGCCGAAGTCGTCGCCGCAGCGGTGGTGCTGGAACTGACCTTCCTCAACGGCCGGGACCGGCAGGGGGACTATCCGCTCACCTCGATCGTGCGGATCTGACAGGTCCCACGAGCGCGCCACGATGTCGGTGTGATCGGAATATCGCTGGCGCGCGTGGCGCAACTGTGCTTAAGCTGTACGGGTCTCGTTCCCGTTGATCGGAGTCATGCCGTTGCTCTTCTGAGGTAGCCCTTCGGACGGCCCGCATTCGCGCGCCGTGTATCCGTTGCCATCTCGGGAGCCACGATGCCCAATCTTTCTCTTTCCGATCTCACTTTCTCCTGGCCGGATGGCACCTCGGTGTTCGACGGACTCGACGCCGTCCTCGGCGTCGGTCATATCGGCTTGGTCGGCGGCAACGGTGCGGGCAAGTCGACGCTGCTCCGGTTGATCGCCCGGGATCTGAAGCCCGCGCGCGGGTCGATCACGGTCGCCGGTCAGTTGGGGTATCTGCGGCAGGACCTGGGTCTCGCCCCGGGACAGCGCGTCGATGCCGTGCTCGGCATCGACGAGGTCCGAAAGGCGTTGCACCGAATAGAATCCGGGACCGTCGCCGAGGCGGATTTCGATACCGTCGGCAATCACTGGGATGTCGAAGAGCGGGCAGTCGCGTTATTGGGCAGGCTCGGATTGCAGTACCTCGCCGATTCGGTCGCGCAACTCGATCGCACGCTGGACACCCTGTCCGGCGGCGAGACGGTGCTGCTCGGATTGGTTGCCGAGTTGCTTGCCGAACCAGATGTGCTGCTGCTGGACGAGCCGACGAACAATCTGGATCGGGTTGCCCGCGAACGACTTTACGAGGTGATCACGCAGTTCTCCGGCACGGTCCTCACGGTCAGCCACGACCGCGAACTGCTGGAGCGGATGTCGGCCATCGCGGAGTTGCGGCACGGCGAACTGCGGCTGTTCGGCGGCAGATTCAGCGAGTACGAGCGGATTATCGAGGCCGAGCAGGAGGCTGCCCGCGCAATGATCCGGGATGCGCGTGGCGACGTGCGCAAGCAGGCGCGCGAGCTCGCGGATACACGCATCAAACTCGATCGCAGGCAGCGCTATGGGCAGAAGATGTGGAATCAGAAGCGGGAGCCGAAAATCGTTATGGGCGAACGCAAAAGGCAGGCGCAGGTTTCGGCGGGCAAACTGCGCAACAACCACATCGAGAAACTCGACACCGCTAAGGAGCAACTCGAGCAGGCGAAGGAACGTTTGCGCGACGATCGGGAGATCAGGGTCGATCTGCCTGGCACCCGGCTCTATCCCGGCCAGGACGTGATCGCACTGGATCAGCGGGAACTGGAATGCGGGCCGACCGTGACGTTACGGGTGTCCGGACCGGAGCGCATCGCGCTGACCGGGCGCAACGGGGTCGGAAAGACCACGCTGCTGCGTTGCCTCGCGGCGGAAGGACCGAAGGTGCCGTGGCGAATGCTGCCGCAGCGCTTGGACGTGTTCGACGAGCAGCGGTCGGTGTTCGAGAATGTGGCCTCGACGGCGCCGCACGCCTCGGCGGAGCGGATCAGAACCCAACTCGCCCGCTTCTTGTTCCGTGGCGCGGACGCCGACGTCGCAGCCTCGGCTTTGTCCGGTGGTGAACGTCTGCGGGCTGCGCTGGCGATGCTGCTTCTCGCCGAACCCGCACCGAAGTTGCTGCTGTTGGACGAGCCGACCAACAATCTCGACCTGTCCAGTCTGCGGCACCTCACGGAGGCGCTGGCCGGTTTCGAGGGTGCGCTGATCGTGGTCAGCCATGATCCGCGCTTTTTCGACGACATCGGGGTGACCCGGCGGCTGCAGCTCACCACGGACGGGCTGGCCGAGACATGGGCGAGCTAGTGGGCGATCTCGGCGACATCGTCCCAGCCCGCGTCCGTTCGAGTGTCCCCACCTGCCGACCTGGTGCCGGTCGGGACGACATAGTCAGTGGCGCGGCGCATACATGATGACCGCGACGCCGACCAGGCAGATGGCGGCACCGAGGTAGTCCCAGCGGTCGGGGTGGAATGCGTCGACGAGCATGCCCCACGCCAGCGAGCCCGCGACGAACACACCGCCGTAGGCGGCCAGGATCCGGCCAAAGTTCGGGTCGGGCTGAAAGGTGGCGACGAATCCGTAGGCGCCGAGGGCCACGACTCCCGCGGCGATCCAGGCGACGCCACGCTGCTCCCGCCAGCCCTGCCAGACCAGCCAAGCGCCGCCGATCTCCGCGAGCGCAGCGAGGAGGAACAGCAGCAGAGAGCGGGCGACGGTCATAGGGCGACGGTACCCAGCCCGTAGCCGGTGCCACATCCGACGGGACGAAGTTCAGTGAACGGGCAATGTGCGCTCGCGCACATCGGGGCCGGCGGAAGTCCGTTTCGCCACCGGTATGTCCGTGGGCGGCTGGTTCGGCCCAGCCTGCGTCCAGCAACCCTCGGCCGGATCCGAACGCCGCTGTAGATGCCGTCTGTCCCGGCCGGGTCCAGATCGCCACCGTCGCGGACTCTTGTAGTCGCAGCTGGAGACACGACGCACGTCTGTGTTGTCGGTCGTCGTTCGGCCCGGGAACGTCGGGGCTGTTGCCGGTCGGCCGGGCCACGTTCCGGTGACACATTCCCGGTCCGGCGGCCGCAACTGCGTCCGATATGTCACGGTTGCTGTGGTGATCGGACTCTCCGCCGGGTGCTCGTCCGTTGCCGCCCGCGCGCGTTCGGTGTCGGCTGATCGGACATGCGCGTTCAGGCCGGACTAAAGTTGGTGGTCCGGGCGGCTGCAGCGGTCGGATAGGGTGGTTCGATCGAGGCGCGGAGAGTAGGTGGCATGACTCAGCATCTGGGCGAGGCGAAGGTCGAGCAAGCGGCAGCGACCCCGAAGTCGAATGGCGCCGCCACTGATGCTGCACAGCAGAATCCGCTGGCGGCGGAGAGTGCGGCGCCCCCGCGGCAGCCCGGCGCCCCCGCTGCCGTCCCGACCTCGGCCTCGCGCCGTGTACGCGCGCGGCTGGCGCGCCGGATGACCGGTCAGCGCGGCATCGCGGCGGTCAAACCGGTGCTCGAGCCGCTGGCCACCGTGCACCGTGAGCTGTATCCGAAGGCGAACCTGACGTTGCTGCAACGCGCGTTCGACGTCGCCGACGATCGGCACAAGCATCAATTCCGCAAGTCCGGTGACCCGTACATCACCCACCCGCTCGCCGTCGCCAACATCCTGGCCGAACTCGGTATGGACACCACCACGCTGGTGGCCGCGCTCCTGCACGACACGGTCGAGGACACCGGTTACAGCCTCGAGCAGCTCACCGAGGACTTCGGCACCGAGGTCGCGCACCTGGTCGACGGCGTCACCAAACTGGACAAGGTCAACCTCGGCGCGGCCGCCGAGGCGGAGACGATCCGCAAGATGATCATCGCGATGGCGCGCGACCCGCGCGTGCTGGTGATCAAGGTGGCCGACCGGTTGCACAATATGCGGACCATGCGCTTCCTGCCGCCGGAGAAGCAAGCCAAGAAAGCCAAGGAAACCCTGGAAGTCATTGCACCCCTTGCTCATCGTCTCGGAATGGCGACCGTCAAGTGGGAACTGGAGGACCTCGCCTTCGCAATTTTGCATCCGAAGAAGTACGACGAGATCGTTCGGTTGGTGGCAGACCGTGCGCCCTCACGCGACACCTATCTGGCGAAGGTGCGGGCCGAGATCGTCAACACGCTGGCCGCCTCGCGGATCAGCGCGATCGTGGAAGGTCGCCCCAAGCATTACTGGTCGATCTACCAGAAGATGATCGTCAAGGGTAAGGACTTCGACGACATTCACGACCTGGTCGGTATCCGCATCCTCTGCGACGAGGTGCGCGACTGCTACGCCGCGGTCGGTGTGGTGCATTCGCTGTGGCAGCCGATGGCGGGCCGGTTCAAGGACTACATCGCCCAGCCGCGCTATGGCGTCTACCAGTCGCTGCACACGACCGTGGTCGGTCCGGACGGCAAGCCGCTGGAGGTGCAGATCCGCACGCAGGACATGCACCGTACCGCCGAGTTCGGCATCGCCGCGCACTGGCGCTACAAGGAGACCCGCGGCAAGCACTCCACCGACACCGCCGAGGTCGACGATATGGCGTGGATGCGCCAGTTGCTCGACTGGCAGCGTGAGGCGGCGGATCCGGCCGAGTTCCTGGAATCGCTGCGCTTCGACCTGAAATCGCCGGAGATCTTCGTGTTCACTCCGAAGGGCGATGTGATCACGCTGCCGCAGAAGTCGACGCCGGTCGACTTCGCCTATGCCGTGCACACCGAGGTCGGTCACCGCTGCATCGGCGCCAGAGTGAACGGGCGCTTGGTCGCGCTGGAGCGTCAGCTGGAGAACGGTGAGGTCGTCGAGGTGTTCACCTCGAAGGCGCAGAACGCGGGACCGAGTCGCGATTGGCAGAACTTCGTGGTGTCGCCGCGGGCCAAGGCAAAGATTCGGCAATGGTTCGCCAAGGAGCGGCGCGAGGAGGCCCTGGAGAGCGGTAAGGAGCAGATCTCCAAGGAGGTCCGTCGCGTCGGACTACCGTTGCAGCGGCTGATGAGCGTCGATGCGATGACCGCGGTCGCGCACGAACTGCACTACACCGACATCTCCACGCTCTACACCGCCGTCGGTGAGCACCAAGTGTCCGCGCACCACGTGGTGCAGCGGTTGATGGCCCAGCTCGGCGGCATCGGCGACGTGGAAAACGAGCTGGCCGAGCGTTCCACGCCGTCGACGACGCCGAGCAGGCAGCGGGTCACCGGCGACGCGGGAGTGCTGATTCCCGGGGCGCCCGGCACCGTCGCCAAGCTGGCGAAGTGCTGCACCCCGGTACCCGGCGACGAGATCATGGGTTTCGTGACCCGTGGTGGCGCGGTGAGTGTGCACCGCACCGATTGCACCAACGCGGGCTCCCTGCGTGACCAAGCCGAACGGATCATCGAGGTGTCCTGGGCGCCCTCACCATCCTCGGTGTTCCTGGTCGCCATCCAGATCGAGGCGTTGGACCGTACCCGGCTGCTGTCGGACGTGACGAAGGTGCTGGCCGACGAGAAGGTGAACATCTTGTCCGCGTCGGTCGCCACGCACGGCGACCGGGTGGCGATCAGCAAGTTCACCTTCGAGATGGGCGACCCGAAACACCTGGGGCACTTGTTGAATGTGGTGCGCAACGTCGAAGGCGTCTACGACGTCTACCGTGTCACCTCCGCGGCCTGACCGGCGGACATCTACCGCCCTTGCGGGTAGCTGTGAACTAGCCATCAGCTCGAGGGCCTTCGCGTGATCAAGTGGCGCGCCGACGAAATCGGTCGCCGCCCGAGCCTGTCGGAAACTTGTCGGACCGTATCCCGCGGCGTGCCATGGCATGTCGCGTGTGAGCTGATGTTTCATGGAAGATTTCCGCCGATGCGGCAGCTAGGGCTGGAATCTGTTACGGTCTATTGCGTTTCATGGTGTTGAGGGTAGTTGCGGCAAACACGACTTGATTGCGGATTGCTATGACTGGATGTTCGGCAGGGTTCCCGGGGATGCTGGTCGCACTCGCCGTAACTGTGGCGACCGCCGGAACTGCGATAGCGGAACCGCCGAATCCCGTGGGCCCCTCGATGAAGATCGAACTCGCCACGTGTCCTGCGCTGTACGCGTTGGGGGTTCAGGGAACAGGTGAGTCGTCGCCGGACGCCGCCCCCACCACGGACACCGGCATGCTCTCGACGGTGTTCCGGCCGATGATGGCCAGGGCTGCCGATCCGGGCCTGGTCGATCGGGCTTATGTGCCCTATGAATCCGGCTTCGGTGGCGCTACGGCAGGAAGCGCGGTGCCGTACTCCGAGTCGGTGACCGGCGGCCTCGCCCGTCTGCGGACCATGGCCGACACTGTTGCCGACACGTGCCCGAACACGCGCTTCGCGGTGGTCGGTTACTCGCAGGGCGCCCACGTCGCGTCGGTGTTCGCGCAGGAGGTCGGCCAGGGTAACGGCGTGCTACCCGCTGAGAAGGTAGCGGCGGTAGCGCTGTTCGCCGACCCGACCCGCAATTCCGGTGCGCCACTGTTTCCCGGCGCACCCGGCAAGGCGACACCGGATGCCGCGCCGGGCACGTCGGGCGGGCGGCTCGCATCCATCGTCGCGCTACAGCAGGTGCCGGCCAGAGGCGGAGGCATCGGCCCGGAACGCGACAGAGCAGTCGATTTCGGCGCGCTCACCGGACGTGTGGCCAGCTTCTGCGCGGCGGGCGATCTCGCATGTGATGCTCCGGCTGGCGCTCCGATCCTGGGAGCGGTCGCCAACCTGGTCGGCCAGTCCAGACTCAGCGGCGGTGACCCGATCGCCTCGCTGATGTCGATCGCGCAGGCGCTGGCGTTCACCTCGATCAAGACCGCGACCGAGGTCGTCGACGAGGACATCCAGGGCAATTCGCTGGCCACCCTATCGATCTCGCCGCGCAAGTCGATCTCACAACGTCTCGCCGACGCGTCCGACCCGCGCACTCCGCTCGATCTGCCCGGCGCGCTGCAAGCCCTGCTGAAGGTCGGCATGATCGGTCTGAACGCGGTGGCAACGGTGGTCAAGACGATCATCGACCCGGCCGCTGTCTCGGCGCTGGCGACTGCCGGCTTGTCGAATCCACCTGCCGCGCTGCTGCGGCTCAGCACGGAACTGTCCGACGCGACGCCGCAGCTGATTCCGCCGACGACGGGCGTCCGGCTGGTCACCGAGGCGTTCGATGCGGTCGTGCAGAACATCACCGACAACAGCGAGTTGCTGAACACGACCACCTGGGTGCGGTACTGGGACACTATCCGCCGCCACGGCGCCTATGCCAGCGCGACCGTCGCGGCGAACGGCGAATCGCCCACCCAGTTCGTCGCCGACTGGTTCGCCGCCGTAGCCCGCGATGTGGCCGACCGGTTCGGCGGCAACACCGAGCCACGAGGCGCGGCGGCCAGGCGACCGAGCGGATTCTTCGGGGAGAGTTCCGGCGCGTCGCCGACGCCGACTTCGTCCGGTACGGGACAATTTCCGTTTGGGACAGGAGCCGATGGCGCCTCATCCGGAGGCGTGACATCGATTCCGCCCACCGATCGATCCGGCACATCCCGCACCTACCCGTTCTCCAACTGATCGCCGAGAGGGTCCGACGATGCGACACCACGTACCCGGCTCTGCGGGAATGGGGGAATGTTGAAGTCGTACAAACAACTTTCCCGCTGGTACGGCGCCCTCGAGCCGGACAAGGGCGCGCCGGAATCAGTGCACCCGGATGCAGCGAGCTCCGGGAAGGAAGACGACGAGCCCGCGCGCGGTCGGCGTTATCTCCGCGAAGACGACGAGCCGCGGCGCAGCCCATCCGACGACATTCCGGCAGATCTCCCCGCGCAGCGCAGCGAGTTCATCGGCGGCTGGTCGGATTGGGTGGCCGGTCGCGCCCCTGGCCCGGACGACCATTACGTCGTCCCGCGGCAGGTTGGTTTCGCACAGTTCCCGTGGGCCGACGACGAGCACGGCCAAGTAGATCGGGCCCGTCCGCCGGCATCCCGCGCGCCGCGCCGCGCCGTCCGCGAGCGTGCTCCCGCGCGCCGGGCCCGCGCGGTTGTCGTCCTGATCGTCGCGGTGGTGCTGTTCGGCGCGGCCGGTCTGTGCGTCCTGTTCTTGATGCATTCCTCCGGCAACCGCGCCGCGGCGCCGAAGGATTCGCTCGTGCCCGCCTCGGTGCAGTTCACCGTCGGTAGCGCGCGGGCCGGCGTCGGTGCGCGCCCGGTCGCCGGCGGTGCCTGCCCGACCGAACGTGGCGACGCGATCGTACGCAGTGCGGAGGCGGGTGGTACAGGCTCGGGGCCGGACGCGGTGCTGTCGTTCCAGTACGCCTATTACGTCGAGCGTTCCGGTGCGAGAGCCAGAGAGGTCGTCGCCCCGGATGCCGCTGTTCAGCCGGCCTGGGTCATCCAGCGCGGCATCGACACAGTGCCGGCGGGGACCGCGCATTGCGTGCGGATCGTGGAGATCGGCGACAACCGGTATTCGGTGGAGGTCACCGAGTACCGGTCAGGCGGCGTTCCCTCGACGTACAACAAGCAAACGGTCACCACAGCGGTGATCGGCGGCCGCACATTGATCACGGGCATCGTGGCCGGATAAAGGAGAGCAGAAGCGATGGGAGAGGACTGGAGCCGCTGGCTCGACGAGGCGCCCGAGGAGGGCGAATCGTCGGGTCGGCCGGTGCGCTCCAAGGCTCCGGTGGTGCGATTGCGGCGCGGTAAAGACGACGGTTCCGGGGCGGTACATCCACTACAGCGCCCGATTCTGGTGGTTGGCGGATGCGGTGGTGCGGGTACCACCACAACGGTGCTGGGAATCGCGGGCGAGCTCGGTATGGACGGCACGCCGACGGTCGCGGTGGACGCGACGGCGGCGGGTAGTGATCTCGCGCTGCGCGGTGCGGATGAGCATCTGCACCCGATCAGCCTACAGTCGTGGTTGTACGGACGCGGGGGGGATGAACCCGCGCCGTTGAAAGAATGTCTGTCGCGTGCCACCTCGGGTATCGGCCTGCTGTGGCGCGACGCTGAGCCACTGCGCAGACGTGCGACATACCTCACGGTGGCCCGTGCCGTGCGCGACGCGGGGTATACGGCGGTGTACGACGGAGGGACTCCGATTGCGGGCAGGCAACTGCGTCCGTTGCTCGACGATGCGGATGTTGCTCTGGTGCTGGTGATTCCGGCGCGCAACGACGCGGCCAACCGGCTCCGCGTCGCCTTGGAGTGGCTCGACGACCAGTTCGGTGATACCGCAGTGGGGCAGGGGAGCGGCATTGTCGGTGATACGACAATCGTTGTCTCACACCAGTATCCAGACGACGATTCGCGGGTAGCCGATCATTTGCGTGAGCATCTGTCCGGCTGGGTCCGCGACATCGAGGAAGTTCCGTACGATCCGCATCTGGCCCGCGGTGAACTCGTCCGGCACGAGGCACTGGCCGCCGAGACGCGACGGGCATATGGGCGGCTGCTCGTCGGGGTGGCATCATGACCGCCGCCATGATGTATCCACGCCAGCCCGAACCCGCGCCCGCCGGTGTGATCGCGCCACCGGAGTCCCGGCGCGCCGCCATCTGGGATCGTCCGGTGCCTGGTGTCGGCCGTGCTCCGCTGGTGTGGCTGCTGGGTGTGCACGGTGGTGCCGGAGCCAGTACCCTCGCGCATGTGCTTGCGCCCGCGGCGGATTCGGGCCGCCGCTGGCCCGGCGTCTTCGACCGCGAAAGTCCGTTCGTCGTCCTGGTCGCCAGGGAGACCATAGCCGGGCTGACTCGCGCCCATGACCTTCTGCGCCAGCATCTTTCCGGCTTGGCCGGTCCCTCCGACGTGCTCGGGTTGATCACCATCGCGGCGCGACCCGGAAGGATCGCCCCAGAGATCCGACGCTACCGCGACGTGGTCGGCTCGCTGTCCGGACAGCTGTGGCAGGTGCCCTGGTACGAGGAGTGGACGCTGGTCGAACCGGAGCAGTTGCCGGTGTGGTCGCCCGGTGACCCGCTGCCGCAGAAGAAACGCAAGCTCGATCCACTGGAGGAAGTACCGCTCGATGTCCGGTTGCTCGGCGCCGACATCGTGGCGGCGGCTCGAACGGCGCTGGAGGAGGCGACATTCGACTATCAGGCACCGGACCTCGGGAGGCGGGCCGATTAGTGAACGTACGCATCGAATCGGCCACAACCACACCACTATTCGAGAAAGGCATCCGATGAGCATGATCCTCCTCGCCGTGCAGGACACGTACGGCACCGTTCTCGCGCAAGTCGGTAACCCGACGCCTGAGGCACCTCCCGGATCGGAGAAGATCCTGCAGCTGGTGCGTTATCTGACCTGGTTCGTCCTGCTGTCCGGAATCTGCGGCATCACCTACGCGGGCGGCAAGTTCGCCTGGGAGAAGTGGACCGGCGGCGGTCTGGAGTCACCGAAGATGGTGGCGGGAGCCATGATCGGTGGTGTTGTCGCGACCAGCGCGGGCACCATCATGAACGCGGTCATCGGCACCTGATGTTCGCGATGCGTAGCGTGCGTGTGCCCGCAGCCGAGCTGCTGGCCTACAAGCAGATGCCCGCCGACGTCCTAGCGCCGCTCATGCAGCTGTTGAACTGGCTGCTGTGGTTCGTGCTGTTGGTGTGCCTGGCCTGGATGATCGTTTCGGCAGGCAAGCTGTGGATCGCGTTCCGTAGCGACCTGGCCATGAACGACTCCTCGCACGGCGTGCTGATGAGCTTGCTCGGTGCCACGGTGGCGAGTACTGCGTCGGGAATTGCCCTGGCGTTCCTGCCTGCGTGAGCCATCGGAACGGGACGAGGACGACGCGGGAATGAATTCCACAGTGATGCGGTCGAACGACGCCATAGCGCCGTCACAGCTCTGTCGCCGCCCGACGGCCGGAGTGGTCGGCGTCGCGTTGCTGCTGGCAGCGGTCGGGTGTGGCGGTGACGACGACCCGTCGGGTCCTGACCTGACCGCGGCGCCGACCGACGTGCGGTGGCAGCCGTTTCAGGGCGTGCCGCTGCCGCAGACCGGCCAGGGGCCTGCGTCGATGGCCGAGGGCGCCGCAACCGGTTTCGAGCACTCGCCGCGGGGCGCGGGCGTTGCCGCACTGATCCATTCGGTGCGGTTGGCGGTGTCCACGGACTCGCAATGGGCGAAAGTGGCTGCGCAGGAACTTGTTCCGGGGCCAGCGAAGGACGAGTGGGCGGTGAACCGGATGCAACTGTCGATCACGGGTCCGGCCGGGCCCGAGTTCGCACCGCGCCTGCTCGGCTACCAGATCACCGGCTATACCGATCAGCGATCCACCGTCGATGTGTTCACCGAGTACTCCGACAGTTCGAAGGCGGTGAACCACACGACCGTCGAATGGTTCGCCGGCGACTGGAGATTACAGCTGCCCGAACCGAATTCGATCGCCCGACCTATCGATTCGATCGACGCATTACCCACCGACATCGTGAAACTGGAGGCACCGACGTGAGCGACAAGGAGTCGTACGCGAACGACCGCGTCTCCTTCGGTGTCGTCGCGTCCGCCGCCGTGCTGGCGCTCATCGTGATCGTGGGCATTTTCGTCTTTGTCGGTCGCGATGATGACAGCGTGGATGGCCCCCCCGCGGCCTCAGGTGGTTCCGGCGGCGTCGGGTTCGCCTCGCCCGAGGTAGATATTCTCGGCAGGCGCGTGGATATTCCGAACAATGCTGCCGGACAAACACTTCCGCAGGCGCCGTCGCGGGAACGCAAGCCGGCCGACTCGGACTGGCTGACCGCTGCCCCGGAAGGGACCACGGCGCAATACGGCTGGCAGCGGGTATACGGCGCCTCCGTGCCGTTCTCCACCTCGGACGGGCCGACCCGTATCGAAGACGACCTGGCCGTCGGGTACTCGCACACGCCGCAGGGCGCGGTGCTGGCTGCCGCGCAGATCACCTATCGGCTCAACGCTCGCCCGGCCGACCGCGATCTGTATGTACGACAAGTCCGGGTTTCCGCCCAGCAGATCGCCGCGTACGACAAGGCGCTGGCCGACGATCGCCTGCCCGATCAGCAACCCGAGAAGGTGACCCGCTATTTCGTCGCCTCCGACGCGTTCAAAGTGGACGACTACGCCGACGATCTCGCCATCGTCCGCCTGGCCACCAGGGGGCCGGTGGTGGACGGTAAGCAGCTGTGGGCCGCGACGCGCCTGGTCATGGTGTGGGACGCGGGAGATTGGCGGTTGAAGCCGGCAACCACCAACAACGCCCAGACCGCATACATCGAGTCGTTGCAGGGGTGGACGAAATGGTAAGCGGAAAGAAATATTCTGGTCGCGCCTCGCTCGCGCTCATGGGCGGCGGTGCGGTGTTGGCCGTGGCGGTCATCGTGATCGTCACCGTGGCCGTTGTGGGGGATGGGGCTTCTCGGAGTGATCAGGCGTCGGCGGCGGGGCCGGTCTCACAGCCTGTGCCGATTGCGCCGACCGTCGCAGCGGGCTTTGCCGGGACCGACAAGGACTCGTTCGGCCATCCCTTCGATATCCCGAAAGAACCTGCTGGACAGGTACTTTCGCAGTTCGGAGGACCGCGTACGCCGACCGATCCGGAATGGCAGACCGCTGCCCCCGGGGGAATGGATCAGCAGGGTGGCTGGCAGCGAGTGTATGGCGGCCCGGTGATCCCGTTCTCGACTACCGATGGTCCGGCGCGCATAGCTGACGGTGTGCCACTGGGATTCACGAAGACTCCGCAGGGCGCCGTGCTCGCCGCAGAACAGATCTACTGGCGAACAGTGGCGCGTCCGACCGACCGGACGCTGTGGCAGCAATTGGTGATCCTCACGCCGGAGGAGTTCGCCGATCGGGAGCGGAAGATCGCCGAGGGCAAGGTGCCCAACGTACTGCCGGAAAGTGCCAAGCCCTTGTTGTTCGCGTCCGACGCATTCCGAATCGAAAGTTATGGTGACGATTTCGCTGTTGTTCGAATCGCCCGTAAGACCCGTGACTTTTTGCACGGCGGGCGAAGTTGGGTGGCCATGAGACTCAACGTGGTCTGGCGCGACGGTGCCTGGAAACTCAAGTCGTCCGCGAGCGACGCGCAGCCGCTCGAGACGATCGGCTCGATCGATGGGTGGACACAATGGTGAGGCGACTAGTCACAATCTTCGCGGTCATCTTTACGGTGATGATCGCTACGCCAACTGTGGCCTACGGCCAGACCTACGGCTTCGACGAGACGTGTAACGACATCCACGACACCCTGGACAACGTCGGACTGCCGGGGTTCTCCCTCGGTGATGCCGCATCGGCCGCATGCAAGGCGGGTAACGCCGCCTCGCACCCCGGCCAGGCGGCAACCGCGGTCAAGGACAAGGCATGGGACTCGACCTTCGGCAAGGTGGTCGACTCGCTGATGAACGGTCTCGGCGAGGCCATCATCCTGGCCTTGACTTTTTGGATGAAAGTACCCAACGAGGCGGTCAGCGACTCGGGTTCACTGTTCACCAAGATCAATGACTACACCTATCAAGCGCAGATCTTATTGCTGATAGCGTCGGTGATCCTGTCGGGCGCGCGATTGGCCGAGGCCAGACGGGGTGCCACGATGAACGAGGCGGCCGAGTCGTTTCGAATGTTCGCGCGGGTGGTGTTCAGCTCGTGGATGCTCGGCGCGGTGATCGTCGCGGGCACCCAGGCCTCGGATCGCTTTTCGGAGTGGATCATCAACGACTCGACCAATGGCAATGCCAAAGACCTCGCCGAGCTGATGGTGAAAACCAGTAAGTTGCAGGCGTTCTCGCCGGGTTTGGTGCTGATCATCGCGATCGTCGGCGTGCTCGGCGCACTGGCGCAGATCGTCCTGGCCATCGTCCGCCAGGGTCTGCTGGTGATCGCCGCCGGTGTCCTGCCGCTGGCGGCCGCCGCGTCGGGCATGAATGTGGGTAAGCAGTCGTATCAGAAGCTGATCGGTTGGATCATCGCGTTCATGCTGTGGAAACCGGTGGCGGCGATCGTGTACATGATCGCGTTCACCACGGCGGGCCATGTGGATGCGCTCACCGAGACCGGTGGTCTGCCCGACGGCGAGCAGGCGCAGCGCATGCTGGTCGCGATAGTGCTGCTGTGCAGCGTGGCGTTCGTGCTGCCCGCGCTGATGCGGCTGGTCACGCCTGCCGTCGCGATTGTGGGCAGCGGTGGTTCCGGTCTCACCGCGACCGGTGGCACCTTGATTGCTGTGGCGGGTCTCGGTGCCATGGGAACCAAGGCCGTCGGCGTCAAAAGCACCGCGGCGCCGGGTGCGGCGGGCTACGTGAGTGGCAGCGGAACGGGTCCGCGTCCCGGTGGGGCGGGCGGACCGCGCGGCGGCGCGCCACGGCCGACCCCCCCGCGGGGTGGTGGCGGTGGGCAGGGCGGCGCGGCACCGCGCGCCTCCGGGCCCGAGGGCGCCGCCGGAGTACCGTCCGGAGCGGGGCGGGCGGCAGGCCGGATCGGCGCGGCGCGTGCCGCTAGCGGCGGCCTGAACCGGGCCGACCAAGCCATGGGTGACGTCGCGGGCGACCGCTGGGCGAACCGTTCACCCGACCTCGGGAGGAGCACCATTCCGCGATGACATTCACCGACACCTACGAGCGGCGCTCGTACGGACTCTGGCAGAAGCCCCGCAGCGCAGGTCTTTTCGGCCTGCGGTGGGAGGAGACCGTGCTCGGCTTCGCGGTCGTGATCACGGCGCTGATCACGGCGATGGTCGGTGGCTTCCAATGGGGGGTGATCGTCGGCGGCACAGGCGTCGTCGTGATGGTGCCACTGGTGTGGCGGACGGGGGGCCGTTCGGGCTACGAGACGGGATTGATGATGTTCAACTGGATGCGCTCGCGCAGTCGCGGCGAGCACGTGTACCGGGGTGGCAGGTTCTCCCGAATCCCGGGCGGTGTCACCCGATTGCCTGGTCTGCTCGCGCCCTCCAAACTCTACGAGGGCATCGACGCGGGCGGCTACAGCTTCGGCATGATCCACCTCCCGCAGTTCGCGCAGTACACGGTGGTGTTGCGCGCGTGGCCGCAGGGTCATGAGGCGGTGGACCAGCCGGTCATCGACCGGTGGGTCTCGGCATGGGGCACTTTTCTCGCCTCGGTCGGTCAGACCAGTGACATCATCGCCGTCGTTCCGGTCATCGACACGGTGCCCGAAACCGGAAACCGTTTGCTTACCGAGGTTTCCACGATCACCCGGCCGGAGGCTCCGGAGCTGGCTCAGCAGGTGATGTACGAGCTGGCGACCGAGTTGCCGCAGGAACGGGTGCAGTTGCTGCCGCGCGTGGCGATCACCTTCAAGGCCACTACCGCCGAGCGGCGGAAGAACCCGGCCGAGGAGGCCGTCGAGATCGGCCGGAGGCTGCCGGGCATCTGTGCCGCGCTGGCGGAGGCGGGCGTGCGCGCGCAACCGATGTCGGCCGACGAGGTGATCTCGTTCATTCGGCGCAGTTACGACCCTGCCTCGCAGGCCGATCTGGAAGTCGCGGCGAGCGCACCCGAGGGCCACGGGTTGGACTGGGCGGACGCCGGGCCGGTCTCGCACGACGAGAAGTGGGACCACCTGCTGCACGACGGTGGCCGCTCGGTCACCTGGGAGATGGACGCCGCGCCGGAGGGCGCGGTCGACGAGCGGGTGCTGCAGCGACTGCTCGCGCCGAATCCTGAAGTGCCGCGCAAACGTATCGCCATTGTGTACCGTCCGCACTCGGCCGCCGACGCCGCCGAAATCGTGGACGACGACTTCAAGAACGCACTGGTGGCCCAGCAGAGCGAACGTGGTGTGGTGTCCGCGGCGGCGACTCTGCGGGTGGGCGCCACCCAGCAGGCCCGCGAGGAGCAGGCCAGGGGTCACGGTGTGACCCGCTTCGGGGCGTTGGTGACCATCACCGAGCCCCTGCGCGGCGACCTGCCGCGTATCGAAGCCATCACGCGCGACCTGTCGACTCAGGCGCGTTTGAAGATTCGGCGGTGTTACCGCTACCAAGCGGCGGCCTTCGCGGCTTCGCTGGGTTGCGGGGTGATCCTGCCGGAACACGCGACAATTCCCAAGGCACTGGCGGGGTGAGCGATAGATGGCACGGGATTACGAGCCACCCGTACGGGACCGGGACGAGGCCGAACGCCGCAGGCGGCTCGAGCAGGCCGGACGGGACGAATGGGGACAGCGGCTGGAGCGGCCGCGACGCCCAACGCGGGAATCGGCGCGGGTGAGCGGCGAGGATCGGTCGGGCGTCGAGCCGTCCGACCGGGATCGGCGGGCCGCGCGAGAGGCCGCCGAGCGGCGTGCGCGCGCAGGCACTGGCCGATCCGACGGCGCGCGCTCCGAACGGACGCACGTCGACCGTTCCCGCGGTGAGCGCCCGTCCGCGGATCGCTCCCGTGCCGACGGCACCCGGACTCCCCGTCCGTCCCGCGACGCGGTCACCGAGCGGATGGCGCGGCCGGGACGTCCGGAACGAAACGGCGCCGGAACCGGCCGCGTGGCGCGGCCCGCGAAGGTCGACTACACGGCCGACCGCGCCATGGGCGCGGCGTATCCGGACAAGGCGGCCCGCCGCGCGAAGGCCCGGGCGGACCGGCGCAAACAGTCGGGTCCTCCGCTGCTCGATGACGCCACCCGCGCCAAGCTGGAGATGATCGCCCGGGAGGGCAGCGGCCTGCGAGCGGCGTGGGCACAGTTCCGGGTCCGTACCGACGACATCCGCCGCCGCAACTACGCCGCACGTGCCGAGCAGACGATTGAGGACGGATTCGACCGCAGCACAGCGCAACTCACCGACCGAGGCTATGCGGGCGCGGGGGGTGGCCGGATGAACGTGGTCGGACGTCCCGTCGAATACCGTGCTACCACCGCGCAAGTCGCGGGCCTGTGGCCGTGGTCGGTCGGTGCCGGCGCGCCGCTGATCGGTACGCCGCTCGGCTCGCACCTGCACACCGGCGCGCCGGTCTGCTTCGATCCGATGAACTGGTTCATGCGCGGCAGTTTCATCACCGCACCCAGCCTGTTCGTGCTCGGTCTCAATGGTTTCGGCAAGTCATCGCTGGTCCGCCGGATCGTGCTCGGCGGCATCGCGCAAGGCATTACGCCGCTGATCCTGGCGGATGTCAAACCGGATTACCGCAAGATGGTCGAGCTGGTCGGCGGCCAGGTGATCGACCTGGGGTATGGGCACGGCAAGCTCAATCCGCTCGCCGCGGGGGTGCTGGGCGCGGTCGTACCGCGCCTGGAAGACCATCCTGCCCTGCAACTTCAGGTATTGCAGGACCTGCGGGCCCGGCAGGTGACGCTCATCGCCGGTCTGGTCGAACTGGTTCGTGGCGACCGCGTCCGCGACTATGAGGAGACGCTGATCTCGACCGCGCTGCGCATCCTCTACAAACCGGGCAGCGGGTTCGCGCCGGACCAGCCGCCGATCATGGACAACCTGCTCGAGGTGATCGTCGGCGGTGGCGATGAGCTGATGTTGGACGCGGGCGCCGACAACCCGGGCGAGTATCAGAATGCGATCAAAGGCTTGCGGCGTTCGCTGCGTGCGCTCACCCAGGGCCCGTTCGGCGCGGTGTTCAACGGCCAGACCACCGTGCCGATCGACACCAGCGCCGTCGCGGTGTGCATGGACGTCTCGCATATCCCGACCGGTGACAAGAAGCTCAAGGCCGCCGTCATGTTGGCCTGTTGGGCGGACGGCTTCGCCTCCGTCGAGGCCGCACACGTTCTGTCGGATGCGAATCTGGGCCCGCAGCGCTATTTCCAAGTGGTGATGGACGAGCTGTGGCAGGTGCTCGGTCTCGGCGACTTCATGGTCGACCGCGTCGACGAGCTCACTCGACTGCAGCGTGGCATCGCCACCGCGCTGATCATGATCAGCCATACGATCAAGGACCTGCAAGCGCTGGGATCGGAAGCCGCCATCGCCAAGGCGCTCGGCTTCCTCGAGCGCGCGCGCGCGAAGATCTTCGGCGCCCTGCCCGCCGAGGAGATCAAACGCCTCGACAGCACGATTCCGTTCACGTCCGCCGAGGAGGAGATGGTGACCGGATGGTCCGCGCCGCAGGCATTGACCGGAGAGGCGCTGAAACCGGGCCAGCAGCGGCCTTCGCCGCCGGGAACAGGTAAGTTCCTGCTGAAGATCGGTGAGGACCGCCGGCCCGGCATCCCGTTCCACATGGAATTCACGCTGTCGGAGAAGGAAAGCGGAATCCACGACACCAACCAGCGGTTCAGCGAATTCACCGAATCGACGTCGCGGGGAACGGATTCGCCAGGGAGTGCCGCATGAGATATCAGTGGAGACGTGATGCGGGATCCGGTCGCGGCGGGACGCGGCGTGTGACCGCCGGTGGGGGGTGCGCCGCATGATGCCGCACCGGTCCTATCGCCGCGTCTCGCCAGAGGTACGCGAGGCCGCTGTCCAGCAGGCGATGGCGCTCACGGCCAAACTACGCAGCGAATCGGAGGCCTGTCGCGTGGTCGCCGAACAGATCGGTGTGCACACGAATTCGGTACGGAATTGGGTGCGCGCGGCCGAAGGTCCCAGTCTGGAACGTTTGGACGCGACCGCACTGCGGCGAAAGGTCGCACTGCTACAACAGCAGTTGGCGGCCGCCGCCGAGATGAACCGCACCCTGGCCGACACGCTCAACGAAGCCCGGCGCCGGACGTGACGCACGCCTGCCCGCGGCACGGCGCCGAGGTGCGGCGGTGAGTGGTAAGACGGTGCTGTGGTCCGCGCTCGGAGCGGTGCTCGGTCTCCTGACCATCGTGCTCGTCATCATCATGCCCGCGGTGGACGACGCGTGTGAAGGAGCCCCGGTGCTGGGTTCGCAGTCGGTACTGCCGCCGCTCGGCGGATACGCTCCCGGTGACTCGCGGGTCGCCGCGACGGGCAAGCCTACTGTCACACAGACCAATCCGACCGCGACCGCGACACCGTTGCTTGCCGCGGGGAGCGGTCCACTGCGTCGTACGCTGCCGCTGGCCGTCGGAACCTTCAGCGTGTCGGATACTTTCGGCTCGCGGGGCGGCGTGCACAGGGGCGTCGACCTGGCCGCGGTCGACGGGACCCCGATCTACTCCGTGTCCGATGGTCGCGTCGTCGCCGCCGGTCCCGCGTCGGGTTTCGGAAACTGGATCGTCATCGACTCGACGGACACCAACGGCCGCTCGTACTCGGCGGTCTACGGGCATATGTGGAGTTCGGGTGTACTGGTCCGGGTCGGCGACACGGTGCGGGCGGCGCAGCTCATCGGCGCGGTCGGCTCCGCGGGCGAATCCAGCGGTCCGCACCTGCATTTCGAGATCGTCCCGGGCGGCCGGTTCACCGGGGGCCGCCAGATCGACCCGCTGCCCTGGCTGGGCGGAGCCCCCACGCCGGATGTCGGCGGCGCGCATGCTTTCTCCAGCGATCCGCGGTGCAGTCTCGGGTTCGGCACCGCCGGGGGCGCGCTCGCGGCGGGAAAGGTTCCGCCGGAACTGGAGATCTGGTATCGCCGTGCCGGTTCGATCTGCCCGCAGATCACGCCGTCGTTGCTCGCCGCGCAGGGTAGGCAGGAGTCGGGTTTCCGGCGCGGTGCGATCTCACCCGCTGGTGCGCAGGGGCTGGCGCAGTTCCTGCCCAGTACCGCGGTGAGCACCAATCCGGACGATGGACGGCCCTATGTGATCGACGCCGACGGCAATGGCATGGCCAGCCTGTGGGACGACGGCGACGCGATCATCGGCCAGGGCCGCTACATGTGCGCGATCGCGCACAAAATCCTGGGGTGGCAATCCGAGGGAAAGGTACAGGGCGATGTCGTCGCGCTGACCTTGGCCGCCTACAACGCGGGCGAAGGGGCGGTGCTCGCCTCGGGCGGCATGCCGAATCAGGTTGCGGCACACTACGCTGAGACCCAGCCATACGTCAAGAACATCCTGGCGATGGAAGCCCAGTACCGTGCGCCTGGGTCGCTCGGCCGATTCACACCGGGGGAGGGCTCGAACGGTGACCAGATCGTCGAGGCCGCGCACGAGTGGCTCGGCACGCCGTATGTATGGGGCGGTGGCGGGCCGCAGGGGCCCAGCGGTGGCGGTCTGGACGGTCCCGGGCTGACCTCGGCGGCGGTGTTCGCGGCCTCCGCAGGCACGGTGACACTGCCGCGCACGGCCGAGCAACAGTGGGAGACCGGTGTTGAGGTGTCGATGAGCAGAGTGCGGCCGGGTGACCTGGTGTTCAGCTCATTCGGGCCACGTGGGCCCGCGCAGGTCGGCATCTACGCCGGAGACGGACGCATGATCCAATCAGTGCCCGGCGCGGATGTGCGGTCGCGTGGCGGTGTCTCGGACATCGCGGTCCCTGGGGACGGACGGGCGAGGAGGGTGCTGTGAATGGTCATGGTCACGTCGCGCCGGAACACACGGCGGCGACACTGCCGCAGTGCCCCCCGATGCCGCTAGCCTGGACAGACAAGGCAAATGCCCGCACGAAACTGGTGGTGATGCTGGTGCTGAGCGTCGCGATGCTCGGCGCGGCCTGCGGTCGTGGAGACCGTGCGGACGCGGAACCCGATGGGGCGCACCCGGCTACGTCGACAACCCGATTGCTCGAGGGTGTCCCCGCCCCCGACCCGGTGACGCCCGATGGCGTCGCCGTCGCGGCGCTGCGGGAGATCTACACCTGGGAACCGGCCATCGAAAATCCGGGTGCTTCCTTGAATCGCGCACGGAAGTTTCTCGGCCCCAGCCTGATTCGTATGCTGGATGGCGCGCCGACCGGGTTGGAGACGCCGAAGGCGACATTGCAGTGGGCGGACTGGGGGAAGGCAGGGGCGCGCGTGGAGGCGTTCACCTTCGCCTCCGGCGAAAAGGCGCCGAACACCACCGACCCGAACATCCAGCAATTCAAAATCGGGATCGAGCAGACCGTCGCCCTCCCCAACGGGCGCAAGGAGTCGTTGCCGCCGGCGACGGTGATCGCCACCGTCGTTCGCACGCCCGACGGCTGGCGGCTCGACGCGTTCCGCTGACCACACGCATTCCCACCGGACGGCTCGACCCAGGAGGCAAACATGGCGAAGAAGAAAAAGGTCACAGATCCGGCCGTGCCCGATCCGGATGCCGTCCTGATTCTGACCTACGCCGGCTTCGCTATCTTCGGAACCCTGTGGCTCGCGGTGCATCTGGGTAACCTGCTCGCGGGCAGTCCACAGCACATCCCGATCAACCCGATCGCCATCGTCGCCGGCCTCGCCAGGGGCAAGCTGCAATGGCCCGGGGCGGCCACGGTGATCGTGCTGCTGGTGATCCTGAGCGTGGTCGCCTACCTCGTGATCGGCAAAGAGCTGAAGAAGCGGCGCAGCAAGGGCAGGCTGCCGGTCGACGACAAGGCAGACGTGATGGGCTACGGTGGCGCGATCTCGATGCTCACCGAGGCGGGGGTCCGGGCGAAGGCCGAACAGCTCGGCGTGCGACTCGGATACGACGACATACCCGGCGTCCCGATCGGGATGGGTGTCGCTGACGGGGTGATGCTGTATGGCTCCTACGAAGATCTGCATCTGGACATCTGGGGCCCGCGTCAGGGCAAATCGACCTCCCGGGTGATCCCGGCGATCCTCACCGCGATCGGACCGGTGCTGGCGACCTCGAACAAGCGCGACGTGGTGGACGCCACCCGGGACGTCCGGGAGGCCAAAGGAAGTCCCACTTTCGTCTTCGACCCGCAGGGCGTCGCCGGCGAGGCGCCGACCTGGTTCTGGGATCCGCTGTCCTGGGTGGATGCCCGCCGCGAGGGCTGCGAGATGCGCGCGGCGCGGCTGGCCGGGCACTTCGCCGACGGCGACGACGGCAGCGACAGCAAGACCGACGCGTTCTTCGATCCGGAGGCCGAGGACCTGCTCGCCGGACTATTCCTCGCCGCCGCCGTCGGCGACGGCAATGGCAGCAGACCGATTGTCCAGGTGTGGGAGTGGGTGACCAACCCGCAGGACACCGAGCCCATCGAACTCCTCCGCGCCGCGCGCCACCACTACACGGCCTCCGGTCTGTCCTCCCAGTACAACAGCGATCCGCGCACCCGTAGCGGCATCTTCGGCACCGCGAAGAAGATGGTCCGCTGCCTCAAGTTGTCGAACGTGCATCCGTGGATCACCCAGGGCGGAGATCGCCGGGAGTTCGACGAGTTGGAGTTCCTGGAGCACAACGGAACTCTCTACAGTCTCTCGCTCGAGGGCCGCGGCTCGGCTGCCCCGCTGGTGAGCGCGCTCACCGAAGCAGTGGTGGATGTCGCGATGCGCAAGGCCTCGCAGTCGGCGGGCGGGCGACTGGCGATTCCGTTGCTCGCGGTACTGGACGAGGCCGCGAACGTCGTGCGCTGGAAGGATCTGCCGAAACAGTACAGCCACTTCGGTTCGCGCGGCATCGTGGTGATGACAGTGTTGCAGTCCTGGGCGCAAGGGGTTCGCTGTTGGGGTGAAAGCGGCATGAACGCCTTGTGGGCGGCGGCGAACATCAAGGTGCTCGGCAGCGGCGTCGACGACACCAAGTTTCTGCAGGAGCGATCCGACGTCCTCGGCGAATACGACTCGATCTCCCAGTCGATGTCGGAATCCAAAGGAGGCAAGAGTTATTCGCGTTCGCTCGGCTCCTCCAAGACCTTCTCGGTCAACGGCCTCGCCACGCTGCCGCGCGGCCGGATCATCGTGTTCCCGTCCGGTGCGCCGCCAGTGCTCGTCCGGACCGTGCCCTGGTGGGAAGGCGAGTACGCTGCCGAGGTGAAGAAGTCCATCTCACACCATGATCCGCAGCGTAAGACGGAAATCACGGACCTGATCGGTGCCCCCTCGTTGAGCAAAGGGACACCACCGCCCGAGTACGGACAGATCGAGGAGGCTCGGCCGCTGTGACCGAACAGCAGCAACAACCGATGATCTACGCGAGTGTGGTGGAGTTCGTCGAAAACTATCTCAGCGTGGTCTACCGGCGTCAGGTCACCGATCTCAGCGACACGGTGTGGTGCCCGGAGTGGTGGCAACACGCCGAGGCGGTCGCGCGTCTGGACGCGTTGTGGCGGGCATGGGAGCACTACCGTCTGGACCCACGGACCGGATTGAGTGTCTGGTTCCTGGATCACGCGGACCAGCACATGTCGAAGCTCTTCGACCCCAAGGGGCCGTTCAAATACTGCAGTGTGCGCAATGGTCACAAGGACATGCTCAGTCCGCTGCCGTTGAAATCGCCGCAACACGGCATGTTCGGTGATCCTACGGTCGGTGACTTCGGTCTGTGACCGTCTGCTAGGCAGCGGTTCGCGCAGCTGCCCACCAAGGCGAACGCCCGCTGGGAAACCAGCGGGCGTTGTGTTGTTCTGTTATTGTCTCGAGCGCTCCAGACCGCGGCCTTCCTGGTCCTTGGCCCTTGTCACCGAGGGCGCCTCGTCTGCCCGGGCGCGTACGGCCTCGCCCGGCGGCTGCGCCTGGCCCACCTCGATCAGCATCCGGACCGCGGCAAGTTCCGGCGCGACGCCCATCTTGGCGAGATGGGCGGCGATCGCCATGCGGCGTTCCGGGGAGTCGTACCGCAGCGCGGGTTTAGCGTTCGCGGCGGCGTTCGCAGCCATGCGGGTGGCCTCGGCTTGCGCGGAGAAGCGGTCTTTCTCCAGTGACACGCCCTTCTCCGCGAGCGGCTTCTCGATCAGCCGAGACAGTTCCGCATTGCGCGGATCCTTGGCTTTCGCGTCGCGCGCCTCGCGGATCTGCATCTCCCTGGCCTCTTTGGCGCGGGCTTCGGTGAGCTTCGCTCGCGCTTCGGCTTCTTTCTGACCACGCTCGCGGGTCCGCAGCGCGACGAGCGTCGCAAGCTGCAACATAGTCCTCATCATGGCCGCAGTTTCACGGCCGATGTCATCCAGTTCCTCGGACATGGCTGCTCCCCGATGCTGCAGTGATCACTGTGGATGATTGTGGTGCTTCGTCACGGACACCGCCATGCGAACTGTAGTCCGTAGGCGGTGCCCCATCTGCAAACGCGGACACCAGGAGGACTTGTGGCGCGGACTCCCCCAGGGGATTGCCTGCTAGGGAAGGCTGCGCTATGGGAACTCCTTGGTTCGAGATTACCTGACAAAGGTCGACATAATCGCACGAGCGCGCCAGCGTATCGGCATATATCGCACAATTCCGGCACACCTCCGAACTCCCCGGATGATCTTCTGATTTAGGGCATGCTTACCGCAGAGAGTGGCCGATCCGTGCGGCGTGGCATCGATCGGCCACAGGCCCGGTACGACGCGGGCCCGCCGCCGAATTCTCGGCGGCGGGCCCGCGTGTTCGACGATCAGCGGTCGATTCGTACCGACTGGATCGTGACCGGCTGTTTCGGCTTGCCGTCGTCGGGGCCATTCGAATCGTCCTGGCCGATCTGGGCGATCTTGTCGAGGGTGCCGAGGCTGTTCTCGTCCACCGTGCCGAAGATCGTGTACTGCGGCGGCAGTTGGGAATCTCCATAGACGATGAAGAACTGGCTGCCATTGGTGCCGGGGCCGGCGTTGGCCATGGCGAGCACACCGCGCTTGTAGGCGATCGGTGTACTGGTCGCCGGATCGTCCTGCGCGTACTGATCGGTCGGGTACTCGTTGTCGAATTCATAACCGGGACCGCCGGATCCGGTGCCGGTCGGGTCGCCGCACTGCAACACCTTCAGCATCTCGCTCGCGGTCATCCGATGGCAGGCGGTGCCGTCGAAGAAGTTCTGCGAAGCCAGGCTGACGAAACTGTTCACGGTGCAGGGCGCCGCGGCGTTGTTCAGCATCAGCCCGACCGGGCCCTGGCTGGTCTCCATACTGACGCTTACCTCGGCGTCGACGCCGGTGGTCGGGATACCGTCACCCTTCGGCTTGGCCACCTGCTTGCCCGCGGCCTTGGCGCCATCGCGGTAGACGCAGTCGACCTTCGCCGGCTTCGCCTTCGCGGCAGGCGGCGCCGCGGGGGCCGGGGAATTGGACAGTGACGCGGAATCGGACAGTGCAGCGTCGGTGGCTGTGGAGTTGTTGCCGTCTTCCCCGCGAGTCAGGAAATACACCCCGGTGACGGCGGCGACTACCACGACTACACCGAGCACCGAGCCGGCGATCGTGAGTTGCTTGCGCCGTTGCGCCCGTTGCGCCCGATGGGAGAGCTGGCGCTCCAGCTTGCGTTTCGCCGCTGCTCGTCGCTGTTCGTTGCTCGGCACTACCACGTTCCTCCCGTATCCGATGACATCGGGATAAGAGTGTGCCATTTCTTCCTGAGACTGCTCCGCATCCTTCCTGAGAGTCGGTTCGGTAAACCGGTTGGACTTCGCGGGGCGTGGTGGTGGAAACTGGAGCATCGTGACCAAGACCAGCAGCTTCTCCGCCCCGAAGGGGGTACCGGACTACGTGCCACCCGGCTCGGCCGAGTTCGTCGCGGTGCGCGACGGCCTCATCCGTGCCGCCCGACTGGCCGGGTACGGGCATATCGAGCTGCCGGTCTTCGAGGACACCGCGTTGTTCGCCCGCGGCGTCGGCGAGTCGACCGACGTGGTCACCAAGGAGATGTACACCTTCCCTGACCGGGGCGATCGCAGCGTCACCCTGCGACCCGAGGGCACCGCAGGGGTGATGCGCGCGGTCATCGAACACGGACTCGACCGTGGTCAGCTCCCGGTGAAGCTGGTCTATTCCGGTCCGTTCTTTCGCTACGAGCGGCCACAGGCGGGCCGCTACCGGCAGTTGCAGCAGGTCGGTATCGAGGCGATCGGCATCGATGACCCGGCATTGGACGCCGAGGTGATCGCCATCGCCGACAGTGGATTCCGTGGACTCGGGCTAGAGGGGTTCCGGCTCGAGATCACTTCACTCGGCGATGAGACATGTCGTCCGCAGTACCGGGAGCTGCTGCAAGAGTTCTTGTTCGGTCTGCCGCTCGACGAGGAGACCACACGCCGCGCCCAGCTCAATCCGCTACGCGTCCTCGATGACAAGCGGCCCGAGGTGCGTGCGATGACAGCGGATGCTCCGCTGATGATCGATCACCTCTCGGAGTCGGCCAAGGCGCAGTTCGAGCAGGTGCTCGGGCACCTGGACGCGCTCGGGGTGCCGTATGTGGTGAACCCACGCATGGTGCGCGGTCTCGACTACTACACGAAGACCACCTTCGAGTTCGTGCACGACGGTCTCGGCGCGCAATCCGGCATCGGTGGCGGCGGTCGCTACGACGGGCTGATGGCCGAACTCGGCGGTCAGCCGCTGTCTGGTATCGGTTTCGGCCTCGGTGTCGACCGCACGATGCTCGCGCTGCGGGCAGAGGGCAAGTCGGTGGGTAGCCCGGCGCGCTGCGATGTGTTCGGTGTGCCACTGGGCGATGCCGCCAAACATCAGTTGGTCGTGCTGGCCGGGCAGTTGCGGGCCGCGGGCGTCCGAGTCGATCTCGCCTACGGCGGTCGTGGCGTGAAGGGCGCGATGAAGGCGGCCGACCGGTCCGGCGCGAAGCTCACCCTGGTGCTGGGCGACCGCGATCTCGCGGAGAACACCATCGGGCTCAAGGACATGGTGACCGGCGAGCAACGGCAGGTTCCGCTGGACGAGGCGGTCGGGGTGATCCGCGAGTCGCTTGCCGGCTAGCCGCGGCATCGACACCGGCGACACCACCGAATTCGGGGTTCTGGTGACGGTGTGCGGGGTACCCGTGACAACGAACGCACCGCTCGCCAGTCGGTCGGCACGGTAGCGTAACCGCAAACGACCGGCGCCTCGGTCGGGAAGGCGGAGCAGTGTCGACGAATTCTGGTGACCAGCACGCGGTTGCGCCGGTAGGACTCGATCTGGTCGCGCCCGAGCTGTACGCACCGATGCTACGCAAACTTGCGCTGGCCGCGTGGGGCATCGGGATCGGGGCGGCGTTGCTGGCTGCCACCGTGGTGAACTGGCCGATCGCCGCTGCCATCGGTATCGCCGTCGGCGCACCGACCGTGCTCTACGCCATCGCTGTGCGCCGGCGGCGAATGTGGTTGACGGGAACGACAATTCATGCGCGCAAGCTGCTCGGTGAACGCCAGCTGGAGATCTCGGCGGCGACCGGCGTCGAGGTGCTGGTGTTCCCGGCCCGGGTGAGTCGCATCGTCCTCCGGGTCACCGTGGGGGAGGTCTCGCAGATAATCCCGCTGGCCATGTATACCGATGCAGGCAGCGGGCGTGAGCTGCACCTGCTCGGTCTACGCCGACTGGCCGACGCACTCGCCGCCAGTCACTTGGCCACGGCGGTAGCGGTTGCTGCGATGCTGACGCACCAATTGCGGGCCGAGGCGCGCGACGCCGGACTGGAAGAACGGCCGCTGTATCGCGCCGTGCAGCTCGCGCGTGCCAAAGACATGGTGTCGCCGATCGTGCTGACCGACACCGAGGTCGCCACGCTCGGCTGACCGGATGCCCGTCAGCAGTATGGACTTGCTCGGTCGGGTCGGTTGTTTCCGGCCAAGTAGGCCGACGACACCGCACATTCGGGTCTGGCGCTGCACGATCGGATTACTGTCGTGTCACTCACCACCCGGTTCGTGAGCTCTTCGAGTCGATAGGGTGGGCACCGAGAGTCCGCCTACCGCAGGGAGTTGTCGTGAGCACCGCCGCTGGGACCGCGCCCGTGACTGTCGCCGTGACCGGAGGCGCCGGCCAGATCGCGTACAGTCTGCTGTTCCGTATCGCGGCCGGCGCGATGCTCGGCGCCGACACGCCGGTGCGGCTGCGGCTGGTCGAGATCCCCGCCGCGGTGGCCTCGCTGGAGGGTGTCGCGATGGAGCTGGCGGACGGTGCGTTCCCACTGCTGGAGTCCATTGAGATCAGCGATGATCCGTGGACCGGTTTCGCGGGTGTCGACATCGCGGTACTGGTCGGGGCGCGTCCGCGGACCGCGGGGATGGAGCGCTCGGATCTACTCGCCGCCAATGGCACGATCTTCGCGGAGCAGGGCGCGGCGATCAACGCCAGCGCCGCTGACGACGTGCGGGTGCTGGTGGTCGGAAACCCGGCCAATACGAACGCATTCATCGCGATGAGCAACGCTCCCGATGTACCCGCCGAGCGTTTCACCGCATTGACCCGTCTCGACCACAACCGCGCCATCGCCCAGTTGGCCATGCGGACCGGCGCGCCCGTCGCCGATATCGCCCGCGTCGCAATCTGGGGCAACCACTCCGCGACCCAGTATCCGGACATCGCGCACGCCACTGTCGCGGGCGGTCGCGCCCTCGACCGCGTCGGCGATCGCGCCTGGCTGACCGACGACTTCATCCCCACGGTGCAGCAGCGCGGCACTGCCATCATCCGAGCTCGCGGCGCGTCATCGGCGGCCAGCGCGGCCGGCGCGGCTATCGACCACATCCACGACTGGGTGCGTGGCACCAAGGAGGGCGATTGGGTGTCCATGGCCGTCCCGTCGGACGGGTCCTACGGCGTGCCGGAGGGACTGATCAGTTCCTTCCCGGTGACGTGTAGGAACGGTGACTACACGATCGTGCCGGAACTGAGCATCGACGATCTCGCCCGTGCCCGCATCGACGCCTCGATCGCGGAGTTGGCGCAGGAGCGCGACGCCGTCATCGACCTCGGATTCGCCAAGCGCGTCTGACACATCGTCGAGCTGGCGCGAATCCGCGCGCGCCCCGCGCCGCGCGGATCCATTCGCTCCGGCCGGCGTGCCTAGTCGATCGTCCAGGTTTCGCGTCCGCTGAGCAGCGACTGCAGTGATATCGGACCGATCGGGTCGCGGTCGCGGGCCACCTCGGTCTGGGCACGCACCGCGTCATCGTAGGTGGGCCGTGCGACGCGGCGGAAGATACCGGTGACCACGTGCCCGAGATCCTGGTCGGACAGCCGCGACAGCGCGTAGGCGTACTCCGGGTTTTCGGCGTAGGCATCGTGTATCACGATGTCGCACTCCGCGACGCTGTCTGCGCGGGCCACCTGCAGCCCGAACCCTTTTCGTACGACCGCGTATTGGTCCCCGGTGCCGAAGCGGATGGGCTCGGCGTGCCGCAACGGGATGAGGTGGTCCGCGGCGCTCTCGCGCCGAAGCACGTCGAACGAGCCGTCATTGAAGATCGGGCAGTCTTGCAGGATCTCTACGAACGAGGTGCCACGATGTTCGGCGGCCGCGCGCAGCACTTCGGTGAGTCCCGCGCGGTCGGAATCCAGGGCGCGGGCCGCGAAAGTCGCCTCGGCGCCCAGCGCGACCGACAGGGTGTTGAACGGGTGGTCCACCGAGCCCATCGGCGTGGACTTGGTGACTTTGCCCTGCTCCGAGGTCGGAGAGTACTGGCCCTTCGTCAGCCCATAGATCCGGTTGTTGAACAGCAGAATCGTCATGTTCACGTTGCGACGCAACGCGTGGATGAGATGGTTGCCTCCGATCGACAGCGCGTCGCCGTCTCCGGTCACCACCCAGACCGACAGATCGGGGCGGCTGACCGCGAGCCCGGTGGCGATCGCGGGCGCGCGACCGTGGATGGAGTGGATTCCGTAGGCCTCCAAGTAGTACGGGAAGCGGCTCGAGCAGCCGATCCCGGAGACGAACATCAGGTTTTCCCTGCGCAACCCGAGTTCGGCGAGGAAACCGCGCACGGTCGCCAGGATCACGTAGTCACCGCACCCGGGGCACCAGCGCACCTCCTGATCAGAGGTGTAGTCCTTCGCTTTCTGCGGTCCGTCTGCCGACGGCACCCCGGATACCCCGGTCAGGCCAAGGTCGCTGCCGACAAGCGAGGTTTCGACGATGGTCATTCGGTACCCCCGATGTTCGGCTCGGCGCACGGTTGTGGACGGACCTTGTCCGACCCCGTTCGATAGGTGGCCTGCGCCCGCGCGGCGAAGGCCTTGTGCTGTTCCATCTCCGCGATCGATCCGTCGCGTGCGGCATCGATCACTCCGACCAGCTCCTGGGCGGAGAACGCTGTGCCCGCGATCTTCGTCCACGGCTGCACGTCGACCAGGTATTTCCCGCGTAGCAGCAGAGCCAGCTGGCCGCCGTTCATCTCCGGCGCGACCACGGTGCGGTAGCGTCGGAGCACGTCACCGAGGTTTGCCGGCAACGGATTCAAATACCGTAGGTGCGCTTGGGCGACCGGTACGCCCCGGCGGCGTACGCGGCGGCACGCCTCACCGATCGGACCGTAAGAGCTGCCCCAACCGATCAGGAGCAGTTCGGCCTGAGCCTCCGGGTCGTCCACCTCGAGATCGGGGACTCCTATCGTGTCGATTTTGGCCTGCCGCAACCGCACCATGAGTTCATGGTTGGCCGGGTCGTAGGAGATGTTGCCGCTGCCGTCCGCCTTCTCCAGTCCGCCGATACGGTGTGCCCGGCCCCTGGTGCCCGGGACGGCGAGCGGACGCGCCAGCGTTTCCGGGTCGCGGGCATAGGGCTGGAATGGATCGGCGTCATCGCCTTCCGGCTCGAACGCGGGGTCGATCGGTGCCAGTTCGTCGACACGGGGAATCGACCACGGTTCCGAACCGTTCGCGATCGCGCCGTCGGACAGCAGCAGGACCGGCGTGCGATAGGTGAGCGCGATCCGCGCCGCCTCCACCGCGGTGGCGAAACAGTCGGCGGGGGAGCGGGGCGCGAGCACCGCCACCGGGGACTCGCCATTGCGGCCGTAAAGTGCCTGCAAGAGGTCGGCCTGCTCGGTCTTGGTCGGCAGGCCGGTGGACGGTCCGCCGCGCTGCACGTCGATCACCACCAGCGGCAACTCCGTCATCACCGCGAGGCCGATGGTTTCGCTTTTGAGTGCGAGGCCGGGCCCGGAGGTGGTGGTGACACCGAGCCCGCCGCCCAGGGCAGCGCCGAGGGCGGCCCCGATTCCGGCGATCTCGTCCTCGGCCTGGAAGGTCGTGACGCCGAAGTTTTTGTGCTTGCTCAGCTCGTGCAGGATGTCCGAGGCGGGGGTGATCGGGTATGTCCCGAGGAAAACCGGCAGCCCCGCGAGCTGCCCTGCCGCGACCAGGCCGTAGGCGAGCGCGGTATTGCCGGTGATCTGGCGGTAGGTTCCCGGCGGGAGCCTGGCGGGCGCGATCTCGTAGGTGGTGGCGAAGGTCTCGGTGGTCTCGCCGTAGTTCCAGCCCGCGCGGAAAGCCAACACGTTCGCCTCGGCGATCTCCGGTTTGGCGGCGAACTTCTCGCGCATGAACTGCTCGGTGCCGCCAATCGGGCGCCCGTACATCCAGGACAACAGACCGAGCGCGAACATGTTCTTCGCGCGTTGGCCGTCCTTCTTGCCGACGCCGGTCGATTCGGTGGCGCCCAGGGTGAGCGAGGTCATAGGTACCCGGTGCAGCACGAAATCCGACAGCGTGTCGTCCTCGAGCGGATCGGCGGCGTAGCCGACCTTCGAGAGAGTGCGCTTGGTGAACTCGTCGGTGTTGACGATGACGGTGGCGCCGCGTGGCAGATCCCCCAGGTTCGCCTTCAGTGCGGCGGGATTCATCGCCACCAGCACGTCGGGCTGGTCACCCGCGGTGAGGATGTCGTAGTCGGCGATCTGGATCTGGAACGACGAGACACCCGGCAACGTGCCCTGCGGCGCTCTGATCTCGGCCGGAAAGTTGGGCTGGGTTGCCAGATCGTTGCCGAACGCCGCGGCCTCGTGGGTGAAGCGATCGCCGGTCAGCTGCATGCCATCGCCGGAGTCTCCGGCGAACCGTATGACGACCTTTTCCAATTTCGCTGTGCCGACATCACTTTGGTGCGAAACCATGTACCTGCTTCACTTCCTCGTTGATGAGAGGTGCCATCGCCAAACTACTCCGTCGAGCATGGTGTGTGCCCCCAGAGCGAGTGGACCGACGAGAATCGGAAAACCGATGGTGGGGGCGTCAAGCGAACAATGCCAGCTGTAGGCCGTCCGTGTGTGCAGTTTCGGATTGTGTCTCGGGTTCTGCGGTTTTGCGTGGCGTCAGGCCGTGCGCGGCCAGTAGCGGATCGACGCGCTCGCGTAGCCAGGTCGAGTATTCCGGCGTTACGTACGCGCCGCGGCCGTAGAGCCGGCGATAGCGGGGCAGCAGGTCCGGGTGGTGTTCGGCCAGCCAAGTCAGGAACCAGCCCCTGGTGCTGCCGCGCAGATGCATCGGAAACGCGAACGGCCGAGCCGGCCCCGGCCGCGGCGATGGCGCCGAAGAGCGCGTCCAAGTGTGCGTGGCTGTCGGTGAGCAAGGGAATCACCGGCGCGACCATGACATGCACCGCGAATCCCGCGTCGGTGAGCGCGCGCACCAGATCAAGCCGGGCCCGGGGCGAGGGCGTGCCGGACTCCAGGCCGAGGTGCAGGTCCTGGTCGAGGATCGCGATGGACACGGCGAGGCCGACTCGCACCTCGCGGGCGGCCTGCGTGAGCAACGGCAGATCGCGGCGCAGCAGCGTGCCCTTGGTCAGGATCGAGAACGGGGTGCCAGAGTTTGTCAGCGCGTGAATGATGCCCGGCATGACCCGATATCTTCCCTCTGCGCGCTGATACGGGTCGGTATTGGTGCCCAGCGCGACCGGCTCACGATGCCAGGATGGCTTGTTCAACTCTGTGCGCAGTACCGCCGCGATATTCGTCTTCACGATGATCTGCGCGTCGAAGTCCCGCCCCGCGTCCAGGTCCAGATACTCGTGGGTGCTGCGTGCGAAACAGTATCGGCATGCGTGCGAACAGCCGCGCATCGGATTGACCGTCCAGCGGAACGGCAGGTTTGCGCCCTCGGGTATCCGGTTCAGCGCGCTCTTGCACAGCACCTCGTGAAACGTGATGCCGTCGAACTCGGGTGTCCTGACGGTGCGGACGAAACCTGCCCGGGACAGCCCGGGCAGCGCGCCGTCCTCGGCGTTCACGGTTTGGCTTTGCCATCGCACTCGTTCAGTCGAACATGTGTTCTAGTTGCTGTCAAGTAATTCGGGACGGCCCAGGCATCGTCCGGGTCGGATCGGCGAAGAAGGTGACCAGGTCGCGGACGGTCTCGTTGAGGTGACGTGGACGGTAGCCCAGTTCGAGTTCGGCTTTGCTGTGGTCCACGATCGGTGCCGATATCAGCGCGCCGACCGCGGCCTTGGAGACGATGTCGGAATCGAACAACTTGCCGATCGGTGCGAGCATCGGGATGATTCCAGCCACCACTTTGGCGGGAATGGCGAACTTTGGCCCTTTTCTGCCGCCGTGGCGTGCGGCGAGCCTGCACAAGTCGAGCATCGAGATCATTGATCCGCCGAGTAGATAGTTCTCGCCGGTGCGGCCCAGTTCCCCGGCCAGCAGCAGGCCGTTGGCCACATCGCGGACGTCGACCAGATCGAAGCCTCCGCCGATGATGGCAGGAACCCTGCCCTGGGCCGCGTCGTAGAGGGTGCGGTTGATTCTGGACAGTGGCTTGCTGTAGTCCACGGGGCCGAACACGCCGGAGGGGTTGCACAGCACAGCGTCCAGGCCTCGGTCGATCGTCTTGCGTAGCGCCTCCTCGCCCGCCCACTTCGAGCGGTCGTACACCGGAAGTGTCGGGTCGGTCGACCGGGGTGAACTCTCGTCGATCCGGCCGCCGCAGCTGTACTGGTCGAACGCGTGAATCGAGCTGGCATGCACCATCCGGCGCACGCCGACGGTCAACGCGGCCTCGGCGACCACGCGCACGCCTTCGGTGTTCACTCGCCACGCCAGGTCGTTCTTCTCGGCGAGGGTGATCACCGCGACCAGGTGATACACGATCTCGGCCTCGGCCAATGCGGCGTGCATCGACGCTGGATCGAGCACGTCGCCGTGTACCCAGGTCACATTTGGTGGCATTGCCGTGTCGGGGACTGTTCGGTCGATGGCGGTGACCTCGTGGCCGCGCTCTGTGACGAGGCGAATCAGATTCGTGCCAAGGTAGCCGGCTGCGCCGGTCACTGCGACCTTCATGACACCGAGAATATAGAACTTGTTCTAATTTGCAACACGTTCCAATTTTGCGCGGACGTCCTGCGTTAGGGCTCGAAACCTGGCGCTGACGTCCGCTATATTGGGCCGAACCGTAGCGGCCCAGCCGATTCGGCAGGGAACAAGCAGGTCGCGACGAAGTTCATGACACAGCTGTTCACAACAATTTTTTGGGGGGCAACTCGATGAGTGATCTCTCGGTGGAGACCGAAGCGGTCCGGGCGTTCGCTGCCACCAACGCGGGCATCGCCGACGATCTCGCGGGGGCCGGAAATTTCGATGCGGTACGCAACGTCTCCGCGCTGGTTCCCGTGTTCGGTCTGATCGGCGCCGACTATCTTGCCATGTTCGCTGCTGCCCAGGTGCTGCAAGCCGAGGACATCAACGATCTGTCGGCCAAATACGCCAAGCTCTCCCAGTCGGCGTTCAGCGCTGCCAGTGCCTACGAGGTTACCGACTGGTCCACCGCCGGCGCGCTCGGATCCGCTACCGGCCAGATCGGTGGCGTGCTATGAGACCACTGGACAGCGGCGTCATCGCGCCGGCGGACGAGGCCGTCGCGCACGCGGCCGAGCAGAACAGCGATATGGGTCGGCAGACCGTGCTCGACGCACTGCAGCACTCGCCCGCGCACGCGGTGCTCGACCTTCCGCTACCACAACTGCCCGACGATCTGCCGCCTATCGAACCACCCGCATTCGTGTTGTCGCGCAAGATCTCCGAGGATCAGACCTCGGTCGGCGCCGTTCCTGCGAGCCTGCCTGGCGGGAACGGTCCGGACGGTCCAGGTGTTCCGGACGAGATCTCCACGCTGCTCGGCGACACGGGCGCGGCGATCGGCCAGGTCGCTGCCCCGGTGGTCGAGGCTGCCCAGGGTGTATTGAGCGGTACGTTCGCCGACGCGCCGAGCGCGGTCTCCGCCGCGGCGAGCCAGGCCGCGAACTCGGGACAGGCGGTGTTGCCGCCGCTGCCCGCCGACCCGGTCACCGCGCTGATGCAGGGCATCGCGCTGCCCGCGCTGCCGGGCGTGGATGTGCTCATGAAGCCGCTCCTCGATCTGCTCGGCAGCTTCGGCACCGGTGTCATCGGCGTGTTCGATCCGACGGCGATCCTCAGTCAGTCATCCCAGGTCATCGAGATGGCCATGCAGGTGGGCAAGGGCAGTATGGCCACCGTCGACCAGGTCTGGCAGAGCCAGGCCGCCCGCAACGCGCAGGTCGCGGGTCAGCAGGCGAACGCCGAAGGTCACGAGACCAGTCGGCGTGGCATCGATATCGCCGAGCTCACCCAACGTGCCGCCACCGTCGTACAGCAGGGCAATGCGCAGCTGCTGGGCATCGCCGCGGCATTCGCCACCCAGGCGACCGCGCTGGCACCAGTGATCCTGACCCCGCCGGCGCAGGCAACGCTGATCGCCGCGGCCACCGAGCACCTCGGCCATGCCGTGGGCGTTGTCAATGCCACCCGCGGTGATTTGGCGGGCAAGACCGCCGAACTCGGCAATGCGGTGCAGCAACTGGTCGGATCCGGGGGCGGCCCGGCGCCGCAGGAAGTCGCGCAGGCGCTGGCACAGAACGTCGGCCAACCGATCCTGGAACAGGCCCAGTCGACCGCGGATACCGTCACCCAGGCGGCCGGCCTGAATTCGTCCGCACCGGGAACCCCGAGCCATCCCTCGACCACACCGTCGTCGGTGCACACGCCGCACAGCCCGAGCATCGGTCACGGCGGGCCGACAGGTATCCCCGGTCGGGCAGGAACATCGCGCGCACCGTCGGCGCCCAAGCCCACCGGCCTGCCGGGCACCACGGTTTCGTCGACCAAACCGGTTGCCGCCGCATCGTTCGGTCCCGGAGCCACCCCTGCCGGCGCCAACAGTTTCCTGGGCGGCCCCGCCGCCGCGGCCGGGCAGCGGAGCACTGAAGACGAGCATTCGCGCACAGTGCAGCCATATCTGAGCCCGACCGGCAATGACGACCTCACCGGTCCCCTCGGGGAGTCCACGCCGAACGTCATCGGCGCGACACACGCTGACGAGATCATCAGTTTCGACTACGAGCAGGATCAGTTCTAGCTCGGCACAACAGTCAACCGCGCGATTCGGTCCGAACGGTTGATGCCGTTCGGACCGAATCACGCTCAGCTGTGCGTGTCAGTCGCCCTGAATGAATGCGTCGAGCAGCTTCGTGTAGAGGTCGGTGAAGCGCTTGCGCGAGGCCACCTGTTCGGCGCCGAGCCCGTCGGTCGCCTCGGGTGCGTAGACAATGAGGTGCACATCCTCATTCGGCGACTGCGACATGTAGTCGATGATTCGGCTGGTTCGGTCGGTGACATTCGCCATGCCGAGGTCCGCGGCCGCCAGCGATCTGGTCTCCGCCAGCGCCGCGGTCAGCACCTCCGGGGGAATGCGGCCGTCGACCCGCTTCGGCGGGGCATCGGGCCCGCGATCGGCGGCAACGGCGTCGGGACTCTTGACCGCCTTCCCGTCGGCGAATACCTCCAGCTGTGGACGCAGATCCATCCGGTCCTCCCAGCCGTCCGGGATTGTCGTCAGGGTGAGCAGTGCCAGTGACGCGGCCACCGAAGGCAACGCACTGGGTAGCGGCGGCCGGTCAGGGTTCGGCTCGGCCGCGGCGGTGCCTACGCCCACCGCGAGCGCCAGCATCGCAACCAGGACAACCGCTGTCGTTTTTCGCATCAATCCAATCTTCCGGTATGACCCGTGTTCGCGTGTGGCACAGGTGAACTGTCGTCGATCATGACAGAGTCAGGCGGGTGCACTGTGCAGTCGAGACGAATTGTGCCGTCGATCGAAATCACCGCAGGGCGGGTGGATTGTTCAGGTCCTGGGCCGAATAGGTGTCACAGGCGCGCACTTCGCCGGTTTTATAGCCGGTGAGGAACCACTTCTGCCGCTGCTCGGACGACCCATGCGTCCATCCTTCGGGATTGACCCTGCCGCGGGCCGCGCGCTGAATCCGGTCGTCGCCGACCGCCGATGCCGCCGAGAGCGCGTCGCGAATGTCCTTGTCCGACAGCGGTTTCAGGAACGGCTGGCCACCACCGGGCGCGGGCAGCTTGTCCGCGAAGTGCGCCCAGAGTCCCGCGTAACAGTCGGCCTGCAGTTCGGTGCGCACCGCGCCGGATTCCGGGCCGCGCGGATCCCGTTGTGCGCGGCCGATATCGCCGAGTTGGTTCTGGATGTGATGACCGATCTCGTGCGCCACCACGTATTCCTGTGCGAGCGGACCGCCGCTGGAACCGAAACGGTCCACCAGTTCCTGAAAGAAGCTCGTGTCGAAGTAGGCGGTCCGATCCGCCGGGCAGTAGAACGGGCCGATGGAACTGGTGGCGTTACCGCAGCCGGTCGAGGTGGCGCCGGAGAACAGTACGACTTTCGGTTGCGCGTACCGCTTGCCGGTCTGCTTCGGCAGTTCGGTGGACCACACGGCGTCCAGGCTCTGCGCGGTGAGCACGACCCGACAGTCGAGGTATTTGTTGGCGTCCGCGCCGGTCTTGCAGTGGCTCGGCGTGCCTGCCGTGCCCGGTTGCGTCTGACTCTGGTCTTGTGCGCCGGTGAAGTTGCCGAGGACCGAACCGGGGTCACCACCCAGCAGCAGGGTCAGCACCAGAACGATGAGACCGCCGGCGCCGCCGCCCAGCGCGATCTTGCCGCCCATACCGGGGCCACCGCCGGACGACACCCGATCAGGGTCGATCTGCATGCCCTCGTTGAAGGTCATCGTTGTCGCTTTCTCGTTGGTGGTCGCGCACAGCGTTCGGTTCCGGCCCTCGCCGATACAGCTTGGCACGCTCGTGGCGACATCGGTTTCCACTCGGCGAATGTGTCTCACTACGATGGACCCGCACCTGGTCACACCGCGCCGGTGCCGGAGTCGTCGAAAGGAACACCGTGCTGCGCACCCACTTGGCTGGTTCGCTGCGAAGCGAGCATGCCGGTCAGACCGTCACCCTCACCGGCTGGGTGGCCAGGCGTCGTGACCACGGTGGTGTGATCTTCATCGATCTGCGCGACGCGTCGGGAGTCGCCCAGGCTGTGTTCCGCGAAGGCGAGCCGGCCGAGCAAGCACATCGGCTGCGCGCCGAATACTGCGTGCGCGTCAGCGGCGTCGTGGAGCTGCGTCCGGACGGCAACGAGAACCCGGAGTTGCCCACCGGCGGCATCGAGGTCAACGTCACCGAACTCGAGGTATTGAACGAGAGCGCACCGCTGCCGTTCCAGCTGGATGAGCAGCCGGGTGAGGAGGCGCGCCTGAAGCATCGCTATCTGGATCTGCGTCGCGAGGGGCCGGCGCATGCCATCCGGCTGCGGTCCAAGGTCAACGCGGCCGCCCGCGAGGTGCTGGCCCGCCACGAGTTCGTCGAGGTGGAGACGCCCACGTTGACCCGATCCACCCCGGAAGGCGCGCGCGACTTCCTGGTGCCCGCCCGTCTGCAGCCGGGCAGCTTCTACGCATTGCCGCAGAGCCCGCAGTTGTTCAAGCAATTGCTCATGGTCGGTGGGATCGAGCGGTACTACCAGATCGCCCGCTGCTACCGCGACGAGGACTTCCGCGCCGACCGCCAGCCCGAGTTCACCCAGCTCGACATCGAGATGAGCTTCGTCCGCCAGGACGACGTCATCCTGCTGGCCGAGCAGGTTCTCGCCGCGTTGTGGAAACTGATCGGCTATGAGATCCCGACGCCGATCCCGCATATGACCTATGCGGAGGCCATGCGGCGCTTCGGTTCCGACAAGCCGGATCTGCGTTTCGGTGTCGAGATCACCGAGTGCACCGAGTACTTCAAGGACACGCCGTTCCGGGTGTTCCAGGCGCCCTATGTCGGCGCGGTGGTCATGCCGGGTGGCGCGGGCCAGCCGCGTCGTCAGCTCGACGCCTGGCAGGAGTGGGCCAAGCAGCGTGGTGCGAAGGGCCTGGCGTACGTCCTGGTGAACGAGGATGGCACGCTTGGTGGTCCGGTCGCCAAGAACCTCAGCGATGCCGAGCGTGAGGGATTGGCCAAACATGTCGGTGCGGTGCCTGGTGACTGCGTGTTCTTCGCGGCCGGCCCGGCCAAGGCGCAGCGTGCCCTCCTCGGCGCCGCGCGCGGGGAGATCGCTCGCAAGGTCGGTTTGCTCGACGAGAGCGCCTGGTCGTTCGTGTGGATCGTGGACGCGCCACTGTTCGAGTCGACCGCCGAGGCGACGGCGAGCGGTGATGTGGCACTGGGGCATTCCGCATGGACCGCGGTGCACCACGCGTTCACCTCCCCGAAGCCGGAGTCGCTGGCCACTTTCGACACCGACCCGGACTCGGCGCTGGCCTACGCCTACGACATCGTCTGTAATGGCAACGAGATCGGCGGCGGCTCGATCCGTATCCACCGCCGCGATGTGCAGGAACGCGTGTTCAAAGTGATGGGGATCAGCCACGACGAGGCGCAGGAGAAGTTCGGATTCCTGTTGGACGCCTTCGCCTTCGGCGCCCCGCCGCATGGCGGTATCGCCTTCGGCTGGGACCGGATCACCGCGCTGCTGGCCGGGCTCGATTCGATCCGCGATGTGATCGCGTTCCCGAAGACCGGCGGCGGCGTCGACCCGCTGACCGACGCACCCGCGCCGATCACCGCGCAACAGCGTAAAGAGGCAGGTCTGGATGCCAAGCCGGAGCAGAAGAAGGGCGAGGCCGACAAGCCCGCGCACTAGAACTCGTCGCCATGGAGCGGTACCTTCCGGTCGGCATGGCGAACGTCGCCGGGCCTCGTGTGGTCGGGAGAATGGTCGAGTTCCGGCCTCGCGCGGGCAGCGAGGCCGGGCCGTCGACGGTTGGTGCGCTGGATCGGGATGCGGCCACCGATCGATAGATGATCGTCGCTACCGCGTGGGGTAGCCGCCTCCGTCGAGTATGCGGTAGGAGTAGGTCACCGCGATGATAGTGACCGGGCCTGCGACCAGCAGGCCGATACCGCACAGCAGCAACCCGAGGAAGGTCACCACCGTGACCGCGAGCACGAGCAGCAGCACCTGCCAGATATTGGCGATCACCAGGGTGAAACTGGACTTCAGCGCCTCGAACGGTCCCTGGTCCTGATCGAGGACGTAGTGCAGTGAGAATATGCAGAGCACGCCGGCGACGAGTCCGGGCACGAAGCACAGCGCGGAGCCGAGGACGGTCAGGCTGAACGCCAGCAGCGCGGTGAGCAGGACGTTGCCCGCATTCAGGAAACGGAAGTACGAGCCGAAAGACGGTGGAGTGTCATTGGTTTCGTACAGAGCGCCGCGGACCATGGCTGCCTGCAGCAACCAGACGCCGGCCAGCACCGCGAGGCAGATCAACAGCAAGGGCAACATCGTCGTGGGGTCGGCGATCTGTACGACGAGCAGGAACGCCAGGTAGATGAGTACGCCCACGGCGGTTACGCCGACCCATGGCCCAGGGTTGGCGCGAAATTTCGCCCAGCCGTAGCTCAGTGCCTGACCTACGTCGAGCGTGCCGGGGCCCACGGGGACCTGCTGGTAGCCGTAGACCGGTCGCGGTGCTGGTGCGGCACCGGGCGGAGGCATCATGCCCGGCTGCGGCATGCCGCCGGGTGGCGCCGGGCTGGGACCAGCCACCTGCGGCCCGTAGCCGGGGCGCGGCGGTGCCAGCACCGGCGGCGGTTCCAGCGATTCGTTCCCGTATTGCGCCGCGCCTGGGCCCTCGAGCTGCGGATATCCGGCCGAACCAGCCATCTCGTTGCGCCCGTGGCTGGTGTCGGGGCCCGGAGCCGGCGAGGCCTGGCTTTCGTGCTGCCCCGGCCGCGCCGTGAAGCCCCGCGCGTAGCTCGGGTCGGCGGCACCGGCGGCTGATTCCTTCGGCACGGGGGGCGGTGTTTCGGTCATGCGTAGACCTTTCCACTCATTTGCGGTGTGGCGCAGAGCAGTTGACGATGAGAAACCTGACCGGCGCAATAGTGTCAAGCAACCGGTAACCGTTGTTCCACCTTGGCGTAGACACGCCGAGCGACGCGGAAAGGTTGTGTAACCGCTCGCTAGAAGTGACCCGATGCGAGTAGCTTGAAAGGCGATGACCGCACTATTGGCCGAACGCGCCACCGAAGTCGTGTCCGCAGCGCAACAGTTGCTCACAAAGCGAATGGGTGCTCCGGTAAAGCTGAGTGATCCGATCGAACTCAGTGGTAGTGGACGAACGACCGTCCTCCGTGTGCGTGTAGCGGAGAACGCTTTCTCACTGCCGCGGACCTTGATCGTGAAGCAGGTACGCGGTGCTGCTCGGGACCGCCGGACCGGTGGTCTGGCGCCGGGCGTCGTCAGCATCGATTCCGCGTTTCTCCGCGAGGCCGTCTCTTATCAGTTCACCACCGCCCTGAGTCGGGAGCATCGGCCAGGTGCGTATCTCATTGCCCACAGTCTGCCGGACCGGTTGCTGATTCTCAGCGATCTCGGCGAGAACTCCTTGTTGACGGCCGTGCTGCGGACCGGAGCCGAGCCTGCCTCCCGCAACGCGCTGATGGCGTTCGCGCAGGCGCTCGGTCGGATGCACGCGGCCACGGTCGGGCGCGAGGCCGACTTCGTCGCACTGCTGCGTCGGGTGGACGTCGTGCATCGAGTCGACGGTATCGCGCAGCAGGCCGAGTCGGCGATCGCCGAGGTGCCGAGGCTGCTACAGCGTGAGTTGGGCGTCGAGGTGCCCGGCGAGATCGCTGAGCGTATCGTGCGCGGCAACCGGCTGTACTCCGCAGGGCGTTTCCGCGCGTTCAGTCCGTCGGACCTGTGCCCGGACAATGTGATCCTGAACGAGGAGGGCGCGCGCTTCCTCGACTACGAGTGGGGTGGGTTCCGCGACGCGACGCTGGACATCGCCTACGCGCTGGTCTCCTTCCCCGGCTGCCTGTGCGATGTCGAACTTTCGCGGGAACGCGCCAGCCAGATGGTGGAGGCGTGGCGTTCCGAGGTCGTGGGCGTGTGGCCCGCACTGGCCGATGACGACCTGCTCGCCGAGCGAATCCTCGAGGCCCGGCTGATTTGGGTGTGGCTGTCCACCTTCTGGTTCCTGCCCGCCGACCACGGCCGCATCGCCTCGGCGCGCGAGCATGGATTGTCGGTGCCACGCTCCGCTGCGCTGATCAATCGCTGGGCCGCGCTCGCCGAAGACGCCCGGTGCACGGGCGACGACATCGTCGGCGATTTCGCCGAGGACGTTTCGGCGATGCTGGAAGAGCGCTGGTCGGAATAGCTATCTGCCTCTGCTTGGCGGGAACGCCGTGCGCCGATTACGCGGTGAGCGTCTTCGGGTAGGCGTCCTGGACGCATTCCTCGGCGGGGGCGAAATCGCGAACATCGGTCGTAGTGCGGTTCCGCCGCGTACCGTGCCCTTCGCGATCTTCTGGAAGGCGAGATGGTCCTGTAGATCTCTCGCCCATCCCCTTCAGCGCCGCCGCGTAGGCGGCCTCGTCTTCGTACAGCACAACGTGTTGGCCATCGTCTTGCTCTTTCGGTTCCGGCCCGCGGGATCGGGCCGCCGGCCGCATTCCGACGCGCGGAACTCACGCCAGATCGACACCCTGTCGAAGAAATTCTGCTCCGAGATCCCCGGTATTTCGATGTCGTGCGATGTCGAACCGCGGCCGTCATGGGGGACCGCAGGGGGTGGGATGGGCGCAGGTTCTGCGTGTGGTGGAGCCGGAGCACGGATCCGGGAGGTCTGGCCGCGTTCGGCCGAGGCGGTACCTGAGATGTCGGGGACCACGGCCCGCAGCGCTGTCGGTGCGGCTCGGTAACGTTGCCTCGGTGAGCGATGGCTTGTTCGATGTGCCCGGTCCGGCGGTCCCGGTCGGGCACACGATCGACAACGTGGTGCGTCGGGATGCGGGCGCGCCACTGGCGGTGCGGATGCGCCCTGCCGCGTTGGACGAGGTGGTCGGACAGCAGCATCTACTAGGTCCCGGGTCGCCGCTACGCAGGCTGATCGAAGGCTCCGGAGCAGCGTCGGTGCTGTTGTACGGTCCGCCGGGCACGGGTAAGACGACTCTCGCCGCACTCATCTCGCAGGCGACCGGCCGCCGCTTCGAGGCGCTGTCCGCGCTCTCCGCGGGGGTGAAGGAGGTGCGTGCGGTGATCGATGTGGCGCGTCGCAGGCTATCGGGCGGTGAGCAGACCGTGCTGTTCATCGATGAGGTGCACCGCTTCTCCAAGACCCAGCAGGATGCGCTGCTCGCGGCGGTGGAGAACCGAATCGTGCTGCTGGTCGGCGCGACCACCGAGAATCCGTCGTTCTCCGTCGTGTCGCCGCTGTTGTCGCGCTCGCTGGTGTTGCAGTTGCAGTCGCTGACCGAATCGGACCTCCGTCAGGTGCTGACTCGCGCCGTCACCGATCCACGCGGGCTCGACGGCGAGTACGTCGTCACCGACGGTGCGCTCGACCACATCATCCGCATCGCGGGCGGCGACGCGCGGCGCGCGCTCACCGCACTGGAGGCCTCCGCCGAATCGTCTCTGGATGGCACCGTCGATGTCGAACTCGTCGAGGCGAGCGTAGACAAGGCAGCAGTCCGCTACGACCGTGCCGGCGACCAGCATTACGACGTGATCAGCGCGTTCATCAAGTCCATCCGTGGCTCGGACGTCGACGCCGCGCTGCACTACCTGGCCCGTATGCTCAGCGCCGGCGAGGATCCGCGCTTCATCGCCCGCAGGCTGATGATCCATGCCAGCGAGGACATCGGGATGGCCGATCCGACGGCGTTGCAGACGGCGACGGCCGCGGCGCAGGTGGTGCAGCTCGTCGGCCTGCCGGAGGGGCGGCTGGCGCTAGCTCAGGCCACCATTCATCTGGCCACCGCACCCAAGTCCGGCGCGGTGATCACCGCGATCGGCGCCGCCATGGCCGATGTCGCCGCGGGCAAGGCGGGCGCCGTGCCGCCGCATCTTCGAGACGGCCACTACGCGGGCGCGGCACAACTCGGAAACGCCCAGGGCTACCGGTACCCGCACGACAACAAGGACGGCGTCCTCGCTCAGCAGTACCCACCCGACGAGCTGGTCGGCGTCGACTATTACCGACCGACCGAGCACGGCCATGAACGCGAGATCGGCTCGCGCGTCGACAAGCTGCGGCGGATCGTGCGCGGGTGACGTCACACTCGGACCCGGTGGACGGGTTCGCGGGCGGTCGCCGGGCTGCCGGACACTGTCCCGGTCGATGAATAATCGCGTGCGCGGCACCGGTAGGCTGGATATCTGTGCAGACCCACGAGATCCGACGGCGCTTTCTGGACCATTTTCTCCGTGCCGGCCACACCGAGGTGCCGAGTGCCTCGCTGATCCTGGCCGACCCGAACCTGCTGTTCGTCAATGCAGGCATGGTTCAGTTCAAGCCGTACTTCCTGGGTCAGGAGGCGCCGCCCTACGCGCGGGCGACGAGCGTGCAGAAGTGCGTCCGCACCGGCGACATCGAAGAGGTCGGTGTCACCACACGGCACAACACCTTCTTCCAGATGGCGGGGAACTTCGCCTTCGGTGACTACTTCAAGGAGGGGGCGATCACCCTCGCCTGGGAGTTGATCAGCAAACCTCAGGACGAAGGCGGCTACGGATTCGATCCGGAGCGGATCTGGGTGACCGTGTACCAGGATGACCCGGATGCGGCCGAGATCTGGCGCCGGGTCGCCGGTATCCCCGAGGAGCGGATCCAATTCCGCGACGGCAAGGACAACTACTGGGACATGGGGGTGCCCGGACCGGGTGGCCCGTGCTCGGAGATCTACTACGACCGCGGCCCGGAGCACGGCCGAGACGGTGGACCGGTCGCCGATGAGGACCGCTACCTGGAAATCTGGAATCTGGTGTTCATGCAGGACATCCGTGGTGAGTTGAGCCCGAAGCAGGGGCACTCGCCGGTCGGGTCGCTGCCGAAGAAGAATATCGACACCGGCATGGGCGTCGAGCGGATCGCGCTGCTGTTGCAGGGCGTGGACAACGTCTACGAGACCGACCTGCTGCGCCCGATCATCGACAAAGCCGAGGAACTCACCGGCCGCTCCTACGGCGTGCAGCACGAGGACGACGTGCGCTTCCGCGTGATCGCCGACCACGCCCGCACCGCCGCGATGCTGATCGCCGACGGTGTGAACCCCGGCAACGATGGCCGCGGCTACGTGCTGCGCCGTCTGCTGCGCCGCATCGTGCGCTCGGCCCGCCTGCTCGGCGCGGAGAAGCCGGTGATGAGCGAGTTCATGAACGTGGTGAGCGACCTCATGGCGCCGGCCTACCCCGAGTTGTCCACCGACCTCCGCCGTATCGAGACTGTCGCGGTCGGTGAGGAAACGGCGTTTCTGAAGACGCTGAACACCGGCTCCACCCTGTTCGACAACACCGCGGCCACCGTGAAGGCCAAGGGCGGCAAGACGATCGCCGGTTCGGATGCCTTCACCCTGCACGACACCTACGGCTTCCCGATCGATCTGACCTTGGAGATGGCCGCCGAGGCGGGCCTCTCGGTGGACGAAGACGGCTTCCGCGCGCTCATGGCGGAGCAACGTCAGCGCGCGAAGGAGGACGCGCAGGCCCGCAAGCACGCCCACGCCGACCTGACGATCTACAAGGAACTGGTCGATCGTGGCGCCACCGAATTCACCGGCTTCGACGAGCTGACTTCGGAGGCCACCGTGCTCGCCCTGATCGCCGACGGTGTACGGGTGCCGACCGTGACCGCCGGGCGCGACGTCGAGGTGATTCTGGACCGCAGCCCGCTGTACGCCGAGTCCGGCGGTCAGATCGCCGACCGCGGCAGCATAACCGCCGCGGGCCTGAAGCTGCGCGTCAATGATGTGCAGAAGATCGCCAAGAAGTTGTGGGTGCACAAGACCACGGTCGAGCAGGGCCAGATCACCGAGGGTGATGTGGTGCTGGCCCAAGCCGACCCGGCATGGCGGCGCGGCGCGACCCAGGGACACTCCGGCACGCACATGGTGCATGCCGCTCTGCGTCAGGTGCTCGGCCCGAACGCTGTGCAAGCGGGATCGCTGAACAAGCCAGGCTACCTGCGCTTCGACTTCAACTGGCAGGGCCAGCTGTCCGAGCAGCAGCGGGCCGACATCGAAGCCGTGTCCAACGACGCGGTCGGCGCCGACTTCCCGGTCAACACTTTTGTCACCGACCTGCCGAAGGCCAAGCAGATGGGTGCGCTCGCGCTGTTCGGCGAGAATTACGGCAACGAGGTCCGCGTCGTCGAGATCGGCGGCCCGTTCTCGACGGAGCTGTGCGGTGGCACGCACGTGCAGCATTCCTCGCAGATCGGCCCGATCACGGTTCTCGGTGAATCGTCGGTCGGCTCCGGCGTACGACGCGTCGAGGCGTTCGTCGGTTTGGATTCCTACCAGTACCTGGCCAAAGAGCGGGCGCTGCTGGCGGGTGTCGCGTCGTCGCTGAAGGTGCCTTCCGACGAGGTGCCCGCACGGGTTGAGCAGCTGGTGGAGCGGCTCAAGGCCGCCGAGAAGGAGCTCGAGCGGACCAAAATGGCTGCCGTGCTGTCCTCGGCGAGCGCCTATGTCGAGCAGGCCGAGCGGATCGGCCGCTTACTGCTGGTCGCTGTAGCTGCACCCGAGGGCATTCCCGCGGGCGATCTGCGGACGCTGGCCACCGATATCCGTGGCCGGTTCGGTAGTGAGCCCGCAGTGGTGGTGCTGCTCGGGAACGCTGAGGGCAAGGTGCCGTTCGTGGTGACCGTGAACAAGCCCGCCCAGGAACTCGGCGTCAAGGCGGGGGATCTGGTCGGTAGTTTCGGTTCGAGCATCGCGGGGCGCGGTGGTGGTAAGCCGGAGATGGCGCAGGGCGCCGGTTCGGATCCGTCCGGTATTCCGGCGGGGCTGGCCGCGGTCCGCCTCCGGGTGGCTGAACTAGCCGGGTGATGGGCGACCCTGGAAGTCCGCAGAGGTCGGCGTCACCCGACGCCGATCGGCCGCAGCCCGGCGCCGATCCAGGTCGGGGCAGACGGATCGGCGTCGACGTCGGCAGCGTCCGGATCGGCGTCGCTGCCTGCGATCCTGACGGTATCCTCGCCACCCCGGTGGAGACCGTGCCGCGCGCGAAGCGGAATCAGCGCGCGGACGCGGTTGCTCCCGATATCGGGAGGATTGCCGAAATTGTGCGGGAGTATGAAGCTGTCGAGGTCATCGTGGGATTGCCACGAACATTGCGCGGGGAGAAGGGGGCTGCCGCTACGCTGACGACCGCGTTCGCCGATAGGTTGCGGGCTGCCATCGCTCCGGTGCCTGTGCGGCTTTCCGACGAACGTTTGACTACGGTGTCAGCTGCACGTGCATTGCGGGACAGCGGAGTTCGCGCGCGTGGCCAGCGGCAGGTGATCGACCAGGCGGCGGCCGTGTCGATCCTGCAGGGATGGTTGGACGAACGGAGTGCGGTGTTGAGGTCGGTGGAAGCGGGACGTTCTGTGTCGTCGGGGGACGATGCATGACCGATCGGTGGGCGCGGGCCGAGGAACTGTTTCGACAGCGCGAAGCTGATCGGCGTTACCGAAGAGACGAGCAGGCCTGGGCTGAGCACGAGGACGAGGCCGCGCATGCGCACAGTCGCACCGGCGGCCGCGACTACGACGAATACGACACGTCCGTCATCCCGCGTTACGTCGAGGATGAGTACGAGGACGAGTACGAAGACGAATACGACGAGCCGCAGCCGCCGCGACGCCCTGCCCGGCGGCCCGAAACCCAGGGTCCGCGGAGAGTGGGTCGTCAGGAGTCGCCACGCCGCCCGAAAGGGGCGCAGCAGGAGCGCGCCGGGCGCTCACAGCGCGGCAAGCGTTCCCGGGCTTCCTCGCGCAAGGCGGCCGAGCGCAAGAAGCGTCGTAGGAACCTGTGGGTCATCACCGGTGTCTTCGTGCTGCTGTTCACCGGCGCCGCGGTGTTCGCGGGGATGAAGTTGGTCGACGGACTCGGCGGCCCAGAGGACTATGCGGGGCCCGCGGGCCCGCTCGTGGTGGTGCACGTGCAGCCGGGTGACACCTCACAGCAGATCGCCGCGACCATGGTCGAGAAGGGTGTCGTCGCGAGCACGGGCGCGTTCTTTCAAGCGGCCGTGCGCAATTCGAATATGAGCGCGGTGCAGCCCGGGTACTACGCGATCCCCAGTCGCAGTTCGGCCGCGGAGGCGGTGATCGCGCTGATCGCCAAGACCTCACGAGTCGGCAACCTGGTGGTGTCCGAGGGGCGCCAGCTGCATGACCAACAGGATGTGAACACCGGCTCGCGCAAGGAAGGCATCTATCGCAAGATCGCGGACGCCAGCTGTATCGGGACCGGGCCGACCCAGAAGTGCGTGACCTACGAGCAGCTCGACGCCGCCGGCGCGAAGATGGATCCGGCAGCGCTCGGAGTGCCGAGCTGGGCGGCGCAGGACCTGCGCGACGTCCCGGACCACAGCAGGCAGCTCGAGGGCCTGATCGCGGCCGGCACCTGGGATTTCGATCCGAGCGGCACGCCGGAGCAGATCCTCGCGCAGGTGGTCACCGCCAGCGCCCGCAGTTACGAGGGCACCGGATTGCTGCAGTCCGGCTCCGAGACCAAGCTGAGCCCCTACGAGACGCTGGTCGCGGCCTCGTTGGTCGAGCGGGAAGCGCTGCCGCAGGACATGTCCAAGGTGGCGCGCGTGATCCTGAACCGGTTGCGGGTCGATCAGCCGTTGCAGTTCGACTCGACGGTCAACTACACCCTGGACCGCACCGAGGTCGCGACTACCGACTCCGACCGAGCCACGCGTAATCCCTGGAACACGTACGCCATGGCGGGCCTGCCCGCCACGCCGATCTCGGCGCCCTCGCTCAACGCGTTGCGCGCCGTGGAGAATCCGGAGCCCGGCCCCTGGCTATATTTCGTCACTGTCGATAAGCAGGGCACCACCCTGTTCACCGACAGCTATCAGGAGCACCTGCGCAATATCGAGAAGGCAAGGCAGAGTGGGATTCTGGACAGTGGCAGGTAATCGGAAGGCGGCGGTGCTCGGCACACCGATCAAGCATTCCCGTTCCCCGCAGCTGCACCTGGCTGCCTACCGTGCGCTCGGGCTGGACTGGACTTACGACCGCGTCGAGTGCTCGGCCGAGCAGCTGCCCGGGCTGGTCGACGGGCTCGGTCCGGAGTGGGTCGGGCTCTCGGTGACCATGCCGGGCAAGGAAGTCGCGCTCGCCTACGCCAGCGAGCGAACCGAACGGGCAGTGCTGGTCGGGTCGGCCAATACGCTTGTCCGCATCGCGGACGGCTGGCGGGCGGATTGCACCGACGTGGACGGGGTGCTCGGCGCTCTCCGCAGTGGTGGGATCACCGAACTGGCCGAGGGTGTGGTGCTCGGCGCGGGCGGTACCGCTCGGCCCGCGCTGCTGGCGATATCGGAGCTGGGTGGTGAGGCGGTCACAGTGATCGCGCGGGATGCTGGGCGGGCGCGTGGCGCACTGGAACTCGCGGAGCGCCTCGGGATGGCCGCCACCCTGATCGGCTTCGATGCTGCGGCGATCGGCGCGGCCTGCGCCGCGGCGGGCGCCGTGGTGAGCACGGTCCCCGCGACCGCTGCCGCGGCGGTCGCGGACGCGGTGGCAGCTGCCCCCGTCGTGCTGGACGCGATCTACGCCCCATGGCCGACCCCGCTGGCCGAAGCGGTCGAGCGCGCCGAGCACACCGTGGTCAGCGGACTGCAGATGTTGCTGAACCAGGCCTTCGGGCAGGTCGAGCAATTCACTGGTCAACCGGCTCCGCGCGCTGCGATGGCCGCCGCGCTGGCGGGTGTGGCGTAGCGCAGGAGCCGGTGCCGACCAGGCTGAACAGCCACATAACTGGTACGGGTTCTAGTGAGGAACCAGGTAGTGCGGGGTTATGGTGGTCGGCATGAACGGTTGGGTGCTGCGGGCCGTCGTGCTGGGCGCGCTGGTGGTTGCGCTGCGTGCCGCGCTGGGTTTCGCGATGGTGTATTGGCCGACGCACGGCGCGTGGATGCGAATCGTGTGCCTGATCGTGCTGGTCGCGACCATTGTGTCCTGGGGTGTGCTCGATGGCCGTGCGAACCGGGTCACCGGCTCACGCCTGGAGCACGGTTCCGATCTGACCCTGCTGTGGTTGAAGGCCGCCGTCGCGGGCGGTGTCGGCAGCGGGCTGGGCGCCTGGGTGCTGGACTGGGCACCCCGCTTCGACCTCGGTGACAACGGCCTGCTTTTCGAACTGACCGCCAGCGCGTCCTTCATCATCCTGCTGATCTTCGTGCCCGCGCTGGTCGGCGTCGGTACCGGCCGGATGCTGGCCGGTCGACAGGGCTCGAAACGACGGCCCGTTGCGCCGCCGCACGAATCCGCGGCCTTCTGACTCGACGAGAAACGGCGTGCCCCAGTGCGGGGCGCGCCGTTTGTTGGGTGTGCGGACCGTTGGTGCGGTGGCTGGGCCGTGCGCGCTACAACAGGACCGAACCGCCGCTCGACGGGCTGTCCTCGCGAGCGATCGCCGAGTACGCCGCGGCAAGTAGGGCCGGGTCCGGTCCCTCCAGGCGGCCGGGCTTGGCCAGACCGTCGAGTACCACGAAGCGCAACACACCCGAACGGGTCTTCTTGTCGGTCTGCATGGCATCGAGCAATTGCGGAAGGGCCTCGGCGTCGTAGCTGGTCGGCAACCCGACGGAGGCCAGGATCGCGCGGTGCCGATCAGCGGTGGCATCATCGAGACGGCCCGCGAGGCGTCCGAGTTCGGCGGCGAAAACCAGTCCGACGGCCACCGCGGCCCCGTGCCGCCAGCGGTACCGCTCCCGCCGCTCGATCGCATGGGCGAGGGTGTGGCCGTAGTTGAGGATCTCGCGCAGACTTGCCTCTTTCAGATCGGCCGCGACCACGTCGGCCTTCACCTGGATCGCGCGGCGGATCAGTTCGGGCAGCACATCGCCGGCCGGGTCCAGCGCGGCCTCCGGATCGCGCTCCACCAGGTCGAGGATCACCGGATCGGCGATGAAACCGGCCTTGATGATCTCGGCCATGCCCGCCACGATCTCGTTGCGCGGCACTGTTTCCAGCGTGGCCAAGTCGACGAGTACGGCGGCGGGCTCGTGGAAGCAACCGACCAGGTTCTTACCCGCTTCGGTGTTGATGCCGGTCTTGCCGCCGATAGCTGCGTCGACCATGGCCAGCAGCGTGGTCGGGACGTGCACGATGCGCACCCCGCGCATCCAGGTGGCGGCGACGAAACCGGCGAGGTCGGTCGCCGCGCCGCCACCCAGACTGACCACGACGTCGTTGCGGGTCAGGCCGATTCGCCCGAGCACTTCCCAGCAGTACCCGGCGACGGGAAGGTCCTTGCCTGCCTCGGCATCCGGAATCTCGATGCGGTGTGCGTCGATATCGTTGTCGGCCAAGGCCTTCCGCACGACTTCGGCGGTTTCGGTGAGCGGCGGCTGGTGCAGGATCGCTACGGTACGCACGCCCGCGGACGCACCGCTGACCGACTCGACGAGTTCGCCGAGCAACCCGCGGCCGATGATCACCGGGTACGGGTCGGCGGTCCGGACTTCGAGACGACTCGGCTCTGTCACGTGGCTTGCTCCGATTCTGTTGCTACTGGTGCTGACTGTGCTGCTGACGCCGACTGTTGGCGTGCCCGGGCACGGGCGCGTCTGGTGCGGCTGCCGGATGCCGTTCTGTCGCGGGAACCGGCTCCGTCCGCGGCGTTCGGGTCGCCGGTGTCGGCGCTGCCTCCACGGGTCCGAGGTCGGACGGTCGCACCGGGTTCCGCTGCCGGGTTTGTCGCGGTGTCGGTGGGCTTGCCCTGTTCGGCGGCCTTGCGCTGGGCGGCCGCTCGGGCTCTGGCTCGCCGCCGAGCCCGGGATCGACTGCTGCCCTGCGGTATTCCGGCCGGCTGCTGCTTGTGGTCCAGCCCGGACGCGGTCGACTCGACCGGCTCCATCCCGAGCTTGGTCATGATCATTCGGACGACCCGCCCCGGGCTGCGGCCGTCGGTGCGCAGCCGAGTAGTCGCCACCTCGCGGTAGAGCGGGCGGCGGGTGCGCATCAACTCTCGATACTTGGCGCTGGGATCCGCGTCGTTGAGCAGCGGACGCTGCATGCTCGCCCCGGTGCGCCTAAGCCCTTCGGCCACGCTGATTTCCAGGTAGACGACAGTACGGTTGCGCAACAGCGCCCTGGTGTTCGCGGACAGTACGGCACCGCCACCGAGCGAGACGACTCCGCGTTCGGCCAGGATGGCGCGGCGCACCACCTGCTCTTCGATCCTGCGGAACTCGGGTTCACCGTCCTCGGCGAAGATCTCCGGGATAGTGCGACCGGTCTCGCGCTCGATCCCGGCATCGGTGTCGTACAGCTCGACACCGAGTTCCCTGGCGAGTTTGCGGCCGATCGTGGATTTCCCCGCCCCGGGCGGTCCGACCAGCACCACGCGCGGGGCGCGCGGGTCGGTCTGCACGATCATTGTGACCGACTGTCCATGGTTATCTGCGGAGCGCCGACGTGCGGGCGGGTGCTGATCCGCTTGACGTAGCTGGTGATGTTCTCGGTGGTCTCGGTGAGCGAATCGCCGCCGAACTTCTCCAGCGCGGCCTGCGCGACGACCAGCGCCACCATGGATTCGGCGACCACGCCCGCGGCGGGCACGGCGCAAACGTCCGAGCGCTGGTGGATGGCAACCGCTTCGTCGCCGGTGGTCATGTCGACGGTGGACAGTGCCCGCGGCACGGTGGAGATCGGCTTCATCGCGGCGCGTACCCGCAGCGCCTCGCCGTTGGTCATGCCACCTTCGAGCCCGCCCGCGCGGTTGGTGGAGCGCAGCACACCGTCGGGGCCGGGACGCATTTCGTCGTGCGCCTGGCTGCCGCGCCGCCGCGCGGTCTCGAAGCCATCGCCGACCTCGACACCCTTGATGGCCTGGATACCCATGAGCGCGGCGGCGAGCCGCGAGTCCAGACGGTTCTCGCCACTGATGAACGAACCGAGGCCGACCGGGAGACCCTCGACGACCACCTCGACTACGCCGCCGAGGGTGTCGCCGTCCTTCTTGGCTGCCTCGATCTCCGCGATCATCGCTGCTTCGGCGGTCTTGTCGAATGCGCGCACCGGGCTCGCGTCGACCGTGGTGAGGTCGGCGGCCGACGGCACGATGCCGGTGCTGTTCTGCGCGCCGCCGATCGAGACGACGTGCGAAACGACCTCGACGCCGAATGCCTGGCGTAGGAAGTTGCGCGCGACGGTGCCCGCCGCCACGCGTGCGGCGGTCTCCCTGGCGCTGGCGCGCTCCAGGACATTGCGGGCGTCGTCGAAGTTGTACTTGAGCATGCCGGAGTAGTCGGCGTGACCGGGGCGCGGCCGGGTCAGCGGCGCATTGCGGGCCAGTTCGGCGAGTTCGGCCGGATCGACCGGATCGGCCGACATCACCGTCGTCCACTTCGGCCACTCGGAGTTGGCGATCTCGATGGCCACCGGACCGCCCATCGTGTGACCGTGCCGCACACCACCGACGACGGTCACCTTGTCGGCCTCGAACTTCATCCGCGCGCCGCGCCCGTACCCCAGCCTGCGCCGGGCCAGCTGCGCGGAGATCTCGTCGGACGTCACCTCGACGCCGGCCACCATCCCCTCGAGGATGGTGACGAGGGCGGGACCATGGGATTCTCCGGCAGTTATCCAGCGCAGCACATCCTCCATCTTCCCATGTCGGCGTGCGTGCTTCGGCAGGCGGTCCGCGGACGGTGGGCACTGCCGCCGGACCGGCGCCCGCTGCCACCGCCGGCCCGCCGCAGATCAGCAGCTGGCCGCGGCCCACCATCCCCACCCGTATCGCGATTGTCGGTGCGAGCTCGAAGAAACTCGACCTGGATCACCGAGCGAACCAAATATTGCACAATGAAATTCGATCGAAGAATGGCGCTCAGACATATAACTCGGGCAATTCGGTAGCAACGGGACGGCATCGACGTAACATGGGTCCATGTCGGCTGATGTCGACCCCGGCCGTACACGGCTGTTGGTGGCGGAAGATCACCCTATGGTGGTGATGGCGTTGGACTCCGCCTTCGAACTCGTCGACGACATCGATGTCATCGAAATAGCCAGGTCGATCGAGGACGTGATCGGCGCTGCCGGCCGTTACCACCCGCATGTGATTCTGCTCGACCGTCGGCTGCCCGACGGCGACGGAATCGACGCGATCGGGCAGCTGCGCAGAGCGTCCCCGCAGACCCGGGTGCTGGTTTTCACCGGAGACGCCAACCAGGCGATGGTCGACAGGGTGATGGCCGCGGGTGGTGCCGGATTGGTGCTCAAGACCGGAATGTTCGACGACTTGCTCGACGTCATCCGTCGAGTCGCCGCCGGCGAGAATTGCTTCGACGTCGACCTCGGATATGACCGGCCACGCAGACGAAGTTAGGCAGGTACACCGATGGTCCAGAACACCGCGACCACGGACCGGGTAAGCGACGAGCGACTGCAGCCTTTGTTGGACGGGCTCAAGGCGGTGCGCGACGGTGACTTCCGGCGGTACCTGCCCGAGGTTGGTGATCCGCTTCTGGACGAGATCGCCACCGTGTTCAACGGCATGGTGGACCAGCTTTCCCTATTCACCACGGAAGTTACGCGGGTCGCGAGGGAGGTGGGCACCGAGGGCAAGCTCGGTGGTCAGGCTTCGGTTCCCGGGGTGTCGGGCACGTGGAAGGATCTTACCGAGTCGGTGAACGCGATGGCGGACAACCTGACCGCTCAGGTCCGTGACATCGCGGGTGTGGCCACCGCCGTGGCGCAGGGCGACCTGTCGCAGAAGATCACGGTGGATGTCAAAGGAGAGTTGCTGGAGCTGAAGATCACCATCAACACGATGGTGGACCAGCTCTCGGCGTTCGCCGACGAGGTGACGCGGGTCGCCCGGGAGGTGGGCAACGAGGGACGGCTCGGGGGCCAGGCACAGGTGCCAGGGGTGTCGGGAACATGGCGGGACCTCACCGAATCGGTGAACATCATGGCGGGCAACCTCACGGCACAGGTTCGGTCTATCGCGGAGGTGACGACCGCGGTGGCGAAGGGTGACCTGTCGCAGAAGATCACCGTGGACGCCCGTGGCGAGATCTTGGAACTGAAGTCGACGATCAACACGATGGTCGACACCTTGTCCTCGTTCGCCGATGAGGTGACCCGTGTCGCGCGCGAGGTCGGTACCGAGGGGCGGCTCGGTGGCCAAGCTCAGGTGCTCGGCGTCTCGGGCACCTGGAAGGGGTTGACCGAGTCGGTGAACTTCATGGCGGACAATCTGACCGACCAGGTGCGTTCGATCGCGCAGGTCGCGACCGCGGTCGCGCAGGGGGATTTGTCGCAGAAGATCCGTGTGGATGCTCGTGGGGAGATCCTGGAACTGAAGGACACCATCAATACGATGGTCGACACGTTGTCCTCGTTCGCCGATGAGGTGACCCGCGTGGCTCGTGAGGTCGGTACCGAGGGGCGGCTGGGTGGCCAGGCCGATGTGAAGGGTGTGTCCGGTACTTGGAAGGGCTTGACCGAGTCGGTCAATGTCATGGCGGACAATCTGACCGACCAGGTGCGTTCGATCGCGCAGGTCACCACCGCGGTCGCGCAGGGGGATTTGTCGCAGAAGATCCGGGTGGATGCTCGTGGGGAGATCCTGGAACTGAAGGACACCATCAATACGATGGTCGACACGTTGTCCTCGTTCGCCGATGAGGTGACCCGCGTGGCT